>NZ_DATAJZ010000007.1:0-344942 GCF_036261875.1 Sphingopyxis sp. | reverse complement strand
AATCTCGTCGAGCGCTTGTTCAGCAAGCTTAAGAACTGGCGGCGTGTCGCCACCCGATACGACAAGACCAAGGAATCCTACCTCGGCTTCGTCGCCATCGCTTCAATCAAACTCTGGATACCCTTTGTCCACGACGCCTAGGAAACTGCGGGCAAGAATTTCGTCGATCGTTTGCGCCGAGACGCCGCGCAGCAACTGGTGCAGGTCCAGCGGGACCGACCCATCCGACAATGCCGTTATCTGGGCATCGCCAATCGTAAATCGATAAATTGCGGGAGCGGTCTGGCGGACGGTCCCGGCTATGGTGTCGGGCACCGCGGCGGGCGTCGGAGCCGCTAAACCGGGAGAAGAGGATATCGGGCCAAGCAGCGCCAGGGCGAGAGGGAGAATAGTGAATGGCTTTTTGATCATCATGGCGACGTCCTTGATTGAGTTGCGATGGATGAAGAACTGTCAGTCATTATCCCAGCGCTGGCGGGGTCTTGCGAGACATTGTCGCGATC
Organism: Sphingopyxis sp.; assembly: GCF_036261875.1. Lineage (GTDB taxonomy): Bacteria > Pseudomonadota > Alphaproteobacteria > Sphingomonadales > Sphingomonadaceae > Sphingopyxis. Next base: position 344,439 of record NZ_DATAJZ010000007.1, on the reverse strand, counting down.
GACAGCGTGCTCGGCGACAGAGTTCGGTTCAGGCAGGGCCACTTCCGAAAAATGCTGCCGAATATAGTCCAGCTTGGGATCGATGAAGCGGCGGCAGAAGGGTCGGCTCGGATCGGTTCGATAATAGTTCTGGTAACGCTCGTCCGAAGCCTTGAAGCTTCTGAACGGCAGAACCAGGGTATGCGCCGTATTGCCGAATTCCTCGGCAAATCGGACGATCGCCAATTCGGCCTCATGCCGCTGGTTGTCATCGAAAATATAGATCGCGCTGCGGTACTTGTCGCTAGGAGAGCGGGCCCGGGTGGCTGAATGCGTTCTCAGATGCACCTCGCACAGCGTTGCCAACGGAATGATTGAAGGATCGAAGGTGACGATCACCCCTTCTGACCAGCTATCTGCCGGAGCGTCCGATTGGACAAAGCCCTGGTCGACCTGCGCAACGCCGCGCAGCGCCTGGAACACCCCTTCGGTGCACCAATGGCACCCCCCTCCAAAGCCGATCTTCGCCATCTTCACCTCTCGCGCCTAGACGTATTTCTTTCCGCGGATCAGCGCCGTCTCGCGCGCCTGAGCCTTCTGGCTGCGGACGCAATCAATGTAAGCATCAGCGCGCCGATAAGAACGCCCAGTAGCAGTGGACTGTGGACATGCATCATCGCTGGGCGCAAATACAGGCCGACTAACCCGAGGATCACGAAAGCGACCGATGCAAGTCGCAATGCGCGCCAAGCACGGGGTTTGTTGTCTTTGAACCAAAGGGAAGTTCCGAAGATATTGATCATAAATGGTTGCCTTCCGGCAGCAAGGTTCAAGGTACGCAGTAAGTCAGAGCGGCCGTGCACATTCCGAACGAAGCCAGGTTTCCTGCACGCTGCTGAAGCCGGCCTCGCGTAATGTCTGGGTCGCCGCAGCCAACCGCTGGCCCCGCCGATGCAGGAGGTTAACGAACGCGCGGAGTATTTCGAGCCGGGGATCAGCGAGTGTCCCATTTGCACGCCGTCCCGGGAGAAGTTGATGTTTCTTGAAGAGGGCCTGCGCGAGACCGGCTCGCGATCCGAACCTTTGGCCTTTCTCGCTCCGCGCCAGTGCGATTACCGTCAGTTCCATCGGCGTGAAGATGAAGGCGCCGGATGGAAGTATCTCTGGCTCGATGAGGTGCAGCACTGTGGCGCGAGCTCCCTTGTTCTCTTCATCGTCTTCGCGGCCGTACCTATTTTAACGAACCGCGGCGCCGTTGAAGATTGTCCGTTCGGCTAAGACGCTCTCATTCATCCTGGGGCGCAGCGTCAGGCACGCCGTCGCTTCTGTGTCAGCCGTTGCGCCGACTATCGCAGTGAGCCAGACGTTTTTCCAATAGGCTGTGCCTATAGTTTTCATAGCGCCGGATAGCGTGACGCGTCACTTATTGCGGCATCTCGACATGCCCACCGAAGCCAAAGCGCATCGCCGAGAGAAGCTTGTCGCCAAAAGTGTGGTCGACGCGGCTGCGGTAGCGCGCAAACAAGGCGGCCGAAAGGACATAGGCCGGGACGGCTTCTTCCATTGCCGCATCGATCGTCCACCGGCCCTCGCCAGAGTCCGAGACCTGGCCGGTGAATTGCTCGAGCATCGGATCCCTGGCCAGGCCGATCGCGCAAAGGTCGAGCAGCCAGGACGAGATGACACTGCCGCGACGCCAGACTTCGGCCACGTCGGTCAGGTTGATGTCGAAGCGTTCATCAGGCTCGAGCCGTTCGGAGGACTTGCCCTTGAGAATGTCGAAGCCCTCGGCATAGGCCTGCATCAGGCCATATTCGATTCCGTTGTGGACCATCTTGACGAAATGCCCGGCGCCGGTTGGGCCGGCGTGGATATAGCCGCGCTCGGCGCGACTGTCGGGCGCGTCGCGTCCAATGGTGCGGACGATCGAACCATAGCCCGGCGCGAGCGTATCGAAGATGGGATCCAGCAGATCGACGATCTCCTTGTCGCCGCCGATCATCATGCAATAACCGCGTTCGAGCCCCCATATCCCGCCTGATGTGCCAACATCGATATAATGGAGCCCCTTGTCCCTTGCCGCAGCACCACATTTGATGTCGTCTTTGTAGAAGCTGTTGCCGCCATCGATGATGATGTCGCCGGGCTCCGACAATTCCATCAGCTTGTCGACCGTGTCTTGGGTGGGAGCGCCCGCCGGGAGCATTACCCAGAAGATCCGCGGCGCAGTGAGTTTGGCGACGACATCTTCAAGCGAATTCGCTCCGATGGCACCTTCACCGGCGAGCTGAGTAACCGCGGCCGGATCGCGATTGAAGGCGACGACCTCGTGGCCGCCGCGCATCAGCCGACGCGCGATATTGGCACCCATGCGGCCGAGGCCGATCATTGCAAGACGCATTGTTCAAATCCTTCTGTCAGAAGTTCACCCGGCGCGGACAGTTCCGACCAACGCCCCGCCGTCACGATCCAACGAGACCGCACCGCTCGCTGGCAGGTTACCATGAGTATGCAAATTTCGCCGCGCCTTGGCACTGAATGGAGGATGAGTTCATCGCCAGACGAAGTCCAATAACCAGGCGCTATAGTTTCGATACCCATTTAGCGACATGCGCAGTGCCGGGGCGGACATTGCGAACAGAGCAGCGACTGCGACACCCTCAGTCCGGTTGGAAGCCAAGCACGAAATCCACGACCTTTTTCGCAGACATCTCGCACGGCTTGAGCGATGTTTTGCCTGATGTGAACCGATACAGGTTGAAGCTGACGATGTCGGTCCCAGCCAACTCCCTGGCAAACAGGCTGTTGCGGCGCCCGTCGTCGGACCGCCGGACGATCAAGCCGAAACGCCGGCCTTCGTGAATGCCTTCGCTATGACCCTCGGGAAGCCTTTTGAAGGCAGCGTCGAAATCGGTAAGCTCCATCTCGTTCCACCAGTATCAGAAGACGCACAGCATGTTCGGGCCCGCCAACTCTGGCGCGCGCAACGAGCCCCAGGAACAAGCGCGCATTCGACTAGGCCCTCTCCATCTCATGTGTCGGTTCAACCCCCATCAGCGCCAGGCCGTTGCGGATGACCTGCCCGATCGCGGCGGCCAGGAACAACCGCGCGCGGCTAACCGGCAGGTTTTCCGGGTAGGCGAAGCGGCGCGTCGGGTCGGCATTTCCTGTGTTCCACAGCGCATGGAATTCCGCGGCCAGCCCCTCAAGGAAGAAGGCGATCCGGTGCGGCTCGCGCGCTGCCGCAGCCGCCTCGACGATGCGGGGGAATTCTGCCGCACGCTTCACAAGCGTAAGGCTCGGACCGTCCAGAAGAGCGAGATCGGGCGGGTCGCCCAACTCGATACCCGCTTCGGCCGCGCGGCTTGCTAGCGAGCAAATCCGCGCATGGGCATATTGCACATAGAAGACCGGATTATCCTTCGATGCCTCGACGACGGTCGCAAAGTCGAAGTCCATGGACGCTTCCGCTTTGCGGGTCAGCATCATGAAGCGAACGACGTCCTTTCCGACTTCTCGAATGACATCGGCCAGCGTGACGAAATTGCCTGCGCGCTTGGACATCTTGACCGGCTCACCCGCGCGCAGCAGCCGCACGATCTGCACCAGCTTGACGTCGAACCGCTTCCTGCCTTCGGTTAGAGCTTCGGCGGCGGCAACGATGCGCATCACGGTCCCGGCATGATCGGCGCCCCAGATGTCGATCAGTTCGTCGGCATCGCGCGCCTTCTCGAAATGATAGGCCAGATCCACGCCGAAATAGGTCCAGCTCCCATCCGGTTTACGGATAGGACGGTCCTGGTCATCGCCAAATTTCGTCGACCGGAACAGCGGCAGCGCGATCGGCTCCCAGTCCTTGGAGACTTCACCCTTCGGAGGTTCGAGAACGCCGTCATAGACAAGATCGCGCTCGCGCAGCCAGGCCTCGGCATCATCCGGCTTTCCGGCAGCGACGAGGTCCGCCTCCGACGCGAAGCGGTCGTGACTTATGCCGAGCAGCGCCAGATCTTCGCGGATCGTCTCCATCATCGCGGCAACGGTCCGCGCACGAAAGATTGCGAGCCAGTCCGTCTCCGGGGCGTCGGCATAGCGGCCCCCAAAATCGGCGGCCAGCGCCTCCCCGACCGGCTTCAGATAATCGCCCGGGTATAGACCTTCCGCTATCTCGCCGAGGCTCTCGCCCAACGCCTCGCGATATCTCTGGTGTGCCGAGCGAGCGAGAATATCGACCTGCCCGCCGGCATCATTGATATAATATTCGCGGATGACGCGATGGCCGGTGAAAGCGAGCAGGTTGGCGAGCGCATCTCCGACCACTGCCCCTCGGCAGTGCCCCATATGCATCGGACCGGTCGGGTTGGCCGAGACAAACTCTATATTCACCGTCTTACCCGCGCCGACGGGCGACATGCCGTAGCGGTCCTTCTGGTCCGCAATCACCGCCAGCTCGTTTTGCCAGGCCTGGTCGGTCAGCCGGATATTTACAAAGCCCGGGCCAGCGACGGCCACGTCTGCAACATCCTCCAACATGGCCAACCGGCCCGCCAACTTCTCAGCGAGTTGGCGCGGATGCGTGCCGGTAAGTTTTGCCAGGACCATCGCCGCGTTGGTCGACAGATCGCCATGCGCCGGGTCGTGCGGACGCTCCACGGTCAGCCCCGCCCGGTCGAGGCCCGCAGGAACGTCCCCCGCCACCTGCAGATCGCCAATTACCCGCGCGAGATGATCAAGGATGCGCGCATGAAGCGACACAGCCATCAGCGAAGGCCCGCTGCGCCTTGGCTGCTATCCAACCTCTACGCCTTTCCAGAAAGCGATGTGATCCCGGATGGCTTCCGCAACCGGATTCGGATCGGGATATGACCAAGCCGCGTCCGCGTTGAGCGCGCTGCCTACGCGGATATGGAAGTATCTCGCGGTGCCCTTGATCGGGCAGACAGAAGTGTGTGCGCTCGCTTCAAGGAGCTCCTGATTGACCGCGGAAGGTGGGAAATAGTGGTTTCCCTCGACGACGATTGTCTCGTCGCTTGCGGCGATGGTGGTGTCGTTCCAAACTGCTGAGACCAACGGAATATCCTCTCATATTGTCAATGGCACGGCGTTCGCAGCGGCCCGTGAATCAGGGGCGTTCGAGGAGTGCGACGGTGCCTTGGCCGCCGTCGGCGCAGATGCTGACGATTGCCCGTGATCCGCTCGGCATGTCCCAGAGCTCCTTCACTGCCTGGCTGAGGTCGCGCGCGCCTGTCGCGCCGAAGGGATGACCGATTGCTACCGAGCCCCCGTTGGGATTGACGCGGTCCCAGTCGAAGTCGCCCAAATCCGACTGGACACCGGCGGTTTCGCGCACCCACTCCCGGTCGGTGATGGCCGCGACATTCGCCAGGACCTGGGCGGCGAAGGCTTCGTGGATTTCCCAAAGAGCGATATCGGAGAAGCTTAGTTGATGCCGCGCGAGCAGACGTGGAATGCCATAGGAGGGTGCCATCAACAGACCCTCGGTGTGGAAATCGACGGCCGACACCTCGTAATCGATGAGCCGCGCGTAGGGGGTGCCCGCCGGCAGTCGTGCCACGCCGGCTTCGTTTGCCACCCAGCAACCGGCGGCGCCATCCGTTATCGGCGAGCTGTTGCCGGCAGTCAGCGTTCCCCTGCCACTGTCGCGATCGAAGACGGGCTTGAGTGCGGCAAGCCGTTCGGGCGACGTATCGGCGCGGGGGTTCGCATCGCGCGCCAGTTCAGGAAGGGAAATCGCGAGATCGTCGAAGAAACCTCGCTCCCAACCAGCGACCGACCGCTGGTGGCTCTTTAGCGCCCAATCGTCCTGCGCCTCGCGCGAGATCCGCCAGGCCTTGGCGGTGTCCTCCATATGATCGCCCATTGTCCTGCCGGTGATCCGGTTGGCCCATCCCTTGGTCGGGAGCACATAGTCGTGGAGGGCAAGAGACTGGAGGGCCGCAAGCGCCGCCGCTGGATCTTGCGCAAAGAGGTCGGTGAGCCGCTTCGATGCATCGGCCGTCAAAGCGATGGGAGGTCGGCTCATGACTTCGGCACCGCCCACCATCGTGAGATCGGTTCCTCCGCCCAGCATCCCTGCCGCAGCGAAAGTCGCCGTCATGCTGGTAGAGCATGCCAAAACGACCGAAAATGCGGGGACATTCGGATTGAGCTTGGCGTCAAGCCAGGTCTCGCGAGCAATGTTGCTCCAACCCAAATTCGGGATCACGGTACCCCAGATGAGAAGATCCGGCTCTGCTTGCGCCGCCATCGCCTGCACAAGAGGGACGGACAAAGAGACGGCATCATAAGCAGCCAAAGCCCCTCCGCCGCGGCCGAAGGGAGTGCGAAGGCCGGCGGCAACAAAGACGGGTTCAGCAAAGCGGCTCATGACGATCTCCAAATATTATCCGCAGGGTGAAAGGTGGGGCGCGACGGAGTATGCGCCGCTAACCACCATAGCGCTCGGTCTTGATTATCGAGGGGTCGACCCCGGCCAGCAGCGCGCCCTCGGTCGCAATGTTGACGAAATCGTTGGATCCGCAAACGAATATCTGTGTGGGCTTTCGGTGAAGCCGGGCGAGAACCTCTTCGACCATGGCGCTGTCGATCCGCCGCCCGAAATCCGATGCGCGGATCGGATCTTCGCGCGTGATCGCCAGCGCCAGGACAAATGCGGCATCGTTGATCTCGACGGAATGTAGTTCTTCCGAAAACAGAACATCCTCAGCGGTGCGCGCGGACAGGAGCAACGCGGTTGGCACGGCCGGGTCTTGTGTGCGGCGATGCCGGATCATCGCCATCAACGGCACGAGCCCGGAGCCTGCTCCGATCAACAGCACCGCGTCTACGGCAGGTTCAGGCCATAGGAAGTGCCCGCCGAGCGGACCGCGAAGCTCGATCTCATCGCCGACTATCGCGATATCGTGAAAATAGGCCGACACCTCGCCATCGGGCAGGCGTTCGACAGCGAGCTCGATGATCGGGGACGAGGCTGCCGATGACGCGATCGAGTAACTGCGCATCGCGCTATAGCCATCAGGCGCGGTCAGCCGGACATCGACATGTTGGCCTGCGATGTGCGCGAACGGCCTGCTCAATCGGAGGAAGAAGCTTTTGATGCTCGGCGTCTGCTGGACGATTTCCTCGATCACGCATGATTGCCATGACGCGGTTTGCGTGCCGTTGTCAGTCATCGGTGTATCGTTGCTCGCGCCACGGATCGCCGTAAATATGATAGCCGCGCAGCTCCCAGAAGCCGGCCTCGTCACGGGTTGTGAATTGCAGCGCCTTCACCCATTTGGCGGACTTCCAGAAGTACAGATGCGGAACCAGCAGACGCGCCGGCCCGCCATGATCGCGGGTAATCGGCTGGCCGGCAAATTTGAGAGCGACCATCGCTTTCCCGGACAGCAGGTCCGCCAGCGGGACGTTTGTCGAATAATCGTCGTAGGAATGCGCCAGGACGAAATCAGTGGGCCGGTCGAGCCCTGCATCCGCAAGGATGTCTTCAATGAGGACGCCCTCCCATATGGTATCCAGCTTGGACCAAGAGGTCACACAGTGAATATCCTTGGTCACCTTGGTCTTTGGCAGGGCGTTAAACTCGCTCCAGTTCCACACTTTGACCGGCTTCGGGCCGACTTTGACGGTGAATTTCCAATCAGCCAGCTCCACGTTCGGCGTCGGCCCCGCCGTGAGAACCGGAAAATTCTCCACGAGATGCTGACCCGGCGGAATCCGGCCGGACTGGTCGCCACTTGAACCGCGACCGGTGAAACCTCTGGTGACCATAGTGCCCCCTTTTTGCTCGATGCGACAGACGATAACCGGCTTCACTTCAGACCTGATACGCGTGGCCGCGGTACGAACCGATGGCTTGAAGCCTGAAACGCCCGATGCTTCATCGGATTTTCGATGATCGCATTTTCGTGAATCGGTGATTTGATGCTTATGGACTATAACGCGACGCCGGGCCGATTTCCCAATACCCTATCGCTATAGTTTTTATAGCTTTGAATAAATTACGCGCGCATCACGTCGGCTGCAGATTTAGGCACGGCATGAGGCTCGGTCCGCCTGCTTTCCAGGTTGGCTGCCGCGCCTCACAGCTTCGTAAGCGCCTCTCAGGGATAGAACGGCAACAAGGTATGGAAACTATGTTCCGCCGCTATTGGAAATAGTCGGTGCACATCTTCATAGTCCTGCGTGCGAAACCCTTGAACCCCGTGCGAATTTTCGAAGAAGTGGCGCTCTGATCGATCGAGACTTCGGGGCGCAGCAAGATGGAGACATTGATGAAAGCCGTTGGTTACAAGGTCCCGGGACCCATCGCCGAGGATGCTGCGCTGGTCGACATCGAGCTGCCCCAGCCTGTCGCGGCAGGATATGATATCCTGGTTGAGGTGAAGGCCGTCTCGGTGAACCCGGTCGACTATAAGGTCCGCGGCAGCTCGCCGCCAGCCGATGGTGAATGGAAGGTGCTGGGGTGGGATGCGTCCGGGATCGTGCGCGAGGTCGGCCCCGACGTGACGCAGTTCCAGCCGGGCGACGAGGTCTATTATGCCGGATCGATTACCCGGCCCGGCACCAATGTCGAGTTCCATCTTGTCGACGCCCGGATCGTCGGTCGCAAACCCGCCTCGCTCGACTGGGCGGAAGCAGCAGCGCTGCCGCTAACGACGTTGACCGCCTGGGAGGCGATGTTCGATCGCCTCGACGTGGCGAAGCCAGTCCCCGGTGCGGCGCCGGCGATCCTCATCATCGGTGGCGCGGGTGGGGTCGGGTCGATCGCGATCCAGATCGCGCGCCAGCGCACAGACCTCACCGTCATCACCACCGCCTCCCGAGCGGAAACCCAGGAGTGGGTGAAGGAGCTTGGCGCGCACCATGTCATCGACCATAGGCGCCCGCTCGCGGCACAGATTGCCGAGCTTGGCATCGGCGCTCCCGCGTTCGTCTTTTCGACCACGCATACAGAGCAGCATGCCGCCGACATCGCCGAGCTGATCGCGCCGCAAGGGCGGTTCGCGCTGATCGACGATCCCACGGCATTCGACATCATGCTGTTCAAGCGCAAGGCGGTGTCGATACACCATGAGCTGATGTTCACCCGGTCGATCTACGGCACGCCCGATATGCATGAGCAGGGCAAGATCCTCGACGCGCTGGCCGTGCTGGTCGATGAGGGCAAAATCCGTACGACACTGACCGAGCGACTGTCGCCGATCAATGCTGCCAATCTGAAGACAGTGCACGCACTGATCGAAAGTGGCGCGGCGAAAGGCAAGACCGTCCTCGAAGGATTCTGATCTTTTCCAGTCCAAGTAACGCCGGACGATAACGCCGCGGCGAAGGAAATCCCATGACCAAGTCCATTGCCACTGCCTCGATCAACCGTGAAACCGCAGTCGCCCTCATCGACGCAGCGATAACCGCCGCCCGTGCAATCGGCATCCCGGCTGCCGTCGCCGTCGTCGACGCAACCGGGTATCTGCGGGCGTTCGAGCGCACCGACGACGCGCCGTTTCTCACCGTCGATGTTGCCATCGACAAAGCGTGGAGTTCCGCCTCCTTTGGATATCCGACCCATGTCTGGAACGACTATGTGAGCAACGATCCCAAAGTGGCGCCGCTGGCCTATCGCCCCCGGATGGTCGCCGTCGGTGGCGGCTATCCGATCCTTGAGGACGGAAAGCTGATCGGCGGAATCGGCATCTCCGGAGGCACTTATCAGCAGGACCAGGATGCCTGCGTTGAGGCACTCCAGAAAATCGGGTTCGAACTGCCAGCCTGACGACTGTCAGGCCATCGTCGGTGGCGATGGCCGGCAGATCTCACCTTGCGAAGGATCTTATGATGGAAGCGTTTGTCGTATTCACGCGGGAAGACACCACGGATGTGGATGAACTCGCGGCTTATTCTGCCCGCGTCGGCCCGTCGTTCGATGGGCATGACGTCACTTTTCTCGCCGCTTATGGCGCGATGGAGAATTTGGAGGGGTCGCCGATCGAAGGCGCCGTCATCTTGCGGTTCCCCACGATGCAAGCCGCGCATGACTGGTATCATAGCCCCGCCTACCAAGCTGTTGCTGCGCATCGCTTCGCCGGTGCCCGCTACCGCGGGTTTATCGTCGAGGGGCTGCGTTGACTCCCCCGCATTATAATGGCGGTACTGACCAAGAGCTGTGCGCCCAAACACCAACACCGGGAGTTTCTAAATGATCGAGGCCGAGGCACGCATCGCTACGATCGAATCGAGTCGATATCTGACGAGACTCGCTGAGGCGTGGGTTCATACTTACCCGGTTCGATATGACGCGCTGACAGCCGAAATCCAGCTTCCGGGCGGCGAGCTTATATTAACTGCGGACGGCGACAGCCTCTCCTTGAGGCTCGTGGGCAAAGATCGCGAACGTTTCGATGCAACCAAGCAATCGGTCGCCACGCTTGTTGATCGCGTCGCGGAGCACGACACCGGGGTCCGATGCGTTTGGAATGACATATCATGATAGCGCGCACCACAATTCGCCGCGGTTCTTCATCGCGCTGGAGGATCAGATGAGCATGCTCGAACCCCAAGCGCCGGATCTTCGGGTGCAGAAATGGATCGGCGCGGACGGAGAAAGCACCGGGCCGCTCAAGCTGTCGGATCTCGGCTCCGGCCCAAAGATCCTGTTCGCCTTCCAGCACTGGTGCCGCGGCTGCCATGTGCATGGCTTCCCGACGCTACAAAGATTGCATAGTGCATTGAGCCCCAGGGGCGTGGGATTTGCGGTGATCCAGACCGTCTTCGAAGGTGCGGATGAAAACACCTTCGAGAAGTTGCGTGTGAACCAGCTCGAATATGCGCTTCCTGTCGCCTTCGGCCATGATGAACCACTGGTCGGCGCGACGCTGCCTACCTTCATGGAGGATTATCGCACGCGAGGAACGCCCTGGTTCTCGATCATTGACGCTGGCGGCCGTATCGTCTTCTCGGACTTCCATCTCGACGCGGACAGGATCGTAAAGGATCTGGAGCTGGTGTAATCCGTGCGGCCTTGGCTCTTCCTGACCGCCAGCCACCTCGCAATGCTCGGCATTGGTTTTGCGGCCGGCATTTACACGCTGCCAATCCTCACCGCGGCCAGGCCGCCGAAGCCGGCAGCCTATCAGGCCATCGTCGACGTGCCTGTCGGGATCGATGTTCGCGACTACAACACGGTCGTCATCTGGTGCGAAGCGTTCGACCAGTTCATCAGCGCGGCAGCGTATCGACCGTCGCGTCAGGCGCTAAAATGAGCCCGGCGATGGATAGCATGCGGTCGGCGGGCCGACGTGGCCTCAAGCTCGCACCGGTGGCGGCGTTGCTGGCGAGCGTCGCGGCTCTGCTGCTGGGTAATGGTTTGCTGGGCACGCTCCTGATCGTCAGGGCCGGCCAGGAGGGCTTCTCGTCCGGCGCGATCAGCGCGATGATGTCGTTCTACTTCGCCGGTTTCACGATCGGCGCGCTCATGTTGCCGCGGATCATCGTCGCCGTGGGTCATGTCAGAACCTTTGCTGGCTTTGCGGCGATCGCCTCGATGACTGCCCTTCTCCATGTTGCGCTCGTGGAACCGATCGCCTGGATACCGCTTCGCCTGATCACGGGCTTCGCCTACGCGGGCATGATCCTCGCAACGGAGAGCTGGCTCAACGCCCATGCAGTGCCATCCACGCGCGGCCAACTCCTGTCGATCTTCGGAGTCGTCTCGATGGGCTCATGGGCCATCGGCCAGGCCTTGCTCAACGTCGCCCCGCCCGCCGACATGACCTTGTTCCTTATCGTGTCGCTGTTAATTTCCGCGGCGGTGGTTCCGATCACCTTGCTGCCCAGCCATCCGCCGGCGCAGGTGACACAGGAACGGGTCGCGTTCAGCGACCTCGTGCGCGCATCACCGCTCGCTGCGGCTGGCGCTTTCCTCGCTGGCCTGGCTATCGGCGGTTTTTGGGGCATGGGCCCGAACTTCGCCCAGAGGATCGGACTCGATGTCGGCGGCATCTCCGCTTTCATGGCTGCGGTGCTGGGTGGGACGCTCCTATTGCAGTGGCCCCTCGGCTGGCTTTCGGATCGCGTGTCGCGGAACCTTGTCATCGCCGCTGCGGCCCTGGCGTCCGCAGCGGCGGCCGTCGGCGTCGCCCTCGCGGTAGGGGCGCCCCTGCCGCTGCTCCTCGCGGCGGGCGCGCTGTTCGGCGGCTTTGGCATCCCGATCTATTCATTGTGTCTCGCGGTTGCCAACGACGACCTTCCGGCCGGCCGGCTGCTCGGTACCGCCCGCGGGCTTCTGCTGCTCAACGGGATCGGGACAGCCGCCGGACCCCTTATCGGGGGTGCTGCGATGACTATCGCCGGCCCCGGTGGGCTGTTCCTTTATGCGGCCGCATTGCTTGCCATATTGGCGGTGTTGGCTATCGGGAGCAGCCAGCCAAGGCGCCGCATCCACGCCAAGGCTGCCCGCTCTCCAAGCACACCGATGATCACGGGATCTCTTGATGTGATGATATGCATGGAGTCAGAGACGGAGGCCGCCCGGCACTAGCGCGCCTACTGCGACGGGCGTCCTATTCTACATCTTCTACGATGAGGTCCCGGCCGTTGAACTGCACGGTCTCTCCTGTTCGTGCTCCTTCGATCGCCTCGAAGATCGGCGCCATCGTTGAAATGCCCATGAACTCACGCCCATCACAGGTGAACTTGCTCGTTGACACTGCGATCACGAAATGGCGCCCCGACAGTTTGATGACAGCACCCTCCTCCACTGCCGACTTGGGGCCGAAGTCGATCGTCCTGAGCTTTTCAAGTTTATCGGCATAGTCGTGCAATGTGTCGTCAAGCGCTTCAGCCAAGTCGCTCGCGACTTCGGCCTGCGCCTGCTCGTCATTCTCGATCGGCTCGCTCCGATCCAGCTGAGCGATGGAGACATAATCCAGATAATTGGTGCGAGCGCTATGCAGGGCGGCAGTCTCCAGCGAAAGCATGGTTTCGCGGATGTGGCTTTTATTCCAGTTCATCATCACCTCGTTGTGTTTGGATCATTCGAAAGTTCGTGCTTCGGTCCGTCACCGCCGCGGGAGTGCCCCCATTGGGCTCGCCGGCCCGCTACTCGTCGCCTGGGGCGTCATCTCCCTGGTAGGGCGCTCTGATCAGCCGGGAATCCCGGATGATGCTGGTTACAAGCCAGACATAGGATTGCTCGGCGGTATCGAAGCCGAGAATGCTGAAGGCGCCGCCGAAAGGGCATAGCGGGAAGTCTGGAAAGCCCTCGCGCAGCACATAGCGCTCGGGATCGCGCTCAAACTCATTCTTGTAGACTTTGCGCAGGCCGTGCTTGCTCGGAACATCCTCGTCGCCCGCTGGCGTCGTTTGCCGATCCGCGACAAGCCGCTCGGAAAGGTCGCGGTGACAGATTTCGTCGAAGACATCGAAGGCGTCGATCAGCAGACCCTTATGGTTGGTCGCGGGATCGGTAATCGCGTATATGTTGGACGCGTCTTCTCCATCATCCCCGCTTTCGAGGCGCAACGCCGCATCGACGGTTATCGCGCATGGATCGAGCGTTGATCCCAGTTCGAGATCGATGAGATGGCCGTCCTTGACGCGGTACTCGCGGTCGTAGCCCTTCGCGACGAAGGACTGGACTGCTGCTAGGACGTCGGTCACTTGGGATGTCATTGTTGCACCTTGGCTTTGCATGGCATTGGACACGCTCTAATATCAGGGAGGCTGTTGCGGCTCAGCTGACGGAGATGAAAAGCAAACGCGCGCTATTCATATCCACTTGGCCTTCTTGAACCGCACGAACAGGTACAGGCAGAACATCGTCATCAACCCGAGCACGACAAAATAGCCATAGACCGTGTCCAGCTCGGGCATGTTCCTGAAGTTCATGCCATATATCCCGGCGATGGCCGTCGGGACCGCCAATATGGCGGCCCAGGCCGCGAGCTGGCGCGTGGTCACGCCCGTTCTTTGCGCTTCCAACAGGCTGCTGAACTCGAAGACGGTGGACAGAACCTGCAGGAGGCCATCGACCATGGTCTGCACGCGAGCGACATGATCCGCGACGTCGCTGAAATAGGGTCTGACTTCTGAACTGATGCAGGGGAAATGGCCTCGGACGAGTTTCCGGACCAGTTCAGCCATAGCGCCGAGCGTGCGCTGGAAGCGCGTGAGTTCGCTTCTCAGCCCGAAGATGCGGTCGATTTCTGCCCGTCCGAGAAAGTCGTCGAGCGATCGTCTCTCCATCGCCAGAACGTCATCCTCGATCATCTCGAAGATGGGAAGATATTGATCGACGATCCGGTGCAGGATCGCATGCAGCACATAGTCGACACCTTTGCCAAAAAGCGCCGGCGAAGCCTCGAGTTGCTCGCGAAGATTGCCGAGCGCTCCGCCGTTGCCGTGCCGTACGCTGATGAGATGGTTGTGACCGGTGAAGATCGCCATCTTGCCGTAGCGGATCTGGTCTCCATCCAGCTCGGCGGTCTGAGCGACAACATAGAGCTCTTCATTATACGCTTCGAGCTTGGGCGGGCAGAGCGGGTGCATCGCGTTGTCGATTGCCAACGGATGGAGGTTATACGTCGTTTGGATCGCTTTAAGCTCGTCGGCGGTGGGCTCGCGAAGCGCGATCCAGCAAAAGCCGGAGCGATCCTTATCGAGCTGGACCTGCTCGTCGATCGCGATTTCGCGGACCCGCAGGCCCTTGTTGTAATAATAAGCAGCGATGACGCTCATGCCGGTCTCGCAGGGATGCGCAGGCCGCGCTGCACCGCGGGCCGCGCCAGCCCGCGGCGGAGCCATGTCTGGACGTTCGAATATTCGCCGAGGCCGAGGATGTCGCCGGCCGCGTAGACTTCGGCCAGTGCGTTGACCCACCCAAGTGTCGCAATGTCCGCGATCGAATAATCATCGACAAGCCATTCGCGGCCTTCGAGCTGGCGGTCCAGCACCCCCAAGAGACGCTTGGATTCATCGATAAAGCGCTGCCGAGGGCGCTTGTCCTCATAGTCCTTGCCGGCAAATTTCAGGAAAAAACCAAGCTGACCGAAGGTCGGCCCGACGCCGGATACTTGAAAGAATACCCAAGCCAGCGTCTCGTAACGCTGCGCGGGCGCACTCGAATTGAGCTGGCCGGTTTTGTCGGCCAGGTAGAGGAGGATCGCGCCCGATTCCCATATGGCGATAGGGTTGCCGTCAGGACCAGCCGGATCGATGATCGCCGGTATGCGGCCGTTGGGGTTCAACGATACGAACGCTGGATCCTTCGACTCGTTGTTCGAGATATCGACCAGGTGGGGCTCGTACGCCAGGCCGGTCTCCTCGAGCATGATCGAGACCTTGACGCCATTGGGGGTGGGAGCGGCGTAGAGTTGCAGGCGATCGGGATGCAATGCGGGCCAGCGCTGCGTAATAGGAAAGGTCGAGAGGTCTGGCATAAATCTGCGATCCTGTGCTGCGATGGCGACTATATGGACCGACCCGTCTCTCTGAAGCAGGGTTGGATGACCGCGTCGTTGTACGACGCGGTCATGAAGATTGCGAACGGGATCGGCGGAGCGGCAACAGCAGTTAAGCCTATCCCGCTGCCGTCCCCGCCGCGGACTGATCATCATCAACTTTCTGGCGCTTTGGAAGCACCCAGCCGGGACGGACGAAATGGCAGGTGTAGCCGCCCGGGCGTTTCTCGAGATAATCCTGATGGTCCGGCTCGGCCTCCCAGAAATCTCCGACCGGCACGACCTCTGTCACCACCTTGCCATCCCACAGTCCGGAGGCATCCACATCGGCGATCGTGTCCTCGGCGACGCGCTTCTGCTCCTCGTCGACATAATAGATGCCCGACCGGTAGGAGAGCCCGATATCACCGCCTTGGCGATTCTTGGTCGTCGGGTCGTGGATCTGGAAGAAATATTCCAGGATATTGCGGAAGGTCGTCACTGCCGGGTCGAAGATGATCTCGATCCCTTCGGCATGCGTGCCGTGATTGCGATAAGTGGCGTCCGGGACATCGCCGCCGGTGTAGCCGACACGGGTCGATACGATGCCGGGCTGCTTGCGGATCAGATCCTGCATGCCCCAGAAACATCCGCCGGCGAGAATAGCGCGCTGGTGCATGTCAGGCCTCCTCGACCTGATCGAGATATTCGCCATATCCTTCGCTCTCCATCTCGTCGCGCGGAATGAAGCGAAGCGACGCGGAGTTAATGCAGTAGCGCAAACCTCCGCGATCGGAGGGACCGTCCGGGAATACATGACCGAGATGACTGTCGGCGTGCACCGATCTGACTTCCGTCCGCACCATACCGTGCGCGCTGTCGCGCAACTCGTTCACATTTGCTGCAACGATCGGCTTGGTGAAGCTGGGCCAGCCAGAACCCGAGTCGAATTTGTCGGTCGAGGCGAACAAAGGCTCTCCCGACACGATATCGACGTAGATGCCTGGTTCCTTGTTGTCATCATACTCCCCCGTGAAGGGCCGCTCGGTGCCCGACTCCTGGGTGACGTAGCGCTGCTCGGCAGTAAGGAGATCAACAGCTTCCTGCGACTTTTCGAACTTCATGATAGTCTCCGATATTGATCTGAGAGGGCGAAAAAGCCGCCGCTTATCGTGTCAGTCACTGCGCCGACTATCGCAGTGCGCCTAGGATTTATCCAATAGGCTGTGCCTATAGTTTCCATAGCACCGACGCTCTCGCGACGGGGTTTAGTGCCACGCATATCCGGCTGCCAGTTGCGCGATCTTCCGTATCTCGACGGGTGCGGTGGAGCCAGATACCGTCGCGATCACGACTTCGCGCTCCAGGGCAAATCCCTCGATCGGCCGCGTAACAAGACCGGGCGCCGTGGCGGATCGTTCCGGAAGAATGCATATGGCGGTGCCATCGGCGACGAAGTGTTGCACCCAGTCCTCGCGGTCCGATCGAAAGCGGGGCTGCATGAGCAGGTCGTGCCGCGCGAAATGATCGAGGATCTGATCGCGAAACTCGCACTTGAGGCGATCGACGAAAGGAAACTCGAGCAGGTCTTCTCCGCGCACGATTTCGCGGGATGCCAAGGGATGGCTCGCAGAACAGCCCAGTACGAAGCGCTCTCTGAATAGCGGATGCACATCGAGCTTAGGCTCCGGCCTTGTCTCGCGCGGCATGATGCACGCATGATATTTTCCGGACAGAATGTCCGAGGTGTCCTCGTTCGGCTGAAGCGAGTGCAGCTTGATTTCAATGGATGGCACCTCCGCCAACGCGCTCTCGAAAAACGCGGCAAACTCCTGCGGTCCGACAGTCGGCGCGACCGCCACATCCAGAACACGGTGCATCCCCATCGCCCAGTTCTCGGAATGATTGCGGACGCTTCGCATCGCCACCAGCATGCGCCGGAATTCTGTCTCGACGTCCCGGCCAAGGCCGGTCAGGCGACTGTTTTTCCCGTCGCGGTGAATCAGCGGCCCGCCGAGCTCCTCTTCCAAGCGGCGGATTGCGCGGGTCAGGCTCGGCTGCGACACACCGCTCAGGCGAGCGGCCGCTGTAAAATTCAGCGTCTTGGCCAAGTTGATGAAATAGCTGACCTGATTGAGTTCCATAGTCCGTCGATCCATGCGCCTGACTGATGCTTCTTCCGAAAGACCGCGTTCCTGGGAGAGGCGAAATAAGTATGCGCGACGCATATAATCATAGTGTGCAGCTTTGTCTATATGCGCGGCGCATATATTTTATACGCGATGCGATGCGTAGCCGTGGCCGTGGCCGTGCGCTCGGGCTGCCGAAAGGTCTGGGAACACAACGGCGAAGCCTCCAGACGGCGGTCCGACGCATATGACAGCGACAATATTCACGTGTATTCGCGAGGCTGGCTCTTAGCTGTCCGGACACCTCGAGGCGTCTGAAGAACTAGATTGATCTAAAGCTTGCGCCGCCTTGCTCTGCGACGGGGCCCTATGCGCCGCCCCTCCGCGCCCGGATCTCGGCGGGATCGAACTGATACAGGATACGGCCCGCAGGCATATAATTTAGGGTCATCAGTGCGCCGTTACGCACCTTGAGGAAATGCAGCGTGTCGCGCGCCGCGCAAACCCAGCCCAAACCCTGCCAATCGCCGGGCCCGGCGAGCTCCACCGCATCATCGACCGGAATCACCAGATCGATCTCACCATAGGGATGGCCGTGACAATGACCAACGAATATCGTGTCGGCGCCCGGCTGCCGGCCAGCCACCACCTCGGTACCGTGGTCTCATTCTTAGCGGACGGGTCACCGTCAGCCTGATTGGCGCCCCTGATATGCCTCTCTGTGAGCGGCGAGGAAGGCGGTCAGCTTGGTTGGCATGCGTCCCGTTATTTGCTCGACCTCTGTTGTGGTCCTGTCCTCCGACCCATATGAGATCGCGTCGTCCATGCGCGCGAGCGTGTCCGCATATCCCTCAGGAATGCCGAACCCGGCGTAGCGGCGTGCAAGCTGCTCCACCGATAACCGGCAGTGGTGGACGGGGCGCTGGGCCACGGCGGTGATTCGGTCCGCAACCTCGTCATATGAGAGAGCTTCAGGACCGGTCAGGATCCTTTCTCCTGACCCGAAAACTGGATCCACCAAGGCTTCGACTGCGACCGCCGCTATGTCGGCTGCGTCGATGAACGGGATACGCCCATGCTTCGTCGCCGAGTAGATGCAACCCTCGTTGATGATCGACGGGAGATGCTGCGTAACGAAGTTCTGCATAAACCAGCTCGGGCGCAGTATCGTCCAGCGAGGCGCGTTGGCGTTGAGCCACCCATGAACCTCACCCATCATCGGCCCGCCCTCGTCGATAGACGATGCGCTCAGCAGCACCAGCTGGGCCACTCCTTGTGCCACGGCCTGTTCCAGCAGCGGGCGCATGACGGTCAGGTGGTCCGTTCGGTCGGTAGGAGCGACCAAGTAGATCGCGTCCACACCCTCGAGCGCGGTACGGTGGGAGGCAACGTCGCCCCACTCGAAGCGAACCTGCTCCGGCATCGTGGCGTTGCGGGTTGCGATGCGGGGTTCGACACCGCGTGCCGTAAGCTGCTGCGCAACCAGCGCGCCCGTCTTGCCCGTGCCCCCAGTCACCAAGACCCGATCAACCATGGTCTGACGCTCCGCCGACAAGGGCATCGACAACCGCGCTGCCGCGAAGCGCGCGCAGCACCACCAGCGGGTTCCAGTAATCGCGATAGTGCATAATCCGCCCGGCGTCCGTCCGGATCACGGATATGTAGCGTTGGTCATAGGATTCCCCGGTCGCAACGCCGCTTCCGAAGCCTTCGAACTCGACAATGGTAACATCGGGGTCGGTCGTGGCGTGAATGGTCGGCTCACCCATGCGGTCGAAGGCTATCATGTCACCAAGGCTTTCAAGGTGACGCGCGATAGCAGCCTTTCCAACCAACCGGGTCGGAAGGCCTGGCGGCGAATAAGGAAATTCCATCACCCCATTTTCAGCCACCATGTCGAGAAAGGTGGCAGCATCGGGAGCGAGACGATCACCCAATGCCTTTCGAAGCATCGCTGAAAAGCTTTCCACACTGTCTGTCATGAACTAATCCCAATCGGTTGGAACGGTAGCGTTCCGCTGAGATATATAGGAAGGCATCGATGGAACACAAGCGTTCCGACGGAAATCCGAAAGCAGCCCGTGTTCTCAGCGGAGCAGCGGTCATGCGTGCTGACGTAACGAATGCACTGACGCGCAGCTTCTTCGAAGAATGGGCAAGGACTGGCTATGCGGGTCTGAGCCTCGAACGGGTGGCGCGAACTGCAGGGGTCGGCAAGGCTGCGCTTTACCGCCGCTGGCCGGACAAGGTGTCGATGGCCAGCGATTTGCTGTCGCATGTCGGGTTGACGATGACCGATGTGGAAGAGCACGGCTCGCTGGAGGCTGATCTGCAAGCGGTGCTCCTCGCCATCCGCCGCGTTCTGAGGCATCCCAAGGTGCGACGGATTCTGACCGACCTTCATGGCGAGATCGAGCGGACGCCGGCATTGGAAATGGCGATCCGGCCTTTCCAGCGCGCACGGCGCGAGCGGATCAATGGCCTGATTAATCGGGCGATCAAACGCCGGGAAGTGTCGCCCTTGGTGGACCGTGAGATGGCGGCCGACCTCATCGCAGCCCCGTTATACTGGCGGATCGCGGTATTGGGGGGACGATCGGATCGCGCCTACATCAAGCGGCTTGCCCTCGTCACGGGCGCCGCGCTTCGCGCAAGCGCGCCTTCGTAATTTGCCTTCCAGATCGGCCCATCACGTCCGCAAATTGCGAGCCCTACCCGTCGCCACTTTTCCCGCGTTCCACCCCCCGTTCGTGCAATTCGGCGTCGATGGGGCAGTTGGTGCAGCCTTCATAGCAGCACAGGCGGCAGATGCGGTAGGAATGCTCCAGGTTTTCCAGGCGATCGCGCAGGACGCGTTCAGCCATGTCGCATAGGATTTTCAGTTCGTCGGGCTTCAGGATCGATAATCCTTCGGCAATCACCTCGTCGCGCGAAGCAAGAACCTCGTCGCTCGCAATCTTTCCGGTTGGAGTGAGGTAGAGGGCCCGCGTGCGCCCATCTGACGAATGCTCCCTGCGTTCGATCAATCCCTCGGTAGCCAATCGATCCACCAGGCGAACCGTCCCTGCATGGGAAAGGCCTACCCCGACCGCAAGCATGCGGATCGAGAGCCCGGGCTGGTGCGCGAGTAGCGCCAGCGCTGAGGCGGCGGGGCCAGCTTCCGGTGCCCGCGATGAACTAGCGCGAACGATGTCGTCGCTGATCATCAGTGCGAACGCCCCAAATATATTGCGGTCTCGAGGTCCATCCATCGGCGCGTCTATATGTGCGCGGGGCATAGACAGCAAGTCATAGACTAGCCTCCTTTTATCCGCGCGTCCGGCGAGGAAATCTCGGTTTTAAAAGGGTTTTGATTCCACCGACTGATAGCGCGCGCCAAAAAAATCACTTCCATCTTATCAAGGCGCCGGGCTGGATTGATACCTTGGGGCTATGGCGCGCGACGAACGGGTTAAAAAAATGCCCGAGGTCGCGGCTAAGAATGTGTCAGCGCCGCCATCGACGCCGCGCAGGTGATGATATGCAAGACCTCAAGCTTCACCCCGGTGTCGCACCTCCACCATGTCACCGCGCGCAATCATGATTGTATCGATTTCATCCAAGAACAGTCCATGCTCCAGGACGCCCGGGATTGTGGTGATCGCGGCGGCGATCTCGCGCGGCCTTGGTATCTCATCCAAAGCTGCGTCCAGGATGTAATTGCCCTGGTCCGTGAGGAAGGGCGTCCCACCCGCTTCGCGAACAGTAACACGGGCTCCGAGTGCGGACAGGCGTGCACGAACAAACTCGGTGGCGAAAGGAACCACCTCCACGGGCAGAGGGAATTTGCCGAGCTGCGCAACAAGCTTGCTGGAATCGGCGATGATGATCACGCGCGTGGATGCGGACTCGGTGATTTTCTCGCGAAGCAGGGCGCCGCCTCCCCCTTTGATGGCTTGGAAGCGGTCATCGATTTCATCGGCGCCGTCGATCGTCAGGTCGACAGCGCTAAGCTGTTGAAAGGGAACAAGCGGCACCGCAAGACGGAGAGCTAGAGCTTCGGTCGCTTGGGATGTGGCGACCGCGGTGATGCGAAGGCCGTGCTTGATGCGCTCGCTGAGGCTTTTCACGGCATAAGCGGCGGTGCTTCCGGTCCCTAACCCGACAAGCATGCCATCGCGAACCTCATCGACTGCTCTCACCGCCGCGATCGATTTCTCAGCGACGAAGTTGGACATGGAGCGAGACCCCTCCTTTCTGGCCGAGCGGCCAGCCTTAATACCTGCGGAATGCAGTCGCGCGAACAAGGTTTGACGCTTCCAACTCGGTAGGCCGTTACCACTTCCTCTCTAAATTGTCGCGCTGCCGCCCATGAGGTGCACGGATACGTATATGAATGGCGCATATATCTGTTTTGCGTTTTATGCCTTCGATCTCACCGTCTGACGTTCCGCGCCCATGTTCAACTGCGCCGCGCGGACGCAGGGCGCAGATGCAGGACTGATTCTGCAAAGCAAGGGAAGACGCGAACAGTTATGTGCATCCGTGCGACCCAAATGGAGGGCTCTTCAACCAAAACTGGAACCGAAAATCGATGCAATTGGAACTTAGCCTTTTCGGATTACGACACGATTGAGCCGGCTCTGGAATCACTTCGCGATAGCCCCGCTCGCATTGTATTGCGAACCGCCCTCACTAGATTAGACCCATGCAACAAAATCTAGTTTCCTTGCGCGAGCATCGCGAGCTCGGCGACGTCGCCTGGCTGCGCGATCTGGACGCCGGTCTCGCGGTCGCAGCCGAGCAGAGAAAACCGGTTCTGCTGCTCTTTCAGGAGGTGCCGGGCTGCTCGACGTGCGTGCGTTTCGGGCAGGATGTACTGACCCATCCCTTGATGGTGGAACTTATCGCAGATCGGTTCGTGCCCGTGGCCATCTTCAACAACCGCCCGGGGGCGGACGCCGAGATCCTGCGCCGCTTCGACGAGCCATCATGGAATAATCCCGTGGTGCGGTTTCTCGGGCCCGATGGCGCCGAGTTGCTGCCCAAGCTCGCCGATCGTTATGATGCGCCGGCTCTGCACCAAAAGATCGTCGCCGTGCTGGAATTGCTCGGCGGCGACGTTCCTGGCTACTTCCGCCTGTTGGGGCGCGACCTGCTGATCGAAAATGGCCTCAGCAAATCGGCGACCTACACGACGCCGTGCTTCTGGTCGGGCGAAACGAGCCTCGCGCAGCATCCGGCGGTCATCACGACCGACGCTGGCTGGATCGATGGCGAGGAAGTGGTGCAGGTCCATTTCGATCCCCGCGCGGCGGCGCGTTCCGAACTCGATGCTTATGCCCACGAGGAGGGATTTGGCGCGATCGACAGTGGCGGGTTCGCGCTTGACGGTGAACCGCAATTCTATCTGCGCAAAAATGCGGCGCGCCATCTGCCGCTGACGCCGGCTCAGCGCACGCAGATCAACCTCGCTATACCCTATCGCACACCGCTCGCGGACTTTCTCAGCCCGCAACAATGCGCGTGGCTAGCCAATCCGCGGCTAGAAGCACCGGGCGAGAATGAAGCCTATCGCAAGGACATTCGCGAAAGCCGGCCCGTGCTGGCGCAGCGGCTTGGTTTGGTCGAAAAGGAGACATGATCATGGATATTGCTGCCATCGGCCTCATCGAAGACGAAGATATCCTGCTCGACCTGGCATCGCTCGCTCTCAGCCAACTCGATCATGAAAATGCGGACATCGCCCATTATCTCGACATGCTCGAAGATATTGAGGACCGGGTGTGCGCTGAAGGCCGAAGCGCGTTCCTTCCGGAAGAACGGGCCGCGGCGCTTTCGCGCGTTCTGCACGGCGAACTGGGGTTCGTTGGCGACGATGAAACTTATGATGCACCCGTCAACGCGGACTTCATCAGGGTGCTGGACCGAAAGCGCGGCCTGCCGATTGCACTGTCGATCCTCTATGTCGCCATGGCCCGCCGGACGGGCTGGAGCGCCTATGTGCTCAATCTCCCCGGCAAGGTGCTTGTCCAGCTGGGCGAGAAGAATCCGGTGGTGCTCGATCCGTTTGCCGGAGGCGCTGTGCTGTCAGCGGGACAAGTTGCAGCGGTGTACCGTGCGAGTCTAGGCCAGGAAGGCGGCGCCGCCGCACTCAGCGCCGTGCGGATGAGCAATCGCGATGTGCTGGCCCGGCTGCTGAACAATCAGGGAATCCGCGCAGAGCAGGAAAAGGATCATCAGCGGGGTCTCGCAATTTATCAGCGGATAACCAGGGTCGCACCGAGGCGCCTCGAGGCCTGGCAAAATCTGGCGCGTCTGCAGTTGCAATCCCGCGATGTCGAGGGCGCCAAGGCAAGCCTGTTCGCCATGTCGGAAGTTGCACCTGACAGGCGGACTCGTGACCGGATCATGGAAGCATTTGAAGCCCTGACCTAGACGAGGCCTGACACATCACATGTCGCTGCGCGCCGTTGCGCTCCTCTCCGGGGAGTCGACGTCGATGGCGATGTCCTTGGCTTCGAAGGGCGTCCCTACAAGCGGTGCGGCCTCGATAAAGACATGCCGCGAAATGTCGCAGGGCTGCTCCCCGAAAGGCGGCTCGACCGCGCCGATCGCGCGAAAACGACTGACCACCCGCCGCCGGCATCAAAAAACCATGTTGAAGCCATAGAGGTGGAGAGCGAGCGTCACCCAGACAAACGTGACCCCAGCGAGGACCAGCAAAGTCGCGCCGAGCTTCACAGTCCATCGGCGCTTGTCCCTGATACTCAGCAAGAGATGCCAGAATGCTGTCGCGAGCAAGTAGCGGCAGATCCGCTCTTTCGTGTAGATTCGCGTATAGAGCACTTATTCCGCCCACATGGCATTGAACCGCTGGATGGACATATCTGCTGACCGTAAGTCAGGGCTTGCTCACGGCCAAATCTTGCCATTTAAGGCGCGACCGTCGGCAAAGGGGGCGGTCTTGCGACCGTCCCCTGCTCCACCTCAGGCACCAAATGCGCCGTCGATCGTGTGCATGGCGCCAGTGACAAAACCCGCTTCGGGGCCAGCCAGCCAAGCAACCATGCCAGCGACCTCTTCGGGCCGCCCGTGGCGCTTGATCGCCATGAAGCTGTGCATCAGCTCGCGCATCGGTCCGTCCTCGGGGTTGGCGTCGGTATCGATCGGGCCGGGCTGCACGATATTGATCGTGATTCCGCGCGGTCCGAAATCGCGGGCCAGTCCGCGCGCCATGCCCTGCAGCGCCGATTTGCTCAGTGCATAGGAGGCCATGCCGGGGAGAGGCATGCGGTCGCCGTTTACCGAACCGATCACGATGATGCGGCCGCCGTCGGGCATCTGCCGCGCGGCCTCGACCGACGCATGATAGGGGGCGGTGACGTTGACGCGGATCAGCCGGTCGACGTCGTCGGGATCGAGGTCGAGCGCGTCGCCGAACAGCGCGAAGCCGGCGTTGACGACCAGTATGTCGAGCGGGCCGCTCTCGCGCACGCGTGCAATCACTGCGTCGCGGTCGCCGCTGTCGGTCGCTACCGCGCTGGTGCCGGTTTCGGTCGCCAGCTGCTCGGCCGCCTCGCGCGATCCGTTGTAGGTGAAGACGACCTTGGCGCCGTCGGACGCAAAACGGCGGACGATCGCCGCGCCGATTCCGCGGCTGCCGCCGAGGACCAGAACGGATTTTCCTTGAAAGTTGGACATCGGGAGACTCCTTGCTTATTAATGTATCGTCCACTACATAATATCGCGAAAGCCATCGTCAAGGCATTTTGTAATGGTTACTACAAATAGATCCCGCACGCGTGGCCGTCCACGTAAGTTCGATCCCGAGGCAGCGGTGGCGACTGCGCAGCAACTTTTCCATGAACGCGGTTATGACGCCGTCAGCGTCGCCGATGTCACCGACGCGCTCGGCATCAATCCGCCAAGCTTTTACGCCGCTTTCGGCAGCAAAGCCGGACTTTACCAGCGCGTGCTCGATTATTGGACGGACACCGAAGCGATTCCGCTCGCGGACATTCTGCGTCCCGACGTCCCCGTCGCCGATGCCGTTGCGGCTATGCTGGAGGAGGCCGCGCGTCGCTATGCGTTCAACCCGGCGGCAGGCGGGTGCCTTGTACTCGAAGGCACGCGTTGCAACGACGACGATGCGCGCGAAGCCGCTCGCGCGCTCAACCTCGGTGCGGAAACGTTCATCCATGACTATATCGCGGCGCGCCATCCGGAGGCGGCCGATCAAGTGACCGATTTTGTCGCCACGACGATGTCCGGGCTTTCGGCAAAGGCGCGAAGCGGACACGACCTATCGCGCCTCCTCGCTACAGCGCGGCTTGCAGGCAGCGTTCTCACGCAGGTGCTGCCGGCTTGATAGCAGCATGATCAGAAGGTGGTGAATAAACCGGCCGATTAGAGCTAGCACGATTGACCGAAGATGCCCCTGATGCGCCCTGTGGACAGTACTGGCCGTTGCACGAACCGCTCCGCGGATTGGCGCTAGCCTCGATGTAAAGCGGCCCGACGAACGCCGCGCCTGATTGAACGTCTGCGGTCAGAGGCAGACCCTTTCGACTCCTTCAACTGAGGAGTCGAACGATGAACGAGCTTATCCAGATTGGCCCGATCAGCCCGCTGCGCCAGCGACTGATCGACGATATGACCTTGCGCGGGTTCTCCACGGAGACGCAGCGTAACTATCTTCGCGACGTCGGACGGTTCGCGACCTGGCTGCGTCGCTCGCCCCACACCGCGAGCACCGAGGATATCCGGCAGTTCCAGTTCGAGCAGCAGCAGGCGGGCGTGCCGGCGCCGACGATGAACAGCATCGTCGGCGCGCTGAGGTTCTTCTTTACCCACACGCTCGACCGCCCCGATCTCGTGCGTAAGCTGATCCGCACCAAGCAGGTCCGCAAGATCCCGGTCGTTCTGACCATGGCCGAGGTGAAGCGGCTGCTCGATGCCACACGCTCGCTCAAGCATCAGGCGGCGCTGTCGGTCGCTTATGGCGCGGGCCTGCGGGTGGCCGAGGTGGCAGCGCTCAAGATCAGCGACGTCGACAGCAAGCGGATGCTGCTCCGGATCGAGCGCGGTAAAGGCGGACGCTACCGCAACGCGATGCTGCCCGAAGGCCTGCTCCTGCTGCTCCGCGACTGGTGGCGCGCCGGACGGCAACAGGGCTTCCTCGTTCCCGATGGCTGGCTCTTCCCCGGACAGAGCGCTTCGGCTCCGATCAGCACGCGCCAGCTCTACCGCGTCGTCGTCGAGGCCGCTGAGGCCGCGGACATCGACAAGCGCGTCGGACCGCACACCCTGCGGCACAGCTTCGCCACCCATCTTCTCGAAGATGGTGTCGATATCCGCGTCATCCAGGTCCTGCTTGGCCACGCCGCGCTAAATACGACCGCCTTTTACACGAAGGTCGCCACCAAGACGATGCGCGCGGTGACCAGTCCGCTCGACAGGCTCGCGCTCGCATCGCCGAGCAAGGAAGCCCCTGACGGCTGAGGCGGGATGCGCGCCTCACTCGAGGTCGCCGACATCTTCCGCGCTGCCGGGCCAACCTACCGCGCCGCCCATGTCGGACATCTGAGCCTGCATCAGCTCAAGATCATGTCGGCGATCGAGCATTGCCGCACCGCCGCGCTCGGCGGTCACGTCGAGGCCTGTACCGACTGCGGGCACTGGCGGATCGCCTATAACAGCTGCCGCAACCGGCACTGTCCAAGATGCCAGGGCGCTGCCGCGCGCACTTGGCTCGATGCCCGCGAGGCCGACCTCCTGCCCGTCGGCTATTTCCATGTCGTGTTCACCCTGCCTGCCGAGGTCGCCGCGATCGCCTTCCACAACAAGGCGCTCGTCTATGACCTGCTGTTCAAGGCCGCGGCCGATACGATGCTCACGATCGCCGCCGACCCGAAGCATCTTGGCGCCCGGATCGGCATCACCGCCGTGCTTCACACCTGGGGCTCGGCGCTGACCCATCATCCCCACATCCACATGATCGTGCCGGGCGGCGGCATCTCGCGCGATGGAACACGCTGGATATCCGCCCGCCCCGCCTTCCTGCTCCCGGTCCGCGTCCTTGGTGCCCTGTTTCGCCGCCTGTTCCTGACCCGGCTGCGCGCGCTGCACGATGACGGCAAGCTCGCCTTCTTTGGCAGCCTGACGCATCTTGCCGAACGACGCGCATTCCTGCGCCACCTCTCGCCCGTCAGGAAGAAGCGCTGGGTGGTCTATGCCAAGCCGCCGTTTGCGGGCCCCGAGGCGGTGCTCGCCTATCTGTCTCGATACACCCACCGGGTCGCCATATCGAACAGCCGCCTCCTCCGCTTCGACGATGCCGGGGTCACCTTCCGCTACAAGGATTATCGCAAGGCCGGCGCCGGACGGCAGCAGGTCATGACACTCGCCGCCGACGAGTTCATCCGCCGCTTCCTCCTCCACGCCCTGCCTCGCGGATTCCACCGCATCCGCCACTATGGCCTCCTCGCCAGCGCACGCCGCAAGGATCATCTCGAACGCGCGCGACGTCTGCTCGATGTCGCGCCTCCCCCGTCCGAGGAACCGACCGACGATGCAGAGCCCCGACCGACCTGCCCGTGCTGTGGCGGCATCATGATCGTCATCGAGGTGTTCGAGCGCCGTTATCAGCCTCGCGCGCCGCCACCGCCATCCCTCGCACCCGGGACACCTACGCCGTGATCCGGCACGGCCTGGCACCGACACGATCCAGCGCACCCCCGCCCCTGGAAGCGACCCCGCTCGCGCCGGTGCTGCTCAAAAGCAGACGTCGCCATATCAAAATCGGCCCGTCCGCTTTTCCACGTCCGCTTTTGCGATCTAAATTCAGAAGGTCCGCTATCGCGCACGTCCGCTTTTGGGCAACATCTGGCCTTCCCACCATCAGCACAAAACTGCTTTCCCCATAGCTCAGCCCACGATCCCCGCGGTTCGGGCATCGAAGACTTTCTGACGCCTAACGGCGTCTGAAACTCTCAACGTTTGCTGACTGGCCGCTATTGGCGTCCAAACAAACAGAGCGGACGTTCAGCTGCACGTCAGAGCGCTCGCCCTCAGGGTGTTCAAATCGACACGTCAGACTTCGATGCCTTCCGCCAACGTCAGCGCAACTTCCAAATCAACGCCGAGGTACCCCACTGTGTTTTCAATGCTGATGCGACACCTTGGCCGGCCCCTCTTTCGATCATGCCATGCGTGTAGGCGGTTCGGCTGTCGCTCGATCAGCCGCCGCCTCTGACCATACAGGACGGTTCTGTCCCCACTTCCGCAGCCAGGCCGGCACGCGTTCGAAGCTGATTGCGCGGCTGAACAGATAGCCTTGCGCGATATCGCAGCCGAGATTGCGCAGCTGAACGAGCTGGTTATCGTTTTCCACGCCCTCCGCGACCGTGACGATGTTCATACGATGCGCGATGTCGATCACGCCGTGAACGATTGCGAAATCGGCGCTGTCTGCGCTATCGAGCCGTGAAATGAACGATCTGTCGATCTTCAGAACATCGACCGGAAACTGCTGTAGGTGCGTCAAGGATGCATAACCGGTACCGAAGTCGTCGAGGGCGATCGACACGCCCTCGGCTACCAAGGCTTGCAACGCACGCTCTACATTGAGGGCAAGATGATCGACGAAGACGCTTTCGGTAACTTCCAGTTCGAGCTGCGTCGGCGGAATGCCGGCGCGGTGAAACTTGCCGAGAATACGGTCCGCGAAGTCGTCGCGCCGGAAATCCGCGAGCGAACCGTTGATTGCGATACGGCCGAAGGCAACGCCCTTATCGCTAAAGTCCGCTACGTCAGCAAGTACGCGGTCGATCATCCGGTCGGTCAGTTCACTGGCGAGCAGACTGTCGTCGAATGCAGCCTGAATGCTATTGGGGGGCAGAAGGCCACGCCGATGATGGTGCCAGCGTAGCAGCGCTTCGAAACCGATGACGTCGCCGCTGCGAAGGTCGACTTTTGCTTGATAGAAAGGGATGATCCGGTCGTCGCGAAGAGCCTCGCGCGCCTCGCGCAGCATGGCCTTGCGGCTCTCAGCAGCCTCGCGCATCTCGGAGCGAAATTCGCGTACGACCCCCGCGCCTTCTGCCTTCGCCGCGTAAAGCGCGAGGTCTGCGCTCTTCAGAATCCCTTCGGCGTCGTCGCTGTCGGCCGGCCACACTGCGGCGCCCGCGCTAATGCTGACGGGCAAGACGCTCTCGTCGATGGTCAGTGTATCCGCGACGCCCTTGAGGATTGCATCAACAGCCGAGGCGCGCGCGGAATCAGGAGCCAGCCCCGGCACAATCACCGCGAATTCATCGCCGCCGAGCCGGGCCACCGTCGCACTGGCAGGAAGGTTACCCTGCAGGCGTCGCGCTATAGTTTTGAGAAGCTCATCGCCCGCCGCATGCCCCATGCTGTCGTTGAGGAGCTTGAACCCATCGACATCTATAACGATAACGCAAACGCACGAAGTGTCTGCGGCGGCCCCGGCGAGCGCCTGTTCCAGTACTTCGCTAAAGAGCTTGCGGTTGGGCAGTCCCGTGAGGGGATCGTGGTTCGCAGCCCATCGCAGCTCCTCCTCGGACCGGCGCGCGGCGGTGACGTCAAGAAGCGCGCCGATCGACCGTACTGCATGCCCCTCGTCATCGCGCACGACGTAGCCCCGCGAAAAGAGGTTGATGAAATTGCCATGCGCAGCGCGGAACCGATATTCATGACTCCAGCTATCCTGGACGTTGCGCAGCACCGTGTCATATGTCGCGTCCACGCCGGGCAAGTCATCAGGATGAATCCGCTCCTTCCACCAGCTGACCGGAGTGCCTTTCGACGCTTCCGGATAACCCAGCACGTCTACCGCTCCGTTGCCCCATTCGATGCGGTCGGTGCGGTGCGACCAGTCCCAGATCACATCGTTCGTGGCGTGGGAAGCCAAGCGGTAGCGCTCCTCGCTCTCCCGCAAGGCCAGTTCCGCAGTCACCTGATCGTGGATATCTTCCAGAGTTCCATACCAGCTGACGATCCGCCCGTCAGCGTTGCGACGCGGATTGGCTCGCGCGCGGCACCATCGGTAACTGCCGTCCGTGTTACGAACTCTGTACCGCACGTCAGCAACAGCATTGTCGACCGATGTCAGTGCCTGGCTCCAGTGCGCGAGAACGCTGGGCAGGTCGTCGGGATGGAGATAATTGGTCCAGCCCCCGCCGAGCGCCTCCTCAGCGGGCACGCCGGTGAGCTCGGTCCAGCGCGGCCCCACTTCGACGATCTGTCCTTCGGGATCACTGATCCATGGAATCTGGGGGTTGAGTTCGACCGAAAACCGGTAATGTTCCTCGCTTCGCCGAAGAGCTTCGATCAGCGCAGACATTTCCGACCGCGACCGAAGCGATTCATACACCGCCGACCGCGTGGTCGCGATTGTTCGCAGGATGACCCCGGCTCCAAGCAGGAATGTCAGGCCCATCCCCGTGAAATACCAGTCACGCGAGACGAGTAGGCCGATGGTGACCGGCAAAGCTCCGAACAGGAGAACAAGCCGGGCCGCGGCGGGGAGGGCCTGCAGGCAATAGCAACAGCTGATCGAACCAACGAATATGAACAGCGCGATAGCGGTCGTGTGAAAGGGATCGGCAACCAGGAAAAGAAAGAGGCCCCAGCCTCCGAACATGAGACTGAAGGCACCGGCTCGAAGGACCGTGCCGCGCAGATATCGGCGAATATGATCATCGGTGGCGACGGTGCCTCTTCGCAAATACCACGCTGCTCCGCGCACCCCGATGATCACCGTCAAGGCCAGCGGCGCCATGAAGCTGATGGCCCAAGATTCGCCGTCGGCGGTTACGATCGCGAGAAACAAGACGTTGAGGAACATGAGCGCGTACATGAGCGGAACTTGCCGCGCCAAGCTCGCATATTGCTCGCGTAGGACAGCGTCCGATTGAACGGACAAATTACCGCTGGCGCCGAGGGCCATTTTTACTGCAATCCCGCAAATAGTGGTCAGAGACGATAGTGCTTCCCCGCTTAACGAAGCGTTTAGCCACTCGTTGCGCGAACGGCAGAATTGCGCGCGGTGTCGGGCGACAGCCTTTGATGTTTCGCAGAGCGAGCTCCCAGTAGTCCGTCTGGAGGAACGGCGTCCTTCGGCTCAAAATGGCCGGTTTCAGACGGTCTGCTTCCAGGCGCGAACTGTGAAAAGGAGACGCTCGCCGATTTTGAAAATTTTTTAGCGGGATTCCAATTGATAAAGTGTCGCGCAGAATAGCTCTCGTAAATTGAACTCACGCCACACCAAGCCGCCAGCGAACCAGAAAAGAGGTAATGCTTAAATCTACAAGCCCGCGCGCGCCGAATCCAGACCGGACAAAGCTGCCAAAAGACGAGCGCCATGTTTCATTTCAATTCGATCCTCCCCTTCGACCAAAGCGCATTCGCCGCTGCAGATAGCGACGCCACCAAGTTCGACATGGCCAGCGATCGGGATGATAAGTGTGGACGTCGTCAAATTGACGATTCGACTGTCTGCCGCGCTATAATGGAAAACATTCAATGCAGCCGATCGGAGCAGAGGCCGAGTCTGCATTGGATCGACAAATTGCCTGAGAGCCTGTGGCATCGGACCCGCGTGAGCGACATCGATTGCCTCTCGAAGGTGCAACGGCCGCGGCCGCCCGTAGTCATACAAGCGATAGGTAACGTCACTATTCTGCTGAACTTCGATCAGCGAGATGCCAGCGCCGATCGCATGGACGGTGCCGGGCGGCACATGAAAGAACATGCCTGCGGAGACCGGATGCCACTCCAGCAGCTCTTCGATTTCGCCTGACAAACAGGCAGTTCGCAGCCCGGCAGCGTCAAGTATTCTCCAGGTTCCGATACCGATCACGGCGCCCGGCCGGGCGTCGACAATGTACCAGCACTCCTCCTTTCCCGATGCCTTACCCCTCTGCTTCGCCTGCTGATCGTCGGGGTGAACTTGTATGGAGAGGCGATCGCTCGTGAACAGATATTTGACCAGCAGCTCCGCTCCTGGAGGCGGATCAAACCATATTTCGCCGACCGGGGCGCCGGAAAGATGACCGAACGGCTCAGGAAGTTGTGTCAAACCCCATGGTTTCTCGTGCACGCTGATCGGAAGCTTGGTAATCATGCTCTTTTCGTCCCGGTAAGCAGGTAATCCAAGTTCGCCGGCCGGGCCGCAAACGCCAGGGCGCCGAGCAGGCCGGTATTTTCACCAAGTGCTGGCGCAACGATGATCTCTTCCGGCGTACCGGCAAAATAGCCCGCCGCCGCCTTGCCAGTCTCCGCCCGAACGCGATCGAGCAGGCCGGGTGTCCCCATCACTCCGCCGCCGAGAATGATCCGCGCCGGTTCGAGAATCGCCTGAAAGGTCTGCGCCGCCTGCGCGAGATACCAGGCGATGATCTCGTGCCCTATGTGATCGGCGGGCAGGTCGGAGAGAGATGCGCCCCAGCGCGCAATGATCGCGGGGCCGGCGGCGAGGCCTTCGAGGCAGTCGCCGTGGAACGGGCAATGCCCCGCGAAATCGAGATCGGCAGGATGGCGCGGCATGCGGATATGCCCCATCTCGGGGTGGCTGAGGCCGTGGATCGGCCGTCCGCCGACGACTGCGCCGCCACCGACACCGGTGCCGACGGTGAGATACAGCGTCGAGCTCGTCCCCTGCCCCGCGCCCCACTTCCATTCGGCGAGCGCGGCGCCGTTGACGTCGGTGTCGATCGCGACCGGGCAACCGAAGGCGCGCGCGAACGGCCCGGCGATGTCGGCGTCGCTCCAGTGCGGTTTGGTGGTGCGGGTGATATGGCCCCATTTGGGCGAGGCGGGGTCGAGGTCGAGGGGGCCGAAGCTCGCGATGCCGACCGCCGCATAGTCGCCGCCCTGCGCGCGGAGCCATTCGACCGCGGCGGGGATCGTTTCGTCGGGGCGCGTGGTGTCGATGCGGGTGCGGGCGTGGATGTTGCGCGAGGCATCGCCGACGCCAACGATGAACTTGGTGCCGCCCGCTTCGATCAGCGCAATCTTGTCGCTCATATCCTGTCCCTTGCGCCTGCTTTTAGAGGAAGGACGCGCCGGCGTGGGCGCGTTCGACCATGATTAGCGGCTTGTTGCCTTCCGGCGTGCGATAGCGCGCTTCGATGTGGGCCACCGCCGTTTCGACCGCATCGGCCGCGACGAGCGCGACGACCGCGCCGCCGAAGCCGCCGCCGGTCATGCGTGCGCCGCCGCGCGGGCCGGCCGCGGCCTGCAGCTCGGCGACGAGCTGGTCGATCGCGGGAAGCGTGATCTCGAAATCGTCGCGCATCGAAGCATGTGAGGCGGCCATCAGCTCGCCGAGCGCGGCGAGATCGCCTGCGGCCATCGCATCGGCGGCGGCGAGCGTGCGGGCGTTCTCGGTGACGACGTGGCGCGCGCGGCGGTAGGCGACGGGGTCGAGGTCGGCGCGCGCGGCTTCGAGCTGGCCGAGCATGACATCGCGAAGTGCGGGGCCGTCAAGTTGGCGCGCCACGGCTTCGCACTGGGCGCGGCGCTCGTTGTAGTGGCCATCGACGAGGCCGCGGCTGATCCCCGAGTGGACGATCAGGATAGCGGTATCGGTCGGCAGGGCGACCGGGCGAACGTCCAAGCTGCGGCAGTCGATGAGCAAGGCGTGATCGGCCGTACCATGGGCCGACGCGAGCTGGTCCATATTGCCGCAGCGCATGCCGACGAAATCGCATTCGGCGCGCTGGGCTATCAGCGCGATCCCGGTCGCGTCGAAGCGGCCGGGTGCGAACAGTTCGCCGAACGCCATCCCGCTCGCGACCGAGAGCGAGGCCGAGGAGGACAGGCCCGAGCCCTGCGGAATGTCGCCCGCAACGAGCATGTCGAGACCGCCGAGATCGACGCCTTCCGCCTGCAGGATGGTGGCGACGCCGCGGATATAGTCGGACCAAGGCTGGTTCGGGTCGCGCGCCATCGGCTGTGCGAGATCGAACGCGCTAACCGCATCGCCGAAGTCGGCGGCGATCATGCGGACGATGGAGTCGGGGCGGCGGCGGACCGCGACGATGCTTTGCAAGCCGATCGCGGCGGGGAGTACGAAGCCGTCGTTATAGTCGGTGTGCTCGCCGATCAGGTTGACGCGGCCGGGGGCGCGGACGGCAAAGTCGGGCGCGGCGCCGACGAGTTCGGCGAAGCGTACGAGGATGCGGTCGGCGAGCGTCATGGCTTGACGGCGCGGAGGCGCTCGGCGGCTTGCTCGGGGGTGAGGTCGCGCTGCGCCTCGGCGAGCAGTTCGTAGCCGACCATGAACTTGCGCACCGTCGCCGAGCGGAGGAGCGGCGGATAGAAATGGGCGTGGAGCTGCCAGTGGCCGACGTCGCCTTCACCGAACGGCGCGCTGTGCCAGCCCATCGAGTAAGGAAAGGCGCAGTCGAAGAGCGCATCGTAGCGACGGGTGAGCTCGCCGAGGATCGCGGCGAGGCTTTGGCACTGCGCGGCTTCGAGATCGGGCAAGCGCTGCACCGCGAAGCGCGGCAGCAGCAGCGTCTCGAACGGCCAGCTTGCCCAATAGGGGACGATCGCAAGCCAGTCGTCATGCTCGACGACGACACGCGGGCCGCCGACTTCGCGTTCGGCGAGTTCGAGGAGCATCGGCTTCGCGCCGGCCCACGCGCGCTGGCTCGCGTCCTCGCATGCGATCTCGGCGGGGATGTGCTTCGTCGCCCAGACCTGCCCGTGCGGGTGCGGGTTCGAGCAGCCCATCATCGCGCCGCGGTTCTCGAAGACTTGCACGTTCGCGTGCGTGCGGCCGAGGTCGGCGCATTGCTCGCACCAGCAGTCGACGACCGCGGCGATCTCGGCGTCGGACAGCAGCGGCAGCCCGCGCGCATGATCGGGCGAGAAGCAGATCACGCGGCAGGTGCCCGATGCGGCTTCGGTGCGGAACAGCGGATCGCCCGACGTTTCGGGCGCGGGCGTGTCGGCAAGCAGCGCGGCGAAGTCGTTGTCGAAAACGAACGGTCCCGCATAGGCGGGGTTGGTCGTGCCATTGGCGCGCGTGTTGCCGGGACAGAGGTAGCAGGTCGGATCGTAGCTCGGCGGCAGCTCGGTCACGTCCCTGCCCTGCTCGCCCTGCCACGGGCGTTTCGCGCGGTGCGGCGATACCAAAATCCACTCGCCGCGCAGCGGATTGTAGCGCCGGTGCGGATGTTCGGTCGGGTCGAAGGTCATGGCCAGACCGCCCCGGCGCTGTCGGTGCAGCGGCTCTCGCCGGTTTCGGGATCGAGCCGGAGTTCGAGCGTCCGGCCGTCGGCGAGCGTCGCGCGCTGGACGATCAGCGCCTCGCCATTGCCGAGCGACGGATAGCGGCAGTCGACCACATCGAGCGCCGCGAGCGCGTCGAACAGCGTTGCGCGTTCGGGCGTAAGTTCGCCGAGATGATCGCTCGTCATCAACACCCCGCCGGACAGACCGGCCAGCAATGCGAGACTTTCCACCTGCGCGTCGGTCAGATCGTGGAAGCGGTCGCGGAGCAGGATGCAGTCGGGATCGGCCTGCCACAGCCGGCCCGCGGCATGGTTGCGCGTCGCCTGATCGCGGAGCAGGCTCTCGGCCGACTGATCGCCCGACCATTTGACCCCGACGTCGCGCCCGATGCGGATCGCATCGACCAGCCCGACCGAAGCCCAGAGTGGGCAGCCGCAGCCCAGCCACAAGGCATCGCCGATCTCTTCGCGGATGATCGCGCCCATCTTGCGCCAGATTTCGACGCGCGACAGGCCGCTCTCGTGCCAGACAGCGCGGTCGGGGCCATATTCGGCGCCGAAGAACATGAAGTCGGTCTTGAAATAGCGCGCACCCCATTCATGCGCCCAAGTGCGGAAAACGCGCCGGATATACGCCTCGGCATCGGGATGCGTGATGTCGAGGACATAATATTCCTCGCTGCGCTTGTGCCAGCGGAACTCGCCGTAAAAGGCCATCTGGATCAGCGGCTTGCCGGTCGCCTTCTCGCGCACCACCCAGTCGGGATGCTCGACATAGAGCCGGCTGCGGTTGCCGACCATGAAGGGTGCGATCCACAGACCGGGGGTGAAGCCCGCCCCGGCGATCTCGCCAAGCAAAGGCTGCATTCCGTGCGGGAATTGCGGTTTGACGTCGAGCCAGTCGCCCATTTCGGGGGTGAAGCCGTCATCGATCAGGAAGATGTCGAGATCGGGGCCGTGGGTGTCGCGATAATGCGCGGCCGCGGTCAGATGCTCGCGGATATTTTCTTCGTTGATCGCGGCGTAGAGATTGTACCACGAGCACCAGCCCTTGATCCGCTTGTCGGGGATGCGCGGCGGCGTCGGAGAGGCGGCGGCGACCCGATCGGACCAGCGGATCAGCGCGGTCTCGACGTCGGGGTCGGCGTAGACGAACAGGCTTTCGGCCGCGACCCGGCCGGTGCGGTCGAGCAAGGTTTCGACGTCGATCGTCATCGCCGCCGCATCGCCGCCGAAGCGAAAGCGGTTCTGAAAGCGATCGTGGCGGTCGAAGCCGAGTATGAGGGCGCCCTGCGCTTCGGTTGGCACCAGCGCGGTCATCGCGAAGCCGAGAGTCGGTTCCTTGCCCGGCGGCGCGTCGCCTGCGGGGGTGCCGGGATCGGCGAAGAAGCTGCCGTCCCAGCTGTGATAGCCGTTGCGGAGATAGCGGCGGACGCCGCGCACCGCGCCGAAGCGCAGACCGAGCGACAACGGCGCTTCGTCGAGGCCACTCGCCGAGACGTCCAAGCGGACCGTATCGCAATCCTGGCCGATCGCGAGGCGGATCGCACCGCCCGCTTCGAGCGCCCATTCGATCCCGCCGGGGATTTCGCTCGCGGGCCAGCAGGCGGGGACCGTGCCGTCGAGCAACGGCTGTATCCCGTCGAGGCGGACGCCGCTCTTTTCGAGAGCGATCATGCGGTCAGCCGGATTTCGCGGCGTTCGTCGGCCGATTGGCGGGCCGCCAGCGCCAGCTTGAGCGAAGCCGCGCCTTCGGCGAGCGGAATATAGGGCGCGCCGCCGGTCGTGATCGCACGATGCACGTCGGCGAGCTGCGCGACGAAGGGATCGGTCGGTCCGGCGATTTCCTCGGCCGAGACCTCGCCGGCGGTGCGTGTCAGCACGGCGTCGTTCCAGCTGGTGAAGCGCCCGGTCATGCGCTCGGCATAGACCGCCCACTCCTTGTGCCACACGCCGGGCACCGCGATGTTCGACGCGTTGAGCGTCGCGATGCGGCCGTCGTCCCACCCGAAGACGATCGCGCTGATATCCTCGACATCATAGCCCGGCGTGTCGTGGTGCGCGAAATTGGCGCGGCGGGCATAGACGGTATCGGGCTCGCCCATCAGATGACGGATCAGGTCGACCTGATGGATCACCTGCTCGAGGATCTGGCCGCCCGATTTCGCCTCCTCGCGCCACCAGTCTGCGTGGAGCGCGTTGCAGTGATAGGCGCCGGCGTAGAGTCCGACCTCTCCGGTATCGGCCGCCTTCCAGCGCCGTACCGCATCGCCGAAGCGGTACATGAAGCCGATGGCGGCGACGACGCCGGTGGCCGAAACATCGGCGACCATCGCGTCGGCGGCCGGCTGATTGAGCGCGATCGGCTTTTCGACGAGCAGATGGGCGCCCGCTTTCGCAACGCGCTCGATCTCGCCACCGCGATTATAGGGGGGCAATGTCGCAATGACGAGATCGAGACGCTCCTGCCGCAGCATAGCATCGAGGTCGGTGTAGGCGGCGGCAGTGCGACCCTCCGCAAACGCCCTCGT
Source organism: Sphingopyxis sp. (assembly GCF_036261875.1). GTDB lineage: Bacteria > Pseudomonadota > Alphaproteobacteria > Sphingomonadales > Sphingomonadaceae > Sphingopyxis. The sequence goes on along the minus strand of NZ_DATAJZ010000007.1, from coordinate 306,103 downwards.
CCTCTCCGCATCGCGGCCGCAGCAAGCGACCAGTTCCATATCGTCGGGCAATGCAGCGACCGCGCCAGCATGGCGCGCACCGATGCCGCCGCAGCCGAGCAGGCCGACGCGCAGCGCGCTCATGCGCCGAACTCCAGCATCGCCTGCAACATGCCCGGCGCGCCTTGGTCGAGCTGGTCGAACAGCTTCGGTGCGTCCTCGAACGGCGCGCAGTGGGTGATCAGCGGGATCAGGTCGAGCGTGCCGTCGTGCTGCAGCTCGATCGCGCTGCGCCACAGCCGCGGCTTCGACCAGCGATAGCTCGCGTCGGGAGAGACGCCGGAAATCTGCGAGCAGATGAGCTGGATGCGGTTGTGGTGAAATTCCTCGCCGAGCTTGAGGCCCGGAATCGCGCCCTGGAAGAAGCCCATCGCGACGACGCGCGCGTTGTAGGCGGCGGCGCGGATCGCTTCGCCGAGCGCGGGCGGCGCGCCGGACACCTCGATGCACGCGTCGGCGCCGCGGCCGCCCGTGAGGCGCTTGATTTCCTCGGCCGCGCCTGCGGGTTCGATCGCGAGATGTGCGCCATGGCGGAGCGCGATGTCGCGGCGCGCGGCGTCGGGGTCGATCGCGATCACGCGCGCACCCGACGCGCGGGCGGCTTGCGCGACAATCTGGCCGGGTACGCCCAAGCCGAATACGGCGATCGTGTCGCCGATGCGGATCTGGGCGTCGTGGACACCGTTCAGCGCCACCGCGCCGATGTGCGAGAAGATGCCGATGCGCGGGTCGGCGCCCTCGGGCAGCAGCCGGTCGCGGGTATAGTCGGCGGTCGCGACATGATGCGTCTTGTGGTTCCACGTGCCGAAGAGGCGCTGGCCGACCTTCAGGTCGGAGATCCCGCTGCCGACCTCGACAATCTCGCCTGATTCCTCATAGCCGAGGTTGCGCACCGGCCAGTCCCAGCTCGGCACCTCGGCATCGACGAACAGGCGCTGCGCCTCGTCGAAGCGGCGGTGCATGAAGGGGTTGGTGCCGCGATATTGGGTCAGCTCGGTGCCCGCGCTGATCCCCGAGAAGAGCGTGCGGATGCGCACCTCTTCGGGACCGAGCGGGGCGAACGCGCTTTCCTCGAACGCCAGCGTGCGCGGCGCGGTGAGGATCAGCGCCTTACTCGACGACATGGACGACCTCCTGATTGGCCGCGACGCCGCGGCGGGCCTGCAGGCGGGTGCCGAGCAGGATGAGAACGGCGACGGCGTAAAGCCCCGCCATCGCGACGATTCCCGACCCCATGCCAAAGCTCTCGCCGATCCACGCGACGAGGATCGGGGTGATGCCGGCGCCGAGGAAACCGATCATCGTCATCATGCCGACCGCGGTGGCGCGGGCGTGCGGCGGGACGACATCCTGCATCGCGGCGTAGATGCAGCCGTCGAACAGGCCCTTCGCGATGCTGGTCGCAACCAGCACCATGCCGATCTGCGTCGCGGTCTTTGCGCCGAGCAGCGGCAGCAGCAGCAGTCCGGCAAGCCCGAGCCCGATCGCAAGCGTCGTGAAGCGGCCGATCGGCGATTTCTTCGCCAGCGTGTCCGCGAGCAAACCGCCGAGCGGGACCGCGCAGAAACCGGCGATATTGATCGTCGCCGAGCCGACCCAAGCCGAATCGGCCAGATTGAGGCCGAGCAGATTCTTGACGAAATAGGGCGCCCAGAAGGTGACCCCCGTCGAGGCGCCCGTCGCCAGCGCGAAGACGGCACAGAGAATCAGCGCCGCGGGAATGCGGAGCACGATACCGATGGGTTCGGCGGGTTTGCCTTCCTCGGCGGCGGTGCGGACGATCGGCGCGTCGTGGAGGAAGAACCACAGCATGACGGCATGAACCAGCCCGACCGCGCCGAAAATCAGGAACGGCGCGTGCCAGCTCAACGCGTCGGCGATATAGCCGGCCGCGACGGCGCCCAGTCCCGACCCGGCGAACACCGCGGTCTGGTGCAGCGACAGCGCGCGGCTGCGCATCTGCGGCTTGTGCCAGTCGCCGATCAGCGCAGTGGCGGTCGGGTAGTATGTCGACTCGCCGACCGCGACGAGCCCGCGCATCGAAAGCAGCAGCGCAAAGCCGGTCGCGAGGCTGGATGCCCCGGTCGCGACGCTCCAGAAGACAAGGCCGAAGATGATGAGGCGGCTGCGGCGCACGCTGTCGCCGACGCGGCCCGCGACGAAGGCGCCGACGGCGTAGATCCAGAAGAAGACCGAGCCGAGCAGCGCGAGCTGGGTGTCGGTGAGGTCGAATTCGGCCTTGAGGTCGGGAAGGACGGCGAGCAGGATGTTGCGGTCGGCCGCGTTGAGGAACGCGACGAGCCAGAGCAGCCCGATCATGATCCACGGATAGTTGACGCGGGCCGCCAGACCTCCCTTGTTCCCCACCATGTCTCTTCTCCCTTACGCCGTCGGGTCGATCAGGATCGCCCTAAAGTCGTTCACATTGGTCAGCGTGGGCCCGGTTATGACCAGGTCTCCGAGTTTTTCGAAAAAGCTGTAGGCATTGTTCGACGCCAGATATTCGGCCGGGTCGATCCCCGCGGCGCGGGCGCGCGCAAGCGTGTCGGGGCCGATCGTCGCGCCCGCCGCATCGTCGGTGCCGTCGATCCCGTCGGTGTCGCACGAGATGGCGAAGATGCCGCGCTCGCCATTCAACGCAATCGCGAGGCCGAGCAGATATTCGAGATTGCGGCCGCCGCGCCCCGCCTTGTTGGTGACGGTGACGGTGGTCTCGCCGCCCGAAATGATCACGCGCGCGGTGCCGTCCTTCGCCATCCGGCGCGCGAGCGCGGCGTGGCTGGCACCGAGATGACGCGCCTCGGCCTGAAGCTGGTCGCCGAGGTTGGTGACCTGATACCCCGCCTCGCCCGCCATCGCCTGCACGGCAGCAAGCGCGTCGCGCGCCTTGGCGATGATCTGCGTCTCGCCGCCCGCGATGCCGAGCGCATCGGCGGCGGGGGTCTCGTTCGCGGGGTCGTCCAGCGCCGCAGCGACCTGCATCGAAGGCTCGATGCCATATTTGGCGACGATGTCGCGCGCGTCCGACAGGCTGGTGAGATCGGCAACGGTCGGCCCCGACGAGACGAAACTGGGATCGTCGCCCGGAATGTCCGAGATGATCCACGTCGTGACATGCGCGGCGCCCGCCGCCACCGCCAGCCGCCCGCCCTTGACGCGCGAGAGATGCTTGCGGACGCAGTTGATCTCCTCGATCGTCGCGCCTGATTGCAACAGCGCGCGGGTGATCTGTTGCTTGTCGGTCAGCGTCAATCCCCCCGCAGGCGCCGCGAGGAGCGCCGAGCCGCCGCCCGAGAGCAGCAGCAGCAGATTGTCGCCCGCCTCGAGCCGGGTGGCGATCGCGAGCGCGCGTTCGGCAGCGCGCAGGCTGTTCTCGTCGGGATAGGGGTGCCCCGCCTCGATGATCTCGACATCAGGCCACGACGGCGCGGGCTCGGGCAGATGGCCGTGGCGCGTGACAACGAGTCCCTTCAGCGGTTGTTCGGCTCGGTCCTGTGCGACACGCATCATCTCGGCGGCAGCCTTGCCGACCGCGATGACGACGGTACGGCCGTGCGGCGAGTGCGGGATCTTCCGCGGCATCGCAACCTCGGGGCTCACCGCGCGCACCGATTCGCGGAACAGCGCGATCAGCTGCTCGCGCTGGCTCGTCCGGCTCACCTGTTCGGCCTCGGTAGCGATGACACCCTCCACTTATGATTTGCCCCATGGGGTGAAGCAGAGCGGCGAAAGCGCCTAGCGCCAGATTGTGGAACTATTTGTTCCGTTTTTCGCAACGGCGCTAAATTTCCCACGAAAGCGTGGGTCTCAGCTTCTCGGTCAGATAGTCGATCAGCGACCGGACGCGCACCGGCACGCCCTTGGGATCGGCAAACAGCGCATAGAAGCTCATGTCGGGCGCCTGCCAGCCGGGGAGCACCTCGACGAGCATTCCCTCGGCCAAATCGGCCTTGCAAAGGAAGGCGGGCAGCGTCGCTATGCCGAGTTCGGAACGCACCGCGTGGCGGAGCAGATTGAGGTCGTTGCAGACGAGGCGCGGCGAGAATTCGACCGTCACCTGCTCGGTCTCGGTGTGGAGCGGCCAGCGGTGGCGTCGGTCGACGGTGCCGGTCGCGAGCAGGTCGAAGCGCGGCAGCTCGACATGGTTCTGCGGCATGCCCTTGCGCTCGAAATAGCCGGGCGCGCCGAACAGCCCGCATTCGGTCACGCCGAGCTTGACCGCGACGAGTTCGGAGTCTGCGAAGGGGCCCACCGCGAGCGCGACGTCGAAGCCGGCGCGGAGCAGCCCGACGGCATCGTCGGTCATCACGCTGACGAGTCGCACGTCGGGGTAGAGATCGAGGAAGCTTGCAAGCAGCGGACCGATCAGGCTCTGCCCGAGCACATAGGGGATCGCGATCTTCACCACGCCGCGCGGGACGTTCTGGCGATTCTGCAATGCGCGCTCGCCGTCGCGCAGCACCCCGAGCGAACGCAGGCAATATTCGAAGAACATCGCGCCGTCCTCGGTGACCGTCACCGAGCGCGTCGAGCGGTGCAGCAACTGAACGCCAAGATTCTCTTCCAGACGGGAAATACGCCGGCTGACGGTCGACTTGGGAAGCCCCAGCGCCTGCCCCGCCTTGGTCAGACTTTCGGTCTCGACGATCTTCGAAAAGACCTGCAGATCGCCCAGATCGAGCATCGGAATCTCCCGTAATATTGTTGCTTATAGTGCCATTGCTAGCAACACAGCGTTGCAACAATACGGGCTTTCGTCAACCGGCCTCGCCCTTCAGTTTTTATGACAAAGGCCTGTCAGAGGCCGGAAGAGACCTATGGGAGGAGACCAGCATGACCGTCCGCCGCCGCTTTTCGCGCACTTTCCGTAACGCCCTGCTCTGCACCGCGCCGCTCGCCGCGACGCTGATTCCGCTGCAGTCGGCCTGGGCACAGGACGCCGAGGTCGCTCCCGCCGACGAGGCCGTCGCGGACGACGCCGACACCATCATCGTCACCGGTACCAGCCGCGGCCGTATCGCACTCGACACCCCGCTCGCGGTCACTTCGGTCGGCGAAGATTCGCTCGCACGCCTCGGCGTCAGCAGCCAGGCCGACATCCTTGCGAGCATCCCGACGATCAAGGCCGATGCCGGCGGCGGCGAGGTCGCATCGAACGTGTTCGTGCGCGGCCTGCCTTCGGGCGGCCAGTATCAGTTCACCCCGCTGATGTACGATGGCGTCCCCGTCATGTCGACGTTCGGCCTCAACTCGTCGGCCTATGACGTTTACTACCGCAACGACCTCGGCATCTCGCGCCTCGAGTTTGTGCGCGGCGGCGTGTCGAACCTGTTCGGCCCCGGCTCGGTCGCGGGCCTGATCAACTATATCAGCAAGACCGGCCGCGACGAGCTGGAGGGCACGGCGCAGATCGAATGGGCTGAAAAGGGCCGCTATCGCGGCGACCTTGCGGTCAGCGGGCCGCTCGGCGAAAATCTGTTCTTCGCGCTGTCGGGCTTCTACCGCTCAGACGACGGCCCGATCAAGACGGGCCTCGATACCGAAGGCTTCCAGATCCGCGGTAACCTGAAGTACGAGTTCCCCGACGACAGCGGATCGATCACGCTTTACGGCCAGTATATCGACGATCAGGCGCAATTCTATTTGCCCGTCCCGCTCGACGGCACGACGCGCAGCCGCGTCGCGGGCAACGACGGCAAGAAGGTCTATCAGCTGCTGACCCCCGACGTCGCCGGGTTGGGCTTCAACACCCCCGACGGCGCCTTCACCACCGGCATCACCGATGGCGTGACGAGCAAGGGCGGCCAAGTCGCGATCGCGTTTGACAAGGACTTCGGCGACAGCGGCTGGGGCATCAACGGCCGCGTAAAATACTCGGATTACAAGCATAAATTCGGCCTGTGGTCCGACGGCGACGGCGTCGTCAACGTCCCTGAGACGCTGAGCGCCTTCGTCACCAACGCCGCCCGCCGTGGCCAGATTCCCGAGCTGAACGGCATCACCGCCGCGAACGCCAGCTTCACTTATGTCGGTGGCGGCGCGGTGCCCGCGAATGCGATCCTCTTCGCCAACCGCTTCACCGACCGCAACAGGCCGATGCACGACCTTTCGGCCGAGCTGAACCTCACCAAGCAGGCGACCACGGGCAGCGTCGAGCACAGCTTCACGCTCGGCGGCTTCTACGCCGATACGGTCGCTAGCGACGTCAATGTCACGACGACCTTCCTCGGCGCGTTCAACAACCAGCCGCAGCTCGTCAATCTGACCGTCACTAACCCGATCAGCGGCGCCACCACGGTCATTTCGCGGAACGGCCTGCTCAACGCCGGCGGCGGTTATGTGAACAACCGGCACCAAGCCGAGCGTTACGCGGTCTATTTCGCCGACCAGATGCAGATCGGCGACCGCTTCAACCTCGATATCGGCGGCCGCGTCGAACATTATAAGGGCGACATCAGCCGCGAGCGCACCTCGACGACGGTCACCGACGCGACGACGCCGAACCTGTCGGGCGCACTGCGCGACGTGATATGGGGCAATGACGGCTATCTGACCGGCAAGGTGTCGACGACCGAATGGGCGATCGCTGCGGGTGGCCTCTACAAGCTTACCGACGACGTCAGCCTCTATCTCAATGCGAGCCGCGGTTACTTCTTCCCCGAAGTGCGCGCGGTCGGCTTCCTGCCGCTGCCTGCCGGGACCGCGGCGAATGCGAGCGCCTCGCCGGGCACGCAGAGCTACGAGGGCGAAATCATCAAACAGGTGCAGGGCGGCATCAAGGTCAGCCAGCCGGCCTTCAGCCTCGAGGCCTCGGCCTTCTACACCAGCCTCAAGAACCGCCGTCAGGTCCTGTTCGTCAACGCGCCGGGCGGCGGCTTCCAGGAGCTCGTCAACCTCGTCGCGACCGAATCCTACGGCGTCGAGGCGGTGTTCGACCTGAAGCTGCTCACCAACCTGCGCTTCAACGGCAACCTCACGCTGCAGAAGGCCAAATATACCGAGTTCCAGTCGAACGTCGGCGGTGTCCCGACCTCGAACCCGGCGATCATCGGCAACGATCTGGAGCGTCAGCCGCAGATCCTCTACAACGCCGGCCTCTATTACGACGACGGCGCGCTCGATGTGTCCTTCTTCACCAACTACACCGGCGACAATTTCACCGCGTCGAACAATTCGATCAAGCTCGACGGATGGAATATCGTCAACCTCGACGCCGGCTATACGGTGCCGATGGGCAACAAGAGCCTGCGTCTCGGGGTCAATGTGTTCAACCTGTTCGACACCGACGCCACGACCGAAGGGTCGCCGCGTCTCGACAACAACCAGACCGTCGGCGGCGCTTACTTCGTCGGCCGTCCGGTCCTGCCGCGCCGCATCACCGCACGCGCAACCTTCAACTTCTGACGAGAAAACGGGCATCCGCGACAATGACTATCGAAACGCTTGACGTGGGTGCCCGCGCCATCCTGACTGCCAACGACCGGGGCGGCTACACCGTCCCCAACGGCCGGGTCTATCCCTTCCAGTGGAACTGGGACTCGGCTTTCGTCGCCCTCGGCTTCGACACCTGGGATCGCGACCGCGCGTGGAAAGAAGTCGAGACCCTGTTCAACGCGCAGTGGGACGACGGCTTTCTGCCGCACATCGTCTTCTGGCAGGACGATCCGGGCTATTTCCCCGGACCCTCGGTCTGGGCGACGGGCAAGACCCCCGTCACCTCGGGCATCACCCAGCCGCCGGTCGCGGCGACGGTCGTCCGCAAGCTGTGGGACAGCGCGATCGCGGCGGACGCCGACGACGCCTATCGCCTGCGCCTCGAAAGCCTGTTCGACAAGCTGATCGCCTGGCACCGCTGGTTTCGCGACTATCGCGACCCTGACGGCCGCGGCGTCGTCGTCGCCATGCATCCGTGGGAAACCGGCCGCGACAATTCGCCCGAATGGGACATTCCCGGCGAGCCGATCGATATTTCGAACGTCGGCGAATATGTCCGCCGCGACACCGGCCATCTCGACGCGAAGATGCGTCCGACCAAGCTCGAGTATGACCGCTACCTCGCGCTCGTCCAATATGGCGTCGCGCAGGGCTGGGACCATGCAAAGATCACCGCGGGCAATCCGTTCAAGGTCGCCGACATCGGCATGTCGATGATCCTGCTGCGCGCCAACCGCGACCTGCTGCACCTCGCCGACTATCTCGGCCGCGACGAGGAAGCCGCCGAAATCCGCGCGATGATCGCGACGGCCGAAGCCGGGATCGACTGGTTGTGGGACGAGGAAAAGCACAGCTGGTGCTCGCGCGACCTGCTCACCGGCCGCTCGTCGGGCTTCATCACCAGCGCCTCGTTCCTGAGCTTCTATGCCGGGCTCGCCGACCCGGCGAAGGATGCCGCAATGCTCGCGCACCTGCACCGTATCGGCAGCAAGGTCGAATATCTGATGCCCAGCCTCGACCCCGAGGATCCCGGCTTCCAGATGATCCGCTACTGGCGCGGCCCCGTGTGGGCGGTGGTCAACTACATGATCGGCACCGGTCTGGCCGAAGCGGGCTTCGATGCCGAGGCGGCGCGCGTCCGCCACGACACGCTGGCGCTGATGGAGCGCAACGGCTTCTACGAAGCGTACAGCCCCGTCGACGGATCGGGCAGCGGCGGCGACGATTTCTCGTGGACCGCGGCGATCTGGCTGGCGTGGCGCTGATATATTGAACCCCGGCGAAGCCGGCCCCCCCAATTTACCCTCCCAACCCTGGACCCCGGCTTTCGCCGGGGTTCATTTTGCACGCTATCGATCGGGATCGACCACCGGTCCCCGGACCCGCGCCCTCACCGCGCTCGGGCTGGCGCCGAGCAGGCTGCGCACCATCTTGTTGAAGCGCTGCGCATCGGCGACGCCGCAGCGCTCGGCGACGCGCCAGATCGGCAGGTCGGTCGATTCCAACAGGAAACGTGCATGTTCGGCGCGGCGCTGAAGCAGGCGGTGGGGCACCGTGGTGCCGAAGCGGCCGCGGAAAAGACGCGCGAGGTAAGCGGACGAACGGCCCGCCGCGGCTGCGACCTCGCGCACGCCGATCGCTTCGGGAAAATGATGGTCGATATATTCGGCGGCGCGCGCTGCAGCGTCATCTTCCGGCAACGGATCGGTACGCCGCGCGAGCGTCACCAGCAGTTCCTGCGCCGCGAGCCGCGCCGCGATATGCGCGATCGGGTCGCTCGCGGTCGCGAAGAGGCCGCTGACATGTGCAAACCGTTCGCGGAGCGCGCCACAGTCCGACACGTGCAGCGCGACCGGCGCGCGCGTCCCCCGTCCATCGCCCGCTTCGATATGGATGCACCAATGCGTGCCCGGCCCGGCAAGGTCGTAGCTCGAAGACAGGCCCGCGGGGCTGAGCGTCACATCGCCGGGCGCAATCCGAATGCGTTTTCCCGCCAGCTCCATCTCGCCGGTATAACCGTGAAGGTGCAGCGCGTGCGTGCGTCCCTGATGGATCGTCGCAAATCCGCGATCCGCCAGCAGGAACTGCCCGGCGACCGCGATGCGCGGCAAATCTTCCAGCGGCAGATCGATCATTTCCATGTTCGATTTTTTACCACAAGATTAGGCGCACGCCAATTGCGATGGTCGACCGGAAGCGGCACCATCAGGCCATATCGAGACTATGAGGATGCCGCGGCGATGCTGAGCGAAGAGCAGAAAAAATTCTACGATGATCAGGGCTATGTCCTCGTCCCCGGACTGTTCAGCGCCGAGGAGGCCGCGGCCTTCCGCGCCGAAATGCACCGCATCGCCGACAATGAAGGCAACAGCGACGCGACATGGGACAGTGTGCGGGGCAGCGGCACGACGATCACCCATTGCCACGACGTCCATTTCCGGTCGGCGATGGTGACGCGCCTGCTCACCGACCCGCGCCTCACCGAGATCGCGCAGGACATCATCGGCCCGAACGTCCAGCTTCATCACAACAAGATGTTCATCAAGCCGCCCGAAAAGGGCTCGCCCTTCCCGATGCATCAGGACTATCCTTATTTTCCGCATCGCGACCATTCGATGATCGCGGTGATCCTGCACTTCGACGATGCACCCGAAGAGAAGGGGTGCCTGCGCGTCTATCCGGGGACGCACAAGCTCGGCCCGCTTCCCGCCGAGGGCGCCGACCATCATGCTTCGACCGAAACCTACCCGATCGAGGGCGCCACCCCCCTGCCGGCGAAGGCGGGCGATGCGCTGTTCTTCCACTATCTGACCGTCCACGGATCTGGCCTCAACACGTCGGACGAGCCGCGTACGACGCTGCTCATCCAGCTCCGCGATCCGGCCGACGTGCCGCTGAACGACCGGCATAGCTCGCGCGGCCAGGGGATGATGCTCGCCGGCGTCGACCCGACCGCGGGCGCGTTCAAATTCGCGTGGGAAGACGAGAAAGCTGCCTGACGTCCTCGCCTGGCTGCTGCTGCTTTTGTCGTTCGGCAGTCCGCTCGTGGATGACCCCTGCGCGAACCTCGCGAAGCTGACGATCGACAAGGCGGTCGTCGAGAGCGCGGTGCTGTCTGACGGCGTCTGCCGGGTCAACGGGTCGGCGCACCCGGTACCGGGATCGGACATCCGCTTCAGCGTGTACTTGCCCGCCCCTAACCGCTGGAGCGGACGCTATTACCAGATCGGCAATGGCGGGTTCGCGGGAGCGATCCACCTGCCGACGCTCGACGAGGGCGCGCGGCGCGGCGATGCCATTGCGGCGACCGATACGGGGCATCGCGGCCATGGCTTCGATGCGAGCTGGGCGCCGGGCAATTCGGTCGCGCTTGCCGATTACGGCTGGCGGTCGATCAAGGCGACGCGCGATGCCGCCGCGGCGCTGGTCGGGGCCTATTATGGCCGCGCGCCCATCCGGCATTATTTCATGGGCTGTTCGAACGGCGGGCGGATGGCGCTGATGGCGGCGGCGCGCTGGCCCGACGATTGGAGCGGGATCATCGCCGGGGCGCCAGCGAACCCGTGGACGCGGCAGTTTCGCAATTTCGGCGCGATACAGTATGCGATGCGGGCGCCGGGCGGGTGGCTTGGAGCCGCCGAGCGGACGCAGGCTAAGTTACCCGCGCAGAAGCGGGCGACGCTCGATGCGATCATCGCAGCGGGATATTCTCCTACAGCGATCACTGCGGAAGACTGGGCGTACTGGATCGCCAACCCGGACACGGCCGCGCAGTCGCAGCTGACCTTTGCCGAGCAGTCGCGCGCGCATCTCTTGGGGCATTTCAGCGACGAAACCCTCGCTGGCGAACTCGACATCAAGCCGGGCGACCTGCAGGGCTTCCATGATCGCGGCGGCAAGATTCTTTCCTATTTCGGTCAGTCGGACCCGGTGATCGCGCCCGGCCTCGGGGTTGACTGGTACCGTGCGGTGCAGGCCGCGACGCGCGGCAAAACCACCGACTTCTATCGCCTGTTCATTATTCCCGGCATGTCGCATTGCCAAGGCGGCGCAGCGGCGACGAGTTTCGGCCAGTCGCTCGACGCGCCCGCGGTGCACCAGGACCGCGAGCACGACGTGCGGCTGGCGCTCGAAGCTTGGGTCGAACGCGGCATCGCGCCAGCGGCGCTCAAGAGCGAGGCCGGGACGAAGCGCACGGTTATCCGCCCGCTTCGCTGAGCGCCGAGCGCGCCTTGTCGTTCCATCTCGGTGAGCGAGCGCCCAATGCCGTCGCACAGGGCAGCACGACCAACAAGATCACCGAACCGCGGTTGCATACCAAGGATGATCGCCGGCCGATTGAGCGTGATAAATCGCCGCCATTTAATGCGATGACTCCATTGAGGAAGCGGACACGCGCGTCCGAAGCAAGGGACAATGGCCGGTAGCGGTCAGTCGCCTTTTTAGAGGTCAATCGCAAAAACCGATCGAACGCCCCTTAGGCAGATGGGCCATCCGTCAATTCGCTAGCCGCCGTCAAACGCATCATCGGGTTGCCTCTTGGCTCCAGCGACCCGCATTTGTTGCGCCGACTCGAACCGTCTGGTCCTAGCTACCGCGTTCAAGCGCGGCGACAACATGTTGGGCAAGGCGGTGCGCCGTGTCGGCCAGGCCCGCCGCCTCGATCAACGCGATTTCGGTGTCGTAAAGCAGCGGAAGATCGGCTTCTCCGGCAATCGGGGTCAGGTGCGGCGGCACCATTTCGCGAGGGAGCACTGCAATGCCGAGGCCTTCGCTCACCGCCGAAAGACTGCCCGCGAGGCTCGTCGAAGTATAGGCCACGCGCCAGTCGCGACCGATCGCCTCGAGCGCATCGACGGCTCGCTTGCGATAAACGCAAGGCTCGGGCGAGACGACGAGCGGAATGCTCGCGAGGCCTGTTGCAGCCGACTGATCGCGGGCCACCCAGACCAGCGGCTCGCGCCACACCCGCACGCCCTCAAGCGGCGCAGAAGGCTCACGCTTGACGAGCACGAAGTCGAATGCGCCGGCATGAAATTTGTCGAGAAGGTTGAGCGTGAGATCGCAAGTCACCTCGAGCTCAACGAGCGGATGCGCCTTGGTGAAGGTCGCCAGTACGGCAGGGAGATGCGCAGTGGCAAAATCCTCCGGTACCCCGAGCCGGACGCGTCCGGCCATATCGGGCTCAAAAAGCTCGGCGATGGCCGCGTCGTTCAGACGCAGCAGCTGCCGCGCCGGACCGAGCAAGCGCCTGCCCTCCTCGGTGAGGCTGAGCGACCGGGGGGTGCGCGCGAAGAGCGCCCTGCCCAATTGCCTCTCGAGCCGCTTGACTTGCAAGCTGATCGTCGATTGCGTTCGGCCAAGGCGGTCGCCGGCCCGGGTAAAGCTTTCCACCTCGGCAATGGTCACAAAGCAGCGGAGCAAATCAAGATCGAGGTTTAGCGTGCCGGTCATGGCAGGAATTTGCCGCAGCCATTGTAATTGTCAATGAATGACATTTTAAAAACTCGTTTTGTCAATTTTTGGCGGTGCGCCATTGGCGGCGGCGAAAGGAAGTCGCATGTCCGACAACACCGCCCAAAATGCTGCCGCTTCGACGCTTCCGGGCGTGCGCCCGCCCGTCTGGATCGCCCTTATCGGAATCGCCGGATTGGCTTTGCTGGCGGCTGACGGCCGCCTGGCGTTCTCTCCCCTTCAACTCGTCATTGCTCTGCTGACCATGTTCGTGGGCACCATCGTCGCGGCCTTTTCGTGTAGACATATGCGGACTGATCGTCGGCGAGCATCCTATTTCGCGCGGATCGCCCTGCTGATAGGATCGGTCCTGCTATTCGTCCTGACGGACGATCTGCTGGCCTTCGGCGCCGCCTGGATAGCAAGCGGACTTCTGCTGGCCAGTCTCATCGGTCATTCCGATGCCCTCCCCGAAGCTCGCGAAGCCGCCATGCGCGCGCGGCGGACCTTCCTGATCGGCGATCTCGCGCTGCTCGCCGCGCTTGCGATTGTCGGGGGACATGGCGGAACAACCGATGTAAACGCCGCACTTTCGCGAAGCGGCAGCCTCTCTCCTCTCGCTAGCCACCTCGCGGCGCTGCTTCTCGTGATCGCGGCGGCTGCGCGATGCGCTCTGCCGCCTTTCTCGGCTTGGCTGCTTTCGTCGATGACAGCACCAACGCCGGTGTCGGCGCTAATGCACGCGGGGCTTGTCAATGCCGGCGGCTTTTTGCTGCTGCGGCTGGCACCGGTCCTCGAGGCAGCGCCTGCGGCGCGCTATGCGGCAGTCGGCCTGGGGCTTTTCGCAGCTCTGTGGGGCCTCGGCGTCATGGCCGTCCGCCCCGACGTCAAGCGCGCGCTAGCCGGGTCGACCGTATCGCAAATGGGGTTTATGATCATGAGCTGCGGCCTTGGCGCCTATGCCGCCGCGCTCTGGCATATCGTGGCGCACGGACTGTTCAAGGCCTGGCTTTTTCTCGGGGCGGGTTCGCTTATCGGGATGCGCCAACGCGAGCGGGCTCCGATTTCCCGCTCGGCCGTCCTGATGGCCGCTCTCCTCGCGCTGTGCGCCGGCGCCTGTATGGCCTTCAAAGCCGAAGTGGGCGGCGACCTGGTGGCGCTAACCCTCGCCGTGGCCGCAGCCGCCGCTACGCTGATTGCAGGATATGGCGCTCCCGCCTCGCGCCGCGCGCGCGCATGGCTGGTCGGTCTGGTCACGGCACTGATCGCGGCAAACGCAGCAGGTCTTTTGCTGATCGGCAGCCTTTATCAAGCGCACGCCGAACCCTTGCTTCCGTCACCCTTGCTGATTGCGATTGCCGCCCTCTTTCTGATCGCATGGCTCTTCCAAGCCGCGCGGATGGCGCGCGGCGCAGCGCTTCCCCCGGCGCTCTACGTCCGCCTTCTCAACGCCGGCTCCCTTCCCGCCCACCGTACCGGAGATCTCGCATGAACATGATTGCTCCAATCGAACGCACAGGGGAACGGCTCGGCCGGACCGAAGTCGCCGGGCTCGTTGCGCTCGCCGCGCGCACGGTTGCGCCGCTCTGGCCGCTCGAAAGCGCGATTGCCGTCAACCCGCTGGCGAGATTCGAAGAGCTGCCGTTCGCGCAAGCCGTGGCTGAAGCATCGAAGCTTTTCGGCGCGCGCCGCACGCTGCCGCTCGCGCTTTGGCGGCGGCTTTACGAAAATGACCGCATCGACGAAGCCGCCTTGCGCGATGCGGCCATCGCACATCTGGGCGGCATCTATCACGCCGCCGCGCCTATTGCGCCCGGCGTAACGATGCTCGACGCGCTGATGGCGTGCCTGTTGGCGATCGAACCCGGCGACCAGCCCGAGCGGAAAGACGGACTTGGCCCTGATGCGGCGTTCATCGCAAAATGGTGCGGCGCCTTTTTCGACCATGGCATGACGACGATGCCATTGCCGTACCGCGACCTCGGGCTTTATCGCGCCGTGCTGGCGATGGCAGCGTATGACCCTGATTACCGGACGCTCACAGGCGCGCGGGGCGCAGCGTTGCTGCTGAGCGTCCCGCGCGACCCGCTTGAGGCCATTTCCGAGGGGCTGGCGAGTCTGGAAGTACCGGTCGACGAACTCGCCTATCTGTCGGGTCTGGTGGCACGTCTCCCGGGATGGGCTGGCCATATCCGCTGGCGCACCGACCATGCCGACCCTGACCGCGTGGCCGATGTCCCGGCAACTATGGCCGATCTCGCCGCGCTCTGGATCTTGCTGGCGCGCGCCGACGCAGTGTCCGCTTTGCCCCCCGCGCCGTCCGCCGGCAAAGACAGGCGCGCCGCGCTCTTGGCCCACTTCGGCTTGACCGCCAAGGCGCTCGACGCGCGCAATGCCGAAAGGCTCGACGCGGTGGCGCGCGTCGATGACGACGCGCTTGGTGCCTTGTTCATGACGGCCGCCGAACGGAGCTATGCAAACGGCCTGATGCCGGCACTGCAAAGGGCCGCTCGAACCAGCAACCCACCCCTCCGGCCCGATGCCCAGCTGGTTTTATGCATCGACGTGCGCTCGGAGCCCTTCCGACGAGCTCTGGAAGCAGAAGGCAATTATGAAACCTTCGGCTATGCCGGATTTTTCGGTTTGCCCATTGCGCTGCATCCCTTCGCCGGCGCGCATCGCGCCCGCCTGCTGCCGGTGCTTCTCTCGCCCCGGCACGACATTTCGGAGCGTCCAGTCCCCGGCCGGGAAAGCGAAGCGGAGGCAATCGCTGACGGGGCGCGTCGCGATGCCTGCACCAGCGATCTTTTCGCGGCTGCGAAAGTTGGCCCGGCAACTGCCTTTGCCGCTGCAGAGGCGACCGGACCGCTCGCCGCAGCCCTGATGCTGGCGCGGACCTTCGCGCCGCTCGCGGCAAGCCGCGCGGCCGCCACGCTCCGCAAGCGCCGGCAGCTCGCTCTCGCGCCCGCGCCTGAAGGCTATGCGAATCACACCGGCGTCTCGCTTGCCGACAAGGTCGGTTATGCCTCTGCCTTGTTCCGCCTGACCGGGATGCGGCCCGATACGGCACGGCTTGTCGTGTTGACGGGACATGGCGCAAGCGCGGTCAACAATCCCTATGCGGCCGCGCTCGATTGCGGCGCCTGCAGCGGCCATGCGGGCGGCTCGAACGCGCGACTGCTGGCAGCGATGCTGAACGATGCAGATGTGCGCTCGGGCATGGCGGAGGAAGGCCTCAAGCTGCCGCCAACCACCTATTTTCTGGCTGCAGAACATAACACGACGACGGACGAGGTGACGATCTTCGATGCCGATAGCATACCCGATACCCACGCCGCCGACCTCGCCGCGCTTTCAGCAAGTCTCGCGCGTGCCGCCGGAGCCAACCGCGCCCGCCGCGCCCGGTCGCTGGACCGAGCGCCGGGCGACCTGCTGACGGGCGCCGTGCATTGGGGCGAAGTCAGGCCCGAATGGGGTCTTGCCGGGAATGCCGCCTTCATCGTCGGCCCGCGCGACCTGACCCGCGCCATCGACCTTCAAGGGCGCGCCTTCCTCCATAGCTACGATTGGCGGGCCGACCGCGACGGCAGCGCGCTGGCGACGATTCTGACGGCGCCAATGGTCGTGGCGCAGTGGATAAACTGCCAATATCTCTTTTCCACGATCGACAACGAGCGTTACGGGTCGGGCGACAAGGTCACCCATAATGTCATCGGCGGCATTGGCGTCGTCCAGGGAAACGGCGGCGATCTCAAGATCGGCCTGCCCCGCCAGTCGCTCTTTCGCGACAACGGACTTCCGCACCACGTTCCGCAGCGTCTGCTGGCCATCGTTCATGCACCGTTCGATCGCGTGGCTGCGCTCGTCGAGACCAGCGACATCCTCCGGCGACTGTTCGGCAAGGGCTGGGTGCAACTTATCGTGATCGATCCCGAAACGGCGCGCGCGCGGCGCTGGCGCGAAGACGGCGCCGACTGCGGCGAAGGCCGGAACCTTCTCTGTGTCGATTGTTAAGGAGGAGATTTGATCATGACCATGAAGCAAAATGCCTTGCCCCTGCCGCTTCACCGGCGCCGCAAGATCGAAATCGTCATGCGGGCGGAGGATCGAACGATGGTGGAAGACTTGCTGCGCGCGGCCGGCGTCAGCGGCTGGACCATGATCCGCGACGTTGCCGGAATGGGCCATCACGGCTTTCATCAGGGCAGGACGATCTTTAACGATGAAAGCGGCCTGGTGATGTTCGTGGGCGTCGGCGACGAGGCGGTCATCGCCGATGTCGCCGGCGGCCTGTCACGCCTATTCGAAAGCCGTCCGGGAGTGACCTTTCTGTCCGATGTCGAGGTCATGCGGTCTGACTATTTCTCGCCCGCGCGTAGCACACCCCGTGGACCGTCCCTTTGAAACGCGCGGCCGCACGGCCGTCGTTGCGACGATGCACGGCAAGGAGCGCGTCATCATTCCTGCCCTTGCGCCGCTGGGTCTCGCGTTTCTGCCCTGCCCGGCGATCGACACCGATCGCTTCGGCACCTTCACGCGCGACATCCGACGCGCGGGGAGCCAACGGGCGGCCTTGGATGCGAAAGCTCGTGCCGGACTCGCCGCCGCGCCGGGAGCCGATTATGCGGTAGCGAGCGAGGGGGCGTTCGGACCGCATCCCGCCTTCCCCTTCATCCCGTCCGGCTTCGAACTGGTTGGGCTCCTCGAGAGGCAGTCCGGCGCGATGATCGTGGGCCGATATCTCAGCCTCGACACCAATTTCCGCCAGGCGCAGGCCTCGACGATCGACGAGGTCGAAGCCTTCGCCCAAGCAATCGGCTTTCCGAGCCATGCGATCGTGTTGATGGCAGGCCGCGACGGCCCGATCATCGCCAAGGGGGTGTCGGATCGGAGCATTCTGATTTCGCAGGCTCAGGCCGCTATCGAATGCGGCGGCTCGGTATGGCTGGAAGCCGATATGCGCGCAAATCGCAATCCGCAGCGGATGGCATCGATATCGCTCGCGGTGCAGGAACTGCTAAGCACCCTTACCACGCGGTGCCCGGCTTGCGATTATCCCGGCTGGACGCCGCAGACGAAAGATGGCCGACCCTGTCTCTGGTGCGAAAACCCGACCTTCGAGTCATGGATCGAGGTTCGTCAATGCGGAAACTGTGGTCATCAGGCGGAACGATGTCTTGATGCCGACCGAAGAGCCGAACCCGGGCTCTGCCTCATCTGCAACCCATGAACCGCCATCTGCGTGCGATCAGCCTACGGCGAAGACTGCCACGAGCGCGGGCCCGCTTCCGCGGTACGACGCCCTATCGATCAATATTTGGTCATACGAATCAGCGTCAAATCATAGCCCGAATCCTTAACGCCCCCCTCCCGCGCAGCGGATCGCGTGAAGATTTTCCGCTCGGGTGAGCGCCCACAGATTGTACCCCGATAGCTCGCCGACGGTCGACTATCCATAGTCGTCGCCATGACCGAGCAGCTAAGCATACCAGAATGGTCTGGGCTTCAATGGCTGCTTAAAATGGGATTGGTCGACCATCCCAGCCAAAGAACCCCCCGCTATCCGCCGGAATGAGCTGGTTAATCACGGCGAGCATGTGGGCGGCGCTGTTTTCAGCAGCGAAGAGCGAAGTTGGGGGGATCCGCGCCTGAAAGGGCTCGGAAAGGGGCGTATCGACGGTTCCAGGATGCAACACTGCCACGATCGCCTCTGGGTTGCGATGACGAAGCTCGATAGCGAAGCATCGCACAAGGGCATTGAGCGCCGCCTTCGATGCGCGATAGCTGTGCCATCCCCCCAGTCTGTTGTCCGCAATCGAGCCGACTCTCGCCGACAGGAAACTTGCGGCCACCCGGCGCTTTGCGGCAAGAACGGGAAGGAAATGCTTGGCAACCAGCGCAGGGCCGATGCTGTTGACCGCGAACACCCTGGTCATTGCCGCAGCATCGATGTGGCGAAAGCTCTTCTCGGGGTTTATCGAGCCCTCGCCGTGCAGAAGGCCCGTTGCCAGGATCAGAAGATCAAGATCGCCATCCTGTGCGACCGCACGAGAAGCTTCGGAAAGCGCGCTTTCATCAAGGATATCGACCGTTATCGGCGTGATCACATCGTCATGGGCCGGGATCCGGTTCCGGCTTGCAGCATATATGCGGCCGTATTTTCCGGAAGAGCGAAGCGCATCAACAAGGGCTCGGCCGATACCGCCGCTGCTCCCGATGACGAGGGCGCGCTTGCCTTCCAGAGAGTCCTCCCGCGCTCGCCGACGATGCGCTTGAAGACCGCGCGTAACGTGCATTCGTCTTTCCCGCGACCTGCCCAAAGGGGAAAACCGCGGACTGGGCTCGGCAGCTTGAAGCTTCGCCTTTGCCGACATCCTGATTGCATTTGCCGTGGTCTCAATGCCGACCGCGCTGAGCACAGCCGCGTGGTGCATCTTTATCCTCCGTTCGCAGAGCGAGAGTGCGGACGCGATCTGCTTGCTCGGTTGTCGGCTTGCCCTCAGCTTCATGACCTCGCGCTGACGCGGCAGGAGCGCATCGATTTGCAAACGGGCCGCATATTTCGGCCTCCGACGGCGTCCCCTTTGTCATCGGCCTCCGCGAACCGAGGAAATATTCAAGCGTCCCTCCAGTGAAAATCGACGCGGAAAGCACCGCGCTAAGAACAGGCGACCCAAGCGGCATCGTTGCTCCGCAGCCAAGGCAGCGATATTTTCTTGAAGCCCATTCATATTTGCCTTCGCCCTGCCACAAGACGGTTCATGATTATTCCTATATTGATATTAGCCTGGCGGCGAGTTCCTCTACCAGCTCTGCCCGATTCCATACTGGCGGCTCGCAAACATAGATCTCAGATAGCTAGAGAGTATTCGATCGCCCCTGCTTTCTGGGAGCAAGGTCAGGCCTTAGGGTTAAGCTCCTTCGCGCCAGCATGAGCGAGACAGATTTGGCCGCAGCAGCGATTTGCCGCTGTCAACAAATGTCCGCTAACGGGCTTCCCATTACGTGGCCGGCTACGTCTTAAATCAGGCGCATAGCAGCCGTAAACGATGGCTTAGCCACCCAGCGACTATTCGATATTTAGTCCGACATGGTGTCAACCGCGCTTGCGCCGCCCGGCGCTCTCGCGAGTTGGCCGCGCGCCGCGCATGCAAACGGGTAGCAACCGGATTTCTACGGTATCTTGCAGATGGGCGGTCACTTTGGGTATCTGGTTCACGACATCAAGCAGGATCTGGAGGCGTGTGGCGCTCGCGTATCGGTTGGCATTTTCGCCGCCATGCTTCTGACCGAGAAGATCCGACCGAAATTCTTCGAATGTCTGCAACATCTTCAATTCAGTGCTGACCATATGCCGACCGCTGTGAACCGCCTGTCCCGGCTTTACGAGTTTCAGACGTGGCTTAATGTGAAGCCATATATTTTTGAAAAATACATCTCCCAGCGCACGCCCTGTGCGACCGGGTTGGATTTCTGGAAAGAGGTACTGCTCGCCAGCTTCCTTCATGGCTTGGACATAATGCATGAAGCCCAAGCGACGCAGCTCTTCGCAAACAGGAATCTTACGAACGCTGGTCGCGTTCTTGACGCCGCCCGCAGAAGTTTTCCTGATGTTGACAAAAAAGATACCGTCTTCTTCGCCGATATCATCGACCAAAAGCTTACAAGCTTCCTCGCGCCGCATACCTGAATACCAGACCAGCGGCATGACCCAATAGGCTGCGTCGTGCCAAATCGAGCCTCCCGGCGTCACGGACAAACGCTGAGGCAAATCGACGCCCGTACCGCCGGTCCAGATGCCGAGACGAAACAATTCTTCACCCTGCGCAATCGTATAGGGGTCGCGCTCGTCGCGCTCGTCCCTGTCGTCCTCATCGAGGATAAAATCTGAAAAATCGAGAGGCGCCATTGGCGTTTTCGTCGCAAGCCACGCACACAATCTCTTGAGGTTGGCGAAATGACGATTGATGGTTCCTACGTCGAGGCCAATCGCGAACGAGATTTCTTCGCCGCGCTCCTCTTCTTCAGTAAGACGATCGAGCGCCTCGCTGCAAATTTCCTCCAGCGACATCGCTTCGTGTCGAGGCGACTTATGATGCGACGACGGTAACCGGTTCAACAGGTCGTAAAACTGGTTCAGGTCTTCCTGGCATGTTGCTGCCATGGCCTTGCCATTATTTGACTTGCCGAACAGAAAGGGCGCGGCCTTGAACTGGCGCTTCTGGCTGGCGCCCCAGACCTTCGGCTGCGACTTGCGCTTTTTGGGGTTCGCACCCTCGGCCAGGACCGGCGCATCTTCCCGTCCGCGCGCCTTTGGTTTCAGCTCCATATATTTTTCTACTGCCTGCACCGGGCTAAGGGTGGCATAATGGGTCTGCACATCGGTGAGTGTCGACGCTGACGCAGGCACAATGGTGCTGGCGTTCCACGCGTTTGGAGGCGCAGGGGCGGAGATCGGGGGAGGCATCGAAGTCTGCAGAGGCGCTCGCCCGAGCGCGTTCATCAGCGCCAAGCTGTGTTCGATCGCCCGAACCTCGGGGCTGTCGTAGGTTGCCGCGGCCGTCAACCGTGCCCCACACATGACCTGCCGGGCAATTTCGATTCGGTCAGCCGCTGGCTCGATGCCGAGCCGCTCCAGCAATGCCTTTGCCTCATTCAGCAAATTGCCGGGAACATCGCCGGCTTGGGAAAGCATCGCATAAAGATTGGCGCGGGCCTCTTCGTCCAGCGACGGAAAGCGCTTGTCGAATGACCCGATGTAATCGATGCCCATATAGTCGTCGAAGCCATTTGCGATGAAATCGCCGTTAAACGCTGCATAGATCGAGAGCATCTGGTGGAAGCGAGCGGTGACATTGCCCTCACCGTCCTTCTCGATCACCGCCAACTGATGCGCCAGCATGTTGCGATACCGCACCATCTCCTCTCGAAAGAGATGGTTCACCTGCTCGCTGGTCAGTCCTTCCTGCTCGATCCGTTCGTATAAGCTCATTCGCACAACCTCGCTTCGGCTGGTCATCGCGACCGCGCGCCGTCGCGCGACCGACTGGTCCTTCGTCAAAAGGCTGACCGTTGTTACGATGGTTATAGGACGTTCAAGCCGTCCAACGAAGCGCACCCGGCGACGCCACCAGTAGGTGGCCCCGCGACGGTTCACATTTTCGATTGCTGGCATCAGGCACTGGCTCCACCCACTGGTAGCAATTGATGCCACTGCGATGGTCGGCCTTGCTCAGTTAAGGGAGAAACCTGGGGTTTTCCGTCCCTTGGCTGAGGCACAGCACCGGCTGGCTGGGGCGGCAGGATTCGAACCTGCGAATGGCGGCATCAAAAGCCGCTGCCTTACCGCTTGGCGACGCCCCAACGGCCGGTGCGACGCGCGCTCTATAGCGCGGCGCCGGCGATTGCAAGAAAGGGGTTAAAGCCGCGTGACCCAGCCGTGGGGGTCTGCCGCCAGACCGCGCTGGATGCTCACCAACCGGTCCTTGAGCATGTTCGTGACCTGGCCGGGGCCGCCGGCGCCGATCGTGAAGCTGCTCTCGCCGCGCGTCACCTTGCCGACCGGGGTCACCACCGCGGCGGTGCCGCAGGCGAAGCTTTCGGTGAGGCGGCCGCTTTCCGCGTCGGCCTGCCACTGGTCGATCGCATAGCGCTCCTCGCGCACCGTCAGCCCGGCGTCCTTCGCCAACGTGATCAGCGCGTCGCGGGTGATGCCGGGCAGGATCGTGCCGGTCAGCGGCGGCGTGACGATGCTGCCATCGTCCATGACGAAGAACATGTTCATGCCGCCCAGTTCCTCGATCCAGCGATGCTCGGCAGCGTCGAGGAAGACGACCTGGTCGTGCCCCTTGGCGATCGCCTCGCTCTGCGCGACGAGGCTCGCGGCATAGTTGCCGCCGCATTTGGCGGCACCGGTGCCGCCCGGCGCGGCGCGGGTATAATCCTCCGACACCCACAGCGACACCGCGGGCGCGCCCGACTTGAAATAATTGCCGACCGGCGAGACGATGACGAGGAAATGATATTCGGACGCCGGCTTGACGCCCAGAAACACCTCGCTCGCATACATGAAGGGGCGAAGATAGAGCGCGCCGCCCGCGACCGGCGGGAACCAGTCGGCGTCGGCGGCGACGGCTTCCCTGACCGCCGCGATGAACAATTCCTCGGGCAGTTCGGCCATCGCCATGCGGCGCGCGCTGGCGTTGAAGCGCGCGGCGTTGGCCTCGGCCCGGAACAGCGCCATCGAACCGTCGTCGAGGCGATAGGCCTTCAGCCCCTCGAAGATTTCCTGCGCATAATGGAGCACCGCGGTCGCGGGATCGAGCGACAGCGGCCCGCGCGGCATCACCTTCGCGTCGTGCCAGCCGATCCCCTCCTTGTAGCGGATCGACACCATATGGTCGGTGAAGATGCGCCCGAACTGCGGATCGGCGATCGCCGCCGCGCGTACGTCGTCCGCCGTCGGATTGGGATGCGGAAGGCGGGCGAAGGCGGGAGCAAGCATGACGGAAACCCTTGTTATTCGGGATGTGACTCAGGGATGAGAGATGCGCGCCTCTTGCCAAAGGCAGGCGCCGAGCGCAACGGTAGCGACCATGGATGATGAAAATTTTCTTTCACAGGTTCCCGCCGCCTCTGCCCTTTTCTTGCGCGAGGCCGAGGTGCGCCGCGGCATCGAATATCTGTTTTTCGGCCATGGCGCGCTGTGGCGCGCGATCGACGCGCGGCTTGCCGAACATGCGCTCGGGCGCGCGCATTACCGCTCGCTCTATTTCATCGCGCGTGCGCCGGGAATCACGATTTCGGACCTGCTCGCGCTGCTCGGCATCACCAAGCAGTCGCTCGGGCGGGTGATCAAGGAGCTCGAGGCGCGCGACTATCTGACGACGCGCCCCGGCGGCCGCGACCGGCGGCAGAAGGAACTGCGCCTCACCCCCGGCGGCCGCGCGGTCGAGGCCGCGATCTTCCAGCAGCTCCGCGACGCGATGAGCCGCGCCTATACCCATGCCGGGCAGCAGGCGGTGACCGGCTTCTGGCAGGTCAGCGAAGCGCTGATGCCCCCGCGCGAGCGCGAGCGGGTGGCGAAGCTGGGGAACGAAGGCTAAGCGTCGCCGCGCGCAATATCCGCAAGCTCGCGGCCACGGTCGCGCGCCGCGCGCAGCACATTGGTGAACAGCGCCGCGAGTTGGCCGTCCTCGTCGAGCACGTCGAGCCCCGCCTGCGTCGTCCCGCCCTTGCTCGCGACCTGCGCGATCAGCGTGCCGGGCTTTTCACCGCTGCCCTCGAGCAGCGCAGTCGAGCCGCCGAAGGTCGCCATCGCGAGCTTCTGCGCATCGTCGGCCGATAGGCCGAGGCGTTCGCCCGCCGCGGCATAGGATTCGATCAGGCGAAAGACGAAGGCGGGGCCGCTGCCGGTGAAGGCGGTGACGAGATCCATCGCCGTGTCGTCGGCGAGCGGCACCACGGTGCCGAGCGGGGTCAGCAGCGCCGTCACCGCCGCCTCATCGGCATCCCCGGCGCTGGCGACCGCCGACACGCCCGCGCCGATGCGCGCCGCAAGATTTGGCAGGATGCGCACCTGCGCCCGTGCCTCGGGGAAGCGCGCCGCGAGATCGGCGAGCGACACGCCGGCGAGGATCGACAGCAGATGGACCCCGCCCGTCGCGATCGGCGCGAGGTCGGCCGCGACCTCGCCGAGCTGCTGCGGCTTCATGCCGAGCATGACCCAGTCGGCGCCGGTGCCGGTGTCCTTCCATTCGGCCAGCGATGCGAAATGCGCGATTCCCGCGCGCGGGGCCGCGAAGGGATCGACGATCGCGACCGACGCCGGGTCGAGCCCGGCGGCGAGCCAGCGATCGAGCATCGCGCCCGCCATATTCCCGCACCCGACCAGCAGCAGCCGGCCGCCGAAATTCCGCAAAGTCTTGCTCATGGTCCCTTTTCTTCTTCGCTCTAGCGACAACTGCTCTCGGGCCCCGAGAGGAGGTCGAGGCAGCGGCCGTCGATCTTGTCCGCGTCGAGCGACACCCCGATCACCGCCGCGAGCGTCGGGAGAATGTCCACCGTCATCACGGCATTCGGTTGCTCGAACCCGGTGAGTCCCTTGCGCCAGAACAGCATCGGCACCCGCCGGTCATAATCCCACACCGACCCGTGCGTCGCGACATAGCCCATGCCCGATTCGGCGATCGGCGTCACGCGCGGTTTCAGGACGACGATGAAATCGCCCGACCGCTGCGGATTATAGGAGGCGCGGAGCTTGTCGAGCAGGCTCCAGGTGTCGGGCGACTGTTTCGAGATCGGCCGCGCGGCCAGTTCCTCGCCGGTCACCACCGTCTCGACCTGGCGATGCGCCTTGAAGCGCGCGACCAGCTCGGCCATCGCCGCCTTGCGCTGCGCCGCGGTCAGCGCCTTCGACAGATACATGTCGCCGAAAGGACCGTCGCTGTAGAGCAAGGGCTGCGGCAGGCCGAGCTTTTCGGCAACCGCCTGGCCCATCGCATCGGGATCGAGCGATTTCTCGACGCGCTCGGCGGCCGGCCAGGCGTTCTGGCGATTGCGCTCGGGCAGGTCGTGGCCGCCGTGATCGGCGGTCAGCATCACCATATAATCGATCCCCGTCGCGTCGAGCCGCGCGAAGAAATCGCCGAGCTGGCGGTCGAGCGCGAGCATCTGCATGCACATCTCGCTGCCTTCGGTGCCGGTGCCATGGCCGATATAGTCGGTCGCCGACAGGCCGAGGATCAACAGGTCGGTGGTATCGCCCTCGCCCATCTTGCGCGCGGCGCGGAGCGCGGCGCCCGCGGCGAGGACGGCGCCGTCGGCTTCGGGCGACGCCATGAAGCGGCGGAAATCGCCGCCGTCGCGCTGAAAATGCCAGGTGCCGACGGTGGCGCCCTTATCGCCGATGGGGATGGCGATGTCGTGCGACACGCAATCGGCGGGAAGCGCCAGCGCGGGGCGCGGCGCGGCGATCGCGGCGGCGATCGCGGCGCTCGCCTGCTGCGCGATCGGCGACAGTGTGGTGCCGCGATAGCTGGTCAGCCCGCCGGGAAAGAGCCACATCAGCTCGTCGGCCTTGCGCCCGCCCATCATGATCGCGGCGCGGTCCTTGCCCGCGACCGATACGACCTGCGCCTTCGGATTAGCGGCCTTCATCCAGTCGCCGAGCGTCGCGACCATCAGGTGATTGACCGACGCCGCATATTTCTTCGAGCTGGTGTCGGGGACGGTCTCGTCCTCGGCGCAATAGAGGCGCTTGTCGGCGCGCGCGGCCGACAGGTCGAAGAAATTATTCGCGATGATGCCGGTGTGTGCGGGATGATTGCCGGTCAGGATCGTCGAATGGCCGGGGCAGGTTTCGGTCGCGCCATGCGCCTGATAGCCCGAGGGGAAGACGACGCCCGACGCGAGCCGCGCGAGGCCGCCGGTGAAATGGCTGCGATATTCGGCGAAGAGGTCGGCCGAGAACTGATCGACCGAGATGGCGATGACCAGCTTTGGCGCGGGGGTGGCCGCGGTCACCTTGGCAACGGGCGCGGGGGCAACGGGCGCGGCCGAATCCTGCGCCAGAACGGCGCCCGTGGCGGCGATCGAGAGGGTGGCGGCAAGGGCGGTGGCGAGATATTTGAACGTCACGGGGCAGCTTCTCCGGTAAGGGGCGTCGGCGCGGGCTGTCCTCTCGGCGAAAGCCGCCTATATGGCAAGCCTTGACGAGACGAACGGCGGCGGGCGGACAGTGGATTTGCACAGGCATGGGATTGTGACATTTTGGCGCGCCGCGCTGGCGCTGCTGGCACTCGTGACGCTGACAATCGCCCCCGCGCGAGCGCAGGCGCCGCATATCGCAGCGAAGCTCGTCGCCGAGTCCGCCACGCCTGCGCCGGGCGGAATCACCGCGATCGCGCTGACGATGGCGCCCGAAAAGGGCTGGCACGGCTATTGGCTGAACGGCGGCGATGCAGGCTTCGGGCTGCAGGTCGAATGGAATGCGCCCGAGGGGGTGACGGTCACCCCCTTCCGCTATCCGGTGCCCGAGGCGCTGATCCTGTTCGGGATGATGAATCATGTCTACGAGCATCCCTATGCGCTGCTCGCCGACGTCCGCGTCGACAAAGGCGTCACGCCGGGCACCGACCTGACGCTGACCGGCCTCGCCAACTGGCTCGCCTGCACCGACAAGGTGTGCGTCCCCGAAAAGGCGGTGATCTCGGTCGCGCTGAAGGCGGGCGACGGCCAGATCGCGGCGGCCGAGCGCACCCGCTTCGACGCCTGGCGCGCGCGCCTGCCGCAACCGCTCGACCGCGCCGGGGCGTGGGAGCGCAAGGGCGACACGGTGCGGTTCGGCGTCCCGCTGCCCGCGGGCGCGGCGCTCGACGCGCCGCACCTGTTCCTCGAAACCCCAAATGTCGTCGATTATCCCGCCGCGCAGAGCTTCAGCCGCAACGGCGACTGGATCATCGTCGAGACCAGGGCGAAGGGCGACGCGGCGGGGCCGGTGCAAGGCCTGCTCAAACTGTCCGACGGACGCGGGCTGACCGTCCGTTTCGAGCCCGGCGCGGTCAGCGTTTCCGGTAAGCCGATCGCCACCGCATCGGGCGGGATCGACATGGGGCTGTTCTGGGCCGCACTCGGCGGCGCAATTCTCGGCGGCCTCATCCTCAACCTGATGCCCTGCGTCTTTCCGATCCTCAGCCTCAAGGCGCTGAGCCTTGCCCGCTCGGGCGGCGATGCACGCACGGCGAAAGTCGAGGCGGTCGCCTATACCGCCGGGGCGGTGCTCGTCTGCCTCGCGCTCGGGGGCCTTCTTCTCGGCCTGCGCGCAGCGGGCGAGCAGGTCGGGTGGGCGTTCCAGTTGCAGCATCCGGTGAGCGTCCTGCTGCTTCTCATCCTCGCCGTCGCGATCACCCTCAACCTACTCGGCGCCTATGAACTGCCCTCCTTCGGCGGCGGGCAAAAGCTGGCGAATCAGGGCGGCGCGGCGGGCGGTTTCTGGACCGGTGCGCTCGCCGCCTTCGTCGCGACTCCGTGCAGCGGGCCTTTGCTCGGTGCGGCGCTCGGCGCGACGCTGGTGCTGCCCGCATGGGCGGCGCTGCCAATCTTCGGCGGGCTCGGGTTGGGTCTGGCGTTGCCCTTCCTCGCCATCGGCTTCGTCCCGGCGCTGCGCAACCGCCTGCCGAAACCGGGGCCGTGGATGGCGACATTCCGCAAGTGGATGGCGTTGCCGATGGCGCTGACCGCGCTCGCGCTGGCCGTGCTGCTGTGGCGGCAGGTCGATGGCGGCTGGACCGATCGAGGCGCGCCGTCGGCGGCGGCATCGGGCGATAGTTTTACCCCCACCGCGCTCGCCAAGGCCCGCGCATCAGGCAAGCCCGTCTTCGTCTATTTCACCGCCGACTGGTGCCTGTCGTGCAAGGCGAACGAGGCGGGCGCGATCAATCGCGAAGCGGTGCGGGACGCCTTCAGGCGGAAGGGCGTCGTCACGCTCGTCGGCGACTGGACCAATGGCGATCCGGTCATCACCCGCACGCTGGCCGAGCATGGCCGCAACAGCGTGCCGCTCTACCTCTGGTATGCGCCGGGCGCGGCGCAGGCGGAGATATTGCCGCAAATCCTGACGCCGGGACTGCTCGCCGACAAGGCGGAAGGACGGTGATCCTCCTCCATCGTCATTGCGAGCCCTTCGCCTGCCTTGCAGGCGCTCAGGATAAACTGCGCGAAGCAATCTCCAGCCATCGGCAAGGCGGGACGATGGCTGGAGATTGCTTCGTCGCTACGCTCCTCGCAATGACGGGGAAAATATGATGGCCAAGCAGCGCGCCGACCAGTTGCTCGTCGATCGCGGGCTGGCCGAGAGCCGCACGCGCGCGCAGGCGCTGATTCTCGCGGGGCTGGCCTTCGTCGGCGACCGCAAGATCGACAAGGCGGGGCAGCAGATCGCCGATGATGCCGCCATCAGCGTCAAGGGCCGCGATCATCCGTGGGTGTCGCGCGGCGGGATCAAGCTCGACCATGCGCTCACGCATCTCGGCTGGGACGTGGCGGACGCGGTCGCAATCGACGTCGGCTCGTCGACCGGCGGTTTCACCGACGTATTGCTGAGCCGCGGCGCCGCGCGGGTCTATGCGGTGGACTCGGGCACCAACCAGCTCGCGTGGAAGCTGCGGCAGGACGATCGCGTCATCGTTCACGAACAGACGAGCGCGCGCATCCTGACCGCCGAGCATATCTCCGAACCTGTCGACCTGATCGTCTGCGACGCGAGCTTCATCGCCTTGTCGAAGGTGCTGCCGGTGCCGCTGTCCTTTGCAAAGGACGGCGCGCGGCTGGTCGCGCTGATCAAGCCGCAGTTCGAGGCCGCGCGGCACGAGGTCGGCAAAAAAGGCGTTGTCCGCGACGCAGCGGTGCATCAGCGGGTGTGCGCCGAGGTCCGCGATTGGTTGACGCGCGAAGGCTGGACGGTCCTCGATCTGGTCGAAAGCCCGATCACCGGGCCCGAGGGCAATGTCGAATTTCTGATCGCCGCGACGAAGCGAGCCGCTTGACGGCGCAAATTCCAGCCGCAACACCTGTAACCCGCAGAATCGCGAAAGGGGACCAGCCAAGCATGAGCGAGATTGCCACGCCCGACCAGCTCCGTATGTCCTATTGGCGCTGGGCGATGGTGACCGTGCCGGCGATCGTGCTGATCGGCAGCCTGTCCGGGCTGCTGTCGAACAGCGGCTACGGCAACCGCTGGTTCGCGGCGCTCAACCTGCCCGCCATCACGCCGCCGGGCTGGGTGTTCGCGGTCGTCTGGCCGCTCCTTTATATCGGCCTCGGCCTGGCGCTCGCGATGGTCCTGCACGCGCGTGGCGCGAAGGGGCGCGGGTTCGCGCTGCTGCTCTTCTTCGTCCAGCTCGTCGCCAATTTCGCCTGGTCGCCGCTCTTCTTCGGTGCGCATCAGGTGACGACGGCGCTCTATCTGATCATCTTCATTCTGATGGTGACCGTCGCGACCGCCTTTGCCTTCGCGCCGATCCGCAAGGCCGCGGCGTGGCTGCTCGTCCCCTATATGGCGTGGCTCCTGTTCGCCGCGACCCTCAATTTCCAGATCGACCAGCGCAATCCCGACGCCGAAACCCTTGTCCCCGCCGCCGCCAGCACCCAGATAGGGTGAGGCAAGGGATCATCTCCCCGACGAAGGAATTTTGAAAATGCAGAGCGAGAACCGCTTTTTCGACGATCTGGCGAAGATGGTGAACGGCATCGCCGGCACCGTCGCGGGCGCCGGCCGCGAGGCCGAGGCCGCGATGCGCGAGCGCGCCAAGGAATTCGTCGGCCGCATGGACTTCGTCAGCCGCGAGGAGTTCGAGGCGGTGAAGGAAATGGCCGCCAAGGCACGTGCCGAAGCCGAAGCGCTGAAGGCGCGGCTGGACAAGCTGGAGGGCGCGGCCAAGCCCGCCGCGGCGCCCAAGGCGGCACCGAAGCCGGCGGCGAAACCGAAGGCCGCACCCAAAAAATGATCGTCACTCCGGCGAAGGCCGGGGTCTCGACCTTTCGGATGTTTTCACCGGCGAGATCCCGGCCCCCTCGACTGCCTTGCAGGCGCTCGGGACAGGCTTCGCCGGGATCACCTGCCCTATGCGGGCTGCAGACTCGCCACCTGCCGCAACACCCGCTAAAGGCCCCCGCATGAGTGACGATATCTACGACGACGAGGACGGCCAGGAAGCGGCGCCGATCGACATGATCGCCTCCTATTTCGCCGCGCACGACTGGCCGCACGAGATGGTCGGCGAGGACGAGATCGTCGCGACCGCGCAGGGAAGCTGGACCGCCTATGAGCTGCGTGCGGTTTGGCGTCCCGAGGACGGGGTGATCCAGTTGCTCACCTTCCCCGACATCCGCGTCGTCGAGGACAAGCGCGCCGTCGCGCACGAAGCGCTGGCGATGATCAACGAGCAGCTCTGGCTCGGCCATTTCGAGCTATGGTCGAACAGCGGCACGATCCTCTATCGCCACGGAATGCTCGTCGGCAGCGATGCGCAACTGCCGCTCGACCTCGCCGAGACGCTGATCGAAAGCGCGATCGACGAATGCGAGCGCTTCTATCCGGTGTTCCAGTTCGTGCTATGGGGCGGCAAGACCCCCGCCGAAGCGCTCGCCGCTTCGCTGATCGAGACGCGCGGCGAGGCGTAGACCGCAAGGCGGTGCCGGCCGGAATCGTCATTGCGAGCGAAGCGAAGCAATCTCCAGCTATCACTCTCGCCGGAAGATAGCTGGAGATTGCTTCGCTTCGCTCGCAATGACGGAGCGGGTCAAACCAAAACGATCACGCCCTAAGTTCGCCCCTTTCTTGGGGCCTAGCGTTTCTCGAACCTCGTGATCTTCGCTCCCAGCTCGTTGGCGCCGATCGCCAGCGGCTCGCCGCTCCAGTCGGCGACGAACACCGACGGCCAGCTTACCTCGGGTGACAGGCTCGCCCGGTTGCCCGAAATGGCGAGGCCGCGCGAGGGATGGTCGCGCGCTTCGGCGGCGACCGCGATAAAGGCCGAGTGATTTTCCTTGTCGGCCCCCTGCACGAACAAATTATTCACGATCCGCCCGGTCGATCCCGCCGGCAGGTCGATCATATAATTGGTCGCCTTGCCCTGCGTGTCGTCGAAGCTGTTGTCGCTGACGTCGACGACGGCGGCGCGCGTCTTGAGATAATGGCCGCCGCTGCCCTTTTCGAAGCGCGTGCGGGTGACGACGACGCGGCCATAGTCGCCGGTATAGACGCTGTGCGCGCAGCTCAGCCCGCGGTCGCAGCGGCCGAGGCGCGAAAAGGTCGAGCGGTCGATCGTCAGCGTCGCCGCCGGGTCGTCGGCGGTCAAAATACCCTCCTCGCTGCTGCGGAACAGGCTGTTCTCGACCGCAAGATCGCTCTTTTCGAGGCGGATGCCCGCGCCGTTGCCGTCGGGGACGCGCATGTTCTGAAACACGATACCATCGACCTTCGCCCCGGCGCCGCGCAGCACGAGCGCCGCCTTCCCTTCGCAGACCACGCCGTCGAAGACTGCGCGGCCGGGCTCGGCAGCGACGAAGGCAACGCGGCCTT
Organism: Sphingopyxis sp.; assembly: GCF_036261875.1. Taxonomy (GTDB): domain Bacteria; phylum Pseudomonadota; class Alphaproteobacteria; order Sphingomonadales; family Sphingomonadaceae; genus Sphingopyxis. Next base: position 274,095 of record NZ_DATAJZ010000007.1, on the reverse strand, counting down.
CGGTCTGGACCGCGCAGTCGCGGTGATAGCCGGACGCGATGCGGATCGTCCCCTCGCCATCGCCGATCGCGTCGACCGCATCCTGAAGGCGGGTGAAGCCCCGGCCATCGACACTATAGGGCGCGCCGCCGGTCTGCGCGGGCAGCGGTGCCGGCGCAAGGAGCAGCGGAAGGGCGAGCAGCGGCAACATCGGCCGGCGGGCAAGCGTCTGGATCATGGCGGCTTTATAACAGCTTCGGCGACGTCCGTCGTTCGCGAAGCTGGTTAACCGGCGCGCTGTCCCTTTATCGGACAACAGCCGCCACCGTCCTTAACCGTCGCCTCCGCGGGGGGCGACGGAGGATCAATCCAGATTCGGCCGCAGCCAGCGCGTCGCGGTTGCAAGATCGACCCCGCGCCGCTCGGCATAGTCGGCAAGCTGATCCTCGCCCACCCGCGCGACCCCAAAATAGCTCGCGTCGGGATGCCCGAAGTAAAAGCCCGAGACCGCCGCGGTCGGCAGCATCGCGAAATGATCGGTCAGCGTCGCGCCCGACGTGTTGCCCGCGTCGAGCAGATCGAACAGGATGCGCTTCAGGCTGTGCTCGGGGCAGGCCGGATAGCCGGGCGCCGGGCGGATGCCGCGATATTCCTCCTTGATGATCGCCTCGGGCGTCAGTTGCTCGTCCGGCGAATAGCCCCAGAGGTCGGTGCGGACATGCGCGTGGAGCCGCTCGGCAAAGGCTTCGGCGAAGCGATCGGCGAGCGCCTTCAGCAGGATGTCGCTATAATCGTCGTGCGCCGCCTTGAAGCGCGCAAGATGCGGCTCGATGCCGTGGATCGCCACAGAAAAGCCGCCGATCCAGTCGCCGTCGGGGCTGATGAAATCGGCGAGGCACATGTTCGGGCGCCCCTCGCGCTTGGCAATCTGCTGGCGGAGGAAGGGAAGACGGACGTGGCGCTCCTCTTCTTCGAGGTGGATGATCACATCGTCGCCGTCGCGGCGACACGGCCACAGCGCCGCGACCCCGCGCGCGTGGAGCCAGCCCTCGCCGACGATCTTCTCCAGCATCGCCTGCGCGTCGGCGAAGAGGCCGCGCGCGCTTTCGCCGACGATTTCGTCGTCGAGGATCGCCGGATAGACGCCCGCGAGTTCCCAGGCGCGAAAGAAGGGCGTCCAGTCGAACCATTCGACCAGTTCGGCGAGATCCCACTGGTCGAAGGCATGGACGCCGGGCTTTTCGGGCGGGAATGGCCGGATATGCTCGTCGATCGTGAAGCCGTTGGCGCGCGCATCCTCGATCGGGATCAGCGCGCTCTGCCCCTTGTTCGCGCGCACCTCGCGGATATGCTCGTAATCGGCCTTGTAGCCCCCGACGAACGCATCGCGGCCGGTGTCGCTGACCAGCGAAGTCGCGACGCCGACGGCCCGGCTCGCGTCGAGCACATGCAGCACCGGCCCTTCATAGGCGGGGTCGATACGCAGCGCGGTGTGGACCTTCGAGGTCGTCGCGCCGCCGATCAGCAGCGGCATCGTCATCCCCGCGCGCTGCATCTCCTCGGCCACCGTCACCATCTCGTCGAGCGACGGCGTGATCAGGCCGCTGAGGCCGATCATGTCGGCGTCATTCTCGTTCGCCGCTTCCAAAATCTTCGACCAGGGCACCATCACGCCCAGGTCGACGATTTCGAAGCCGTTGCACTGCAGCACGACGCCGACGATATTCTTGCCGATGTCGTGGACGTCGCCCTTGACCGTCGCCATCACGACCTTGCCCTTGCCCTTCGCTCCGGGCTCCTTCGCCGCCTCAATGAAGGGCAGCAGGTGCGCGACCGCCTTCTTCATCACGCGCGCCGATTTCACCACCTGCGGCAGGAACATCTTGCCCGACCCGAACAGGTCGCCGACGACGTTCATCCCATCCATCAGCGGGCCTTCGATCACCTCGATCGGGCGGTCCATCGTGAGGCGCATCTCCTCGGTATCGGGAACGATATGCGCGTCGATGCCCTTGACCAGCGCATGTTCGAGCCGCTTGCGCACCTCCCACCCGCGCCATTCCTCGGCGGCCTTTTCCTGCGCGGCATTGCTACCCTTGTAGCGTTCGGCGAGCACGATCAGCCGTTCGGTCGGGCTGTCCTCCTCCCCCTCGACCTTACGGTTGAGGATGACATCCTCGCAGGCGCTCCTGAGTTCGGGATCGATCGTGTCATAGACATCGAGCTGCCCCGCATTGACGATCGCCATGTCGAGCCCGGCGGGGATCGCATAATAAAGGAAGACGCTGTGCATCGCGCGGCGCACCGTCTCGTTACCGCGAAAGCCGAACGAGAGGTTGGACAGCCCGCCCGAGAAATGGACGTGCGGACAGCGGACGCGGATTTCCTTCACCGCCTCGATGAAGTCGACCGCATAATTGTCATGCTCTTCCAGCCCCGTCGCGATCGCGAAGATATTGGGGTCGAAGATGATGTCCTCGGGCGGAAAGCCGATGCCCATGAGCAGCTTGTAGGCGCGCTCGCAAATCTCGATCTTGCGCTGTTTCGTGTCGGCCTGTCCGACCTCGTCGAACGCCATCACGACGACCGCGGCGCCATAGGCCATGCATTTGCGCGCGTGGGCGAGGAAGGGCTCCTCGCCCTCCTTCATGCTGATAGAATTGACGATCGGCTTGCCCGGCACGCATTTCAGCCCCGCCTCGATCACCTCCCACTTCGAGCTGTCGATCATCACCGGCACCCGCGCGATGTCGGGTTCGGCGGCGATCAGCTTGAGGAAGGTCGTCATCGCGCGCACCGCGTCGAGCAGTCCCTCGTCCATGTTCACGTCGATGACCTGCGCGCCATTTTCGACCTGCTGGCGCGCGACCTCGACCGCCGCGGTGAAATCGTCGGCGAGGATCAGCTTCTTGAACGCCGCCGATCCGGTGACGTTGGTGCGCTCGCCGACGTTGACGAAGGAGGAAGAGGAGAGAGAGGCGGTCATCGGCGGTCCAAAAGGCAAAGGGTCAGAGGGCAAGCGGGCGGGCAAGGACAAGGTCGTCGTAGAGCTTGCCCCCGACGTCGAACCGGCGCGTCCCGATGTCGGCGAAACCCTGCTTGCGATAGAAGGCGAGCGCCCTTTCGTTGCGGGCATAGACGCCGAGGAGCAGGCGACGATGATCCCGCGCCGCGGCCACCGCCTCGCGCATCAGCGCGGCGCCCAGCCCGCTGCCGTGGAAGCGCGACAGCGAATAGATGCGCTTGAGCTCGATGTCGCCCTCTTCGGCCGCGGCGAGGTCGGGCGTGCCGACCAGCGCGAAGCCGATCGGGGCGCCGCCCGGCTGCGCCTCGGCAAGCCACGCCCGCGCGCCATCGGCCAACAAGGCACGATAGGCCGCGTCGCAATGCTTCGCGGCGCAATGCGAAACGATCGCATCGCCGTCGAGAATCCCCGCGAAGGTTTCGAGGAAGGTCGCGGCGCCGATCAGCGCCAGCGCGGCGGCGTCATCCGCTCCGGCCTCGCGGATCGTCCATGATGGTCCGTCGTCCATCAGGAGGCCGCCGCCGCAAAAGCCGCCATCGTGAACGGCTCCAGCCCCGCCAGCCGCGTGCGCACCGGCACGTCGGGAACATGCCGCGGCGCGAGGCCTTCGACAGCCTTCGCCATCGCCGCGATATGCGCGGGGGTCGAACCGCAGCAGCCGCCGAGGATATTGACCTGCCCGTGCGCCGCCCATTCGCGCACCAGCCCCGCGGTCGTATCGGGCATCTCGTCATATTCGCCGAGTTCGTTGGGCAGCCCGGCGTTCGGATAGACCATCACCAGCGTGTCGGCGAGGTCGGAGAGCACGCGCACATGCGGGCGAAGCTGCGCCGCGCCGAACGAACAGTTGAGCCCGATCGTCAGCGGCCGTGCATGGCGCACCGCATACCAGAAAGCCTCGACCGTGTGCCCCGACAGGTTGCGGCCCGAAAGGTCGGTGAGCGTCATCGAGATCATCAGCGGCAGTTCGCGTCCGACCTTCGCCTCGGCCTCCAGCGTCGCGGCGATCCCCGCCTTGGCGTTGAGCGTGTCGAAGATCGTCTCGATCAGGATGAAATCCGCCCCGCCCTCGGCGAGCGCGACAACCTGATCGAAATAGACTGCCTTCAACTCGTCGAAGTCGATCTCGCGAAAGCCCGGATTATTGACGTCGGGCGACAGCGACAGCGTCTTGTTCGTCGGCCCGACCGCGCCCGCGACGAAGCGGCGGCGGCCGTCTTGTTTCTCGAATTTGTCCGCCGCCTCGCGCCCCAGCCGTGCGCTTTCATGGTTGATGTCGGCGACCAGATGCTCGGCGCCGTAATCGGCCTGGCTGATCCGGTTGGCGCTGAAGGTGTTGGTCGAGACGATATCCGACCCCGCGGCAAGATAGGCCTCGCCGATCGCGGTCACGACATCGGGCCGCGTCAGCGCGAGGATGTCGTTATTGCCCTTCTGGTCGTGCGACAGGCCAAGATTTCCCGCATAATCGCTCTCGGCGAGCTTGCGGAGCTGGATCTGGGTGCCCCAGCCGCCGTCGGTCAGCAGGATTCGCTCCTTCGCGGCGGCTTTCAGGGCTTCGCGGGCGTTCATGCGGCTGCTTCCTCCGTCGCGGGGGCCGCCTTCGGGCGCAGGCCCAACAGGTGGCAGATGGCGTAGCTGAGCTCCGCCCGGTTGAGCGTGTAGAAATGGAAATCGCGCACCCCGCCCGCATAGAGACGGCGGCACATTTCGGCGGCGATCGTCGCGGCGACGAGCTGGCGTGCGGCGGGATGGTCGTCGAGCCCGTCGAACAGCGACACCATCCACGCCGGGATTTGCGTCCCGCACATATCGGCCATGCGCCGCGTCTGCGACACGTTCGACACCGGCAGGATGCCGGGAAGGATCGGCGCGTCGATCCCCGCCGCCGCCGCGGCGTCGCGAAAGCGCAGGAAGGCGTCGGGCGAGAAGAAGAATTGGGTGATCGCGCGGGTCGCGCCCGCATCGAGCTTGCGCTTGAGGTTATCGAGATCGGCCTCGGCGCACGACGCGTCGGGATGCACCTCGGGATAGGCGGCGACCGAAATATCGAACGGCGCGACTGCCTTCAGCCCCGCGACAAGCTCGATCGCATTGGCGTAGCCTTCCGGGTGCGCGCGATAGGGCGCGCCGCCGGGCATGTCGCCGCGCAGCGCGACGATATGCCGCACCCCCGCTTCCCAATAAGCCTCTGCCACCTCGTCGATCTCGGCGCGCGACGCCTCGACGCAGGTCAGGTGCGCGGCGGGCGCCACCGGGCTCGTCGCGGCGATCCGCGCGACCGTCGCATGGGTGCGCTCGCGCGTCGAACCGCCCGCGCCATAGGTCACCGAGACGAAGCTGGGGGCGAGCGGTTCGAGCGTGTGGAACGTGTCCCAGAGCTGCGCCTCCATCTTCTCGGTCTTGGGCGGGAAGAATTCGAAGCTGACGCCGATGTCGCCCGCCAGATCGGCGAAGAGCGGAGTCGCGGCGGCGCGGCGCGCCTCGGCGAGCGAGTTGAGGGTCGATGTCATGCCGCGAGCCTTTTGTCGTCGTTGGAAAGGGGAGCTTGCCTGTCGTCGCCGGCGCGGCGGCCGAGCCACAGCTTGACCGCGAGATCGCCGCCTTCGAGCGTCTGCGTATTTTCGAGCGCCAGCCCCGCCGCCGCGAACCAGCCACCGATCTGGGTATCGGAAAAGCCGAGGCGCGCGTGCGCGGCGAGCGTGCGCAACTCCTCGTCGGCGTGCGGCGCGAAATCGACGATCAGCAGATGCCCGCCGCCGCGCAGCACCCGCCCCGCCTCGGCGATCACCCGGTCGGGTTCGTGCGCGAAATGCAGCGCCTGATGGATGACGATGCTGTCGATGCTCGCGTCGGCGAGCGGCAGATTGAGGAAATCGCCCTGCACCAGATCGATCGGCGCCGCCTGCCCGGCAAGCTTGGCGCGCGCGAGGCGGAGCATCTCGGGGCTGCGGTCGAGCGCGGTGACGCGGTGCGCGGCGGGGGCGAAGATTTCGGCCATCCGGCCGGTCCCGGTGCCGATGTCGAGCAGATGGCCGAGCCCGCGACCGCCCATCATCGCCAGCATCGCGGCCTCGACCTCGCTTTCGGCGATATGGCGCGACCGGATCGCGTCCCATTCGGCGGCATGGTCGGCGAAATAGCGTTCGGCCGCCGCCGCGCGCTCGGCACGCACCGCGGCAAGGCGGCGCGCGTCGTTGGCGATGACCAGCGACTCGCCTTCCGAAAAGGGCCACGCCCCCGCCTGGGTGACGATGCCCGACACCGGCCCGTCGGTCGCGATCCGCAGAAAGACCCAGCTCCCCTCGCGCCGCCGTTCGACGATCCCGGCCTCGGCAAGGATGCGGACATGGCGCGAAACGCGCGGCTGGCTCTGGTCGAGCACCGCGGCGAGTTCGCCGATCGCCAGTTCCATTTCGCGCAGCAGCGCGACGACGCGCAGGCGCGTCGGGTCCGCAAGGGCGCGAAAAATGTCGAGCAGCTCGGCCATGAAATAGGATATAAAGCTTTCTTTATATCCGGTCAACCGAGCCGCGCACCTCCCCTCCGATTTTATGAGGCGTGGGTCGATTTGCGACAAAAGGCGGGCGAATTTGCAAAAAGAGCGTTGCACCCCCCTTGGCGAGGCGGTATTTCTGCCGCCGATTGGCAAGTTCACGGGATCGATTGGGTTCCCATGCCGGTCGATCAGTTCAATCGAGAGGGGTATTCCCACATGAAGAAGTTGATCACTCTGTCGCTCGTCGCCGCTGCCTCGCTGGGCCTGGCCGCTTGCGGTGACAAGGCTGCCGACAACGCCGCCACCACCACCGAAACCCCGGCGACCGACACCGTCGAAGGCGCGGCCGATGGCGCGATGCAGGCTGCCGAAGGCGCCGCCGACGCTGCCGCGACCGCGAAGGACGCCGCGACCGACGCTGGCGCCGCTGCCGCTGCCGGCGACACCGCCGCTGCGACGGACAAGGCTGCCGAAGCGGCCGGCGCCGCCAAGGAAGCGACCGACCAGGCGAAGGCCGCCGTCGACGCTGCCAAGAAGTAAGCGCCTTTTCGGCTTCTGGCCGGAGGAATGCAGGGGTCGTCGGCACGCGCCGGCGGCCCCTTTCCTTTGCGGCGATCTTCCCTTGCGGTCGCTGTGCTGCGCGGTTGCCAAGCGGCCGATCCGCGATTAAACTTTTTCCCCAATGGCCGCCGGGCCATTGGATTTGAAAGGAAATTTCATGCGCAAGATCATCATCGCCTCGATGGCCGCCGCGGCCTTCAGCCTGACCGCCTGCTCGGACAAGACCCAGGACGCCGCCGCCGACGCCGCTTCGTCGGCCGCCGACGATGCCGCCGCCGCGGGTGATGCGGCCGCTCAGGGCGCGGCCGATGCCGCCGACGCGACCGCCGATGCGGCGAAGGACGCCGGGGCCGCCGTCGAAGGCGCCGCCAAGGACGCCGGCAACGCCGTCGAAGGCACGGTGAACGCCGCGGGTGACGCCGCCGCCAAGGCTGGCGACAAGATCGCCGAGGAAACCAAGAAGGCCGAAGCCAACGACAAGAAATAAGTCGAAGCTTCGCCTTCGGGCTGGTATCGAAGGGCTCCATCCGCGGATGGAGCCCTTTTTCGTGGGAGCCGAACGATGCGAACCCCTTGGCCCGCGGCGCTGCTCGCGCTGGCGCTGACCGCGACGGCGGGATGCAGCCGCACCGACAACGAACCCGGCCCCGGCGGCGTCACCGTCAGCGAAGCCAAGGCGCTCGACGATGCCGCCGCGATGCTCGAAAGCCGCGACGGGACGGCAGACCAGAAAAGTACGGACGACGGCAAAACCGGCAAATAGCGGCTTTCGCAGCCACCAAGGGACCGCTAGATTGCCGGAGCCCCGCAACTGGCGCTGAAGATGGGTATCCATCGGGGAACGGGGTTCGGCCGCATGGCCGGAAGAGCCGCGCGCCTGGGTGATCCGCTGCCGACGCAAGGAGCATCCGCATGACCGCCATTCCCCAAACCGCCACCCAGACCACCGTCGTCTTCCTGCTGTTTCCGGGCATCACCCAGCTCGATTTCACCGCGCCCGCGCAGGCGCTCAGCCGGATGCCCGGCGCGCGGCTGATCGGCGCCGCCGCGACGCTCGATCCGATCGCGACCGACAGCGGCTTTTCGATCGTGCCGACGCATGATTTCGCGTCGGCGCCACAAGCCGACATCCTCTGCGTCCCCGGCGGCCACGGCGTGACCGAAGCGCTCGGCGATACCGCGACGATCGATTTCGTCGCCCGGCAGGCGGCGGACGCGCAGTGGGTGACGAGCGTCTGCACCGGCGCCTTCCTGCTCGGCCGCGCCGGGCTGCTTTCGGGCAAGCGCGCGACGACGCATTGGGCGTACACGCATCTGCTGCCGCTGGTCGGGGCGGAGCCGGTCGCGGCGCGCGTCGTCGAGGATGGCAACGTCGTCTCCAGCGGCGGGGTGACCTCGGGCCTCGATTTCGCGCTGACCCTGATCGCCCGTCTGCATGGCGACGCGGTGGCGCAGGCGATTCAGCTTGCGATCGAATACGACCCCGCCCCGCCCTTCGCCGGTGGCCATCCCGACCGCGCGCCAGAAAGCGTCACCGCGGGGCTCAAGACCCGCGTCTACGACGCCGCGGCAGCGCGGATCGAAGCGGCGCTGAAGGGCTAGAATTAGATTACCCTCCTCTGTCATTGCGAGGAGCGGAGCGACGAAGCAATCTCCAGCCCTCGTCCGCTCGGGACGATAGCTGGAGATTGCTTCCCCCGGCTTTCGCCGGGGTCGCAATGACGATTAGGCGCACTCCGCCAGCGCAATCTCATACAGTTTCGGCCAATATTTGCCGGTGACGAACAGCCGCTTCTTCTTCGCGTCCCACGCGATGCCGTTGAGCACGCTGTCGCTTCCGTGCGCCCCGGCATCCGCCTTCAGCCCCGAAAGGTCGACGAGCGACACGACGTCGCCGCTCGCGGGGTCGATGCGGACGATGAGGTCGGTCATCCAGATATTGGCCCAGATTTGTCCGTCGATCGTCTCGAGCTCGTTGATCATGCGCAATGGCCGACCGCCAAAGCGGACGGTGACGCGGCCTTGCTCCTTCATCGTCGCGGGGTCGAGGAAGCGGAGATCGGACGAGCCGTCGCTGAGCACCAAGCGATCCCCGACCATGGTGACGCCCCACCCTTCGCCATCATAGGCAAAATCGCCGATCGGTTTCAGGTCCTTGATCGACCAGCGGTGACCGACGCCATTCTGCCACGTCACGCCGATGATCTGATGCCCCCAGCGCGTGATCCCCTCGCCGAACTGGTCGTCGGGCAGCTTCGTCTCGGCAAGCGCCTTGCCGGTTTCGAGGTCGAGCCGCGCGATGCGCGAATGGCCATATTGGCCGGTGCTCTCGTAAAGATGCCCGCCGTCCCAGAACAGGCCCTGGGTAAAGGACGCGCTGTCGTGCGGATAGCTTTGGACGATGCGATAGCCGCAGCGCTCGACCGGCGATGGTGCGGGGGCGGCGACCGCCGGTTCGGCGAGCAGAACGAAGGCAAGAAGAAGGCTCATAGCGCCTAGCTATGCCGGACAGCACGAACTGGCAATGAGAGAGCCACCGTGCCCCTGCGAAGGCAGGGGCCCATTACCTGCCGTTGCCCTCATATCCGCCGGTCGCGGGGAAACGCGTCGTCCGGTGATGGGCCCCTGCCTTCGCAGGGGCACGGTGCGCAAGAAAAAGGGCCGGAGGATCGCTCCCCCGGCCCCGTTTCTTCGACTGAGCGCCGAACGGTTCGGACTTAGAAGTCCATGCCGCCCATGCCGCCCATGCCGCCGCCGCCCATCGGCATCGCCGGCTTGTCTTCGGGAAGCTCGCTGACCGCCGCTTCGGTGGTGATCAGCAGGCCCGACACCGACGCAGCGTCCTGAAGCGCGGTGCGCACGACCTTGGTCGGGTCGATGACGCCGGCGGCCTTGAGGTTCTCATAGACGTCGGTCGCGGCGTTGAAGCCCTGGTCCTGGTTGTTTTCGCGCAGCAAATTGCCGGCGACAACCGCACCGTCGTGACCGGCGTTGGCCGCGATCTGGCGCAGCGGCGCTTCGATCGCCTTGCGGACGATGTCGATGCCGCGGGTCTGGTCGTCGTTGGCGCCCTTCAGCCCGTCGAGAGCCTTGGTCGCGTAAAGGAGCGCGGTGCCGCCACCGGGGACGATGCCTTCTTCGACCGCAGCGCGGGTCGCGTGCAGCGCGTCATCAACGCGGTCCTTGCGTTCCTTCACCTCGACCTCGGTGGCGCCGCCGACCTTGATCACCGCAACGCCGCCGGCGAGCTTCGCCAGACGTTCCTGCAGTTTTTCGCGGTCATAGTCGCTGGTCGTGGTTTCGATCTGCGCGCGGATCTGTTCGACGCGGCCCTTGATCGCTTCGGCTTCACCCGCACCATCGACGATGGTGGTGTTGTCCTTGTCGATGGTGACGCGCTTCGCCTGGCCGAGCATGTTCAGCGTGACCGACTCGAGCTTGATGCCCAGGTCTTCGCTGATCATTTCGCCGGCGGTCAGGATCGCGATGTCCTGCAGCATCGCCTTGCGGCGATCGCCGAAGCCCGGCGCCTTGACGGCCGCGACCTTCAGGCCGCCGCGCAGACGGTTGACGACGAGCGTCGCGAGCGCTTCGCCTTCGATGTCCTCGGCAATGATCAGGAGCGGCCGGCCCGACTGCACCACAGCTTCGAGGATCGGCAGCATCGACTGGAGGTTCGACAGCTTCTTCTCGAAGATCAGGATGTAGGGATCGGCGAGCTCTACGACCATCTTTTCGGGGTTGGTGATGAAGTAAGGCGACAGATAGCCGCGGTCGAACTGCATGCCTTCGACGACGTCGAGCTCGAACTCGAGGCCCTTGGCTTCCTCGACGGTGATCACGCCTTCCTTGCCGACCTTGTCCATCGCTTCGGCGATCTTCTCACCGACTTCGGTGTCGCCGTTGGCCGAGATGATGCCGACCTGTGCGATTTCAGAATTGCCCGCGACCGGGGTCGAGCGCGCGGCGAGATCGGCGACGACCTTGCCGACCGCGAGGTCGATGCCGCGCTTGAGGTCCATCGGGTTCATGCCGGCGGCAACCGACTTCATGCCCTCGCGGACGATCGCCTGGGCGAGGACGGTCGCGGTGGTGGTGCCGTCACCGGCCTTGTCGTTCGCCTTGCTGGCGACTTCGCGCAGCATCTGCGCGCCCATATTCTCGAACTTGTCCTTGAGCTCGATTTCCTTGGCGACCGACACACCGTCCTTGGTGATGCGGGGGGCGCCGAAGCTCTTGTCGATCACGACGTTGCGACCCTTGGGGCCCAGCGTGACCTTGACGGCGTCGGCGAGGATGTCGACGCCCTTCAGGATGCGCTCGCGCGCGTCGCGCGAAAATTTAACGTCCTTGGCAGCCATTGGCTCATTCCTTTCAAAGGCGCAGAAAACTGCGCAACTTCACTCTCAATTCGACGGATGGACTCAGGCGATGACGCCGAGAATGTCCGATTCCTTCATGATCAGCAGCTCTTCGCCGTCGACCTTGACTTCGGTGCCCGACCATTTGCCGAACAGGATGCGGTCGCCGGCCTTGACGTCGAGCGGGGTGACCTTGCCGTCGTCGGCGCGGGTGCCCGAACCGACCGAGACGACTTCGCCTTCCTGCGGCTTTTCCTTGGCGGTGTCGGGGATGATGATGCCGCCGGCCGTCTTTTCCTCGGCTTCGATACGGCGGACGAGCACGCGGTCGTGCAGCGGACGAAATTGCATGGATATCCCTCCAGAGGTGCAAATGATGTCACTTAGCACTCACATGGCGCGAGTGCTAACAGGCGGGCATATGGGTCGCACCCCCGGAGGCGTCAAGCGGAGTCCAACGAAAATTTTACGGCTGCGCTTTATACCGCCCGCCATGACCGACAAAGCGACACAGCAGATATCGCAGCCCGCGTTGGAAAAGCCGGAAAACGCGGCCCGCCCATGCCTCGATTCCATGCCCTATCGGACCCTCGTTTTCGCTCGCCTGCACAGCAAGGAAATGCCGGTGCCTCTCTATTGGGTTGCCGGAGTCAACGGCGGCCCATGGGGCGCGACGAACAGCTTGAAGAAAGCCGCTGAGGTTCATGGCGCAAACTGTTTCTATTGTTCGACGGAGTTGACGAAAAATACGGCCACCATCGATCATGTTGAAGGCCAGACCGGTGAGGCGGCGAACGCAATCCAGAATCTCGTGCTGGCGTGCAAGCCGTGCAACACCAAGAAGGGCAGCTTTCCCATCGACGCCTTCAAACCCGAAGCGGGCCGCGAATGGCTGTCGGCGTTACTGGCGCAAGTGCAGGATCGACTGGACCGGCTGGACAACCCCGAACAGGAACGACCCGCTTAGCGCGACGCGCGTAAAGTCTGAACCGCCCCATCTTCCGTTCGTGTCGAGCGAAGTCGAGACACCCATCGGCGTAGAGCGAGGCCGATAGGCCAGCTATTTTTTGTTTCGCACAAAGACACGAAGCCACGAAGAAGAAGGCTCGGGCCGACAGGCCCCATATTCTTTCATCGGCGCGGCAGTGCGCGGCGTTGAAAGAGAAAGCCGCTTCGCGGCAAGCACGACATCTTCGTGTCTTTGTGTCTTCGTGCGAACCAAATCACAAAGAACCCTAGCCCGGCAACAGCCCCAGCCGTCCCCGCAGCCGCCAGCGCGTGAGCAGCAGCGCCGCGACGACGACCAGCCCGACCGCGAGGCCGATCCACACGCCGACGCCCGCCATCGGCGTCCAGAAGCCGAGGTAGATGGCGGTGCCATAGCCCGCGAGCCAATAGCCGCAGACCGCGATCAGCATCGGGATGCGCGTGTCCTGCAGCCCGCGCAGCACCCCCGCCGCGACCGTCTGCGCGCCGTCGAAAAGCTGGAAGGCGGCGGCGACGACGAGGAATTGCATCGCAAAGCCGACGAGCAGCGCGTTCTTCGGGTCGCCGACATCGACATAGATCGACAGGAAAAGACTCGGAAACAGCCACATCGACAACGCGGTGAGCGCCATGAAACCGATGCCGAGCCCCAGCGAGGCGCGGCCCGCGAGCGCGATGCCGCGGCGGTCGCCCGCGCCATAAGCGAGCCCGACGCGGATCGTCGCCGCCTGCGCGACCCCGAACGGAATCTGAAAGGCGAGCGCCGCGATCTGCAGCGCGATCGTATGCCCGGCAAGCTGCGCCTCGCCGATCCGCCCCATCAGGAAGGCGGCGCCGGTGAACAGCCCCGCCTCGGCGAGGATCGTCAGCCCGATCGGGGTGCCGATGCGCAGGATTTCGGTGAAGCGGCCCCACTCGCTGCGCCACCAGTTGCCGAACAGATGATAGCGCCGTAGCCGCCGGTCGCTCTGGATCACGACGACATAGGCGACCAGCATCGCCGTGCTGGTGAGGATGCTCGACAGCGCCGAACCGTGGAGGCCGAGCGCGGGCAGGCCAAGATGGCCGAACACCAGCACCCAATTGCCGAACACATTGACGAACAGCGCCAGGAAGGTGATCGCGGTCGCGATCGTCGGCCGCCCGAGCGCCGAGACGAAGATGCGCAGCACGCTCGCCGCGATCATCGGGAACATGCCCCACATCAGGATCAGCAGGAAACTGGCGGCATGAAGGGTGAGTTCAGGCTCCTGCCCGGTCGCGCGCATGATCGGCCCGCCCGCCGCGCAGACGCCCATGAAGACGAGCGAGACGAGCAGGCTGATCCACAGCGCCATGCGGACGGTGCGCCGCACCTCGCGCACGCTGTGCTTGCGGCGGCCGAGTTCGGCGGCGATCAGCGGTGCCGACGCGCCGACGAGCCCGGTGCCGGTCCACAGCAACAGGCCGAAAATCGCGACGCCGAGCGACGAAGCGGCGAGCGCCGCGTCGCCGAGCCTTGCCACGAAGATGACGTCGACCGCATGAACGAGCATCTGGAGCAGGTTCGCCGCCGCCAGCGGCCAGGCGAGCGCCAGCGTCGCGCGAAATTCGGCGCGGAAATTCTGCGGCGGCGCCGCGGTCAGGGGATGGGCCTGCTCCAGCATAGCCGGCCCGGATAGGCGAGCAGGCGGGTCAGCGGCAAGCCCCTAATGCAGGGTGATGTCCACGCGGCCGCCCGCTGCCCCGGTCGAGCGGCGGTCCATCTTCGAGCGCGGAACGCCGCGACCTTCGAGATAATTCTGGACCACGGCGGCCATGCGGTCGTTCGGCGCGGCGATCTCCACCCGGCCGTCGCAGTCGCGGGCCACCTTGCCCAGCATATCGAGCAGCGCCGTCGATTCGGGCGTGATGCCGGCAACATCGGCATCGAAATCGATCGGGAAAGGCCCGGTCCCGCACACGGCCGTGCCGAGGTCGCCCGGAACGAAGGCCTCGGTAATGTCGGACATCGCCGCAGGCGGGGGCGGCGATATGGTCGCCGTCGGGGCGGAAGGCGGCGCAGCGCCGTCCGCGGCCGCGCTGCCGCCGCGATATATCCATGCCGCCGACAGCAGCAGCACGCCGGCGACGCCGGCAAGCATTGCCCAGCGAAAGGGAGAAGCGCTCATCCGCCCGGCTTCGGGGGACGCCGGCGCCTTCTCTTCCTCTGCCCGAGGCTTGGGATCGTGATCGAGCAGCGCGGCGAGATGCCGCTTTGCCGCGTCCGTCAACGGATCGCCGGGATGGGCGGCGATCCAGCCGCGCCAAGCCCGGGCGTCGGCCCTCTGCTCGCAGCTCAGATAATCGCCGAGCCCGGGCCGGCCGACGAGGCGGCCGATGCGTTGAACGATCTGACCCCATCCCTCGCTCGTCCTGAAATCGGATGGGCCGAACAGATCGACCGCCTGCACCGATGCGAATTCGAGCGGCGGCAGACAATCGTCGAGCCGCGCCGCGACCAGCCGCTCGCCCTGCCGCCCGGTGCGCGCCTCGGCGCGAATCCAGTCGCTATCGGCCGCGAGCGCCGACCAGAGGACGAGGACGACCTTGGCGGCGCGGACCTCCCGCTCGATCTCGCGATCGAAATCGGTGCCCGGCTCGATATGCGCGTCGAACCAGACCGACAGTTTCAGCTCGACAAGCGCATCGTGGATGGAGAGGCAGCGTGCGCGTTCCTCGCGCTTGTAGCTGATGAAGACGTCCGTCATTGTCGCATTCAATGCTTTGCGGCGTCATTGGCTCCACATCATCGTCATTTCATAGGCGAAAGTGATGAAAGTCAGCGTCAGCCCGACGACGAACAGCCGATAGGCATAGGCCAGAAAGCGATATTTGCGCCGCGCGAGGATCAGCCCGTTCTGATAGGTGTCGCGCAGGATCGTCTCGTACAGATCCTCCTCGGTCCGCATCCGCGCCTTGACCGCGTCGATGAACTCATCCTCGTCCATCTGCGCGAAGCGGCCGAAGAAGAGGATGTTGCTGTGGTCCTTGCCGTCGCGATAGACGGCGGGCGGCGCCTTGCCGACGCGCGGCAGCACCGCCGAAATCGCAAGCAGCGCGGAGAGGAAGGAAAAGGTCGCGAGCACGGTCAGCGGCATCGCGAACGCGCCGCCCCCGCCCCGCGCCTGTCCGACCGCGAGCGTGAAGACGACGAAGGTCGCGCCCATCAGGATCGACGCCTTTTGATCCGCCATCTGCGACAGCTGCATCGTGATCTGCTGATTGGTGCGCACCAGATGCACCGCGTTCGGCGGAAAGCTGATGGCCGGCCGGTCCGGCCTGGCGTCGGTTGTTTCGCTGTCCATCGCGTCCCGTCCCTGTCGGCGGCCCTGCCGGGGGGATGGCACGAAGCGCCGCGAACGGCAAGATGCTGCCCGATTCCCGCCGCATTCGCTTGCCATGCGGGACGCATCGCGGCATTCCCGCGCACAACATTCCTCTATATGGGACGCACCCGATGAGCACCGCCCTCAAGGACCAGATTTACGGCCTGATCACGCCTTTCAACAAGAAAGGCGTCGCCCTTACCGACGCGACGACCTTTGCCGGCGACCTCGAATGGGACAGCCTGACGGTGATGGATTTCGTCGCCGAGGTCGAGGACACGTTCGACATCATCATCAGCATGAACCAGCAGGCCGAGATCGAAAATGTCGGCCAGTTGATCGCCGCGGTCGAAAAGCTGCAGGGCTGATCCGACGATGACCGACCTCTTCTCGAAATTCGACCCGCTCATCAAGCAGCGCGAAGACCTGCTCGCGACCGGGGTCACCGATCCGTTCAGTCTGGTGATGGAGAAAGTCCTCTCCCCCACCGTCGCGATCTGCAACGGGCGCGAGACGATCCTGCTCGGCACCTATAATTATATGGGCATGACCTTCGACGCGGACGTCATCGCCGCGGGCGAGGAAGCCCTTGAGAAATTCGGCAGCGGCACCACCGGCAGCCGCGTCCTCAACGGCACCTATCAGGGCCACAAGGCGTGCGAGGAGGCGCTGAAAGAATTCTACGCCATGGATCATGCCATGGTGTTCTCGACCGGCTATCAGGCGAACCTCGGCATCATCTCGACGATCGCGGGCAAGGGCGACTATGTCATCCTCGACATCGACAGCCACGCCTCGATCTACGACGGCTGCAAGATGGGCGATGCCGAGATCGTCGCCTTTCGCCACAACGACATCGAGGCGCTGGAAAAGCGCCTGAAGCGCCTGCCGCCCGAGGCCGGCAAGCTCGTCGTGCTCGAAGGCGTCTATTCGATGCTCGGCGACGTCGCGCCGCTGAAGGAGATGATCCGCATCGCCAAGGAAAATGGTGCGATGGTGCTGGTCGACGAGGCGCATTCGATGGGCTTCATCGGCGAACACGGCCGCGGCGTCGCCGAGGCGCAGGGGGTGATCGACGACGTCGATTTCATCATCGGCACCTTCAGCAAGAGCGTCGGCACCGTCGGCGGCTTCTGCGTCTCGAACCATCCGAAGTTCGAGATCATGCGGCTCGTCTGCCGCCCCTACGTCTTCACCGCGTCGCTGCCGCCGAGCGTCGTCGCGACCGCCGCGACGAGCATCCGCAAGCTGATGCACGGATCGAACAAGCGCGCGCACCTTTGGGAAAATTCCAAGACGCTGCACAAGGGGCTCAAGGATCTCGGCTTCACGCTCGGCACCGAGGAGCCGCAATCGGCGATCATCGCCGTCATCATGCCCGACCTCGAAAAGGGCGCGATGATGTGGGAAGCGCTGCTGGAAGAAGGCCTCTACGTCAACCTCGCGCGCCCGCCGGCGACGCCCGCGGGCATGACCCTGCTGCGCTGCTCGCTGTGCGCCGAGCATTCGAGCGAGCAGGTCGGCGAGATTCTCGCCCGCTTCGAGCGTGCGGGACGGCGCGCGGGAATTTTGGGCTGAGCCGGGCGCCCGCGCCGACCAGCGGATTCCTTTTCGCGGCGAATCGAGCCGGCGCGCGGCACCTGCGTCCTTCGCACCTTTGCCCCGCGCCGCTTGTTCGGTAGAACGCACGCGTGTTCGAGCGGGATCTGGATGATGAAACCGAGGAACGGCGGGAGCGGTTTCGCTTCTGGCTGACCGTCGGGCTGGGCGCGATCCTGACCTGCGTGGTCGGGGCGCTCGTCCTGCTGCTCAGCCGCGCCAACGACGATTACGACCGCTCGCTCGGCTGGCAGGCGCACAGCCTGGAAATCATCTCGCAGACGCGCAGCCTCGACGCGGCACTGGCCCGCGCCGAAGCCGCGCTCGGCCGCTTCGCGGTGGGACTGCAGAAGGAGGACGGCCGCGTCTATCAACAGCAATGGGGGCTGTCGCAGCAATATCTGACGCTGCTCCAGCGCAACGTCCGCGACAATCCGCAGCAGGCCGAACTCGTCCGCAAGCTGACCGCCGAACTCGACGCGCGCGGCGCGCAGCTCGGCGATGCGGCGCTCAGCGCCAATTATCGCCAGACCGTCGCCGCCATCTCCAAATATAATGCCGCCGGCCACGATGCCGCGCTGATCCGCATCGACCGGCTCTTGTCCAGCCTCATTCGCAACGAGCGCCGGATATTGTTCGAGCGCAATCGCGTCGCGGCGTCGGACCGCGCCAGCCTCAACCAGGCGATCCTGCTCTTTTCGCTGCTCGGCGCCGCCGCCGCAGTGATCGCGATCGCCGCGACGGTTTCGCTCGTCCGCGCCGAGGGCGAACGCCGCGCGGCACGGCGCGAAACCCTGTTCGAAAGCGACCGCGCGATGCAGCTCGAAGCCGCGGTCGAGGCGCGCACCACCGAGCTCGCGCAGGCGAACAAAGCGCTGCGCAGCGAGATGGGCGAGCGCGAAGCGGCCGAGGCGCAGCTTCGTCAGGCGCAGAAGATGGAAGCGGTCGGTCAGCTCACCGGCGGCATTGCGCATGATTTCAACAATATGCTCGCGGTCGTCGTCGGCGGGCTCGAACTCGCGCAGCGGCTCGTCGCGACCGCGCCCGACAAGGCGCAGCGGCACCTCAGCAACGCGATGGACGGCGCCAACCGCGCCGCCGACCTGACCCGCCGCCTGCTCACCTTCGCGCGCTCCGAACCCGCACGGCCCGAGATGATACCGGTCGACGCGTGCATCACCAGCTTCGCCGAACTGATCGAGCGGACCATCGGCGACCGAATCGCGCTGACGCTCGACCTCAACGCGCCCACGCTCGCCTGCTGGGCCGATCGCCAGCAGTTCGAAAATGCGCTGCTCAACCTCGCGGTCAACGCGCGCGACGCAATGGAGGGCCATGGCTCGCTGACGATCCGCACGCTGCGCGACGAGGCGGAGGAAGCCGCGGCGCTGGCGGTGCAGGTTATCGACACCGGCTGCGGCATGTCGGCGGAGGTGCTCGAACGCGTCTTCGACCCCTTTTACACCACCAAGCCCGCGGGCCAGGGCACCGGCCTCGGCATGAGCCAGGTCTTCGCTTTCTGTCGCCAGTCGGGCGGCGAGGTGCAGATATCGTCAACCGAGGGCGAAGGGACGAGCGTCGCGATGCTGCTGCCCGTCGCGCGCGCCGAAACCGGCCTCGCCGCCGGCGACGATGCGGGCGAGACGCCCGACGTCACGCCCCCCGCCGACGCCCTGACGATCCTTGTCGTCGAGGACGACCAGCGCGTCCTCGCGGCGACGGTCGGTGCCGTCGAGGAACTGGGGCACACGGCGATCGCGTGCAGCAATCCGCTTGATGCCGAGGCGCTCGTCGACACGCACGGCGGTTTCGATCTCATCCTGTCGGACGTGCTGATGCCCGAACTCACCGGCCCCGAAATGGTCGCCGGGTTGAAACAGCGCTGGCCCGACCTGCCGGTGCTGTTCGTCACCGGCTATGCCGGCGATGCGAGCGAGGACGCGGCGTTCGGCAACCATGACGTGCTGCGTAAACCCTTCACTCTGACCGCGCTCGACCAGGCGATCCGGCGCAGCAATGCCCCGGTGGAGGGGCGGCGGCTGGCGGGCTAGCGAGACCTGTCAAATCCTGATCGCCCCTTTCTCTTTCGTCATCCCGGCGAAAGCCGGGATCTCACCGTCTCGGCCTGATGCACCGGCGGGATCCCGGCCTTCGCCGGGATGACGAAAGCAGCGTTTCAGTCAAATCCTGATCGCGCTCTAACGAATCGCGCCGCTCTTCATCAGGCGCGGCACCAGCGTCACCGCCGCGAGCAGCGGCCAGCGGCGCTGCCAGGGCTTGATCTCGATCTTCGTGCCTGCGTGGCGATTGATCTTCCACGCCAGATAATCGATCCCGCCGGCATAGGTGAGGCTCGCCTTCGCGAGCCGCGCGACGCTGAGCAGCTTGCCTTCGATGCGCCGGCGCGCCCAGCCGCCGCTCGGTGCGCCGGCGGGAATCGCGGCGACCGCCGGCTCGCTAAAGCGCCAGTAGCGCTCGGGGTCGGCGTCGACGACCGACTGCGCGCGGTTCGCGCGTTCGGCGCGCAGCTCGACCGAATAGGTCAGCGCAAAGGCGCGGCGCCACCAGTCGAGCGGCTCCTCGCCCGCGCGGGCACCCGCGGCGGCGAGCAGGGTCGGCGCGGCGCGCGACACCGCCGCGACCGCGCGGGCGGCGGCGGTATCGTCGACCGCCCAAACGAGCCGCGACGGCTGCGCGAAGCGCGCCCACACCGACACGTTGCGCGTCTCCGGCCCGTTCAGCCGATCGAAGTCGGCTTCGCTCAGCACCGCATATTTGGCGATCAGCCCACCGTGCTGGAACGGAAAGACATTGGGCGGGATCAGCCGGTTCGCGAGCGCCAGCCAACGCCGCGGATAGGCGTCGCCATAGTCGGAAACGATCAGATAGAAATCGAGCATCAGCCCGTCGAGTTCGCGCTCGCGCAGGCAGCTCCCGTAAAAAAGCACCGCACGCGCGCTGCCCGGATAGTCGGCGGAGATCGCTGCCGCCATCGCGGCGACGCGCGGATCGACGGGGAGCGACACTTCTTCGCGGACAAGGTCGGCAATCGCGGACATGACAAATCGCTCTACGCTATCCGTTCGGGAGAAATAAAAACGGCGACCTAGGCGGCAAGGCGCAGAAAGGGAACCGGCTGGGTCGAGGTCAGGATGATCGGCTTGCCACCCGTCGCCTCGAAAATCTCACCGTCGAGGATGACGTTCGAACGCTCGCCCTCAATGCGGATTTCGTCGCCCTGCTGGAAATGGACGCCGTCGAGCGGTTTCTGCCCCAGCGTCCCGCGCCACGTCGCGCCGAGCATGCGGAACAGCGCCCCGACGCTGCTTTCGGTCGCCAGCAGCTTCATATGGCCGTTCGGCCCGGGGCCGTCGCCGGTGCGGATGCTGAGCAGCAATTTTTCGAGCGTCGTCACGATCAGCAGCGAGAATTTGCCCTGGAACTCCCCCTGGCGGACGAGCGACACCGTCATCGGTTCGGGCTTGGGCGGCAGGCGCCCGCCGCCGATCCCCAGGATCATCGCGAACAGGCCGAGGATCGCGGCGAGGACGTGCGACACGCCGTTCGGCAGACCGAGCGGATAGATGCGATGGCGGCAATAGAGCATGACGTCGGCAAGATAGGCGCCGCCAAGGAACATGCCGAGCACCGGCCGGCCCTCGTCACGGTCGAGCGCGATGAGCTGGCGCTCGACGACATGATCCTCGAGCCGGCCATCGTGGACCAGCTCGACGACGCGTTGCAGCGCCTTGATCGGGTCGCCCTCGGCGCCCAGGTCGAGCGCAATCAAATTGGTCTTGCCGTTGGGCAGCACCGCGACCGGCGGCGGCGAGCCGCCGAAATGGCCGCCCGAATAGAGCTCGGTCAGCGCCGCCTGGACGGTGCCGTCGCCGCCGTTGATTGCGACGATGCGCGGGGACACCATCGCGATGGTGCGGATCGCCTCGCCGATCTGGTCGACATCCTCGACCTCATAATGGAAAATGTCGGGGTGCGCCGCGCAATATTCGCGCACCTGTGGCAACAGGGCGCGGTTGCCCGTCGAGCGTGGATTGGAAAGAAGCGCGACGCTCGCCATTCGTCCCTACATATATTTCATGGTGATGGTGATCGTCCGCGGCGCATTGCCGACCGCAAAGGCGGTCTTCTTGTAGCTCGGCTTGCCGAGGTTGAAGATGTTGATGCTCGGATTGTTCGACATGCCGCCGCCGTCCGAGGTCAGATCGGTCTTGCCGTTGCCGTTGACGTCGTGGCGCACCGCAATGCCATAGCTGCCCGCTTCGGGCAGCGGCACGCACACGGTCATCGACCCTGCGCGCACGGGCACTTCGATCCGGTTGATCCAGCGGCCCTTGGCCAGCCAGTCGGCTGCGGTCGCGCGATAGCTTTGCACGCGCACTTTGCCCGTGCCGCCTTTCAGCCCGTTGATCTGGACCAGCGTGGACGGCCCGCTCCGGCACTTCGACAGGTCGTTCGACATGACCTGTCCCGACGCTTCCGCCGCTCCCGCGGCGAACAGCAAAGCCAGACAGAGGGACGTCGATACAAATTTCGACATGACGCAATAGCTCCCAGTGGTTATAGCCATGCCAGCCAGGCTGGTATGGGCCCCTGTCGCCCTTGAATCGGCATATCGGAAACATTTGCGGCCAAATCATGGTGATGGGGCGACCGAAACTTGAATAAGCTACCCGCCATCGATCGCTACATCGCGCGGCTCATCTTCTTTCCCATGCTCGGCACCCTCGTCCTCTCGGCGATGCTGCTGGTGCTCGAGAAGATGCTCCGCCTGTTCGATTTCGTCGCGACCGAGGGCGGTCCGGTCAGCGTCGTGTGGCGGATGCTCGCCAATCTGATCCCCGAATATCTGTCGCTCGGCATCCCGATCGGGCTGATGCTCGGCATCCTGCTCGCCTTTCGCCGCCTCGCGACGTCGAGCGAACTCGACGTGCTGCGCGGCGTGGGCATGAGCTTCGGGCGGCTTCTCCGCGTCCCCTATGCCTTTGCTTTCGCGCTCGCCTTGCTCAACCTCGCGATCGTCGGATTTATCCAGCCCTATGCGCGCTATGCCTATGAAGGCTTGCAGTTCGATCTGCGCTCGGGAGCGCTCGGGGCGTCGATCAAGGTCGGCGAATTCACCAAGCTCGGCCAGCGGATGACGCTGAGGATCGAGGAAAGCTACAACGACGGCAAGTCGCTGCGCGGCATTTTCGTGCGCGGCGAGAACAAGGACGGGCAGACGGTGTCCGCGACCGCCTCGCGCGGCCAGTTCCTCGCCACCGACGATCCGAACACGATCATTCTGCGCCTGTCGCAGGGCGTGCTGATCCACGAATCGCCCAAATTCGCGGTGCCGCGCGTCCTGACCTTCGACAACCACGACCTGCCGATCCCGCTGCCCAAGATCGAGGCGTTCCGCCTGCGCGGCGGCGCCGACCGCGAGCTGACGATCCCCGAGCTGTTCGTCGTCGGCAAGGACAAGACCGAACCGCTGAAGACACGGCTCGAATCGCGGGCGAATTTCCATTTCCGCATCGTCGAGGTCATGTCGATGTTCCTCGTCCCGCTGATCGCGATTTCGCTCGCCATCCCGCCCAAGCGCTCGACCTCGGCGCTCGGCGTCTTCCTGTCGATCGTGATGCTGGTGACCCAGCACAAGATCAACCAATATGCCGAGGATCTGGGGGCGCGCGGCGTCATCGACCCGCTGCTCGCGCTGTGGGTTCCCTTCCTGCTCTTCGCGGGGCTGGCAATCTGGATGTATTACACGCTCGCGCACGTCCCCGGCGGCCAGCCGATCGGCGCGCTCGAACGCGTCGCGGCCAAGGCCGGCGCGCGCATCCGCGGCCTGATCCGCATCTTCCAGCGCAAGCAACAGACGGCCTAGGACCAGATGCACCAGCTTCACTTTTTCCCGTCGCGCACGATGGCAATCTATGTCGGGCGGATGTTCCTGATCCGGTCCTTCGCGATTCTGTTCGCGCTGGTGCTGGTGCTGCAGACGCTCGACCTGCTCGGCGAAAGCGGCAAGATCCTGGCCGTCGCGGGCAACGGCGACAGCGACGTCTGGCGCTATGTCGGGATGCGGATGCCGCAGATCATCGAGACATTCCTGCCCTTTTCAGTGCTACTCGGGACGATCCTGACGCTGATGACGCTCAATCAGAACAGCGAGGTGATCGCGATGAAGGCGGCGGGGATGTCGGCGCATCAGGTGCTCGCGCCGCTGTTCCTCGCCGCGCTGCTCGTCGCGGGGATCAGCTTCGCCTTCAACGAACGCATCGTCACCCGCGCAACCGCGACGCTCAGCGCCTGGCAGAAGGTCGAATATGCCAAGGTGCCGAAGGACAGCGGAATCCGCACCAATATCTGGGTCCGCGAGGGTAGCGACCTGATCAACGCCGCGACGGTCGAAACCGGCGGGCCGGCGATCGTTCTGCGGACCGTCACCATCTATGAACGGACGCAGGGCGTGCTGTCGTCGATGCTCAAGGCGGACAGCGCGCACCCCGTCGCGAGCGGCTGGGAACTGACCAATGCCCGGCGTTTCCTCCGCCGCTCGGGCACGCGCGAACCGCTCGGCACCGTCATCGCGATGAAGGGGGTGCGTCCCGACCAGTTCACGCTGGCGCAGGTCGACGGCGACGAACTCCCCTTCCCGCAGCTCGCCTCCGCCATCGCCGATCTGGAGGCCGCGGGACGGCCGGTCGACTCGCTGAAGGGCGTGCTGTGGCACAAGATTTCGGGGCCGCTGTCGGCGATCTTGATGCCGCTGCTCGGCGCGGTCGCGGCGTTCGGCCTCGCGCGCTCGGGCAAGCTGTTCGTGCGCGCGATCCTCGGCATGGCGCTCGGCTTCGCCTATTTCGTCGCCGACAATTTCGCGCTCGCGATGGGCGACCTCGGCGCCTATTCGCCCTTCCTCGCCGCGTGGGGGCCGTTCATCCTCTTCGCGCTGATCGGCGAGATGATCCTGATCCGCACCGAGGAATAGGCTGGAGCCATTGCGTTAACCCCTCCGCTTCCCCGAGCGAAGCCGAGGGGCTCGTTCGAGCGAAGCGAAAACCCGCACCATCGCCGCCTCGACTTCGCTCGGCAGGGCCCCTCGGCTTCGCTCGGGGAATCGGCGTGGATATGGCTCGCCGCCCTACCCCAAAAACGGCGCCACCACGTCATCGGTGACGCGCAGCGGCCGCCCGCTCGCCTTGTCGAGCAGCGCCCACACCGTGCGCGCGCGGACATGCACCTTGCCGCCCTCGCCGGTGAATTCCATGAAGCGATCGAACTTCGCGCCCTGCGGCCGGTCGGCGACCCAGGTCCGCGCGGTCACCGTCTCGCCGGGGCCGAGCGCGCGCAGATAATCGATCTCGTGCCGCACCACGACCCAGATATAGTCATCCTTGTGACTCTGCGGCGCCACGGCGTCCCAATGGCCGGTCGCGACCTGCTGGATCCACTGGACCCAGACGGCATTGTTGACATGGCCAAGCTCGTCGATCGTGTCGGGGGTGGCGGTGAGGGAGAGGGTGAAGGTGAAGGATTTCATGGGCAACGTCTCGCGACAAAAGCCATCGTCATTGCGAGCGGCGAAGCCGCGCGGCAATCCAGAGTCTGCATAAACCGCTCTGGATTGCTTCGCTACGCTCGCAATGACGGACGGATATGGGTTAAGCCAATTCCACCGTCGTCACCATATAGCCCGCGTCGCGCAGCGAGGCGACGAGGCTGTCGAGATGCTCGCGGTCGCGCGCCTCGCACTCGATGTCGGTGATCAGCCCCTTGGCGGGCAGCGTGGTGAAGATGCGCTGGTGATAGATTTCGATGATGTTGACCTGCTTCTCGTCGAACAGCTTCATCACCTTGAACAGCGCCCCCGGCCGGTCCTGCAGCCGGATGCGCAGCCGCGCGATGCGGCCCGAGCGCGCGAGGTCGCGCAGCAGCACATTGGCGAGCAGCCGCGTGTCGATATTGCCGCCGGTCAGCACCAGTCCGACCTTGCGCCCGGCAAACTCCTCGGGGTGCGCAAGCATCGCCGCGAGCCCCGCCGCGCCCGCGCCCTCGACCACCGTCTTCTCGATCTGGAGCAGCAGGCTGACCGCGCGCTCCAGATGCCGTTCGGCCACCAGCACGATGTCGTCGTTGAGTTCGGCGACCAGCTTGCGGGTGTAAGAACCCGGCTCCTTGACCGCGATGCCCTCGGCCAGCGTGTCGCCCTCGCACGCCATGTCGACGCCGTTGAGTTCGGCATACATCGACGGATAAAGCTCGGCCTGCACCCCGACGAGGCGCATGTCGTTCTTGATCCCGCGCGCCGCGGTGCCCATGCCGCTGAGCAGCCCGCCGCCGCCGATCGGCACGATCAGCGTATCGAGCTCGGGCACATCCTCAAGCATTTCCAGCGCCACCGTTCCCTGCCCCGCCGCGACATGCGGATGGTCGAAGGGATGAACGAAGGTCAGGCCGCGTTCCTTTTCGAGCTCGCGCGCATGGGCATAGGCGTCGTCGAACTTCTCGCCATGGAGGACGATCGTCGCGCCATGGCTCGCGGTTTGCGACACCTTCACCTGCGGCGTCGTGCTCGGCATGACGATGGTGACCGGAACGCCGAGGCGCTTGCCGTGATAGGCGAGGCCCTGCGCATGATTGCCCGCCGACGCCGCGATCACGCCGCGCGCCCGCGCTTCGTCGCCCAGCAGCAGCAGCGCGTTCAAGGCGCCGCGTTCCTTATAGGCCGCGGTGAATTGCAGATTCTCGAACTTCAGCCACACCTCGGCGCCGACCATCTCGGACAATGTCTGCGATTTCAGCGTCGGCGTCCGCACGACCGCCCCGTCAATTCGCCCCGCCGCCGCGCGCACATCGTCCAATGTGATCGCCGGAAAATCGGCGGCGGAGGTCAGGGTGAGTTGATCGGTCATAGCGGGCCGGCCCTAACGGCAAGCCGGGCGAAGGGGAAGAACTACTTGCGCCCCTTTCCCGAGCCACCGTCACCCCGGACCTGATCCGGGGTCCCGCTTTCGGGCGGTGACAAGCGGGACCCCGGATCAAGTCCGGGGTGACGAAAAAGGACAATGAGCGCGCGGCTTCCAAATTATGTTGTCGCCAAGAGTAGAGGCTTGAGCGCTGGCGCGCCGCGCAAACCATGGTTATGGACCGGGTATGAGCGAACAGAAATTGCGCGTCACTTTCATCGGCACCGGCGTCATGGGCGGGCCGATGGCGGGGCATCTCGTCAAGGCGGGGCACGTCCTCACCGTCTACAACCGCACCCGCGCCAAGGCCGACGCCTGGGTCGCCGAATATGGCGGCACGGCGGCGGCGACGCCCGCCGAGGCCGCGCAAGACGCCGATGTCGTGCTGAGCTGCGTCGGCAACGACGACGACCTTGCGCAGGTGACGCTCGGCCGCGACGGCGCCTTCCGGGCAATGAAGAAGGGCGCGCTGTTCATCGACCACACCACTGTTTCGGCGCGCATCGCCCGCCAGCTTTCGGTCGAGGCCGAGGGGCTGGGCCTGCTCTGTGTCGACGCCCCCGTCTCGGGCGGCGAGTCGGGCGCGCAGGCGGGAACGCTGTCGGCGATGTGCGGCGGCACGCAGGCGGCGTTCGACGCCGCCGAGCCGATCATGCGCGCCTATGCCGCGCGCATCACCCACATCGGCGGCCCCGGCGCGGGACAGACGACCAAGATGGTCAACCAGATCGCGATCGCCGGGGTGCTCCAGGGCCTGTCCGAAGCAGTCCGTTTCGCACAGGCGTCGAAGCTCGACACCGACAAGGTGTTCGAGGCGGTGTCGGGCGGCGCCGCGGCAAGCTGGCAGATGCTCAACCGCTGGGGGACGATGGCGAAGGACGAGTTCGATTTCGGCTTCGCGGTCGACTGGATGCGCAAGGATCTGGGCCTCGCGCTCGACGAAGCGCGGGTGAACGGCGCGACGCTTCCCGTGGCGAGCCTCGTCGATCAATTCTACGCCGACGTGCAGAGGGCCGGCGGCGGGCGCAAGGATACGAGTTCGCTCGTGACGAGGCTGCCGAAATGAGTGGGGAACACACCCATCCCCTCCCGCAAGCGGGAGGGGCAGCGAAACTTGGTCCGGCGCAGCCGGGCCTAGTTGCAGCGGGGTGGGCACTTACGGCCCGCAACCTGCTGCCCACCCCGCTGCGACTAGCGAGCAAGCTCGCAAGTCTCGCTGCCCCTCCCGCAAGCGGGAGGGGATTGCTGGTTCTCGCGGCTTTGGCCCTCGCCGCCCCCGCCCATGCCGACACGCTCGTCGACAATGTCAACGGCATCACCCTCGACAAGGACGGCAAGGTCGTGCGCTTCACCGGCCTGCTCGTCGGCACCGACGGCAAGGTCAAGCAATTGCTCGACCGCAAGGACAAGCGCCCCGAACGCCCCGATTTCAAGGAGGACGGCAAGGGCCGAACCCTCATCCCCGGGCTGATCGACGCGCACGGCCATGTCATGGGGCTCGGCTTCTCGCTGATGCTGCTCGATCTTTCGGACACGACCAGCCTTGCCGAGGCGCAGGCGGCGATCCGCAAATATGCCGCCGACAATCCCGAAATGCCGTGGATCATCGGGTCGGGCTGGAACCAGGAGAAATGGGGACTCGGCCGCTTCCCCACCGCCGCCGATCTCGACGCGGCGGTCCCCGACCGCCCGGTGTGGCTCGAACGCGTCGACGGCCACGCCGGCTGGGCGAATACGGCGGCGATGAACGCCGCGAAGATCAGCGCGACGACCAAGGCGCCCGAGGGCGGCCGGATCGAAATGGCGGGCGGCAAGCCGAGCGGAATCTTCGTCGATGCCGCGGTCGCGCTCGTCGATGCCGCCAAGCCCAAGCCGCTCGCGCGCGACCTCGACCGCGCCTTCCTGCTCGCGCAGCAGAAACTGCTGTCGCAGGGCATCACCGGCATCGCCGACATGGGGACGACGATCCAGGACTGGCAGGCCTATCGCCGCGCCGGCGACAAGAAACAGCTCGCGATCCGTATCCTGAGCTATGGCCGCGACGTCGACAATATGGCGCTGATCGCGGGCGGCCAGCCGACCCCCTGGCTCTACGACGACAAGCTGCGCATGGTCGGAGTGAAGCTCTATCTCGACGGCGCGCTCGGCTCGCGCGGCGCGTGGCTGAAGGCGCCCTACAGCGACGCGCCGGGGCAGAAGGGCCTGCCTTTGCTCACCCCCGCGCAGCTTCGCAACAAGATGGTGCGCGCCTCGATGGACAAGTTCCAGGTCGCGATCCACGCGATCGGCGACGCCGCCAATGCCGAAGCGCTCGACGCGATCGCCGATCTCTCCCGCGACCTGCCGGGCGAGCGCCGCTGGCGCATCGAACATGCGCAGATCGTCGACCCCGCCGACATCGCGCGCTTTGCCGAGATGAAGGTGATCGCCTCGATGCAGCCGATCCACCAGCCCTCCGACCGGCTGATGGCCGAGGCGCGGCTCGGCCCCGATCGGCTGAAGGGCGCCTATGCGTGGCGCAGCATGGAAAAGGCAGGCGTCCGCCTCGCCTTCGGGTCCGACGTGCCGGTCGAAAGCTCGAACCCCTTCCCCGGCATCGCCGCCGCCATCTCGCGCACCGGCGCCGACGGCCAGCCGGTCGGTGGCTGGCATCCCGAGGAGACCGTGAGCCGCGAGACCGCACTCGACGGCTTCACCCGCACCGCCGCTTTTGCGGCCTTCGCCGAGGACCGGCTCGGCACGCTGATGCCCGGAATGCGCGCCGACTTCGTCATCCTCGCCGACGACCCGCTGCTCGCCAGCCCCGACGCGATCCGCAAGATGACCCCGCTCGAAACCTGGATCGGCGGCTATCGCTATTACAAGAAGGGCGGCACCGGCGGATGAGCCTCGACCGCCGCCGCCTGATCGCCGCGCTGGGCGCCGTGCCGATCGCCCTCGCACTCGGCGGCGCCAAGAAGGAGCCGAAGCGCAAGGACCCGCCCGAGCCGCGCGCCTCGCGCCGCCGCAAGGGCGCGAAGCCGCCCGCGAAGCATGTCGACGTCGCGGTCGTCGGCGCGGGGGCGATCGGCGCGTGGACCGCGTGGCACCTCGTCCGCGCCGGGCTCAGCGTCCGGCTGTTCGACGCCTATGGCGCCGGCAACGGCCGCGCCGCGTCGAACCTGCCGTCGATGATGCTCGATCCGGTGCAGGGCGGCGATGCGCTCTACGCGGCGCTCGTCGATGACAGCCGTGACGCGTGGGAGCGCCTGTCCGACAGCGCGAGCCTGCCGATCCTGACCCCGTGCGAGGCGGTCACCGCGCTTGCCGCGAGCGATGCCGTCGCCGATCCGCGCGGTGCCGACCGCACCACCGGCGAGCGGCTGCGGGGCCGCTTCACGCAGATCGCCTGGCGCCCCGAGGAAGCGGTGTTGCACGCCGCCAAAGGCGCGATGATCGCGGGCCGCCGCGGCGTTCTCGAAACGATCCTCGACGCGCAGATCGAATGCGAGGACATCGTGATGCCCGCGCCGCTGCGCGACAAGAAACAGGGTCTCTACCGGCTCCCCGACGGCGGCACCGCGCAGAATCTCGTCTATGCGACCGGCGCCTGGCTGACCGAATTGTTCCCGCAGATATTGACGCCCGCACGCCTGTCCGCGGTGCGCCAGCAGGTCTTCCACTTCGGCCCCGGCCAGGGCGATACGCAGTTCCGCCCGCCCGCGATGCCCGCCTTCGTCGACCGCGCCTATGGCTTCAACCTGCTCCCCGACGTCGAGGGAGTCGGCGTGCGCGTCTGGAAAAGCGCGCCCGACGCCAGCGTCGATCCCGACAGCTTCGACCGCCGCGCCGACATCGACGCGGGAGCGCGCGCGCTCGCCGACGCACGCCAGTGGATCGCCGCGCGCCTGCCGCGCCTCGCCGATACGCCGGTCGTCGCCAGCGCGGCGGCGCACGACTGCCGCACAGCGACCGGCGACCTGTTGCTCGACCGCCTGCCCGGACAGGACCGCGTCTGGGTCGTCGGCGGCGCGGCGGGCCGCGCCTTCGCGCTCGCCCCCGCGATCGGCGCGCGCGTGGCGGCGCATGTTCAGGACGCCGCGCGGCCGATCGAGCCGCGCTGGGCGCTCGCGCGGCTGACGGGTGGCGGGGCAGCATAAAATCCTTCCGATTCCTCTGATCTTTCGTCATTGCGAGGAGCGAAGCGACGCGGCAATCTCCAGCCATCGGCCTTGTGCTAGGCCGATGGCTGGAGATTGCTTCGCTCCGCTCGCAATGACGAGGTAACCGGACCGACATGAAACTCACCGACTGCCATAACATCGACGATTTCCGCGCGCTGGCGAAGCGGCGCCTGCCTTGGCCGGTGTTCGACTATATCGACGGCGCCGCCGACGACGAGGTCACCCGCCGCCGCAATCGCGACGCCTTCGACCAGTGCGACCTCATCCCGCGCGTCCTCGCGGGGGTCGAGAATGTCGACATGCGAACGACGCTGTTCGGGCGCGAGATCGCGATGCCGCTCTTCCTCTCGCCGACCGCGCTCCAGCGCCTCTTCCACTGGCAGGGCGAGCGCGCGGTGCTGCGCGCCGCCGCCGACGCGGGCACCGTCGCCGGCATCTCCAGCCTCGCGACGATCGGCCTCGCCGAGGCGGGCGCGCTGACCGACGGTCCGAAACTCTTTCAGCTCTACGTCCACCACGACGAGGGGCTCAACAAGGCGATGCTCGACGCGGCGCGCGAGGCCAAATTCGATGCGGTCGCGCTCACCGTCGATACGATCGTCGGCGGCAACCGCGAACGCTGCCTGCGCTCGGGCTTCACCTCGCCGCCGCGCTTCACGCCAAGCAACATGCTGAGCTATGCGATCAAGCCCGGCTGGGGCCTGAACTACGTTTGCCGCGAGAAATTCAGCCTCCCCAACCTCGCGACGCACGTCTCCGAAGGGTCGAGCGTGCCGAAGTCCGTCGCCGAATATTTCACCACGATGCTCGACCAGAGCCTCGACTGGAAACGCGCCGAGGCTATCCGCAAGCAATGGGGCGACCCCTTCTGCCTGAAAGGCATCGTTGCGGTCGAGGATGCGAAGCGCGCGGCCGATATCGGTGCGACCGCGATCATGGTGTCGAACCACGGCGGCCGCCAGCTCGACGGCAGCCGCGCGCCCTTCGACGCGCTCGCGGAGATCGTCGATGCGGTCGGCGACCGGCTGGAAGTGATCTGCGACGGCGGCATCACCCGCGGCACCCATGTGCTCAAAGCGCTGTCGGTCGGCGCGAAAGCCTGTTCGGGCGGGCGCCTCTATCTCTACGCGCTCGCCGCGGCGGGCGAGGACGGCGTCGACCGCGCGGTCGGCCTACTGCGCGCCGAAATCGAGCGCGGCATGAAGCTGATGGGCGCCAAAAGCCTCGCCGACCTGTCGCGCGGCAATCTGCGCTGGCGCTGACCATTCGCCGCGCGGCGCTTGCCAAGCCTCGCGGGGCTGCTATCGCTGCCGGCAGGAAAAACGGGGACAGGCCAGGGCCGGGGCAGCGATGACGACAGAAGCGAGCGACGCGCCGCCCGAGCGCCCCTACGACATCTTCATCAGCTACAGCCGCGCCGACGCCGACAAGGCGATGCGGCTGCGCGACCTGCTGCTCGCGCGCGGCCATCATATCTTCTTCGATGCCGAGGGGATCGACGCCGGCGCCGAATTTCCCGACGTCATCGACCGCGCGGTCAAGGGCGCGAAGGTCGTGCTCGGCTGCTGGACCCCCGCCGCGATCCAGCGCCGCTGGGTCCGCATCGAAAGCCGCATCGGCCTCGACCGCGGCTCGCTCGTCGCGATCGGGCTCGAAAAGATGGACCCGGAGGCGCTGCCGGCCGAATTCTACAACGTCAACGTCCTCGACCTGTCGAGCTTCGACGGCCGCAGCGAAACGCATCCCGCGTGGCAGCGCGTTCTCGCCGCCATCGACCGCCGCCTCGGCCGCGAGGGCACGGCGCCCCGCCCGGCCGAGACGGCGCGCCCCGCCGCCCCGCGCCGACGCTTTTCGCCGCTCGCACTCGGCGGCGCCGCGCTTCTGGCAGTCGCCGTCATCGGCGGGGGCGGCTGGTATTATGCCGCGAGCGCGGGCGCTTTCGACAAGGCGGCGGTCGAAGCGAGCCTCGACCGGTCGGTCGATACCGCCGCGCCGGTGATCGCCAACGCGGTCGACAGCGCGCTCCGCGACACCGAGGGATCGACCAACGGCAAGATCTTCTGGGGCCTCGCACAGCTCATCGCGGTCGAGACCTCGCCCAGCGAGAGCGAACTCGCGCGCTTCGATGCCGACGTCGCGAAATTCTTCGGCGATCCCTGCCACTGTGTGCCGGTCGAGGGCGCGCCCTTCACCATCGTCTCGCTCTGGACGCTCAAGGCCTATGGCGCGGTCAAGCGGCCGCCGCCCGCGATGGTGGTGGAATCGCTGCTCGCGGCGCAGAATGGCGAAGGCTGGTGGTCGAGCGCGATGGACGCCGCCAACCGGCCCGACAATGCCGCCGCCTATGTCACCGCCTTCGCGGTCATCGCGCTGCGCGAGCTCGACCCGGCGCTGACCGGCAACCCGGCGCTCCGCGCGAAAGTGCGCAGCGCACGCGAGCGCGCGGTCGAATGGCTGAAGCGGCGGCGGCCGAAAGCCGGGGTGAACTGGGCCGACTATCCCGACAACAGCCTGCGTACCGAGGCCTCCTCGATCTCGGCTATGGCGACGGTCGCGCTGCTGCCCGAGGTGAGCAAGGCCGAAGCAAAGGACATCGCGGCTGGCTTCGTCGCGGGGATCGACAAGCTGTCGCCGATCGACAGCAATTTCTCGGCCGACATCATGGTCACCCGCGCCAATGGCGAAACCTATGTCGACACCTATCGCCATGTGCCGGCGGGCTGGGAAATCCGCGCGCTCGCCGAAAGCTATCCGCTGCTGGACGGCGACGCGGCGGCGAAGGCGGGACGCCTGCTCGACCAGGCGAAGGCAATCAGCCTGTCGGACCCGCAACTCGCGCGCCAGGACTGGATGCTCGCCGAACAATATATGGGATTCCGCGGCGCGCGCGATGCGCTGGCCGCTCCCGCCGCCGCGAAGCCCTAGCGCTGGATGGGAAGGGGGCGGCTTCCCCCCGGATGCCGCCCCGGCCCGGCGTCAGAAAGACGCGCCGAGCGAAAAGATCACCGCTCCGTCGGCCCCGATCGCGCTCTTGTAGCCAAGCGCTTTCGGTTCGTCGGTGTTCACATAGCTGATGCCGAAGGTGAGCATCTTGTACGAGGCGGTCGCGCCGACCGACCAGTCGAAGACCTTGCCGTCGAAACCGCCGGGGAACGCATCGCTCCACGCCTGTCCGGCATGGGCGTTCAGCGCGAACGGCGTATCGGGAATTTGGGCGGCCAGTTCGCCGTGCAGATAAAAGGCCGACGATTTCGCCCCGATCGGACGGCTCGGATCTTGGGTGTTGCCAAGCGCAGACTGCTTCCATGCATAGTTGACGCCGACCTTGGCGTTCACCGGGCCGACATCGGTCGACAGGTTCAGATAGGGTTCGAAGAAATCGGCGCCCGACCCGCCATGCTGGGGGTAAAGATAGTAGAGCAAGCCGCCATCGACCGTCACGCCGCCGACGTCCTTGCTATAGCCCGCAAAGAGATCGACTTCGGTATTGCCCGCAAAACTGACGCTCGATGCCCAGGTGCCGGCGTAAAGCCCGCTCTCATGGGTAACGGTAATTCCGCCCTGGATCGCGGGGTCTTCGCTGCTTTGGCTGAAACCGCGGAAACGATAATCCGAGACCAGGGTCACGCTGCCGGTGATCGTGATTGGTTCGGAGGCCGCTTCTTCCTGAGCGTGAGCCGCGGCGGGCATCAGAGAAACGGCGAAGAGCATGCCGAGGCATGCGCGGGAGAGATTTTTCATGGACTGATCCCTTGATGGTTGTCGGATCGTCCCTGCCTGCCGCGCGACCGCCAGCCTCTTTTTCGGGCCGGTCGCATCTCGCGTGCCCGATGTGTCGTCGAATTTGCTGCGTCGCACAAACGAAAAATGCGCCGCCTGCGCGAAATCGGCATCATCGTGCGACTTTTATGCAACAGGAGATTGCGCAAACGTCCCGGCGGTTGAAACTTTGATACCGCGAACGGCCTGGATTTCGGGGAAAAAATCTGCGCGTTCCCGCGAAGGCGGGAGCACGGCTTTCGTCCAACCGCCACCCATAAAAAAGGGGACGGCCTTCCCCCGAAAGCCGCCCCCTCCCAAGCGCGTGGTCGCTGACCTGCCGGGGGCTTAGAAAGCCACGCCCAGCGTGAAGACCACGGTCGGATCGTAAAGCGTGTCGTCGGCCTTGACGCCCGTCTTTTTGATGTCGGTATCGATATAGGCGACCGACAGCGTCGCGGGCCCGGCGCTGTAGGACGCGCCGATCGACCAGTCGAGATAATTGCCGTCGGCCGCCGCGGTGCCCAGCGACCCGTCGGTATAGCCGAGCCCGGCATTCAGCGTGACCGGCGTGTTCGGAATCCCGAAGCCGAGGCCGAGGTTCAGATAGAGGTTGTCTTCGCTTCCCAGCGATTTCTGGCTGGGGGCATAAGCGACGAGGCCGGTCGCCGAAAGCGGGCCGATATCGTGCGACAGCGAGCCGATGACCTCGACATAGTCGGCGGGCCCCGCACCCTTATGATGCCCCGGATAGGCATAATAGGTGGTGTTGAGGTCGATCGTCGTTCCCGGCGCGACCTCGGTCGAAAAGCCCGCGATCAGATCGAGCTCGAACTTGCCGTAAAGCGGGCTGTTCGGAAGCCCCGATCCCCATGTGCCGACATAGAAGCCGCTGTCGTGGGTCAGCGTCAGGCTGGGCTGGATCTCGACCTTCTCGTTCGACAGCGAAATGCCGCGATAGCGATAGTCGGACACGATATCGACGCCGCCCGACAGGGTGAACGGACCGACCTTGTTTTCGTCATCCTGCGCAAAGGCCGGAGTCGACATCGCCGATGCCGCGAGCAGCATGCCGAAACAGGCTTTGCCGAGAAACTTCATGGGTTGATCCCCCTCGTTGATGGCTACCGGATCGTCCCGCCTGCCCTGCACGTCCATGCCTCTGACCGGGCCTGATACCACGAACGGGCGGAAAATTGCCGATGTTGTTGCAACGCACAAATGAAAATTGCGTGTATGTCGCGATTGAAAGACGGCCTGTGTCTTTCGCGCAACAGCCATTCGTTTCACGCTTGCGCTTTGCCAAGTCGGCGCCGGAAGGCTAAAGAGCGCCCGGTTTCTTCCTTGGTATCGAGCCTGAATCGATGAGCGATCACAATCCTGGCCTGCGCCCCTGGCGCGACATCGCGCGGCGGACGAGCCGCCAGATCATGGTCGGCACCGTCCCCGTCGGCGGCGGCGCGCCGATCACGGTCCAGACGATGACGAACACGCCGACCGCCGATCCGGTGGCGACGATCGACCAGATTCGCCGCTGCGAGGATGCGGGCGCCGATCTGATCCGCGTCTCCTGCCCCGATACCGACAGCACCGCGGCGCTTGGGGCCATCGTCCGCGCCGCGCGCATTCCGATCATCGCCGACATCCATTTCCACTACAAGCGCGCGCTCGAAGCCGCCGACGCCGGCGCCGCGTGCCTGCGCATCAACCCCGGCAACATCGGCTCGTCGGAGCGCGTCGGCGAAGTGGTGCGCGCCGCCAAGGCGAACGGCTGCGCGATCCGCATCGGCGTCAACGCGGGCAGCCTCGAAAAGGATCTGCTCGAAAAATATGGCGAGCCCTGTCCCGAGGCACTCGTCGAAAGCGCGCTCGATCATATCAAGCTGCTCCAGGACCATGATTTCCACGACTATAAGGTCGCGGTGAAGGCGAGCGACGTCTTCCTCGCGGTCGCTTCCTACATGCAGCTCGCCGACGCGGTCGACTGCCCGCTGCACCTCGGCATCACCGAGGCGGGCGGGTTGATCGGCGGCACCGTCAAGTCGGCGCTCGGCATCGGCAACCTGCTGTGGGCCGGGATCGGCGACACGATCCGCGTCAGCCTCTCGGCCGAGCCCGAGGAGGAGGTGCGCGTCGGCTACGAGATATTGAAGACGCTGGGCCTCCGCACCCGCGGCGTCCGCGTCGTCTCCTGCCCGAGCTGCGCACGGCAGGGCTTCGACGTCATCCGCACCGTCCAGGCGCTCGAGGATGCGCTCCAGCACATCAAGACCCCGATGTCGCTCTCGGTCCTCGGCTGCGTCGTCAATGGCCCCGGCGAGGCGCGCGAAACCGACATCGGCATCACCGGCGGCGGCAACGGCAAGCATATGGTCTACCTCTCGGGCGTCACCGACCACCATGTCGAGGACGCCGACATGATCGCGCATATCGTGAAGCTCGTCGAAGCCAAGGCGGCGGAGATCGACGCGGGCAGCGCGGTGAGCATGGACACGCTCCACGGCAAGGCGGCGTGAGGCACTGACGCGGGGCAACGGCCGGACACGTCCGGTTCGGGGTGGGGAGCCGTCATCGACTAACCACGCTCGTCATCCCGGCGAAGGCCGGGATGACGGGAAACGGCCGCTAGCTGGCATCCGATCCACACGCGCCATCGCCTTTTCATCGCCGTCGGCGAAGGCTAGCATCCTCGGCATCGCAGGAGCCCCCGCCATGACCGATAAACCCGACACGCTCGATCGTCTCGTCCAACTCCTGCTGCTCGTGGCCGCGGTCACGACGATCGCCAACGGCGTCTTCATGCTCGTCCGCCCGCTCGACTGGTATGTGTTCATCCCCACCGTCGTCACGACCGGCCCGCCGAACGCGCATTTCATCCGCGATATCGGCCTCGCCTATCTGGGGTCGGGCCTGATCCTGCTCTATGCGACCGCAAACCCCGTCGTCCGCTGGCGCGCCGCGGTCGTCGGCGGGCTCTGGCTCGCCCTGCACGGCGCGCTCCACATCTACGAGGTGGCGGCGGGCATCTGCGGCCCCGCGACCTTCTGGGCCGACGCGCCGGGCGTGATCGGCCAGCCCGCGCTCGTCATCGCCGCGCTTGCGATCCTGCGCATTCGAAAGCGCATTTGACAGCGCGCATCCGACTGGACAAAGCGCGTCCATGACCCTCTCCATCCGCCCCGCCACGCCCGCCGACCTGCCCTTGATCGCGCAGTTCATCCGCGACCTCGCCGATTATGAAAAGCTCGCGCACGAGGTGCGGTTCGACGAGGCGAAACTCGGCCGGAAACTGTTCGGGGAACGCCCCTATGCCGAGGTCGTCATCGGCGAGATCGACGGCGCGCCGCAGGGCTTCGCGCTCTTCTTCCACAATTTCTCGACCTTCGAGGGGCGCCCGGGACTCTATCTCGAGGATCTGTTCGTCCGCCCCGAAGCGCGCGGATCGGGGCTCGGCAAGGCGCTGCTCGCGCATCTCGCGGGGCTCTGCGTCGAACGCGATTGCGCGCGGCTCGAATGGTCGGTGCTCGACTGGAACGCGCCGTCGATCGGCTTTTACAAGAGCCTCGGTGCGCGGATGATGGACGAATGGACGGGAATGCGCGTCGATGGCGACGCGCTCGGGGCGCTCGCCGCCGTCTAGCGCTTCCGCCCGAACCAGACGAGCAGGATACCGGCCACCGCCAGCACCGCCCCATTGCGCGTCCACACCCGGTCGCCGAGCATGAAGCTGCTTTCGGGCCAGTGCACGATGTCCAATCCCTGCAGCATCCACAGACCGCCCATCAGGATCGCCGCGACCCCGACGATCGTCATGATCGCTTTCACTGCCGCCATGACCGCCTCCTATCGTTTCTGCAGTCCGATCAGCGGCCGCAGCCAGCCGATGCTGCGCCCGATCGCATAGAAAAGCCAGCATCCGATGACGGTCGCCGCGAGCAGCATCGCAAAGGACGGCAGCGCCGCCACGCCCGCGAGCAGCAGTCCATATCCCACCAGAACGATGATCGTCTGATGGATGATGTAAAAGGGAAACACCGCCTCGGCGAGCGTGGCGCGCCACCGGTGATCGCGGTTCCAGAAGCGGTCGGCGATCCCGACCAGCGCGACGATCGCCGCCCAGCCCTGGACCAGCCGCAGCACCATGACGGGCGTGACGATTCCCGCGGACGGCCCCTCGCCCGGCGCACTCGCCACCGCCCAGGCGACAGTGGCATAGGCCGCGATCGCCGCCACCGCCGCGGCGGGCCAGCAGCGCGCGACCGCTGCGAACAGCGCCGGGCGCGCGCGCAGCAGCCAGCCGATGAAGAAGGGCACCAGATAGTGAAGATGGTTCGGCCCGTCGTCGAACAGCGCATGGGTTTCGCGATAGCCGGGAAAGGCGAACAGGATGGCGAGCCACGCCGCGAGCGGCACCGCCAGCATTCCCCAGCCGCCGAGCAGCCGCGCGGCGCCGTCGGCGACCCGGCTCCGCGCCTTTTCGGGCACTGCCGCCAGAACCGCGACCGCGAGCAGCGTATAGACGAAGAGATAGACGACGAACCACAGATGCTGCCACGTCGGCAGCACGATCCCGTCGAGCGTGCCGAAGCGGAAATAATCATGGGCCCAGAAATGCAGGAAACTCGCCGCATAGCCGTGCTGCGTCGTCAGTTCGATCCACGGCTGCACCGGGATAACGACGATCATGCCGAAGGCGAGCGGGATCAGCAGCCGCGCGGCGCGCAAACGCAGGAAAGCGCCCGGCACGCCGAGCTTCGCGAACAGCGCCGCGCTCGCATAGCCCGAGACGAGGAAGAGCAGAGGCAACCGCCAGCTATTCGTCGCCAGCATCGGAATTTCCACCCAGTCCATCGGCCGCGGCGTTTTGACGTGCCACCCCCAGGGCACGAAATACATGCCGATATGATAGAGGATCAGCAGCGCGAAGGCGCCGATCCTGAGCCAGTCCATTCCATAATGTCGCTTCATGTCCATCGCGGCGAAACTCCTTTGCCGGTTCGTGCCGCTGCCGCTAATCGGGAAAGCGGCCGGCGGGCGATCCCGGCGGGACGAGAAGCGGAGCCCATGTGACGGACGAAGAAGCGCGAGGGACAAGCGGCGGCGCAGCCGGGACGAGCGGCCCCACTGGCGGGCTCAGCGCCCGCGCGCTCACCGCGCTGCTGCTGAGCGCGGTCTTCCTGTTCGGGCTCATCCGCATCGCCGCCAACGTCTATTCCTACATCGCCGACCGCGAGGGCGCGGGCGTGATCGTCTCGCCGACCATCGCCTGGATGCTGGAGGGCAGCAGCCTGATCGCCTGGGCGGTGGTGATGATCCCCTGCTGGTTCGCGGTGCGGCGCATCCGCCCGCCGCGCGTCGCCCTGCCGTGGGCAGTCGCGATCCACGCGCTGCTCACGATCCCGGTGTCGCTCGGCCATATCGCGCTGATGGTCACTTTCCGCGCCGCGCTCTGGCGGCTGATGGGGCTCACCTATCATTTCACCGCGCCCGACGGCTCGCCGATCCTCTATGAATTGCGCAAGGACGTCTCGGCCTATGCCGAGCTCGTCTTCATCCTCTTCCTCGTCCAGTGGCTCGTCGCGCGCTACGCCGCGCCGCCCGCCGCAGCGCCGCGGCCCGCGACGCTCGCGGTCGGCGACGGCGCGGTCACGCACCATCTGCCGGTCGGCGAGATCGAGCATGTCGCCGCCGCCGCCAATTATGTCGAGATCGCGTGGCGCGGCCAGACTTTGCTCCACCGCGCGACGCTGACCGCGATCGAAAGCGAGCTCGCCGCCGCCGGCTTCGTCCGCATCCACCGCAGCCGCGTCGTCCGCCGCGACGCGGTGCGCCGCGTCGTCACGCTGAAGAGCGGCGATTTCGATGTCGAGATGGCCAGCGGCGCTGTGCTGCGCGGGAGTAGGCGGTATCGGCCGGGGCTGGACCGTTAAACCCTCTCTTTCGTCATCCCGGCGAAGGCCGGGATCTCGCCGGTGCGGTATGATGCAAGGACGAGATCCCGGCCTTCGCCGGGATGACGAAAAGGGTGGCTATCCAACAACCCGCCACGCCAATTCCGCAAACTCGCACAGCAGCGGCCGCGTATCCCGCGGGTCGATAATATCCTCGACCCCGAATTTCTCCGCCGTGCGGAACGGCGAGCGCACGCGATTGAGCCGCTCCCGGATCGCCTCCAGATGCGCCGCCGGGTCTGCGGCGGCTTCGAGTTCGCTCTTGTAGGCGACCTCGACCCCGCCCTCGATCGGCAGGCTGCCCCAGTCGCCCGAGGGCCAGGCGAAGCGATACTGGAAACGCTCGGCGTTCGACATCGCGCTCCCCGCGATCCCGTAAGCCCGCCGCACCACCACCGACGCCAGCGGCACGGTCGCGCGATAGATGGCGTTCATCGCCTGCACGCCATAGCGGATCGTCCCCGTCCGCTCGGCCTCGCCGCCGATCATGAAGCCGGGATTGTCGACGAGATGGACGATCGGCAGCCGGAACTGGTCGGCCAGCTTGACGAAGCGCTCGGCCTTCTCGCTCGTCTTCGCGTCCCACGACCCGCCCAAAAAAGAGGGGTCGCTCGCGAGCACCGCGACCGGATACCCATCGAGCCGCGCAAAGGCGGTGATCGCCGCCCGCCCCCAGCGCGACCCCATCTCGAAGACACTGCCCACATCGAACACGGCATTCGCGATGCGCCGCATCGAATAGACCTGCTTCGCCTCGCGCGGCACGACCGACAGCAAGGCCTCCTCGCGCCGCCCCACGGGATCGCTGCACGCCGTCCGCGCCGCGCGGTCGTGGATCGACGACGGCAGGTAGGAGAGAAAGCGCCGCGCCGCCGCGAACGCCTTGGCCTCGCTCGCCACCTCGTCGTCGACGACGCCGTTGCGCGTATGGACGTCGGTCCCACCCAATTCCTCGCGGTCGAGCGTGTCGCCGATCGCCGCCGCGACCGCCGGCCCTGCCGCGAACAGCTGCGACAGCCCGCGCACCATGATGCTGTAATGGCTCGCCACAACGCGCGCCGCGCCCAGCCCCGCGGTCGGCCCGAGCGCCAGCGCGACGACCGGCACCGCGTCGAGATTGGCGATGATCTCGTGCCACCCCGGCACGTGCGGGATATAGGTATAGCCCATATCCTCGAGCGTCTTGACCGACCCGCCGCCGCCGGTGCCGTCGATCATGCGGATCAGCGGCAGGCGATATTCGTGCGCCATCGCCTCGCACTGGATGAATTTGCGGTGCAGCGCCGCATCGGCCGCACCGCCGCGCACGGTGAAATCGTCGGCCGAGGCGACGACCGGCCGCCCGTCGATATTCGCGCGCCCGAAGATGAAGTTCGACGCGGCCAGATCTTCGAGCTCGCCATCGGGGCCGTAGCTCCCCCGCCCCGCGATCTTGCCAATCTCGCGAAAGCTCCCCGGATCGACGATCGCCGCGAGCCGCGCCCGCGCGTCCATCTTGCCGCGCCCATGCTGCCGCGCGACCTTCTCGGCCCCGCCCATCTTCTCGGCCATCGCCCGCCGCGCGGCAAGTTCGCCCACTTCTTTTTTCCAGCTCATGGGCGCGAAGCTAACTGACGTTGACGGAAACGTCATGCAAAACCTATCGTGCCGCCATGACCCGCCTCATCGCGTTCCCCCTTGCCGCCTTCCTGCTTCTGCCCGCCGCTGCTGCGGCAGGCGAAGCCCGCCCGATGGCCGGCGTCGCCGAGCCCTACAGGACCGACGTCTTCGATCCCGATGCGGATGCCATGAAGGCAATCGACGCCGCGCTCGCCGCGGCCGAAGGCTCGGGGAAGCATGTCCTGCTCGTCATGGGCACCAACAGCTGTCACGACAGCGCCTGGCTTGCCAATCTGATTGCGACCGCCCGTTTCGCACCGGTGCGCGACCGCTACGAGATCGTCTTCGCCGACATCGGGATGCCGCACGCCGGCCTCGTCCGGCACCCCGAGGTGCCGAAGCGCTTTCATTTCCGTATCAAGGGCACTCCGACGGTCGCGATCCTCGACACCGACGGCCATGTCCTCAACCGCAAGGCGGCGCCCAAATGGCGCAATGCCGCAAGCCGCAGCGACGATGAAATCTATGCCGAACTGATGGAAGAGGAAGAGTAATGACCGATTTGAATCTCACGGGCCGCACCGCGCTCGTCACTGGCGCGTCGCGCGGCATCGGCCGCGGCATTGCGCTCGCACTGGCGAAGGCAGGCGCCGACATCGCGGTCAATTACACCCGCGATGGCGAAGCCGCCGCTGAAACCGTCGCCGCCATCGCTGCGCTCGGCCGCAAGGCCAAGGCCTATCAGGCCTCGGTCGCCGACGAGGACGCCTCCGCCGCGATGATCGCCGCGATCGCGGCCGACTTCGGCCCGCTGTCGATCCTGATCAACAATGCGGGCGTCGCCAGCCGCGGCAAGGCCGTCGCCGACACCGACGCCGCCGAGGTCGAGAAATTGCTCGCGATCCACGCCGTGGGCGCGCACCGCCTGTCGCGTCTCTGCCTGCCGCAGCTTCGCCAACATGATCGCAGCGACATCATCGTCATCTCGAGCGTCGCGACGCTCGGCCACGCCGCGAACGGCGCGCCCTATAATATGGCGAAGGCGGCGGGCGAAGCGCTGGCGCTCACCCTCGCCAAGGAAGAGGTCCGAAACGGCGTCCGCGTCAACATCGTCGCGCCGTCGCTGACCGTCAGCGACATGGGCGAACGCCTCGCGCGCGCGATCACCGGCGGCGACATCCACGATCTCGACGCGCGATTCCCGTTCGGCCGCGTTTCCACCCCCGACGATGTCGCCGCGGCGGTGCTCTGGTTCGTGTCGGACGCCAACCCCTATTGCTCGGGACAGAAACTCAACATCGACGGCGCCGGGCAGGCGCGCTTTTGACAGACCCCGTCATTGCGAGCGGCGAAGCCGCGTGGCAATCCAGAGCGGGCATAAGCCACCCTGGATTGCTTCGCTCCGCTCGCAATGACGATTCAATGAAGATGAGATCGATCGCATGAAATTCATCACCGCCGCCACCCTCGCCTTCGCTCTCGCCGGCTGCGCCACCGCGCAATCAAAGGAAGCGCGCCCCGCGACCGAAAAGCCCGTCCCCGACGCACCGATGTTCGCCCCCACCGAGGTCGAAAGCCGCGGCTCGGTGACCGTCGGCGGCACCGCCATCCCCTATCGCGCGGTCGCGGGCACGCTCGTCATCCACCCGAAGGGCTGGGACGACACCGTTCCGATCGAACGCAAGCGGGATAAGGACGCCGCCGAGGACGTCCCGAACTCCGAAGCCTCGATGTTCTACACCGCCTATTTCAAGGAAGGCGCACCCGCCGACAGCCGTCCGGTCACCTTCCTGTTCAACGGCGGCCCCGGTTCGCCGACGCTGTGGCTCCACATGGGCGCTTACGGCCCGGTACGCGTCGAGACGCCCGATCTGGCGCACGGCAGCGCCCCCTATCGCACCGTCGCCAACGACCAGAGCCTGCTCGACGTTTCCGACCTCGTCTTCGTCGATGCCCCCGGCACCGGCTTCAGCCGCGTCGCGGGCAAGGACAAGGACAAGGCGTGGTTCGGCGTCGATCAGGACATCCACGCCTTCACGATCTTCGTGCGCGATTTCCTGTCGAAATACGGCCGCTGG
Organism: Sphingopyxis sp.; assembly: GCF_036261875.1. Taxonomy (GTDB): domain Bacteria; phylum Pseudomonadota; class Alphaproteobacteria; order Sphingomonadales; family Sphingomonadaceae; genus Sphingopyxis. Next base: position 230,218 of record NZ_DATAJZ010000007.1, on the reverse strand, counting down.
AAATCGCCCAAATATCTTTATGGCGAAAGCTATGGGACGATGCGCGCCGCGGGGATGACGCTCGCGCTGCAACGACAGGACATCGACCTCAATGGCGTGATCCTGCTTTCGGACATATTGAACTGGGACCTGATCCCCGACGATCCGCAGCTTAATCCGGGGGTCGACCTACCTTATGTGGTGTCGCTCCCGACCTATGCCGCGACCGCCTGGTATCACAAGCGCGCCGGCGCGGGCCACGACCTCGCCTCGTGGCTCGCCGAGGCCGAGACTTTCGCGACCAGCGACTACACGCTCGCGCTGATGAAGGGCAACGAGCTCACCGATACCGAGCGGCAGGCGGTCGCGGCACGGCTCCACGCCTATACCGGCCTCCCCGTCGATTATCTTCTCAAGACCAACCTCCGCATCGAATATGGCGCGCTGCAAAAGGAGCTGCTCGCCGACAAGGGGCTGACCACGGGAACGCTCGACACGCGCTTCACCGGCGCAACGCTCGACCCCCTGAGCAAGGTCGCGTCGAACGATCCGCAGGGCAGCGCGATCGGCGCGGCCTATACCGCTGCCTTCAACGACTATGTTCGCGGCACCTTGGGTTATGGCGCGGGAACGCATTATGAGGGCGGGCTCGATGTCTATGGAAGCTGGGACTACAAGCACCGCCCGCCCGGCGCCGACCGCGCGCTGATCGCGCTTCCGAACGTGCTCCCCGACCTCGCGGTCGCGATGAAGCAGAATCCGAAGATGAAGCTGCTCGTCACCGGCGGCTATTTCGACGTCTCGACCCCCTATTTCGCGGGCCGCTACGAACTGCGTCATCTGCCCGTTCCGGAGGAGCTTCAGGCAAACATCGCCTATAAATATTATAGCTCGGGTCACATGGTTTACGTGAACCCCGCGCTGCTCGGCGAGATGCACAGCGACGTCGCCGACTTCATCCGGCGGACCGACGGGATCGATTGACCGCGGATACCGTCTGCCGTTTCCATCGGTTGCCACCCCCGGGAGGCAGCCTTGGGGTAGGGAACGGACGTTCTTTTCTTTCGTCATCCCGGACTTGATCCGGGATCCATTCATCCGGCGCTGAGAGAATGGATCCCGGATCAAGTCCGGGATGACGAAGTTGAAGGTCGACTTCCGACCGCAAACCGCCATTCCGTTGACGAGAACAAGATCGATCGGGACGAATGCCTCTCCGGCCCGCTACAGCCCCACCCATGCGCCCCGATTCGCCCTCCCCGCTGATCCCCTTCCTCGTCGCCTGCGCGGGGATCGCGACCTATTCGGCGATGGACGTGCTGATGAAGGGGCTGTCGATCGGCATCGGCGCCTATAACGCCGTGTTCTGGCGCACCGGCGCGGGCGCGCTGCTCAGCGGGGCGCTCTATTTCGCGGTGCGCCCCGCGATGCCCGACGCGCCGACGATGCGCATCCACGCGTGGCGCGCGCTGTTCGTCGCGGGGATGGCGATCACCTTCTTCTGGGCACTCGCGCGGCTGCCGATGGCCGAAGCGATCGCGCTCGCCTTCGTCGCGCCGCTGCTGACGCTTTACATGGCCGCGATCTTTTTGGGCGAAACGATCGGCTCGCGCTCGATCGCCGCCTCGCTGCTCGGGCTTTGCGGCGTGGTCGTCATCGTCGCGGGCAAGCTTGGCGGCGGCGATTATGCGCCCGAAGCCTTGTGGGCGGTCGGCGCGGTATTCCTGTCGGCGGTCTTCTATGCCTACAACCTCATCCTCGCGCGGCGGCAGGCGAAGATGGCGGGGCCGATGGAGATCGCCTTCTTCCAGAACCTGTTCGTCACCCTGTTCCTCGCGATCGGCGCGCCGTGGTTCGCCGTGATGCCCGACACAGGCCACGCCCCGCATATTCTCGGCGCCGCGACGCTCGCGACGATCTCGCTGCTGCTCCTGAGCTGGGCCTATGCCCGCGCCGAGGCGCAGATTCTCGCGACGACCGAATATACCGGCTTCCTCTGGGCGATGAGCTTCGGCTGGATCTTCTACAACGAGCCGGTCACCTGGCCGACGATCGCGGGCGCGCTGCTGATCGTCGCCGCCTGCCTGATCGTCGCCCGCAAGACCCCGCACGGCGACCCGGTGGAACCGGCGGCGGCTTAGAAATTTGTTCGCACGAGGACACAAAGACACGAAGAAGACCGTCTGGGCCGATAGGCCCTTTTCTCATCATGGCCGCGCCTTACGCGGCGTCGAAAGGGAAAGCCGCTTCGCGGCAAATCACGACCTCTTCGTGTCTTTGTGTCTTCGTGCGAACCAAAAAATCACACCGCCGCGCGCGCGAGCCGGTCGTTGATCGCAGCGCCCAGCCCCGCGTCGGGGATCGCCGCCACCGCGATCTTCGGCTTTTCGCTCGCCGCGCCCGCGTGCAGCGCGTCGAACAGCCGCGCCGCCGCCTCGGCCGCATTACCCTCGGCGCTGAGCTGATAGTCGCCCGCGAGCCCGCCGAACCCGATCCCGAACTCATCGGCCTCGAACCCGGCGGCGTTCAGCCGCACCGGCTTGCCCGGCGCATAATGGCTCGCGAGCATCCCCGGCGCGACGACGTCGGCGCCCGCGCGGCCCGTCACCGCCAGCCCCGAAGCTTCCGCCAGCATCGCCGCGGTCACCGGCCCCGGCCGCAATATCTGCACCGCCCCGTCCGCCACGCGCGCGATCGTCGACTCGACCCCCGCCGTCGTGGCGCCGTCGTCGATCACCAGCGCGATCCGCCCGTCGAGGCTGGCCAGCACATGCTCCGCCCTGGTCGGGCTGATCCGCCCGCTCGCATTGGCGCTCGGCGCGGCGAGCGGCGCGCCGGTCGCCTCGAGCAGCGCCTGCATCGCGCGGTGCCCCGGCACGCGCAGCGCGATCGTGGCGAGCCCCGCGGTCGCGATGTTCGCCACCGGGCAATCATGGGTGCGCGGCACGACCAGCGTCAGCGGCCCCGGCCAGAAAGCCGCGGCGAGCGCCCGCTCCGCTTCGCCGAACACGCCCAGCTTCTCGGCCGCCGCCAGCGACGGCACATGGACGATCAGCGGGTTGAAATCGGGCCGCCCCTTCGCGGCATAGATGCGCGCGACCGCCGCCGAGTCGCGCGCGTCGGCGGCGAGGCCGTAGACCGTCTCGGTCGGCACCGCGACCGGCAGCCCGCGCGCGATGCAGGCCGCCGCGCGCGAAATCGCGTCGGCGCCATAGGGACGGATTTCGGTCCCGGCGGGTTCGTTCGTTTGACCCTCGGCCATGCCGCGCTATAGCGCCGCCTGCAACGGAATCACCAGGAAAGTCGGCACCCCATGACCTATACGCCGCCCACCACCGAACAGCTTTTCGTCCTCGGTCACATCGCGCGCATCGACGCGATGGCGACGCACGAGAAATATGCCGCCGCGACCCCCGACATGGTCGAGGCGATCGTCACCGGCGTCGGCGATTTCGCGGCAGAGGTTTACGCCCCGCTCAATCGCGTCGGCGACACGCAGAACCCGAAATGGCAGGATGGCAAGGTCACCATGCCCCCGGGCTTCAAGGAGGCTTACCAGCAGTTCGTCGAGGCGGGCTGGGGCAGCCTCGACGGCCCCGGCGAATATGGCGGGCAGGACCTGCCCTTCACGCTCGCAACGGTGGTGATCGAGGCGCTCGGCACCGCCGACATGGGCTTTACCCTCTGCAATATCCTGACCCCCGGCGCGATCCACGCGCTGATGGCCTATGGCACCGAGGAGCAGCGCCGGACCTGGCTCCCCAAGCTGATCACCGGCGCGTGGAACGGCACGATGAACCTGACCGAGCCGAGCGCCGGCAGCGACGTCGGCGCGCTCCGCTCGACCGCCGAAAAGGTCACCGAAGGCGAGCACGCCGGACTCTACAGGATCAAGGGCCAGAAGATCTTCATCACCTTCGGCGAGCACGACCTCACCGACAATATCGTCCACCTCGTCCTCGCCCGCACCCCCGGCGCAAGCGAGGGAACGCGCGGCATCTCGCTCTTCCTCGTCCCCAAATACCGCCTCGACGCCGATGGCAATCCGACGATCAGCAACGGCGTCCATTGCGCCTCGATCGAGCACAAGCTCGGCATCCACGGCTCGCCGACCGCGGTGATGGTCTATGGCGAGGGCGAGGATTGCCTGGGCGAGATCGTCGGCGACGAGATGGGCGGCATGAAGGCGATGTTCGTGATGATGAACAACGCCCGGCTGATGGTCGGCTGCCAGGGCGTCCAGATCGCCGAGCGCGCGACCCAGCAGGCGCAGCGCTACGCCGCCGAGCGCGTCCAGTCGTCGCTCGCGGGCTCGCCCGACCGCACCCCCGTGACGATCGAACATCATCCCGACGTCAAACGGATGCTGTGGCGGATGCGCGCGCAGACCGAGGCCGCGCGCGCGCTGATCTATTATGCGTCGGCGCAGACCGATTTCGGCAAGCTCGGGGACGAGGCGGCAAAGCTGCGTGCCGACGTCCTCATTCCGCTCGCCAAGGCGCACGCGACCGACATCGGCTGCGAGGTCGCGAGCCTCGGCGTCCAGGTCCACGGCGGCATGGGCTTCATCGAGGAGACGGGCGCCGCGCAGCATTATCGCGACGCGCGCATCGCGCCGATTTACGAAGGCACCAATGGCATCCAGGCCGCCGACCTCGTCGGGCGCAAGCTCGGCCTCGCGGGCGGCGACGGGGTGCGCGCGCTGATCGACGACATCGCGCGCGGCGCCGCTGATTTCCCGCAGCTCGCCGAGCTCGCCGAGACCTGCCGCCACGTCACCGACTGGCTCGAACAGGCCTCGACGCCCGACCGGCTCGCGGGCAGCTACCCCTATCTCACCATGCTCGCGACCGCCACCTGCGGCTGGCTGATGGCGCTGCAGAATCGCGCCGCGCGCGCCGCACTCGACGCGGGCGAAGGCGATACCGCCTTCCTCGAGGCAAAGATCGCCTCGACGCGCTTCTATCTCGAACAGATCGTCCCAGCAGCCGTCGGCCTCGCCGCCTCGGCGCTCGCCGGCGACGCGGCGCTCGCGCCGCTGCCTGCGATCGCGTGAATCCCGCGGAAATCCTCGCCCTCTCGCACGATGCGAGGGGACGAGGCCGCACCCATGATTAACGCAATGATAACCAAATCGGGATAGGTGCATCCGGCAATTGCCGGAGACCTGCGTGCCCAAGCTCGGACAGAAGATGATCGTCAGTTGGCGGACGCTCGCGCTGTCGCTTCTGCTGTGCATCTTCGTGGGCTTCAGCGGGGCGGGCGAAGTGCCCGATCGCCTGATCGCCAGCATCACCAGCCGGTTCGCCTATCGCGACGTATCGGGCGACATCGTCGTCGTCGGCATCGACGACCGCACGCTCGGCGCATCGCGCGGCGGCGAATTTTCGCGCCGTGACCACGCCGCGCTGATCCGCGCGGTCGACCGGGCGGGCGCCAAGCGGCTGTTCATCGATTTCGACTATCAGCGCCACGACAATTACGGCGGGCTCGAAAGCATCACCGCCGCGGTCCGCGCGATGGGGCCGCGCGCCGTCCTGGCCGTGCCGACGCGCTCGGTCCCCGGCACCAGCCAGGCCGTCACCATCTTCCCCGACCCCTCGTTCGGCAAGCAGGCGACACAGGCCAGCATCGCGTGGGATAACGAGTTTTGGCAGGTGTGGGACATCCCCCTGATGTACGAGGCCGAAGGACATTTGCTGCCCAGCTTCGCCGCCGTGCTGGCGAACAAGCGCGCGAGCAGCCCTGGCGTGTTCCGCATCGACTTTTCGTACCGGATCGAAAGCATCAAGCAGTATAGCGCGATCGACGTCATCAAAGGCAAGGTCGGCGCCCGCGAGCTTGCCGGCAAGGACGTCATCTTCGCACCGACCGCCTCGCGCCTTTTCGACAGCCATTATCTGCCGGGTCATAACCTGACTCCCGGCGCCTATATTCATCTCGTCGCGGGCGAGACGCTGCGCCGGGGCGATCCCGTCAATCTCGGCTGGCTGCTCCCGCTGGGGCTCGTCATCCTCGCCATGATGCCGTGGCTGTTCGGGAACCGCGGCCGCAGCTTCGGCCTCGTCGCACTCGGCACGACGGCCTTGCTGATCGCGGTCAAGCTATTGCTCGCCACGCAGCTCGTCACCGCCTCGGTCGGCGTGAGCCTTCTCTATCTGACGGTCATCGGCGCCAATGTCTCGCGCACCAACCGCCGCAATTCGGCGCAGCGCGAAAACCCCGTCTCGGGCCTTCCCAATTTCGAGGCGCTGCGCTCGCAGGCGCCCTTCGGCAGCGCGACCGTGATCGCGGCAAAGGTCGTCAATTTCGAGGATCTCGCCGCCTTCATCCCCGGCGACGGCATCGGTTTGCTGATCGAGCAGGTCACCCGCCGCCTTCAGCTCGCATCGCAGGGTACGGTGCTGCATCACGATCTCGACGGCACCTTCGCCTGGCTCGTTCCCTATTATCAGCACAGCCAGATCGAGGGGCAGCTCGCGGGGCTTGCCGCACTGTTCAACGCGCCGCTGACGATCGGCGAGCTTCGCGTCGACGTCGCTATCGCCTTCGGGGTCAACGACGAGTTCGAGGGTTCGAACGCCCAGCGCCTTGCCGCCGCGCTCGTCGCCGCCGAAAAGTCGATCCGCACCCGGTCGCTGTGGACCAAATATACGCCGCGGCAAAAGGACGACGCGGGCTGGCAATTGTCCTTCCATTCGCAGCTCGAGGACGCATTGTCGGGCGGCGACATCTGGGTCGCCTTCCAGCCGCAGTACGGGATCGCGACGAAAGAGCTTGTCGGGGTCGAGGCGCTGGCGCGCTGGACGCATCCGACGCGCGGTCCGATTCCGCCCGACGAGTTCATCGTCCAGGCCGAAAAGAGCCAGGACATCTATCGCCTCACCCTGTTCGTGATGGACCAGGCGGTTCGCTCGGCGGCCGAGCTCCATCAGCGCGGGTTCGACATCCATATGTCGGTCAACCTGTCGGCGACCCTGCTCGACCACAGCGACCTCGTCGGGACGATCCGCGTCATGTTGACCGCGCACCATCTGCCCGCCGAAAAACTGACGATCGAGATCACCGAAACCGCGCAGATCGAGAACAGCCGCCAGGCGAAGCAGACGCTCGCGCAGCTCCGCCGCGCCGGCATCCGCCTGTCGATCGACGATTATGGCACCGGCCAGTCGAATCTCGAATATCTGACCGAGATCGAGGCCGACGAGATCAAGATCGACAAGCGATTCGTCATGACCATGCGCGATTCGCAGCGGAACCTCGAAGTCGTCAAATCGACGATCGATCTCGCGCATCGTCTGGGCGCCGTCGCGGTCGCCGAAGGCATCGAAGACGCGCCGACGCTCGCGCTTCTGGGCCAATTGGGCTGCGATGTCGGTCAGGGATATCTGCTTGGAAAGCCCCAGCTATTTTCCGAACTGGTGAACAGCCTCTCCGCTTCCCCCCACAGCCGCACCGCTTAGCTGCCAGATTGGCAGCAATCACCTCTGCGCAATTATAGTTAAGACTCGATTTACCTTATCTATTAAGGTATATGCTCCGTTAACTGTTCTTCGTGGGCAGTGCCAACAGGAGATCTGACATGGGTTGGTTCATTAGACTCTTGGGCGGCGGCGGCACCGTTAGCGGTGGCGGCTCGGCCTAACTGGGACATACAAAATCAGAAAAGGGCTCCGGACATGTCCGGGGCCCTTTTTCTTTGCCCTGACCCGCGCTGGCCCCACGACTTCCATGGCGGCATTTTAAGGCTCGCCGACCCCTCGCCCGCGAACCCCTAGGAAAAGCGCGGCGCATTGCCATAAGGCGCGTCCGGCGCGCGGTGAACCGAATCAAATTATCGACGAGTTGAGTCCTCAATCTGTCATTTACCGTCTTGCATCGGCGCGCCGACGTGGCACTATGGGTGGTGGGTCAGCCACGGGGGCACCCCAATAAATAGTATCAGGCCGAAAGTGGCGGATTTCCGTCGCCCATGACGCATGGGCCCGGGAAAACCCTTCTTGCGCCGAAAATAAGTGCCCCGGGGACGCGTTTAGATGCTAGGATCGGGGCTTCGCCCTGAGTCGAACAAGACAGGAACATATGCGCCGCGGCGCATAGGCAGAACGGGGACGAGTTAGATGGATTTTCGCGAGACGGAACGGGTGGAGACGAGCGACGTGGCGACGATGGAACTGGCAAAGAATGACGCTCCGGCGGCCTCCGAAGCAAAGGGCGAATCGGGGGGCGAAACGGTTCCCGAGACCGCCAAGCTGAACGACAGCGGCGAGCCCAAGGTCCACGCCCGCCGATTCGCCATCACGACCGACGCCGGCCGCGATTCGCTGCTCACCGATTTCGGCAAGGAAACGCTACGCGACCGCTATCTCCTCCCCGGCGAATCCTATCAGGATCTCTTCGCGCGCGTCGCCTCGGCCTATGCCGACGACGCCGACCACGCCCAGCGCCTCTACGACTATATCTCGAAGCTCTGGTTCATGCCCGCGACCCCGGTGCTCTCGAACGGCGGCACCGGCCGCGGCCTGCCCATTTCCTGCTACCTCAACTCGGTCGACGACAGCCTCGAGGGCATCGTCGGCACCTGGAACGAGAATGTCTGGCTCGCCTCGCGCGGCGGCGGCATCGGCACCTATTGGGGCGCGGTGCGCGGCATCGGCGAACCCGTCGGCCTCAACGGCAAGACGAGCGGCATCATCCCCTTCGTCCGCGTGATGGATTCGCTCACCCTCGCCATCAGCCAAGGGTCGCTCCGCCGCGGCTCGGCCGCCTGCTACCTCGACATCTCGCACCCCGAGATCGAGGAGTTCCTCGAGGTCCGCAAGCCCTCGGGCGACTTCAACCGCAAGGCGCTCAACCTCCACCACGGCGTCCTGATCACCGACGAGTTCATGGAGGCCGTCCGCGACGGCGCCGAATTCAACCTGCGCAGCCCCAAGGACCAGAGCGTCCGCGGCACCGTCGACGCGCGCAGCCTGTTCCAGAAGCTCGTCGAGACGCGGCTTGCGACCGGCGAGCCCTACATCATCTTCATCGACCAGGTGAACCGCATGATGCCCAAGCATCATCGCGACCTCGGGCTCAAGGTCTCGACCTCGAACCTCTGCTCGGAAATCACCCTGCCGACCGGCCGCGACCATCTCGGCAACGATCGCACCGCGGTCTGCTGCCTCTCGTCGCTCAACCTCGAAACCTGGGACGAGTGGAACGGCGACAAGCAGTTCATCGAGGACGTCATGCGGATGCTCGACAACGTCCTCCAGGACTATATCGATCGCGCCCCGCCCGAAATGGCGCGCGCCAAATATAGCGCCAGCCGCGAACGCTCGGTCGGCCTCGGCGTCATGGGCTTCCACAGCTTCCTCCAGGCGCGCGGCCTGCCGTTCGAGGGCGCGATGGCGAAATCGTCGAACCTGCGCGTCTTCAAGCATATCCGCGCGCAGGTCGACCAGGCGTCGATGCTGCTCGCCAAGGAACGCGGCCCCTGCCCCGACGCCGCCGATCAGGGCGTGATGGAGCGCTTCAGCTGCAAGATGGCGATCGCGCCGACCGCGTCGATCTCGATCATCTGCGGCGGCACCAGCGCGTGCATCGAGCCGATCCCCGCGAACATCTATACCCACAAGACGCTGTCGGGCAGCTTCTCGATCCGCAACCCGCACCTCGAGGCTTTGCTCGTCGACAAGGCGAAGAACAGCGACGCGGTGTGGAACTCGATCCTCGAACGCGGCGGCAGCGTCCAGCACCTCGACTTCCTGACCCAGGACGAGAAGGACTGTTACAAGACCAGCTTCGAGATCGACCAGCGCTGGCTGCTCGAACTCGCCGCCGACCGCACCCCCTATATCGACCAGGCGGCGTCGCTGAACCTGTTCATCCCGGCGGACGTCGAGAAATGGGACCTGCTCATGCTCCACTACCGCGCGTGGGAGCTCGGCATCAAATCGCTCTATTATCTCCGCTCGAAATCGGTCCAGCGCGCCGGCTTCGCAGGCGGGGTCGAGGCCGACAACACCGCCGAAGCGCCGAAATTCGAACTCAGCGCCGAAAGCACCGATTACGACGAGTGTCTGGCGTGCCAGTGATCGCGCAGGACAGGAGGGTGAAGGCACCATGACCGCGGTTCACACTCTGCGCCTCATTCTGCCCGGCGCGCTGTTCATGCTGCTCGGCCTCCTCAACCTCGCATCGAAGCGCCAGTTGCAAGGCCCGCCGTCGGGCAGCTTCGTCTGGCGCTACACGGGGCCGCTGCTGATCGTGGGGGGCCTGCTCCTCATCCTTCTCAACTTCTTCCAATTCGACTGATCCGGAGTTCCCCATGTCCCTTCTCGAAGCCCGCAAGACCTACAAGCCCTTCGAATATCCGTGGGCGTTCGAGTTCTGGAAGCGCCAGCAGCAGATCCACTGGGTGCCCGAGGAAGTGCCGCTGGGCGAGGATTGCCGCGACTGGGCGCAGAAGATCAGCGACCACGAACGCAACCTGCTGACGCAAATCTTCCGCTTCTTCACCCAGGCCGATATCGAGGTGCAGGACTGCTACCACGACAAATACGGCCGCGTGTTCAAGCCGACCGAGATCAAGATGATGCTGACCGCGTTCAGCAACATGGAAACGGTCCACATCGCGGCCTATTCGCACCTGCTCGACACGATCGGGATGCCCGAAAGCGAATATGGCATGTTCCTCGAATATGACGAGATGCGCGCCAAGCACGACTATATGGGCACCTTCGGCGTCGACAATGACGAGGATATCGCGCGCACCCTTGCGATGTTCGGCGGCTTTACCGAGGGGCTGCAGCTTTTCGCCAGCTTCGCGATGCTGATGAACTTCCCGCGCTTCAACAAGATGAAGGGCATGGGCCAGATCATCAGCTGGTCGATCCGCGACGAGAGCCTGCACTGCGAGGGCATCACCCGCCTGTTCCACGCCTTCGTCAAGGAACGCGACTGCCTGACCAAGGCGGTGAAGGAAGACATCATCGACTGCTGCCAGAAGACGGTGCGGCTCGAGGATGCGTTCATCGACCTCGCCTTCGAGCAAGGCCCGGTCCCCGGCATGACGCCGAAGGAGATCAAGCGCTACATCCGCTACATCGCCGACTGGCGCCTGGGGCAGCTCGGCTTCCAGCCGATCTACATGATCGACGAACACCCCCTCCCCTGGCTCGCCCCGCTGCTGAACGGCGTCGAGCACGCGAACTTCTTCGAAACCCGCGCCACCGAATACAGCAAGGCCGCGACCCGCGGCGACTGGAACACCGTCTGGTCGAGCTTCGACAGCCGCAAGAAGGCAAAGGCGAACGACGACGCCGCGCCGGCGAGCGACGCCGAAAGCGACGGCGAGGATATGTTCAAGGCTGCCGGCATCGCCGCGGAATAAACGCGCACTCACCCCCCTCCCGCAAGCGGGAGGGGGTGGTCGGAGACCCGTGGCTCCGACCACGAGACTTGCGAACTTGTTCGCTAGTCGCAGCGGGGAGGGCAGAACCGCTTACCTACCCCGCGCAGGAACAGAGTCAAAAGGCCACCCGAATGACCGACAAGAAAAAACAGAAACTGCTGATCCTCAGCCAACCCCAGCGCGCCACCCTCGAAGGCCTCTCCAACCGCCGCCCCCAACTCCCCACCGACCCCATCCGCGACGAACTCGCCGCGCTGGGGCTGGTCGTGCAGCAGGGCGCAAAATGGGCCCTGACCCCGACGGGCAAGAAGGTGCTGGCGGCGGGATCGAACCGGCGCAACTCAGGCGGGTTTTCGGTTTGAAAGGAGCAAAGCACCTGAATCTTTCCTTTGCAGCCTGCTTAGAGGGTCGTGATTTTTTGCGGGCGAACGACCGGCTCAATGCTCCGAAATTTCACAATTGGCTGTTATTCACCGCCGTTTTTCGGATATTTCGAAAAGCTGCGTGAGGATTAATCCTCTCGCAACCTTTGTTGACATATATGTCTACGCGCCTACATAGCCTTATACAGCAAGGGCAAATCTCGCCGGTAGGCGTGATTCTTGGCCCTCGGGATCAACGAAACCGACGACTTTTTTGGACAAAGAGGTTTGAAAAATGGTGCAGAGACATTTGCCAGTCGCCCAGCACTCGTTCGCTCGCTTCGATTCCCGAACAGCTGAATATTGCATTCGCGGATTTTATTTCCGGCCGCCCGCTGTCTAGCGGCTTAGCTCGTTGCGATCCACCGACCGGCGAAGGAATCTGGCGACTGAAGACGCCGGATTTGCGTCTTTACGGCTGGGCGGATGAGCCACATTGCATGGTTTTGACGGTTGGCGAATTTAAGTCAGTGATAGCGGCTCCCGGCGCTCCGAAAGATCGTCACTTGGGCCAGCAAGCCGTTGAAGAACGGCGCGAGTTAAAATTAGGATTTGTCAGTGGTGAACGATTTGAAATCTTCCCAGCCATTAGTTGATTCAAGAGGTGCAGCTTTTGCACGACTCGCCTCCAGAATCATCGAAGCTTTGAACGATGCCGTGGAGTATAGACGGCAGCGTGGCGAGACAATGAAGTCCATTTCTGACAAGTTGGGCTGGCATCGTAGCGCGCTCACTCGTGCGCTCAACGGCACCTCGCGCAATCTAACCGTTCGGACGGTTTCGGACATTTTGTGGGCTACAGATTTTGATCCACGCGATTTTTGCGCAGACCCGGTGGAGGAAATCGCACCAAATTTCATGAGCGTGTGCAACGACGACAACGAAAATTTCCGCGATCTGGTTAGAATATATGATACAAAAACGGTAGAGATGGACCCCATTTCAAAGGGAAAAATCATTGGCGGGTCGGTGTACTCAAAGCCAGAGATAGAGTTCTCGTTCAGATGAAATCACCCTACGGAACCACCATCTTTTGCGATGACATTCGGGATGAGCTAGATGGAAAAAAGACTTATGTCGGCGTCTATTTTGGAGACATGATTTTGCATGGAGCGTTTCCTGCAGTCATTCCAAAATTTGCGTTAGCTATCACTTATTTGGAGCCGATTGCAGACCCAGTCTCACTGGTTAACATTAAAGTATTTGTGCCGGGAGATGGTGATAATGGAGATGTAGCGGTCGACGTCGACCTCCCTCCTGATCGTCTAGAAGAAGTAGACCCTGAGGACATAGATCCAAATGCTCAATATCGAGCACACTTGATGCATTTTCGGATATCGCCGTTTGTAATATCAAAGCGAGGCTACGTTAAAGTCAGAGCTTATGTTAAGGGAAAAGAAATTCGCTTGGGCTCTATAAAAATAAGATGCACTGAAGAAGGCACAGGCGGAACTGAAATCCACTGACAATATGGGTGCCTGATGAATGCCGAAACCACGGTAACGGTTTAATAAACCCCCAATTGCTCTGAGTCCCATGGATGCCGGATCAAGGCGAACGAGTCACGTGGCTCGTCCGCAGGTGACGAAAGAGGGGCGGCGCTTCTTGCCTTCGTGCCTTCGCGCGAAGCCCAATTCCCGCGCCAACCCCCTGACCCCCGAAATCCTATTTCGCACCTCCCACCCCAAAACCCCCTTTCCTACATTCTCCCGCCATGCTCCAAACTGGCGGATGAGCCACATCGCCCCCATCCCCTCGCCCGATCCCGCCGCCGAAACCGCGCTCGACGCACACGGCCACGACCCCGCCGCCTATGACTGGGTGCCGGTGCTGAAAAAGCGCCGCAAGGACGGCTGGTCGCCCGACAAACAGCGCGCCTTTATCGAGGCGCTGGCCGATACCGGCTCGGTCGCCACCGCGGCGCAGCGCGTCGGCATGTCCGAATCCTCCGCCTATCGCCTGCGCCGCGCGCCGGGGGCCGAGGCGTTCGACCGCGCTTGGGGCGCGGCGATCGATGCGGCGTCGAAGAAATTGCTCGACGCCGCCTTCGAACGCGCGCTGGTCGGCAGCGACGAGCCGGTGTTCGATCGCGACGGCAACCGCGTCGGCCGCCGCCTGCGCCAGAGCGACCGATTGCTGATGTTCCTGCTGCGCGCCTATGGCCCCGACCGGTTTCGGGAGGCCGGACCCGACCGCATCGCCGCCCCCGCAGCCACCGGGGTGGCCGAGGCGTTGGTCCATCTGCACCCCGAACCGCCCGCCGCGCCTGCGGCGCTCATGTCGCCCGACCACCTCGCGGCGGCGCTGGAGATCGCCGATTTGTGCGACGGCACGCTGCCGCCATGGTATCGCGACGACGCGGACGAAGCCGCAGGCGCGGCCGATGCGGCCAATAGGGAACGTCCGTTGGGCTGAACTTTACTGAACTTTGGGACCGTCAGAGCAGCCCCGGCCCCTTCAATTCACCGTCACCCCACCCGGCACCCCGCGCATTCCCGCCGCCGCGAACAGCACGCCGCCGCGCACCGCCTCGGCCGAGCCGTCGAGCAAAGGCAGCAGCACCAGCGGCCGCGTGACTTCGCTGTCGTCATCGACGACCAGTCGCAGCGCGGGCACGCCGGCGCCGCCGCGCTCGACCACCACGTCGCGGATCGACTCCAGCGGCCACGACAGGTCGCCGCCGCGATAGAGGCGCGCGCCGTCGTGGAAGATATAGCGCGCGCGCTGGCGCCACAGCCGCCGGCAGGTCCAGAGACCGTAGGCCGCGGCCAGCATCGCCGCCGTCGCCAGCGCGTCGCCGAACAGGATCGCCCGCAGCATCGCCCCCACGCCATCGGCGCGCACCGGCCACGCCTGCCCCAGCGCCAGCCCCGCGAGCAGCAACGCCGCAACAAGCTGCCCCGCCAGCAGCGGCTTCGCCTTCAGCCGCGCGATCACGATAACAGGCCTGTTGGTGATGGTCCGCTCCCCATGCTGCATCGCGCGATAGATAGGCACGGCGACAGCGAAGCGCCACCCCGCGAACCGGCCGAAAAAGGGACGGACGGGCTTTTCGCGAAGGCCGACCGACTCCCTTCGCGGGCGCGATATGCTATGCTCGCGCGCGAAGGAGAAAGACCATGCAGGCCGTGACCGAAGGCGATCGCCGCAAGGAGCTCGATGTCCTCCTGGGCCAGATCCAGGCGCATCCCGAACGCGACTGGAGCGCCGCGCGCCGCCGCATCGCGACGCTGACCAAGCTGATCGCCGCGAGGCCCGCGCCCGCAAAGGCGCATTGACGGGCGCGCGCTCAGCCGCTCGTCGTGCGGCAGCCGCGATTCGCCGCCGCTTTTGCAACATCTCCGCCGCCCGCCGGTTTTTCGGTGGGAGGGCGCCGCTGGCGGCTGCCCGCAACCAAGGAGATATTCGATGCGCAAGGCTCTCACCCTCATCGCCGCGGGCGCCGCGGCGCTTGCCGCCCCCGCGATCGCGCAGGTGGGCGTCGGCGGCACCGTCGATGCGACCGTCGGCGCGGGCACCGGCTCTGCCACCGGGGCCATGGGCGCCGTCACCGATCAGGTCGGCGATACCGTTGACCGCGTCGACGGCACGGTGAACGGCACGATCGACGAGACGAAGCTGGTCGTCGCGGCGCGCGAGCAGGTGCGCGCGGGCGCGCAGGTGACCGACACCGCGGGCAACGACATCGGCACGGTGCAGAGCATCGACGGCGACAATGCGGTGATCGTCGACGGCGGCAAGCTCTACAACATCCCGCTCGCCGCGCTCTACAGCAAGGCCGACAGCGTCACCGGTCCGCTGGTGACCAAGCTGTCCAAGGCCGAAATCCGCGCCAACGCCCATGGCGGTGCGGCCGCCCCGACGCGCTGAGCCCCACCTATCGCGCCGTGGCGCCGGGAAAGGCGGGACCGGCGGTCAGCTCGACCTTGCCGCCCGCGCTCGTCGGCACCACGGTGCGGCCGAACCAGACGTAGCGCGCGGTCGGCTGGTCGAGGTCGCGGTCGTATCGCGCCGCGGCTTTCGCCCGGTCGTAGCCCATCCAGCCGAGCATCGCCGGAAAGATCTGGCTCGCCGAATGGCCGGCCTTGGGCGCCGCGGCGTAGCGCGCGGCCTCCTGCGCCGGCAGGAAGGCGAGCAGCGGAATGCGGAACTCGTCGCGCACCGCCTCGGGGCTGCAATGCGGCAGCTTGCCGGGGGTCAGATTCTGGCCGTGGTCGGAGGTATAGACGATCGCCACCGCCGCACGGTCGACCCCGGCGAGCAGGCGCTCGAAAAAGCGCCCCTTCGACCAGCTGAGCGCGGTGGCATATTGCAGGTCGACCGGACTGTCGGCCGGGATCGCGCCGGCGGGATAATGGTCGCGGTACTGGAAATGCACCCCTTGCAGCACGACATAGGTAAAGCTCTTCTGGCCGCTCTTCATCTGCGCGTTCAGCGTATCGGCGATCTTCAGATCGGTATCGAGCCCGCCGACCATCGGCCGGTAATCGTCGATCAGCGCGCGTTCGGGCGGCAGCAGCAGATTCTGCGGCGCCCCCGACGCCTGCCCGTCGATCAGCATCGTGCGATAACCGGCGGCGTGGGCATAGGCCCAGATCGAGGGGGTGCGGCGCAGGTCGCTTTCCGCCGTGACGCGCCGCACATCGACCCCCGACCGCAGCGCGACCTGCGACGGGGTGCTGCAATTGCCGAGCGACGCCGCGATGCCGAAATCGACGTGCGGAACCCCGGCGAGCTTCGGCGCGATCAGCCGGGCGAAGGGCGCTTCGGCGACGCTCTCGTCGACCAGCCAGACGATATGGCGCGGTGCCTTCGCCGCCGGATCGGGCGCCATGTCGATCCGCCCCCGCGGCGGCGGCGGCGGCGCGGTCAGCAGATCCCAGCCGAGGCCATAGAGGCTCCGCTCGGCGCTTTCGGGATGCACGTCGGCCTGACGATAGAGGAAGCTTGGCAGGATGAGCAGCACGAGCAGCACCGCCGCGATCCCCTTCCCCCACGGCAGAGCGCCGCCACGCCGCGCCGCCGTGCGCGCGGCAACGAACAGCGCCAGCGCCGCCGCAACCTGCACGCCGACCCACAGAAAATCGGCTCCGAACTGCCCCGCCGCATTCCCCGCCTGCCGCGCTTCACCGATCATCCAAGCAAAGGAACCATCGTCGAGAAGGCTGCCGACGATCTGGCTGTAACCGACGTTGACGAGGATCGAGAGGCCCGCGACCGCGAGCAGCAGCACCGCCCAGCGGCGCGGGACAAGCAGCAGCGCGGCGAGGAAGACTGCCCCCTGAAACGCCATGAACAGAAAGGCGGTGATCGCGCTCGCCCGGTCACCCGCGGCCCAGCGATAGAGGATGGCGTGGGTGAGCTGAAAGCGATTCGCGACCGCATAGCCGACGGCGAACAGCAGCAAGGCCGCCGCCATCCATACCCACCCGGTGCGCCATTGGCGCGGCGCTTTGCTGCGGTCCATCGAATCCATCGCCGCGCAGCCTAGCGGCAAAGGCTTGAAAAATCACAAATGCGGACACGAAAACGGCCCGCCCCGCTGTGGTGGGACGGGCCAGTTTCGAGTGCCGGGGGCGCCGGATTGCGGCCCCGGCCATCTGTGTCCGGCTATTCGGCTTCCTCGAACAGGTCGACCGCGTTGGCGGCGTTCGCCGACAGGCGCACCGTGTCGCCCTCGACCGCCGCGACGAGCCCGGCCGGCAGATAATGATGCTTGCCGTCGCCGCTGTCGGCCTTGGTCAGCTTGATCCGCTCGCCATCGAGATGATCGACGGTGCCGATGTGGACGCCGTCGGCGCCGATGACGTTCATATGTTCCTTGATCGCGCTGTGATCATGCTCGGCCATGACAAATCTCCTTGCCGCTCCCGAAAGCAGGAGCCCTGGCGATGATACGCATGGAAAACGAGTCGGCTCCAGCCCCTCCGACGAGCCGCCCGAAAGCCGCGCCGGCCTTCGACGGAGCATCAGCACCAGGGGCGCCGACGGCCTTCCCAGCGCCGCGCGAGTCCTTCGCCGACCAGCGCGTCGCCAACGCTCGTGCCGCCACGCGTCACGACGCGCAGCTTGCGGCCATGGCGATCGGTATCGCGGTCGATGCTCTCCAGGCTGAACGCACCGTCGTTCAGCCAGCGCTGCAGCCGCTCGGTTGCTGCCTTGCCGAGCGCCGCCTCCTCGGCGCAGCGCGGGGGATGGGTTTCGGGGGTGTCGATGTCGGCGATGCGATATTTCTCGCCTTCGAACCAGAAGGTGTCGCCATCGACGACGCAGTTCCGTCCGCCGCCCATGTGGCAAAAGCCGAAGCGCGCCGACAGGCCGTCATGAGCGGGGGCCGCGGGAGCGGCAAGAACAGCCATTCCGGCGGCCGCCCGCGGAACGGAGCCGGTCTGCAAGGCCGCGAGCGTCCCGGCGAACCCGCCGCAGACGACGAGCGTCAGCCACAGCGCCAAGCGATCGCGGCGGTTCCGGCGTCGGGATCGGGGCCTGCGCGCATGGCGTGGGGGAGACGAACGGTAACGACGGGCCATGCCCGCCTTCTGCCATCGAAGGCTGAAGGAAATGCCAATGAAGCACCTCCGCCTTGGCGGAGATCGGGCGCAATCGCACCCGCTCGGGCGCCATTATCGATCAATCGCGGTGTGCTGGCTGTCGCCGTTCAGGGCGCCCCGCGCGGCTCGTCGTCGTCGACCCCGCCCGGGCCCAGTTCGTCTTCTTCATCGTCGTCGCTGCGTTCGCCGCGATAGGCGTCCATGTCGATCCGGCCCGATCGCTCCATCTGGCGCATATGATCGACCAGATCCTCGACATCGTCGGTTTCGTCGCGCGCCTTGACCTTGCGGCTATCCTCCAGCGAGCGGGCGCGGCGCGCCGCTTCGGCGACCGTCTGCGCCTGCGCTTCCTCGTCATCCTGTTCGCGGTTCCGCGCTTCGGGGGCTTCGCTGCTGCGCTGGGGATCGTCGATCATGGCCGGCTCCTTTCGAGGGACGACCGGGAAACGCGCGGAGCCGGGCTGCCGTTCCTTCAGGCGGCGGCGGCCAGCACCTTGGTTTCGATCACGCGAATGAAGACCTCGGGGTCCTGCGCGCCGGGAACGAGCATCCGCCCGCCCAGAATGAAGGCCGGAACCCCCGTCACATTCCGGTCGGCCCAATAGGCCTCCTCGGTGCGCACCATTTCGCCATAATCGTCGCCGGCGAGAAGGGCTGCCGCGCGGTCCCGGTCGAGCCCCACCGACGCCGCGATATCGGCGAGCACCGCGGGATCGCCCACATCGCGATTGTCGGTGAAATGAGCACGGAACAGCGCCAGTTTGAGCGCGGTCTGCACGCCCGTCGCCGCGACCTGCTCGGGCTCCTCAAGCGCCCCCGCCCAGCTCAGCAGGCGGTGCGCGTCGAAGCTGTTGCGCATCCGGAAACCGGGTCCGCGATTGAAGGTGAACCCCAGGTCGGCCGCGATCGCCGCCATCCGGCCGCTGTTCGCGCGGCTCTGCTCGGCGCTGATGCCATATTTGCGCATCACATGGCTTGCGGCATCTTCGCCTTCGGCCGGCATGTCGGGGTTGAGCTCGAAGGGGTGCCACTGGACGCGAAAGTCCAGCCGCCCCGCGAAATGCGCCATCACCTTCTCGAACTTCAGCCAGCCGACGATGCACCATGGGCACATCACGTCGGAGACGATATCGATCGAAAGGCGCGGCAGATCGGTCACGGATTCATCTCCAGCCAGGGGCCGGCCGCCGCGCTACGACCTGTCGGATTCGCGGCGCTCCTTGCCCGAACGCCGGTCGCCCTTGCGGCGTTCCGGCCCTTTATAATCGGGGTCGTCGGCGACCCGCCGATCCTCCCCACGTCTGTCGCCGCCGCGCTTGTCCTCGGCTGCCATAGGCTCCCCCCTTCCACCACAAAAGGAAACAGAAGCGACCCGGCGCCAGTTACTCACATAATGGTTAAAAAGACAAGCAACGCGGGCGCCCGCGGAGTATGTCCCGGCGGCTTTGGGATGGGGAGCGACCATTTCCCAGATAAGGGAAGAAGTCTCATCTGCCGCCTGTAAACTCTCGTCATCCCGGACTTGATCCGGGATCCATTCTCTCAGCGCCGGATGAATGGATCCCGGATCAAGTCCGGGATGACGATGGAGGATAGGTCAGCTTCCGGTCGCAAGCCGCCGCGACCCTCACCCCAGCTGCTCGATCAATGCACCGTATCGACGGGCGCATCCGATACCGCCGGAGCCCGCCGCGACAGCACCCACCAGCTTGCCACCATCAGCCCGGTCGACAGCGCCTCGATGATCATCGCCTGGACGATACCGGCGTTGACGAGATCGCCGCTGCCGACGCCGATCAACCGGCCGACCAGCGCGGTGCCGTAGAGCGCCGCGGGCACCAGCAGCGCGCGCGACCAGCCGGGGACCAGCGCCCCCACCGCCGCACCGCCGGCCGCGACGAGGAAAAAGGCCGACAGGTCGGCGCGCACCGTATTGGCGGCCGCGCCTTCGACGACGATGCCGAACAATTCGGTGAAGCTTGCCGGATCGAATATCCCGCGCAGCCCGACGATCGCAAAGAACAGCGCCCACAGCAGAACGGCGCCGCGCAAGATCCAGTTGACCATGACTTGTCTCCCCTTTTGCGCGCAGGCTGCGGCATCGGAAGGGAAAGTGCAATCTATTCCGCGGGGAAGGTTTCTTCGATCCAGCCGCCGCCCAGCACGCGGCTTTCGTCGGCGGCGTCATAGAGCACCGCCGCCTGCCCCGGCGCGACGCCATATTCGGGGGAGGCGAAGACCAGCCGGTCGGCTTCGATGCGCGCGGGCACCGGCTTTGCCATGCTGCGCACCTTGGCGAGCACCGGCCGTCCCTCGACCGCATCCAGCCAGTTCGCTTCGCCGAGCCGCGCCCCCGACACCGCGAGCGCGCGGCGCGGCCCGACGATAACGTGCTTCTTTTCGGCATCGAGGCGGACGACATAGAGTGGTTCGGCCTGCCCGCCGATCTCGATCCCGCGCCGCTGGCCGACCGTATAATGGATAAGGCCGCGATGCGTGCCGAGGACGCGGCCGTCGACATGGACGATCTCGCCCCGGTCGTCGGCCTCGGGACGCAGCTTCTTCACCAGCGTCGCATAATCGCCGTCGGGGACGAAGCAGATGTCCTGGCTGTCGGGCTTCCCCGCGACGCCGAGGCCAAGGTCGCGCGCAATCTCGCGCACGACGCTCTTTTCGAGCCCGCCCAAGGGAAAGCGCAGGAAGTCGAGCTGCTCCTGCGTCGTCGCGAACAGGAAATAGCTCTGGTCGCGCGCCGGATCGACCGCGCGGTGGAGCTCGGCGCCCGCGGAGCCCATCACGCGGCGGACATAATGGCCCGTCGCGAGGCAGTCGGCGCCCAGATCCTTCGCGAGTTGGAACAGGTCGGTGAACTTCACCCCCATATTGCAGCGCACGCAGGGGATCGGCGTCCGGCCCGCCAGATATTCGTCGGCGAACTGGTCGATCACCGTGTCGCGGAACCGGCTCTCATGATCGTGGACATGGTGCGCGAAACCCAGCCGGTCGGCGACCGCGCGCGCGTCGCGAATGTCCTGCCCGGCGCAGCAGGCGCCGACGCGCTTCGCCTTGGCGCCATGGTCATAGAGCTGAAGCGTAACGCCGATCACCTCGGCGCCCGACCGCGCGGCGAGCGCGGCGACCACGCTCGAATCGACGCCGCCCGACATTGCGACGACGACTCGCCGGTCCTTCAGCGGTTCGGCGAGCTGAAAGTCGGCGCGAACAGCGCCGGCGGGGGGAGAAATCGTCTCGATCATCGCTCGCGCCATCTAGGGATGGATCACCCGAAATGCCAGCTTTTCCGCCGCAAGCGTCAAGATATTGACGGGGGTTAAGCTTCGCTAACAAGCCATGAAATGGGCATTTACTGGACCTTAGCCCCTCTTCGCTAGACGGATGGCATGAACGTCGACCCGTCCGATCTTGCGCAGCTTGCCGGCGCGGCCCGCCTGTCGGAGCCGGGATTCGACATATTGCTCGCGGTGTCCACGGCACGCCAGGCGGCCTCGCCGACGGTTCGCATGCTGCGCGCGCGGGCGAGTCGCGAACGCCACGCGGCTCGCGTTAACGCACTCAGCCATTTTCTGGCCGCCGCGCCCGCCGCGACGGAACAAATGGCGGCGCGGCCCGTTCGTTTCCTCGACCTGTCCGATGGAGCGAACGTCCTGACCGAAACTGTGAACAGCCCGTTTACCAGAGGGTTTCAGTCGATGTTGAACCCCTTGCATGTAGCACCCTGGTTGTCGGCCTCGCCGATCCCCCACGACGAAGACAATATGGAATGAACATGATCGAGAATCAGAAAATCCGGCCCGCTCAGGTCATCGGTCCGCTCGGCGAACCGCTGACGCTCGACACGCTGCCGCCGGCGAACACCACCCGCTGGGTCGTTCGCCGCAAGGCAGAGGTCGTGGCCGCGGTCAACGGCGGTCTGCTGACCGTCGACGAAGTGTGCGAACGCTATGGCCTGACGCTCGAAGAGTTCGCCGGTTGGCAGCGGTCGATCGACCGCAGCGGTATGCCGGGCCTGCGCGTCACCCGCATCCAGCACTATCGCGATCTCTACGAGCGCCAACAGCGCTTCTGATCGCGGTCCGTGCGACATGGTAGGAAGAGGGCGCTTCTGGCGCCCTCTTTTTTTGGGCTGGCGGTGGCTCGGGAAGGTGCCGAGACGATCCGAATGCGGGGCGGAACAAACAAAAACGCGTTCTATTTTAGTGACTTGAAAATTATCGTGCAACTCTGGCGTTCACCCGGCGTTAAGCCTCGGAGTCAACCTTGGAGAATATTCGATATGCGCAAGACGATCATTGCCCTCACCATCGCTTCGGCGCTCGCGCTCGGCGCCTGCCAGAGCAAGCAGGCCGATCAGGTCGAGGACCAGGCCGAAGCTCAGTCGGACGCCATCGACGCGCAGGCCGATGCCATGCCCGAAGGCCCGGCCAAGGAAGCGACCGAAGCGAAGGCCGACGCGGTCGAGGACGCCGGCGAAGCGAAGGCCGATGCGATCGACAAGGGTGTCACCCCGCCGCCCGCCGACACCACGACCCCGACGCCCGAGCCGCAAACCAAATAAACGCGTCCCGAACGGACGATAAGGCGAAAGGCGCCGGAGCAGAACTCCGGCGCCTTTTCCATTTTGCGTCCGCTGGGGCTTTCGCGGTCACAATCGCGTCAGCGCATGGAACACGTCCTCGACCCCCGGTGCGTCGGGGTCGGCGCGCAGCGACGCGATCCCGTCCGCGACCCCGAGCGCATATTCGGCAACCCCCGCGCTTTCGGATGTCCACACCGCGCCGAGCGATTTCACCAGCCGGCGCGCCGCCGCATTCTCCGACAGCATATGAATCTCGAGCGTCAGCAAATCCTCGGCAAGGCACTGGATCAGCAGCGCCGCGGTCATCATCCGCGCGAGTCCCTTGCCCTGAAAGGCGTCGAGTACCGCGATCGAAAATTCGCCCGCGGGTCCGTCGGCATAGCGCACCGCGTGCACCGCGCCGATTGCCGGCCAATCGTCGCAATCGGTGCAGATCGCACCCCAGCCGATATGGTCGTGCCCATCGACATTGACGAGCCGCTTGATCACCGCATCGGGAAGCGTCGGGGCGGGCGAGAAGAATCGCAGGTAGCGCGATTCGGCGGACAGCGTGGCAATCCCGGTGCGCAGCCGCTCCTCGTCGGCGGGGGTAATACAGCGTAGCGAGACGCGGGTTCCGTCGTTGAGCGCGCTGTGCACGACGATGTGGTCGATCGGTCGCGCCGGGGCCTCGATCATCGCGCTCACCTCCTCCGATTCTGCAAGGCTAATGGCCCGGCACGCCGCTGGCAATCGCAACGCGGCCGACGATGGGAAAAGTTGAAAGAGCAAGGGAACTTAAGGCGTTAAATGGCGTTTGGATGAAAAATTAATCTAGGTTAATGAAGGTAACGGGTCGTGCGCAATTTCTCTCTTTCTCCTTCGACGCCGGGTATCACGCCCGTCGAAGCCGTGCCCGCGGGCGAAGCGGGTCTCGCCGGGGATAACGTCAGTCCGGTTTTCGAGACGCTCGGCGAAAAGCTCTCGCGGCTCCGCAAGGCGCGGTGCTGGACCCAGTCCGATCTCGCGCAACAGCTCGGCGTGACCGAGGCTTCGGTCTGCTATTGGGAACAGAATCGTTCGCGGCCCAAGGCGGCGCGGCTGCAGTCGCTGGCTGCGCTGCTCGGCGCACCGATCGCCGAGCTTCTGGGCGAAGCGTCGCCCGGCCGCGCAAATCTGGGTGCGATGGTGGCACGGATGCGCTCCGAAATCGCCCAGGCCGCGGGCACCAGCCCATCGAAGGTGAAGATCGTCATCGAGATGTAGGCGGGCGACGGAAACCCCGCCCGCCTCGATCAGGCGTCGTCGCCCATCCGCAGCGCGGCGATGAACGCCTCCTGCGGGATGTTGACGTTGCCATATTCGCGCATCCGCTTCTTGCCCTCTTTCTGCTTTTCGAGGAGCTTCTTCTTGCGGGTGGCGTCGCCGCCGTAGCATTTGGCGGTCACATCCTTGCGCAGCGCCGCGATAGTTTCGCGGGCGATCACCTTGCCGCCGATCGCGGCCTGGATCGGAATCTTGAACATGTGGCGCGGGATCAGATCCTTCAGCCGCTCGCACATCCCGCGCCCACGCGCCTCGGCGCTGCCGCGGTGGACGATCATGCTGAGCGCGTCGACCGGCTCGTTGTTGACGAGGATGCTCATCTTGACGAGGTCGCCGGGGCGGTGGCCGATCTGGTGATAGTCGAACGAGGCATAGCCGCGGCTGATGCTCTTCAGCCGGTCGTAGAAGTCGAATACCACTTCGTTGAGCGGCAGTTCATAGGTGATCTGCGCGCGGTCGCCGACATAGGTCAGATTCTTCTGCACGCCGCGGCGGTCCTGGCAGAGCTTCAAAATCGCACCGAGATATTCGTCGGGGACATAGATCACCGCCTCGATCCACGGCTCCTCGATCTCCTCGATCCGGTTCGGGTCGGGCATGTCGGCGGGGTTGTGGAGCTCCATCTCGGTCGGACCGCCGTCCTTCGACCGGGTGAGCTTGAGCTTGTAGACCACCGACGGCGCGGTGGTGATCAGGTCGAGGTCATATTCGCGGGTCAGCCGCTCCTGGATGATCTCCAGATGCAGCAGGCCGAGGAAACCGCAGCGGAAGCCGAAACCGAGTGCCGCGCTCGTCTCCATCTCGAAACTGAACGACGCGTCGTTGAGGCGGAGCTTCTGGATGCTCTCGCGCAATTTCTCGAAGTCGTTGGCGTCGGTCGGGAACAGGCCGCAGAAGACGACCGGCTGGACCTCCTTGAACCCCGCTAGCGGCGCCGCCGCGGGTTTCTTGGCATCGGTCACCGTATCGCCGACGCGCGCCTGCGCGACGTCCTTGATCTGCGCAGTGATGAAGCCGATCTCGCCGGGGCCGATCTCGGTCAGCTCCTCGCGCTTCGGCGTGAAGCAGCCGACGCGATCGATCAGGTGGGTGGTGCCCGCCTGCATGAACTTGATCTGCTGGCCCTTCCTGAGCACCCCGTCGACGACGCGGACCAGGATCACCACACCCAGATAGGGATCGTACCAGCTATCGACGAGCATCGCGACGAGCGGCGCCGACGCATCGCCCTTCGGCGGCGGAATCTTCGCGACGATCGCCTCGAGCGCTTCCTCGATGCCGATCCCCGATTTGGCGCTGGCGAGCACCGCATCGTCGGCGGGCAGGCCGATGATATCCTCGATCTCGGCCTTCACCTTGTCGACGTCCGCGGCGGGCAGATCGATCTTGTTGATCACCGGCACGATCTCATGATCATGCTCGATCGACTGATAGACGTTGGCGAGCGTCTGCGCCTCGACCCCCTGCGCTGCGTCGACGACGAGCAGCGCGCCCTCGCACGCCGCGAGCGACCGCGACACTTCATAGGCGAAGTCGACGTGGCCGGGCGTATCCATCAGGTTGAGCTCGTAGGTCTCGCCGTCCTTCGCGGTGTATTTCAGGCGCACCGTCTGCGCCTTGATGGTGATTCCGCGTTCCTTCTCGATATCCATATTATCGAGCACCTGCGCCGACATCTCGCGCGCGGTCAGCCCCCCGGTGAACTGGATCAGCCGGTCGGCGAGCGTCGACTTGCCATGATCGATATGGGCAATGATCGAGAAGTTGCGGATATGCGAAAGGGGCGTGGTCATGCGCGGCGCGTTAGCAGGGGTTTGCGGCGCTGTCAGCAGACGAGTGACGCCCGTTTCCGGCGCAACCGCGAATCGCCGATCACTCCAACTCCAGCTCTTGGCGAGCGGATCGGGAAACCTGCGACGCCGGACAATGAGTCCAGCGGGCACCATATTCATCGGTGACACTGGTGCGGCTGTTCACCGTGACGATTTGTTCATTGAGAACAACTTTCGCCTCTTCGACTCCGCGGAAAGCGATGCGGTAGCGGTTGCCGCCCAAAGCTTCGATGTGCGATCCATCCCAATAATAAAAAAATTGCTGCCGAATCGCTTCGGCGCAGTCGCCATAGGTGGCGGGGGAAGAATAAAATCCCGCTTCGATGGGCGAGGCGGCGGTTGCGCCGCCGCCCGCAGCGGGCTGCGCGCATCCTTCCAGATCCACGAGCTGGCCGCGATCATTGCGTCGTTCGACAACATCGATGGCGCCCCCGGTCCAGCCCCACGTCACTTTGGTGACGGTGCCGCACCGGCCGTTGAAGCCGCCCGGCAGATCGAGCGCGTCGCGGCCGCCGCGACGCACGATCATGGCGGGGGCGATCCAGCCCATGAAGCCGTCGAAAGCCTTGTAACCGCCGGCCGTGGAAACGATGAAATCCACCGGCGGCCCCCGATCACCATAAGCGGGGCCGCTGGCGACGCAGCCATGCCCCGGCGTGGTGACGGCGAAATCGGGTTTGCCGTCGGCATTGAAGTCGGCGGACACGAACCCGCCCTTGCCGCCCGCAAAATGCCGTTCAACAAGATCGATGGCTTCTCCGTGCCCCGCGAGCGGCGCAAAGCGCACGGCACCGAAACGCTCGCCTTGATCGCGGCACTGGCCGCGCGCGAAATTTTCCCATGCCGCCGCGGCAGCCGGCGGCAGAGCGGCAGCGGCCGGCGCGGCGGTCGCCATATTCGCGGCCGCGCCGCTCGCCGTTGTCGCAGCATCGACATTGTCGCTGGCGTGAGTCGACTGCGAACCGCATCCGGCAAGCATGACTGCGGTCAGGAACAGCGAGACAAGGCGGCTGCGGTCCGCCGTATGCGGACTGATCTCATCATGTAGCGCGACCTTGCAAGAGCGCCGGTTTCTCGTTTCGATATTCGCCATTCGTCATCCCCTCACATCCTGAGTGCCGGATAGGAGAGAGAGGCGTTGAAGTCCTGACGGATATCTCAAGAAATTCTGAAGCTTGGGACGATTTGCCGATTGCGGCGCTAAATCGCCAGCCACCGTTCGCAGTCATCGCGCACCCGCGCGTCCGCGTCGCGCAGCCCCCGCTCCAGCACCGCCGATCGTCCCTTGCTCTCCGTCACCGCCGCCAGCGCCGCGAGCGCATTGGCGCGCACGCGCGGGACCGGGTGCATTCTGGCGAACTGCTCGGCGACATCCTTGCCGTTGTCGGTCAGATGGACTGCGCAGCGGAGCAGCATTTCGCCGCTCGTCAGCGTCGGGCGCTTCGCGATCGTGCCCTGTTTCAGATCGACGATATATTGGTCGCGCCACGGGACATGTTCGCCCTCGTCCATGATGTTGAGGCTGATCGACAGACGCTCGGGCGGGAACTGGCTGTGGATGTCGCGGTGGGCGCGATAGAGCATCATCCGGCCTTCGCCGAGGGCGCTGCGCTCGACGAACCGAAGAGGCAGCGCCTCGCCGAGGCGGCCGTCGACCCGTTCGGCGTCATAATCATAATAGTCGCTGACATAGCCGGGGCCCCAATAGCCGGCTGTCAGGAAGTGGAAATTATGGTCGTGCGGCACGCCATAGGCGAAGGCCGCGGCGCCGCTTGCCACATAGACGGCGTCGGTCGTGGCGGGCCACAGGTTGGCGCGCAGGAAGAAGCCGCGCGGGCTGCGGTGGAGAAGGAGGACCTGCGCCGAATAGCGGTTCACCGCAAGCTGATCGGCGTAGCTTGCCTTGAGTTCGGCGATGATGCGGTCGGCGAGAAAATCGCGATTGCGCGCGAGACCGGCGAGAAGGCCGGTGCAGTGCGCGATACTGGCTTCATCCGCCAGATCGACGCCGCTTTCATCGAGCCGTGCGGCGACTTCGGCGAGATCATATTCGGGCGCGGCGGGCGGATCGATCAGGCGCGGCATGGGCTTCTCCTGCTCCCATCCAGCAAGCGGGCGGGGATGGATAGAGCGCCAGCGTCGCGGTCGCGGCGCGGCGGATTTCGGGATGGGGGTCCGCCGCCGCCATGCGGGCGAGATGCGGCATCGCGGCGGCGGGATCGAGCGCGACCAATTCGCGCATCGCCGCCCATCGCGCGGCGAAATCGCCGCTTTCGATCTCGGCGACGAACAGCGGCGCGGCGTCGCGGCGGCCCAGGGCGCGAAGCACGGCGAGCCCCATCTGTCGGAAGCTGGCGTCGCGGCGCGCCGACGCGAGGTGGACGAGCCGGCCGCTCGCCACGTCATAGGCGCGCACCGGCAGCGGCGGCGGCGGCTGTACCGCGAGTTCGAGGAACAGGATGTCGCCGCTCGCATCGGCAAGAGTGAAGCTTTCGCGCGCGGTGTCGAGAAACAGGCTTTCACCGGCGGCGAGCGGTCGCGCTCCCTCGCTTTGGCAGGCTGCGGCGGAGGCGGCGGTGAAGGCGCCCGCCTCTTCGGCGGCGCTGACCGCAACACGATGGCGGCGGATCGACGCGCCGCCCGTCCTCAGAAAGCGGATCGCGGCGACGCCCGGAGGGAAGCGGGTCGTGGCCGGGGGCCCCTCGCGCCGCTCGAAGCCCTGGATGCGAAGCGTCAGGCGGATGGCGCCCTGCTCCGCAAGGAGCAGACCGCCCGCGCTCTCCCCGCCCCCGACCGGGCGCGGCGGCGGCGACGCGAAGGGCTCGGCGGCAAGCTGCGCCACGGCTTCGCCCAGCCGGCGAGCGAGCCAGCCGGTATCGGCGAGCCACGGCGCGAGCGCGGCGATGGCGGCGGCGGGCGGTTCGTTCGCCGCCGCCGCCATCGCCGCGCGCAGGCCGCCGGGCAGTCCGTCCGCTGTCCGCCAGCGCGCATCGAGGCTCGATGCGGCGCGGCGGATGTGATCGCGGCGCCGTTCGTCGCGGCGCGGGAAATGGTCGTGGCGCGAGGCTGTGGTCACGAAGGAAGGCCGCCGGTCGCCAGGCGGGCACGGCCTAGGCCGCGCCCGCCCGGGACATTCAGTCGTAGATGATCGTGACGACGGTGACCGCGATCTCGAAGACCGAGGGCCCCGAACTGGCGCTTTCGCCGGCGAAGGCGCCGAACAATCCGACCGCGGTATCGAGAAGCGGCACGGTGTCGATATCGATGGCAGGCAATGGCATTCATCCCTCCTGTATCGGCGGCAGAGACGCCGCCGACACGAGAGCTATGGATAGCGCGGCACCGCGCCCAGTTAACTTAATGTAATCGGGCCGCGATGAAGGGGCGCGCGAGGATCGTCTTTCGCGAGGATAGCGACGGGCGCGACGGGTCGCGGGAGAGATTCGCGCAGAGGCCGCAGAGAAGAAAAGACTCACGCGGAGACGCGGAGGCGCGGAGAAGAAGAATCGGACCGGCAGACCCTTTATCCTACTGGCATTGCGCCATGGCGCGGCGATGATGGAGAAAACCGCTTCGCGGTGAACACCAGTTCTCCGCGCCTCCGCGTGAATCTTTTCAGAACGACAGCCAGAGCGACAGGCCCGGCGGCGGCGCATTCGGCGGCGCATCGGCGACATGGCGCACCGCGTCGGCGCGAGCGCGGTTCAGGATCGCGGTGGGTGTTCCGGCGGGGTGGAAGATATGGTCGGCCTCTCCCAACAGGCGCGCGGCGCGCAGCGTCAGGTCGTCGGGGTCGGCACTGATCAGGGCGATCGTTTCGAGGCGCGACGACTGAAGGACGGCGTCGCCTGCGAGCCAGTCGTTCACCTCGTCCGCTGCCGTTCCATCGAGTGGATCGAGCGCGCCGCCCGGCGCGAGCGCGGCGTCGAGCGCGCGGCGGCGGTCGGCGGCAGCGGGCCAGCGCGCCTTCATCGCGCCGCGCGCGACGTGGAGCGCAGCCGCGAGCGCGCCGAGGCGCGCGGGGAGCAACGCCTCGATGCGCTGGCGGATCGCCTTGGCGAGCCCCGCCGAAGCGCCGCCGGTGCCGATCGCGATAGTCACCGGCGCGCGGTCGACGATCGCGGGAGTGGTGAAATCGCAGAGGTCAGGGCGGTCGACGACATTGACCAGCAGGCCGCGCGCGCGGAGATCGGCGGCGACCGCTTCGGCGCCCTCATCGAGCGCGACGAAGGCGAGGCTCGCGCCTTCCTCCCACGCCGGGACGATGCGCCCGCCGGCGCGCACGATCAGCCGCGCCTTGGCGTCGGCTGCCTCTCCCTGCCCCACCAGCACGACCGTGCGGCCGGTGAGGTTCAGGAAGATGGGGAGCTGGTGCATGGAAAGCCTATAGCAAATCCTCCCCCAGCGGGGGAGGGGGACCACCCGCAGGGTGGTGGAGGGGCAGGTGCGCCATAATGCTTCCTCGCGGCGACCGGAGGAAGCCGCGCGTGCCCCTCCACCATGCTTCGCATGGTCCCCCTCCCCGTGCCGGGGAGGATTTAGTCGATCCAGTCGGGAACGCGTTCGGCGGCCATGATCGTCCCCGCCGCGATGCGGTCGGCGACGGTGACATAGCGGTCGCCATCGACGAGCACCTCAGGCACCAGGCTGCGGCTGTTGTAGGTCGAGGCCATCGTCGCGCCATAGGCGCCCGCGGTGCGGAAGACCGCGAGGTCGCCCGACTCCACCTTGTCGATCACGCGGTCGCGCGCGAAGGTGTCGCCAGTCTCGCACACCGGGCCGACGATCGACGCGGTCATCTTCTCGCCGGTCGGCTGCACCGCGACGAAATCATGATACGCATCGTAAAGCGCCGGACGCGCAAGGTCGTTCATCGCCGCATCGACGATTACGAAGGGGTTGGTCGCGCCGGGCTTGACCCACAGCACTTCGGTCAGCAGCACGCCGGTATTGCCGGCGATGACGCGGCCGGGCTCGAACATCAAGGTGACGTCCCAGTCCTTCGTCACCCGCGCGACCATCGCGCCATAGTCGGCGGGCGACGGCGGATTATCGTCGGGACGGTAGGGCACACCGAGCCCGCCGCCGAGATCGACATGGGTGATGCTGTGCCCCGCGGCGCGCAGGTCGGCGACGAGGCGGCCGACGCGCTCGAACGCCGCTTCGAGCGGCGCGAGGCTGGTGAGCTGGCTGCCGATATGGAGCGCGATGCCGCGCATCTGGAGGCCCGGAAGCGCCGCCAACCGCGCGAAGATGTCGGGCGCGGCGTCAATGCCGACGCCGAACTTGTTCTCGGCCTTGCCGGTCGAGATCTTGGCGTGGGTGCCCGCATCGACGTCGGGATTGACGCGCAGCACCGCGGGCGCGGTCATCTCCTTGGCCAGCGCGATCTCGGCGAGCGCCACCCCTTCGGGCTCATGTTCGATATTGAACTGGCCGATGCCGCGGTCGAGCCCCTGCGCCAGCTCGGCGCGGGTCTTGCCCACGCCCGAAAAGACGATGTCCTCAGGCGCCATGCCCGAGGCGAGCGCGCGTTCGAGCTCGCCGCCCGACACGACGTCGGCGCCATAGCCCTGCCGCGCGAGCACGCGCAGCACGCCGAGGTTGGGGTTGCACTTGATCGCGAAGGCGATGTGCTTCTTCGGAATGTCCTTCAGCGCGTCGGCGAACACCTGGGCATGGCGTTCGAGCGTCGCGCGCGAATAGACATAGACGGGGGTGCCGATTTCCTCGGCGATGCGCGGCAGGGGAATGTCTTCGGCGTGGAGGACGCCGTTACGGTATTCAAAATGGTCCATCGAAGGAAGTCCTGTAGCTCAGCCCGGAGGCGGCAGGTCGAAATCGTCGGGTTCGCGTTTTTCGGACCGTTTGAGAAGTTCGTCGCTGCGCGCGGGCTTGGCCTGCGCGTCAGGCGTCGTGAGCTCCTCCGTGGTCGGGGCGCGCGTCGCGCCGACGGGGATCGTCGGGGCGGGCTGATTCGCCGCGGGCTTCAAATCTTCCTTGGCTCCGCACGCGCCGAGCAGCGCGGCGGCGGCGCCGATCGTGACGATGAGGATGCGGCGCGTCGCCATCAATCGCTTCCTTCCAGCGCGCCGCGCGCGGCGGCGATCGCTTCCCTTACCCGGTCGGGCGCCGTCCCGCCATAGCTGCGGCGGCTGGCGACCGATGCTTCGACGGTCAGCGCGGCGAGCGCGTCTGGGGTCACCGCGGCATGGATCGCGGCGGCGTCTTCGGCGGGCAGCGCCGACAATTCAACGCCAAGCTCCTCGGATCGTTTCACGCAGGCGCCGACGATATGATGCGCCTCGCGAAACGGCACCCCCGCCTCGCGCACCAGCCAGTCGGCGAGGTCGGTCGCGGTCGAATAGCCCGAGGCGGCGAGCGCGCGCATCCGGTCGGTGCGGAAAGCCAGCGTCTCGACCATCCCGGTCATCGCCGCAAGCGACAGACCGAGCGCGTCGAAGGCGCCAAACACCGTCTCCTTGTCGTCCTGCAAATCCTTCGAATAGGTAAGCGGCAGGCCCTTGACGATCACGGCAAGCCGCTGAAAGGCCCCGAGCAGCAGGCCCGCGCGCCCGCGCACCAGTTCGGCTGCGTCGGGGTTGCGCTTTTGCGGCATGATCGAGCTGCCGGTCGACCAGGCATCGGGGAGACTGATGAAGCCGAAGGGCTGGCTGGCCCAGATCACGACCTCCTCGGCAAGGCGCGACAAATGGATCGCGGCGATCGACGCGGCGGCGCAAAATTCGAGCGCGAAATCGCGGTCGGACACGGCATCGATGCTGTTCGCCATCGGGCGGTCGAAGCCGAGCGCCGCAGCGGTTGCATGACGATCGACCGGAAAGCCGGTGCCCGCCAGCGCCGCGGCGCCGAGCGGCGATTCGTTGAGGCGGCGGCGCGCGTCAGCAAAGCGGTTGCGGTCGCGGCGGAACATCTCGACATAGGCGAGCAGATGATGGCCGAGCGTCACCGGCTGCGCGACCTGCAAGTGGGTGAAGCCGGGCATGATGCTGTCCGCATGATCCTCGGCGCGCGCAAGCAGCGCGGTCTGGAGCGCCTTCAGCCCGGCGTCGATCCGTTCGCAGGCGGTGCGGACCCACAGGCGGAAATCGGTCGCAACCTGATCGTTGCGCGAGCGCGCGGTGTGGAGTCGCCCGGCGGCGTCACCGATCAACTGCTTCAACCGCGATTCGACGGTCATGTGGATATCTTCGAGCGCGAGGTCGACCGGCACGCCGTTCGCGGCGAATTCTTCGGCGATCTCAGCCAGACCGCGATCGATCTGCACCGCGTCCTCGGCGGCGATGATTCCCGCCGCGCCGAGCATCGCGGCGTGTGCGCGGCTGGCGGCGATATCCTCTTCCCACAGACGCTTGTCGACGGGGATCGAGGCGTTAATCTCTTGCATGATCGCCGCGGGTCCGCCACCGAAGCGGCCACCCCACATGCTGTTACTGTCCGGAGTATCCGCCATTTTCCGAATTCCAAACATCAGGCTGATGATCCTGCCGCTGATGCTGGCCGGATCGACGATCGCGGGCTGCGATAGGGAAAAGGCTGGCGGGGAGCAAGCGGCAGGCGCGCAAGCAAATATTTCGGGCGGTGAAGCGAAGGATGCGCGCGGCGCCCGAACCTTTCAGCATGTCGTCGACCGCAGCCAGGCGGGCAAGGCGACGCCGGCGGCGGCGTTCAAGGGCCCCGACGACGCGCCGGTGACGCTCGCGGCGTTCAGGGGGAAACCGCTGCTCGTTAACCTGTGGGCAACGTGGTGCGCGCCGTGCGTCGCCGAAATGCCGACGCTCGACGCGCTCGCGGCGAAGCGGGGTCAGGCGATGACGGTGATCGCGGTCGCGCAGGATCTGCAAGGCGCCGCGGTCGTCGATCCCTGGTTCCAGAAGGCGGGACTGAAGGCGCTGCAACCCTATCTCGATCCCGAGAACGGCCTGCTCGACGCCACCGCCGGGGCACTGCCGACGAGCATCTTCTACGGCGCCGACGGGAAAGAACTGTGGCGCGTCATCGGCGCGATCGACTGGCAGGGCGATGAGGCGAAGGCGCTGCTGGCGGAGGGTGGTATCTGACCTCGCTTCAATGGCCGCGTGCTCCCGCGAAGGCGGGAGCCCATCACCCGTCCGCGCCATTTTGAACCGACCGGAGATGGGCCCCGCCTTCGCGGGGGCACATGGAAAATTCCATTTCTTCTTCGTGCCTTCGTGCCTTTGTGCGAGTCCAAATAATCTCGCACGAAGGCACAAAGGCACGAAGAAAAGCTGGATTCCCGCTTCCGCGGGAATGACGGGATTGGGAGCGAGGGCGAAGAAGGCGAGGCGCTCAAGGCGCCCGCCTGCTCCCGGCTGATCAGCCGCCCACCGTCACGCGGCCGGTGCGATAGCCTTTCTTGCGCATTTCCTTGACATAATCCTTGTCGGCATCGACGACCTCGGTCGACCATTCGTCCCACGCGTCCCAGCGGTCCTCGCGGTCGGTCGCGTGGCGCAGATCGCTGACGAGTTCCTTCTCGGCTTCGAGGATATCGGCTTTGTAATTATACCAATATTGGTTGTAGACGCCCGCGATCGGCGCCGTGCGGATTTCGGGGCGGTCGAAGCCCGGCGGCATCGCGCCATAGGGGATCGCGGCCATCGCGGCGCTGGCGGGGAGAGCCGTAAGCGCTGCAAAAATCGTCCATTTTTTCATCGTTCTTCTCCTGATGGACCCTGTGGTCAGGAGAGAAACGAAGGAGCGCGGCCTTTTCTTCCCGGCTCGACGATGATTCCGCACGGCTGGCGGTGAATCGGCGCCTTACCCCGGATGCGCTTCGTCGCCGACGCTCGATTTCAGCAGGCCGCGGAACACGTCGCGCGCGTCGCGCTTGCCCTGCGTCACGTCGAACACGTCGCGCGCGATCGGCATGTCAACGCCGTGATGCCGCGCGAGCGCCATCACCGTCGGCGCGCTCTTCACCCCTTCCGCGACCATGTTCATTCCCGCGATGATATCGTCGATGTGCCGCCCCTTGCCGAGTTCGACCCCGACATGGCGGTTGCGCGACAAGGGGCTGGTGCAGGTCGCGATCAGGTCGCCCATGCCGGTCAGCCCCGCAAAGGTCTCCGGCCGCCCGCCCATCGCGACGCCGAGGCGCGTGATCTCGGCGAGCCCGCGCGTCATCAGCCCGGCGCGCGTATTGTCGCCGGCGCCGAGCCCGTCGCCCATGCCGACCGCGATCGCAATGATGTTCTTGAGCACCCCGCCGAGCTCGCAGCCGAGCAGATCGGTGTTGGTGTAGACGCGGAACAGCCCCGAATGAAACACCGGCTGGAGCGCGCGGACGACGATTTCGTCCTCCATCGACAGCACGCTCGCCGCCGCCTGCCCGGTCATAATCTCGCGCGCGAGGTTCGGCCCGGTGAGCACGCCGACGGGGTGGCCGGGCAATATCTCCTCGATCAGCTCGGTCATCCGCTTTCCCGAGGCGAGTTCGAGGCCCTTGGTGAGGCTGATGACGGGCACCCAGGGACGCAAGTGATTGCGCGCCTCCTCGAGCACACCGCGAAAGCTGTGCGAGGGCACCCCCATCACCAGCACGTCGGCGCCCGCGACGACCTCGGCCATGGCGTTCGTCGCACGGAGCGTAGCGGGCAGCCTCACGCCGGGGAGATATTTGCGGTTCTCATGATCGGTGTTGATGCTCTCAACGGTTTCGGCATCGCGCGCCCACAGCGTGATTGGTGCGTTGCGCGACACCACCGACGCGACCGTCGTCCCCCAGCTCCCGCCGCCGAGCAGCCCCACTTTCAGGCGCATGTGTCTCTCCCGCTGTTTTGCCGGAGAGTGGCGCGGGACAAGAAGGTTGGCAAGCGACGCTTCACGTCCTTTCGTCATGCCGGACTTGATCCGGCATCCCGCTTTCCACGTAGCGGAAAAAAGCGGGATGCCGGATCAAGTCCGGGGTGACAGCGATTTGGGAAGATTGATCAGAAAATCCTTCATCGCTTCTGCGGTCGCCTTCGGGTCCTCGATCATCGGGACATGACCCATGTGTTCGAAGATGTGCGACCGGCTGCCCGCGATCCCCGCTTCGAGCACCGGCACGCAGCTCACGTCGAGCAGCTTGTCGTGGCGCCCCCACAGGATCAGCGTCGGCACCTTCACTTCGCCGAGGCGGTCGTTGAGCGGATGGTCGCGGCCCTCGATCGCGATCACCCAGAAGATCGCATCGAGCTGGTCGCGGTATTTCAGCGCGTCGGCGTAAAGCACGGGTTTCAGCCGCGACGGGATATGCGGCGGCTTGTGGACGACCATCGCCACCAGCCGGTCGGCATCCTCGAGCCCGGCGAGGACGAGCGGATTATAATCCTCGCTCGCGGCCTGTTTCTGAAGCTCGCTTTCCTCGGCGCCGTTGACCCCGGCATTGTCGAGCAGGATCAGGCTGGCGAGCGCATCGGGATAGTCGATCGCATAGCGCAGCGCGATCCAGCCGCCCATGCTGTTCCCGGCGATATGCGGCCGGACGAGACCGAGCGCATCGGCGAAGGCTTTGAGGCGCGCGGTCTGCGCCGCGATGTCGTATGCAAGGTCGGGGTTGCGCTCATTCTCGCCGAAGCCCGGCAAGTCGGGCGCGATGATATGATAGTCGCGCGTCACATAGGGCGCGAGAAAGGACCAATTGTCCTTGTCGCCCGAAAAGCCGTGGACGAGGAGCAGGGTCGGCTTCGCGGGATCGCCGCCCTCCAGAAAGGGCCAGGTGCGACCATCGACGACGACGCTCTTCTGCACCGTGCCGCCGCGCTTGCGGAGCAGCCAGCGCCCGAGCGCGACGAGGCGGCCGGGGAAGACGAAATAGAGCAGCGCCAGCGCAATCAGCGGGGCGGCGATGAGGGTGAGGAGGAATTTCATATCGAGCTAACGCCCTCCTTATTTCCGCTCGCCCTGAGCCTGTCGAAGGGCCGTTCTTTCTTTCGGCGCCGAATGAAGGAAGAACAGTGCTTCGACAAGCTCAGCACGAACGGGATTGTTTATGGTCCAACCACATGCGCATCGAACCAGCCGATCAGGTCATCCAGCACCGCATCGCGCTCGGGCTCGTTGTAGATTTCGTGGAACAGGCCCGGATAGATTTTCAGCGCCCTGTCCTGCGACGACACATGATCGAACAGATAGCGCGAACCCTCGGGCGCGGCGAGGCTGTCGGCATCGCCGTGCTGGAGCAGGATCGGAAGCGTGATCTTCGGCGCACCCGCCTGCGCGGCGGCCATCGCGTCCATGAACTCCTTGCCGAGCCGCGCGCCGATCTTGCCGGTGTAGACGAGCGGGTCGGCGAGATAGGCGGCAACCACCGCAGGGTCGCGGCTGACGCCGTTCGGGTCGAGCGCCAACACGCCCATACGCGGGAAGAAGCGTGACAGGAAACGGCTGATCCAGACGGTGAAGCGCGACGGCGGCGCACCGGGAACGATCGCGGGGCCAGAGAGCGCGGCGGCGGCGAAGGCATCCTGCCGCTCGATCAGGAACAGGGTCGCGATCAGCCCGCCCATGCTGTGACCGAGGAGCAGGCGCGGCGTGCCCGCATGATTGACCTCGACCAGCGTCAGCAGTTCGGCCATGCCGTCGGTAAAGGCCGAGAAGCGCGGCACAAAACCACCCTCGCCGTCCGACCGGCCATGCCCCCAATGATCGACCGCATAGACGGCATAGCCGGCATCGGTGAGCCGCTTCGCGACATGGCCGTAGCGCCCGGCATGTTCGGCATAGCCATGTGCGAGCAGCACCACCGCCTTCGGTGGTCCCTCGGGACACCAATGGGTGACGTGCAGTTTCGCCCCCGCGCCGGCCGATCCCGGCGGCAGCATCACCGCAGTTGCGCTCACCGCACCGCCTGCTTCAGCGCCGAGGCGCGGTGGCCGGGGCCGTCGTCGCCGCCCTTGTCGATCTTCG
The DNA here is from genome assembly GCF_036261875.1 of Sphingopyxis sp. Classification (GTDB taxonomy): domain Bacteria; phylum Pseudomonadota; class Alphaproteobacteria; order Sphingomonadales; family Sphingomonadaceae; genus Sphingopyxis. The sequence goes on along the minus strand of NZ_DATAJZ010000007.1, from coordinate 192,197 downwards.
CGAGGATCGCGTCGAGTGCGCGGCTGATCGCGGTCTGGGTGCGCACCATCTCGACCTTCGGCCAGGCGGTGCGCATGCCGGTGTCGATCAGCTCGTCGATATCCTCCTGCGCGAGGTCGGAGAGGATCTTGGTCGGCGACCAATATTTGGGCGGGCGGATGATGTTGATGTCGCCGGTATAATCCTGGTTGATCACCGAGCGCGCCATGTTCGCGAGGCTGTTGAGCGGCGGCACCATTTCGAGCGGCTTCTGGAAGATCACCATGTTCGCGTTGAGCCACGCCTTGAAGGTCGCCATCGACGCATGTTGAATGGCCTCAAGCGGCGCCATCTGCTTGCGCGTGTCGGTCGCGAAGGGCAGCGCAAGCGGGTTCGCCTGGCTGACGATATGATGGTTGACCCCGTACAGCCGTTCGAGCCGCTTGGTCGGGATGTCGTGCGTCACCGACCCATCGACCCAGCGCCGGTCGGGCTGATAGGGAACGCGGTTGCCGTCGTCGTCGCGCGCCATCAGCATCACCGGCGGAAAGACGCCGGGCACCGCGCAGGAGGCGAGCACCGCCTCGCGGATCAGCACATTGGGCGCGGTGATCGCGTTGAGCAGCCGGCCGTTCTGATGCTTTTCGGCGGGCGCAACCGAGACGTTGAGGTGGCGGCCCGAAATTTCATAGGCTTCCTGAAAGGTCAGGTCGGGGATCAGGTCGGCGAGGCGGCCGCGCACCTCGTCGGGCGCGAGGCGCTTCATCTCGGGATCGCGCGCGGGATTGGCGAGCCGCCGGCTTTCGAGGAACGGGCCGACGTCGGCATTCTTGCGCGTGCAGACGATCGCCGCGACGATCGACCCGCCGCTCGACCCGGCGAGGATATTCGGCAGCACGCCTTCGTCCCACAGCGCCTTCACCACGCCGACGTGGAAGAAGAGGAAGCTGCCCGAGCCCGAGAGCAGCAGTGCCGAACGGCCGTAGCAATGCTGCGCGCGGCGGAAGAAGTCGCGCTTTTCCTCGCGCGGGATCGACCGCGATGCGGCAATCTTGTCAAGCGCCGCGACGACCTCGGCGACATAGGCCTCGATCAGCTTTTTCGTGCCGAAGCGCGCCTTCTGATAGAGGCGTTCGTGCCCCATGCCGTCGATATTGCCGTGGATGCCCTCGTTGAGGACGAAGAGCAGCCCCTTGACGTCGTTCGCCGCCGACAGCGCGCGCAGCTTTTCGAGCCTGGCGCGGATCGCCTTATAGTCGAAATGCTGGCTGTCGTCGGCATCGCGCCACGCCTGCATCCCCGATCTGGCGTCATGCGCCTGCGCGGCCCTGGCCCAGGCGGCATAGTCGGGCGCTTTGGCAAGCTCGGCATCGGCGCTGAGCGTCGGAGCGAAGATCATCCGGTTATCCTGTGTTGTTTCATTTTGGGCGATTCTTGCGGGTTGCGTTGTCTTTGGCAACTGTTTTGACGCCCGCCCCCTCCACCCACGTCACCCCGGACTTGATCCGGGGTCCCGCTTCCCATCGCCGCTGAGCGGGACCCCGGATCAAGTCCGGGGTGACGAAGCAGAGGATTTCTTCTTTCCCGCTGCCTTCGCCTTGGGCTTTGCAGCGGCTTTCGACGCTGTCTTGGCCACGCTTTTCGCCGCAGGGACCGGTTTCGCCTTTGCCTTGGGCTTTGCGGGCGGCTTCGGCGCGGCTTTCGGCTTCGCCGGCACCTTCTCCGGCTTCGGCGTCGCGGCCATCAGGTCGGCGAAGCTTTCGTCGATGCATTCCCTGAAAAAGGCGATGTCGGGCATGATCGCGCGTTCGCAGATGATCGAGAAGGCGATGCGGCCGTTGTAGCTGGGGGTCGCAACGAACAGTCCCATATTGTTCGCGAGCGGCGCCATACCGTGCTGCTGCACCAGTTTCGCGCCCGCGAGATAGAGCGGCACCTGCGCGCCGGGCACGTTCGAGATGAAGAGGTTGGTGCCGCGCACCGCGAAGCGTTCGCTGGTCAGGATGCGCGCGACCGCGGCCATCGTCGCGCCGGGAATATGCTGCGACAGGTCGGTCATGATCCGCGCGCTGACCCCCGCCTTCGCCTCCTTCGCCTCGACCGTATAGTCGCGCACCGCGGCGAGCCGTTCGAGCGGATCCGCGATGTCGGTGCGGACCGGCACGCTCATCGCCGACACCTGATTGCCCGGGGTCGAGGCCTTGCCCGCGCTTTTTTCCTTGCCGCGCAGGTTGATCGGCGCAACCGCGACGAGGCTTTCCTTCGGTAATTCCTTATGCTTCGCGAGATATTTGCGCAGCGCGCCGCCGACGGTGGTGAGGACGACGTCATTGACCGTTGCGCCGGGAACTTTCTTGCGGATTTCGGCAACGTCGGCGAGCGCGACCGTCGTCGCATCGAACATCTTGTGCGGACCGACGGGGACGTTGAAGCGCGTTTCGGGGACGCCCGCCGTCATCCCGCCTTCGCCGATCGACTTGCGCGCCGACGCGACGATCGCGGGCGAGACCTTCATCAGCGCGTTCATGAACTTGACCGGCGACTGCATCGACGCCGACCAGGCACGCGTCATCGTCTCGGCGCTCGACGGCGCGCGGCCAAGGTCCTCGACCGGCGGCGGCTCGGCAATCGCGGGCGTGCCCTTCGCATCGATGTCGCTCATCGCGATAAAGGCGTGCGCACCCGAGGCGCCATCGACCGCGGCGTGGTGGACGCGGTGGAGCATCGCGAAGCTGCCCTTCGGGATGCCGGGGATGCGGTCGAGTCCTTCGATGATGTAGATGTCCCAGAGCGGCCGGTTCATATCCATCGGCTTCGAGAACCAGCGCGCGACCGCGATGCAGAACTGCCGCCAGTCGCCGGGTTCGGGCAGGCGCGCGTGGCTCATATGCGCCTCAATGTCGAAATGCTCGTCCTCGACCCAATAGGGATGGTCGAGATCGAAGGGCAGCCGGTGCAGGCGGCGCTTGAACAAGGGCGAGGTGTCGACGCGGCTTTCGACGTGGCGGATGATGTCCTTGAAGCGCACGAAGCCGCCCGGCGCGGTCGAGGGGTCGTAGATATAGACCCCCATGATGTGCGTCAGATTGTTCGCGGTCTGCGTGTAGAGGAACTGGGCATCCTGCGCGCTGAGTTGCTTAAGCATCACTTCCTCCATCCAATCCCAACCCCGTCATTGCGACCCCGGACTTGATCCGGGGGAAGCAATCTCCAGCCATCGGCCTTGCGCAAGGTCGATGGCTGGAGATTGCCGCGTCGCCTTCGGCTCCTCGCAATGACGAAAGAGGGTCAGGCACGTTCATTCTCCCGCCGCCGGCAGCCGGTCCGCCAGCGCCGTCGTCGACAGGCGCATCGATTCCATCACATTGGCGAGCCCGCGCAACTCGGCGAGCAAAGCCCGCCGCGCGGCGAGGCTGTCGGGAGTCGCCGTTTCCGCCAGTCCCATATGCCGCATCAGCGACAGGCCATTCTCGAAAAGCAGCTTGCCGATCGCCGCCTCGCTGCTGATCCGGCGCAGCAGATAGGCCTGCCGGCCTTCGACCAGCGCGGTGTCGAGCAGGACCTTCGCATCGACTTCCTCGCCGGGCTTCGCACGCGCGAGGAGATCGGCAACGACCGAATAGGCCTCGGCAAAGGGCAGCAATATCGCATGGCCGACCACGGGCTGGCAGCGGCGCAGAAGCTGCGCGACGCCGCGGTCGCCGCTCGCGAGGCGGCGGTCCCAGACGGGGTCGATCCGCGCCAGTTCGGCCTCGATCGCGGCGCGATGCTCGTCGCGCGGCGGATAGAAGAATTCGAATTTGAACAGGTCGCGCAGCCGGTCGATCTTCGCCCAGAAGGCCGCGGTGACATCGCCCTTGTCGGCATCTCGAAGCGCGAACAGCGCCAGCTCAATCAACGCGCGGTCGAGGAAATGATGCGCGATGATGTTGCGGTAATAGCTCGCCATCGGGTGCTTGGCGGGGTCGATCGAATAGATGGTCTCGCTCCCCGCTTCATAGCGGGTCAGGAGGCCGCTCGCGACGAGCGTGTCGATGGTCGCCGACAGCGCGGCGTCGTCGCCGCTTTCGAGTTCGCGGCTGAGGCGGATGTCGCGCTCACGCGCCCAGCGGGAGACCGCGCCGATCGCGGCGAGCAATTCGGCGGCGGTGGCGCCGCGCGGCGCGAGGCCGAGCAGGATCAGGCACATCAGCGAGGTGACGGTGAGCGGCGTCACCCGGTTCGCCTCGACCGCGACCGCGAAGGCGATGCGTTCGAGCGCGCGCCTGTCGTCGGCATCGGGCGCCTGCTCGATCACCACCGGATCGCCGATGTCCAGGCGGATGCGGCCCGAAGGCTCCTTGAGGCTCTTCATGTAGCCAATGAACCAGCTCAGCGATTCGGGCTTCTTGGCCCGTCCGGTCTGCTCGGCGGCATATTCCTCGACGTCGCGGATCAGGTCGAAGCTGGTGACGAACGGGACGAAATGCACACCCCCGGTGCCCGTCGCGTGGGCCGCATCGAGAACATATTTCATCAGGCCGTATTTGGGCGGCGCCAGCTTGCCGAGCCGCGAGCGCGTGCCCTCGAACGCCCAGCTCAGCGGAAAGCGCTTGGCGAGCAGCCAGGCGATATAATGGCGCAGCACGAGCTTGTAGAGCGGCTGGTCCTGAAAGCTGCGGCGGATGAAGATCATCCCCGAACGGCGGAAGAATTCGCCCATGATCGCGAAATCGAGGTTGGCGCCGCCGAACAGGTGCAGCATCGGCATGTCGTTATCGTAGGTCAGGCGGCTGGGGGTCGCGCCGTCGATATAGGTCTTGTGGGTGAAGAGGATGCAGGTCGGATGCTCGCGCAGGACCGAGCGCAGTTTCGCAAGCTCGGCCGCGTCGACCTCCATCTCGGGCTCGTAGCCGCCGAACATCATGCGGTCGAGCCGCGCGCGCAAGTCGAGGAACAGCGCGGAGGGGCGCGCGATGACCTCCTTCATCAGCGGCCGCGCCTCGCGGTAGAGATCGGCGACGGGGCGGCCGAGCTGGCCCGCAAGCTCGGCGAGCGCGGCGCGGAACTTGGGGTTGGTGCGCAGGCTGTCGGCGACGAAGCGCGGCACCTTGTAGCGGCTGCCTCTGATGCCGCGCTCGGCGACGTCGAGCGCGAGCGCCGCCTGCCGCGCGACGAAGCCCGCGAATTCGGGGCTGTCGGCGCTCGCGCCGTCGCCGCCGCCGGTCTGCGCGCAGAAACGATCGCGCAGCGCATCGAGCGTCGCGGCCTCGCCGACAAGGATCTGCGCGCGCCGCCGGTCGCGCCAGAGGATGGCGCGCGCGCGCAGCGGGCCGGGGTGGCGCGGGTCACCGAAAATCAGGTGCCGGAACTTGAGCGCGCGGCCGCGGTCGAAGGCCGGCATTCGCCACGCGACGCGCAGCGGCACCACCTGCCGCGACGGCGACCCGTCGAGCCGCGTCCGCAGCGCGTCGACGGGCAGCGCATGGTCGCCGTCCTCGATGTCGAGGCTGGTCCAGGCGGGTTCTTCGTCACCCGAGGTGGAATGAATCCAGTCGAGCAGGATGCGCCGTTCGATCCCGTTGCGGGCGTCGATGATATAAAGCCGGTCGGCCGCCTGCTCCGCCATGATGGGGGTGCGGGGGGTGCCGTCGGCCATGACCTATGCTCCCTCCGTCATTGCGAGCCCGGCTTTAGGCCGGGAGAAGCAATCCAGGGTTGAGCAGACCGCTCTGGATTGCTTCGCTACGCTCGCAATGACGATGTGGGACATGCGCTAGGCTTTCCTTTCCTTTCGGGGAGAAGCCTTCTTCTTCGCCGCCTTCGGCTCGGCCTTCTTTTCCGCCTCCTTCTTCGGCTTCGCTTCGGAGGATTTCGGAGGCGGCACCTCCCCCTCTTCTTCGGCCTGCCCCAGCGTGCGCAGGAACATGTTGCGCACGTCGCGGACATGCGCGTTCAGCGTCCTAACGCTCCACCCGGAGGTGTCGACCGGCGGCAGCACGGTGACGCGCACCGTCGCGGGGCGCATCACGAATTCGTTCTTGGGGGCGACGTCGGTGGCGTTGTGGATCACGATCGGGACCAGCGGCACGCCGGCCTGCATCGCCAGATGAAAGGCGCCCTTCTTGAAGGGTTCGAGCTTGGGGGTCAGGCTGCGCGTCCCCTCGGGCGCGATGCAGATCGACTTGCCTTCCTTGCGGATCGCATCGACCAGCGGCTCCATCGCCTTGATCGCGCTCTTGCCGTCGGCGCGGTCGACGAAGACCGTGCCGCCCCATTCCATCAGCTTCCCCAAAATGGGGATGTCCTTGATTTCCTTCTTCCCCACCCCGCCCATGTCGCGGCGGATGAGCTTGGCGAGGATCATCACGTCCGCCTTGCTCTGGTGGTTGAAGATGAAGACGCACGGGCGCGACGACCAGAGGTGGCGCTCGTCCTCGACCTCGAGCTCGACGCCGGTGATCGCGGTCGCGAAGTCGCCGAACAGGCCCATCGAGAAATTGACCGCTTCGCGCTGCGAGCGCGTCAGCGCCCAGATCGGCAGCCCCGCCGCGAAGGCGCCGATCAGCGAGCCGGTCGCATAGATGGTGCGCGTATAATCGACCCACGAGGGCGTGCCGCGGCTCGCGAAGCGCTGCACCGGCCAGTTCCGTTCGTCGGCGATGCCCTTCAGCTTCATGTTCGGATTGAGCGGACGCGGCTTGCCGACGCGTTCGAGCAGTTCGATATCGTCGTCGCTGTCCGAATAGAAGAAGCTCTGACCCAAATCGAGGCCATATTCGGCAGCGAGTTCTTCGGCCGCGAGCACCTTGCCCTCGCCGAAGCACAGGGGGCGGACGATCTCGCCGGTGAAGACGCCGTCCTCGATCTCATAGGCCGAGCATTTGATGTCGGTGATGCCGAGGTCGCGCGCGGTCGGCTCGATCTGATAGATCGTCGCCGACGAGATGATTGCGACGCGGTGCCCCTTCGCCTGATGCGCCTCGATGATCGCGCGCGTTTCGGGATAGATTTTCCGCGCGATATGCTTTTTGTAGAGCTGCTCGCCGAACTCGACGAAGCTTTCCTCCTCGACGCCCTTCATGAATTTGGCGGCGGCGGACATCAGGCCCGAGAAGCCGATGTTGCCGAGGCTGTGCTGCGCGACGACCTGCGCGGTCTCGGCGATCTCCTCGACCGACATTTCGCGGCGCTGGAATTTCTCGCGCAGCATCGCGGTCGCCGAATAGCCCGAAATGATCGTTCCGTCGAAATCGAAGAGCGCGGCGATATGCGATCCGGGTTCGGATGCCAGGACTTCTTCCAAATGCGGCTGTGGCCTCGGCACGCGCATCTCCCCACCAGCGGCTATATTGCCGCCTTTCCCTGCACGATGGCAGCAAAGATGGGGTTAATCAATGGCGCACGGATCACCAAAAAGTGCCGCGCTCCCGCGAAGGCGGGAGCCCATCTCCGGCCAGTGCTAGTTTGAACCGACCGGAGATGGGTCCCCGCCTTCGCGGGGACACGCGGTCTTTTTCCCTCAAGGTTTGAGCGCTGCCGCCTCGCGCGCCAGCGTTTCGATCTTCGCCGGGTCGAGCGGCCCCGCGGGCACCACCCAGCTCCCGCCGACGCAGAGCACCGGATCCAGCGCGAGCCAGTCGGGCGCGGTCGCGGCGCTGATGCCCCCGGTCGGACAGAAGCGCGCATTTCCGAACGGCCCCGCGAGCGCCTTCAGCGCCGGAATGCCGCCGCTGGTCGCCGCGGGGAAGAATTTGAAGCGCGAGAGGCCGAGGTCCATGCCGCGCATGATATCCCCGGCGTTGGCGGTGCCGGGAAGAAAGGGAATGCCGCTCGCCACCGCCGCCTTGCCGAGATTGTCGGTGAGGCCGGGCGAGACGATGAATTCGGCGCCCGCATGGATCGCGCTGTTGAGCATCGCGGGGTCGAGCACGGTGCCTGCACCAACGACCGCGCCCTTGACCGCCTTCATGGCGGTGAGCGCGTCGAGCGCGGCGGGGGTGCGCAAGGTCACTTCGAGCACCGGCAGGCCGCCCGCGACGAGCGCCTCGGCCATCGGGACGGCATCCTCGACGCGATCGATGACAATCACCGGGATGACGGGGGCGAGGCGCATGATCTGGTCGATGCTCTGGTCGGTCATTGCAAACTTTTCTTTCATCGTCATCCCGGCGAAGGCCGGGATCTCATCGTTGCGTCAGGTCTCACCGTCGAGATCCCGGCCTTCGCCGGGATGACGGAAAGTCAAACGACAGTCTCCATCGCCGCCAAAATCGCGGACCCGCCCTTCTCCGCCTCGTCGGCGTGGAGGCGGAACAGCGCGAACAGTTCGCGCCCCACGCCGAGCGCGGGCGGCGGCGGCGCGGCGGGCGCGCGCGACGCCCATTCGGCTTCGTCGACCAGCGCCGTCACCTCGCCCTTTCGCGCGCAGACACGCACCCTATCCCCATCGCGCAGATAGGCGAGCGGGCCGCTCACCCCGTCAGTGCCGGGCAGCGCCTCGGGCGACAAATGGATCACCGCGGGCACTTTTCCGCTCGCGCCCGACATGCGGCCGTCGGTGAGCAGCGCGACGCGAAACCCCTTGTCCTGCAACACGCCGAGCGCGGGGGTGAGCTTGTGCAGCTCGGGCATGCCATTGGCGCGCGGCCCCTGGAAGCGGACGACGACGACGGTGTCGCGGTCGAGCTCGCCCGCCTTGAACGCGGTGAGCACCTGATTCTGGTCGTCGAAGATCCGGCACGGCGCCTCGATCGTCCAGCGATCTTCGGCGACCGCGCTGGTCTTGATAATCGCACGGCCGAGATTGCCCGCGAGCAGGCGCATCCCCCCGTCGGGCAAAAAGGGCGCCGCGACGGGGCGCAGCATCGTATCGTCGCGGGACTCGGCGGGCGCGGCCTGCCAGCGAAGCTCGTCATCCGCCAGCACGGGTTCCGACGCATAGTCGGCCATCGTGCCGCCAACGGTCAGGATGTCGCCGTGGAGCAGCCCGGCGCCGAGCAATTCCCTGACCACGAAGCCGATCCCGCCCGCGGCGTGGAAATGGTTCACGTCGCCCGCGCCGTTCGGATAGACGCGCGCAAGCAGCGGGACCGCGTGGCTCAGCTCGTCGAAATCCTGCCAGTCGATGACGATCCCCGCGGCGCGCGCAATGGCGGGCAGATGGATCGCATGATTGGTCGAACCGCCGGTCGCGAGCAGGCCGATCATCGCGTTGACGATCGCTTTCTCGTCGATGCAGCGCGCGAGCGGGCGATAGTCGTCGCCGTCCCAGCCGATCCGGGTCAGCCGGTGCGTCGCGGCGCGGGTCAGTTCCTGTCGCAATTTCGTGCCCGGATTGACGAAGGCGGCGGCGGGGATGTGCAGCCCCATCAGCTCCATCATCATCTGGTTGCTGTTCGCGGTGCCGTAGAAGGTGCAGGTGCCCGCGCCGTGATAGCTCGCCGCCTCGGCCTCCAGCAGTTCATCGCGGCCGACCTTGCCCTCGGCATAAAGCTGGCGGACGCGCTGCTTTTCCTTGTTCGCGAGGCCCGAGGGCATCGGCCCGGCGGGGACGAGGATCGTCGGCAGATGGCCGAAGCGCAGCGCGCCGATGAGCAGGCCGGGGACGATCTTATCGCAAATGCCGAGCAGCAACGCACCCTCGAACATCGCGTGACTCAGGGCGATCGCGGTGCCTTGGGCGATATTGTCGCGGCTGAACAGCGACAGGTCCATCCCCGCCTGCCCCTGCGTCACCCCGTCGCACATCGCCGGGACGCCGCCCGCGACCTGCGCGGTCGCGCCGGCCTCGCGCGCGAAGAGTTTGATCTGCTCGGGATAGCGGCCATAGGGCTGATGCGCCGAGAGCATGTCGTTATAGGCAGTGACGATGCCGATATTCATTTCGGCGCCCGACCGGATCGCGGGCTTGTCCTCACCCGACGCCGCAAAGCCGTGCGCGAGATTGCCGCACGAAAGGGTGCCGCGGTTGGTGCCGGCGTCGCGCTGGCGCTGCATCAGGTCGAGATAGGCAGCGCGGCGCGGGGCGCTGCGGGTGATGATGCGGTCGGTGACTGCGGCGATGGCGGGGTGGAGGTCAGTCATAAGAAAATCCAATCTCCTCTCCCCTTGCGGGAGAGGGATGTGCAGACTTGCGAGCTTGCTCGCTAGTCGGAGCTGGGTGAGGGGTTGCGGTCGCACCGCGACCGCGCGAGCCGGAGGCTCGCATACCCCTCATCCAACTGCGCCTAGGCGCTACGCGCCAAGGCTTCGTATCCTTCTCCCGCAAGGGGAGAAGGGAGGAAACAATCTCAATCATGCCAGCTCGCTCCATCGCGTTCGATCAGCGCGATCGCGCTCGACGGGCCCCAGCTTCCGGCGGTGTAATTTTGCGGCACCATATCGACCTCGGCCCAGGCGCCGAGAATCGAGTCGATCCATTGCCATTGCGCCTCGACCTCGTCGCGGCGCACGAACAGTGTCTGTTCGCCCTCGATGAAATCGAGCAGCAGCCGTTCATAGGCGATCCGCCGCCGCTCGCCCGCGAAGCTGTGCGAGAGCGAGACGTCAAGCGTCACTTCCTTCAATTTCACGCCGCCGCGGTCGAGCCCCGGCTGCTTCGCCATCACCTTGACCCGGATATTCTCCTCGGGCTGCAGATTGATGATCATCATGTTCGCGTCGAGCTTTCCCGCGCCAACCGGCGCGAAGATATTATGCGGCACCGGCTTGAACTGGATCAGTACCTCCGACTTGCGCTCGGGCATCCGCTTGCCGGTGCGCAGATAGAAGGGCACGCCCTTCCAACGCCAATTGTCGATAAACGCCTTCAGCGCGACGAAGGTTTCGGTGTTCGACGGATGGCCAAGCTCGTCGGCATAGCCCACGACCGCGGCGCCGTTGACTGCGCCGCTGCTATACTGACCCTTGACGCTGTGCGCCTTGACGTCGGCGGCGCTCATCTTGCGGAGGCTGCGGAGCAGCTTGACCTTCTCGTCGCGCACCGCGGTCGACGATACGCTCGCGGGCGGCTCCATCGCGATGATCGCGAGCAATTGGAGCATATGGTTCTGCACCATGTCCTTGAGCGCGCCGACGCCGTCATAATAGGAGACGCGGCCTTCGAGGCCCACCGTCTCGGCGACGGTGATCTGGACATGGTCGATCGCCTGCGCGTTCCACAAGGGCTCGAACAGCATGTTGGCGAAGCGCAGCGCGAGGAGGTTCTGGACCGTTTCCTTGCCGAGATAATGGTCGATGCGGAAGATATGATCCTCGGCAAAGGCATCGCCGACCTGTTCGTTGACCGCGCGCGACGAGGCGAGGTCGTGGCCGATCGGCTTTTCCATCGCGATGCGGCATTCGGCGCAGGCGATTCCCGCGCCTTTGAGCCCCTGCGCGATCGGTCCGAACATCGACGGCGGGGTCGAGAGATAGGCGCCGAGCGGGCGGCCGAGCCGGTCGCCGAGCATTGCGGCCAAATCGTCGTAGCCGGTGCCCGCGCCGGCATCGACCGGGCAATAATCGATGCGTTCGAGGAAGCCCGCGATATGGCCCTCGTCGAGCCGATCCCCGGACAGATGATCGGCCAGCGCCTCGCGCACCATCGCGTGACAGCCGGCGCGGTCCATCTTCGAGCGGCCCGAAGCGACGATCGTCAGCGCGTCGGCGAGCAGCCCATCGACATGCAGGTTATAGAGCGAGGGAAAAAGCATGCGCTGCGCGAGGTCGCCCGTCGCGCCGAACAGGATCAGGGTTTCGACTTTCACGCTCACTTGGGTTCCCTTCGTAGCTCCGGTGGATTGGAGAAGGCTGGCGATGAATGCAACGCGCATACGTAGGCCGCATACGATGTCCACTCTTGGCAAAATCCCCGCATTTGCCATAGGGAGCGGCGATGTCCGACAGCACACAGCCCTATGATGTCATCGTCGTCGGCGGCGGTGTCAATGGCGCCGGTATCGCACGCGATGCCGCGGGACGCGGCGCGCGGGTGCTGCTGATCGAGCAGGGCGACCTGGCGCGCGGCACATCGTCGGCGTCGACCAAGCTGATTCACGGCGGATTGCGCTACCTCGAGCATTATGAATTCGGCCTGGTGCGCGAGGCGCTGAAGGAGCGCGAGATATTGTGGGGGATCGCGCCGCACATCATCTGGCCGCTGCGTTTCGTCCTCCCCTATCGTGCCGGGCTTCGCCCGCGCTGGCTGCTGCGGCTCGGCCTGTTTCTCTACGATCATATCGGCGGGCGGAAGAAGCTGCCCGCGACACGCTCGATCGACCTCAAGCGCCACGAAGCTGGGGCGCCGCTGCAACCGCAATATCGCAAGGCGTTCGAATATTCGGACGGCTGGGTCGACGACGCGCGGCTCGTGCTGCTCAACGCGCGCGATGCCGCCGACCGGGGCGCGCGGATCAGGACGCACACGCGCGCCGAACTGATGCGCGTCGAGGACGGGCTGTGGGTCGTCGAGGCATCGGACGACCGCGGCCGCAGCTATCGCTTCACCGGGCGCAGCCTCGTCAACGCGGCGGGCCCGGCGGTGCTCGACCTGCTCGCCCGCGCGTCCGCCCCGCCCGACTATCAGATGCGGCTCGTGCGCGGATCGCATATCGTCGTGCGCCGGAAGTTCGAGCATCCCTACGCCTATTTCTTCCAGCTTCCCGACGGGCGCATCTTCTTTGCCATTCCCTATGAGCGCGACTTCACGCTGATCGGCACCACCGATCAGGATCATGACGGCCCGCTGGGCGACGTCCGCGCGAGCGCCGAGGAAATCGCCTATCTGTGCGAAGGGGCAAGCGAATATTTCCGCGAGCCGGTCGCCCCCGCCGATGTCGTCTGGACCTATTCGGGCGTCCGCCCGCTGGTCGAGGACGGATCGGGCCGTCCCGAGGCGGCGACGCGCGGCTACCGGATCGACGTCGATCTGGAGGAAGGCGCACCGCTGCTCACCGTCTATGGCGGCAAGATCACCAGCTATCGCCATGTCGCCGAACATGCGGTCGACGAGCTGTCGGACCATCTGGAGGCGGTGTCGGTCAAGCGCTGGACCGCGACCGCGCCGCTGCCCGGCGGCGATTTTCCGACGAACGGCGCGGCGGCGCTCAAGGCCGAATATAGACTCGCTTACCCGTTCCTGCCCGTCGCAACGGTCGATCGGATCGTCAAGGCCTATGGCACCGACGCGCGCCGCTGGCTCGGCGACGCCGATAGCTGGGACGCACTCGGCGGCGAGATCGCGCATGGGCTGAGCGTCGCCGAGGTCCGCTGGATGGTGACGCGCGAATGGGCGCGCGATGTCGAGGACATATTGTGGCGACGCAGCAAGCTGGGGCTGCATTTAACGGAGGCGGAGGTTGCGCGATTGCAGACCTGCCTCGATGCGGTAACGCCGACACTGCCCGAGTAAAGCGTCGTCATTGCGAGCGAAGCGAAGCAATCCAGCGCCCGCGTAAACCGCCCTGGAGTACTTCGCTTCGCTCGCAATGACGGGGTGTCAGGCCGCCTCGGCTTCCGCTTCCGCGGGCAGGCGGATCATATAGTCGAACGCCGACAGCGCCGCCTTCGACCCTTCGCCCATCGCGATGACGATCTGCTTGTAGGGCACGGTCGTGCAGTCGCCCGCGGCGAAGATGCCCGCCTGGCTCGTCTCGCCGCGGTGATCGACCTCGATCTCGCCGTGGCGCGACAGGGTGACCGCGTCCTTCAGCCATTCGGTGTTGGGGACGAGGCCGATCTGGACGAAAATGCCCTCGAGCTCGATCTGGTGCAGTTCGTCCTTGTTGCGGTCCTTGTAGGAAAGTCCCGTCACCTTCGCGCCGTCGCCGAGCACTTCGGTGGTCAGCGCCGAGGTGATGATCTTGACGTTCGGCAGGCTCGCCAGCTTGCGCTGGAGCACCGCGTCGGCGCGAAGCTGGCTGTCGAATTCGATCAGCGTCACATGCGCGACGATCCCCGCAAGATCGATCGCTGCCTCGACGCCGCTGTTGCCGCCGCCGACCACCGCGACGCGCTTGCCCTTGTAAAGTGGGCCGTCGCAGTGCGGGCAGTAGGCCACGCCCTTGTTGCGATATTCGTCCTCGCCCGGCACGCCGAGCTGGCGCCAGCGCGCGCCGGTCGACAGGATCACGGTGCGCGCCTTGAGCGACGCGCCGCTCGCCAGCCGAACCTCGTGGAGGCCGCCCTCCTTCGCCGCCGGGATCAGCTTTTCGGCGCGCTGGAGGTTCATGATGTCGACGTCATAGTCTTTGACGTGCTGCTCCAGTTGCGCGACGAGCTTCGGCCCTTCGGTGTGCTGGACCGAGATGAAATTCTCGATCGCCATCGTGTCGAGCACCTGCCCGCCGAAGCGTTCGGCGACGATGCCGGTGCGGATGCCCTTGCGCGCCGCATAGATCGCGGCCGCGGCGCCCGCGGGGCCGCCGCCGACGACGAGCACGTCGAACGCGTCCTTGGCGGCGATCTTCTCCGCCGCCTTCGCCTCGGCGCCGCTGTCGAGCTTCGCGAGAATCTGTTCGAGTTCCATTCGGCCCTGACCGAAATTCTCGCCATTCAGGAAGATCGTCGGCACCGCCATGATCTTGCGATCCTCGACCTCGGCCTGAAACAGCCCGCCGTCGATCGCAGTGTGAGTGATGCGCGGATTGACGACGCTCATCAGATTGAGCGCCTGCACGATGTCGGGGCAATTCTGGCACGACAGCGAGAAATAGGTTTCGAAATGATAGTCGCCGCCCAGCGCCGCGACCTGCTCCAGCACCTCGGGCGCGACCTTCGGGGGATGTCCCCCGACCTGCAGCAGCGCGAGGACGAGCGAGGTGAATTCATGGCCGAGCGGGATGCCGGCGAAACGAACGGCAATCTCGGGATGGCCGGCGCGGCGGATCAGGAAGCTCGGACGGCGCGCATCGTCATCGGTCTGCGACACGCTGACCTTGTCCGACAGCGAGGCGATCTGATCGAGGAGGTCCGCCATCTCAACCGACTTCGGGCTGTCGTCGAGCGACGAAAGCAGTTCGATCGGGTCACGAAGGTTCGTGAGGAGGCCTTGAAGCTGCTGCTTCAGATTGGCGTCGAGCATGGGGGAGAGCTCCTACAATTTTTAAGAAAAGGGCCCGTGCTCCCGCGAAGGCGGGAGCCCATCTCCTGCCGGTGCTATGTTGCACCGTCCGGAGATGGGCCCCTGCCTTCGCAGGGGCACGCGGCATTTTAAGATCGCTTAGATCTTGCCGACGAGGTCGAGCGAGGGAGCGAGCGTTTCGGCGCCCTCTTCCCACTTCGCGGGGCAGACTTCACCCGGGTGGCTGACCCAATATTGCAGCGCCTTGATCTTGCGCAGCAATTCGGCGGCATTGCGGCCCACACCCTCAGGGGTGATTTCGAGGAGCTGGATTTCGCCCTGCGGGTCGAGGACGAAGGTGCCGCGGTCGGCAAGGCCGACGCCCTGGCGCAGGACCTCGAAATTATTCGAGATGTTGTGGTTCTGGTCGCCAACCATGTAATAGTTGATCTTGCCGATCGCCGGCGAGGTGTCGTGCCAAGCCTTGTGGCAGAAATGCGTGTCGGTCGACACGGCATAGACTTCGACGCCCATCTTCTGCAGCTGCGGATAGATGTCGGCGAGATCTTCGAGCTCGGTCGGGCAGACAAAGGTGAAGTCGGCGGGATAGAAGAAGAAGACCGCCCACTTGCCCTTGACGTCGGCATCGCTGATGTCGACGAACTTGCCATCCTTGTAGGCGGTGGCGTTGAAAGGCTTGAGGGTCGTGTTCAGAACGGACATTCGGGAGAGCTCCTTGGTTGGTGGAGCCCTCCCCTAGCCATGTTTGTTGCAATGCGGAAAGTGAAAATATCGGCCCCTTTGATCGAAAATTTCGATCATGTTTTCTGCTCCGCGACCTGACCCGATTCGGGAAAAAGCGCTGAATTGCGTTAGGTCTTTTGTGACGGGGTCGTGATAATTGCCCCCGAATGGACCAGATTCGCGATTCCATCTATTATGAACAGCTCGCGCGCGTCGCGCGGCTGAAAGCGAATGCGTCCGACGACCCCTTTCTCGCGCGCCGCCTGCGGGAAGCGGCGGTCCGCCACGAGCAGAAGGCACGCAAGCTCAAGCGCGCCGAGCAGGCGCCCGAATAGCGCCGGCGGCGACGATGGCGGAAGCAATGGCGCGCGGGACCAGCGGAGATGAGCAATATCGTTTCGCTATCGCTCTTGAAGTTGCGCCTGGCGTCCCATCGCCGCCACTTGGATGGCTCAAATGGGGTGGGAAACGGACGTGGGATAAGCGTCGCCCCCGCGAGGGCGGGGCCGCTATCGGCCTTATCCTTCAGCGCGTCGTAAACCGACAGCGGCCCTCGCCTTCGCGGGGGCGACGGCTAACTTCGACCGAACCCCGTCATCCCGGCGAAGGCCGGGAT
This sequence comes from Sphingopyxis sp., assembly GCF_036261875.1. Lineage (GTDB taxonomy): Bacteria > Pseudomonadota > Alphaproteobacteria > Sphingomonadales > Sphingomonadaceae > Sphingopyxis. The sequence continues at coordinate 175,836 of NZ_DATAJZ010000007.1, read as the reverse complement.
GACGGGAGCCGTTAGTAGATGGCCGTTCCCCACCCCTAAGCTGCCTTGCGCAGATGCGGGTGAAGGATGCGTACCGCTGGCTGGAATGTCGCACTGTAGAGAGCGATGGAAAATGGCGCGCCCGGCAGGATTCGAACCTGCGACCACCCGCTTAGAAGGCGGGTGCTCTATCCAGCTGAGCTACGGGCGCGCGGCACGGCTGTGCCCCGGGGGCGAATAGCGTGGTTTGCGTCGGGCGCAAAGCGCGTTAAGCAGCGGGCGCGATGACCGAAACCCCACCCTCCTCCTCCGCGCCCTCGCACGTCAGCGCTTCGACGATCCGGCATTTCCGCTATTACGACCTTGTCATGGCGGCATTCGTGGCGATCCTGCTCTTGTCGAACATCATTGGCGCATCAAAGCTGGCGACGGTTGGCGGCGTCACCTTCGGTGCGGGGATTCTGTTTTTCCCCCTCAGCTATGTCATCGGCGACGTGCTGACCGAGGTGTATGGCTATGCACGCGCGCGGCGCGTGATTTGGGCCGGGTTTGCCGCCCTGATTTTTATGGCGATAATGAGTTGGGTTGTCGTTGCGATGCCGCCCGCCGATGGATGGGGCGGGCAGGCAGCTTATGAGACCGTCTTCGGCAATGCTTGGCGGATCGTCCTCGCATCGGTGATCGCCTTCTGGGCGGGCGAGTTTGTCAATAGCTACGTCTTGGCGCGGATGAAGCTGTGGACCGGCGGCAGGCATCTTTGGACCCGGACGATCGGATCAACCATATTCGGGCAGGCATTCGATAGCCTGCTTTTCTATCCCATTGCATTTCTGGGTATCTGGACGACCGAACAGGTCGTCACCGTCATGATAACCAACTGGGCGATGAAGGTGGCATGGGAAGCCGCGCTGACCCCCGCAACCTATCTGGTGGTCGGGGCGTTGAAGCGGCGCGAGGGTGTCGACGTGTTCGATGAAGGCACCGATTTCAATCCGTTCGGCGCCAAGGTTTGATGTTTCCATGACTCTGATCGAACTGGCCTCCTTGTTCGAGGCCCGCAAGCTGTCGGTGATCGAAGCGACCGGTCTCGATAAGGATGCGCTGCACATCTATTTCGGGATGGCGCTGTTCGTGCTGGTCCGCCTCGCCTGGCGCGGGCGCGGCGGGTGGCTTGCCGCCTGGATCGCGGTGCTGGTCATGGCGTGCGGCGGCGAGTGGCTCGACCTGACCGCGGAATATAGCAAATCGGCGATCCAGCCCGACGCGGAGCATTGGCACGATATCTGGAACACGATGTTCTGGCCGACGGTGCTGCTGGTCGTCGGGCGCTGGCTTCAGCCCGTGGCAGAAGCTCGGGCAGAGCCCGCCGACGCAATATCAGGCGAGAACGCCGAGCGCCGCCTCGAACAGGCGTAGCCCGTCGGTGCCGCCGTGCGCGCGGTCGATCGCGCGCTCGGGGTGCGGCATCATGCCCAGCACATTGCCCGCATCATTGAGCACGCCCGCGATCGCACGCGCCGAGCCGTTGACGCCGTCGGTGTAGCGGAAGGCGACGCGCCCCTCGCCCTCGATGCGGTCGAGCGTCGCGGCATCGGCGAAATAATTGCCGTCGTGATGCGCGACCGGGATGTGGATTTCCTCACCCGCGCCATAGGCGGCGGTGAACAGCGACTGGCTGTTCTCGACCTTGAGCGGCACCGTGCGGCAGACGAAGTTCAGCCCGGCGTTGCGCATCAGCGCGCCCGGAAGCAGCTGCGCTTCGGTCAGCACCTGAAAGCCGTTGCACACGCCGAGCACGGGCACGCCGCGCCCCGCGGCCTCGGCGACCGCGCGCAGGACCGGCGAGCGCGCCGCCATCGCGCCCGAGCGGAGATAGTCGCCATAGGAAAAGCCGCCGGGCAGCGCGATGAAGTCGGTGCCCTCGGGCAGCTCGGTCTCGCGATGCCAGACCATCGCGGGCGCGCGGCCGGTCACGGTCTCGAGCGCGACGGCCATGTCGCGGTCGCAGTTGGAGCCGGGAAAGACGATGACGGCGGTCTTCATGGGCGGGCTCCTGTCCTGCGCTCAGGCGCGTTCGATGCGGTAGTTTTCGATCACCGTATTGGCGAGCAGCTTTGCGCACATCGCGTCGAGATCGGCATCGCTCGTGCCGTCGGCGACGTCGAGTTCGATGAAGCGCCCCGCGCGGACATCCGCGACGCCGCCGAAACCCAGCCCTTCGAGCGCGTGGTGGATCGCCTTGCCCTGCGGGTCGAGCACCCCGGGCTTCAGCGTCACATAGACATTCACTTTCATGGGATCGAACCTTTGCGCGCGGGCTTGGGAGGATGGGCGCGCCTATGCCCGCGAATCGCGTTGCGGGCAAGGGCCGCGGCGCCGAAAAATGCGCTTCTTCGGACTGCGAACCAATCGCATCTTTCCTGTTGCGAATCGCTCGCACTATCCCTAGATCATAGTTGTTGAGAAGGATTCGCACATGGTCGTCTGTGTCTGCAACGCAATAAGGGAACGCGATTTGCGCGACGTCGCAAAGAACGGCCAGTTGCGGTGCGCCAAGGCTGCCTATGCGCAATTGGGTCGCAAACCCAAGTGCGGCCAGTGCCTGTCATTCGCTCGCAATATCATCAGCGACGTCGCAGCGACCGCCTGATTTTTCGCAGATTTCTGCCATTTTCACCCTTGGCCTGAGGGGGCATGGGGCGGTATAATGCCGCCACTCCCACACCCAAGAAAATGACAGGACTGACACCATGAAGGGCGACGAAAAGGTCATCGACTTCCTCAACGAAGCGCTCAAGAACGAGCTGACCGCGATCAACCAATACTGGCTGCACTATCGCATGCTCGACAATTGGGGCGTCTCGCGCCTCGCGCATTTCGAGCGCGAAGAGTCGATCGACGAGATGAAGCACGCCGACAAGCTCGCCGACCGCATCCTCTTCCTTGGCGGGCTGCCCAATTTCCAGCTGCTCGGCCGCCTGCGCGTCGGCGAGACGGTCGAGGAAATCCTCAAGGCCGACCTCGCGGTCGAGGAGGAAGCGATCCCGCTGCTCCGCGACGCGATCGCGCACAGCGAGAGCGTCCGCGACTATGTCAGCCGCGACCTCTTCTCCGACATCCTCGAAAGCGAGGAGCATCATGTCGACGAGCTCGAAAAGCAGTTCGAGTTGATCGAACGGATGGGAATCGAGAATTACATCCAGCTCCAGTCGAAGCCGGTCGGCGAGGACTGAGCTCCCCCGCTCCATCGTCGCGCCCGCCTTGGCGGGGGCGAGAAAAATCGGCGGAAATCAGGGGATATCCAGAGGCGTCTTCGGGCGCCTCTTTTTTCGCTTGTATTTGAGAATAATTCTCAATAGCAAGGTCGAGCAGTCCCCTCCTGCCGGCCGCTGCATCTTTCAGCTGCACTAAAGCGGCCGGCATCTTTTTCCGCGCGAAGCGGCCGGGGGACACAGATCATCAAGGGAGACCTCATGCAGGGCAGCAGCGACCTGATCCGGAAATTCACCGAACAGCCGCTCATCCGCGACCTGCCGGTCGATGCCGCGCAAGCCGTGCTCGCGCTGCGCTATTGCATCCTCTGTCGCCGCAGCGAACGCGACCCGATGCCCGAACTCGAACGACGCTGGGGCAATATCCTCGCCGCGCGACGTTACCGCCTGGTGGTCGAGGCAATCGGCCATATCTGGCCCGATCCCTTCGCGGTCGCCCCGCCCTGCTGCCCGCGCCTCAGCTTCGACGAAGCCCTCCTCGCCGCGATGGTCGGCGCCGCGGGCCGCGGCGACCAAGCGCGGTTCGACACGCTCACCGCCGAAATGCTGGGCAGCGACGCGCGCACGATGCTGTTCACCACGCTCGAGAATTTCGTTCGGGCAAGGGCGCCGGGACGGGTTTAGAGTCTGGAGTCGCCGGCTTTGGGGTGGGAAGCTGCCCCTTCCTAATTTTCGTCATTCCCGCGAAAGCGGGAACCCAGAGCGTGCGTCAGCTAACCCCACACTGGGTTCCCGCTTTCGCGGGAATGACGCGGATAAGAGAAGATAAGAGATGCTTAGCGCGACTTTCAGACTCTCGTCATCCCGGACTTGATCCGGGATCCATTCTCTCAGCGCCGGATGAATGGATCCCGGATCAAGTCCGGGATGACGATGCAAGGTCGGTCCGCAACCGGTCGTTAACAGTCACACCGTCCTCGCTACTTCCCCGCCTTGTCGCTCACCGCCTTGATCACCAGCGCTTTATCGTCGAGCAGATAGCGCTGCGCCAGCGCTTGCAGTTCGGCGGGCGTCGCAGCCTCGACGATCGCGAGGCTGTTGCGGCTGCGGTCGAGGCGGTCGGCGCGGCTTGTCGCTTCGGCCACATAGGGCAGCCAATAGCTGTTCTCGCGCCGCGCCTTGGTCATGCTTTCGAGCAGCGGCTTGCGCGCGCGGTCGAGCAGATCGGCATCGACCGGCGTATCGCGCAATTCCTTCGCAATGGCGAAGACCGCCGCACGCGTCGTCGCCAGATCCTTGTAGTCGACATTGCTCGCCGCGAGGAGATACCCATAGCCCGGATATTCGTCCGACAGGCTGACCCCCGCGCCGGGGCTGTAGCTTTCGCCGAGCTTCTCGCGCAGTTCCTCGGTCAGCTTGAGCTGCATCAGCCGCGACAGAAGATTCAGCCGCATCGCCTCGGTCAGGTCGCTGTCGTCGCGCGCGGGCCAATAGACGCGGATTTCGGCCTGCTCCGCCGGCCCCTTGTGGATCAACGTCCGCTCACTGCGGTCGGTCGCGAAATGGCGCACGCGCGCGTCGGCGCGCGGGTCGAAGGCAGCGCGGCGTTCGGGGAGCGCGCCAAAGGTCTTTGCGATCGCATCGATCGCCGCCTGCTCATCGATGTCGCCGACGATGCCGATCTCGATCGCGCCGTGCGCCAGGCTGTCGGCGATCGCGGGCTTGAGCTGCGCCCAGTCGAGCGCCATCATCTTGGCGAGCGGCGGCGTCTGCTCGCGCGGATCGTCACCGGCGAGAATACCGTCGGCGTCACGGCCGATCACCGCGGCGGGAGTCGCGTCGTTCGCGGCATATTGCTGCGGCAGATAGCGGCGGATCAGCGCCAGCCCATCGGCGCGATAACCGGGGTGGGTGAGGAAGGCCGCCATCAGTTCGGCCTGCAATCCGAAATCCTCGGGCGAGGTCAGCGCGCTGCCGCCAAAGGCATCGTCGCTCGCGCCGAAAGCCGGATTCACCGTCCGGCCGGCGAGGATCGTGCGCAGTTCGTCGAAGCTGTGCGCTTCGAGCCCGCCGACCATCAGCGAGCCCGCCAGCGCGACCTTCGTCGGGTCGTCGCGCGTCGCGAGCAGATTGCCGCCGTCGACGCGCAGCGACAGATAGACGCGGTCCTTCTGAAAATCGGTCTTCTTGATGTTGAGCATCACATTGTTCGCGAAGCGGATGCGGCGAATGCCGAGGTCGTCGACCCGCGTGTCGCTGACCACCGTCCCCGGCGTGCCGAAATTGTCATAGGCGAATTTCACGCTCGCCGCCGCGGCGGGCGCGCTGACCGCGACCTGCTGCGACGCATCGAGCGCGGCGAGGATCGCGCCGGTGCCGCCTTCGATCGGCGCCTTGGCGGTGACGCGCGCCAGCGGCGGGCTGAGCCCCTCCATCCGCTTGCGGAACGCCGCGGTCACCGCATCGGCGGTCAGCGTCGGCGCGACCGCGTCGAACATCGCCTGGGTGGTTTCGGGACGGACGACGACGAAGCGGCCGTCGGCCGCCTTGACCAGCACGTCGGCCATCGTGTCGCTGCGCCGCGTATCGACCCCGGCAACCGCATTTTTGAGCGCGGTGCGGCGGTTGGCGAGCTGTTCGTCGACCTCGGCCTGAGTGAAGCCATATTGGACCGCGCGGCGCCATTCCTGCTCGACGAGCGCGAGCGCATCCTTCCACGCGCCCTCCTTAGCGACCGCGCCGACGCTGACCTGGTCGAAGCGCTTCCAGCCGTCATTGTCGCTGAAATAGCCGGCGAGGATCGGCGAATTTTCGTCGAGCGCGATCTTCGCGAGCCGGCGGCTGAGGATCGCCTCGCCGACATCCTCGGCCAGCTTGCGCGCCCGCTTCGCCTTGCTGTCGATCTCGTCCACCCACGGCTTGAACGCGGAGATCGTCACCGAATCCTGGATTGCGGGATCGATGAAATCGTCCGCCGCCTCGGGCCGCTTGAAGTCGATGCCGCCAATATCGGGGTCGGCGCCCGCGGGGCCGCGGCCCTTCCAGTCCGAAAAGCGCGCCTTGATCTTCGCCTCGATCGCGGCGGGATCGAAATCGCCGACCATCACCAGCGTCGCGCGCTCGGGGCGGTAATAGCGGTCATAAATATCGCGGATGCGCGACGCGGGGGCGGTCTTGATCACCTCTTCGGTACCGACCGGGATGCGGCTCGCGACCTTCATCCCCTGCATCTGGAAATCGAGCTGGTCGATCAGGCTGCGAAGCTGATAGCTATCGCGCGCGCGGCGTTCGGACAGGATGATGCCGCGCTCGCGGTCGACCGCGGCGGGGTCGATCGTCACTTCGCTCGCGGTCTCGCGCATCAGCATCAGGCCGGTATCGACCAGATCGTCGGAGGCATTGGGCAGGTCGAGCTGATAGACGGTCTGGTCGAAGCCGGTCACCGCGTTGGTGTCGGCACCGAAGGCGAGGCCCTTGCGCTCGAGCAGCTTCACCATCTCGCCCTCGGGCACATGGGTCGATCCGTTGAACACCATATGTTCGAGGAAGTGGGCGAGCCCGCGCTGATCGTCGGCCTCGGCGAAGCTGCCGACGTCGAAGCGCAGGCGGACGAGGACGCTGTCCTTGGGCGTGCTGTTCCTGAGCAGCGCATATTTCATCCCGTTCGGCAGCACGCCGAAGACGATGTTCGGATCGACCGCGATATCGCTCGCGGCAAAGTTCCAGGCCTTGGCGGCGGCAGTTTGCGGATTGACGGTCGCGGCGGCGGGCGCGGGTGCCGGTTTGGCAAGGACGGGCGCGGGGCCGGCGGCGATGAGGACGAGGGGCGACAGCGCGAGCGACGCGCGCCGGAGCAGGTGCAATTTCATGCCGCCGGTGTGACGGCGCCCGCGCGGCGGGTCAAGCGCCGCCTAGGCGCGGCGCGACACGCTTTCGACGGACGACTTGATGTTTCGATCAATCGCCTTGGCGGCATAAAGTGCGCGGTCGGCGACCTCGAACAGGTCGCGGCTCGTCGGTCCGTTTTCGGGCCAGGCGGCGACGCCGATGCTCGCGCCGACGCGGATCACATGTCCCTCGATCCGGCAGGGCGCGGCGAGCGCCGCGAGGATATGGTCGGCGAGCGCGGTTTCAAGCAGCGGCGATCCCGCGGGCACGAGGATCGCGAACTCGTCGCCCCCTTGGCGCGCGACCATCGCGTCCTTGCCACACGCACGGCGCAGCCGCACCGCGATTTCGCACAGAAGCTGATCGCCCACCGCATGGCCGTGCCGGTCGTTCACCGGCTTGAAACCGTCGAGATCGAGCAGCGCGATCGCAAAGGGCCGACCCTCGCGCGCCCGTCCGATCTCCTCGGCGAGGCGGAGATCGAAGGCGCGGCGGTTGGGCAGCGCGGTCAGCGGATCGCTGTGCGCAAGCTCGCGCATCTGGCGCTGGAGCATCAGCAGATCGACGAGCTGGCCGTGCTGCTGAACGATCATGCGGATCAGAAAGATCGTCGCGACGATCAGGCTCGTCCCCGCGCCCACTTCGGCGGCGTGTCCGGAGGTCAGCATCAGCCCCGCGACGGGCACCAGTCCGATGGCGATGTTGACCAGCGCGGCGAAGCGGATCGGCGACAGGCAATAAGCGGTGGCGAGCGATCCCATCGCCATGATCATCGCATAATAGCTGTGATTCTCGGGCGCGGCGGCGAGCCAGTTGACCACGGTCCAGACGCTGCACATCGCGCCCATCACCGCCGACAGCCACGTCGCCTCGATGCGGATGCGCCGCGCCCGGCGCGGGCTCATGCGGCGGCCGCGATTCTTCATCAGCGTGGCGAAGCCGAGCAGGCAGACGCACGCGAGGATGACGGGAAAGCCGATGCGGATGACCGGATGGACGGTGGCGATGCCGGCATAGATGGCGGTCGGCGTCGTCGCCGCCAGCATCAGGAACAGCATCGGAGTCAGCGTCTCAATGCGATGCGCGCGCAAAAGCGCCAGATCGTCCCGGATAGCATCCGGAACCGGCGGGAATACCCGCGCGCCAAACCCATGAAAGACCCCCGTCATAGGGCGGAGGTAGCAAGCTGTGGTAAATCAAGCCTTAAGGATGGCTAGAGCATCGAGCCCCAGTCTGATCCACGTCCCGTTCGTGTCGAGCGAAGTCGAGACACCCATCGGGGCAGCGCGACCCCGATGGGTGTCTCGACTTCGCTCGACACGAACGGATCGAGATGATGCAGATTTGAAGCTCGGCGCCCTGGCGCCGCCGCCTCAGCTCTTCTTCTTGCGATGGCTTTCGAGGTCGAGCACCGCATTGTCGCCGCCCTCGGGCAACAGGCCGAGCCGCCGTGCGACCTCCTGATAGGCCTCGACCTCTCCGCCGAGATCGCGGCGGAAGCGGTCCTTGTCGAGCTTTTCGTTCGTCGCCATGTCCCACAGGCGGCAGCCGTCGGGGCTAATCTCGTCGGCCAGGATGATGCGGCTATAGTCGCCCTCATAGAGCCGCCCGAATTCGAGCTTGAAGTCGATGAGGCGGATGCCGACGCCCGCGAACATGCCCGACATGAAGTCGTTGATGCGGATCGCCAGATCCTGGATATCGTGAAGCTCGTCCTGGCTGCACCAGTTGAAGCAGGCGATATGCTCCTCGGCCACCAGCGGATCGCCGAGCGCGTCGTCCTTGTAGCAATATTCGATCAGGGTGCGCGGAAGCGGCGTCCCCTCTTCGATCCCGAGCCGCTTCGACAGCGTGCCCGCGGCGACGTTGCGCACGATCACCTCGATCGGCACGATCTCGACCTGGCGGATGAGCTGTTCGCGCATGTTGAGGCGGCGGATGAAATGGTGCGGCACGCCGATGTTGCCGAGAAGCGTGAAGACATGCTCCGAAATCCGGTTGTTGAGCACGCCCTTGCCGTTGATCGTCCCGCGCTTCTGCGCGTTGAAGGCGGTCGCGTCGTCCTTGAAATACTGGATCAGCGTGCCCGGTTCGGGGCCTTCGTAAAGGATCTTGGCTTTGCCTTCGTAGATCTGGCGGCGACGGGCCATGGCGCGCGGACTTTCTGTCGGAACCAAAAGAAGAACCCGGCGAAAGCGACTCAGGCAAGAGGCGCGCCGCCGGGGCGATGCGGCGCCTATAGCGACAAAGCGCGGGCGCGTCATCCCCGGCATCGCGTCCTCCATCTCGCCCGTCGGAACGATCCGCGCCCCATCGCTCACTTACGTTTACGTAAACTAGAGCTTGCCTTCGCCCGCCCGGCTTGCAACCATGGCTCGATCCCCAAGGAGAGAGACATGAGCTACAACGAGATTCGCCTCGACAAGCAGGACGGCATCGCCATCCTGACCCTCTACCGGCCCGAGCGGATGAACGCCTTCACCGCCGACATGATGGCCGAGATCATCGACGCGCTGGACGAGTGCGATGCCGACGACGCGGTGCGCGCGGTGATCTTCACCGGCCATGGCGACAAGGCCTATTGCGCGGGCGCCGACCTGGGGTCGGGCGGCGACACTTTCGATTACGACAAGCGCGCCGACAAGCAACGCCAGCTTCCCGAGGGCACGCCGCCGAGCCCGGTCGCGCCCGATGGCACGATCGACTGGTCGCATCCCCTAGTGCGCGACGGCGGCGGGCGCGTGTCGATGCGTATCTTCGCGGCGAAGAAACCGGTGCTCGGCGCGATCAACGGCGCCGCGGTCGGCATCGGCGCGACGATGACGCTGCCGATGGACGCGCGCCTCGCGAGCGAGACCGCGCGCTACGGCTTCGTCTTCGCGCGCCGCGGCATCGTCCCCGAGGCGGCGTCGAGCTGGTTCCTGCCGCGCCTCGTCGGCATCGCGAACGCGGTCGACCTCTGCTATTCGGGGCGCCTGATTTCAGCCGCCGAGGCGCAGGAAAAGGGCCTCGTCCAGTCGGTTCATGCGCCGGGCGCGCTGATCGACGCCGCGATCGCCAAGGCGCGCGAGATGACCGAGCATAGCGCCCCCGTCTCGGTCGCGCTCACCCGCCACATGCTCTGGCGCATGATGGGCGCCCCGCACCCGATGAGCGCGCACCGCTGGGACAGCCGCGTCATCTTCTCACGCGGCCGCAGCCCCGATGCCGTCGAGGGCGTGACGAGCTTCCTCGAAAAGCGCGCGCCCAATTTCACCGCCAGCGTCGCGAACGACTATCCCTGGTTCGACGAGTTCGAGGAAAGCCCGCCCTATGGCTGAGGCGCCCCAGCCTTGACCTGCCGCGCTTTGAAATAGGGGCGGAAAAACAGGTAGAGGCCGGTCAGGGTCAGCAGGAACAGCGGCGCGAGCGGGAGATAATAGACCCATTGCGCCGGCTGCCTGCCGATGCCGAGCGTCGCGAAGATGGCGGCGACGATCACGGTGAAGACGATCGACGTCCAGCGGTGGAATGGCCGGATCCAGGTCATGGCAGTCTCCTCATGCACGCGCGCTCAATCGAGCGCCGCGACGGTTTTTTCCAGATTTTCCAGATGAATGCGCCAGCCGCCCAGCGCGCCGCCGAACGCCTGCTTCTGCTCGGGGCGGAAGCCGGTCTGCTCGACGCGGAGCAGCGTCCCGGCATCCGCGGGTTCGAGCGTGAAGGTGACGACGCTTTCGAGGTCGAACGCGGGGTCCGCGTGCGGGTGATTCCAGCTGTACGACAGCATCCGCCCCGGATCGACGTCAAGGATTTCGCATTCGACCTGTCCCCAGTCGCCGCGAAGCTGGAAGCGGTGACCGAGGTCGAGGCCGAAGTCGTTCTTCATCAGCCATTCCTCGATCAGATGCTGCGTCGTCAGCGCGCGCCAGATTTTTTCGGGCGGATGCGGGATTTCGCGTTCGACGGTGACCGTGCGGACGTCGGGCGATGCGTTCATTGATCCATCCTTTTCAGCAAATCTTCGAGATCGTCGAACCGCGCTTCCCAGAAGCGAGTCATGCGGCCGGTCCAGTCGACCAGCGGCGCGAGCGCGCGTTGCTGCGCGCTGTAATGCGTCTGCCGCCCCTCGTGGCGGTCGAGCACCAGCCCGGCCTGCCGAAGCACGCCGAGATGCTTCGACACCGCGGGTTGCGAGATTCCGGCGCCGCTGGTCAACGCGGCGACGGTCTGTTCGCCATCGAGGCAAAGCCGCTCGAACAGGCCGCGCCGGGTCGGGTCGGCAAGCGCCCTGAACAGAAGGTCGGGAGATGCGGTCATAATCCATAACTCCATGGCTATGGATTATTCATAATCGTATAGTTATGAATAAGTCAAGCGCCCGCGTCAGGCCGTGTCATAGGTCCGCCGCCCGCGCGTCGCGGTCATCCGATGCGAGTTCGTCAGCTTGAGGTCATGCATGCGCACCGGCGCAACGCTGTGCCAGTCGGCGGTTATGCGATCGGGCGTCAGCGCGACGGTCGCATAGCCGCGATCCTGGGTATTCGCCCAGCGGAGCTGCGGCGACGAAGCATGCAGCGCCGAAACGCGCCTATTGTCGGATATGCCGGGAGTATAGGCCTCGAACCCCGGCGAGGTGACGCTCTGCCCGCCGACCTCGACCCCCGCCGGCCGGCCGTCGTGCGCGAGATCGAACGCCCAGGCGTTGTGGCTATCGCCCGACAGGGTGACGAGATCAGCGTCGGCGCGCTGCGCGGCGGCGAGCAGACGGTCGCGCGCGATGGGATAGCCGTCCCAGCTGTCCATGTTGAGCGGCAGCCCCGCCTGCGCGGCGAGCTGCGCCACTTCGACGCGGCGCTTCACATAATCGGGCTGGTCGGCACCGAACCAGTCACGCGACTCGGGCGGCGTGAACAGCGATCCCATCACGATCTGCTGTGCGCAGACCTGCCAGCGCGTCCCTGCCTTCACCGACCTGGCGAAGCCGTCGAACAACCATTTTTCCTGCTCGGCGCCCATCAACTGGCGCTGCGGGTCGCGATAGGCGGTTTCGGCGAAGGTCTTGAGCGTCGCCGCGACGTCGCCCTTTCCTTCCAGCAGCGCGCCGAGATCGAACGGCTCGTCGCGCGCGGTAACGCGTGTTTCGGGAAGGAAGATCGTCGCGAGGTCGCCGACCTGATAGTCGCGCCAGCGGGTCTCGGCGACCGGCATCCATTCGCTGTGGGCGCGCTCGGCGGCCGCCTTGCGATCTTCCCAGCTTCCCTCGCCCGCATTGTGATTCTCCGCCCCGCCCTTCCAGGTGTCGTTGGCGAATTCATGATCATCCCACTGGGCGATCATCGGGAAGAGCTGATGTAGCCGCTGCAGATCGGGATCGGCGCGATAGGCGGCATAGCGGAGCCGATAGTCGGCAAGCGCGATCAGTTCCTGCGGCGGCTGCACCAGCCGTCCTGGCACCGCTTCCTTCGCCGTGGGATAATCGCCGGCCCGATATTCGTAGAAATAGTCGCCGACATGCGCGACGAGATCGATGTCGCCGCGCGCTGCGGCATGGCCATAGGCGTTGAACCAGCCGAAGGGCATGTTCGCGCACGAAAAGAGCGCGAGCGTGAAGGCGCTCGCCGGCCCCTGCGGCAAAGTGCGGGTGCGGCCGATCGGCGACGTGGTGCCGTCGGGCGCGATGAAGCGGTAGAAATACCAGCGACCCGGCGCGAGCCCGTCGACGGTGACCTTGGCGGTATGGTCGCGCTCGCCCTCGGCGGTGACGCTGCCGCCGCCCGCCACGGCCGTGAAATCGGGCGTCGCGGACAGCTCGACCGTCAGCCGCGTGTCCGACGGCGCGGCGTAGCGGGTCCAGAGCAGGATGCTGTTCGCGCCCGGCTCGCCGCTCGCGACGCCGTGGGTAAAGCCCTGCGCCGCCATCGCCTTCGCTGCGCCGGGCAGCGCCATCGCCGCAAGCCCCGCGGTGCCGAGCTTGATGAGCAGGCGGCGGTCGATTTCGCCCCAGAGCTGGTGCATCGCATGTCTCCCTTTGCCGGGTCTTTGCCCGATCCGCGTTACAACTCCTCGTCAGCCGGCGGCGCCGAGCGCGAGCAGCAGCAGCATGAACATGATCACCGCGAACAGGCTGAAGAGCAGCAGCAGGCTCGTTCGCGCCAGCGCCCCGATCCGCGACGATCGATAGGCACCGCGAAGCTGGCGATACATGTGGAAAGGCGCATAGAACAGCGCGGCAAAGGTCGCGAGTTCGCCGAAGATCGTCAGGTTGAGCAAGCGCACGACCACGAACATCAGCAGCATGAAGCTGATCGAATAGGTCACGAAGACGAAATGGTCATAGGTGTGAAAGCGCCGGCTGAACGGATAGAGCAGCCACATAAAGGGCAGCGACAGCGGGATCAGCGCCCAGGCGAATTTATAGGCGTTCGCCTGCACCTTGTAGAGAATCAGCGCCGGGTTCGCGAGCGCCTTTTCCATGCCGTGATCGATGAAGGCGATGCCGGTATCACTCTTGTTGCGCGCGATGAAGGCGGCGCTCGTTTCGATCTGGTCGGTCGGATCGCTCAGCACCGGCGGCCCCAGCGCGCGCTCGGCATCGCGCTCGGCCTTGCTCCGGCTGCGCGCGACACCCAGATAGCCGGCGCTTTTCTGGAGCGTGTCGCGCTCGGCCTGTAATTCGCCGCGCCGCGCCGCGGGCAAGTTTTTTTTCGCCAGTTCGATGTCGATCCGGTCGACCTCGTCCTGCATACTGTCCTTGATCGCCGCCGCGCGCGTCTGTTCGGCGGCCGCCTTGTTCAGCTCCTGGCCGAGACCGCCGCCCGCGCCGACCATCGCGAGCACCGCATAGGTCAGGAACACCGCGAAAAGGAATAGCGCCAGCGGTGAGATGAAGCGCGCGCGCTCGCCATGAATATAGCGGCGCGTCAGATCGCCCGGCCGCCACGCGAGCAGCGGCAGCGTGTTCCACAGCTTGCCCTCGAAATGGAAGATCGCGTGGACGAGGTCGTGCCCGATCGCGCCGAAGCTGCGATGGACATCGGCCTTCTGCCCGCAGCGGTGGCAATGCGACCCGACGAGGCTCGTCCCGCAATTGAGACAGCGTTCGCCGCCGTGCCCGCCGGTGCCGCCGTGCCTCGGCTCGACCGCCGAGCCCGCCAGCCCAGCCGTGATCGCCGCTCCGATGCTTTCGATGTCCCCGCTCATGCGCCCCTGCCTAGTGGGGCATCGCGGTCCGCGCAACGGGGCTTTCGGGAGTCACGCGAAACGTGATACGGGCCGCGCCATGAACGCCGAAGCCCTCACTCCGCCGCGCCCTGCCGACGCCGACGCGCTGATCGCCGATATGGGCGCGCGCGCGCGCGCCGCGGCGAAGCGGCTCGCGGTCGCGACCACCGCCGAAAAGGCGGCGGCGCTGCACGCGGGCGCGGCACAGCTTCGCGCGCAGGCGGCGGCGATCCTCGACGCCAACGCCCGCGACATGGAGGCCGGGCAGGCCGGCGGACTGACCGCGGCGATGCTCGACCGGCTGCGGCTCGACGAGGATCGGCTGAGCGCGATCGCCGATGCGGTCGATGCCGTCGCGGCGCTCCCCGATCCGGTCGGGCGCGAGATCGACCGCGCGGTGCGTCCGAACGGCATGGAACTCAGCCGCGTTCGCGTGCCGCTCGGCGTCGTCGGCATCATCTATGAAAGCCGTCCGAACGTCACCGCCGACGCCGCCGCGCTTGGCCTGATGTCGGGCAATGCGGTGATCCTGCGCGGCGGCAGCGAGGCGGTGCACAGCAACCGCGCGATCCACGCGGCGCTTTCCGCCGGGCTCGCGGCGAGCGGCCTGCCCGCCGACGCGGTGCAGCTCGTGCCCACGCAGGACCGCGCCGCCGTCGGCGCGCTGCTGCGCGCGCAAGGCCTCATCGACATCATCATCCCGCGCGGCGGCAAGGGGCTCGTCGCGCGCGTGCAGGACGAGGCGCGCGTGCCCGTGCTCGCGCATCTCGACGGGATCAACCACCTCTATATCGACGGCGCCGCCGATCCGGCGAAGGCGCTGCCGCTGGCGGTCAACGCCAAGATGCGCCGCACCGGCATCTGCGGCGCGACCGAGACGATCCTGATCGACCGCGCCTATCCCGCGCCGCTCGCCATCGTCGACGCGCTGATCGCGGCTGGTTGCGAAGTGCGCGGCGACAAGGATGTCGCGGCGCTCAGCCCGCATGTCGGCCCCGCATCGGCGGGCGACTGGGACAGCGAATATCTCGACGCGATCGTCTCGATCGCCCTGATCGACGGCCTCGCGGGCGCGCTCGCGCATATCGACGCGCATTCGAGCCGCCACACCGACGCGATCGTCACCGAAGACAAGTCGGCGGCCGAGCGCTTCCTGTCGGAAGTCGACAGCGCGATCGTCATGCACAACGCCTCGACCCAGTTCGCCGACGGCGGGGAATTCGGCCTCGGCGCCGAAATCGGCATCGCGACGGGGCGACTTCATGCAAGGGGGCCGGTCGCGCTCGAAGGACTGACCACCTATAAATGGCTGGTGCGGGGGAATGGCCAGACGCGGCCTTGAATCATTTGTATACAAGTGATACGCTAGCCGCATGACCAAACCGACCGTCATTTCCACGCGCGTAACGTCCGATCTTTCGGCTCGAATCGACACACTAGCAAAAGAACTGGATCGCAGCCGGGCATGGGTGATTGCGAAAGCCATCGAACGCTATATCGAAGAGGAATTGGAGTTCATCGAATTCGTCCGCGAGGGCGAACGTGACATCGAGCAGGGCCGCTATTTCACACAGGAACAAGTTGAGGCCATGTTCGCCGAAAAGCTGGGCAAGCGCAACGCCGCATGAAGCGGGTGATCTGGGCCGAAGCGGCTATAAACGACCTCCACGCCATCGAGAGATATCTGGTGGAAACCTATAGTCCCGTCTTCGCACGACAGATCATTGCCAGCTTGATCGAGGCGGCGCACTGGCTGTTGGATCACCCTCATGGTGGATCGCCGCTGCAAATTGAGGGCTGGCGCAAGTGGCGGCCGCGTAAAAGTCGTCACATCCTGATTTATCGGACAGCGAATGACGGAATAGAAGTGTTGCGTGTGCGTCACGAGCGCAACGATTGGCGCCTGGTCCCTCAAGATTGATCACCACCGGCCTCCTCGGCGGCAGCTTCAACCCGGCGCATGGCGGGCACCGCGCGATCAGCCTCAATGCGATCGAGGCGCTGGAACTCGACGAATTGTGGTGGCTCGTCTCGCCGGGCAATCCGCTGAAGCCCGCGAAGGGCATGGCGCCGCTTCCGGCCCGTCTCGCATCGGCGCAGCGCATGGCGCGGCGTTCGCCGATCCGCGCGACCGCGATCGAGGCCGAACTCGGTACGCGCTATACCGTCGACACGCTCCGGAAACTCGTGCGCCGCTACCCCAACCGTCGCTTCATATGGATCATGGGGGCCGACAATCTGGCCCAATTGCCCCAATGGCGCGACTGGCGGGGGATCGCGCGATTGATGCCGATTGCGGTGATCGCGCGTCCGGGCTATAATGGCCGCACCCACGCTGCACAGGCGATGGGTTGGCTGCGGCGCTTTGTCCGGCCCGCGGACCAGAAACGTCAATGGACGGACTGGAGACCGCCTGCCCTCGTGTTCCTGCGTTTTTCGCCCGACGTGCGATCCGCAACTGCAATACGGCAGGCCGACCCCCGCTGGTTCGAGAGCTATGCAGGCCGCGCCTTGCGCGACCCGCTGACGCATTTGCGCCTGACCATGGATGAAAGGAATGAAACCGCTTGATAGCCGCCAGTAAGGATGCCGCGCCCGGCGCCGCATCCCCTTCAAAGTCTTCGGACTCCAGCGTGGACGCGCTCCACGCGCTGATCCTCCACCAGCTCGACGAGGATCAGGCCCAGGAAACCATCTCGATCCCGCTTGCCGGCAAAAGCAGCATCGCCGATCATATGGTGATCGCGAGCGGCCGGTCGACGCGTCACGTCTCGGCGATCGCCGACAAGCTGGCGCAACGCATCAAGCAGGAAGCGGGCCGCACCGTCCGCGTCGAAGGCCTCCCCAACGCCGACTGGGTCCTGATCGACGCCGGCGACGTCATCGTCCACCTGTTCCGTCCCGAGGTTCGCAGCTTCTACAACCTCGAACGCATGTGGTCGTTCGGAGACGCCCCGCCGGTTGCCGCGGTAAATTGACGCCTTTGCCTCGCTAACGTAGGCGAGGCGTCATGTTGCTGCACATCATCGCGCGCGGACGCATCGGGCGGGGGCCCGAGGCCGAGCTGGTCGAGCGCTATATGAAGCGCGTGACCTGGGCGCAGAAGATTTCGGAGCTTCCCGACACCGGCGGGCGCGTTCCCGCCGCGGCCGACAACAGCCGCACCCTATTGCTCGACGAGGGCGGCGAACAGCTTTCGTCGCTCGAATTCGCCAAATTGCTCGAAAAGTGGCGCGATGGCGGGGTGCGCGAGGCGCGCTTCTGCCTCGGCGCCGCCGACGGCTTCACCCCCGCCGAGCGCGAAGGCGCCGACCGGGTCATCGCCTTCGGCCGTGCGACCTGGCCGCACCTGATGGCACGCGCGATGCTCGCCGAACAATTGTGGCGCGCGACGAGCATCATCGCGGGGCACCCCTATCATCGCGAGGGCCGGCAATGAGGCGCTGGGCCTTTCCCCTGGCGCTGGGCCTTGCCGCCATCGGCACCACGTTGGCGGTCGCGCAAAGCGACGATGTCTTCGACCCTCAGGCGATCGCCGCGCGCGAGCGCGAGCAGCTCCTGACCGCCAAGCGGCAATCGGCCGACGCGATGGCGCGCAGCGCCGCGCTCGAGGCACAGGCGACCGCCGCGCACGACGAGGCCGAGCAGCTGAAGAAGCGCAGCGCAGCGCTCGCCGCGCGCATCCAGTCGGCCGAGGCCGACATCAACGCCGGCGAGGCGCGCGTCGCACTGGTGACGCGGCGGCTCAAGGCGCAGGACGCCCGGCTCGCCGAGCAGCGACAGCCTTTGCTCGAACTCACCGCCGCATTGCAACAGCTCAGCCGCCAGCCGCCGGTGAGCGTTCTTGCCCAGCCCGGATCGCTGACCGACATGGTCCACGCGCGCGCCGTCATCGACGCCGCCATGCCGGTGATCCAGCAGCGCACCGCGGGGGTGCGGCGCGAGCTCGCCGAACTGCGCACCGCGCGGCAGCAGCAGGGAATCGCGTTGCAGGCGCTGGCCGCGAGCAAGACCGAACTCGCCCGGCGCCGCGACGCGCTGACCCGGCTCGAAAATGAAGGCCGCCTGCGCTCGCGCGAGTTGATGAGCAGCGCCCAGCTCGAGGCCGACCGCGCGCTCGGGCTCGGCGAGAAGGCGCGCGACATCGTCGAACTGATGGACGCGCTCGAAACCGACGGCGCGGTGCGCGGCGAACTGGCCCAGCTTGCCGGACCGATTGCGCGCCCGCGCGATCCGACGAGCCCGGTCCTGCAGGCCGCGCCGCCCGCACCGGCCGAGGCCGAGCTCAGCCGCGGTGTCTATCGCCTGCCGGTCGTCGGGCGCATCGTCGCGGGGCTGGGCGAGGTCAATGACAGCGGCGTGCGCTCGCGCGGGATCACCATCGCGGCGCGCCCCGGCGGGCAGGTCGTCGCGCCCGCGCCGGGACGCGTCAGCTTCGCGGGCGATTATCGCGGTTACGGCAAGATCATCATCATCGACCATGGCGGCGGCTGGATTTCGCTGGTCACCGGAATGATCGCGCTGTCGGCGGGGGTCGGCGACACACTGGACGCCGGAGCGCCGATCGGCCGCGCCGGGTCCGACGACAGCCGGATCACCGTCGAACTGCGCCGCGCGGGACGGCCGGTGGACATCGCCCGGATGCTGGGATGATGTCATACCTCTGTCCTGGAACTCGCGCTTGACGCTCCCAAAATTCCGTAGGACGATGGCGCGCCGGGGATTATAAGGCAGGTTCACGCCTGCGCGATTGAAAGATGACCATGACCGAATCGATCCAGACTGCCTCCGCTTCCCGGCGCCGCTTCGCGCTGTGGCAGGGCGCCGCGGCGCTTTCGACCCTTGCGCTCGTCCCGCTCGCGACCGGGGCGATGGCGACCGTCGACGCCTCGACGCAGCAGGAAATCGCCCGCTTCATGGATGTCTTTCTCGAGGTCAAATCCAACTATGTCGAGCCGGTCAGCGACGACAAGCTGATCGAGGGCGCGATCAACGGGATGCTCGCCAGCCTCGACCCGCATTCGGGCTATCTCGACGCGCGCGACTATTCCAATCTGCGCACCCAGACCGACGGCGAATATGGCGGGCTGGGCCTGTCGGTCACGATGGAGGACGGGGTCGTCAAGGTGATCGCGCCGACTGCCGACACCCCCGCCGACCGCGCCGGGGTCAAGGCCGGCGATTATATCACGCACATCAACAAGCAGTTGATTTTCGGGATGACGCTCGACGAGGCGGTCGAGCAGATGCGTGGGCGTCCCGGCACCCAGATCGAGATCACCGTCGTGCGCGAAGGCCAGGACAAGCCGATCGAGATGACGCTGACCCGCGAGATCATCGACGTGAAGCCGGTCAAATGGGAAGTGAAGGACGATGTCGGCGTGCTGACCATCGCCAGCTTCTCCGCCGACGCGACCCGCGACCTCAAGGCCGCGATGATCTCGGTCGAAAAGTCGCTCGGCCACAAACCGCGCGGCTGGGTGCTCGATCTGCGCTCGAACCCCGGCGGGCTGCTCGACGAAGCGGTGGGGGTCAGCGACATTTTCCTCGACCGCGGCGAGATCGTCTCGCAGCGCGGGCGCAAGAAGAACGACATCGAGCGCTATTTCGCCGAACCCGGCGACCTTGCCGGCGGCGCGCCGATGATCGTGCTGATCGACGCGGGCTCCGCCTCCGCTTCCGAAATCGTCGCGGGCGCGCTGCAGGACCAGCACCGCGCGGTAATCATGGGCGAACGCAGCTTCGGCAAGGGATCGGTGCAGACGGTGCTGCCGCTGACCGACACCACCGCGCTCCGCCTCACCACCGCGCGCTATTACACCCCGTCGGGACGCAGCGTACAGGAAGGCGGGATCGAGCCCGACATTCGCGTGCCGCAGCTTTCGGACCCCGATTACAAGGACCGCCCGCGCTTCCGCGAAAGCGACCTGCGCCGCCATCTGATCAACGAGAAGAAGGTCGACAACAGCCTGCTCGAAAAGGATGAGAAGGACGATCCGCGCTTCACCGCAACCGCCGAGGAGTTGAAGGCCAAGGGCATCAAGGATTATCAGCTCTATTATGCGCTGCAGACGATCGGGCGGATCGGTCCGGCGACGCCGCGCATGGCGCAGGGCGGCAAGCCGCCCGCGAAGCCCGCCGCGCGCAACTGATTTGTTCAATCCGTCGTCCCGGCGAAGGCCGGGACCTCGCCTTCTGTATCTGACGCACCGGCGAGATTCCGGCCTTCGCCGGAATGACTATAGTTCAAGGTAAGTGTTGATGCTCCAATCCCGCCTTGCCGCGCCGCTCGTCGCGCTCGCCGCCCCGCTGCTCCTCTATGGCGGCGCGCTCGTGTCGCAGTTCGGCTTCGGCCTCCATCCGTGCGAGATGTGCTATTGGCAGCGCTGGCCGCACCAGGCAGCGATCATGCTGGCGCTGCTCGCGCTGCTCCTCAATCGCAACGACAAGGCGATGCGGTCGCTGACCTGGCTCGCTGCGATTGCCATCGCGATCAGCGGTCTAATCGGGATCTTCCACGCCGGGGTCGAATATGGGCTGTGGGAAGGGCTGACGACGTGCAGCACCAGTCATAGCGGCCCGATTTCGCTCGACGAGATCATGGCGGCGCCGATCATCCGCTGCGACGTCGCGCAGTGGCGGCTGTTCGGCATCTCGCTCGCCGGCTTCAATGCGATCTTCTCGCTCGCCGCCGCCGCGCTCGTCTTGACCTTGCTGCGCCGCCGGACCACATCGGCGGCATGAGCAAGCACCGCACCGCCTCGATGATCCGCGTCGACCAGGCCGGCGAATATGGCGCGACGCGCATCTATGCCGGCCAGCTCGCGGTGATGGGCGACCGCCACCCGATGGCGCGCGAGATCGCGCATATGGCCGAGCAGGAAGAAAGACACCGCGCCTTCTTCGACGCGATGGTCGCGCGCCGCGGGGTGCGGCCGACCGCGCTCCAGCCCATCTGGAACGTCGCGGGCTTCGCGCTCGGCGCGGTGACCGCCGCGATGGGGCCGCGCGCCGCGATGGCCTGCACCGCCGCGGTCGAGACCGAGATCGACCGGCATTACCGTCACCAGATCGACGAACTCGGCGACAGCGACCCCGAACTCAGCGCCGCGGTCGAGGATTTTCGCGCCGAGGAGCTCGAACACAAGGAAGCCGCGCTCGCCGCAGGGGCCGAAAGCGCACCGGGCTATCCGCTGCTCAGCCTCGCGATCCGCGCGGGCTGCCGCGCAGCCATCGCGCTGTCCAAGCGTATCTGATAAAGAATATCCCTCGTCCTCGCCGGGTGCGACGGATGACGGGATGTTCATGGACTATGCAGAGAGCGCGTGCCATTCCGGCCGAAACGCAATGAAGGAAAAAGTGATGACCCGCCTGCCGTTCGCCGCGCTGTTCCTCGCCAGCAGCCTCGCCGCTTTCCCTGCCGCCGCGCAGGAAACCAACACGGTGAACGCCGACAAGATCAACCAGGTGATCATCTATGGCGACGACAAGTGCGAGCAGTCGAGCCCTGACGAGATCGTCGTCTGCAACCGCCTGCCCGAACAGGACCGGTATCGCGTCCCCCAGATTTTCCGCGGTGGCGATCCGCTCGACCCGCGCAATCAGGCGTGGCTCAACCGCGTGACTTCGATGGAGCGCGTCGGCCGTTTCGGCACCGACAGCTGCTCGCCGGTCGGGCTCGGCGGCTTCACCGGCTGCACGCAGGCGCTCCTCGCGGGCGCCAAGGCCGAGCGCCAGGCAGCCGACAAGACCGACTGGCAGGCGATGATCGCCGACGAACGCGCCAAGCGGCTCGCCGGTATCGACGCCGCGGCGGACGAGGTCGAAGCCGCGGTGGTCGCCGAGGAGAAAGCGCTCGCCGAACGGCAGAAGGCGGCCGAGGAGCTCGAACGCCAGGCCAGCGGACAAGCTCCGGCGCCAGAGACGCCCGATGTTGACGCGGGCGACCTGCCGGTTCCGCCGAAGAAATAAGCGAAAAAGTAGCTGTTCCCCCGCGAAGGCGGGGGCCCATCTCCGGTCGGCGCTATTTTGAACCAGCGGGAGATGGGTCCCCGCCTTCGCGGGGACACGGTTGATTTAGGAAACCGGGCCGCTCACCCCTCGCGCGGCGTCCACGGCGCCGGGCCGCGTCCCTTCCACCAGCGCAGCAACAGGCCGAGCGCGACGCCGACGCCAATCGCGACCGTCAGGTCGGCGAACACCGTCAGCACCAGCGTCAGCACGAGCAGCAAGAGTTCGTCGCGCGGCAGCGCGAGGTGACCGCGCCATTTCTCGACCTCCGCCATGTTGAGCGCAGTGACGAGCAGCACCGCCGCGAGCGCCGGCAGCGCCAGCGCGCCGGCGAGCTTTCCCGCGACGAGCAGCACCGCGAGCATCACCAACGCGTGCACCATCCCCGCGATCGGGGTGCGCCCGCCGGCGCGGACGTTGGTCGCGGTGCGCGCGATCGCGCCGGTCACCGGCAGCCCGCCGAACAGTGGCGAGACGATATTCGCATAACCCTGCGCGAGCAGTTCGGCGCTCGGGCGGTGATGGCCGCCGAACATGCGATCGGCGACGATCGCCGACAGCAAGGATTCGACCCCCGCGAGAAAGGCGATGGTGAAGGCCGAAGGCAGCAGTTCGATCAGACGATCCGCCGTCACCTGCGGCCAGTGCGGCGCCGGAAGCCCCGATGGCAGCGCGCCGAAGCGCGATCCCACCGTATCGACCGGCAGGTGAAAGGCGGCGACCGCCAGCGAAGCAAGGCCGACCGCGATCACCAGCACCGGCCAGCGCGGACGCCAGCGCCGCAGCAGCAGGATCGCGGCGACGGTCGCCGCGGTGACGCCCAGCGCCGCGGGGCTGAGCGTCGCGCGCGCCGCCCATAGCGCCTCGATCTTCGGGATCATGTCGGCGGGAACCTTGCCCGCCGACAGGCCGAGCGCATCCTGAAGCTGGCTGGCGGCGATAATCGTCGCGATGCCGATGGTGAAGCCGTCGATCACCGGTTCGGGCACCAGCGCGATCAGCCGGCCGGCGCGGAAGAAGCCGGCGATCGTCAGAATAATTCCCGCCATGATCGTCGCGACGATCAGCCCGTCCATCCCGTGATTCTGGATGACGCTATAGACGACGACGATGAAGGCGCCGGTCGGCCCGCCGATCTGCACCCGGCTGCCGCTCGTCGCCGAGATGATGAAGCCGCCGATGATCGCGGTGACGAGCCCGACGAAGGGCGTGCTGCCCGACGCAATGGCGATCGCGATGCAGAGGGGTAGCGCCACGAGCGCGACGCTGACCCCGGCCAACGCATCGGCGCGAAACAGCGGCCAGCTGTAATCGCGCATCGTATCCAGCAGCTTGGGCCGGCGCATCGCATCTCCTTGAGCAAGGGTCCGCCCGATGCGCTAGGCCCCGGCCCGCGCCGGGGTCAAGCGTCAGTTCAGCAGATATTGCTTCCAGAAGAGCAATGAGGCCCAGAAGGTGTAATCGACATTCTCCTTCTTGCCCCACTGATGCCCCTCGTTGGTCGCGACCAGATGCCAGGCGGTGCCGCCATTTTTTCGCACGGCGGCCACGACCTGCTCGGCCTCCGATGCCGGGACGCGCGGGTCGTTGGCGCCGGTAACGACGAACAACGGCTTCTTGATGTCGGCGACGCGGGTGAGCGGCGAGATTTCCATCAGCTTCGCCCGCTGCGCGGGATCGCGCTCGTCGCCATATTCGACGCGGCGCAGGTCGCGGCGATATTCCTGCGTATTCTCGAGGAAGGTCACGAAGTTCGAAATGGCGACGACGCACAGGTTCGCGCGCAGCTTGTCGGCGAAATGCGTCGCGGCGGCATAGCACATATAGCCGCCATAGCTGCGCCCGGTCAGCCCGAAGCGCGTCGCGTCGAGCCCCGGATCCTTCGCGAGCGCGTCGAGAAACACGCCCATGTCCTTGACGCTGTCCTCGCGCTTGAACGGCCCGTTGTCGAGGCCGACGAAGCGCTTGCCATAGCCGGTCGAGCCGCGGACGTTGGGGTAGAAATAGGCGACCCCCAACTCGTTGACGATATAATTGGTGCTGCCCAGATACTCGGGGCGCCACTGGCTTTCCGGCCCGCCGTGGACATGCATGATCAGCGGGCGCTTGCCGGGGAATTTCGCGGGGTCGGGGCGATAGAGGAAACCCGACATCTCGAGCCCGTCGAAGCTCTTGATCGTGACCAGTTCGGGCTCGATATTGCGCGCGGCGTCGAGGCCGCCGGTCTCGCTTTGCGTCCAGCGGGTCACGGCGAGCGTTTCGGGATCGACGCTATAGGCGTCGGCGGCGCTGCGCGCCGAGGTGAAGCCGATGCCAATCGCGCCCCACGGCGCGATCTCGAGATGGCCGATCACGCCCGCGGGCAGCGCATCGACCGTCCGCGCGGCGCCGCTCGCGACATCGAGCACGCGCAACCGGCTCACCCCCGCCTCGTTGATCGCATAAGCGATGAAGCGCCCGTCGGGGGAGATGTCGAACGCCTCGACGTCCCATGTCTCGGCCGGGCCGCGCGGCGTGAAAGCGCCGGTCTTCGGGTCGAGGGTGCCGAGGCGCAGCACGTCGCTGCCGGCGTCGCTCGTGGCCCAGATCGTGCCGTCGGGCGCGAAGGAAACGCCCTCGAAAGCGATCTTCTTCTTGTGATCGCCGATCGGGGTCATCTTGCCGCTCGCGAGGTCGAGGCGGAACAGGTCGGTCTTTTCGATCGAGGCCGATCGCGTGGCGAGCGCCCAGCTCTTGTCGGGCGCAAAGCCGGCGACCGACCAGCCGTTGCTGTCGACCTGCGCCGCCAGCCGTGTAGACGCCGGATCGCGCGGGTTCATGACGTAAATATCGTTGTCGCGGCCGTTACGCCGCGTCGAGGTGAAGGCGACGAGGCTGCCGTCCTTGCTCCACGCGTCGAGCGAATTGCGGCTCTTGCCGTCGGTGAGCAGGCGAAGGCGCCCGTCCTTCATCGCATAGATCTGATAGAATTCGCTGCCGCCGACGTCCTTCTGGACCAGCATCATGTCGCCGCTCGACGGCGACCAGCCGCCATGCGCCACCGGTTCCGCCTCGAAGGTCAATTGCTCGCGCGCGGCCATCGGGCGGGCGACACGGTGAAGCTGCGTCGTGTTGCCGAAGCGCGTCGCGATCAGCATCGATTTGTCGGCGGGGTTCCAGCCGACGAAGGCGGCGCCGCGATATTCCATATAGGGACGCGTCGCGGCGGTCAGCTCGGCGGGCACCGCGGGCACGCCGTCGGCGACGAGCGCCGCGGGCTTCGGTTCGACCGCCGCGTCGCCCTCGGCGGCGATCGCCGGCGCGAACGGAAGGGTCAAGGCGGCGAGAGCGGCCAGATAACGCATCGGTGATTTTCCCTATTGCTGAAAGACGAGCGGCAAGACTTACCCGCCCAGCCATTCGATGCAAGGTTTCGACGGAAACCGGTTCACCAGCGGCCAGCCAGCGCCATCCATCGCGAAATGGTCATAAAACACGACGAATGACGCCGATATGGCAGCGATTCAGGCACTCCAACCCGGATTCGTGGCGAATCCGCGACGAAGCGAATGCAAAAATTAACGAATCGCTGGCAGAGTGTCTTGACTTGGGAATTTTTGGGGCAAAACGTGGCGTTTCTGGGAATCGCCAGCCGGAGGGGCTGAAAACATGGCATCGACGTTCGGACCGCGCCTCTGGCGCCGATCGACTGCAAGCGTACCGCCTGCGCGCAGCTTGGGCCGCCGCATGACCGTTCACGCCGCCGCCGCCCTCATCGCCTTTGCCGCCTTGCAGATCTGGCTCGTGACGAGCGCGGTCGCCGCCGGAGCGCCGTCGGCGCTGATCGCGGTGGCGCTCGTCATGCTCCTCGCGCTCGCCGTCCCGATCGCGCGGATGACCGAACGCCATTGGTATCACCTCAGCCGCCAGGCGCTGGCAAGCTGGGGCCTTCACGCGCGTTTCCGCCGCGACGTCCGCCGCCTGTGGGCCGCCGCGCTGACTTTGCCCTTCCTGTGGGTCAGCGGCGCGATGGCCGCGACCGACGCCATCGCCGCGATCGCGCGCTGACTCCATCTTTGCTTTCGTCATGCCGGACTTGATCCGGCATCCATTCACGCGACGCCGCTTATAATGGACCCCGGATCAAGTCCGGGGTGACGAAGGGAAATCGGTTCGACGCCCTTCGGTTTGCCGACATAGATTTTGACGCTGGCCCGCGCGCCGTATAGGGCGCGGACATGCTGACCGTTTCCGAAGCCCTAGACCGCGCGCAGATGCTCTGCGACGCCGCGACCAAGGCTGGCGCCGATGCCGCCGACGCGCTCTATTACTGCAATGCCGCCACCTCGGTCTCGATGCGCCTCGGCGCGCTCGAGGATGTCGAGCGGTCCGAAGGGCAGGACATATCACTGCGCGTCTTCGTCGGCCAGCGCAGCGCCAGCGTGTCGACCGCCGACATGGATGCCGGCGAACTCGCGAAACTGGTCGAGCGCTGCGTCGCGATGGCACGCGAGGCGCCCGAAGACCCCTATGCCGGCCTCGCCCCCGAGGACCGGCTCTTCCGCGGTCCGGTCCCCGATTATGATCTCGACGACGGCAGCGAAGCCGATCCACAGGCGCTGCGCGAAGCCGCGCTGGCAGTCGAGGAAGCGGCGCGCGCGGTCGCGGGGGTCACCAACAGCGAGGGCGGCAGCGCGAGCCACAGCCGCACCCGCTTCGCGCTCGTGACCAGCCACGGCTTCGCCGGCGGCTATGGATCGAGCGGGCACAGCCTGTCAGCGAGCGTCATCGCAGGCGAAGGCGCGGCGATGCAGCGCGACTATGGCTGGCACAGCGCGCACCACCTGTCCGACCTCGAAAGCGTCGAAGACATCGGGACGCGCGCGGGCACCCGCGCCGTGGCGCGACTGAACCCCGGCAAGGCGCCGGTCGGCAAGGTGCCGGTGCTGCTCGACCCGCGCGTCAGCGGCGGCATCGTCGGCCATCTTCTCTCCGCGATCGCCGGACCCGCGGTCGCGCGCGGAACCAGCTTCCTGCTCGGCAAGGAAGAGCAACAGCTTTTCGACCGCGCCATCGTCATCCGCGACGACCCGCACCGCCCACGCGGCCTGCGCAGCCGCGCTTTCGACGGCGAGGGTCTGCCGACCGCGCCGCGCGATATCGTGACCGGCGGCCGGATCACCGGCTGGCTGCTCGACACGGCGTCGGCGAAACAGCTCGGCCTCCAGCCCACCGGCCATGCCAGCCGTGGCGGCGGCGCGGCGGGGGTGACCGCGAGCAACCTCCACCTCGCGGCGGGAACGCAAAGCCCCGAAGCGCTGATGGCCGACATCGAGGAAGGCGTCTATCTGACCGAGCTGATCGGCCAGGGCGTCAATCCGGTCACCGGCGACTATAGCCGCGGCGCGTCGGGCTTCCTGATCCAGGGCGGCCGGATCGCCGGGCCGATCGCCGAGTTCACCGTCGCGGGCAATCTGGTCGATATGTTCGCCGCGCTCGTCCCCGCCGACGACCTCGAATTCCGCCACGCGGTCAACGCGCCGACGCTCCGCATCGACGGCATGACCGTCGCGAGCGCCTAGGGCGCTCCGCCGTGCCCGGCCGCAACCTCGAAGCCGTGATCGCCGCGACCCGCGAGGTCGGCGACATGGCGATGGCGCGCTGGCGCGGCGAGGGCAAGGCGGTCAGCGTCTGGAACAAGTCGCACGACAATCCGGTCAGCGACGTCGACCTGGCGGTCGATGCGCGGCTGAAGGCGGTGCTCGGCGCGATCGAGCCGCGCGCCGGCTGGCTGTCCGAAGAGACCGCCGACAATGAAGACCGCCTGGCGTGCCGCGCGATGTGGTGCGTCGATCCGATCGACGGCACGCGCGACTTCATCCGCGGCCGCCCCGGCTGGTGCGTGTCGGTTGCGCTCGTCGTCGACGGTGCGCCCGAACTCGGCGTCCTCTATGCCCCCGCGCTCGACGAATTGTGGGTCGCGCAAAAGGGGCATGGCGCGACGCTCAATGGCGAGGCGCTGCGCGCGAGCCGGCGGATGATCTTCGACGGGTCGCGCGTTCCCGCCGACAGCCTGCCCAAGATCGACCGCGACCTGATCATGGTCACCAAGCCGAACAGCATCGCGCTGCGCATGGCGCTCGTCGCCGACGACCGGGCCGACCTGGTCGCAACGCTGCGCTGGGGCTTCGAGTGGGACGTCGCCGCCGCAGCGCTGATCGCGACCGAGGCGGGGGCGATCGTCACCGATGCCTTCGGCAAACCGCTCGCCTTCAACACCCCGCGCGCACAAGCCTTCGGCGTCATCGCCTGCGCCCCCGGAATCCATCGCGCCGTGGTGAGCCGCTTGCACGACCGCGCGGTGGCGCTTACATCGTCGTCCTGACCGTCGATCACCCCGCGCGAACCGCCGCAGTCCGCTTGACTTTCGGCCCGACTCACCTTAGTTGCGCATCCATTCCAACAGCCTGACCGGACGGCGAAGCGCGGCAAGCGCATTCGTGGTCCGTTTTTTGCGTTGGAAATCAGACGCTTTGAGATAGGACTCGTCTGCCAGCGAGTCCTGTGGAGCAGGAGAAAGAACAGCATGGCACGTATCGCGGGCGTCAACCTGCCCACCAACAAGCGCGTTATCATTGCGCTCACCTATATCCACGGCATCGGCCGCAAGACCGCCGTCGACATCGCCGACAAGCTGGGCATCGACCACAGCCGTCGCATCCAGGATCTTTCGGACGCCGAAATCCTCCAGATTCGCGAAACGCTAGACGCCGACCATACGGTCGAGGGTGACCTTCGCCGCAACACGGCGATGAACATCAAGCGCCTGATGGACCTCGCTTGCTATCGCGGCCTGCGTCATCGCAAGGGCCTTCCCGTTCGCGGCCAGCGCACGCACACCAATGCGCGCACCCGCAAGGGCAAGGCGAAGCCGATCGCCGGCAAGAAGAAGTAAGCCGGTTTTTCCGCGCCGGTGGCCGCCCTTTGACGGCTGCGCCCCGGCCCGCTTTACGGATTTAGGACAGGATTTCATCAATGGCTCGTGAACCGCAGCGCCTTCGTCGGCGCGAACGCAAGAATATCTCGTCGGGTGTGGCCCACGTCAACGCGACCTTCAACAACACGATGATCACCATCACCGACGCGCAGGGCAATGCGATTGCCTGGTCGAGCGCCGGCATGATGGGCTTCAAGGGCAGCCGCAAGTCGACCCCTTACGCCGCGCAGGTCTGCGCCGAGGACGCGGGCAAGAAGGCCGCTGAGCACGGCGTCCGCACCCTCGAAGTCGAGGTCAAGGGCCCCGGTGCCGGTCGTGAATCGGCGCTCCGCGCCCTGCAGGCGGTCGGTTTCCACATCACGTCTATCCGCGACGTGACGCCGATCCCGCACAATGGTGTCCGCCCGGCCAAGCGCCGCCGCGTCTGACGCCTTTTCGGGCGCACCCCGCCGGGGTCCGCCCGCACCAAATCTCTCGCTGGATGGGTAGCCGACCCCTGCCCGTCCCGCCCAAAGCAAAGGGAAGTCCATGACTGTCAATATCCGGAACTGGCAGGAATTGAAGAAGCCCAGCAACCTGGAAATCAAGGCCGGCGGCGACGGCAAGCGCAAGGCGACCTTCGTCGCCGAGCCGCTTGAGCGTGGTTTCGGCCTGACGCTCGGCAACGCGCTGCGCCGCGTTCTGCTCTCGTCGCTCCAGGGTGCGGCCATCACGTCGATCAAGATCGAGAACGTCCTGCACGAATTCTCGAGCCTGGCCGGCGTGCGCGAGGATGTCACCGACATCGTCCTCAACGTCAAGCAGATCGCGCTCAAGATGGAAGGCGAAGGCCCGAAGCGGCTCCAGCTTTCGGCCACCGGCCCCGCGACCGTCAAGGCCGGCGACATCATGGTGTCGGGCGACATCAAGGTGATGAACCCGAACCATGTCATCTGTCACCTCGACGACGGCGCGACGCTGAACATGGAACTCGTCGCCGACAGCGGCAAGGGCTATGTCCCCGCGACCGCCAACCGTCCGGCCGACGCGCCGATCGGCCTGATCCCGGTCGACTCGCTCTTCTCGCCCGTCCGCCAGGTCGCCTACAAGGTCGACAATGCGCGTATCGGCCAGGAACTCGACTTCGACAAGCTGAGCCTGACCGTCGAAACCGACGGCACGGTAACCCCGGAAGACGCCGTCGCTTACGCCGCGCGCATCCTCCAGGACCAGCTTCAGGTCTTCGTCCACTTCGAAGAGGCGATGAACGACAGCGGCATGATCGGCATGGCGGCGCCGTCGACCACCGCCGACGAGTCCGACGTCAACCAGCTCAACCGCTTCCTTCTCAAGAAGGTCGACGAACTCGAACTGTCGGTCCGCAGCGCCAACTGCCTCAAGAACGACAACATCATCTACATCGGCGATCTGGTCCAGAAGACCGAAGCCGAAATGCTTCGCACCCCGAACTTCGGCCGCAAGTCCCTGAACGAAATCAAGGAAGTGCTGTCGTCGATGGGCCTGCGCCTCGGCATGGATATCCCCGGCTGGCCGCCGGAGAATATCGAGGAAATGGCGAAGAAGCTCGAGCAGGAACTGCTTGGGTGAAGATAGGCGTCGCCCCAGCGAAAGCTGGGGCCGCTATCGCGGTGAGACACCGCTAGCGATTCCGGCTTTCGCTGGGATGACGATTTCGGGAAATGGGTCGGCCCGCAAATCGACCTGGTCTGGGCTACCTCACACGGGCCCTTAACGAACGAAGGACAAAATCATGCGTCATAAATCGGGTGGCCGGAAGCTTCAGCGCACGAGCGCGCATCGCACGGCCCTGTTCCGCAACATGTCGGCCTCGCTCATCAAGCATGAGCAGATCACGACGACCGTCGCCAAGGCGAAGGAACTGCGTCCCTATATCGAAAAGCTGGTCACGCTCGCAAAGCGTGGCGGTCTGGCCAATCGCCGTCTGGCGATGAGCCGCCTGATGGACGACACGCAGCTCGTGAAGCTGTTCGACGTCCTCGCCGAGCGCTACAAGGACCGCAACGGCGGCTACACCCGCATCATCAAGGCCGGCATCCGCGCCTCGGACGCGGCGCCGATCGCGATCATCGAATTCGTCGACCGCGACGTCGATGCCAAGGGCCAGGATTCGGGCCCGGTGTTCAGCGACGAGGAACTGGAAGACGCGTAAGACGCGGATTTCCAGCGACACAGGATCAAGGGCGGTGCCGCGAGGCGCCGCCCTTTTTCTTTGCGGAACGCAGCGACAGGACCGGCATCAAATCCGCTTGCCCCACCCTTTTCCATCCTTACAGTGCGGCGCACGAATATTACTCCGACGATGAGGATCGCCTTGCCATGCCCCCTGCCCCTTTTCGCGCGCCGCTGGCGCTGGCCCTGCTGATGACCGCGCCCGGCGCCGCCCACGCAGCCCCCCTCGCAGCCGATGCCGCGGCCGCCGCCGCGCCGGCGCCCGCGCTTGTCTATCCGGCCACCACGCGCGGCGACACGGTCGATCCGCAGTTCGGCGTCGATGTCGCCGATCCCTATCGCTGGCTGGAGGATGATGTCCGTGTCGACCCCAAGGTTGCGGCGTGGGTCGCGGCCGAAAACAAGGTCACCGACGCCTATCTGGCGACGCTGCCGGGGCGCGAGAGCTTTCAGAAGCGGATGACCGAGCTTTATAATTACGAACGCTTCGGCCTGCCGCGCAAGGCGGGGACGCGCTATTTCTACAGCCGCAACGACGGGCTGCAGCCGCAATCGGTGCTGTTCGTCCGCGACGGGCTGAAGGGCGAGGGCCGGGTGCTGATCGATCCCAACGGCTGGGCAAAGGACGGCGCCACCGCGCTCGCCGAATGGGAGCCGTCGGAGGACGGCACGCACCTCCTCTATTCGGTGCAGGACGGCGGCACCGACTGGCGCATCGTCCGCGTCAAGGACGTCGCGACCGGCGAGGATACCGGCGACGAAATCCGCTGGGTGAAATTCTCGGGGCTCGCTTGGGCCAAGGACGGCAGCGGCTTTTACTATTCGCGCTTCCCCGAACCGAAGGAGGGCGAGGCCTTTCAGTCGCTCAACGAAAATCACGCGGTCTATTTCCACCGCCTCGGCACCGCGCAGAGCGCCGACACGCTGATCCACGCGACCCCCGGCAAGCCGAAGCTCAACAACAGCGCCGAGGTAACCGACGACGGCAAATATCTGCTCGTCACCGGGTCCGAGGGCACCGACGAACGCTATGCGCTGACGCTCTATCCGATCGGAGCGAAGGGCGCGGGCAAGCCGATCGCGCTCGTCGACGATTATGCGAACAATTGGGAATATGTCGCCAACCAGGGGACGCGCTTTACCTTTCTGACCAACAAGGATGCGCCGCGCGCGCGGCTCGTCTCGATCGATATCCGCAAACCCGGCGAGCTGACCGAGCTGGTCGCGCAGCAGGAGGCGACTCTGGTCGGCGCATCGCGGGTCGGCAATCGCATCATCCTCTCCTATCTCGGCGACGCGAAGTCGGAAGCCGAGATGATCGGGCTCGACGGCAGGCCGATTTCGGCGATCCACCTTGCCGACATCGGGTCGGCTTCGGGTTTCGGCGGCAATCCGAAGGACCCCGAAACCTTCTATGCCTTTTCGAGCTTCGCGACCCCGACGACGATCTATCGCCTCGATACCGTCACCGGGAAAAGTGACGTGTTCGCCGCACCCAAGCTGACTTTCGACCCCAAGCAATTCTCGGTCGAGCAGCGCTTCTACAAATCGAAGGACGGCACCGAGGTGCCGATGTTCATCGTCATGAAAAAAGGCCTCGACCGATCGAAGGGATCGCCGACCCTGCTCTATGGCTATGGCGGCTTCAACGTGTCGATGACGCCCGGCTTCTCGCCGACCAAGCTCGCGTGGATGGACGCCGGCGGCGTCTATGTCGTCGCGAATCTGCGCGGGGGAGGCGAATATGGCAAGGCGTGGCACGACGCCGGGCGGCTCGACAAGAAACAGAATGTCTTCGACGATTTCATCGCCGCGGGCGAATATCTGATCGGCGAGGGGATCACCGGCAAGGGCGAGCTCGCGATCGAGGGCGGCTCGAACGGCGGCCTGCTGATCGGCGCGGTCACCAACCAGCGCCCCGACCTGTTCGCCGCCGCGCTGCCCGCCGTCGGCGTGATGGACATGCTGCGCTTCGACCGCTTCACCGCGGGACGCTATTGGGTCGACGATTATGGCTATCCGTCGAAGGAGGCGGATTTCCGCAATCTTCTGTCCTATTCGCCCTATCATAATATCAAGGGCGGCACCGCCTATCCGGCGATCCTCGTCACCACCGCCGATACCGACGACCGCGTCGTGCCGGGCCACAGCTTCAAATATACCGCCGCGTTGCAGCACGCGGACATCGGCCCCAAGCCGCACCTGATCCGCATCGAGACGCGCGCCGGCCATGGATCGGGCAAGCCGACCGACAAGATCATCGCCGAAGCGGCCGACAAATACGCCTTTGCCGCGAAATGGACCGGGCTGGCGGTCGAATAGACTGCGGGGCGGCGGCTGGTTGGCCGCCGCCACCAAGCTCGCTTATTTGGGAGGCAGGCGGTCGCGGATCTCGCCCAGCCGGTCGTTGATGCTGAAGATCACCATGTAGATCTCGATGACGATGCGCCAGACCAGCGCGCCAAAGGCGAGCGCGATGATCGACAGGATCAGCGTGCCGAGACCGGTGGCCGCCGAATAGGACATCATCGAGATGGCGCCGATAATCGACATGAGGCAGGCCAGCGCGATACCGATCAGCCCCAGCCAATAGACGATCTTCAGCACCGTCGGTGCGACCATCTTGTCGAACTTGAAAAGATCACCGATTTCAAAACCGTTCA
This sequence comes from Sphingopyxis sp., assembly GCF_036261875.1. GTDB lineage: Bacteria > Pseudomonadota > Alphaproteobacteria > Sphingomonadales > Sphingomonadaceae > Sphingopyxis. The sequence continues at coordinate 141,715 of NZ_DATAJZ010000007.1, read as the reverse complement.
TTATCTTCTCCCCTACTCCGACACCAGCATCGCGGCCCCTGCCCCGATGCCCCAACCCAAGCTTGCACGTTTTCCGCCGAATAGGAAGCCCGGGACGAAATCGGGGAATGTCGTTGCAAAACGCCCCTCGCACCCCGACATAGGCGGCATCATGTCCTATGCCCTGTCGTTCACCGCCACCGATCCCGCCGCACTCTGGGCCGAGGCCGCCGATGCCGCCGCCGCGCTCGTCGCCGGCGAACCCGACGGCATCGCGAACATGGCGAATGTCGCGGCGCTGATCTGGCAGGCGATCCCCGATCTTAACTGGGCGGGCTTCTATCGCTTCGACGGCACCGAACTCGTCCTCGGCCCCTTTCAGGGCAAGGCCGCATGCATCCGCATCGCGCTCGACAAGGGCGTCTGCGGCGCCGCGGCGCGGCTTCGCGAGACCCAGCGCGTCGAAGATGTCTTCACCTTTCCCGGCCACATCGCCTGCGACGCCGACAGCCGCAGCGAACTGGTCGTGCCGATCGTCGCGGACGGACGGCTGATCGGCGTGCTCGACCTCGACAGTCCGCACCCGTCGCGCTTCACCGCCGACGATCAGGCGGGGGCGGAGGCGCTGGTCGCCAGGATCGCAGCCACGCTCGCGTCCTGACCCAAATTGGCCTGACCCAAATTGGGACGCCAAACTCAGGGTTAACGGATTCGCGAAAATCGGCCCGATTTGCTAACAGGCTGTTAACCAATCGCTTGTCGTCGCGCTGCGCGGGCGACCGGCCGGGGTAGCAGGGAGTTGGGTATGCGGACGATTGTGCTTCTGGGCCTGGCGGCGGGAACGCTGCTGCTTGCGAGCCACGCGAACAGCGCCGAACCCACGGCCGACGAAACCCGTCTCGATTACGGCAGCCCGGCGACGCCCGACGCGCGCGTCTATACCGGCTATCCAGACCGCGTCCCGAGCGAGGTCGACTATCGCCAGGTGAACGGCACTTATGATGCCGAGGGCCGCTGGACCGGCACGTGGAACGGCACTTATGAAGCGCCCGACGGCCGCCGCTACGACGGCAGCTATGAAGGGACGGTCGAGGGCCGCCCGGGCACCGCCTATCCGCCGCCGCCCGAATATGATCGGGCTTATCGCGGCCCCTATCATGGCGGCTATGACGCGCGGGATGCGGAGATGGCGCGGCGCTGTGGCCGGGGGGGCACGGCGACCGGAGCGGTTGTCGGCGGAGTCGTGGGGGGCGTCGTCGGCAACCGTGTCGCCGGGCACGGCGACCGCGCCGCTGGAACGCTGATCGGCGGCGGTCTCGGCGCACTGGCCGGCGCCGCGGTCGGCAGCGCCGCCGACAAGAAGGCCTGCGACGAATGGTGGGCCAGCCGCGACCGCTATCGGCATGACGGATATCAGGGCGGATATTATCAGGGCGGATATGCCCAGAGCTACAGCTATGGCGGCTATGGCTATTATACGCCGGGCGTCGTCGTCACGACGATCATCCCCGGCGCGCCGGTCGTGACCGAACGGGTCGAGACCAGCACCCGCACCTATTATGAGACCGTGCCGGTGCGCAAACGCACGGTCGCCAAGCGCAAGTGGAAGCCGCGGCCCAAGCCGCGCTGCGCCTGCTGATTGCCCGGACAGGTCTGGTCGACTCATCTGGTCCTGATAGGCCCGTCGTCCCTCGGGATGGCGGGCCTTTCGCTTTATCGCGCCCCGATAACGGTTCAGCGCCGCGAAAGCATGGGGCGCCTAGAGCGGCGGGATTGCGGGCCGGATCGTCCTGGACCCCGCACGTGGGAGTGCCCCCTCGATGCGTAAATTCACCAGCTTTGCGACCGCGACGGCGATCATCCTGTCCTCGGTGGCCGCGGTTCCGGCCGAAGCGCGCGGCCGCTATGGTCATGGCGGCTGGGGCTATCGCGACCGCGATCATGTCAGCACCGGCGAAGTGATCGGCGGCCTGCTGGTCCTCGGCACCATCGCCGCGGTGATTGGCGCCGCGAGCAAGGACAAGGCCCAGCCCCGCGACCGCGACTATCGCTATGAGCCGCCCTATCGCGAGCCGCGCCAGGATGCGCCGAACTACGAACCGCAGGGCAATGACGATGGCGGCGCCTATGGCGCCGATACCACCGAGGTTCGCCCCTATGGCGACGGTGAGGCCGAAGCGCGGGCGTCCGATGCGTGCAGCTGGGCGGTCGAGGGCGAGATGGGCGACGACGCGCGCGTCGACAGCATCACCGGCACCGAGCCGAACAATGGCGGCTGGTATGTGACCGGCACCGCCTCGCGGCTCGGCGGCGAGGTGAAGAGCTTCGGCTGCAGCTATCGGAACGGGCGGGTCGTCGACGTCAGTTTCGGCTGAGGAACCGCTTGTTATCGCAAAAAGGCCCTTCGCGTCCGCGAGGGGCCTTTCCTTTATGAACCCCGCCAAAACCAAGGCTGAACCCCAGATAAGCGGGGGGTTCAGGACCGCGTCACGGCCGAATCGGTAAAAGGGCTCCAACAGGCCGCACGGGCGTGCCTGCGCTTATTGGAGACCGAACCATGGCTATGAAAACTTCCTTCACCAAGGCCGCGATGGGTGCGGCCACCGCCGGCGCGATGCTGGTCAGTGCCGCGCCCGCCGCAGCGCGCGACCGCTACGATCGCGACGGGATCGGCGCGGGCGAGATCATCGCGGGCGCCGTCGTGCTCGGCGGCCTCGCCGCGATCCTGTCGAGCGGCAACAACGACCGCTATGATCGTTACGACGATCGCTATCGGGGACGCTATGACGACCCGCGCTACGGATATGGCTATGACTATAATCGTTATGGCAACAGCCGCAGCGCCGTCAGCCAGTGCGTGCGCGCAGTCGAGCGCGGGACGAGCCGTTACGGCCGCACCGACGTCACCCAGGTGACAAGCATCGACCGCAAGCGCGACGGCTACAAGGTCAAGGGCCGCGTCGTCGTCCGCGACGGTTATGGCGGTCGCTGGGGCCGCGGCGGTTCCTATGACAAGGGCAAGTTCAGCTGCGACATCCGCTATGGCCGCGTCGTCGATATCGACTATTCGGGCCTGCGGTAAGAACGTCTCAACGCCCCTCCTCTTTTAGAGGAGGGGCTTTTCTTTGACCGCGTCGCGGGGCATGAAACCCCATGCTTCGTCACACCCTTGCAGCCGCGCTGCTTCTCGCCACCCCGACCATCGCCGTTGCCAGCGACGAAACCCCCGCCGCCGATCCGGCGCGGCTGAAGATGCTGGTCGAGAAACTCGTCTCGTTCGGCACACGCCATACGCTATCCTCCACGACCGATCCCAAGCGCGGCATCGGCGCGGCGCGCAATTGGGGCGCCGCCGAATTCGCGCGGCTGTCGAAGGCGTGCGGTGGCTGCCTGACCGTCGAGCGGATCAGCGACCGGTTCGAGGGACCGCGCGCGCCCGACGGCGTCATCGTCGAGGATGTGCTGGCGATTCAAAAGGGCAGCGACCCCGACCGCGTCATCATGATCGCCGGCCATATCGACAGCCGGGTGACCGACGTCATGAACATCACCGCCGACGCGCCCGGCGCCAACGACGACGGGTCGGGCACCGCGCTGGTGCTGGAGGCCGCGCGACTGCTGTCGCAGCACCAGCATCGCGCGACGATCGTCTATGCGCTGCTGTCGGGCGAGGAGCAGGGCCTGTGGGGCGGCAAGCTGCTCGCGCGCCATGCCAAGGAAAAGGGGTGGCAGGTCGTCGCGATGCTCAACAACGACATCGTCGGCAACACCCGCGGCACCGACGGCACGGTCGTCGACAACCGCGTCCGCGTGTTCAGCGAAGGCATCCGCGCGTCGGAGGATCTGGCGGCACAGCTCGCGCGGCGCGGCATCGGCGGCGAGGACGACGGCCCGTCGCGCGCGCTCGCCAAGGCGGCGGTGCGCGCCGCCGAGCGCCATCCCGCGATCGGGCTCGAGGTGCTCGCGGTGCGGCGCCCCGACCGCTTCCGCCGCGGCGGGGATCACTCGCCGTCGCTCGAACTCGGCTATCCGGCGATCCGCTTCACCGTCGGGATCGAGAATTACGACCGCCAGCATCAGGATCTGCGGACCGAGAACGGCCGCACCTATGGCGACACCGTCGATGCGATGGACTTTCCCTATCTCGCGAGAGTGACCGCGCTCAACGCTGCGCTCATTACCGAGCTGGCCGACGCGCCGCCCGCGCCGGCGCAGGTCGGGATCGACGGCGCGCTCAGCGCGAACACCATGGTGCGCTGGACGCCGGTCGACGGCGCGGCCGCCTATCGCGTCTATTGGCGCCGCGGCGACCGCCGCGACTGGTCCGATTCGCGGCTCGTTCCGGCGACGGCGGGAACCGAGCTCAATCTGCCCGGTGTCGTCGTCGACGATAATTTCTTCGGGGTTTCCGCGCTTTCGGAGGACGGTAGCGAAAGCATCGTGACCTTCGGCGGGCTTCCGCTCGTCCCATAAGGATCGAATACGCTATACGAAAATTTACCTTCCTGCGCTAAGACGCGGCAGGGACCAAAAGAACCGGCTCGCGTGGGGGTAGCCGGAGTTGATGGGTCGCACCATGCCAAGTCCCGAGGCCGCCGCCTCACCCACTCCGACCGAAAAGCGCCAGCCGCGCCAATCGCGGCTGGTGAAGGCGACGCTCAGCTGCAAGCGGCTCGGCGCGTTCGACGTCACGATCCGCAACGTCTCCGAAACCGGGCTCGGCGGCCAGGGCCCGCATGTCCTGCAGATCGGCGAGCGGATAACGGTGTTGCTGTCGGGCCATGAAGCGATGGCGGGCACGGTCCGCTGGGTCGCGGGCAAGCGCTTCGGCATCGAAACCGACCGGCCGATCGAAACCGCCAGCCTGCGCGCGGCGCGCGGCGACGACCTACGCACCGCCGACAGCACCGCCGACTTCCAGATCGTCCCCGCGCCCAAGCTCGATACCTGGCGGCCGGGACTGACGCAGGTGAGCCGGCTGCCCGGACATTATGGGCGGAAGCGGTGAGGCGTTAGCGACGCCCTGTTTGTGGAGAACTGCCGTGCCTTCGTTCGTCATCGCGGCCTGAAACTGGGGTCTGGTCGGCGCGAGGACTGCGCAATCATTCCAAAGTTCAGGAAAGTTCAGCCTACTGCATCGCCCCGACGTGGTCTCGCAGCGTGTTGGACGCACCCGGCACGCCTCGCCGTTGCTGCCTCCGAAAACTGGGCCACGACCGCCTTTATCCACCGAATGAAAGAGCCGGATGAAGGCTGGCATAGCCGGATAATGTAGGAAAGGCTTATTTGAAGGCGAGGTCGGCTTTTGGGGTAGGGAGTTGCCGTTCTTTTCCTTCGTCATCCCGGACTTGATCCGGGATCCCTTCATCCGGCGCTGAGAGAATGGATCCCGGATCAAGTCCGGGATGACGATACAAGTTAGGTCCGCTTCCGGTCGACAACCGTCATCCGTTCCCGCCCACTCGGCACGAAAAACCGGCGCGGATCGCTCCGCGCCGGCTCTCGGGTATAACTCGCGTCGGAGCTATGACTGGTGCATCAGGCGACCCGGCGCACTTCGTTGCCGTCGTCGTCGATGTCGCGCAGCACATAACCACGGCCCCAGACCGTCTCGATGTAATTTTCGCCGCCGCAGGCCAGCGCAAGCTTCTTGCGCAGCTTGCAGATGAAGACGTCAATGATCTTAAGTTCAGGCTCGTCCATGCCGCCGTACAGGTGGTTCAGGAACATTTCCTTGGTCAGCGTCGTGCCCTTGCGGAGCGAAAGCAGCTCCAGCATCTGATATTCCTTGCCGGTCAGATGGACGCGGACGCTGTCGACCTCGACCGTCTTGGTGTCGAGATTGACCGCGAGCTTGCCGGTCTTGATGACGCTCTGGCTGTGGCCCTTCGAGCGGCGGACGACCGCGTGGATGCGGGCGACCAGTTCGTCGCGGTGGAAGGGCTTGGTGACATAATCGTCGGCGCCGAAGCCGAACGAGCGCACCTTCGAATCCATTTCCGAAATGCCCGACAGGATCAGCACCGGCGTCTGCACCTTCGCGGTGCGGAGCTTCTTGAGCACGTCATAGCCGTGCATGTCGGGCAGGTTCAGGTCGAGCAGGATGATGTCGTAATCATAGAGCTTGCCCAGATCGAGGCCTTCCTCGCCCAGATCGGTCGTATAGACGTTGAAGCCCTCGGTGGTGAGCATCGTGTCGATCGCCTTGGCGGTCGTCGGCTCGTCCTCGATCAGCAGTACGCGCATTGGGCACCCCTTGATTCTATTCCCACGATGATCCCGCGACCCGTCCGCGCAACCCTCGCTGGATGTCGCCGACGCGCCCCTGTTGCAGGACTGCCGGAACATTAACCATGAAACCAATGAAGGGAAAAGGTTAATTTTGATTTAACCCGCAGGAATCCACGAGTCGCGACAGGCGTCGCATCGCCGCTCCGGCCGTTTCAACCTTCGCGCAGCGCCAGAAATCGTTCGTGTGCGCCGGTGCAGGAGGGCTTGAGCGTCTCGACAAGATAGTCCGAAAGCGCGCGCACGCGCGCCGGCCGCAGCCGCGACGGCGGCGACAGCAGGTGGAGATGCGCCTGCGGCAGCGACCAGTCGGTGAGGATCGGGACGACCGCCCCCGACGCCAGTTCCTCGGCCGCGATGAAGTCGGGCAGCACCGCGATCCCGCCGCCCGCGACGACCAGCGGCACCGCGATGTCGCCATTGTTCGCGAACAACGGCCCGGTCGGCAGCACCGTCGCCTCCTCGCCCTTGCGGTGGAAATGGAGCGGCGTCGCGCGCTGGCGGTGGCCGTAACCGATCAGCCGGTGCCCCGCGAGGTCGAGCGGGTGCTTCGGCACCCCATGTTTTTCGAGATAGGCGGGGCTCGCGATCACCGACGCCGCGACCGGCGCGATCGTGCGCGCGAGCAGGCTTGAGTCCGCAAGCGGTGCAATCCGCAAGGTCAGGTCGATCCCCTCGGCGACCGGATCGTTGCGCGCGTCGCTGAGCAACACCTCGATCTCGACCGCCGGGTGCCGGTCGAGGAAGGCCGCGAGCGGCGGGCCGAGCACCTTGATCCCGAAGCTCATCGGCGCCGCGAGGCGGATCGGACCCGCAAGATCGAGCCGGTCGCCGCGCGCCGCCTCGGTCGCCGCGGTCGCCGCCGCGACCATCGCGCGCGCCTCGTCGATCAGTCCCGTCCCCGCGGTCGACAGCGTCACGACGCGCGAACTGCGGTGGAGCAAGGTGATGCCCAGTGACGCCTCGAGCCGCGTCACCGCCTTCGAAACGCTCGCCTTCGACAGGCCGAGCGCGGCGGCGGCGGCGGTGAAGCTGCCGCCGTCGGCGACCGCGACGAAACAGGCCCAGCCTTCATAATCGGGAAGCGCCATGAATAGCCTTTCTTTACGTCATTGCGAGCGAAGCGAAGCAATCTCCAGCTATTGTCCGGCGTAAGGTCGATAGCTGGAGATTGCTTCGCTTCGCTCGCAATGACGCTCTATATGGAAACAATGGTTTTCCATCTACGCTATTTCAGAAACGATCCCAACGCCTATCTTGTCCTCAACAGATGAGCGCCGCCGGGCATGCAGCCCCGGGCGCGCCAAGAGAAAGGACAAGGTCGATGATCGACATTCGCAAATTCGACACGCTGGGGCACGCCGACCATGGCTGGCTCGACGCCCGTCATCATTTTTCGTTCGCCAACTATTATGACGAGAGCCGTATGGGCTGGGGTGCGCTGCGCGTCTGGAACGACGACGCCATCGCGGCGCAGGCCGGCTTTCCCCCGCATCCGCACCGCGACATGGAAATCATCACCTATGTTCGCAGCGGCGCGATCACCCACCGCGACTCCATGGGCAACACCGGCCGCACCGCGGCGGGCGACGTCCAGGTGATGAGCGCCGGCACCGGCGTGACGCACAGCGAGTTCAACCTCGAGGATGAGGAAACGACGCTGTTCCAGATCTGGATCATGCCCGACCGGAACGGCGGCAATCCCGGCTGGGGCGCGCGCCAGTTTCCCAAGGCCGACCGTTCGGGTCAGTTCGTGACGCTGGCGAGCGGAATCGAGGGCGATGAAGCGCTGCCGATCCGCGCCAACGCCCGTGTCGCGGCCGCGACGGTGAACGCCGGCGAGCAGATATCCTATGACCTCGAAGACGGGCGTCATGCCTATCTGGTCGCCGCCAAGGGCCGCATCCGGGTCAATGGCACGGACGCCGATCCCCGCGACGGCATCGCGCTTCGCGATGTCGGCACGATCGAGGTCGAAGCGCTCGACGACGCCGAACTGGTGCTGGTCGACAGCCTCTGAACCTCTCCCTCGGGCCGCCGCCGTCCCCCTCCCTCCCCGGCGGCGGCCCACCCCTTCTTCCTCCGCATCCAAGGAGCCCGAGATGAGCCACATTCTTCGCATCGACGCCAGTGCCCGCAACGCCGGGTCGACCACCCGCGCGCTTGCCGATCAGCTCGAACGCCGCCTGGTCGAACAAAACTATGGCGCCACTGTCACCCGCCGCGACCTCCATGTCGCGCCGCCCGCCTTCCTGAACGAGAATTGGGTCGGCGCCAATTTCACCGACGAGGCCGAGCGCAGCGACGAGCAGCGGGCACTGCTCGCTGCCTCGGAAGAGCTGATCGCCGAGATCGAGGCCGCCGACACGATCGTCATCACCGCGCCGATCTATAATTTCTCCATTCCCGCCGCGCTCAAGGCCTGGATCGATCAGGTAACGCGGGCGCGCCGCACCTTCCGCTATACCGATGCCGGCCCCGAAGGGCTGCTCACCGGCAAGCGCGCCTATATCGTCTTCGCCTCGGGCGGCGTTCCGCTCGGCAGCCAGGTCGATTTCGCGAGTGGCTACCTCAAGCATATCCTCGGCTTCATCGGCATCACCGACGTGACGATCGTCGCCGCCGACGGCCACCAGCGCGACGGCGAGGCGATCGCCCGCGCCGCCCAGGCGATCGACGGGTTGCAGCAGGCGGCCTGATCGCTCTCCCCCCGGGCCGCCGCCCTTCCCCCTCCCCCGGCGGCGGCCCACCCCCTTCTTCCCCATTCACCAAGGAAAGGACGACATGATGGCAAAGGTTCTGGTGCTCTATTATTCGAGCTATGGTCATATCGAGCAGATGGCCGACGCGGTCGCCGAGGGCGCGCGCGCCGCGGGCGCCGAAGTCGACATCCGCCGCGTCGCCGAGACCGCACCGGCGGCGGTGGTGCAGGCGGCGGGTTTCAAGACCGACACCGCGCACCCGCTGCTGAGCGATCCGAACGAGCTCGCGACCTATGACGCGATCGTCGTCGGCACCCCGACGCGCTTCGGCCGCATGGCGAGCCAGATGGCGAGCTTCTGGGACACCGCCGGCGGCGTGTGGGCGCAGGGCAAGCTCAATGGCAAGGTCGGTGCCGCCTTCACCTCGACCGCGTCGCAACACGGCGGACAGGAAACGACGCTCTTCTCGATCCTCACCAACCTGCTCCACTTCGGGCTGACGATCGTCGGGCTCGACTATGGCTATGCCGACCAGATGGGTGTCGACGAGGTCAGGGGCGGCGCGCCCTATGGCGCGACGACGATCGCGAACGGCGACGGATCGCGCCAGCCGAGCGCAGCCGACCTCGGCGGCGCGCGCTATCTGGGCGAGCGCGTCGCGCGGACCGCGGCGAAGCTGATCGCCTGATCCGATGCGCCGTCTCCCGAGCCTTTTCGTTTCGCACGGCTCGCCGATGATGGCGCTCGAGCCCAGCCCGGCGCGGACCTTCCTCGCCGGGCTGGGTGCCGATCTGCCGCGTCCGCGCGCGATCCTCGTTGTGTCGGCGCATCACGACGCGGCATTCGAAGGCGGCCGCGCGACCGTCACCGCATCGCCCGCGCCGCCGACCATTCATGATTTCAGGGGTTTTCCCGACGAACTGTTCGCGATGCGCTATCCCGCGCCAGGCGATCCGGCGCTGGCCGAACGCGTCATCGCGCTTGTCGCGGGACACGGCCTGACCGTCGCCGCCGACCCCGAACGCGGGCTCGACCATGGGGCCTGGGTGCCGCTGTCGCTGATCTATCCCGCTGCCGACATTCCGGTGGTCCAGCTTTCGATCGCCTCGAACGCTTCGCCCGAATGGCATTATGCGCTGGGTCAGGCGCTCGCGCCCTTGCGCGACGAGGGCGTGCTGATCATCGGTTCGGGGAGCATCACGCATAACCTCCGCGCCTATTTCACCACCCGCCCACCGATCGACGCCCCCGCGCCGGCGTGGGTGAGCGATTTCACCGACTGGATCGCCGACCGCCTGGCCGCGGGTGCGATCGACGACGTGCTCCACGCTGTCGAACGCGCACCGCATGGCCGCGACAATCATCCGACGCCCGACCATATCCTGCCGCTGTTCGTCGCAATGGGCGCGGGCGCCGAAGCGGACGGCCTCGCGGCAAAGCGGCTCCACGCCAGCGTGACCTATGCCGTGCTGGCGATGGACGCTTACGCCTTCGGCAGCAGCAGGCTCGCGTCGCCATAGCTGTAGAAGCGATAGCCGCCCGCGATCGCGTGGGCATAGGCGGCCTGCATCGTCTCCAACCCCATCAGCGCGCTGACCAGCATGAACAGCGTCGAGCGCGGCAGGTGGAAATTGGTCATCAACCCGTCGATCGCCTTGAAGCGATAGCCGGGGGTGATGAAGATCGCGGTGTCGCCTTCGAACGGCGCGATGACATCGTCGTCGCGGGCCGCGCTTTCGAGGAGGCGCAGGCTGGTGGTGCCCACCGCGATCACCCGGCCGCCCCCGGCGCGCACCGCGTTGAGCCGGTCGGCGGTCGCGGGGTCGATGCGGCCCCATTCGGCGTGCATGACATGGTCGTCGGTATCGTCGGCCTTCACCGGCAGGAAGGTTCCGGCGCCGACGTGGAGCGTCAGCGTCTCGGTCGCGATCCCCGCCGCATCCAGTGCGGCCAGAAGTTCGGGGGTGAAATGCAGCGCCGCCGTGGGGGCCGCAACGGCGCCGTCCTTCTCGGCGAACATCGTCTGATAATCGCTGCGGTCGGCGTCGTCGGTCGCGCGCTTGCCCGCGATATAGGGCGGCAGCGGCATCGTGCCTGCGCGTTCGAGCAGCAGTTCGACCGGCTCGTCGCCCGCAAAGGCGAGGACGAAGCTGCCGTCGGCGAGGCGCTGTTCGGCGACCGCCGCGACCCCAGAACCGAAATCGACCGTCTCCCCCGCGCGCAGCCGCTTCGCATTGCGGATGAAGGCCTGCCAGCGGCGGAGATCGATGCGCTTGTGGAGCGTCGCGCCGATCTTCGCCTCTCCGCGATGGCCCTCGAGCTGCGCGGGGATGACGCGGGTGTCGTTGAAGACGAGACAATCGCCAGCGCGCAGCAAGGCAGGCAGGGCGCGAACGCCCTTGTCGCTTATGGTGCTTCCTTCGACGACGAGCATCCGCGCCGCATCGCGCGGGCGCGCGGGACGGAGCGCGATGCGCTCGGGCGGCAGATCGAAATCGAAGGCGTCGACGCGCATGGAGGTTCGCGCGTCCCTTGGCGCTTAACGCTTGATCGGGGCGTTGAGCTCGTCGGCCGAGACCACGGGCGGCGCCACCGGCTGATCCTCGACCAGCGCAGAGGCGGGCGGCATCGGCTTGTTGTCGGCAGCGACCGACATCTGGACGATGCGCGACATCACCGCGGGCGGCTCGCCCTTATGGATCGCGTCGATATATTGCATCCCCGACACGACGCGCCCGAAAGCGGTGTAGCGATGGTCGAGGCTGAAGCGCGGCTGAAGCATGATGAAGAACTGGCTGTTCGCGCTGTCGGGGCTTTCGGCGCGCGCCATCGACAGCGTGCCGCGCAGGTGCGGCGTGTCGTTGAATTCGGCCTTGAGGTCGGGAAGCTGCGATCCGCCCTGCCCGGTCGCGGTCGGGTCGCCCGTCTGCGCCATGAAGCCGTCGATCACGCGGTGGAACTTGATCCCGTTGTAGAAGCCCGCACGCGCAAGCTGCTTCAGCCGCTCGACATGGTTCGGCGCGACATTGGGATAGAGCTGGACGACGACGCGCCCGCCCGTCGAAAGGTCGAGATCGAGCATATATTCGGGGTTATTGATATATTGGTCGGGCGTCATCGCCGGGACCGCGGGCGCGGCCTCGGCCGCAGGGGCCGCTTCGCCCGTCGCGGGCGCAGGCGCCGGCGTCTCGACCGGCGGCGGCGCGGGCTCGGCCGGTGCGGGCGCGGGCGGCGGGGCTTCGCTGCCCTGCGGCGCGGGCGCGGGGGGCACTTCCTGCGCGGCGGCCGACGCCGCGAGGCCGATCGCCATCGCCGTCAGGATCAGGGGGCGGAAGGAAAGTTTCATGCTGGATCGGCCTCTTGTCGAATCTGAATATGCGCCCCGCAGGCCGCGACCTAGCGGGAAAAAGCTGAACGCTCAATGATTGGGATGATACGCCGGATCAGGCTTCGCCCTGACGAAGGCCGCGTTCGTCGATCCGCGACACCACCGCATCGCGCACCGCAGGGGTCACGAACTTGCGGATATCGCCGCCGAAGATCGCGATTTCCTTGACGAGGCGCGAGGCGATCGGCTGCAAGCCGACGTCGGCCATCAGGAATACCGTCTCGATGCGGTCGTTGAGTTGCTGGTTCATCCCCGCCATCTGATATTCATATTCGAAATCGGCGACCGCGCGCAGCCCGCGCACGATGACGGTGGCGCCCTCGCGCTCCGCGAAATCCATCAGCAGCGAGTTGAAACCGACGACGCGGATGTCGCCGTCGATCGACGCGACCTCGGCCCTGACCATCTCTATGCGCTCATTGTCGTCGAACAAAGGCGATTTGGTGATATTCGTCGTCACCCCGATCACCAGCCGGTCGACGAGCTTCGCGCCGCGCCGGATGATGTCCATATGGCCGAGCGTGATCGGATCGAACGTCCCCGGATAAACCCCCACCCGCATCAATGATCCCTTTCCACCACATAGCGCGCGATTGCGCGCAGCAGCGCCGCCTCTTCGCCGAAACCGGCGAGATGCGCAATCGCCTGATCGACGAGCAGCCGCGCCTGCTCGCGCGCGCGGTCGAGCCCCATCAGCGTGACGAAGGTCGCCTTGCCCGCCGCGTCATCCTTATGCAGCGCCTTGCCCGCGAGCGCCTCGTCGCCTTCGACATCCAATATGTCGTCGGCGATCTGGAAGGCGAGCCCGATGTCGCGGGCATAGCCGCGCAGCGGCCGGCGCCCCTCGGCGGGAACGCGCGCGAGGATCGCCCCCGCCTCGACCGAAAAGCCGATCAGCGCGCCGGTCTTGAGCTGCTGAAGCCGGGTGACGGTCGGCAGGTCGAAATCGGCGGTCTCGGCGACCAGGTCCATCATCTGCCCGCCCGCCATGCCCGACGGTCCCGCAGCGCGCGCGAGTTCGCAGCAAAGCTCGGCGCGCACGAACGGGTCGCCGTGCGTCGCGGGGTCGCAGAGCCATTCGAAGGCGAGCGCGTGGAGCGAATCGCCCGCGAGCACCGCGCTCGATTCGTCATAGGCGCGGTGAACCGTCGGCTTGCCGCGGCGCATGTCGTCATCGTCCATGCACGGCAGATCGTCGTGGATCAGCGAATAGACGTGCATCGCCTCGACCGCCGCGCCGACGCGCAGGCTGGACGCGCGATCGACATGGAACAGATCACCCGCCGCGCGGACGAGCAAGGGGCGGAGCCGCTTGCCGCCCGCGATCGCGGCGTGGCGCATCGCCTCGTAAAGGCGCGCGCGCGGATCGGCGGGGATGGCGAGCAGCCGGTCGAACAGCGCGTCGATCCCGGCGGCGACCTCCTCCTGCGCGGCGGGCAACAGATGCGCCGCCTGGGTCGTATCGCCGTCGGCGAGAGCCACCCGGCTCAGCTTTCGCCGAAGGGCGTGGTTCCCGCCGGCTGGCCGTCGGCGCCCAGGCTGACCTGTTCGATCCGCGCCTGCGCCGCGGCGAGCCGCGCTTCGCAATGCTGGCGCAGCGCATGGCCGCGTTCGTAGAGCGCGACCGATTCCTCGAGGCTGACGTCGCCGCTTTCGAGCCGGCGGACGATGGTTTCGAGTTCGCCCATCGCGGCCTCGAACGACATTGGAGCGATCGGGGCGGTAATCTGCGGTGCGGGGGTGTCCGTCATGCGTCTGCTTTGGCCCCTTCGGCCCCCCGCGGTCAAGTGCGGTGACGCTTGACGCCGCCGTACGCTACGATAGCATCGCCTGCATGTTCATCGGCCATTTCGCCCCTGCCCTGATCGCCGCCACGCGGCCGAGGGCGGCCGGGCTCGGCACTTTGTTCGTCGCCGGACAGCTTGTCGACATCGGCTTCGCCACGCTGCTGATCCCGGGGGTCGAGGCGATGCGGATCGTTCCCGGCATCACCGCGATGAACCCGATGGACCTTCACCACATGCCCTATACGCACAGCCTGCTCGGCGCCGCGCTCTGGGCCGCGGCGTTCGGTCTGCTCGTCTGGTTCGGCACCAGGCGGCGCGAGGCCGCGATCGGCGCGGCGATCGTCGTCCTCTCGCACTGGTTTCTCGACCTGATCGTCCATATCCCCGACCTCACCCTGTTCGGGGCGCCGCCGAAGCTCGGGTTCGGCCTCTGGAACCATCCGCTGGCCGAAATGCCGCTGGAAATCCTGTTGACCTTCGGCGCGCTGCTTTATTATGCGCGGCGCACCGCGGCGCCCTCGGGTTCTATCCGGCTCTGGGTGCTCGCCGGACTGCTCGCGCTGGTGCAGGCGATCGACTGGTTCGGATCGAAGGAGCCCGTCTATTCGATCTCGATCCCGGCCACGATGCTCGCCGCCTATGCCGTGCTGGCGGGCGTGGCATGGTGGGCGGGCGCAAACCGGCGGCCTATCATCGGGGCATAAAAGCCATCAAGGGTCTGTTCCTATCGCGCGCGCGCGGCTAAAGGCGCGCCATGACTCAGACAGCAGCCGCGCCCGCCTCCGTCATCACTCCCGAGATCGTCGCCGACCACGGCCTCTCGCCGGAAGAATATGAGCGCGTCCTCGCCGCGCTCGGGCGCGAGCCGAACCTGGTCGAACTCGGCATCTTCTCGGTCATGTGGTCCGAGCATTGCAGCTATAAAAGCTCGCGCATCCATCTGAAGAAGCTGCCGACCGAGGCCCCCTGGGTGATCTGCGGCCCCGGCGAGAATGCCGGCGTCATCGACATCGGCACCGGCGCGGACGGCAAGAAGCTCGCCGCCATCTTCAAGATGGAGAGCCACAACCACCCCTCCTACATCGAACCCTATCAGGGCGCGGCGACCGGGGTCGGCGGCATTTTGCGCGACGTCTTCACCATGGGCGCGCGGCCGGTCGCGAACCTCAACGCGCTGCGCTTCGGGCGTCCCGACCATCCGAAGATGAAGCACCTCATCTCGGGCGTCGTCCACGGCATCGGCGGCTACGGCAATTGCGTCGGCGTCCCCACGGTCGGCGGCGAGGTCAATTTCCACAAGGCCTATGACGGCAATATCCTGGTCAACGCGATGACCGTCGGCGTCGCCGAGCAGGACAGGATCTTCTATTCGGCCGCGAGCGGCGTCGGCAATCCGATCGTCTATGTCGGATCGAAAACCGGCCGCGACGGCATCCACGGCGCGACGATGGCGTCGGCCGACTTCGGCGAGGATGCCGAGGAAAAGCGCCCGACGGTGCAGGTCGGCGACCCGTTCACCGAAAAATTGCTGATCGAGGCGTGCCTCGAACTGATGGCGTCGGACGCGATCGTCGCGATTCAGGACATGGGCGCCGCGGGCCTTACTTCCTCGTCGGTCGAAATGGCATCAAAGGGCGGCGTCGGGCTGCACCTGAAGATGGACGATGTGCCGCAGCGCGAGACCGGCATGACGGCGTATGAGATGATGCTGTCCGAATCGCAGGAACGCATGTTGATGGTCCTGAAGCCCGGCCGCGAGGATTTCGCCGCCGCGATCTTCCACAAATGGGAACTCGACTTCGCGGTCATCGGCACCGTCACCGACACCGGCCGCATGGTGCTGGAGCATAAGGGCGAGATCGTCTGCGACATCCCGCTCGCCCCGCTCGCCGACGACGCACCGCTCTACGATCGCCCGCACGTCCCGACGCCGAAGGCCGCGCCGCTGACGAACGTGCCCGAAACCAAGGACGTCGCCGCCGACCTCAAGACGCTGATGGGCACCCCCGACATCGCCAGCCGCCGCTGGATCTGGGAGCAGTATGACAGCCAGGTCGGCGCCGACACGGTGCAGACCGGCGGCGACGCGGCGCTCGTCCGCATCCATGGCACGGGCCGCGCGCTCGCGATGAGCACGGATTGCACCCCGCGCTATTGCTATGCCGACCCGGTCGAGGGCGGCAAGCAGGCGGTCGCCGAAACGTGGCGCAACATCACCGCGGTCGGCGCGACGCCGCTCGCGATCACCAACTGCCTCAATTTCGCCAACCCGCAGCGGCCCGAGATCATGGGCCAGATCACCGGCTGCCTCGACGGCATGGGCCAAGCGTGCCGCGCGCTCGACTATCCGATCGTGTCGGGCAACGTCAGCCTCTATAACGAGAGCAAGGCAACCGGCGGCGGCAGCGCGATTCTGCCGACCCCCGCGATCGGCGGCGTAGGGGTGATCGACGACCTGTCGAAAGCCGTCGGCATCGGCTTCAAGCGCACCGGCGACATCGTGCTCGCGGTCGGCGAACGCATGGGCCATCTCGGCCAGTCGGTGTGGCTACGCGAGATTCACGGCCGCGAGGAAGGCCCGCCGCCGCCCGTCGACCTGCGCGCCGAGAAACGCACCGGCGATTTCATCCGCCACGCGATCAATGCGGGCTGGATCACCGCCTGTCACGATGTGTCGGACGGCGGCGTCGCGGTGACGCTCGCCGAAATGGCACTGAAGTCGAACATTGGCGTGCTGGTCAGCGAGGAACAGCCGTTCGGCATCGCCGAGAGCTTTTTCGGCGAGGATCAGGGGCTGTATCTGGTCACCGTCTGCGACACCTGTCTCGCCGACTTCCTCGACGCCGCGAACCACGCCGACGTGCCGGTCGATCCACTCGGCCGCACGATCAAGGATCGCATCGTCTTCGAACTGCCCGACAGCGACCATCAGGTGACGCTGGCGGAATTGCGCGCGGCGCATGAGGGATTCTTCCCGGCGCTGATGGGGGCCGACGCGGCGCTCGCCTGAGACTCGCACAAAGCCACGAAGCCACAAAGAGGGCGCGTAGCTGCGACGTCGACATGCGCCGATAGCGCGCAGCATTGTAACGGACGCCCTTTGCAAAGGGCGACGAACGTCTGAGCGGCGCACCCTCTTTGTGGCTTCGTGGCTTTGTGCGAGACAAGGAAATCAGCACAGTCCTTCGCGGGAGACAAGCGAGCCATGAGCATCCACATCGGCATCGGCGGCTGGACTTTCGAGCCGTGGCGCGGCCCCTTCTATCCCGCCGGCCTGGCGCAAAAACGCGAGCTCGAATATGCCGGCCAGCATCTGACGGGGATCGAGATCAACGGCACCTATTATGGGAGCCAGAAGCCCGAAACATTCGCGAACTGGGCGGCGGCGGTGCCCGACGGCTTCCGATTCAGCGTCAAGGCATCGCGTTTTGCGACCAACCGCAAAGTGCTGGCCGAAGGCGCGGCCTCGATCGAGAAATTCCTGACGCAGGGGCTGACGCGGCTCGGCGACCGGCTCGGGCCGATCCACTGGCAGTTCATGGCGACGAAAAAATTCGAGCGCGACGATTTCGCGGGCTTTCTCGACCTGCTGCCCGACACGCAGAACGGCCTGCCGCTGCGTCACGCGATCGAGGTGCGGCACGAGAGCTTCCGCGATCCGGCCTTTATCGAGTTGCTGCGCGCGCGGAACATGGCGCTTGTCTATGCCGACAGCGACGAATTTCCGTGCATCGACGAGCAGACCGCGGACTTCACCTACGCCCGGTTGCAGCGCAGCCAGGAAGGCGTCGAAACGGGCTATGATGACAAAGCGCTCGACGCTTGGGCAAAGCAGGCCAAGGCGTGGGCCAAGGGCGGCCGCGACGTCTATCTCTTTTTCATCGCGGGAGCGAAATTAAGAAACCCAGCCGCAGCGATGGCGCTAATAGATCGGTTGAAAGCGAGTACGGAATGACAGCCGAAGGAAAGCCAGAAGCGAAAAGGCCGTCGCGGAAGCGCGCCGATGATATCAAGCAGTTTCGCTGCAAGAACCTAATCGCCGTTATCGAGGATCCGCAAAACCCGCGGAATATCGGAACGGTCATTCGAAACGTGAATGCCTTGGGCGTTGAGAAGGTCTATGTCGTCGATCCTCGAGGCGTCTTGTCCGACGACTGGCATGAACTGCGTGAGGAGCCGAAGCTCGCTAAGCTATCGGTATCTGCGGTGAAATGGACTTTCGTAAAGCGATTCGACAGCACCGAAGACTGCCTCGCCCACCTCGAAAAGAACCGATTCGTCTCGATCGTCACATCGCCTCACGTGAAAGGTAAGACCAACATATTCCTTCACGAAGGCGATTTTGCTGAACATGCAAAACTCGCCGTCTGGTTTGGCAATGAGACGAGGGGAATTAGCGATCTTGCTATCGAGCGTAGCGAGATGTGCGTGAGCATTCCGATGTTCGGAATGATTGAGAGCCTCAACCTCGGAACCAGCTCGGGAATCGTGTTGTACGAGATCGCGAAGCAAAGGCGCGAATATCAAAGCAAATACAGGTTGCGGGATCGAAGAGGAAAGCGGCAGACCGTCCTCCCGACGGTGATGACGCCCTCCCCTTAATGCGAGCGTAACTCTGGATAGATTTATCGCGGGCGCGAAGGTGCGCAATCCGGCCGCCGCGCAGGCACTGATCGCAAAGCTATAGATCCTCCCCATCGCTTCGCGATGGAGAGAATCTGGTTCAGGCCATCGCAGCCTTGGCCGCGAGGAAGTTGTATGGGTCGATGCCGCGGTTGCGGTAGGCGCGGTGCGCTTCGTGATAGAGCGTCGGCTCGCCGATCCCCAACCGCGCACGCGCGGCGTCGAGCGGTTCGGCGAGCAGCGAGCGGATGTCCTGCTCGATGATCGCCTTGGCGACCTTGCCGTTGCGCTGGCCCTGGCGGATCGCGCCCATCACCGGCGCGTCGCTCTTGATGCTCCGCTTCACTTCATAACCGCCGGCATAGGCGATGAAGAAATTGCCGTAATTGCCCGTCTGGCCATAGGTGAAGCCGAGGACGCATTGTTCGCCGAGCGCGTCGCGGCCATAGCCGGTCAGGATGTGGAAGAGGTCGTGCGTGTCGCGCAGGCGGTTGGCATACCATTGGAGCTGGTCGTCGAACTGCGGCCGGCCCATCTTCTCGCTTTCGGCGACGAGCCCCGCGGCGGACAGGCCTTCGCGGCGCATGAAGGTGACATAGGCGTGGCCGACGCTGCCCTCGGGCAGTTCGTCGATCCAGCCATGATCGTCGAGCAGGTCGGGGAGATAGGGTTCGCTGGCCATCAGGCGCTGGCCGAGGTTGCTTGTCACAAAGGCGCGCGCGTCGTCGACGAAGCCCTTGCGCGGCAGATTTTCGAAGATGTGAAAGACCTGTTCGGTATCTTCCTTGTCCTTGATCAGCTTGCGGAAGTGCGACAGCGCCTTGAACGGGCGGAACTTCGCGGGCTTGCGGTCGGGGTGGGAGAAGATGGTCGGGGTCATAGCGGCTCTCTGGCGAATCATCTGATGAGGAGGAGATAGCATTACTGACATATATGTCAATAGTAGCTTAAGATACGACGTTGAGATAAACGCCAGCGCGTCCCCGCCCTTTGACGCCGCCTGCGGCGGCGCTCAGGATAAACTGCCCCTTCGGGGCAGGCGGGGACCCATCTACTGCCGGTTAAAACCCGCCCCGACCGGAGATGGGCCAGTATCGGGTTGACCATGCCCCGCATGGACAAGGATCGTCCGGAGGACGATCCGGCCCGATGCTCCTCCGCGGGGGCACACGGCTTTTCCTTGAGGATGGCGCTGGACGCTCCTCGCCGCGCCCCGTAACAGGCGCATAATACAGCGAGGGCTCATGAGCGACGACGGCAGAACGGAAAGCGCACGGCTGGTCACGCTCGATGCGCTGCGCGGCTTTGCGGTGATGGGCATATTGGCGATGAACATCGTCGCCTTTGCCATGCCCGAAATGGCCTATGTCTCGCCGCGCGCCTATGGCGGCGACACCGCGGCGGATCTGGTGGCGTGGGGGCTGGCGTTCGTGCTGGTCGACGGCAAGACGCGCGGGCTTTTTTCGATCCTGTTCGGGGCCAGCCTGATCCTGATCGTCGATCGCGCCGAAAAATCCGGGAAAAACCCTGCGTCGGTGCATTATCGCCGCATGGCGTGGCTCGCGATCTTCGGACTTTGCCATTTCTTCTTCCTCTGGTGGGGCGACATATTGTTCCTCTATGCCGCGGTCGGCTGCATCGCCTTCCTGTTCCGAGCCTGGGAGGCGCGGCGGCTGATACGATGGGCGGCGGGGCTGTTCACGCTCGGCGTCCTGCTGATGTCGCTGCTGTTCGGCGGCCAGCTCCTCCTCGCCGCATCGGTCGACGATCCCGGCGCGACGACGGCGCGGGTCGAGGCGGGTGAGGCGATCCGCGACGAATATGCAAAGATTGACGGCGAGGTGCAGCACGAGCTGGCGCTGTATCGCGGCGGTTATCTGCCGATCCTCGATCATCGGCTGGACGATGCCGCCGCGCCCTTTGCGATGCTGTTCTTCAACCTGCTCGAAACGCTGCCGCTGATGATGATCGGCATGGCGCTGTTCCGCAACGGCTTCCTGACCGGGACGTGGGAGGCGCGCGCCTATCGCCGCGTCGCCAGGCGCTGGCTGCCGCCGGGATTGCTGCTGACATTGCTCGTCCTCTGGCTGATGCGCGAAGCGCGGTTCGATTATCTCTTCTCGCTCACCGCCTTCCTCGCCTGGGCGCAGCCGGGGCGGCTGATGATGACGATCGGCTATGCGGCGCTGCTCGTCCTGTTGATCAAGCATCACGCCGCCAGCCCGTGGATCGGACGCGTCGCGGCGGCGGGGCGGGCCGCTTTTTCCAACTATCTCGGCACCAGCATCGTGATGACGACGATCTTCTATGGCTATGGGTTGGGGCTGTTCGGGCGGGTCGACCGCGCGCCGCTCTATCTGTTCGTCGTCGCCGCGTGGGCGGTCATGCTGCTGTGGTCGAAGCCGTGGCTCGACCGCTTTCGCTATGGGCCGCTCGAATGGCTATGGCGCAGCCTCGCGCGCGGCAGGGTGCAGCCGATGCGGAAAGAGGCGGAGCTTCAGTAACCGACGGCGCGGCCGAAGCCCGCGGGCTTGCGCTGGACGAGCGGATTCGCCTCGCGTTCGAGCGCCGCGAGCGTTTCCTCGAACAGCGCGCGCAAATTGACGACGCGCGGCAGATATTCCTCGGGGCTGACCTGCGCCTCGACACAGTGGCGCGCGAACATCTCGATATCCTCGGTGAGCGCGCCGAGCCGCTCGGCGCCGAACTGGCGCGCTTCGCTCTTCAGCGTGTGCGCGGGCATCACGAGTCCGCGCGCGTCGCGGGCACGCATCGCCTCTTCGATCGCGGCGACCGACTTGGTACCGTCCTCTCGGAAATAGCCAAGAATGCGCACGAACGCCGCGCCCAACTGGGTGCGAGTCGCGCGGAATTCATCCCAATCGACCAGGATCTCGTCCAATGCCCTGTCCCTCGGTGTTCCAATCGCTCGGTGGTCCCGAAGCCGCCATGCCCGAAGCTGGTAAAAAAGCCGTTACGATGGCCGGGACGTGCGACGAAAGCCGCCCCATTTCGGGTCAGTCGCGGCGGACGCGCCAGCCGCCCTCGGCGTCGTTCGTCAGCGTCCAGCCCTGCTCGCCCGCCAGCGCGGCGACTTCGCGCGCCGCCTGCGGATCGTCGGCGAGCAGCAGCACGTCCGCTGCCTCGCGCATCGCGCGCGCAAGCCGCAGCGCCGGCCACGGGCAGCGCATTCCGCGCGCATCGACGACGAGCGCCGCCGCGCCCGCCTCATTCGTCATAGGGGTTGCGCGTGTTGCGGAAATTGAGGCGGATCGGCACGCCCTGGAACCCCAGTTCCTTGCGCATTCCGTTCATCAGATAGCGCTGGTAGCTCGCGGGAAGCGCGTCGGTGCGGCTGCCGAAGACGACGAAGGTCGGCGGCCGTGTCCGCGCCTGCGTCATATAGCGCAGCTTGATCCGCTTGCCGCCCGGTGCAGGGGGCGGATTGGCCTCGACCGCGCGCTCGAACCAGCGGTTGAGCTTCGCCGTCGAGACGCGGTTGGTCCAGATCGCGCGCTGTTCGAAGGCGACGCGCACCAGCGTGTCGATCCCCTTGCCGGTCGCGCCCGAAATGCTGAGCAAAGGGACGCCCTTGATCTGCGACAGCCCGTCGTCGAGCGCCGCGCGCACGCCATTGAACAGCGACGAGGGATCTTCGGCGACGTCCCATTTGTTGAGCGCGACGATCAGCGCGCGGCCCTCGTCGAGCACCCGGTCGGCGATGCGCAGATCCTGCGCCTCGAGCCCCTTGGTGGCGTCGAGCAGCAGCACGACGACCTCGGCAAAGTCGACCGCGTGCATCGCGTCGGCGACCGACAGTTTCTCGAGCTTGTCCTGCACCTTCGCGCGCTTGCGCATCCCGGCAGTGTCGAAAAGCTGGATCGGCTGGACCTCGCCGTCCTTTTCCCATTGCCAGTCGACGCGGATCGAATCGCGGGTAATCCCCGCCTCGGGCCCGGTGATCAGCCGATCCTCGCCGATCATGCGGTTGATCAGGGTCGACTTGCCGGCGTTCGGCCGGCCGACGATCGCGAGCTTGAGCGGGCCGAGCGGTTCCTCGTCGCCCGCTTCGGCGTCGGCCGCATCCTCGGCGGCCTCCATGAAGGGTTCGACGATCGGGCGCAGCGCATCGAACAGATCGACCACGCCCTCGCCATGCTCGGCGCTGAGCGCGATCGGACTGTCGAAGCCGAGCGCATAGGATTCCATCAGGCCGGTTTCGCCCTGCTTCCCCTCGGCCTTGTTGACGACGAGGATGATCGGCGTGTCTTCGCTGCGCAGCCAGCGCGCGATTTCCTCGTCGAGCGGCGTGACCCCGGCGCGGCCGTCGATCATGAACAGCGCCGCGTCGGCCTCGCGCACCGCTTTCTCGGTCTGGACGCGCATCCGGCCGGGCAGCGTCGCGGCATCCTGATCCTCGAACCCCGCGGTATCGACGATCAGGAATTCGAGTCCGAGCAGTTTCGCATCGCCCTCGCGCCGGTCGCGCGTCACCCCCGGCTGGTCGTCGACGAGCGCGAGGCGCTTGCCGACCAGCCGGTTGAACAGCGTCGATTTGCCGACATTGGGCCGGCCGACAATGGCGATCGTCGCGGATCGCGCCATCTGCTTTTCCTTCGATAAATAGGGACTGTCCCTATTTAAATTTAAATGGGGACTGTCCCTATTTATCAGCGGCCCGGACGCCTCAGCGCCAGGCCGTGATGGTGCCGTCGTCTGCCAGAATATACAAAATATTGTTTGCGACCACCGGCGCCTGCGACAGCGACGTCTTGAACTCCGTCGTCGCGAGCGTCGAGCCGTCAGTCGGCGAAAATTCGACGAGCTGGCCTTCGCTGTTCACCGCGATCAGGCGCCCGCCGGCGAGGATCGGCCCGGTCCAGCGGATCGGGTCCTTCTTCTTCTTTTCGGTCTCGACGCGATAGCGCGCGAGCTGCTGGAGCCAGCGCACCTTGCCGCTGGTCCGCGCGACGCACAGCAGCTTGCCGTCGTCGGTCATCGCATAGACCCATTCGCCGACGACATAGGGGGTCGAGATGCCCGCGATCGATATTTCCCAGCTGCGCTGGCCGGTGACGAGTTCATAGCTCGCCATGCGGCCGCCCTGGCCGAGCGCGAAAACGCGGCCGCGGTCGATCACCGGATCGGCGTCGACGTCCGACAGCGTCGAGACCGACAGCGCCATCGAGGTGCGCGCGAGCGCATCTTCCCAGAGGTCGCGGCCATTCTCGTAACGATAGGCCTGAACTTCACCCGACGAATAGCCCGCGACGATCGTGCCCTGCCCCGCCGCCGGCGAGGCCGCACCGAAGACGCTGCCCGGCTCGAGCGAGGCGGTCGCCTGCCACTGCACCGCGCCATTGGCCTGGTTCAGCGCAAAAATCTGATTGTCCTGGCTGATCACATAGACGCCGCCGAAGGCGATCGTCGGCGCGCCGCGCAGCGGACCCGCAGGCTTCGCCTTCCAGACTATGCTGCCGTCGGTGACGTTGAGCGCCGCGACATCGCCCGATCCGCTCGTCGCATAGACGACATCGCCATCGACCCCCGCGCCGCCGCCGAACAGCGAATCGCGGTAATCCTTGGCGGTGCTGCCGATCGACGCGCTCCACAGCTTCGCGCCCGTATCGGCCGCATAGGCGGTGACGACCGCGTCGGTATCGACGACGAACAGACGGTTGTCGGCAATCACCGGCGAGGAGGCGAGCCGCTGCTTCTTGGTGCTGCCCGCGACGCGCGCTTCCCACAGCTTTGTCCGCGTCGCGGCAAGCGCGGGGTGGCCCATCGATTTCGATGCGTTGCCGCCCGACTGCGCCCAATTCGCGTTGACCGCCGGTTCGGGCAGCACGACCGCAACCGCCTCGATCGCCGGATCGACCTTGATGCTGTTGTCGTTCGACAGGATCGATACGCGCTGGCCGACCGTCGGCGTCTTGGGCCCACCCTTACCCTTGAGGGCGCCGCAACCGGCGAGGGGCAAAGCGAGCAGCACCGCGCCCATCACAAAATGGCGTTTCCGCATGTTACTTGGCTTCCTCATTTTTCGCGGCCGCCGCTGCGCCCGGCGTGCCTTTCTGGTCCCCGGCGGCCGGAGCCGCGTCGGCTGCGCTTGCGGCGGCGCGCGCACCCTCCACTTCCGCCTTCAGGCTTTCCGCCGCACGGTCGGCGACGGCATCGACGCCCAGCATTCCCGCCATCTGGACGCTGCGCGATTGCAGCGTCTTGGCGACGTCGGGCAGCTTCGCGATCCGGCCGTAAAGCTGGCCGGCCTGATCATATTTTCCCTGGCTGTAATAAGCCGCGGCGCTGAGCTCGGCAGCGCTCGCGAACCAGCTCGACGCCGGGTCCTTGGCATCGACGATCGGCTTCAGCCGCGCGATGATCGCCTCGGGCTTCAGCGTGTCATATTCGAGCGCGGTCTGCCGAATCAGCGCCATGTCGCGCAGCGACTGGTCGAGCTTGGTATCGGCCGCGACCTTGGCGATCAGCGCGGCCGCCGCCTTGAGGTCGCCGCTCTTCGCCTTCAGGTTCGACTGCTCGATCAGCGCCGCGGCGCGATAGGCGGGATTGCCTTCGCCTTCGAGAGTCTTGAGATCGGCGGTCGCGGCGGTCGGCTGCCCGGCCTTGATCTTGTCGAACGCGGCGATCAGCGCCTCGGCCTTTTCGCCGCGCGCGATTTCCTGTCGGTGCCCCCAATAGAGATAGCCGCCGAACGCGAGCAGCGCGGCGACCGCCCCGCCGAGAATCCAGCGTCCATAGCGCTGCATGATATTGTCGAGCTGGTCCTTGCGGACGGCTTCATCGACTTCCTGCAGAAACGCGTCGTTGCTGTTCGTCGGGCTCAGCGCCAATCAAACCTCCATCACATTCCATTGGCCCCGGACGATATCGGCTGGCCGGCCGCTTCCTTAGCGATGGCGCCGGAAAAGGCCAAGCGATTCACTTGCGCGCGCCGCGGGTCTTCACCCCGAGTAGATCTGATCGGCTGTCGGGAATGAACGGGCCCTGACTTCGTCGGCATAATCCTTGACCGCGCCGCTGACGACGCCCGCCATATCCTGGTAGCGCTTGACGAATTTGGGCACGCGTTCGAACATGCCGAGCATGTCGTCGGTCACCAGCACCTGGCCGTCGCACCGGGCCGATGCGCCGATGCCGATCGTCGGGCAATCGACCTTTTCCGTGATCTCGATCGCGATCGATTCGAGCACGCCTTCGATGACGATCGAAAAGGCGCCGGCCTGCGCGACGGCAACCGCATCCTCGACGATCGAGCGCGCTTCCGCCTCGCTCTTGCCGCGCACGCCATAGCCGCCGAGGATGTTCACCGCCTGCGGCGTCAGCCCGACATGACCCATCACCGGAATGCCGCGCTGGGTGAGGAATTCGATCGTCGGCGCGAGCACCTTGCCGCCTTCGACCTTCACCGCCGCGGCGCCGGTTTCCTTGAGCAGGCGCGCGGCGTTGTTGAACGCCTGTTCGGGGCTGCCCTCATAGCTGCCGAAGGGCATGTCGACGATCACCGCGGCATGATAGCTGCCGCGCACCACTGCGGCGCCGTGGAGCGCCATCATGTCCATGGTGACGCCGACGGTGTGCGGCAGACCATAGATCACCTGGGCGAGCGAATCGCCGACGAGCAGCATGTCGCAATGCGGGTCGAGCAGCTGGGCCATGCGGACGGTGTAGGCCGTGAGCATCACGATCGGCTCGCCACCCTTGCGCTGGCGGATGCGCGGCACCGTCAGGCGCTTCATCGGCTGCGGCGTCGGGTTGGCGCGGCTGGTGGAGGTGTCGAGGGTGAGCGTCTTGGGGAGCGTGGACATGGCGCGGGGGTCTAGCCCGTCCCATCGCCAAGCGAAAGATCGAACTCGGTCTTCGCGGCCTCATTGTAAAATTATCTTGACTCAATGTTCGTTATATTTAACATTAAGTCATCAAGAACGAACATGCGGAGAGTCGTCCCGATGACCTATACCGAGAAAAAGGCCTGGCTGACGCTGGTCGCGATGCTGCTGGCCTACAGCCTCTATTTCGGGCTGATCCTTGCCGGCCATCCCGCGGGGAGCGAGCGTTTCGCGATGCTGTGGCTGTTCGGGACGATCGCCGCGACGCAGGCGGTGGTCGTGATCATCGGCCATGTCTGGCTGGCGGTTGCGGCGCGCAAGCTTCCCCGAGCGCGCGTCGACGAACGCGACCGCGCGATTGCCGCGCGCGGCACGCGGGTCGGCTATTACGTCCTTTTGACCGGCACGATCGTCGTCGGGGTCGTCATGCCCTTCACCGATCCGCCGATGCACATCGTCAACAGCGCCTTGTTCGCGATCGTGGTCGCCGAAACGGCCGGATTGCTGGTGGTCGTGACGAGCTATCGGAGGGGTTGGCATGGCTAAGCCTCCTTTCAGCAACGACATCCGCACCCTGCGCTTCCTGGCAGGCGAGATGACCCAGGGCGAACTGGGCGACCATGTCGGGGTAACGCGGCAGACGATCGCGGCGATCGAACAGGGCAAATATTCGCCGTCGCTCGAAGTCGCGTTCCGCATCGCGCACGTCTTCGACAAGCCGCTCGAGGCAGTGTTTCAATGGGAGGGGGATTGAACCGGGGAGTCTGCTTTGGGGTGGGGGAGCGGACTGTCGGTTTTTGGATAGCTGGAACGGATATTGGTCGCTCAATCTGCCCGAACTGGTTCGATCCCTAGATCAATACCGAGACGTGCGAGGCCGGAGAGAAGCGAGCAATCAAACATCTCTCCCCGTTCTCCGACAGTCCATGTGATGAAGAGATTGATCGAGCCTCCAGTCGCCCGCAAGCCAAGAAGGAAATCCTGCTTGGGGACAAGCGTAGCGACAATCGCTCGAAGCCGTTCCGCCAACTCGCCATCATCACCTGCGCCGAGATCAAACGCGCAATAAGATGCGTCTCGATGTCCCGACAACGCTGTGCCACGCGGTGTGGAACGGGGTTCCCCTGCTGCCCAGCTTCGCTTCACCGGTAGGCCCACACCGCGAACGATGTCGTTCGGATCGGCGTCAGGGTGGCGCACCTGTAGCGAGATATCGTAGCTAAAGCTCATGGAGCAAATAGACGCGATTTGGTCAGCGTCCGCAATCGGCAACCGTAAGACCCGGTCGGAATGTCTACCATCGGTCGTAACCCACCCTGACGAGGTTCACCCCCGTCCGGCATCGTTCAACGCCGCAAGCTGCTCGGCGGTCAGCGTCAGCGTCTCGCTTCCCAATATCTCGTCGAGCTGGCCGACACTCGTCGCGCTCGCGATCGGTGCAGTGACGCCGGGCTGCGCCGCGACCCAGGCGAGCGCGATCTGCGACAGTGTCGCGCCGGTCTCGCCCGCAATGCGGTCCATCGCCGCCAGCATCGCCGGTCCCTTGCCCTCCAGATAGGCCTTGGCGCGCGCGCCGCGCGGGCTTTTGCCGAGATCGTCGGCGCTGCGGTATTTCCCCGACAGATAGCCAGAGGCGAGACTGAAATAGGTGATGACGCCCAGGCCCTCGTCGATGCAGAGCGTCTGGAGCGGCCCTTCATATTGCGCGCGGTCGAGCAGGTTGAGCTCGGGCTGCACGACGGTGAAACGCGGCAGGCCCAGTTCGTCGGCGGTGCGCAGCGCCTCGCCCAGCCGCTCGGCGGAATAGTTGGACGCGCCGATCACGCGCACCGTCCCCGCGTCGACCAGTTCGGCAAATGCGCCGAGTACCTCGCCCAGCGGCACGTCGGGATCGTCCTTGTGCGCGAAATAGAGGTCGATGACGTCGATACCGAGCCGGTCGAGCGAGCCCTGCACGGCCTCGCGGATGCGGTCGGGTTTCAGGCCGCCGGGCATCATCCCGACCTTGGTCGCGACCAGCACCTTGTCGCGCGCGCCGCTCGCCTTCAGCCATTGGCCCATCATGGTTTCGGACTCGCCGCCCTTGTGCCCGGGCACCCACGCCGAATAGACGTCTGCGGTGTCGATCATTCCGCCGCCGCGTTCGACGAAGCGGTCGAGGATCGCGAAGCTCGCCTTCTGATCGGCGGTCATGCTGAAGACATTGCCGCCGAGTACGAAAGGCCGGATCGACAGGCCGCTTTTGCCGAGCGCGCGTTCGGTCATCGGGATGCTCCTTCCTTCACCGCCGGCACCGCTTCGCGCGGGTTATCGCTGAACAGCCCGTCGATGCCGGTCCTCAGATAGGTTTTGATCTCGGCCGCGAGATCACCGTGCCCCGCCGGATTGAGCCCGCCCTTGTCGGCAAGCGGCAGGAAATAATTCTCGCGGCGAAAGGTCCAGGGATGAACCTTGAGCCCCGCGGCATGGGCGTCGTGCACCAGCGCGGTCGGATCGCCGAGCGTTCCGATCGCCCCGCGCGGGATGATCATGTCCTTGTTCGGCCCGATGCCGTCGGCATAGGCCGCGACCGCTTTCAGCCCCGCCGGGGTCGCCATCATCGCATAGGTCGCTTTCGGATCGTCGGCGGGGCCGCCCGCACCGTCCATGAGCTGGATGAGCGGCAGGTCGCTCTTCGCGCGAATGGCCTTGAGATTGCCGACCTCGAAACTCTGGATGAACACCGGCGCGGCGCGACCGCGATAGCCGTATTTTTCGAGGATCGCGAGCAGGGGCGCCTCGTGCGGCAGGCCGATCGACGCGAAATAGCTCGGATGTTTGGTTTCGGGATAGACGCCGACCGGATGGTCGCGGCCCTTGTTCGCCTCGACCAGCAGGTCGAGGATTTCGACGAAGGTCGGGATCTCATATCGCCCGTCATGCGCGGTGCCGCGCAGCCGCGGAATGCGTTCCTTCGCGCGCAATGTCTTGAGTTCGGCGAGGGTGAAATCCTCGGTGAACCAGCCGGTCACCGTCTTGCCGTCGATCGTCTTCGTCGCCTTGCGGCCCGCGAACTCGGGATGATCGGCGACGTCGGTCGTCTCCGAAATTTCATTCTCGTGCCGCGCGACAAGGACACCGTCCTTCGTGAGCACCAGATCGGGTTCGATGAAGTCGGCGCCCTGCTCGATCGCGAGCGTGTAGCTCGCCAACGTATGCTCGGGCCGCTCGCCCGACGCGCCGCGATGGGCGATGACGATCGGCGGCTTGCCATCGAGGGTGGGCTGCGCGGCCATCGGCTCAGCCCCGCAGCCCGCGAGCGCCAGCAGCGCAAACGCCCCGCGCCACGCCTTCATGCCGCAAAGCGCTGCTGCCAGTCATCGGCCGAAAACCCCACGCTGAGCACGCCGTCGGCATCGACGAGCGGGCGGCGGATCATTGCCGGCTGTTCGAGCATCAGCGCCTTGGCCTTCACGGCGTCGAGTCCCTCTTTCTCCGCATCGGGCAATTTGCGAAAGGTCGTGCCGCTTTTGTTGAGCAGCTTTTCCCAGCCGAGCTTATCGATCCAGCCCTGAAGCTGCGCGGCATCGAGGCCGTCCTTACGATAGTCATGGAAAACATGGGCGACGCCATGCTCGTCGAGCCAGCGCCGCGCCTTCTTCACCGTGTCGCAGTTGGGAATGCCGTAAAGGGTCAGGGTCATGAATCTTGGTCGCTCTGCCGATTGGGAGGAAAGGCGGCGACCCTAGGGCAGGGGAGGCCGGTCGGCAATGCGGGCGTTGGCGCTCGCCAGCTTTCCGCGCAGTGCGCGGGCGAAGCCTTCGTGGAGTGCGGCGGCGACGTCGGGTTGGGCGGTAAGATAGGCGCGCAGCCCCGCGGCCGGGATGAACCACAGCCGCGAAGCGCTGGTCAGCACGACGGTGCCGGTCGCGTGGGCGCCGTCGAGCACCGTCGCCTCGCCGATCAGCGCGCCGTCGGCGACCGCGCCGACGTCCTGCCCGTCGCGGCGGACCGCCGCCGCGCCTTCGGCGAGGTAGAAGAGGCAGGGCGCCGCCTCATTCTCGCGGATCAGCACCTCGCCACGCCGCGCCGAAATCCAGTGCCCCTGATCGATCAGCGCGCGCGCCGCCGCCGGCCCCAACCCGTCGAAATGCCGGTCGCGCAACAGCTGCTCTTCGGCCGAGAAGCGGACTCGGCTCGCGCGGAGCCACAGACGCGCGATGAGGCCGAGATTGACGAGCAGGATGGCAAGGATGAGCAGGGTATAGCCCGTCCCGTGCCAGCCGAGGATGGCGACGGGCAGCGCAAGCAGCGCCGCGACCGCGAGCCCGAGCCGGACATGATCGACACGCGCGACGAGGCTCGCCGCCAGCAGCACAAGGAGCGCCCCATAACCGAACCAGGCCGGATCGAAACCGGTCATAGGCAGCCTTTTCGTATCGAGGCCCGAGCAGGGGCCATCAGCATCATGGCATCGTCGCCAATCCGATAACGTCACCGATTGTCCAACGCCTTGGCCGCAACGACCCATGCAGCCCGATTGTTGCAACAATTTATCAGTTTTTACCGATCAGGGAAAGCATAGGTGCGTAAAAGCCATTAAAATGCTAATTTTCCCTTTCCAAAGAATCGCATCCATTGCTTCGGCGGCGCATTCGCGCCATGGCGGCCCGCGATTCGACGCAGAATGAAGACAAGAGATATGACGCAATCATGGCAACCGCAGAGCTGGCGCACGCACGAAGCGCGGCAGCTTCCCACCTATCAGGACGCCGCCGCGCTGGCGGCTGCCGAAAAGGAGCTGTCGAGCTATCCGCCGCTGGTCTTTGCCGGCGAGGCGCGTGACCTGACCGCCGAACTCGGCCGCGTGGCGGAAGGCAAGGCCTTCCTGCTCCAGGGCGGCGACTGCGCCGAAAGCTTTGCCGAATTCCATCCGAACAATATCCGCGACACCTTCCGCGTCCTGCTCCAGATGGCCGTCGTGCTGACCTTTGCATCGAAAATGCCGGTGGTGAAGCTCGGCCGCATGGCGGGCCAGTTCGCCAAGCCGCGCTCCGCCGACATGGAAGACGTCGATGGCGTGTCGCTGCCCAGCTATCGCGGCGACATCATCAACGACATCGGTTTCGAGGCGGCGGGCCGCGAGCCCGACCCGGCGCGGATGATCAAGGCGTATAACCAGTCGGCGGCGACGCTCAACCTGCTGCGCGCCTTTGCCAACGGCGGCTATGCGAATCTGCACCAGGTCAACGCCTGGACGCATGATTTCATGGACCGCAGCCCGTGGGCGAAGAAATATCAGGAAACCGCGGGGCGGATTTCCGAAGCGCTCGCCTTCATGGAAGCGTGCGGGGTGACGCCCGAGACGGTGCCTCAGATCAAGGGCACGAGCTTCTACACCAGTCACGAGGCGCTGCTGCTCCCCTATGAGCAGGCGCTGACGCGGCAGGACAGCCTGACCGGCGGCTGGTACGACACCTCGGGCCATATGCTGTGGGTCGGCGACCGCACCCGCTTCGAAGGGTCGGCGCATATCGAATATCTGCGCGGCATTGGCAATCCGGTCGGCATGAAATGCGGGCCGAGCCTGGAGCCCGACGTGCTGCTGCGCCTGCTCGACACGCTGAACCCCGGCCATGTGCCCGGGCGCATGACGCTGATCACCCGCTATGGTCACGACAAGATCGAGGCGCATCTGCCGCGGCTGGTACGCGCGGTGAAGGAATCGGGGCATCCGGTGGTCTGGTCGTGCGACCCGATGCACGGCAATGTCATCAAGACCTCGACCGGCTACAAGACGCGCCCGTTCGAGCGCATCCTCGCCGAGGTGCGCGGCTTCTTCGCCGTGCATCGCGCCGAAGGGACGCACGGCGGCGGCATCCATATCGAGATGACCGGCCAGAACGTCACCGAATGCACCGGCGGCGCGATGGACGTGACCCAGATGGACCTTGCCGACCGCTATCACACGCATTGCGACCCGCGGCTCAATGCGGGGCAGAGCCTTGAACTGGCGTTCCTGCTGGCGGAAATGCTCAATCAGGAAATGTCGGACCGGGCGAAGCAGGCGGCGTAGGCAGCCTCTCCCATCGTCATTGCGAGCGAAGCGAAGCAATCCAGAGCGGTTTACGCCACTCTGGATTGCTTCGCTTCGCTCGCAATGACGAGGGAATTATTTCCCCGGCCACCGCTGCGTATCGGCGAACGCCCGGCCCAGCGCGACGTGCAGGTCGGCGTCCTCGGCCGCGCCGCCAAGCGGCACCTTGTCCGAAAACTCGTCGGCCGGCTCGTGATAGTCGCTGCCGAGGAATTTTTCGAGCAGCGCCATGTCCGAAAAGCTGCCGCCGACCATCAGCGAGGTCACGCCCTTGGCGCCGAGCGCCCAGCCGTCCTGCCGCTGGATGAAGGGATCGGCCTCGCCGTCGTCGTCGATCTTGCGGCCGAGTTCGCCCGCGACCGCGCGCACCACCGCATCATAGGCGGGCTTGCCGCGCCCGATCGTCGCGACCGGGGTGCCGCGCGGCGAAATGGCGACGGTGTCGATATTGAGCGCGACGGTGATGTCCGAGAGCGGCACGACCGGATGATCGGCAAACCAGTGCGCGCCGAGCAGCCCCTTCTCTTCCGATGTCGTCGCCATGAAGTAGATATCGCGATCGGGCCGTGCGCCGCCGGCGAGCCGCTTTGCGACCGCGATCAGCACCGCAATGCCGCTCGCATTATCGACCGCGCCGTTGCAGATGCGATCTTTCGGATCGTCGGGCGCGCAGATGCCGAGATGGTCCCAGTGACCGAGGAACAGCACCGCCTTGCCGTCGGGCTTCGCGCCGGGCAGCTTCGCGATGATATTGTTGCTCTGGTAGGCGCGCACGGTTGCCGTCGCGGTGATGTCGGCGGTCACAGGCAGCACGGCACCCTTGTAGCCCGCCGCCTTCGCTGCCGCGCCGAGCGCGGCGCCGTCCTGCCCCGCCCGCTGGAACAGGGCGGCCGCCGCTTCGGGCGACAGGAAGCCGGTGACCGGCGCGCCAGGCTTCGCCGACGCCAGCCGCGTCGTCTTGCCGCCCACCGCCTCGCGAAGCTGCCCCCACGGCACCGCGTCGGTCGCGATGACGAGCACCCCCGCCGCGCCCGCATCGGCGAGCATCTGCCGCCGTTCGCGATAGCGCGGCAAATCCTTGCCGAAGGGCGCGGCGTCGAAAAGCATGATCGCGAGCTTGCCTTTGACGTCCGCGTTCACCCTGCCCGCGCCGTCGATGCCGTAGCCCACGAAGACGACCGGTACGTCCACGAGCGACAGCGATGCATCGCGGCCGGTCAGGACGATACCGTCGTCGCCGAACGCCAGATCGCCGCCGCCGGCCTTGAACGTCGCGCTTCCCCTCGTTGCCTGCGTCTCGACCAGCGGCACCCCCTGGAGCCACGGCGTCGCGCTACCCGGAACGGGCTCGAGCCCCGCCTTTGCCCATTCGCCGACGATATAGGCGATGGTGCGATCCTCACCCTCGGTGCCCGGCCCGCGCCCCTCGAAGGCATCGCTGGAAAGAATGCGGATATGGTCCGCGAGTTCGGCCTCGGTGACCGGCGTATCGGCATCCTTCGCGTAACTTGCGGGCGCGATGGCGATCAGGGCGGCGGCCGCGATTGCGGCGCGGAATGTGAGGATTTTCATGGGCTCGCCGCATGGCATGGCCGGGGTGGGCAGGCAAGGCGCGTTCGTCGAACGACAGGCGGCGGTGCTGAATTGGATTCAGCGCAGAGAACGCAGAGATTGAAAAATCAACCGTGTCCCCGCGAAGGCGGGGACCCATCTCCGGCCGGTCCCACCTTGCACCGACCGGAGATGGGCCCCCGCCTTCGCGGGGGAACAGGATAGTGTAATTTCTCTGCGTCCCTGCGCGAATCCTGTTATTTTCTTCCCGCCCGTTCCAGCAGCGCGCGCGCCGCGGCGACGTGCATGTCCTCGATCATCCGGCCTTCGTGCCGCTGCGCGCCACCCGTCGCGGCCGCGACCAGCGCTTCGGCTGCGGCGATCTCGCGCAGCGAGGGGGCGAAGGCGGCGTTGCACGGATCGACCTGCGACGGGTGGATCAGCGTCTTGCCGTCGAAGCCGAGCCGCCGCCCTTCGGCGGCCTCCGCCGCGAAGCCCGCCGCATCGTCGATGGCGTTATAGACGCCGTCGAAGCACCAGACGCCGCCCGCGCGCGCCGCGAGCACGATCGCTTGAATCGCATGGCTCATCGCGCCGCGGTCCATGCCATCGGGCAGCTTCAGTTCGTGCGCAAGGTCGTTGAGCCCCGCGATCAGCCCGTGCGTCGCGGGATCGGCGGCGATGTCGCGCGCCGCATAGATGGCGGCCGGGGTCTCGATCATCGCCAGCAGCGGCACGCCGAGCGGGCGCGCCGGGTCGAGATCCGACGGCGCGTCGACCTTCGGCAGCACCACGGCATCCAGCGCCAGCCCGGCGACAGCGGCAAGGTCGTCGGCCTGATGCTCGCTGCCCGTTCCGTTGATCCGCACCGCGACGCGCTTGCCGGAAAAGCCCGCCGCGACCGCCGCGCGCATGGCGGCGCGCGCCTCCGCCTTGCGGTCGGCCGGAACCGCATCCTCGAGGTCGATGATCAGCATGTCGGCGGCGAGCCCCCGCGCCTTGTCGAGCGCGCGGGCGTTCGAGCCGGGAACATAGAGCAGCGAGCGGGGGGCAAAGTCGGTCATGCGCTTTTCTGTGGCGCAGCCGCCGCATTGCCGCAATAAGGAGATGAGGCTTTTGTGAAAGAGGGGACGATCGATGGAATTCGCGCTCGCGCTGGTGGTGCTGGCCCTGGTGTTCCTGGTCTGGGCGCTGACGCCGGTCCGGCAGGGCTATGCCTATACGATCGAACGCTTCGGCCGCTACACCCACACCGCGCAGCCGGGGCTCAACTTCATCATGCCGATCTTCGACCGCGTCGGGCGCAAGGTAAACATGATGGAGCAGGTGCTCGACATTCCGGGGCAGGAGATCATCACCAAGGACAATGCGATGGTCGCGGTCGACGGCGTCGTCTTCTTCCAGGTGCTCGACGCCGCCAAGGCGGCCTATGAGGTCAGCGACCTCTATCTCGCGATCATGAACCTGACGACGACGAACCTGCGCACGGTGATGGGATCGATGGACCTCGACGAGACGCTGTCGAAGCGCGACGAGATCAACACCCGCCTGCTGCACGTCGTCGACGATGCGACGACGCCGTGGGGGGTCAAGATCACCCGCGTCGAGATCAAGGACATCCGCCCGCCCGCCGACATTTCGAACGCGATGGCGCGGCAGATGAAGGCCGAGCGCGAGAAGCGCGCCAACATCCTCGAAGCCGAAGGGATGCGCGCTTCCGAGATCCTGCGCGCCGAGGGCGAGAAGCAGGGCCAGATATTGCAGGCCGAGGGTCGCCGCGAAGCCGCGTTCCGCGACGCCGAGGCCCGCGAGCGCGAGGCCGAGGCCGAGGCCAAGGCGACGCAGATGGTGTCCGACGCGATCGCCGGCGGCAATGCGCAGGCGATCAACTATTTCATCGCGCAGAAATATGTCGAGGCAGTGAGCCAGTTCGCGACCAGCCCGAACGCCAAGACGATCCTGTTCCCGGTCGAGGCGACGCAGCTCATCGGCACGCTCGGCGGCATCGGCGAGCTCGCCAAGGACGCGCTCGAACGCAAGGGGGGCTGAGATGGCGGACTGGTTGGCGAGCATGGAACCGCATTGGGCGTGGCTCTCGCTCGGCGTGCTGCTCGCCGCGGCCGAGATCGTCGCGCCCGGCTTCTTCCTGATCTGGCTCGGCGCCGCGGCGATCGTCACCGGCGTCTTTGCCTGGATCCTTCCCGGCGTCGCCGACAGCGTTCCGGCGCAGCTCGGCATCTTCGCGGTGCTGTCGTTCATCGCCCTCTACAGCGCGCGGCGCTGGCTGAAGGCGAACCCGATCACCACCGCCGACCCCAATCTCAACCAGCGCGCGGTGCGGCTGGTCGGCGAGGTGCTGACGGTGACCCGGGCGATCGAGGACGGCCGTGGCCGCGCCAGGGTCGGCGACGGCGAATGGCCGGTCCACGGCCCCGACGCCGCCGAGGGTAGCAAGGTCCGCGTCGTCAGCGCCGACGGCGGCGTGCTGGTGGTCGAGGCGGCTTAGAGCATCGAGCCTTAAATCTGATCCACCGTCCCGTTCGTGTCGAGCGAAGTCGAGACACCCATCCGGGCAGCGCAAGGCCGATGGGTATCTCGACTTCGCTCGACACGAACGGACAAGGGGCGTTGCAGATTAAGCGCACGCCGCTCTAGCCAAATCCGTCATTGCGAGCGGAGCGAAGCAATCTCCAGCTATCGACCTTGCGCAAGGTCGATAGCTGGAGATTGCCGCGTCGCCTTCGGCTCCTCGCAATGACGGTTCATCCCCCCTTGGGCCGCGAATAGATCGCCACGGCATGGCCCAGCGCATCGCTCTCGCCGATGCGGCGAAAGCCCAGCTTCGCCGCCACCCGTTCCGATGCGACATGGCCGGGGTCGATGATGCAGCGCACTTCCCTGGCATCGAGGTTCGCGTCGGCCCAGCCGAGCGCCGCGGTCATCGCTTCGGTCGCATAGCCCGCGCCCCAATGGTCGGCGTCGAACGCCCAGCCCGCCTCGGGACAATCCTCAAGCTCGGGAATGCCGCGGCAGAAATAGCTTAAGCCCCCCATGCCGACCAGCGCGTCGCTCGCCTTGTCGGCGAACACCCAATAGCCGAAGCCCATCACCGGCCACAGCCCCGCCGAGCTCAGAAACTTGCCCCAACTCACGTCGGGCGTGCGCGGTTCGCCGCCGATGAAGCGGGTGACGCGGGCGTCGGCCCACATCGCGATATGAACGTCCTTGTCGGCGAAGCGCATCGGGCGGAGGCGGAGGCGGCCGGTTTCGATGAGCGGAGGCGATGTGATCATCGCGCCGACATGCCGGGTGCATCGAGGCCGGTCAATCGGGAACGAGGAAATGGTCGAACAGGTCGTGCAGCACCGCGGTGCCGTCGACCTGCCGCTTGGCGCGCAGCACTGCGAGCGTGTCGACGCGCGCCAACATATCGGCATGCCGCAACACGACCTGATAATCGGGCCGGTCGGTGAAGCCGTGGAACAACAGCAGGCAGTCGGGCTTGCCGTGAACGATCGCCTGCAACAGGCAGGCGACGCGAAAGCGGCCGTCGATCAGCACCGCGTCGGGGCTGGCCGAAAGCTGGCGCCACACCTGCACATGATAGCGCGGCCAGTCCTGCATCCGGCCGCGATCGGCGGGATAGCCCCGGTCGCCGATCGGCCCGATGTCGGCATGGACAGGCGTGAAATCGATCGCCGCGCGGGCGAGATTGGCGCCGACCTCGGCCAGCCAGCCGGCATCGGCGTCGACGCAGACGATTGTCTGCGCCTGCCTTGCGGCGACAAGCGTGCTGTTGCCGCAGCCGAACTGAAGCAGCGAGGCGCGACCCGCAAGCTGCAGTTCGAGCTGCATGATTTCCGCCGCCGTCATCGGTTGCATGACGCCCCCTTCCCCACCGGACAAGGGATATGGGAGAGCGGCGGGCGCGTCTAGGTCCGGACTGCCCCCTCTTTTCGTCATTCCCGCGAAGGCGGGAATCCAGCTTTTCCTTCTTCGCGCCTTTGCCCCTTTGCGTGAGATTTTCAAAAGACTCACGCAAAGGGGCAAAGGCGCGAAGAATTAAGAGAGAAGGAAGCTGGATTCCCGCTTTCGCGGGAATGACGGGGGAATTTGAGGCGATTGATGCGCCCCGCAAAGGCAGGCTCGGAGGGGAGAGAGAAACCGGTCCGGGCGCCCGCCTTTGCGGAACCTCTGCGTCAGGCGGCCGCCAGTTCGGGCGCCGAGGAATGCGCGGGCATCAGCGCGTCGGCGTAGTCGCCTTCATATTTCTCGATCAGCGCGCGGTCGTCGTGGTTCCACGGATGAAAGCCCGGCATGAAATAGGACAGCCACGGCAGAAAGCTTTTGCGCAGGATGCCGGGCGAGCCGAGCAGATACCACCAGATGCGCGCCGTCACGCGCCAGCCGGTCAGCCCGTCCTGCTTCAGCAGCGCCTTCATCCCCTTGACGCGGCGCGGCCAGAAGCGGCTGGTGACGAGCAGCATCATCAGCGACTTCGCCTTCCACCGCTTCCAGCGGCTCCAGTCCTTCGTCGCGTGGAGCCAGGTGTCGTAGGCGACGCCCTTATGCTCGATCTCCTCGATCGCGTGCCATTTCCACAGGGCGCCCCATTCGGGCTCGGCACCCGCGTACATTTTCGGGTCCTTCAGCATCACCGCCGCCATCATCGCGGTATAATGTTCGAGCGCGATCGTCGCCATCAGGTTGACGATCGGCGGGCGCGTCTTGATGAGATCGAGGACGTGGCTGACGTCGGCATCGAGCTCGCTGAGATCATAGCCCGCTTCCGCCGCCTTCTTGTTGAAGACGACATGCTCGCGGCTGTGGATCACTTCCTGCTGGGTGAAGGCGCGGATTTCGCGTGCGAGCTTGTCGGGAACGCCGTCGCGGTGCGCCTTCACCGCCTCGATGAACATCGCTTCGCCGCGCGGAAAGGTGACCGACAGCGCGGTGTGGAAAGCCGACGCGATGGGATCGCCGTTCAGCCACCAGCGCCCCTGCCGGTCGTCGCGGCCGAAGCGCTTGTCGCGCGGGGTAATCGACAGATCGTCGGGGGTGGGAGAGCGGGAAAGGCTGGACATATGGTCTTCACCGTCGAAAAGGGGTTGCGGGACGTGGGGACGTCCCATGGGGCATGGTGTTAAAGGTTACTTACAGTGGTGTCAATATCAAGAAAGCGACTGAGCCCGGAGGAGAGCCGGGCGGCCGCGCTGGAAGCGGCCCGCGAAATCCTGATCGAAAGCGGTCCGCAGGCGGTGACGCTGAAAGCCGTAGCGGCGCGCGTCGACCGCACCCACGCGAACCTGCTCCACCATTTCGGCAGCGCCGCGGGGCTGCAGCAGGCGCTGATCGAGAAGATGGCGGCGTTCATCACCACGACGATCCGCGAGGCGGTGTTCCGCCAGCGCGCGAGCGAGCAGAATCCGCGCGAGGTCGTCGACCTGGCCTTCGACGCGTTCGACACCGGCGGCGCGGGGGCGCTGGCGAGCTGGATGATCCTGTCGGGCAATGAAAATGCGCTCGACCCGATCCTGAAGGCGATCCACGACCTGGTCGAGGAACTGCGCGAGGATCATGGCGAAGAAGAAGCGCCGATCGAGGACGAGACGATGCAGCTCGTGCTGATGGCGCTCGGCGACGCGCTGTTCGGCGGCCCGCTGTCGCGCGCCCTCGGCGTCCCGCGCAGCCGCGCGCGCGAGATCGCCCTCGAATCGATGCTGTCGCACGGGATCGGGCGGCGGGGGTGACGCCGCTATCGAATGAAGCACCGCAAAGGCCATCAGCGCGGTAATATTCATCGTCATCCCGGACTTGATCCGGGATCCATTCTCGCAGCGCCGGAATCATGGATCCCGGATCAAGTCCGGGATGACGAAGACAGGAGATCGGCGGCCCCTTCGCGAAGGCGACGAGCGCTGGCCAAATCGTGCCTTTCCCCCTAAAGGCCCCCGATGCATTTCCTCGACCAGGCCAAGATCTTCATCAAGTCGGGCGATGGCGGCCCCGGCGCCGTGTCGTTCCGGCGCGAGAAATATATTGAATATGGCGGCCCCGACGGCGGCAATGGCGGCAAGGGCGGCGACGTCGTGTTCGAGGCGGTCGCGGGCCTCAACACGCTGATCGATTTCCGCTACACTCAGCATTTCAAGGCGAAGCGCGGCACCCCCGGCGCCGGGCGTGACCGCACTGGCGCGGGCGGCCCCGACCTCGTCATTCAGGTGCCGGTCGGCACCCAGATCCTGGCCGACGACGACGAACGCAGCCTGCTCGCCGACCTCACCAAGGAGGGCGAGCGCATCCATTTCCTGCACGGCGGCGACGGCGGGCGCGGCAATGCGAGCTACAAGACCTCGACCAACCGCGCCCCGCGCCAGCACGGCCCCGGCTGGCCGGGCGAGGAGATGTGGGTGTGGCTGCGACTGAAGCTGCTCGCCGACGCAGGGCTGGTCGGTCTGCCCAACGCCGGCAAGTCGACCTTCATCAACGCGGTGACCAACGCGCAGGCCAAGGTCGGCGCCTATGCCTTTACGACGCTGCGCCCGCAGCTCGGCGTCGTCAGCCACAAGGGGCAGGAATTCGTCATTGCCGACATTCCCGGATTGATCGAAGGCGCTGCCGAGGGGGCCGGGGTCGGCGACCGCTTCCTGGGGCATATCGAGCGCTGCCGCGTGCTGCTGCATCTGGTCGACGCGAACGACACGGATGTCGCGACCAGCTATCGCATCGTCCGCGACGAGCTGGAGGCCTATGGCGCCGACCTGATCGACAAG
Source organism: Sphingopyxis sp. (assembly GCF_036261875.1). Taxonomy (GTDB): domain Bacteria; phylum Pseudomonadota; class Alphaproteobacteria; order Sphingomonadales; family Sphingomonadaceae; genus Sphingopyxis. The sequence continues at coordinate 100,701 of NZ_DATAJZ010000007.1, read as the reverse complement.
CCGGTGATCGTCGCGCTCAACAAGATCGACACGCTCGACGACGAGCTGATCGCGGCACTGTCGGCCGAACTCGAAGCTGAAAGCGGTCATAAGGTGATGGCGCTGTCGGGCGCCAGCGGCGCGGGCGTCGGCGCGGTGCTCGACAAATTGCTCGAGGCGATCGGCCATCCCGAACCGGGAGAGGATGAGAGCGAGGATGCGGGCGGCGACTGGTCGCCGATCTGAACGATTCCTCCCCTTCTCCCGCTGGCGGGAGAAGGATAGCGCAGCTTGCCGCCGAATGGCGGCTAGCGAAGCTTGGATGAGGGTGGACGGGATGGCGATCACAAGAAGAACCAATCCCCACGCCCGCAATCTCCGCCGCAATGCCACCGACGCCGAACGCGCTTTCTGGTCCCGCGTCCGCAATCGCCAGCTCGGCGGCCATAAATTCCGCCGTCAGGTCAGTATCGGTCCCTATATCGTCGACTTCATCTGCATCGAAGCCGACCTGATCGTCGAACTCGACGGCGGCCAGCATACTCCCGAGGTCGACGCGGCGCGCACCGCCTTTCTCGAAGCCAAGAAATTCCACCTCATCCGCTTCTGGAACAATGACGTGCTTGCGAATATGGAGGGCGTCCTTTCCGCGGTGCTGGCCGAGCTCGACCGAAGGCTCAAGGCCGCGCCACCCTCACCCAACCCTCTCCCGCCAGCGGGAGAGGGCTAGAAGAATGCCATGACCCTGTTCGCTCCCGCCTCCTGCCCGCGCCTGATCGTCAAGATCGGATCGGCGCTGCTCGTCGATCCGGGCGGCGCGGTGCGGCGCGCGTGGCTGGCGGGGATTGCCGCCGACATCGCCGAGCGGACGAAGGCGGGCCAGCAGATCGCGGTCGTTTCGTCGGGAGCGATCGCGCTCGGCGCGCGGCGGCTCGGGCTCGCCAAGGGCGGGCGCGCGAGTCTGGAGGATGCGCAGGCGGCGGCGGCAACCGGGCAGATTGCGCTGAGCCAGGTCTGGGCCGAGGTGCTCGGCGCCGAGGGGCTGACCGCGGCGCAGATGCTCGTGACGCTGGGCGACCTCGAACATCGCCGCCGCTATCTCAACGCCGCGGCGACGCTCGACCGGCTGCTCGGGCTCGGCGTGGTGCCGATCATCAACGAGAATGACAGCGTCGCGACCGAGGAAATCCGCTTCGGCGACAACGACCGGCTCGCCGCGCGCGTCGCGCAGGCGGCAGGCGCGGGCGGCGTCGTGCTGCTCTCCGACATCGACGGGCTCTACGACCGCAATCCCGCTCTCCCCGGCGCCAATCACGTCGCACGCGTCGAGCGGATCGACGGCGCGATCGAGGCGATGGCCGACACCGGGTCGGCGTCGGGCATGGGATCGGGCGGCATGGTGTCAAAGATCGCGGCGGCGCGCATCGCCAATGCGGCGGGCGCGCACCTCGCCATCGCCTCGGGGCGGATCGAACGGCCGCTTTCGACCGACGCGCGCCACACGATCTTCGTTGCCGAAAAGGGCGCGAGCGCGCGCAAGGCGTGGCTCGCGGGCGGGCTTACCGCCAAGGGCCGCCTGACGATCGACGCCGGAGCGGTGAAGGCGCTGCGCGGTGGCGCGAGCCTGCTCGCCGCGGGGGTCACCGCCGCGACCGGCGCTTTCGTGCGCGGCGATATCCTCGACATCGCGGGCCCCGACGGACGCACCGTCGCGCGCGGGCTGTCCGAATATCCGGTCGCCGACGCGACCGCGATCCTCGGCCTCGGCCGCGACGCGCAGGAGGCGACGCTCGGTTATGCCCCGCGCGCCGCGATGGTGCACCGCGACCATATGGTGCTGCTGTGACGGCGCCGGTGCTGGCGATGACCGGAGCGACCGGCTTCGTCGGCCAAGCGACGCTGCGACAGGCGGTCGCCGCAGGCTGGCACGTCCGCGCCCTCACCCGCCGCCCGCAGGACGCGCGCGAAGGTGTCACCTGGATCGCGGGCGCGCTCGACCGGCCCGATGCGCTCGCCGACATGGCGGCGGGCAGCGATGTCGTGATGCATATCGCCGGCGTCGTGAACGTGCCGACGCGCGCCGATTTCGAGGCGGGGAATGCAGTCGCGACCGCGAATGTCGTCGCGGCGGCGGGCGGCGCGGGGGTGCGGCGCTTCATTCATGTCTCGTCGCTCGCGGCACGCGAGCCCGGCATCTCCAACTATGGCTGGTCGAAGGAGCGCGCCGAGGCGGTTGTCGAGGACAGCGGGCTCGACTGGACGATCGTGCGGCCGCCCGCGGTGTTCGGTCCCGGCGACAGCGAGATGCTCGACCTGTTCCGCATGGCGCGGCGCGGCATCGCGCTCGTCCCGCCGGGGCGGATGTCGGCGATCTATGTCGGGGAGTTGGCGCGCCTGCTCGTCGCGCTCGCCGCCGACCGCGCGGCGAGCATCGGGCAGGTTTATGAGCCCGACGATGGCCGCGCGGGCGGCTGGACCCACGGCGATTTCGCGCGCGCGGTCGGCGAGGCCGTGGGGCGGACGCATGTCCGCGCGTTGCCGGTTCCGGGCGCGGTGCTCAAAACCGCTGGACGGCTCGACACGCTGGTGCGCCGCAAGGCCGCAAAGCTGACGCCCGACCGCGCGCGCTATATCGCGCATCCCGACTGGGTGGCGACCGAGGGCGCGCGACCGCCTGCCATGCTGTGGAAACCGGCGCTCGATACCAAGGATGCGCTGGCGGAAACGGTGCGCTGGTATCGCAGCGAGGGGTGGTTATAAAGCTCGTCATTGTGAGCGAAGCGAAGCAATGACGAACCTGACACAAAGTCGTTCGCCCCCTCCCCGTCTCCCGCCCGTCGAAGCGTGCATTGCCAAGGGCGAGGCGCATCCCTAGGTTTGCGCGCATGACCGACACCACCGCCACGCCTCCCACCGACCCAGCCGGCCCCTGGGCCATCCCCGTCCGTCGGCCGCTGCCCGGCGACGACAAGCCCGGCGGGAGCACCAGCTTTCCGCGCAAGGTCTGGCACCTGCTCGTGGCGATCAAGGACGGGCTGGCGCTGATCTTCCTGCTGCTGTTCTTCGTGGCGCTTTTCGCGCTGCTCGCGGGGCGCCCCAATGCATCGCTGCCGGTCAGCGAGGGGGCGCTCGTGGTCGATTTCGACGGCGTCGTCACTGAACAGCCCTCCGACGTCGATCCGCTGGCGGCGCTGTCGGGCGGCAATCAGCTCAAGGAACTGCGCACCCGCGACATCGTCCACGCGCTCGAAACCGCGGCGACCGACAAGCGCGTCACGTCGGTCGTGCTCGACCTCGACCGCTTCCTCGGCGGCGGCCAGGTGTCGCTTGCCGAGATCGGCACCGCGGTCGACAAGGTGCGCGCGGCGAAGAAGCCGGTGCTCGCCTTCGCTACCGCCTATACCACCGACAGCTATCAGGTCGCGGCGCACGCCAGCGAAATCTGGTCGGATGCGATCGGCGGCGTGGCGATCGCCGGGCCGGGCGGGTCGCGCCTTTATTACAAAGGGTTGATGGACAAGCTCGGCATCACCGCGCACATCTATCGCGTCGGCACCTTCAAGAGCGCGGTCGAGCCCTATCTGCGCAGCGACCAGTCGCCCGAAGCGAAGGAGGCCGACCGCGCCTATGCCGGCGTCCTGTGGGAAAACTGGCTGGCCGACGTCAGGAAAGCGCGGCCTAAAGCCAAGATCGACGCCTTCATCGCCGACACCGCGGGCGCGGTGAAGGCGGCGGGCAACGACCTGTCGAAGGCAGGAGTCGAGGCCGGGCTGATCGACAAGGTCGGCAGCCGCATGGCATTCAGCGAACGCGTCGCCGAGATCAGCGGCGTCTATGACGACAGCCGCCCGTGGGAATATAACGCGATCCCGCTTGACAATTGGGTCGCGGCCAATCCGCCGGAAGAAAAGGGCGCGGCGATTGCCGTCGTCCCGGTCGTCGGCGAGATCGTCGACGGCGAAACGGGCGGCGGTTCGGCCGGCGGCGACACGATCGCCGAGCACATTCTCGACGCCGTCGCCGACAGCGGCACCAAGGCGATCGTGCTGCGCGTCGATTCGCCCGGCGGATCGGTGCTCGCGTCGGAACAGATCCGCCAGGCGCTGCTCCAGGCCAAGGCAAAGAAGCTGCCCGTCGTCGTCTCGATGGCGAATGTCGCCGCATCGGGCGGCTATTGGGTGTCGACCCCCGCCGACCGCATCTTCGCCGAGCCCGACACGATCACCGGCTCAATCGGCGTGTTCGGCATCATCCCCAGCTTCGATCAGGCGCTCGCGAAGATCGGGGTCAATGCCGACGGCATCGCGACGACGCCGCTGTCGGGCCAGCCCGACGTGTTCGGCGGCGTGAACGACGAGTTCAACGCGCTCGCGCAGGCGAGCGTCGAGGATATCTATGCCCGCTTCACCGGCCTCGTCGCCAAGAGCCGTAAGCAGCCGATCGAGAAGATTCGCGAGATCGCCGAAGGCCGCGTCTGGGCCGGCGGCACCGCGCGCCAGATCGGCCTTGTCGACCAGTTCGGCGGCCTGCCCGACGCGCTGGCGGCGGCGGCAAAGATGGCAAAGATCGACGGCGCTTATCATGCCAAATATTATGAGGAAGAGCCGAGCGAATTTTCCAAGATGCTCGCCAGCCTGACCGGCGCCGAGCAGGATCAGCAGGCGATGGCGCCGCGCGGCTGGTTCGGCATCGCGGCGATGAACCGCCAGCTTACCGAGCGGCGGCTGGCGCAGGATCTGACATTGCTCACCCGTTCGGGGTCGGTGCAGGCAAGCTGCCTCGACTGCCGCGCCTTCCTGCCCGCGGTGCCGCGGGCGCCGGAAGCAAAGGGATGGTTCGCCGCGTTGGCGCTGCTGCTGAAATAGATCATATCGAACAATAGCATGTGTCCCCGCGAAGGCGGGGCCCCAGAACGGCCTACCCAAATGTCGGCTTTATCACGCTCTGGCCCCGCGCCTTCGCGGGGGAACAGGATCTAGTTGCGCCGTCCTTTTTTTAGGCCGCGACCGCCACGCCCCGCGCATGCTCGGCAATCGCCCCCGTCAACGTATCGACGAGCGCGAGCGGCAGATCGTGCCCCATGCCGGGGATGGTCAGCAGCCGTGCGCCCGCGATATGCGCGGCGGTATCGCGCCCGCCCTCGATCGGCACGAGCGGGTCGGCCTCGCCATGGATCACCAGCGTCGGCGCCTTGATATCCTTCAGCATCGCGCGGCGGTCGCCATCGGCAACGATCGCCGCCATCTGGCGCGCGACGCCCTGCGGATACCAGCCGCGCTCGTAATCGCCGCGGACGCGGCGCTGGAGCCGCTCCTCCTCAGCGGGATAGCCGGGACTGCCGATCACCCGCGCGGCGTTCACCGAATAGGCGATCATCGCTTCGGCATCGCCGCTCATCGGCCGATTGGCGAGGACCCGCATCGCCTCCTTCTGCGCGCGCGGCAGGCGCGGATTGCCGGTGGTCGACATGATCGAGGTCAGCGACAGCACTCGTTCGGGATAGCGCGCCGCCATATGCTGGACGATCATCCCGCCCATCGACGCGCCGACGATATGCGCGCGGTCGATGCCGAGATGATCGAGCAGCGCCATGCCGTCGGCCGCCATGTCGGCGAGCGTATAGGCGCTGCTCACCGGCAGCCGCAGCGCCGCCTTGACGAACATCCATTTGAGATTGGGAACGCCCGCGGCGTCGAAACGCGTCGACAGGCCAACGTCGCGATTGTCGTAGCGGATGACGCGAAAACCGTGCGCGACGAGCGCGTCGACGAACTCGTCGGGCCAGAGGGTGAGTTGTCCCCCGAGCCCCATCACGAGCAGGATCGGCGGCGCATCCTTGGGCCCCTTGTCCTCATAGGTGATGTCGATGCCGTTCGCCGTCGCCTGTGCCGTGGTCATGCCGTCTCCCATATCTTTCCTTCCACCATGCCGCGAAGCGCGGTCCGGTCAAGCCGGGATGGAAAATCAGGCGAGGCGGCGGAGAAAGCGGCGGGTGCGCTGGCGACGCCATGGCGGCGCCTCAAAAGCCGCGCCACGGTCGATGCGATCAGCGGCAACAGGAAGATGATCAGCGACAGCCCGACGATCCAGCGGCCGGTCGCCGCCGGATCGCCGCACGCACTCGCGCAATCGGGCGCCTCGACCCCGGCGCCGAACGAGATCAGCAATGTCATCAAGATGGAAATGGTCCCCACGGCGCGCCTCTCCGCGCGCCCGAATCCTTAGCGGATCGATGTTAAGCCGGCGTTGCGGCTCGCTTAGGCCGCTGTTTACCGCGATTCGCGGGGGCCCTTATAGGCCGGGAGCGCCAATGACCAGCGAATTGCCGCGCCGCGCAGCATGAATCCGGCGCCCGCGCCCGCGATCGCCGCCACCGCCGTCCCGAGGCCCAGCCACAGCAGGACGAGATAGAGTCCCGACGCGAGCGCCGCCGCGGTGACATAGATTTCGGGCCGCATGATGATCGACGGCACCCCCGCCAATATGTCGCGGATCGTACCGCCGACGCAGCCGGTGATCACCCCCATCATCAGCGCGGGGACCGGCGGCACGCCCCAGGCAAGCGCTTTCGCGGTGCCGAACACCGCATAGGCGGCGAGCCCCACCGCGTCGGCCCATTCGAGCAGATGGCCCTGCCACCAGCGTTCGGGGGTCGCCCAGACGGTGAGCGCGATCGCGATGCACACCGCGGCGATCGCGCCGTCCTGCACCCAAAAGACCGGCGCTCCGATCAGCAGGTCGCGCACGCTACCGCCGCCGACCCCGGTCACCAACGCAAAGAAGCAGGCGGTGACCAATGTCTGGCGCAACCGCACCGCCATCAGCGCGCCCGACAGCGCGAAGACGCCGATCCCCGCGAGATCGAGCAGCCGGATGAGGGTCTGGGTGTCCATGATGCGAGGCGCTATCATTGCGGGCGGGGCGGCACAATGGGAAGGCGGGTGGCGCGCCGACGACCGCACAACTCTGCTCCCCCGCGAAGGCGGAGGTCCACCTTCTGCCGGTTCGGAATAGCGCCGACCGGAGATGGCCCCCCGCCTTCGCGGGGGAACAGGGCTGCTTTATGCCTCGCCGCAATCAGATGTGGATCGGCTTCCCCGTCACCGCCATCGCCGCTTCCTTGATCGCTTCGCTGTGCGTCGGGTGGGCGTGGCAGGTGTAGGCGATGTCTTCGGACGTCGCGCCGAATTCCATCGCCTGCGCCGCCTGCGCGATCATCGTGCCCGCGACGCTGGCGATGATCCAGACGCCGAGCACGCGGTCGGTCTTCGCATCGGCGATCACCTTCACAAAGCCATCGGGCTCGTGGTTGGTCTTGGCGCGGCTGTTCGCGAGCATCGGGAATTTGCCGACCTTGACCTCGCCTTTTTCCTTCGCAGCTTCCTCGGTCAGGCCGACGCCGGCGATCTCGGGCCAGGTGTAGACGACCGACGGGATGACGTCGTGATTCACGATGCCGGTCTGCCCTGCGATATTCTCGGCGCAGGCGATGCCTTCGTCCTCGGCCTTGTGCGCGAGCATCGGGCCGGGGATCACGTCGCCGATCGCCCAGATGCCGGGAACCGAGGTGCGAAAATCATGGTCGGTCTCGATCTGGCCGCGCTTGTTGACCGCGAGCCCCGCCTTGTCGAGCGCGAGCCCGTCGGTGTTCGGACGGCGCCCGATCGACACGAGCACGACGTCGGCCTCCAGCGTCTCGGCCTCGCCGCCCGCGGCGGGTTCGAGCGTCAGCACCGCCTTCTTGCCCTTGACTGTCGCGCCGGTAACCTTCGTCTTGAGCTTGAACTCGATGCCCTGCTTCTTGAAGATCTTGTTCGCTTCCTTGCGGACGTCGCCGTCCATGCCGGGGAGGATCTGGTCGAGATATTCGACGCAGGTCACCTTGGCGCCGAGGCGGCGCCACACGCTGCCGAGTTCGAGCCCGATCACGCCGCCGCCGATCACGACCATATGGCCCGGCACTTTCGCAAGCTCGAGCGCGCCGGTCGAATCGACGATGACGCCCTTGGCATTGTCGACCTCGACACCCGGAAGCGGGGTCACCGACGAGCCGGTGGCGATGATGATATTCTTCGCGCGCACCGCCTTGCCCGCGACCTCGACCGTGTCGGCCGACGTGAACTGGGCATAGCCCTTCAACCAGTCGATCTTGTTCTTCTTGAACAGGAACTCGATGCCGCCGGTCAGGCCCTTGACGGCGTCCTTGCGCTGGCCGTGCATCGTGCCGAGATCGAGTTCGGGCTTCACCTTGATGCCCATCGCCGCCATCGCGCCGCCGGCCGCGGCCTCATAATATTCCGACGCATGGAGCATCGCCTTCGACGGGATGCAACCGACGTTGAGGCAGGTGCCGCCCAGCGTCTCGCGCCCTTCGGCGCACGCGGTCTTGAGCCCGAGTTGCGCGGCGCGGATAGCCGCGACATAACCGCCGGGGCCGGCACCGATGACAAGGACGTCGTAGTCGTAATCAGCCATTATCAACTCCATTCGTCATCCCAGCGAAAGCTGGGATCGCTGGCGTCGATAGCGGCGCCAGGGGGATAGCGGCCCCAGCTTTCGCTGGGGCGACGGAACCTACAAATCGATCAGCAGCCGCGTCGGATCCTCGATCGCTTCCTTGATCGTCTTCAGGAAAGTCACCGCCTCGCGGCCGTCGACCAGCCGGTGATCGTAGCTGAGCGCAAGATACATCATCGGACGGATGACGATCTCGCCGTTCCGCACGACCGGGCGGTCCTCGATGCGGTGGAGGCCGAGCACCGCCGACTGCGGCGGGTTGATGATTGGGGTCGACATCAGGCCGCCGAAAACGCCGCCGTTCGAGATGGTGAAGGTGCCGCCGGTCATGTCGTCCATCGTCAGCGTGCCGTCCTTGGCGCGCTTGCCGAGGTCGGCGATCGCTTTCTCGATGTCCGCGAAGGACAGGCTGTCGGCGTTGCGGACGATCGGCACGACGAGCCCGTTGGGCGCGCTGACCGCGACCGAGACGTCGAGATAGTCGTGATAGACGATCTCGTCGCCGTCGATCCGCGCGTTGACCGCCGGAATGTCGTGCGCCGCGAGCGCGACCGCCTTGGTGAAGAAGCTCATGAAGCCAAGGCGAACCCCATGCTTCTTCTCGAAGCTGTCGCGATATTTGTCGCGCGTCGCGATCACCGCCGACATGTCGCAGTCGTTGAAGGTGGTGAGCATCGCCGCGGTGTCCTGCGCCGACTTCAGCCGCTTGGCGATCGTCTGGCGCATCCGCGTCATCTTGACGCGCTCTTCGCGGCGGCCCGGCGCACCGCTCGCGGCGGGGGCAGCCACAGGGGTCGCAGCAGGCGCGGGCGCCGCCTCGGGCGCGGCATTGGCGGCGGCGAGCACATCTTCCTTGGTCAGGCGGCCATCCTTGCCGCTGCCCTTGATCTTGGTCGGGTCGACGCCGTGCTCGAGCACGAGGCGGCGCACCGCGGGCGACAGCGTCTGGACACCGTCGCCGCTTTCCTCGGCCGGTGCCGAAGCGGTCGCCGCGGCGGGCGCCGGGGCGGCGGCTTCCTTGGCGGCGGGCGCGGGCGCCGCGCTCTTTCCGTCACCCGCTTCGATCGTCGCGATCACCGCGCCGACATTGACCGTTTCGCCAACCGCGACGACCTGCTGGCCCATCACTCCGGCAACCGGCGACGGCACTTCGACCGCAACCTTGTCGGTTTCGAGGCTGGCAATCGGCTCGTCGACCGCGACGGCATCGCCCGGCTGTTTCAGCCATTCGCCGATCGTCGCTTCGGTGACGCTTTCGCCCAGCGTGGGAACTTTGACTTCGGTGCTCATCGTCTCTTCTCTCTCTGTTCCCCCGCGAAGGCGGGGGTCCATCATCTGACGTTCGGAAGATGGGCCCCCGCCTTCGCGGGGGAACACCTAACTTATGACTTGGCCTTGGCGCGGCGGATTTCGGCGCGGACCGACAGGCCGAGCGCGTCGGCGACGAGCGCCGCCTGCTCGGTCTGGTGGCGGCTCATCAGCCCGGTCGCGGGCGAGGCGGCGGCGGCGCGGCCGGCATAGCGCGCACGCATCCCCTTGTGCCCCGCCTCCTTCAGCGACTCCTCGATCAGCGGCTCGACGAAGAACCAGGCGCCGTTGTTGCGCGGCTCCTCCTGCGCCCACACCACCTCTTCGAGATTCTTCATCCGCTTCAGGCGGACGGCCAGCGCCTCGCCGGGGAAGGGATATATCTGCTCGATGCGGACCACGGTCGTGTCGGTCAGTCCCGCCGCGTCGCGCGCTTCCATCAGATCATAGCCGACCTTGCCCGAACAGAGGACGACACGCTTGACCTTCGCGTCCTCGGGCGGGGTGCGGTCCGACATGATGCGGCGGAAATGCGCGTCGCCAATGAAGTCGCTGCGCTGCGACACCGCCAGCTTGTGGCGGAGCAGCGACTTGGGCGTCATGATGATCAGCGGCTTGCGGAACGAGCGCAGCATCTGGCGACGCAGGACGTGGAAATAGTTCGACGGGGTCGAGATATTGCACACCTGGATATTGTCGCCCGCGCAAAGCTGCAGGAAGCGTTCGAGGCGCGCCGAGCTATGCTCGGGTCCCTGTCCTTCATAGCCGTGCGGCAGCAGCAGCACGAGGCCGTTGGCGCGCAGCCACTTCGCCTCGCCCGCGGCGATGAACTGGTCGATCATGATCTGCGCGCCGTTGGCGAAGTCGCCGAACTGCGCTTCCCACAGCACGAGGCTCTTCGGATCGGCCATCGCATAGCCATATTCGAAGCCGAGCACGCCATATTCGCTCAAGGGGCTGTCGAGCACCTCGAAGCGGCCGTGCGGAACGGTCGTCAGCGGGATATATTTATGCTCGTCCTTCTGGTCGACCCAGACGGCATGGCGCTGACTGAAGGTGCCGCGCCCCGAATCCTGGCCCGACAGGCGCACCTGATAGCCCTCGCTGAGCAAGGTTCCGAACGCGAGCTGCTCGGCGGTCGCCCAATCGAATAGCTCGTCGTCCTTCTTGTTGGCGAACATCGCGGCGCGCGCGTCGATGACCCGGCGCAGCGTCTTGTGGACTTCGAGGTCGTCGGGAATCGTCGTCATCGCGCGGCCGATCGCGTCGAACAATTTGTCCGAAACGCCGGTCGCGATGTTGCGGCGCGCATTTTCATGATCGGCGGGGGCGTGCAGCCCCGACCAGCGGCCCGCGAACCAGTCGGCCTTGTTCGGTTTGTAGCTTTTCGCGCCCTCGAATTCTTCCTCGAGGTGCGCGACGAACTCGCTGCGGTGCGTATCGGCCCAGCCGGCATCGATCACGCCCTCGGCCTCCAGCTTCGCGGCACAAAGCTGCGACACCGGCGGATGCTGGCGGATGCTGGCATACATCAGCGGCTGGGTGAACGAGGGCTCGTCGCCTTCGTTGTGGCCGAAGCGGCGATAGCACCACATGTCGATCACGACGTCGCGCTTGAAGCGCTGGCGGAAATCGATCGCCAGCTTGCAGGCAAAGGTCACCGCCTCGGGATCGTCGCCGTTGACGTGCAGGATCGGCGCCATCACGCCCTTCGCGACGTCCGACGGATAGGGCGACGAGCGCGCGAACTGCGGGCTGGTCGTAAAACCGATCTGGTTGTTGACGATGAAATGGATGCAGCCGCCGGTATTATAGCCGCGAATCCCCGAGAAGCCGAGGCATTCCCAGACGATACCCTGCCCCGCAAACGCCGCGTCGCCGTGGATCAGCACGGGCAGCACCTGCTCATGCTTGCCAATGTCGTCGCGCACCACCTGTTGCGCGCGCGCCTTGCCGAGCACGACCGGATCGACCGCCTCGAGGTGCGAGGGGTTGGGGACGAGCGACATATGGACCGAAATGCCGTCGAACTCGCGGTCGGTCGAGGTGCCGAGGTGATATTTGACGTCGCCCGAACCGCCGACGTCGTCGGGGTTGGCGCTGCCGCCCGAAAATTCGTGGAAGATCACCTTGTACGGCTTCGCCATGACGTTCGCGAGCATATTGAGGCGCCCGCGGTGCGCCATGCCGTAGATGATTTCCTTCACGCCATACTGGCCGCCATATTTGATGATCGATTCCATCGCCGGGATCATCGATTCGCCGCCGTCGAGACCGAAGCGCTTGGTGCCGACATATTTGCGCGCGAGGAATTTCTCCCACTCCTCGGCCTCGATCACCTTGTTCAGGATGGCGCGTTTGCCCTCGACCGAAAATTCGATGATCTTGTCGGCGCCCTCCATCCGCTCCTGCAGGAACTGGCGTTCGACGATGTCGGCGATGTGCATATATTCGAGGCCGACCGCGCCGCAATAATTGGCCTGAAGGATCGCCACGATCTCCCGCACCGTCGCCTTTTCGAGGCCGAGCGTGCCGCCGAGCCACACCGGCCGATCGAGCGCCGCGCCGGTGAAGCCGTGATATTCGGGGGTCAGGTCGGCAGGCAATTCACGCGTGCTGAGCCCGAGCGGATCGAGCTTCGCGGCAAGGTGCCCGCGCACACGATAGGTGCGGATCAGCATCATCGCGCGGATCGAATCGTCGGCCGCGCGCTCGACCTCGGCATTCGACAGCGGCGCGCCGGCCTTGGCCGCGGCCGCCTTCACCGCGACCTGCATCTGCTGCGGATCGAGCGCGGCGGTCAGGTCGTCGCTGTCGATCGGCGGCCAGTTCTTCGGCGCCCAGCTCGGGCCGGCCTGCGGTTCGTCGATGTCGAAGCTTTGTCGTTCGAGGTTCATTTCACTAACCTATCCGTGCCCCTGCGAAGGCAGGGGCCCATCTCCTGGGGGCACAATATGGAACTGGCGGAGCCGATTTCCATCAGCCCTGAATCTCGAACCACAAATCCCGCCATTCGGGATTCGTTTCCTCGATCATCCGCACCTTCCAACTTCTTTTCCATCGCTTGATCTGCAATTCGCGCAAACGCGCCTGTTGTAGATCCTCATGCACTTCGAACCAAACCAGCCTCACGCAGCCATGAGTCTTCGTGAAGCCTTCGATCGCCATCTCGCGGTGCTGATAAACACGCTGCACCAGTTTCCATGTCGATCCGGTATAGATGGCACCGTTCTTGCGGTTCGCCATCATGTAGACTGCGCCGCTCTTCATTCATCGCCCGGTCGGGTGATGGGCCCCTGCCTTCGCAGGGGCACGGGCGAAGAGCGGCGCAGAAAAATCAGACGCGTTCCTTGAGCACTTCGGCGAGCGTCGTGCCGAGTTCCGACGGGCTCGCCGACACGGTGATGCCCGCCGCCTCCATCGCCGCGATCTTGCTTTCGGCGTCGCCCTTGCCGCCCGATACGATCGCGCCGGCGTGGCCCATGCGGCGGCCCGGAGGCGCGGTGCGGCCCGCGATGAAGCCGACCATCGGCTTCTTGCGGCCGCGCTTCGCCTCGTCGATCAGGAACTGCGCCGCCTGTTCCTCGGCGTCGCCGCCGATTTCGCCGATCATGATGATCGACTTGGTCGCTTCGTCGGCGAGGAAGAGTTCGAGGACGTCGATGAAGTTGGTGCCGTTGACGGGGTCGCCGCCGATGCCGACCGCGGTCGTCTGGCCGAGCCCGACGTTCGAGGTCTGGAACACCGCCTCATAAGTCAGCGTGCCCGAGCGCGAGACGACGCCGACGCTGCCCTTCTTGAAGATGCTGCCGGGCATGATGCCGATCTTGCATTCGTCGGGGGTCAGCACGCCGGGACAGTTCGGCCCGATCAGGCGCGATTTCGAGCCCGAAAGCGCGCGCTTCACCTTGACCATGTCGAGCACCGGAATGCCCTCGGTGATCGCGACGATCAGCTCGATCTCGGCATCGATGGCTTCGAGGATCGAGTCGGCGGCGAACGGCGGCGGGACATAGATGCAGCTCGCGGTCGCGCCGGTCGCGGCCTTGGCTTCCTCGACCGTGTTGAAGTTCGGCAGGCCGATATGCGTCGTGCCGCCCTTGCCCGGCGTCACGCCGCCGACCATCTTGGTGCCGTAAGCGAGCGCCTGTTCGGTGTGGAAAGTGCCGGTGGCGCCGGTCATCCCCTGGGTGATGACCTTGGTATTCTTGTCGATGAGGATGCTCATGCGTTTCGTTCCATCTTCCGTGCCCCTGCGAAGGCAGGGGCCCATCTCCAAATCTATCGGTCACCCGCCGCCCGATCTTTCGAGCGCAGGTGATGGACCCCTGCCTTCGCAGGGGCACAAGCTATTTACGCGAGGCTCGAATCCAGCGCCTTGCATGCGTCGAGCAGTTCCTTGACCGCGTCGACCGAGACCTGCAGGCCCGCCTTGTCGGCATCGCCCAGTTCAATCTCGACGATCTTCTCGACGCCGCCGGCGCCGATCTGCACCGGAACGCCGACGTAGAGGCCGTCGACGCCATATTCGCCGTCAACATAAGCGGCGCAGGGCAGGATGCGCTTCTGGTCGCCGAGATAGGCTTCGGCCATCGCGATGCCGCTCGCGGCCGGGGCGTAGAAGGCCGATCCGGTGCCGAGGAGCGCGACGATCTCGCCGCCGCCGCCGCGGGTGCGCTTGACGATCGCGTCGATCTTCTCCTGCGTCGACAGGCCCATCTTGACGAGGTCGGGAACGGGGATGCCGTTGATCGTCGAATAGCGGACGACAGGGACCATCGTGTCGCCGTGGCCGCCGAGCACGAAGGTGTTCACGTCCTTCACCGACACCGCGAATTCATCGGCGATGAAGTGGCTGAAGCGCGCCGAATCGAGGACGCCGGCCATGCCGACGACCTTGTTGTGCGGAAGCCCCGAGAACTCACGGAGAGCCCAGACCATCGCGTCGAGCGGGTTGGTGATGCAGATGACGAACGCGTCGGGGGCGTTCGCCTTGATGCCCTCACCGACCGCCTTCATGACCTTGAGGTTGATGCCGAGCAGGTCGTCGCGGCTCATGCCCGGCTTGCGGGCGACGCCGGCGGTGACGATGATGACGTCGGCGCCCGCGATGTCCTTATAGTCGTTGGTGCCGGTGATCTTCGCGTCGAAACCCGCGATCGGGCCGACCTGCGATAGGTCAAGCGCCTTGCCCTGTGGCACGCCTTCCACGACGTCGAACAGGACGACATCGCCGAGTTCCTTCTGCGCGGCGAGCAGCGCCAGCGTTCCGCCGATATTCCCGGCTCCGATCAATGCGATCTTCTTGCGTCCCATGGCGCGCGGCACTCCCTTCCTGGCAAGCCCGGCAAAGGTTCACGGACCGCGGGGGCACGGGCCTGACGCCCCGCTCCGGTCCCAAGACTGGCGACGCCCCTACGCTGATTCCCCTAAGGAAACAACCGCCAAAAGGATGAAATTCCGCCTTTTTTTGCAAATGGTTCGCAATACCAATAAGACGGGAGCCAAGGTATCGAAATGCGGTTCCAAGGCCGCATGGCCGTTCTTCATGACTCGTCATTGCGAGCGCAGCGAAGCAATCCAGAGCCCGCGTAAACCACCCTAGATTGCTTCGCTGCGCTCGCAATGACGAAACCAACGGATACAGCCGCTCCCGCGCTGTCTATCCAGCGTTGTCCTGGCCATGGCCGAGCGCCAGATAATCGTCGGACTGCATCTCGGCGAGCCGGCTCGCGGTGCGTTCGAACTCGAACGCCCCGTCGCCCGCCACATAGAGCGCGTCGGGTTCGGCCGCGGCGCTTGCGAGCAGCTTGACCTTATATTCGTAGAGCGCGTCGATCAGCGTCACGAAGCGCGCCGCTTCGTTGCGGTTCTCGGGCCCCATGCGCGGAATGCCGACGATGATCACGGCGTGAAAATGACGCGCGACCGCCAGATAGTCCGCCGCTCCGCGCGCTTCGCCGCACAGGCGCTTGAACGAAAAGACCGCGACACCCTTGAGCGCCTTCGGAACGTGCAGCATCCGCCCGCCGCCGACATCGAGATCGAGCGTCGGAACATGCGCGCGATCCTCGGGCGGATAGTCGGTGAGGCGGAAGAAGGCGGCGGAGAGCGCCGCGCTCGCCGCATCGTCGGCGGGAACGAACCAGCGCTTGCCGTCGCCGAGCCGGTGGCGGCGGTAATCGGTCGGGCCGTTGAGGCTCATCACATCGAGCTTCGCCTCGACGAGCGCGATGAAGGGCAGGAAATGCTCGCGGTTGAGTCCGTCCTTGTAGAGGTCGGACGGCGGCCGGTTCGACGTCGCGACGACGGTGACGCCGCGGTCGATCAGCGCGGTGAACAGGCGCGAGAGGATCATCGCGTCGGCGCTGTTGTTGACGACCATCTCGTCGAAGGCGAGGCAGCGGATATTCTCGACCAGCGCCGCGGCGACCTGCGGGATCGGGTCGCCGCTCTCGGTCTTGCGCACCTCGCGCATCCGCGCGTGAACCTCCTGCATGAAGGCGTGGAAATGGACCCGCCGTTTCCGCTGGATGCGGAGCTGGTCGTAGAAAAGGTCCATCAGCATCGACTTGCCGCGCCCGACCGCACCCCAGAGGTAGACGCCGCGCGGCGCCTCGGGCTTGCGGCCGGCGATGCGCCAGAGCAGACTGCCGCGCGGCGGCGAAGCCTCAAGCTCCTCCTGCAAATGGTTCAATCGCTGCGCAGCGGCACGCTGCTCAGGGTCGAGCTTCAATTCGCCGCCCGCGACCAGCGCGTCATAGGCCGCGAGAACGTCGGTCATTTCCGGCTCGCCTTGCGGATCGTCCCGGCGAAGGTCAGCACGATATGCTCGTCTCCCTCGCCCTGCACCACCAGTCCGCGCAGGAAGATCAGCCGGCCGGTCTCGCGCACCAGCTCGACGATAGCGTCGAGCGGCTCGCCGACGCGCCCCGCGCCGACGAACTGCGTCGAAAGGTCGAGCGTCACCGAATGCCCCGCCTCGAGCGATCCGAACTGGTGCGACGCCGCGAACAGCGCGACGTCGACGAGCGCGAGGCTGACCGCGCCGTGGACATTGTCGCCGAGATTGCTGTGCCGACGTTCGGGGAGCATCCGCACCCGAGCGCAAGGACGGCCGTCCCCGGTCGGGTTTTCGCTGCGCACTGACAGCGGCTCGATGAACGCGTTGAAGCGGTCCTTGTCCTTGAGATTCCAGCTGATCCAGCCGTCCGTCAGTTCCTCGGCGCTGAAATTCTCGCGCCGCTTCGGTTCCTCGATACCGTCGTTCATGCCGTATAATATCCGTCCAGGGTTCCGCCGCGGATCAATCCGCCATAAGAATCGACCATAGCCCGCACGCGGGGGCCATCGTCGTCGATCCACCGCGCTGCACTGGCCGTCCAGCTCCCTCAAGCCCGCCCGCGCCCCGCGCGCAAGCGATAAAATCGCCAAAGCCCTGCCGCCAGCCATCGAGTCCGGCCATCGTCATCGCCGGGATCATTTCGTGAAACGCAACGGCGTGCAGAGGCCGGTCAGCGACAGCGGGTAGCTGGGGTCCTTCGGAATCTTGATTCCCAACCCCTCCGTCCCCGCCTGCATCGCGTACCCCGCGTTCAATCGTATCGACTTGTCGAGCGCCCGTGCGCTCAGGATCAGGCCGCGCAACCGGTTCACCTCCTCCGGCGACAGACGGGTAGCGCTGTCATAGGCGAGCAGCCCGCGCCACACCTCCATCTCCATCGTCGCGAGTTGCAGGTAGCCGGCCGACATATCGGAGAGATAGGCATAGACGCTGCGCTGATCGAGCGGGATGCGATTGGCGACGCCGTTCGCCCCCATCGGCCAGATCGTATTCGCCGGTGGATAAGCGAGCGGCCGGCCGATCTCGCCCTCGATTCCGCTGCCCTTGCCGTCGCGCCAGTCGCGCTGCCATGCCTCGAGCTGGTCCAGCCGCCGCTTCGTGCAGTCGGCCTGTTTCAGCCGCTCGCGATATTGGGCGAGGTTGCCGGCGATCTCCTCGTCGAGCGCGGCGCGGAATTCGATCGTGTCGTTGCGGTTGTTCCACCAATCCGCCGCCTGCTGCGCTCCGAGCGCGAGCAGGATACCCAGGACGACGACGACGAGTTCGGTGAAGAAGCTGGGCCAGCCGTGGGCCGGCGACAGCCGTCCGAGCCGCCCGCGCCATGCCGGCGGCGAAGTGGGTGGAGCGGCCGGAGCCGGAGCCTCCGGTTCAGACAATCCGCTCGGCTTCCAGCTTCTTGATCTCGGCGATCGCGCGCGCCGGGCTCAGACCCTTGGGGCAGGCGTTGGCGCAGTTCATGATCGTGTGGCAGCGATAGAGGCGGAAAGGGTCTTCCAGCTCGTCGAGCCGCTCGCCGGTATATTCGTCGCGGCTGTCGGCGAGCCAGCGATAGGCCTGGAGCAGGATCGCGGGGCCCAGGAACTTGTCGCTGTTCCACCAATAGCTGGGGCAGCTCGTCGAGCAGCAGGCGCACAGGATGCACTCGTAAAGACCGTCGAGCTTTTCGCGCTCTTCGGGCGACTGGAGGCGTTCCTTGCCGCTCGGCGTCGTCGTCTTGGTCTTCAGCCACGGCTCGATCGACGCATATTGCGCATAGAAATGCGTGAAATCGGGAACCAGGTCCTTGATGACTTCCATATGCGGCAGCGGGGTGATCTGGATATCACCCTTCAGATCCTCGATCGCGGTCGTGCAGGCGAGGCCGTTCTTGCCGTTCATGTTCATCGAGCAGCTGCCGCAGATGCCCTCGCGGCACGAGCGGCGGAAGGTCAGCGTGCTGTCCTGCTCGCCCTTCATCTTGATCAGCGCGTCGAGCACCATCGGACCGCATGTGTCGAGATCGATCTCGAACGTGTCGAAATGCGGGTTCTGGCCGCTGTCGGGGCTATAGCGATAGACCTTGAACGTCTTGACGTTCGTCGCCCCCTCGGCCTTGTGGACCGTGCCGCCCTTTTGGATGCGGCTGTTCTTGGGCAGGCGGAATTCGGCCATGTCGCAGGTTCCCCTATATGCAATTGGGGCCCGACTAGACCCGATTGGCGGAGTCGGCAAGAGGGTGAGACGCGAAAGCCGCTGGCGGGCCGGCGCGCTTGCCGCTAGGGGCGCGAGCGATGAGCGAAGAGACCGCCCAACCCGCCGTCACCAGCCGCAGCGTCGCGAAGGGACTCGGCACGACCGTGCTCGCGCGGCTGGGCGCGGTGGTCGAGATCGTCGCGCAGCCGCTCTATGTCCTGATGTTCGGGCTCGCGGGTTACGGCCTCTATGCGGTGCTCTGGGCGACGGTGAACCTGCTCGAGAATATCTTCGACATGGGGATGACGAGCGCGATGCAGCGCACCGTGCCGCAGTCGGCGAGCGATGCCGAGGCCGCAGGCGCGCTGCGCACCGCGATGCTGTTCGGGATCGGCCCCTGCCTGATCGTCGCCGCGCTGATCGCGGTCTTTGCCGCCGAACTCGCGCCCTTCCTCAACGTCGCCGATCACGACCGACCGCTCGTCGTGCCCGCGATCCGCCTGTTCGTCTGGGCGTTGCCGCTGTGGGCCTTCGTCGAGATTGCGACCTCGGCGATGCGCGCGCGGATGGTGTTCGGTGCCGAAATCCGCCTGCGGATCGTCTGGGAGCAGATCATGCGGCTGGTGTTCGCGGGGCTGTTCTTCGCGGGCGGACTGGGGCTCAAGGGGCTGTTCATCGCGCATCTTTGCTCGCTCGGCATCACCGCCATCCTCTGCGTCCGCCTGCTCGCCCGCTATTATAATTTCGCCGATCTGCTGCGCGGCGGGCGCGGCGGCGCGGTCGAGCGCAATACCTTCTGGGCGGGCCTGTCGATCCTGCCGTCGAACATCATCGCGCGGCTGTTCGGCGACGCACCGGCGCTGATCCTCAACCTGCTGCTGCCCGGCGCGGCGGGCGCGGCGGCGGCGGGACTGTTCACGATCGCGCGCAAGCTGTCGAGCGTCGTCCAGCTCGTCCGCATTGCCTTCGTCTATGTGATGGCGCCGCTCGCGGCGAGCGCCGAGCGCGAGGACCGCGCGCAGGTCGCCGACATCTACGCCTATGCGACGCGGCTGATCTCCGCCATCGCCCTCCCCCTTGCGGCGGTGCTCGCGGCGGGGAGTTCGTCGCTGCTCGGGCTGTTCGGCCATCAGGCGCATGTCGCGCAGGGCGCGGTGATCATCCTGCTCTTCGCACGCGCGCTCGAAGCGGTGCTCGGCATTTCGCAGCCGGTGCTTCAGGTCGTCGCGGCCTTTCGCCACCAGCTCACCGCCGCGATCCTGGGCGTCGTCGTCGCGCTCGCGTCGGGCTGGCTGATCCTCGGCCATCTCGACGCGCTGACCGGGGTCACGCTGGCGATGTCGATCGGGCTGGTCGTGATGGCGGGCATTCCGATGGTGCAGCTGGCGATGGGCGAGCGGCTGCATCCCTTCGACCAGCGCTTCCCGAAGGTCGCGCTTCGCGGCCTGCTGGTCACGCTCGCGGCGGGGGCGCTGGCCCTGCTCGTCAGCCGCCTGCCCGACGCGGCGGCGCTGCCGCTGATCACCGTCATCGCGGCGGGCGCGATCTGGTCGTCGCTGCGCTTCGCGCTGCCCCACGCCGACCGGGCCTCGCTGGGGAAGACGGCGCGGAAGCTGCGGCTGGTTTAGCCTTCTCCGTTCGTCATGCCGGACTTGATCCGGCATCCATAATCACGATCGTTGCATGGACTCCGGATCAAGTCCGGGATGACGAAGAAGGAACTGGTCTTATTTTGGCCGCAAAATTTGCTAGAGGGGGCGACTGATTTTTCGCCGCGAAGGGTTTGACCTCCCGCGGCCAACAGGCGGAACTCGATGTACCAGCAAGAACTCGCCCGCAGCGGCAAGCGCCTCTTCTTCATTCGCGGCACCTATATCTACATCACCATCGCGATCTCGGTGCTGATCGCCTGGTGCAGCAAGGATTGGGGTCCGTTCAACAGCGCGGCCGGCGACTGCGCCTGGTTCTGGCTGTCGCTCGGCGTCGCCAGCGCGGGCGCGATCGTCCGCGTCTTCACCAGCGGCTGGGCCGCGCTCGGCACCTCGGGCCGCGCCAAGGTCGCCGCCGAAGCGAGCGAACTCAACACCACCGGCCCCTACAGCCTGGTGCGCAACCCGCTTTATGTCGGGCGCATCCTCAATTTCACCGGCCTCGCGATGCTGTCGGGAAGCTGGGTGTTCGGGGCGATCGTCTTTCTGCTTGGCGTTCTGATCTACGAGCGCATCTCGATCTATGAGGAAGAGTTCCTGCGCGAAAAGTTCGGCGCGGCGCACGCCGAATGGGCGAAGGACGTCCCCGCGCTGCTTCCCCGCCTCACCGGCTGGGTGAAGCCCAAATATCCCTTCTGGTGGAAGCGGATGATCTGGCGCGAGCAGAACAAGCTGTTCCTGCTTGCAACCACCGTCTTCCTGACCTGGTTCGCGCGAATGGACTTCAACTTCGACGCGCTGAGCCCGGCCCAGTGGAACTGGGTTTATGCTTTCGGCGCGCTCGTCGTCGTTCGCTTCTTCATCGGCGGGCTGAAGATGATCGGCTTCTTCAAGGAACTGAGCTGACCAAATGGGGGGCGATCTCGCTCCCCTGATCGCGCCCGAGGAGCGATTAGCTCCTCTAATCGCAGTGGTCGGCAGCGACGGGTCGGGCAAGTCGACCCTGTCGGCCGACCTGCTGGCGCATGTGCAAAAGACGCGCGCGGCCGAGAGCGGTTATCTCGGCCTCGGCTCGGGCGAGCAGGGACGGCGCATCGGGCGCTGGCCGATCGTCGGCCCGCCGCTCCACCGCTTCCTCGACGGCATCGCCGACAAGCTGCGCGAGCCGGGTGAGCCGATTCCCGGCAGGCTCGCGGCGCGCTACGCGCTGAACAAGTCGAAGAAACGCCGCGCGAAGTTCGAGCAGCTTCTGGAGCGCCGCCGCGCGGGCGTGACGATCGTCACCGACCGTTATCCGCAGATCGAGGTGCCGGGCCTGCATGACGGCCCGATCCTCGCCGGGCGCGCGACCGGCCCGCGCCTTGCCGCGATGCAGGCCGAGGAACGCGCGCTCTATGCCGAGATGGCGGCCCATATCCCGACGCTCGTCATCCGGCTGCACGTCGATGTCGATACGGTGATGGCGCGTAAACCCGACCATGACCGCGCGCTGATCACGCGCAAGGTCGAGACGGTGCCGCTGCTGGCGATGGGTGGCGCGCCGATCGTCGATATCGACGCGACCATTCCCTATGAGGAAGAATTGGCGCTGGCGATCGCGGCGGTGGATGCGGCGCTGGCGGAGGCCTGACGTCTGCCGTCATTGCGAGCGCAGCGAAGCAATCTCCAGCTATCGATGCGGCGCGACGATAGCTGGAGATTGCTTCGTCGCCTTCGGCTCCTCGCAATGACGATCAGCTTGCGTTCCGCTCCGCCATGATCCGCTCGATCAGCACGATGTCGGCGGGCTTGTCGGCGTCGATGCAGGCCTCACCCTCGGACATCGGCACGACCTTCGCTTTGAGCCCAAAGCGCAGCCCGGCGCGCGCGATGCCCTGGTGGATGGTGAACAGCCGCAGCAGCGCCCCCATCAGCAGCCACGGCCCGAACGCCGCGACGATCTTCAGCCCCTTTTTGCGGTCGCGCTCGATCCGCCCCCAGAAATCGAGCAAAGGCAGCGCCCGCCGCCCGCGCAGGCGGAACAGGTTCGCGCCCGACCACCAGCCGCCGCGGAACTTGAGCCACGTCCGCTGCGATTCGGGATAGCGCGCGAGCAGCACTTGCCGCTCGACCATCGCGACCGCGACATCGCTGTCCTCGGCGCCCGCCAGAAATTCGGCGATCATCGCGGGGGTGAGCAGGACATTGTCGGCGGTCGTCACCAGCACCGGCGCGTCCCCCTCGGGAAGCGCGGCGGCGAGCGAAGCGCTGATCCCCTGCCCCGAATCCGCGAAATGGAGGTCGGCAAGGCCGGCCAGCCCCGGCTCGGCGGCCAGTTCGGCGCTGTTCTGCGCCAGCACGGTAATCGGCCCGACGCCCGGCGCGGCGCGGAGCGCGCGCACGACATGGACGAGCATCGGCGTGCCGGCGATCGGGAGCAGCGCCTTGGTCGAAACCCCGGTGCCCGAAAGCAGCGGGTCTGGTCCGGGACGGCTCCCGGCCATGACGATCGCCGGGACAGGCGCACTCATCGCGCGGCCTCGACGCGGCGGCCGGTCACGCCGCGCAGGAAGTCGCTCGCCTCGTCGAGCACCGGCCCGCGCGAACGGAAGGGCGCCGACAGCGCCATGACGATGCCGGTGTGCCCGACGCCGGGATAGAGGCGCAGCGTCGCCGAACCGCCCGCCTTTTCGATCGCGGCGGCGAGGTTCTGGCTGTTGCGCGGACGCACCGTCGCATCTTCGTCGCCGCTCGCCAGCCACAGGGGCGGGGCGTCGCCGCGCGCATAGCTAATCGGCTGCGTCTTCTCCGCGGGCTTCACCTTGCCCATCGCCCTTTCGGCAAGCCCGCCCTTTTCCATCGGCAGGAAATCATAGGGACCGGCCAGCCCCGCGACGCCGCGCAGAATCGCCGGATCGCTTTTCACCGCGCGCAGCCAGGTCGGATCGAGCGCGAGCATCACCGCGTTATAGGCGCCCGCCGAATGGCCCATCAGCGCGATGCGGTCGGGATCGCCCGCAAGGCCATCGATATAGCGATGCGTCCAGGCGACCGCCGCGGCGCTGTCTTCCAGGAAATCGGGCCAATGCGCCTTGGGCGTCAGGCGATAGTCGGGAATGACGACGACGAAACCCTTCTGCGCGAGCGCGCGGCCGACAAAGCCATAGCTCGCGCGCTCGCCGCTGTTCCAGCCGCCGCCGTAGAAGAAGACGATCACCGGCAGCCGGTCGCCCTGCTGCGCGGTGTCGGGCGCCCAGATGTCGAGCATCTGGCGCGGGCCGTTGCCATAGGGCTGACCCGCGAGCAGCAGCCGCGCGCCGCCGCCCGAACCGAGCAGCTTGTCGGCCATGTCGAGCGATTTCGCGCCGCCCGCGACCACCGCCTTCGCGCCGCCGCCGAAAAAGAGCAGCAGGAGCACCGCCACGATGAGGAATTTGATCAAACGCCGTCCCTTGACTTCGCGCCCCGCAGGCCCGCGCCCTACAGGGGTGGAGGGCGGGGAACAAGCAGTGGAGAGCAAATATCGGCCGAGAATAAACAAATGTGCTCCCGCGAAGGCGGGAGCCCATCTCCTGCCGGTGCAAAATGGAACCAACCGGAGATGGGTCCCCGCCTTCGCGGGGACACGATGGTTTTTGGATGGAATGGGGCACCTTTGCCCATCTTGCGCGTAAGAAGGCCCATGACCCGCGCCTTCTCCCGCCCCGCCCTGATCTGCAACAGCCAGAGCGGCAGCCACGATCCCACGATCCGCGAGGCCATCGAAGAGGCGTGCCGGGCGGCGGGCAAACCAATCGCCGCGACCTTCGAACTGCCCCACGACGAGATTCCCGACGCCGCGGCCCTCCGCGCGAAAGACATCGATCTGCTGATCGTCTGGACCGGCGACGGCACCATCAACGCCGCGGCGACCGAGGCCGCGGGCTGGGACGGCGCGATCCTGCCGCTGCCCGGCGGGACGCTGAACCTGCTCTCCAAGGCGCTGCACGGCGACCGGCCCGCGCCCGAGATCCTGGCCGACGCGCTCGGCGGCAGGGTGCGGCGGCGCCCGGTCCCGATCGTCCGGGCGGAGAGTGGAACCGCCTTCATCACCATCGTCGCGGGGCCCGCGACGCGCTGGGCCGAAGTGCGCGAGACGATGCGGCAGGACGGAATCGTCGAGGCCAGCCGCGCCGCGCCCGACGCGCTGGAGACGATGCTGAATGCGCCGGGGGTCCGCGTCGCGGGGCAGGACACGGCCTATCCCGCGATCATTCTGACCCCCACCGAGACCGGCCTTCGCGCCGACGGCATATTGACCGAAGGCAGCATGGACGTGCTCCGCCACGGCCTCGCCTGGCTGGGCGGCGATTTCCGCGACGGGCCGAGCGAGGAGGTCGCGCGCGCAGAGACGATCATCCTCGAAAGCGAGGCGCCGATCAGCCTCGAGTATGACGGCGAGCTCGCCGAGACACCGTCGCCCGCGCGTTTCGCGCTGGGGATGAGCACGATCGATTTCGTCGCGACGGCATGATCCGGCTGTTCCACGCCAGCGACCTGCATTTCGGGCTGGAGGATCCCGCCGCGCTCGGCTGGTTCGCCGATTGCGTGCGCCGCGAGGCGCCGGCGGCGGTGCTGATCACCGGCGACCTGACGATGCGCGCGCGATCGCATGAATTCGCTGCTGCCTGCGACTGGATCGGCGCGCTGGGTGCGCCGGTGACGGTCGAGGTCGGCAACCACGACCTGCCCTATTTCAACCCCTTCGCGCGCTTCTTTCGCCCCTATGCGCGGATTCGCCGGATCGAGCGGCTTGTCGAGCGCGAGCTCGACCTGGCCGAGGTCGCGGTCGTGCCGCTCAAGACCACCGCGCGCGCGCAGGCACGGCTCGACTGGTCGAAAGGCTGGGTGACCCGCGCGGCGCTGGACAGGACGCTCGCCGCGATCGACGCCTTGCCCAAGGCGACCGCCACGCTCGTCACCGCGCACCATCCGCTCGTCGAGGCGGGAACGAAGGGCCGCGCCTTGACCCGCGGCGGCGAGGCGGCGCTGACCGCGCTCGCCAGTCGCGGCGTCGCCGCGGTGCTGACCGGCCACGTCCACGACGCCTTCGACCTGACCAAGCAGACCCCGGCCGGCCCGATCCGCATGATCGGCGCGGGCACGCTGTCGAAGCGCATCCGGTCGACCCCGCCGAGCTTCAACGAGCTTACGCTTGCGGACGGCCGGATCGACGTCCGCGTCCGCAATCTCGAACACGTCCCGACCCCGGCGATGCAGATCGACGATGTCCCGCCTGACGCCCTCCCCCCGCGCGAACCCGGCGAGCCGGTCGCCCCCGTCGGCGCGGTGCCGCCGGTCGATCCGCCAGTGCATTGACGCGGCGGCGCTTCCCGTTAGGTTGCAAGAAAAAACGGGATGAGGAACAATGCTGACAAAAGGCGATGATTTTCCGGTGCATCAGACCAGCGAGCCGATTGCGTTCGCGGGCACCGACCGCAACTTCTACGACCGCTATTTCTTCAACGGCTATAGCCCCGACGGGTCGATCTTCTTCGCCGCGGCGATGGGTTTCTATCCGCAGCTCGGCATCGTCGACGCGAGTTTTTGCGTCATCGTCGATGGCGTGCAGCATAATCTGCGCGCCAGCCGCCGCTCGGGCGGCGAGCGGCTCGACCTGTCGGTCGGCCCGATCGCGATCAGCATCGACGCGCCGCTGGAGACGATGACGCTGCGGATCGCGCCGAACGATGGGCCGCTGACCGCCGAACTCACCTTCACCGGCCGCCATTTCCCGATCGAGGAGCCGCGCTTCATCCGCCGCAACGGCACCCGCCTGTTCATGGACTATACGCGGCTGACCCAGAACGGCCGCTGGTCGGGCTGGCTGGCGGTCGACGGCCAGCAAGTCGCGGTCGATAGCGCATGGACCGGCACCCGCGACCGGAGCTGGGGGGTCCGCCCGGTCGGCGCCAGCGAACCACAGCCGCCGCCCGAAGGCAATTTCAACCAATTCTTCTGGCTCTGGACGCCGTGCAATTTCGGCGATCGTTCGCTGTTCTTCCACAGCAACGACGACGGCGCCGGCAATCCATGGAACCGCCGCGCGGTGATCGTCGGCGATGGCGGGACAGAGCAGCATTTCGACGCCGCGACCTTCGCCGCCGACTGGCAATCGGGATCGCGGCGAATCGCGCGCATGACTGCCGACCTCGGCAGCGGCCGATCGCTGACGCTGACCCCGACCGGCCCGGTCTTCGCGATGAGCGGGCTCGGCTACACCCATCCGGTCTGGGGTCACGGCCTCGACCATGGCGCCGAGCTTGCCGTCGCGCACGACAGGCTTTCCGAAGCCGAACGCGGCTGGGGCAATCCGCTCGCCATGCATATCCAGGCGCTCGTCACCGCCGAACTCACGGGCGGCGGCGGCACGCATCGCGGCGCGGGGGTGCTCGAACAATTGTTCGTCGGTCCGCACGCGCCCACCGGCCTCTCCGGGCTGATGGACCCCGCCGCATGAGCTTTCCGACGACGCCGGAGGCGATGAGCCCGGCCTGGCTGGCGGAAAGACTGGGGCAGCGCGCCGACGCGCTCCGCGGCTTCACCGTCGCCAAGGTCGGCACCGGCCAGATGTGCGACAGCTTCCGCCTGACGCTCGACTGGGCCGATGGGGTGGCGGCCCCCGCCACCGTCGTCGCCAAATGCCCGAGCCACGACGAGGCGAGCCGCAACATCGCCAAGCTCACCGGCACTTACGTCAAGGAAGTGAGCTGGTATCGCGAGCTTGCGGCGGGGAGCAGGGTCGCGGCGCCGCACTGTTACCACGCCGAGATCGCCGACGACGACGTCGACTTCGTGCTGATCCTCTCCGACCTCGCCCCCGCGCGGCAGGGCGATCAGCTCACCGGGCTGGGGCTCGACGGCCTCGCGCCCTGCATCGATGCCGCCGCCGGGCTGCACGCACTGCTCTGGAACGATCCGCGACTCGATACGCTGCCGTGGCTCGCGCGCGACAATAGCGACGTGATCCGCGCGCTCTTCCCGCAATTCTATACCGGATTTCGCGAGCGCTACGCCGAACGCCTCGCGCCCGAAGTGCTCGACCTCGGCGCGGGGATCGTCGAACGGATCGACGCCTATCTCGCGCGCCAGAGCGCGGCGCGGACGATCGTTCACGGCGACCTCCGGATCGACAATATCCTGTTCGCGCCGGGCGGCGCGCGCTGCTGGCTCGTCGACTGGCAGACGCTGGGGCGCGGCAGCGGCGCGAGCGACCTCGCCTATCTGATCGGCACCAGCATCGCCGACCCCGCCGAGCGCGCCGCCGCCGACCGCCCCGCCTTCGACCAATGGCTCGCCGCGCTGCGCCGGCATGGCATCGACCCCGACGCGGCGGGGCTGTGGGACGATTATCGCGTCGGCGCCCTCAGCGGCTATTTCATGGCGGTCTTTGCGTCGATGAGCGTCGAGCGCACCGCGCGCGGCGACGAGATGTTCGCGGTCATGGCCGAACGCCCGGCGCGGCAGGCGCTGATGCTGGGGAGTCTGGACCTGCTGTAGGCGGATAGGGCGTGTCGGGTTTCGACCGAACTCCGTCATCCCGGCGAAGGCCGGGATCTCGCCGGTGCGTCATTACGATAGGGTGAGATCCCGGCCTTCGCCGGGATGACGAAAGTGGCTGGCAACGTCCGCTTCCCACCCCAAGACCGCCGTTCGCTGTAACGTCGGCATAGAAAAAAGGCGGCCCGTTGCCGGACCGCCCTTTCCTTCTCCGCCCGTCGGCGGAAGAAACTTAGCGCTTCGAGAACTGGAAGCTGCGGCGGGCCTTCGCCTTGCCGTACTTCTTGCGCTCGACCGCGCGGCTGTCGCGGGTCAGGAAGCCGGCCGCCTTGACCGGGCCGCGCAGCGCGGGTTCGAAGCGGGTCAGCGCCTGCGCGATGCCGTGCAGCACGGCGCCCGCCTGGCCCGACAGGCCACCGCCCTTGACGGTCGCGACGACGTCATACTGGCCGGTGCGCTCGGTCAGGCCGAACGGCTGGTTGATGACAAGGCGCAGCGTCGGACGCGCGAAATAGACTTCCTGGTCGCGGCCGTTGACGGTGATCTTGCCCGTGCCGGGCTTGACCCACACGCGGGCGACGGCGTCCTTGCGGCGGCCGGTCGCATAGGCGCGGCCCTGCTTGTCGACGATCTTTTCGCGCAGCGGCGCGGTCGGCGTTGCCGGGGCGACGGTGCCTTCGACGGCGCCGGCGAGATCCTTGAGATCGGTCATGGTCTGTTCGTCAGCCATTATGCACCCACCTTGTTCTTGCGGTTCATCGACGCGACGTCGATCACTTCGGGGCTCTGCCCTTCATGCGGATGTTCAGCTCCGGCGAAGATGCGCAGGTTGCGCATCTGCTGGCGGCCGAGCGGGCCGCGCGGAATCATGCGTTCGACAGCCTTTTCGAGCACGCGCTCGGGGAAGCGGCCTTCCAGCACCTTCTGCGGGCTGGTTTCCTTGATGCCGCCGGCATAGCCGGTGTGCTTGTAATAGCGCTTGTCCTGCAGCTTCTTGCCGGTGAACGCCACCTTCTCGGCATTGATGACGATGACATTGTCACCGCAATCGACGTGCGGGGTAAAGCTCGGCTTGTGCTTGCCGCGCAGGATGTTGGCGATGATCGAGGCGACGCGGCCCACGACGAGACCGTCGGCGTCGATCAGCACCCATTTCTTTTCGACCGTACCGGCATTCGCCGACTCGGTCGTCTTGGTCAGCGCCTTCATGGCACGCTCCTTGACAGATATGGACCGGAGCGCGAGCCGCCCCGAAACAGGTACGCCGCCTGTCCCGAAAGGACGAAGCGGCGCTTCGGAGCGGGCCAATGGCGCCGAATGCAGGAAAAGTCAACTCTGCGGCGGCTTTGCTGACGGGTATCATAATACCTTACCGCCTAATCCTCCGCGGCGAGCGCGCGGATGCGCTCCTCGACGAGCGTGCGTTTGTCGGCCCCCGCAGCGGCGATCCACGTCCGGCGGCGCTCGTTCACGACAAGCCCGGTCGTCGTGTCGATCGTCCAGGCCGTATCGATCTCGATCGGCTCCTTCCCCTCCGCGCCGGCCTTGACCGCGGCCGTTTCGGATTTCGTCACGGTGCGCAGGGTCCCGGTCTGCCCAGCGGAAAGCCCCGGAGAGCCATGCTCGATCGCCGGATTCGCCGCCGCGACAAGGGCGCGAACATCCGCCGTCGCGAGCTTTTCGCGCTCGGCCGGCGGCAGCGCCGCCAGCAGGCCCGCCATCTGTTTTGCCTCGCCCTGCGCAGCGCTCGCGCCCAGATCGTGCGCGCGGCCGAGCACCTGCTGCCACAGCGCTTCGGGATCGACGAGCGTGATGCCGCTGCCGTCGGGCGCGATCAGATAGGTCACCGGCTGATCGATCAGCGGGCCCAGCATTCCGGTCACCGCCCGCGCGACTTGGGGCGCTGCGTCGGATTCGATCGCGCGCAGCGTCGCCACCAGCCGCACGCCGCGCCCTGCCCGGCTCCACTGGAGGTCATAGACGAGCGTATAGCTCGCCATCGAACCGTCGCGCGCGCGGCGCCGCGTGGTGACGCGATAGACCATCGGCCGATCGGTCGGCGGAGCGAACTGCGCGGGCGCGGCCACAGAGGGCGCCGCCGGCGACGGCACGAAGGACTGGGGGGCGGAAGGCAGGGGTTGCGCCGCCAGCAACAGCAGCGCCGGGCCGATCATGCCGCCGGACGGCCCAGCCGGTGCAGCGATGCCGCCGTCACCGCGACGAGGATCGCGCCCGTCACCTGGTGCAGCGCCGCGATCTCCATCGACACGCCGGTCACCACGGTCAGGATGCCAAGGCTCATCTGCGCCAGGACGACAAGGAGCAGGAGCTTCGGCTCGATCCGCGCACCGCGGCGTGCGAGCATCCGCGCCAGCCACAGCAGCGCAGCGGCCGCGACCCACGACCACCAGCGATGGAGGAAATGGATCAGGAAAGGATCGTTGGTGAAGGCGAACCAGGCGCCGCGCGACCAGTCGATCCCATCGGGAACGAAACGGCCGTTCATCGACGGCCAGGTGCTCGCGACATAGCCGGCGTTGAGCCCCGCAACCCACGCGCCGAGGAGCAACTGGAAGAACAGGATCGCGAACAGCAGGATCGCCGTCCCGGTCAGCCTTGCCCGGGACGCGCCCGGGTCGCGCGCCATCAGCGCGAAGTCGCGCGCGGTCCAGACGAGCGCGACGAGCAGGAAGAGCGCGGTCAGCAGATGGGTCGCGAGCCGGAAGTGGCTGACGTCGGTGCGGCCCGCGAGACCCGAGACGACCATCCACCAGCCGATCGCGCCCTGCAGCCCGACGAGCGCCACCAGCCCGGCGAGCCGCCAGCCGTAGCCCGCCGGGATAGCACGGCGCCAGGCATAATAGGCCAGCGGCACGAGCAGCGCGAAGCCGACGAGCCGGCCAAGGATGCGGTGCAGCCATTCCCAGAAGAAGATGCCTTTGAACGCCGCGAGCGACATGCCGAGATTAATCTCCCGATATTCGGGAATCTGCTTGTATTTCTCGAACTCGGCCTGCCACGCGGCATCGCTGAGCGGCGGCAGCACTCCCGACACCGGCTTCCATTCGGTGATCGACAGGCCCGATTCGGTCAGGCGGGTGATGCCGCCGACCGCGACGATGGCGATCACGAGCAAGGCCACGATCCAGAGCCAGCGAGCGAGTATTGCGGGGCGGGGATTGGGGTGCGACATGGCCGCCCTATCGGCGCTTGCCGGGCGATAGGCAAGAGGGGCGAAGCGGCGGCTGTGACACCGTTTGAAAAGCGCGATGTGATTTTGCGTTCCCGTCACCCCGGACTTGATCCGGGGTCCCGCTTGTCACCGCCCGAAAGCGGGACCCCGGATCAAGTCCGGGGTGACGAGGAGGGTAATCGAGGCTTCCAAAGCCAGACCATGGCATAACCAAGCCGGGCACGCAGTGAAATTCATGGCCGCGACAGGCGGCGCTTGATAAGCGGCGGCGATGCGACCGCTGCTTGTCTTCGCCCCGATCCTGCTCGGCATCCTTTTGCCGCCCGCCACCGCGTCCGCCGCTGAGCCCTCGCCCTATACCGAGCTGGCGGCGCTCGAAGGCCGGGTCGCGGCGATCGGCTTTCGCCTGACCACCGCCAATGCCGCCTGGTGCCCGACGGTGCAGCCGCAGTTCGGCTGGATCTGGGGCGACCCGCGCCTCTACGGCGAAGCACAGCGCGCCGAAGCGCTTGTCGCCTATCATGCCGCCGATGTCGACGCGCCCTATATCGCGGCGGTCGCGGTGGGATCGCCCGCCGATCGCGCGGGCCTGCGTGTCGGCGCGCCGGTGCTGGCGATCGACGGCAAAGCGGTTCCGGCGAGCGAAAGCGCCGACCCCTTCGCGCGCATTGCGGCGGTCGAGACGCTGCTCGCCGCGCTGCCGCCGCGCGGCATGGTAGAGATTTCGGGCACGGCGGGCGCCAAGACCGCGGTCGCCCTCGTCCCTGGCTGCGCGAGCGATTTTCGCGTCGATGCACGCGACCGCCCCGGAGGCACCGCCGATGGCCGGCTGGTGGTTATCAGTAGCGGGCTGGTCCAGTTCGCGACCAACGACGACGAGCTCGCCGCCGCGGTCGCGCACGAGCTGGCGCACAATATCCTCCGCCACCGCGCCCGCCTCGACGCCGTGGGGGTCGATCGCGGGCTCGGCAAGCAGTTCGGTCGCAGCGCGCGGCTGTTCAAGCAGACCGAGGTCGAGGCCGATCGGCTGTCGGCCTGGCTGCTCGCGGGCGCGGGCTACGATCCGCACGCCGCGATCCGCTTCTGGACCCGTTTCGGCCAGCGGGAAGGCCGGCCGCTGTTCCAGGCAGGCACGCATCCGCGCTGGCGCGACCGGGTCGCGTCGATCGAGGCCGAAGTGCGCGCGATCGACGCCGCGCGCGCCGCGGGCCGCCCGCTCGAACCACCGCTGATCGCCGACCCGCCGCCCTTGGAATGAAGCGGCGGCAGTCCTATCTAAACGGCATCTCTCCCCTTCCCCGACAAAGGAGCCTGCCATGACCCGTGACACTGCAATATTGGCCGGCGGCTGCTTCTGGTGCACCGAAGCCGTGTTCCAGTCGCTCGACGGCGTCGATGGCGTCGAAAGCGGCTATATCGGCGGCACCCTCGCCAACCCGACCTACAAGCAGGTGTGCGGCGGCGACACCGGCCATGCCGAGGCGATCCGCATCAGCTACGACCCGGCGGTGATCTCCTATGGCGACCTGCTCGACGTCTTCTTCGCGACGCACGACCCGACGCAGCTCAATCGCCAGGGCAACGACATCGGCACCCAGTATCGCAGCGCGATCTTCCCGCTGGACGAAGCACAGGAAGCCGCGGCGCGCGATGGCATCGCGCGGGCGGGCGCGGATCGGCCCGCCCCGATCGTCACGACGATCGAACCCGCATCGGCCTGGTATCCCGCCGAGGATTATCATCAGGCCTATTGGGAGGGCGAAGGCCAGCGCAATCCCTATTGCATGGCGTCCATTCCCCCCAAGCTCGCAAAATTGCGCAAGGGCTTTGCCGATCGCGTGCGCACGGACGGATAGCCAGGCGGCGCGCGACAACGCCTCGACTGTTGCATTATGGCCGCATGACGTCACTTTTCCTTGACTTTGCGGCACTTTAGACTAGCGGACACCCCCGCGCCGGGGCAGGATGCCTGCGCGCGCTTGGGGGTCGCTTCACGGTGCTGGTTTCGCTTCTTCTGATCGGATCGTCGCTCACGACACCGCAGATGGCGGTTCAGGCCGCCAGCCAGACGATCGTCGAAAACAGCGCTGAAGGCGTCACCAACGGCGTCAACCGCATTCTCGGCGGCATCATCAGCTATGCGCGCTGGCCCGCGTCGTCGCCGGGCACGCCGCACGGCCTGTGCCTTGTCGGTGCGCCGCGCCTCACAGGCCGCATCGCGCCCATCGTTCCGGGCGGGCAGGCGGTCGCGGTGCGCCGCACCACGGCAGCAGGGGCGACCAGCGGCGGCTGCGACATCATCTTTCTCGGTCATATGCCTATTGCCGACCGTCAGCGGCTGATCGGCTGGGTACGCGGCCGCCCGGTGCTGACGATCACCGACGACGATCCGGACTGCAGCTTCGGCGCCATGTTCTGCCTGAACGGCGGCCGATCGAAGATCAGCTTTTCGGTCAATCTCGACGCCATCGGCCGCGGTCCGCTGCGCATCGATCCGCGCGTGCTGAAAATCGGCAGCGACGATGGAGAGGCGCGATGACCGCCCGCCCGCCCGAACGCGAAGGACCGCGCCGGACGCTGCAAAAGCTGCTGTCGCGCTTTCATTTCGGCATTACGCTCTTCGCCGTCGCGCTGTCGGGGATCACGATCCTGCTGGCCGGAATCACCACGCTGCGCAGCTATGCCGACCATAATATCGAGCTTGCGGCGCGCCTCGGCGCCTATGGCGCCGAACCCGCGCTGGTGTTCAACGATCCGCAGGCCGCGCGCGAGGGGCTCGAGCCGCTGATGCATCTTCCCGGCATCGCGCGGCTCCGGCTTCTCGACGATCGCGGGCGCCCGCTCTACCAATGGACGTCGCCGCTGGGCGACCCGGCCCCTTTCCTGACCCGCGTCTTTTTTCCGCGTCCCTTCGCGGCCATGGTCCAGCGCAACGGATCGGTGATCGGACGGATCGAGGTGTGGGGCGACAGTTCGACGCTGATCGACTATGTCCGCATCGGCGCGCTCGCCGGTCTCGGCTGCCTGCTGGTCACCGCCTTCGGCACGATCATCCTCGCGCGCCGTTTCGAATATGAGCTGGTGAAACCGCTGGGCGAGATCGCCACCGTCGCGCACGACGTCCGCCTCCACCGTCGCTTCGACAAACGCGTCCAGTCGCTGGGGATCGTCGAGCTCGACCGGCTGGGCGGCGACATCAACGCGCTGCTCGACGAATTGCAGGGCTGGCAGGGAACGATGGAAAGCGAAAACGCGCTTCTCGCGCACCGTGCCTCGCACGATATGCTGACCGCGATGCCCAATCGTGCCGCGTTCGACGAACAGTTGCGGCAGCGGATCCAGACCGCCCAGGCAAAGGAGCAGCGCTTCGCTCTGCTGTTCATCGACGCCGACAATTTCAAGGCGGCGAACGACAATCACGGCCATGCGGCGGGCGACGCCGTGCTGGTCGCGCTGTCGGAGCGGATCAAGAACACGCTGCGCAAGGGGGATTTCGCGGCGCGGATCGGCGGCGACGAGTTCATCGTCATCGTCGACCCGCTCGACGGCGCGATCGATCCCGGCGAACTCGCCGACCGCATCCGCGCCGGCGCCTCGCAGCCGGTCGCGCTGCCCGGCGGCCAGCACTACCGGCTGGGCATCAGCGTCGGCGCGGCCGTCTATCCCGACGACGGTGCCGATGCGCGAACCCTGCTGACCGCCGCCGACGCCGCCATGTACGCCGACAAACTCGTCAAGCGCCCCACCTGAAGCGGAGAGATATCGTGACTCACCCCCTGCCCCTTTCGCTCCGGCAGCTTTTCCTGATCCCGCTCCTGGCGCTGCTCGCGGCCTGCCAGAGCGTGCCGCCGCCGGCCAAGGGGTTCAGCCCCGAACAGGTCGCCGCGCTCCAGGCCGAGGGCTTCGTCGAAACGGGTGACGACTGGACGCTCACCATCAACGAACGGCTGCTGTTCCCGTCGAACGAAAGCGGCCTGAAGTCCGAGCAGATCGGGCGGCTGGGCGAACTCGCGCGCCATCTCGTCGCGGTCGGCATCCCGACGGCGCGCATCGAAGGCCATACCGATTCGACCGGCGCCGCCGCCTACAACCAGGCCTTGTCGGAAGCGCGCGCGCAAAGCGTCGCGATGCCGCTGCAGGCGAACGGTATGCGCTTTACCGCCGATCAGATCATCGGCCGCGGCGAGACGATCCCGCTTTCGTCCAACGCCACGCCCGAGGGGCGGCAGGACAATCGCCGCGTCGTGCTGATCGTCTCGCCCGCCGAATGACGGGCGGGGCTTCTTTTCCTGTTCATAAAAGCCCGCTAAGCCCGCGCGCATGAAACCGATCCGCAAAGCCGTCTTTCCCGTCGCAGGCCTCGGCACCCGCTTCCTGCCCGCGACCAAGGCGATTCCGAAGGAGATGCTGCCGGTGGTCGACCGGCCGCTCATCCAATATGCGGTCGACGAAGCGCGCGAGGCGGGGATCGAGCAGATGATCTTCGTCACCGGGCGCGGCAAGAGCGCGATCGAGGATCATTTCGACATCGCCTTCGAACTCGAAAAGACGATGTCGGAGCGCGGCAAGGACCTGTCGGTGCTCGAACCGACGCGGCTCGGCCCCGGCAATTGCGCCTATGTCCGCCAGCAGGAACCGATGGGGCTTGGCCATGCCATCTGGTGCGCGCGCGACATCGTCGGCGACGAGCCTTTCGCTATCTTCCTTCCCGACGAATTCATGCACGGCTCGCCCGGCTGCATGAAACAGATGGTCGATGCCTATGCCCAAGTGGGCGGCAATTTGATCTCGGTGCTCGAAGTGCCGCGCGAGCAGGTGTCCAGCTACGGCGTGATCGCGCCGGGCCAGACCGACGGCGCACTGACCGAAGTCACCGGGCTGGTCGAGAAGCCGCCGGTCGACAAGGCGCCGTCGAACCTGATCATCTCAGGCCGCTACATCCTCCAGCCCGAGGTGATGCGCGTGCTCGAACATCAGGGAAAAGGCGCAGGCGGTGAGATTCAACTCACCGACGCGATGGCGACGATGATCGGCCGCCAGCCTTTCCACGCGGTGACCTTCGACGGCGCGCGCTACGACTGCGGATCGAAGGCCGGCTATATCCAGGCCAATCTGGCGGTCGCGCTCAAGCGGCCCGACATGGCGGACGAGGTTCGCGCCTTCGCGATCGACCTTCTGAAATAGGAACCGGCGGAGACCGTCTCCCCGCCGGTCCGGTTCCCTATTCGCCCTCGATATTGGGCTTGGGAAAGCTGTCGGCGCCCAGCGTCTTGTAGAGCCAGCCGCCGACGGCGCCGCCGATCAGCGGCGCGACCCAGAAGAGCCAGAGTTGCTGGAGCGCGAGCCCGCCGACGACGAGCGCCGGGCCGGTGCTGCGCGCCGGGTTGACCGAGGTGTTCGTGACCGGGATCGAGATGAGGTGGATCAGCGTCAGCGCCAGGCCGATCGCGATCGGCGCGAAACCCGCGGGTGCGCGCCCGTCGGTCGATCCCATGATGATCCACACGAAAAAGCCGGTCAGCACCATTTCGATGATCAGCGCCGACCAGACGTCGTAATGGCCGGGCGACCCGTCGCCGAAGCCGTTCGCCGCCAGCCCCTTCGCGATATCGTAGGTCGGGCTGCCCTGCGCGATATAATAGAGCAGGAAGGCCGCGACGATCGCGCCGAGCACCTGCGCGACGACATAGAGCGGAATGTCGCGCGCCGCGAAGCGCCCGCCCGCCCACAGGCCGACCGTCACCGCCGGATTGAGGTGACAGCCCGAGATATGGCCGATCGCATAGGCCATGGTGAGAACCGTGAGCCCGAAGGCCAGCGCGACGCCGAGAAAACCGATGCCGAGGTCGGGAAAACCGGCCGCGAAGACCGCGCTGCCGCAACCGCCGAAGACAAGCCAGAACGTGCCGATGAACTCGGCCAGACCCTTTTGCATGTTCGTCATAGGACCCTCCTGCCGCCCGGCGGTCATGACGCCCCCGGCGCGCGCGCACCCTAACACAGCCGAAAGGACCGGCAAGTCTTTGTAAACCATATGTCCCGCGACGGGATTCGCCCCTCAGGCGGCGGCGACCGCCTCGACGAACTGACTCGCCCGCTGGTGCAGCGACAGCGCGGCGCGCGTCAGCCCCGACGACAGCTCGCCGAGCGACACCGCGCCCTGCCCGACCGCCGTCGCGCCGCGGCTGATATGATGCACGCGCCCGTCGATCTCCTGCCCGGCGGCGACCGCCTGTTCGACATAGCTGGCGATCAGCAGCGTCGTTTCGCTCTGCCCGTCGACCGCCGCATCGACGGCGTCGGAAAAGCCGTTGTTCGCGTCGATCGCGCGCTCGACCTCGCTGAAACCATCGGCGACCTGCGCGACGATGGCGCGAATACGCTCGATATAGGGGGTGATGTCGCCCGCGGCGCTGCGCGTCTGGTTTGCGAGGCTCTTCACCTCGCCCGCGACCACGGCGAAGCCGCGCCCGGCATCGCCGGCGCGCGCCGCCTCGATCCCCGCGTTGAGAGCCAGCATGTTGGTGCGGCTCGCCATGTCGATGATCAGGCGCAGCATCTCCTCGATCGCATGGCTCGCCGCCTGCAGCGCGGCGGCGCGTTCGGCGGCCTGCCGGACCTTGTCATGCGCGTCGCGGCGGATCGCCCGGGCGCGGGCGCCGTCGTCGACGATCCGCGTCATGCTGGCCGCAAGCGCGCGCCCACGATCGCCCAGTTCATGCAGCCCGGTCAGCGTCTGCGCCGTCGCACCGGCGACCGATACGGCGTCGCGACCGGTCTGCTCGGCGCGTTCGGCAAGCGTCTGCGAGACATGCTCGACTTCGCGCGCCATTTCCGAAAGCGCGCTCGTCAGCGCGGCGATATCCTGCTGGAAGCAGCGCCCGGCCTCTTCAGCGGCGGCCGCGCGCGCGCCGCGTTCCTGCGCCAGCTCGACCTCGCGCAGCATCGCCAACCGGGCCAGTTGCGCGCCGTCGAGGGTTTCGACGAAGCGGCCGTCGTCGACCAGGACCAGCGCCTCCTGGTCTTTCGACCGCGCCGCGATGCGAAGCAGGCTTGCAGTCGTTTCGCCGATGTCCGCGGTCGGGCAAGGCTCGATCATCGATTCGATCGATCCCCCGATCGACGGATTCTGCATCAGCGAGAACCAATAGGGACAGAAGAGCAGTTCGCGTACTCGCTGTTCGCGGATGATTCCCACCGGCGCAGCCGCCCGGTCGACGATGGTCAGGACGCGGAGCTCAGGCCGGGTCCGGAAAATGTCGATCACTTCGGAGAGCGGCGCATCGGCGCCGATCGCCACCGAATGGCCGGAAGCGGGAGACAAAGCGGAATCGACAGGGATCATCATGCTCTCTTGGCGGATCGACGAGTGACGAACGCCGACCTAGCCAAACAGGGTAAAGAGAAATTTAACCATTTGTTTCAGTGATATGACACATGCCCCTTTCCCCGCCTCCTTCCGTCGCAATATCCTGTTCAGCCAAGCGCGCCTATGCGACAAGGCGGCACCGGTGAGGAGAAAGAAGATGCGGGTCCTGATCATCGCGGCGCTGGCCGCCCCTGCGCTCGCCGGCTGCGTGAGCACCGTCAAATCGGTCGTCACCGCGCCGGTTAAGGCCGTCGGACAGGTCGCCGACTGGTCGACGACGAGCCAGGACGAAGCCGACCGCAACCGCGGCCGTGCGATGCGCGCGCGCGAGGAAAAGCTCGGCAAGCTGACGCGCCAGCGCGACAAGGCGGCGGAGAAGTGCCGCAGCGGCCAGCAGGATCAATGCCAGCGCGCCGAGGTGCTCGATCACGAGATCGAAGCGGTGATGGCCGAACAGATATAGGGTTCGGCAAGCCCTGGTTCGTCACCGCACCCGCCGCCCCGTCCACACCACGCGGCCGACCAGCCGCACCGCCGTCATCGGCAGGTCGTCCCAGCTTCGATATTGCGGATTGTCGCTGATCACCGAAATCCGTCCCGGCCCCGGCGCGCGAGACACGCGCTTCACCATCAGCACATCGTCCATGCGCAGCACGTAGATGCCGTCGCGCAGCCGCGCCGCGGCGTCGCCGCCGTCGACCAATATATCGTCGCCGTCGTTCAGCGTCGGCGCCATCGAATCGCCCTCGACGCGGATGATGCTGAGCGCGCGCGGGTCGGCCCCCAGGTCGCGCAGCCATTTGGGATCGAAGGCGACCTGACCCTCGACCGGCTCGCCGTCGATGCTGGCGCCTGCCCCCGCCGAGGCGCCGATCGCGAGCTTGGGCACCAGCACCATGCCGCCCCCGCGCGGCCGCGCCGGCGCCGCTGCGGCGACGCGCCGATCGGGCCCGCCGAGCAGGGCTTCGGACACGCCGAGATAGGCGGCGATGCGCGCGCGATCCTCCTCGGCCAGCCGCCGCGGCGTGCCGCGCTTGATATATTGCTGGATATAGGCGGGATTGCGCCCGATGCGCGCCGATAGCTGAGCATAGTCGATGCCCTTTTCGGTCAGGAGCCGGTCGAGCGCAGTGCGCGGATCAAGGTCGAATATGGTCAAGCGAATGATCCTTCCTATTTCGTCCATAGCGATAGGAATTTTCCTAGACAAGTAGGAAAACACCTATCAGATAGGAAATATCCTATTGGACGAGTCGTCCGATATCGGGGGCAAAGGAGGATGGAATGGAGCACAGCCTGCTGCAACGGATCGAGCGCTTTCTGCGCGAATCGCATATGCCGCCGAGCGTCTTCGGCCGCGCTGCGGCGCATGATCCGCGGCTGGTGAGCGATCTGCGCGGGGGGCGCGAACCGGGCCGTCGGCTGAGTTGCCGTGTGGAACATTTCATGAACAAATGGCGCGCCGATCGTCACGCGGGGCGGGTCGCGCCGTGCGGCGACCGCCGCCGCGCCGGAGAGCGCGGATGATGCGCTGGTCACCCGCTGCCCCGGCCCGCCCGGCCTGTCCGCACCGCCGCCTGACCCGGCTGCTCGCCGCCGAACTGGGCGGCGACATCACGATCGGCGCATCGACGCTGCGCCCCTGGGCCAGCGCCAATTTCGTCGGCGCGCGCCATCTTTTTCCCTGCACGGGAGACCAATCGGCGAAAGCACTTCAAGACAGGCTGGTGACGACTGAATGGCGACTGCCCGGTCATATCGTCGCCGACGTGGCGATCGAACCGGGCGACGGCACGGCCTTCACGATCGAAATTTTGACCGTCGAGGACTGATCTTTTTCGAAAAGCATCCGCCAGAAAGTCGTGTGTCCCCGCGAAGATGGGGACCCATCTTCTGTCCGTTCAAAATGGCGCCGCCTGGAGATGGGCTCCCGCTTTCGCGGGAGCGCGCGGCTTATTCACTTGAAGCTAGCTGGGCTCTAACCGGCGGTCGACCGATTCATCCGTTGCAGCGTGCTGAGCGCCGCCTCCAGCGCGAAGTCGATTTCGCCTTCGCTGTCGGCATCGGTCGCCGCCGCGGGCACCGGAATGGCCGGAGCGGCGGCCGATTCGGGGCGGCGGCGCGCAAGCCCCGCCTCGAAGCGCGCGACCATCGCGCCGAGCGAATTGTCCGCGGGATCGGGCAGAGCGGGACCGGCGCGGTCGACCGGCTGCAGCCAGGGTTCGGCGCCGGGCTCGTCCATTTCGACGGGTGCGAGGTCGGCGAGAATCAACTCATCCTCCTCGCTTTCCTTGATCATGCCCGGGACGGCGGCTTCGCCCGTCGCGTCAATCGGCCCCAGTCCCTGCGCGGGAAGGTCGCGGCCGGCGCGGATCGGCGGGCGCGGCGGGTCGTCGGGGTGCAGGTCGGCGCGGCGGCGGCGAACCGGCGCCTCCGCGTCGGCATCGTCATCGACACGCTCGTTCCGCCGCATCCGGCGCCCGAGCGCGGCGAGCCCCGATTGCTCGGGCTCGGCGATGAGCAGCGCGATGAAGGCCGCGATCAGGGCGGCGACGGCGGCCATACCGAACGCCAGCACGAGCCGCGCGGCATTGCCGACCGGCGGCACGAAGAAATCGGACAGCCGATCAAGGTAGAGATTCCAGCTGATTCCGGCGACCCACGCCATCGGCATCACCGCCGCGAACAAAAAGGTCAGCGCGGCGGCGCCGATCACCGCAGGCACGGCCGGGCCCAGCGCGCGCAGCACCGCAAGGATCCGGCTGGTTTTCGGCGCTTCGCTTTCGTCGTCCATATAATTTCCGAATCTCGTCACGCGGCGGCCCGGAGCAGGCGTTGGTAAACCGGCTCGTAACGCAAAATGTTTGACGACCAGTTACGATGCGTCTCGACGAAGGCACGCGCCGTCCGCCGCCGTTCGTCCCACAGGTCGCGCCGTTCGAGCAAGCCCGACAGCGCAACGGCTATCGCGACCGGATCGTTGGGCGCGAACAGCGTCCCGGTCGTCCCGTCCTCGATCAGTTCGCGGTGCCCGCCGACGTCCGACGCGGCGACCAGCTTGCCCTGCGCCATCGCCTCGAGCGGTTTCAGCGGGGTGACGAGGTCGGTGAGCCGCATCTTCTTGCGCGGATAGGCGAGGATGTCGATCAGCGAATAATAGAGCTCGACCGCTTCGTGCGGCACGCGGCCGACGAAATGGATCCTGTCGGCCACCGGCGACGCGGCCGCCTGCGCCTTCAGCGCGACTTCCATCGGGCCGCCGCCGACGAGCAGCAGCCGCGCGCCCGGCTGCGCGGCGACCAGCGCCGGCATCGCCGCGATCAGGTCGTCGATCCCCTCATAGTCGTAGAAGCTGCCGATAAAGCCGATCACCGCGTCGCCTGGCCCAATGCCAAGCTCCGCCGCCAGCGCCTCCTCACGCGGCAGCGGGCTGCCGAACAGATCGAGGTCGACACCGTTGGGCGACACGATGATCTTTTCCGGGTCGACGCCGCGCGCGATCAGGTCGCCGCGCAGCCCCTCACAGATCACCGCGACCGCGTCGGCCGATTTGACCGCATGGCTTTCGAGCCACCGCGTCAGCCGATAGCGCGCGCTTCCCTCGCGCCCCGTGCCGTTGCCGACCGCCGCGTCCTCCCAAAAGGCGCGGATTTCATAAAGGACCGGGATGCCGAGCCGCTTGCCCGCGCGCAGCGCCGCGAGCCCGTCGAGCACCGGCGAATGCGCGTGGAGCAGGTCGGGCTTCCAGTCCCGCGCCAGCGCTTCGGCGCGCGCCGCCAGCGCCGCGATCTCGCGCCATTCGCGGATCGGCGAGCGCACCGGCGCGATCGGCGGCGTGCGGTGAAAGGTCAGCCCGTCGATGGTCTCGACGTCCGGCCCGGGGTTCGGATGCCGCACCCCGGTCACTCCCGCGACCTCCCAGCCCTTCGCGATCTGCGCCTTCATCAACGCGCGCGTGCGAAAGGTGTAGCCGCTGTGCGCGGGCAGGCTATGGTCGAGGACGTGAAGAATGCGGGGCAAGCGGGTCATGGGGTCAGTGCTTTGACATATAAGCCTTAACGCGGCGTCAACCCCAATAGCATAGGGCCCGTACCAATATGGTCGACAATTTCTCCATTGGCTTGACGCATCTGCTGATCGCGATCGCGCTGTGGCGCCTGCTCTATCGCGACGACCTCGATCATGAGGTGAGTCCGCGCAAGCTGTGGCAGCAGCGCCGTAACGCCGAAGCCGGGGCCGAAAACGCCGCAAGGGATGTGTCGGACGATGCGTGACATTGCCCTTGTCGTCTTTCTGTTCGCCTTCATCGGGGTCGGCTTCAGGAAGCCGTTCCTGTTCGTCCTCTGCTTTTGCTACATCGATATCGTCGCGCCGCAGCGGCTGAGCTATTTCCTGATCAACTCCATCCCGATCTCGCTGATCGTCTTCGGGCTCGCGATGGGCGGCTGGCTCGTCTTCGACGACAAGCGCGACACGCGGTGGTCCGGACGGCAAATCCTGCTCATCCTGCTCCTCCTCTATTGCGGGATCACCACCATCCAGGCCGATTTCCCGGTCGAGGCGCAGGACAAATGGAGCTGGGTGTGGAAAGCGCTGGTCTGGGCGATTTTCCTGCCGCTGACCCTGCGCACCAGGCTGCGCATCGAAGCGCTGGCGCTCATCATGCTGTTGTCCGCCGCCGCGATCGCGATCGCAGGCGGGATCAAAACCGCCGCGGGCGGGGGCGGCTATGGCGCGCTGCAACTGCTGCTCAACGAGAATTTCGGCCTCTACGAAGGGTCGATCATGTCGACCGTCGGCATTTCGATCATTCCGCTGATCCTCTGGTACCGTCGCCACGGAACGATCTTCCCGCCCGACTGGCGCGTATCGCTCTTCTGCTTCGCGCTCTGTTTCGCCTGCATATTGCTGCCGGTGGGGACACAGGCGCGCACCGGGCTCGTATGCCTTGCCGTGCTGGCGATCCTGTCGCTCCGCGCGGTCAAGCACCGAATCCTCTATATGGTCGGCGGCGCCCTGTTCGTGGCCGCCGCGATTCCCTTTCTGCCGCAAAGCTATACCCAGCGCATGGAAAC
Organism: Sphingopyxis sp.; assembly: GCF_036261875.1. Taxonomy (GTDB): domain Bacteria; phylum Pseudomonadota; class Alphaproteobacteria; order Sphingomonadales; family Sphingomonadaceae; genus Sphingopyxis. The sequence goes on along the minus strand of NZ_DATAJZ010000007.1, from coordinate 57,077 downwards.
GATCGAGGGTTACCAGTCCGACGAATCGGCCTCGACCCGCGTCGCGGTGTGGAAATGGACGTGGGACTATGCCAAGGACCACCCGTTCGGCGGCGGATTTAACGCCTATCTTCAAAACCATGTCCGGGTCCACATGGCCGCGGGCAGTTACGATCCCGATGCGCCGCAGTCCGCCGAACCGATCGTTTATGAAGATCAGGCGCGCGCCTATCATTCGAGCTATTTCGAGATGCTCGGCGAACAGGGCTATCCCGGCCTCGCGCTCTGGCTGCTGCTGAACGGCGTCGGCATCGTCCAGCTCGAACGGCTGCGGCGGCGCTACAGACACACCCGGCGCGCCGAGGAGCAATGGATCGCACCGCTCGCCACCGCCCTCCAGCACGGCCATATCGTCTATATGGTCGGCTCGCTGTTCGTCGGCATAGCGTTCCAGCCCTTCATCTACATGATGCTCGCACTCGAAATCGGGCTGTCGACCTATGTTCGGCGGCGCGAAAAGGAGTCCGGATGGCGCCCGCTGATGGCGCGCCCGGCGCGGGTTCCCGCGCGACAGGGGTTTCCGGGTTCCCCGTCAGCCTAGCGGGATTCTTATCCGGCGGCAGCGGGAACCATGAGCGGAGTCGGGGCGCTATTGCCCCATGCCCCGTACCCGCCTTATCCACATCGACGACAGCCTGCCCGGCATCGGCCGCGAGCGCGCGGGCGAAGGCTGGCGCTACCGCGACGCCAAGGGTCGGGTCATCCGCGACGTCGCCGAGATCCGCCGCCTGAACGCGATCGCGCCGCCGCCCGCCTATGAGGATGCCTGGTTCTGCCCGGCGCCCAACGGCCATATCCTCGCCACCGGCTATGACGCGCGCGGGCGCAAGCAATATCGCTATCATCCCGAGTTCCGGCTGGCGCAGGATGCGGACAAATACGACCGCTGCATCGCCTTCGGCCACGCGCTGCCGCTGCTCCGCGCGCGGCTGGAGGACGATCTTGCGCGGCGCGCCCTGTGCCGGGAGCGGATCGTCGGGGCGGCGGTGCGCCTGCTCGACCTCGCCGCGCTGCGCGTCGGGAACGAGGAATATGCCGCCGCGAACAACAGCTTCGGCGCCACGACGCTGCGCCAGCGCCACGCCCGCCTGTCGGGCCGGACGCTGCGCCTCAGCTACCGCGCCAAGGGCGGCGCAAAGCGCGAGGTGACGATCAGCGACCGCAATCTCGCGACGCTCGTCCGCCGCCTCCAGGACCTGCCGGGGCAGCGTCTCTTTCAATATGAAGACGAGGACGCCCTCTGCGCGGTCGGATCGAGCGACGTCAACGCCTATATCCGCGAGGCGATGGGCGAGGATTTCAGCGCCAAGCATTTCCGCACCTGGTCGGCGAGCGTCGCGGCCTTCGCCTTCCTCCACGATGCACCCGAACCGCCGACGCTGAAGACGATGCTCGCGCATGTCGCGGACCGGCTCGGCAACACCCCCGCGGTCGCGCGCAAGGCCTATGTCCACCCCGCGATGATCGCGGCGGCGCAGGAGCGCGGCGATTTCGCAGCCGCCGCCGGTCCACTGCCGCGCGCGACCCGATATCTTTCGCGTTACGAACGCGGCTTTCTATCCTATCTCGAACGCGCGCCCGACGCCGCGGCGTTGCTTCGTTCCGCCTGATCCGCCAAGAGGATGATGTGACCCTTTCGCTTCTCGCCGCCGCCCAGACCGCTGCCACACGGCCCGCTGCCGCGCGAACGGCCGCTGCGGCGACCAATCCGCTCGACGACCTGCGCCATTATTGGGACGCCAGCATCATCTGGGTGAACAACCACTGGCTGCAGATCGGCATCGCGATCGGCGTCGGGCTGGTCATCTATGCGCTGCTGACGATGGCGCGGCGTTTCGCGCTCAAGCTCGCGCAGTCGGCCGATGCCGAGATGAGCTTCACGCACATCGCCGGGCGCGTCCTGCACAAGACCAAGTCGACGGTGCTCGCGATCGTCGCAATCCGCCTCGTCGCGGGCTATGCGCAACCGCCGGCGGTGATCCTGCAACTCATCCAGTTCGTCTTCACGATCGCGGTGGTGATGCAGGTCGCGATCTGGGCGCGCGAGATCGTGCTGGGCCTCATCCAGCGCCGCGCCGCCGAAGGGCACAACGAAACGCTCAGCAACGCGATGGGAATCATCCGGCTGCTGATCAGCGTCGCGCTGTTCGCGATCGCCGCGATCGTCATCCTCGACAATATGGGGGTCAACGTCACCGGCCTCGTCGCCGGGCTCGGCATCGGCGGCATCGCGATCGGCCTCGCGGCGCAGGGAATCTTCTCCGACCTCTTCGCTTCGCTCTCGATCATCTTCGACCGGCCGTTCCGGGTCGGCGAGACGATCAAATATGACACGAGCACCGCGACGGTCGAGCGCATCGGCCTCAAGAGCACCCGGCTGCGCTCGGTGAACGGCGAACTGCTGGTGATCTCCAACACCAATCTGCTCAGCAAGGAGATCACCAATTTCGCGCATCTCCACCGGCGCCGGGTGAGCTTCGTCCTCAACATCATCTATCAGACGAGCCCCGAAAAACTCCGCGCCCTTCCGGCCTTGCTCGAAGAACAAGTGAAGGCGGCCGGGCATGAATTCATCCGATCGAGCTTCGTCGCCTTCAACCCGTCGAGCCTGGATTTCGAGCTGGTGTTCGACGTGTTCAGCGAAAATTACGACGAGGTCATCGCGGCGCGGGGCGACGTCGCGATCCGCATCGTCGCGGCGCTGGGCGAGGCGGGCTATGAATTCGCCTATCCCACGCAAACCACCTTCACCGCCGCCCCCGATGGTACGATGATCATGCCCTATGCCGAGTCCCCGAAGCCTCGCGCGAGCGCCGCAAAGTCGGGAAAGTCAGGCTGACGCTACGGCACCGTAGCGCAAAGTCCTTCGCTCTTGTGCAATGCGGCAAGACGGGCCTAGAACGCGCCCCGAACCAACAATCGAGGGGATCAATATGACCACGATTACGCCGCAGGAATTGCAGGGCAAGGTGGGCGAACATCTCGGCACGTCCGACTGGGTGCTCGTCGATCAGGAGATGATCAACAAGTTCGCCGACGCGACGGGCGATCACCAGTTCATCCATGTCGACGCGGAAAAGGCGAAGCTGACGCCGTTCGGCGGCACGATCGCCCACGGCTTCCTGACGCTGTCGCTGATCCCGATGCTCGGCGCGAGCACTGACGGGCCGAAGGTCGGCGGCGTCAAGATGGGCGTCAACTACGGCGGCAACAAGGTCCGCTTCCTCGCCCCCGTCCGTTCGGGCAAGCGCGTGCGCAGCCATGTCAAGCTGCTCGAACTCGACGAGAAGCGCCCCGGCCAGTGGCAGCAGACCAACGAGATCAGCATCGAGATCGAAGGCGAGGAAAAGCCCGCGCTGATCGCCGAATGGATCACGCAATTCTTCGTCTGAGCAGAAATATCCGGCCGACCTCCCCCGAAAAGATAATCGGAACCAAGCAGAAGGACCCTTATCATGCGTGACGCCGTCATCGTTTCCACCGCCCGCACCCCGCTGACCAAAGCGGCGCGCGGCTCGTTCAACAACACCACCTCGCCGACGCTCGGTGCCTATTCGGTCGCCGCCGCGGTCGAGCGCGCCGGGGTCGAGGGCGGGACCATCGACGACGTCATCTTCGGCGCCGCGATGCAGCAGGGTTCGCAGACGATGAACGTCGCGCGGCTGATCGGCCTGCGCGCCGGGCTGCCCGTCACCGTTCCCGGCATGTCGATCGACCGTCAGTGCTCGTCGGGCCTGATGACGATCGCGACCGCCGCGAAGCAGATCATCGTCGACCGCCAGGACATCGTCGTCGCGGGCGGCGTCGAGAGCATCTCGAAGGTCAGCGGCAGCGGCAAGACCTTCTTCGAGGCCGACCAGGAACTGCTGGCGATGCACAAGGACATCTATATGCCGATGATCGGCACGGCAGAGGTCGTCGCCAAGCGCTACAACATCAGCCGCGAAGCGCAGGACGAATATTCGCTCCGGTCGCAGCAGCGCACCGCCGCCGCGCAGGCCGCGGGCAAGTTCGCCAACGAGATCGTCCCCTGCAAGGCGACGATGGCGATCGTCGACAAGGAGACCAAGGAGGTTTCTTACAAGGAGGTCGTTGCCGACCGCGACGAGTGCAATCGCCCCGACACGACGCTCGAAGGGCTCGCGAGCCTGAAGCCGGTGATGGGCGAAGGCCATACGATCACCGCGGGCAACGCCAGCCAGCTTTCGGACGGTTCGTCGGCGTGCGTCGTGATGGAAGCCAAGGTCGCCGAAAAACGCGGCCTGACCCCGCTCGGCCGCTATGTCGGCATGGCGGTCGCGGGCACCGAGCCCGACGAGATGGGCATTGGCCCCGTGTTTGCCATTCCGAAGCTGCTCGAACGCTTCGAACTCAAGATGGACGACATCGGCCTCTGGGAACTCAACGAAGCCTTCGCGGTGCAAGTGCTCTATTGCCGCGACAAGCTCGGCATTCCCGACGAACTTCTCAACGTCAACGGCGGCTCGATTTCGATCGGCCACCCGTTCGGCATGACCGGCGCGCGCTGCGTCGGCCACGCGCTGATCGAAGGCAAGCGCCGCGGTGTCAAATATGCCGTCGTCACCATGTGCATCGGCGGCGGCCAGGGCGCGGCGGGCCTGTTCGAGGTCTTCTGATTTGCGCCTGAACGCTCCGCGTATCGAGCCGGTCGATCTCGATCGGCTCGATGCCGACCAGCGCGCCGCGCTCGCCCCTTTCCTTACCACCGATGGCGGCAAGGTCGGGGGCGGGCGGGTGCTCAACATCTTCCGCACCCTCGCGCACGCGCCGAAAGCGCTGACCGCTTTCCTCGCTTGGGGCGGCTATATCCTCTCGCGCCGCAACGCGCTGACGGAACGCGACCGCGAACTCGTCATCCTGCGGACGGGATATAATTGCCGCTCGGGCTACGAATGGACGCAGCACAAGCGCATCGGTCTCGGCTGCGACCTGTCCGAAGCCGAGATCGAGCGGATCAAGGCCGGCCCCGACGCCGACGGCTGGAGCGATCTGGACCGCGCGATGCTGCGCGCGACCGACGAGCTGACCGGGCGGCATTTCGTGACCGACGCGACCTGGGCGGCGCTCGCGCCGCTCGGCGACAAGGGCCGCATGGACCTGGTCTTCACCGTCGGCCAATACACCCAGGTTTCGATGATTTTGAACAGCTTCGGTATCCAGGTCGAAGAAGGCTGGGAGGTCGACCCCGATCTCAAGGCCTGAAAAGGGAGAATAGGATATGAGTGCCATCGGCGTGATCGCAACGCTGCGCGTGCAGCCCGGCAAGGAAGCCGATTTCGAGGGCGTCTTCGCGGAACTCGCCGCTGCGGTGAACGCAAACGAGCCCGGAAACAGCTATTACCGCCTGTTCCGCACCGAAGAGACCGGCACTTACAAGGTGCTCGAATGCTATGACGACGCCGCGGCGGTCGAGGCGCACCGAGCATCGACCCATTTCCGCGAGATCGGCGCCCGCTTCGGCCCCTGGCTCGCCAGCGCGCCCGACATCGAACGTCTCGCCGCGGCCTGACCGTTCGCGCCTATTTCACCCGATTGAACAGGTTCGTGCGCATTCCGGGCGTGCCGTCCTTGGTGAAAAAGACGACCGTTTCGGTCATCGTCTTGCCGTCGGGCGACACCGTATAGGTGCGCATCGATCCGGGCACGCCGCCGAGCGCGAGGGCGGTGACCATGACGTTCGGCTCGGGCATTCGTGTCGCGACGGTGTCGGCCTCCAGATTGCCCTCGACATGGACGGGTTGGCCGTCGGGGGCCCAGGTCGACTTCGCCCGGACCATCTTCCCGTCGGGTAGCGTCACGTCGACCAGCGTCCGCCATTGCCCCGCACCCGCGTCGCTATAGGTGATCGTGACGCTCTTCGGCCGCGCCTCGGGCGGGATCGGCAGCTTGGCGACGTCGACCGCCCAGGTGCCGATGAGCGGTGAAACCGCTTCCGGCGCGGCAAGAATGGGCGAGGCGCACAGAACCGCGACAGCCAGCAGGGCCGGATAGAGCTTTTTCATTCCACCTCTCCAGAGAGTTAGCCTGGCGTGATACTACATATCACGGATGCGGGGGGCAAGGCGGCGTGAGCGGTCGTCTATTGACGCTATGCCGCCTGAATGAAACAATCGCAGCGTGGGAAAAGGGGGTGGCCATGGGCTTCGATCGACTCAACGAGCGGCTTTCCAGCAGCATCAGCCTGTCCGGTCGGACGCAACGCGAACCCTATGTCGTCATGACTCTGATCGCGTTCTTGGGCATCGTCGCGAGCCTCTGGACCAAGCCTTGGCGGGAAGCGCATCGAACTATCAATATTTCTTGGTTCGTCGTCGCGGCTCTTCTCTATCTGTTTTTCTGGGCTCAAACGATCCGGCGTCTCCGGGATTCCGGCGATCCGCTCGTGCTCCACTGGTGCTTTCTTTGGGGCGGCGCCGTGATTCCGGTCTGGCTCGGCTGCAAGAATCCTTCGCGCGAAGACCGCTGGGACAAAAGCGATCCGCGATATAATGGCCTATATTCCTGAACGATCAGCTGCCAGCTCCCGGGCTCCATCAACCTCCGCAATCTCCCCCGCCCGGTCGCCGAGCAGATAGCGCGGCCCCGCGCCGTGTTGCGCCGCCTTGTCGCCGCGGTTGTAGAGACCGCATTTCTTGAGCGACAGGCAGCCGCAGCCGATGCACTGGTCGAGCAGTTCGCGCGTGCGTTCGAGCGCCGCGATCCGCGCATCTATGCGCGTGCGCAAACCGGTGCTGATCCGCGTCCAGTCGGCGGCATTGGGCGTGCGCCCCGCCGGCAGCCCAGCAAGTTCGGCCGCGATCTCCTCGAGGCTGAGCCCCATCTGCTGCGCGATCAGGATGAAGGAAATGCGGCGGATATCGGCGCGCAGAAACCGCCGCTGCCCGCCGCCCGAACGCAGCGCCGCGAGCAGCCCCTTCGCTTCGTAGAAGCGGATCGCCGACACCGCGACGCCGGTCCTCGCGGCAAGCTCGCCGATCGCGATCAGGTCGGTGCGATGCATGGCCTTCTCCTCCTCGCAACGGTAAATTGCCCTTGATCTAAACCTGACTTGAGCTTTCATACCCTGAGCGTCAATTCGAATCAGGAGCTCTTTCGTGACGCATCCCTTCATCGAGCATGTGAATCTCACCGTCAGCGATCCCGATCGCACCGCGGGCATCCTGTCGGGGATCTTCGGCTGGCACGAGCGCTGGCGCGGCCCGGCGCGCGACGGCGGCCGCACGATCCACCTCGGCAGCGACGCCGCCTATGTCGCGCTCTATACCGGCCCCGACGGCGAACATGCCGACGCGCGCTACCCGAAGGGCGAACCGCTCAACCATGTCGGGGTGCAGGTCGACGATCTCGACACGATCGAGATGCGCGTGAAGGCGGTCGGCCTGACCCCCTTCAACCATGGCGATTACGAGCCCGGCCGGCGCTTCTATTTCCTCGACCCCGACGGCATCGAATATGAAGTCGTCAGCTATGCGGAGCCGCGCCGGCGCTGAGCGGAGCAACATCCAGGCTGGCCGAGCGTTGATCGGGCATCGGGGGCGACAAAGGAGTCCCGACCGATGAGCGACGATATCAGGAAAGCCTTCTGGAAGGCGCTCGACGCCAGCCCCTATGTGATGGTCGGCATGACCGGCGAGCGCGAGCATCATATCCCGATGAACGCGCAGCTCGACAAGGATGCGAACAGCGCCTGGTGGTTCTTCACCGCGACCGACAACCGGCTCGCCGCGGGCGGCCCGGCGATGGCGCAGTTCGCCTCAAAGGGGCATGACCTCTTCGCCTGCATTTCGGGCACGCTGCGCCGCGAAGAGGATCGCGCGGTGCTCGACCGGCTGTGGAACAACAGCATTGCCGCCTGGTATCCGGGCGGCAAGGGCGACCCCAAGCTCGTCCTGCTGCGCTTCGACCTCGAGGATGCCGAAATCTGGACTGCCGATCCGGGGATCAAGGGGCTGTTCAAGCTCGCCACCGGCATGACGATGAAAGGCGGCAACCTCGGCAAACATGCCGAGGTGACGCTTTAGGACGCGTTCGCCGCCCGCTCGCGCGCCTCGATCGCGATGTCGATCAGCGCCGACAGCACGCGCCGCGCCGCGGCGATGTCGTCGGCGCTGACGCGCGCCGCGAGCTTTGTGTCGACCGCATCGCGCGCCTTGCCTTGCACCGCCGCCGCATGCGCGCCGCGCTCGGTCAGCCGCAGCACGAACCGCCGCCGGTCGGCAGGATCGACCTGCCGCTCCAGATAGCCGCGCATCACCAGCGTATCGACAAGCTGTCCCGCCGCCTGCTTCGAGATGCGCAGATCCTGGATCAGCGCGCTCAGCGGCACATCCTCGGCCCCGAGCGCAAGGCCGCCGATCACATAGAGCCCATTGGCGGGAATATCGTCGAACCCCGCACGGTCGAGCGCCCGGCGCATGGCGCCGCCATAGGTGGTGCGGGCGTGGCGCAGCAGCGCGGGCATGACGATATCGGGATGGCGGGGGGTGTTGGCGTCGATCATGGCACGCCTATATAGTCTAAATTCAGGATAGTCAATTTATTTTACTATCCTGAATTTAGACTATATAGACATGTTTTACCTTCCTTCCTGTTCTCCCGCGAAGGCGGGGGTCCATCTCCTGCCCCCTCGGGATTCAACCTGCGCTGCGGGAAAACGACGGCATGGGAGATGGGCCCCCGCCTTCGCGGGGGAACAGCTATGAATTGGGGGCAGGACAATAGCCATTCGCGACTACACCGGCGGCGCGACTCGTCCTTCGCGGAACTCGAACCCGCCCTCGCGGTCGCGCGCGAGCAGCGCCGGCCCGTCGAGATCGACCCAGCGCGCGCGCTGCGCTAGGACGAAGGCGGGCGCGATCGCCAGGCTGGTGCAGAGCATGCAACCGACCATGATCGACAGCCCCGCCGCGTCGGCGGCATCCGCAAGTCGCAACGCCTCGGTGAGCCCGCCGGCCTTGTCGAGCTTGATGTTCACCCCGTCGTAAAAAGGCCCGATGCGCGCGATATCGGCGGCGGTGTGGCAGCTTTCGTCGGCGACGAAGGGGATCGGTGCATAGACCCCGTCGAGCAGTGCGTCGGACCCGACCGGCACCGGCTGCTCGATCATCTCGACCCCCATGTCGGCCAGCGCCTCGGCCTCGCCGAGCAGATCGACCTGCCCCCAGCTTTCATTGGCGTCGGCGATCAGCCGCGCGTTCGGCGCGCCCTTGCGCACCCCCGCAACGCGAAGCCGGTCGTCCTCGCCGGTCAGCTTGATCTTGAGTAGGCGATAGCCGTCGGCTTCGGCGGTCGCGGCGGCTTCGGCCATCGCACCCGGCGTGCCGAGCGAAATGGTGAAAGCAGTGACGCGCGCGGTCGGCGCGCCGTCGCACCCGGCAAGCTGCCAGAGCCGGAGGCCGCGCTGCTTCGCTTCCAGGTCCCACAGCGCGCAGTCGAGCGCGTTGCGCGCCGCCCCCGGCGCCATAATCTCCTGAATCGCGCCGCGTGCCTCGGCGGCGCCCAATCCGGCGACATGCGATGCCGCCTGCAAGATCCGGTCGCGGCATCCCGCCGCATCCTCGCCCAGATAATAGACCGGCGTCCCCTCGCCGCGCCCGGCAACGCCGCCCTCCTCGACTTCCGCGACGACGACATCGACATGCGTCTTCGCGCCGCGGCTGATCACGAACGCCCCCGCCACCGGCCAACGCTCGACGCGCACGCTTTTCAGGTGGATAGCCATGCGGGGAGGCTAGGGCAGATCGCCAGGACCGGCAAATGTCTTTCGGCCAAAGCGCTGCCCCTCCGGCATGGATCGGAACGATACGGCCGGTTTGGGGTGGGGAGCGGACACTCCCCACTTTCGTCATTCTCGCGAAAGCGGGAACCCAGAGTGGGGTCGGCTGACGCACGCTCTGGGTTCCCGCTTTCGCGGGAATGACGATGTTACGAGATGCTGAGCGCGACTTTCAGACTCTCGTCATCCCGGATTTGATCCGGGATCCATTCTCTCAGCGCCGGATGAATGGATCCCGGATCAAATCCGGGATGACGATGTAAGATTAGGTCCGCTCCCGGCCGCGAAGAGCCGCCGCCTCACCCGCCGTTCGCGCGAATCCATGTCTCGACCACCGGCGCAATCTCGTCGCGCCATTTGCGGCCGTTGAAGATCCCGTAATGGCCGACGCCTTTCGCCATCAGATATTTCTTCTTGTCCGCGGGCAGCGCCTTGGCGAGCGTCAGCGCCGCCTTGGTCTGGCCGATCCCCGAAATATCGTCGCGCTCGCCCTCGATCGCCAGAATCGCGATATCCTCGATCTTCGTGAGGTCGACCGGCTTGCCGCGATGGAGCATCTCGCCCTTGGGCAGCAGGTGCCGCTGGAACACCACATCGACCGTCTGGAGATAGAATTCGGCGGTCATGTCGCAGACTGCGCGATATTCGTCATAGAATTCCTTGGTCTTGTCGGCGCTTTCGCCGTCGCCGTCGACCAGATGCTTGAACATCTCCCAATGGCTCATCATATGATTGCCGAGGTTCATCGACATGAAGCCGGCAAGCTGGAGGAAGCCCGGATAGACGCGGCGCCCGGCGCCCGGATACCAGGCCGGAACGGTCGCGATGACATTCTCCTGAAACCAGGCATAGGGCCGTGTCGTCGCATGTTGGTTCACCGCGGTCGGCGCCTTGCGCGTATCGATCGGCCCGCCCATCATCGTCAGCGTCTTCGGCCGGCACTTGTGCTTTCCGGCCGCCATCACCGCGGCCGCAGCGAGGCTAGGCACCGACGGCTGACATACCGCGAGCATGTGCGCGCCCGGCCCGATATGCTCGAGCCACGCGATCAGATAATCGACATAATCGTCGAGATCAAATTTGCCCGCCTCCAGCGGCACGTTGCGCGCGTCGCGCCAGTCGGTGATCCACACGTCATGGTCGGGCAGCATCCGCTCGACGGTGCCGCGCAGCAAGGTCGCATAATGACCCGACATCGGCGCGACGATCAGCAGCTTGGGCTTGCCCGCACTGCCCCGATGCTTGAAATGCTTGAGTTGACCGAACGCCTTGCGCGCCTCGATCGACTCGGCGACGCGCACCGTCTCGCCATCGACGACGGTCTCGTATAGCTCGAACCCCGGCTTGCCGCGCGGTGCGGCGGCATGTGCGAACACTTCGAGCGCCGAGGCGAACATCGGACTGCCGCCGAAATAGCCGAGCGGATTGGCGGGATGCTGAATCGCCTGCGCTCCGGCGGTCGCCAGCGCGCTGGCCCCCGCGAGCCAGCTCTTCTGCATGTCAAAGGCGTGATACAGCATGTTCGATGGGCCCCTTGCGTCCGGCCGCGCTCTTTTCGGCGCGCCCTATTTGCTGAGCAGTCTAGGGAAACGCTGTCATTGTGCAATGCATCATTTTGCAAGGCTTCATACGGCTTGAAGCGGGACGCCATTTTGCGGCGTTGAGCGGCGTCGGCGCGGCTGCTAGGGCGATCCGCGATGGCGACCAAATCAGACCAATCCGCCCCGGCCCGCCGCAAGCTGTCCAGCCTGCGCATGGTCTGGCACCATGCCAGCCGATATCCGCTGCAATTGCTGATCGCGGCGGTGGCACTCGGCGTCGCTGCGCTCGCGACGCTCGCCATTCCCTATCAGTTCAAGGCGATGATCGACTCGGGCTTCGTCGCCGGCGGCGGTGACGTCGCGCCGCATTTCCGCATCTTCTACGGCATCGTGCTGCTGCTCGCCGCCGCGACCGCGGTGCGTTTCTATTGCGTGAGCTGGCTCGGCGAGCGGACGGTCGCCGATATCCGCGAAGGGGTGCAACGCAACCTGCTGCGCCTCGCGCCCGGCTTCTTCGAGGAAAATCGTCCGTCCGAAATCGCGTCGCGAATGACCGCCGACACCGCGATCATCGAACAGACCGTCGGCACCACCGTTTCGGTCGCGCTCCGCAACACGGTGATGGGGATCGGCGGGATCGTCTATCTCTTCTCGCTTTCGCCCCGGCTGACCGCGGGGATGTTGATCGGCATCCCGGTGATCATCATGCCGATCGTCATTCTCGGCCGCCGCCTCCAGAATGTTTCGCGGTCGAGCCAGGATCGCGTCGCCGACATCGGCGCGACCACCGCCGAGCAATTGGGGGCGATGAAGATCGTCCAGGCCTTCGGACAGGAGGGGCGCGAAGCCGATCGTTTCACGGCCGCGGTCGAGGCCAATTTCGCGACCGCCAAACGCCGCATCCGCCTCCGCGCGGTGATGACCGCGATCGTCATCGGGCTGCTTTTCGGCGCGATCACGACTTTGCTCTGGTATGGCGCCGCGGGAGTCGCGGCAGGCACGATCACCGGCGGCACGATCGCCGCCTTCGTCCTCACCGGCGGGCTCGTCGCGGGCGCGTTCGGCGCGCTCACCGAAGTCTATGGCGACCTGCTACGCGCCGCGGGCGCGGCCGAGCGGCTCCACGAACTGCTCGTCGCCGAACCGACCATCGCCGCTCCGGCGAATCCGCGGCCCCTGCCCGAACCGGCGACCGGGACGCTCGAATTCGACCATGTCGAATTCCGCTACCCGACGCGCCCCGACGCACCCGCGCTGCACGATTTCTCGCTCGCGGTCCGCCCGCGCGAAACCGTCGCGATCGTCGGCCCCTCGGGCGCCGGCAAGTCGACGCTCTTCCAGCTTGCCGAGCGCTTCTATGATCCGCAGGCAGGGCAGATCCGGCTCGACGGCGTGCCGCTGATCGAGGCCGATCCCGCCGTCATCCGCGCCCGGATCGCGATGGTGCCGCAGGAAACGGTGATTTTCGCCGCCTCCGCGCGCGACAATCTGCGCTATGGCAATTGGGCCGCGAGCGACGACGAATTGTGGGACGCCGCGCGCGCCGCCAATGCCGAGGAATTCCTCCGCAAACTGCCCGATGGTCTCGACACCTTCATGGGCGAAGGCGGCGCGCGCCTCTCGGGCGGCCAGCGCCAGCGCGTCGCCATCGCCCGCGCGCTGCTGCGCCGCGCGCCTTTGCTGCTGCTCGACGAAGCGACCTCGGCGCTCGACGCCGAATCCGAGCGGCTGGTGCAGGACGCGCTCGAGGCGCTGATGCACGACCGCACGACGATCGTCATCGCGCACCGCCTCGCGACCGTCCGCGCCGCCGATCGCATCGTCGTGATGGACGAAGGCCGCATCGTCGAGGAGGGTCGCCACGACGACCTCGTTGCCGCCGACGGCCTCTACGCACGCCTCGCGCGCCTTCAGTTCCAGGACAATCTCGCCGCCGCCTGATCGCCATCCTTCAAAGGAAGCCCCGATGCCCACACTCCACGACCTCACCATCCCCGCCTACGCCAACGGACTGCGCGCGCTTTCGGGACAACTCGTGAAGGCGCTCGACTGGGGCGAACAGAATGGCGTCGGCGAATTGCAGTTCATCGCCGCGCGTCTCGCGCCCGACATGTTTCCGCTCGCCGCGCAGGTCCGTTTTACCTGCGCGCAGGCGATCCAGACCGCGGTGCGCCTCGGCGCGGACGAGGCGCCGGATCTTGGCGAAGACGCCGCTGATTTTCCGGGCCTCCAGGCGCAGATCGCCGCGACGCTGGCGTGGCTCGATGCGATCGCCCCCGCGACCCTCGACGGCGACGACGACCGTGCCATCGGCTTCGATCTTCCGAACGGCATGGCGTTCGACATGACCGCCGCCACTTACGTGCGCGATTGGGCGCAGCCGCAATTCTACTTCCACCTCGTCGCTGCCTATGCGGTGATGCGCCACATGGGCGTGCCGCTCGGCAAGGCCGACTATGTCAGCTACATGATGCAATATCTGCGCCCGGGAACCGCACCGGCCGCGTGATACGTCAACCGGCGCAGCTACCCTCAGGGCATCCGCCAAGACGGCAGGGGACGATCCCGCACATCATGCGCTGCACGGAGGCATATCATAGCAACCTGCCGCGATTTGGGTCCCGACCCTAAATCAGGTCGCGATATCGGCTGATTCCCGGAAAGGCGATTTTGCTGCCGCCGTTACGCCGGATGGCGCCGATCGCTTCGTCGACGCGCAGATAGCGCGCCCGCGCCTCGGGCTCGAACAGCAGCATCGCCGGTTCGCTTCGGTCCGACGCGGCTTTGACGAGCAGGCCGAGCTCGGCCAGATCGATCGCGTCGCCGTTCCAGCGGATGACGTCGCTCGTATCGATCGTCACATGATTTTCGTCGAGGATCTTGCCGTCGACGATACCCTGGCTGGGCAGGGTGATAGCGACGCTATGCGTCGGCGGCGGGATGGTGATGATGAACATCACCAGCATGACGAGCATCACGTCGATCAGCGGCGTCGTGTTGATATCGGGATCGCCGTTGGGGTCGGCCCAAAAAATGCTGCTATGAAATCGGCTGCGTTGAAACCGGCTGTGCCCGCGCATCCTATCGCTCCCTGTCGGGCGAAACACGCGCTTTTCGCGCCTATCCCGCGCTGCCGATCGGGTCGACCCATCCAATCGCGCCGCCTCGATCGATCTTGTTACGATATAACATTTTTCGATCATCGCAAATAAAAAGCGCAGCAGCGGCATTCGTGGCAATGGTCAGGATCCGATGACGGAAATCCCGCTATCGACCGAAAGAAGACCAAGGGAGCAGCGAACGCCGCCCCGATAGCCGCCGTTGGACTATGCCGCGCAAGCAGTATCCGCAGCCAGAAATGGAGCGACCACCGACAGCGCCTGTGTGATGTAAAGGTCTTTCTCACCGACCGGCGCCACATAGTGCATCGCGTCCGTGGCATCCTCGACAGACGCACCTCGCGCAATCATCCACATGGCGAGATATTGAGAAGCGAGGCATCCGCCAGCGGTCGCCACGTTGCCATGCGCGACGAACGGGGCGTCGAGGACGTTGATGCCAGCCTCAATCACCCAGGGCTTGGTCGTCAGGTCGGTGCAGGCGGTAAGTTCGCCGACCAAGCCAAGCTTGGCCAGGATCAGAGTGCCCGAGCACTGCGCCCCGATAAGTTGGCGAGACGGATCGAGGTTGATCTGCGCGAGCAGTTCGGCATCCGCTGCAATGTCCCGCGTTTTCACGCCGCTGCCGATCAGCACGGCATCCGCCTCGCGCGCAAATTCAAGGGGCCTTTGCCGCCGGACGGTGACGCCGTTCATCGACGTGATTTCCTGGGTCGGCGAGGTGATGTGTGCGGCCCAGCCCTTGGCCTTCATCCGATTCAGGATCGCGGCGGCAACGAAACTATCAAGCTCGTTGAAGCCATCGAACGTAAGAACCGCGATCTGCACTATAACCTCCTATGTCGGGAAATCGGGAGCGCGCCGGCCTCGCCCATCGCGATGCGATGCACACTTCGGACCGCGAAACGACGATAGCCATCCGTCTGTTCTCTACCCACGGCAGTCATCAACAAGGTTAGGCGGATATGTCGCTACTCAAAAAGAAAGGGCGGCACCTTGCGGCACCGCCCTCCTTTTCTTCGAGCCCGAACCGGGCTGGAAATCTTAGTTGCCCGAACCCGGACCGTACTTGATTTCCACGCGACGGTTCTGGTCGTTACGGACGCCATCGGCAGTCGCGACGGCCGGGCGGCTTTCGCCGAACGCTTCCGCCGAGATCGAGCCGTCCGAGATGCCACGCGCGGTCATGTAGCTGCGAACCGCATCGTTGCGGCGCTGCGACAGGCCGACGTTGTACTTGGCCGAACCCGAACGGTCAGCGTGACCGGCGAGCCAGACCTGCGTACCCGAGCAACCACGGTTGTAGGCGCTGATCGCATTGTCGAGCGTTGCAGCCGCTTCCGGCGTGATCGCCGACTGATCCCAGTCGAAGTACACGATATACGGCCCAGGCTCACACACGGCCGGAGGCGGCGGCGGCGGCGGGGGCGGCGGGGGAGGCGGCGGCGGGGGCGGCGGCGGAGCCGGCGGCGGCGGCGGCTCGGCGCCACCGAAGTTGTACGTCAGCGTGCCCAGGATCGAGTGCGACCGGAAGCGCGTCGAAACGTCGCGGCCAGTCTGATCGACGAGGTCGAGATTGCTGGCGTTGAAGAAACGATACTTCAGACCGACGTCCCAATTCTTGGTCAGCGGAGCGCGAACGCCCGCGATCGCCTGCCAGGCGAAGCCGGTGTCCGAATCGTCGAGGAACGAACCGGCAAAGACCGGCTCGACCGAAACGCGCGCAACGCCGACACCGCCGCCGACGAAGCCCTGCAGGCCATCGTCGTCACCGAAGTCGAGCAGACCGTTGACCATGAAGCTGAGGGCGTTCGAATCGCCGTTCAGCGGGGTGGAGCCGGTGAAGGTTCCAGTGCCATTGGCGTTCGTCGGGATACCCGGAGTGGTGAACGTGCCCGACTTGATGTCGGCTTCGCGATAGCCGACTTCGACTTCCGCGCGGAAGCCACCGAAGTCGTAACCGACGGTGCCTTCGACATCATAACCCGCACGATGATCGAGCGTACCAGCGTTATTGACGGCGCCGATGTCCAGATCGATATCCTCGACCAGCATCACACCACCACCGACACCAACATACCACGAGTTGTCGCGCGCAAGGGCCGGCGACGCAAGGGCAGTGGAGGCCAACGCCACAGCGACGGCAAGCTTCCTCATAGTAGATTCCCCTTTCAATTGAGATATACGTCTCGACAGACGTCCTACGCGTGCCTTTGGTTCCGTGCAAGCCAACAAATCGTTAATCTGTTGCCAAAAAGTCGCACTTGCCACTAGAATATAAGCGAAATCACGCTGAAATCAGAAGGCCCTGCGCTTCGAGAAAAAGAATCAAGGCGGCGATCGCCGCGCGCGCTTCGACATCGATCGTCGCGCCGCCCGCCGGATTCGCCAGCACATCCGGAACGACCCACGCGCCCGACCGATAGCGCAGCCAGGCGCCGTCGCTCAACCGCGCGATCCGCATCCCCGGACGCGGAGCCGCAAAGCGCCAGCCCCCGTCACACCAGATGGCGATGGCGTCCGCCTGCCCGGCCCAGTCGCCGTCGGCCCCAGCGCCGACCAGCCAGCATTGGCCCGCGACCGGCGACGACGGCGGCGCCGTCAGCGGGCCATCCTCGATCGCAGCGTGGACGAGCGCATCGAGCAGCACGAGCGCCTCGTTATGCGTCACTTCCTTCTGCGCCTGCGCCATCGCCAGCAGCGGAAGGGCCAGGCGCGCGGTCCGGGTCGTTTCGGTCATCGGATCATCCTCATATTGTCAGGGGCAGAAGCAGCGGCTCGGACAGCGCGAAATCGCCAGCCTGCCGGACCGAAAACACGCTTTCCGGGGCTAGCGCGGCCCAGGTCGCGGCGTCGAGGGTGAGCGACGGCGACGAAGTCTCCCACGGCCCGATGCCCGCCGCCGCGGGCTCGACCGCGACCCGCCAAGCCTCGCGGCCTTCGCCGAGCGGGACATCGACATGATCGCGCCAGCCGGCATCGGTGCGGGTGCGGCGAATCCAGCGTATCTCGACGCTGCCCGCACCGCCCCGCCGGATAGCGCCATGGACGGGCGCCAGCGGACGCAGCGCCTGCCCCGCCGTGGGCACCGCGATGTCGGCAACGTCGACCCCCGACCGGGACGCCCATTGCAGAACGGCGGCGCCCGCTTCGGCAAGCCGCGCGAGATCGTCGGGGATCGGCAGCAGCGCCGGGTCGTCGAGCAGCACGAAAGGAGCCCCCGCCGCCTGCGCCGCCGCCGCGGTTCCGTTCCGCCCGCGCAACAGGTTGGAAAGCCGCCATGTCGCCGGCCCGATCATCTCGGCATCGGCGAATTGCAGCAGTTCGTCGCCGACCATCGCGCGGTTCGCGCCGCCGAGCAGCGTCCGCTCGTCGACCGATTCCAGCGTCATCGACGGGTTGGCCAGCGTCACCGTCAACGCGCCCGACCGATCGAAAAGCAGCGTTCCGCCCGCCGGCAAGGTCGCGCCCAGCACGCCCAGCGCCGCCGTCGGGCGCGCGGTGCCGAGCGTGATCGGCTCGGTGCCCGCTTCGGGCTGAAACCACAGGTCGGCGCCGCGCCAGCCGTCGTTGCTGCCCGCCGCCGCGACGACCAGCCTAGGCGCTGACGCCGAGGTCGTGCCGATATTCGGCAGATCGAACAGGCGCACGCTCGCTTCGGCGTCGGGCCAGTCGGGACTGCCGACCGGGAGTCCCGGGTCGGCCGCCATGACCTCGGTCGATGCCGGCTGAAACCGCCGCAACTCGATCGACACGCCGCTCCCCCGCACCGTCCGCGCCGCGGCGCGCCAGACTCCGCCGTCCGTCAGGGCGATCAGCCCGCCAACGGGCAGCGCCAGCGCGGCGAGGTCGCCCGCCCACACCAGCGTCTCGCGCCCATCGGCGGCAGCGGCGGCCAGTGCGCGCGCCAACGCGCGTGCCGACCCGGCGGAAAGCACCGCGGGCAGATCGACCCGTTCCTCACGCGCTCCCCCGCCCGCGACCGCCGCCGTCTGCTGGCCGAGCTGATAATCGCGTTCGGGCTCATAATGGCGCAGGCGGACCATTCCAGGGAGCGAGGACAGCGGCGCGCGGCGCCGTTCGCGGCAATCGGCCGGTGTCAACACCCGCTCCGCTTCGCAGAAATCGCTGAAAGCCGATGGGTCCGGCGGAATTTCAGCCGGAGCAAGCCGCCAGCCGGCGGGATCGCTGACCAGCCTCGTGCCGTCGATCTCGAACAGCGGCGCCAGCGCGTCGCGCACCTGATCGCCCGATGCCGCATAGCCCGCGATCGGCCAGTGCCCGCCGCAACGCCCGACCTCGCCAAGCAGCGCGTCGCCGACGACCCCCGCATCGACCGCACCCGCATCGGCCTCGACCTCGAAGGTCAGCGACGGAATGCGATTGCCGAACGCGCCCAGTTCGAGCTCCTCGAACACCGCATAGGACAGCCCGCGAAAGGCGCTCGCCGACGCGGCGCCGACCGCCGAGGCGATCAGCGGATCGACCGGCTGGTCCTCGCCCCCGTCATACCAACGAAAGGTGCAGCGCTCCTGGAACGACCCGCTCGATCCGCGCAGCAGATTGCCGTCGGCCCAGATTCGCCGGATCGCTCCGACCCGCCGCGACGACAGCGCGACCGCCAGCGACACCGCATAGCTATATTCGGTCGTCGACGGCCGCCCCTTGCCGCCGCCGCGCTTGTTCCGGCGTTCGATCAGGTCGGTCGCCCAGATCACGCTCCCCGCGACGCGCATCGTCCCGAACAGCTTGGGAATCTGCTGGCCATAGGTCGAGGCCTGCACCTTCAGGTCGGCCAGCCGCGGCCCTTCGCGCCCCTTGGGCTTGAAGATCGCGGCATCGACCTGCTGCCCGATCGCTGCGCCCACCGCCGCCCCGACCGGCCCGCCCACAATCCCGCCGACCACCGTCAGCACCAGCGTTGCCATCCCGAACCTCCTGAAAAACCAGAACTTCGTCATTCCCGCGAAGGCGGGAATCCAACTTCCTCCTCCCTTTCATCTTCGTGCCTTTGCGCCTTTGCGTGAGACCTCAAAATCTCACGCAAAGGCGCAAAGGCACGAAGATGAAAGGGCTTGAAATCCGGTCCTAATCCTCGCCGAATGCGCATAATCGCCACGACGCCGCACGCATCGCCGCCGCATCCACCGGCGTCTCCACCACCCGCCGCAGCCCCGCATGGGCATGGACGAAACTCGCCGCTCCCATCACGCCGAAATGAAACTGTCCCGCCGCGAGCGCGATCAGCGCGACATCGCCGTCGCGCCCATCATCCACTCGCTCGAACCCGGTCGCCGCCAAGGCCGCTTCGACCCGCTCGCGCCCCCACCCCCGCAGCGGATAACCCGTCGGCAGAGGGAGCACATATCCGGCCGCGGCATAGGCCGCCCACACCAGCCCGACGCAGTCGAGCCCCGTCGCCGGATCGCGCCCCTGCGGCCGGAACCGCGCGCCGATCATCCCCCGCGCCGCCGCAAGGACGCACGCACCCAAACCGTCACCCACCCGGATACCGCGTCAGCAGGTCGTTGCCCGGCAGATGCGCCTCACCACGAAAATTGACCGCATTGGCAAAGCGCATCCGGCACGTCGCAAGCTGCTTGTCGCACCCCTCGACCAGCCGCACGCGCAGCGGCAGCGCGGGCAGCACCGGCGGCATCTCCGCCAGCGTCAGCACCGCCCCCGCCTCCCCGATCACCGGGCTCGACAGCCCGCACACCGCGCCTTCCATCCACATCAGTTCGCCGAACGCCATCGCACCCGCCGCCACGGCGGCGTCGAGCGTCACCGCGCGCCCCTCGATCGCCACCACCCGCCGCCTGTGCGTGCGCGGCGCCAGATCGACCCGACACGCAGGGTCGCCCAGCATCGCGCGGCACGAGGGCGAGGTCGCGGGGCACGCCGGTCTATCGAGCGCGCGCGTCACGCCTTGCAACTCGGCGGTGAACGCCGCGCCGCGCCGCTCGACCGCGCCGAGCGATCCCCGCGCCACGACGACCGGCGCCGCATCGGGCGCGCTCCAGTCGGTCACGAACAGCTCGACCGCCGCCCCGTCCCAGCGGCCTGCGTCGAGGTCGTCGGCCGCGATCGCATCGCTCGCGATCGCGCCCTCCAGGTCCATCGTCCCGGCGTCGATCTCGTCGCGGGTCTCGAGCGCCGACGGCTTCATCCCCGGCGCGGCGCGATAGGGCATTCCGCCGACGATCAGGTCGCGGTCGTGCGAGGTCAGCCCGATCGCTACCCCGTCGCGCCGCGCCAGCCGCCAGCACCAGGCAAGCGTCACCAACTCCTCACGCAGCCAATCAGGCGCCGCTTCCGTTCCCTCAAAGCTCACCATGGCGCGCGCACCTCGATCAGCGGCACGCCCGCCATCTCGCCCGCGAGGAAGGTCGCGCGACTGACCTCGAACCGATCCTCGGCAAAGCGTACCGGCACATCGAACAGAAAGCCCGCGCGCACCATCACTCCGACAGCCGGCGCCGCATCGAGCAGCACCTCGCCGTCCGCCGTCAGCGTGAACGCCGCCGTCTCGACCCCATCGACCGACACGCGCACGCTGCCCGCGACCGGCAGGCGGACCCGCCGCTCCTGCACCGCATCCCCCGCCCCATAATGTTTGACCAGCGCGAACTGCCGCCGGCTCCCGTCGCCGGTCCCCAGCATCTGGTCCGCCGCGCCCGGCAAACCGCCATCCGCCGCCGACCCATGATCGAACGGATCGCGAAAGCGAAACCCCCGCGCCGCGCCGCGTCGCGCGCGAAAGAAATCGGCGAGCAGTCGTACATCGGCTTCGGACCGGACTCCCGGCCCCGCGTCATAGCGCATCCGCGCCTCGGCCCATTCGCTCGCGCGCTGCTCGTGCCCCGAGGGCGAGCTCACGATCTGGGTCGAAAATTCGGTCTGGACCATCGCCTCGCGCCCGATCGCGATCGGAAAGTCCACCGCATCGAAAGCCTGCACGTCATCCTCCCCGTCAAAAGCCACGAATCCGTCGCGCGCGACCTGCGGCAGCGCCCACACGAACGCCCGCGCCACTCCGCCGCGCCGCGCTGCACCGGCCGCCGCGGCGATCGCCTCCCATTGTCGCCGATCTTCGGGCGCCAGCACGAAGCCCGCAAAATAATGCTGATCGCCGACCGGATAGCCGAGCCGCACCGCCATCGCGGTCTGCGCCCCCGCCGTGGCCGCCCCGCGCCCGCCGGTCACCCAGTCATAATCCTCGAGCTGCAGCACATCGAAGGCCGACGCCGCCCACCCCATCGGCACATTGGCGCGCCGCAGTTCGGGCGCCTCGGGATCGAGCACCGTCGGCAGATAGACGAGCAGATGGCTCGTCAGCCCCGCCGCCCCTGCCTCGTTACGCGCCGCCGCGACCAGCGCCGCGGTCGATGTCGCCAGCAGCGCCCCCAGCGCATCGAGCATCGCGCGCTGCGCCGCCGTCAGGCTCCCGCGCACATCAGGAATCGCGACGCTCGCTCCGCCCAGCACCGCGCTCGTCGCCGCGTCATAAGCGAACAAGTGCCCGCCCGCGCCGACCCACCACCAGGGCTCGCCGACCTGAAACTTGACCGCCAGTCCCGCCTCGACCGCGAAACCGACGAAATCCCGCGCGACGAGCTGCAGATAGCCCATCGCCTCGGCATTGGCGGGCGAGAGCAAGGTCGACGGCGGCTCCCACCCCGTCAGCGCGGGCGCCCCTTCGACGTCGCGCTGCTTCCAGTCCTCGGGGCAATAGGCGTCGAACAGTTCGTACGAGAGCGACCAGATCAACCCCAGCCCCGCGCTCGCGCATTCTGCCGCGAGCGCCCGGTGCCACACCGCCGCCGGCGCGTTGATCGTCCCGCCCGCGACGCTCGCCCGAAACGCGGCGCCGTCTGCCGCGAGCCGCATATAATGGCTCATCCCGACATAATGGACGACATCGCCGCGATAACCGAGCTGAACGATCTGGCGCACCAGCCGCGCCGGGGTCAGATGATAGCTGTCGTCATAGCCGTTCGCGATTCCCAGACCGTGCTCGGGCAGCACCGCGTCGCCGATCGCCAGCACCGATCCCGACCCCGAACAGGCGATGCCACTCATCTCCGCCCACCCCTCGGCGGGCGCCGCGAGCACGCCCTCGCCGCCGTCATAATCCGGCGGCACCAGCGAGACGAACATCCGGTCGATATCGCCCGCCCACACCGGATCGGCCTCGTCCGGCAACAGGAAGCCGCCGGTGAGCGCATCGAAATCGAACGTCACGACCGCATCCTCGGGCGTCCCCGCCGCATAATTCCACAGCCGCACATACCAGGCGCGCGGAGTCCCGGCGGCATCGCGCCCCTCGATCGTCAGCGTCGGCCCATGCAGCGCGTCGAGCGGCTTGACCCCACCCGACCGCCAGCGAAAGCGAAGCTGGCTATGCCGGAAATCGCGCTTCGTCTCATAGGCAAGCAAAGGATGATCCCAACGATCCGCCGCTTCCCAGATCAGCCCCGCCAGATCCTGCTTGCGGTAAAAGACCCCCTCGACCCGCAACGCATCGGGCGCGGTCGTCGCGACCGCTGCCATCATCGGCCGCGCGAAATCGACCGTCCAGAAGCGCGGATCGAACCGCTTGACCCAGCCTTTCCGGTGATGCGGCTCGGCCGCGACCAGCGCCCAGCCCATCATGCGTCCTCCGCGGCCACCGCGCGCCGCACCGCGCGCGCGAGTTGCCGCCCGGTCTGCGCCAGCCGCTGCGGCTCGCTCGCACCGTCGCCGCGGACGTTGACCGTGATCGCGATATTGCGCACCGCGCCGCCCGCCGCCTCGACACGGCCGCTCGCAGTCGGCACGAACCATTCGGGGCCGCGCTCGCCGACGCGATAGGCGCGCCCCGCGCTCACCGGCCCGCCGGTCGCGCGCCCCGGCGCCCCGAACAGCGCGGAGACCACCGATGCGCCGAGCGACAGCAGTCCGCCGCTGCCCGCCCCCCCGCCACCCAGCGAGCTGAGCCCGTTCGAGATCGCCGCCCGCGCGATGTCGGCCATCACCGACAGCGCGATCCGCTTCAGATCCTCGAAGCCCAGCTTGCCGCTGACGATCGCGCGCGACAGCGCCCGCTCGATCGCCTGCCCCGCCCGCTCGGCCTCGCTTACCAGCGGCCCGCCGATCTCGGCGCGCAGCGCCGCGATCTCGCGGCGATAGCCCGCGGCATCGCCGCGCAGCGTGCCGAACATCTCGTCGATCTCATCCATCGGGACATTGCTCCATCATCATCGCGAGCCCGGCGCGGTCGACCCCGGCCGCCGCGTCGTCCGCGCGCCATGCGGCCAGCACCGCCGCCACATCGGCCGGCGTCGCCGCCCAGAAATCGTCGGGCCGCCAGCCCAGGACGCGCGCCGTCACCCCCGCAAGCGCCAGTGCGGCGGGGCCGAACCGCTCGTCCATCATCTCACCGCCCCTGCAATATCTGCCCCAGCAGCACGCGCAGCGCCGGGATCGCCGCCGCCAGCCCGCCGGCGACCACCGCCTCGCCGACCGCCTCGCGCGTCAGCGTCTCGGGCCGCTCGCGCACGCAATGCCAGAATAGCGTAGCGAGTTCGCCGAGCCCCAACCGCCCGCCCGCCGCGCGCTCGACCAGCGCGAACAGCGGCCCCAGTTCGCTCTCGGCCGCGACCAGCGCCGCGAAACTCGGGCGCAGCACATGAAGCGCACCGCCGACACGCAGCTCGGCCTCGCCGCGCAAGGCATTGGCCCCGCTCACAGGCTCACCACCGGGCCGCTCGATTCCAGGCTCAGCGTATAATTACGCTCGCCATTATAATCGCCGGCATAGTCGAGCCGCGCGACCAGAAAGCGTCCGCGCATCCGCTCGCCGCTTTCGAAGCTCAGCTCATAATCGTCGATCGCGCCCGCCAGGGCATGACCACGCAGCCGCGTCTCGGCGGCCGACCCGGTAAAGATCCCCGCCGCGCTCACCGAAACCGAGCGCACCCCGGCACCCGACAATAATTCGCGCCAGCCGCCCGAATCCTTGGTCGTGACGTTCACCGCCTCGCCGTTCACCGACAATTGGGTGGTGCGCAGCCCCGCCACCGTCGCATAGGTCGGCGGCGCCGCGCCATCGCCGATTTTCAGCAGAAAAGCGCTCCCATTTTCGATTGCCATGGTTTAAACCTCCTTTGAAAAATCACTGCAAACGGGGAGTCGCAGGATGCTCATCACCAGCTTGCTCTTGGCCACCATGGCGCCGGCGGGGACCGGCACCGTCGACACGACGCGCGCCGCTTTCACCAAATGCCTGCGCGGCCATTTGAAGAAATCACTCGAGGCCAAGATGGGCGAGGCCGAATATGAAGTGTCGCTCAAGGGCGCCTGCGACACCGAACGCGAAGCGTTCCGCGCCGCAGTGACCGCGGCCAATGCGGCGAGCGGCTATTCCGCGGCGGATGCCGCCGACAATGCCGAAATGCAGATCGAGGATTATCACGCGAGCTTCACCGACAAATTCGCCGATTACTCCTCAAGCAACACGATGCCCGCCGACGACCAGTAAGCGAGCGGATTCGAGGCCCGCCGGAACGAAACCGCAAGGCCGCTTCGGGGTGGAAGGCGGACGTTCCCCATCTTCGTCATTCCCGCGAAAGCGGGAACCCAGAGTGGAGTCAGCCGACGCACGCTCTGGGTTCCCGCTTTCGCGGGAATGACGAAGATAAGAGATACTGAGCGCGACTTTCAGACTCTCGTCATCCCGGACTTGATCCGGGATCCACTCATCCGGCGCCGAGGGAATGGATCCCGGATCAAGTCCGGGATGACGATGCATGATAGGTCCGCTCCCGGTCAAAACCGGACACCTCCCATCCTCGTCATTCGCGTCGCAAACCCGGCGATCACCCCTGATCCGCCGCCAGGCACCGGCACCGCACGACCAGTTCCCGCCGCCATCCGCCTTCGCGGACCAGGGTGAACCGCGTCCGCACGATCCGCGCACTGACGACAGTCCAGCCCTCGGCGGCGCCGCGCAGTCCCGCCGCAACCGCCTCGACCCGCGCCGCCGCGCGGTCGTCCAGGCTGTCGCCGACGCCGTGAAGCATCACCGTCAGCCGGATTTCGCGCCCCGCCCGATCCTTGGTTCCCCAGTCGCTGCCATCGGCCGCGCCGACCGATACGCAAGGCGCGCTCGCGCGCGGCGGCATCCCGTCGAACACGCCATGGACCACGCTCGCCAGCTCGGCATCGGCGGCCAGCAGCGCGATCGCCTTCGCACGCAGCGCCTGCTCGGCCGTTCTCATGGCCTCCCTCCCAATGTCAGCCGCCGCCAGGGCTGCCACAGCGCCGCGATCGCCGCGGGCGGCGCAGCGCCGCCCCCGTCGCGCGCCTCGTGCAGATGCTGCGTCATGCGGACAATGCCTTGCCGGATCGCCTCGGGAACCCCGTTCGCTTCGGCCGCCATCCCCGCTCGAAAGGCGATCCGCGCGCGATCCGCGGCACCAGGATCGTGAATCACGATCGATGCGGCGCCGTCGCGGGCGATGCGCACGCGATAGGCCGCTTCGTCCAGCATCGTTTCGCCGCCGCCTGGCGCCAGCAGCGCGACCGCGTCGACCGCGACGACGGGCCGCACGCCCGGCCCGACCGCACCGCCGCCCAACGGCACCGTCTCTTCGCCCGCGCGAACAATCAGCCATCGGCCGATGAAGGCCTCGCAGATATTGGTCGCGGCGCGGATCAGCCCCGCGATGACGGCATCGTCGATCGTCGCGCCCAGCCGCAACCAGCCCCGCGCTTCGTTCAGGCTGACCGGGCTCGCTGCCGGCAACAGACTCTCGGCCATCATCTTTCCTCCACCCGCACCGCCGCCGATCTTTCGTCGATCTGCCCGTCGCTCAGCGTCACCCGATTGGTCACGCGATAGACGCGCCCCGCGATGCCGCCCGCCAGCGTCGCGGTGGTTCGCGTCAGGTCGTGCGCCGCCGCCGCGACCGTAACGCCGCCATCGTCGGTGGGCGCGACCTCCCAGTCGCTCGCGAGCACCGCCTGTCCGTCGGGATAGGCCGCCGCCCAGTCGAATTCGAAATCGATCCGCGTCCCCGGATCCTTCGCTACCATCGTCATCGCTCGTCCTTCTTTATGGTCGCCGCCGATCACGGCTTGCGCACGGTCACGCGGCGCCCGGTTTCGCGGACGAGCGGCAGCGCCAC
Source organism: Sphingopyxis sp. (assembly GCF_036261875.1). Lineage (GTDB taxonomy): Bacteria > Pseudomonadota > Alphaproteobacteria > Sphingomonadales > Sphingomonadaceae > Sphingopyxis. The sequence goes on along the minus strand of NZ_DATAJZ010000007.1, from coordinate 30,412 downwards.
CTGCGTCGTCGCCGGGCCGGGCCCGCTCCATTCGCTCGCCAAGTCGCGCCGAGTGGCGTCGGAGAGCGCGCGCGACGACAGCGCCGAACCGCCCATCACGCCGCCATCTCCAGCGCAGCGAGCCGCATCTCCTGCGCCGCGAGCAGGAACAGCGCGAGCTGATCGGGCCGGATGCCGAAGCGATTGCCCGCCGCGACCGCCGATTGCCCCGCCTCGTCGCTCTCCTCCGCCCATTCATCATAGCAAAGGAAGGCATAGCGGCTGTCGGGCCGCACTCCTTCGGCGATCGGCTCGATCAGCCCTTCTTCGGCCATGATCCCCCACACCGCCTGCGCGCGCACCCCGCAGTGCAGCCGCGCACCGTCCACGCCCTTTTCGGCGATGGCGTCCTGCCATTGATAGAAACCGAGATCGCCGACGATCCGCCGCGCCGCCGCCAGCTCGGCGCCCGACAAGGGCCCGCGCCACATCTTGTCGCGGGCATCCGACGTGTTGATCGCGCCGGAGGCGGCATAGACGACCGACCAGCGCAGCGACGAGGCGCCCAGCGTCTGGGCGTTGTCGGCCCCCGGCGTGACCGCGCCGCCGGCATTGACGATCAAGGCATTGGTCAGCACGACCGGGGTGCCGATCGGGGTGGTTTGCTGCGTCCCGAAGGCAATGTTCATCTGCGTTCCGCTGACCCGGATGCCCGCGCGCGCCCAGGAGCCGCTGACCGAAGACACCCAGCCGTCGGCAGTCGTGGTCGCGGGCTGGACGCAAAAGCCGAGCGCCAGGGCCCCCGTGCTACGCAAATTGCCGAACGTCGCCACTTGCTCGCTGTTATATCGGGTCCCCAACGCTGTTATGCCGTTCGTCGCGTTCGTCGAACCGGCCAGAATCGATCCGCTGACGTCGAGCGTCGCATTGGGCGACGAGACGCCGATGCCGACACGGCCCGCCGCATCGACGCGCAGCCGCTCGCTGCCGCCCGTCGCCAGCCCCAGGCAATCGCTCGCCGCGCGGAACAGGCCGGTGTCGCCATCGGCAGCAAAGCCGATCGCGGGCGCCGCGGCGGTGCCGACACTCGCCGCGATCGGGCCACCGACCTGATAGCGTCCTCCGTCATCACGCCAGGCAAGCGCCGCCAGCGGCAGGTTCACCCAGCCACCGCCGCGCCGCACGGTCAGTCGGTCCTCGCCCGCGCCGCTGTCGGCGTCGGCGTGCGTCGTCGACAGCGGCTGCTTCACCGCCAGCGTTTCGGCGGCTGCCGCGGCGGCCGTATCGCTCGCCGCGAACCAGCCGGCGCCGACGGTCAATGCGATCGTCTTCAGCCCGGGCGCGAAATCGACCGGCAGGCCCGCGTTCGACGATGCCGCGACCGTGTCGCGCTGCAACCGGCCGTTCGCATCGATGCGGCCCAGCCCTGCCTCCCATTGGCCGGGCTGGCCGACGCCCGCCACGGCATAGTGAAACGGGGTATCGGGGGGCACCGTCCCGGCAAAGCTGCGATGCCCGGGCACTGCGCCGGTCGGCGTCAGCGGCCCGGTCCCGCCGTCTTGCGCGAACTCGCGCACCAGATCGGCGAAAAAGGGATTCGGCATGGCAGGGCCATCCTTTCCAAAGTCGATTGTGAAGAATGTGGGGAACAGGCCTGTGTCGAGCTTTCGCTCAGGGCGCGTCGAAAATGGTGGATTTTTGGAAGCCGGAGCGCAGCGTGCTACTGCACGTGAGCACCGGAAGTCCGAAAAGCCGCCATTTGCAGACCGCCCTGGGCGGAAGATCGATACAGGCCGTAGCGCCCGGCCCTTCCCCGAAAGGGTTGAGAAGGAACCGGACGCCCCTCGCGCACCAGCCTTAGCTGGCGGCGAATTTCATCAGCTTGATGGCCTGCGAATCGATGATCGCACCACCGACCCTCTTGGTTGCATAGAAATGCACGAAAGGCTTGTTGCTGAACGGGTCGCGCAGGATGCGCGTCTCGCCGCGGTCGGCGATCAGGTATCCGGCGCGGAAATTGCCGAAGGCGATCGACAGGCTGTTCGCCGCCACGTCGGGCATGTCCTCGGCCTCGACCACCGGGTATCCCAGCAGCGTCGCCGCTTGTCCCTCGACCATCCCCGGCTGCCAGATAAAGGCGCCGTCGCTGGTCTTGAACTTGCGGATGCGCGCCAGCGTGTCCGAATTCATCACCCAGCACGCCCCCTGCCGATACGGCGCCTTCAGCGAATGGACCAGCTCGACCAGCTTGTCCTGCGGGGTCGTCGCCGGAAATGCGCCCGCGGTCCCGGTCGCCAGATATTGCAGCGATCCGAAGGCGCGCACGCCGTCGGCCTCGTTCGTCGCCGTATAGCTCAGGAACCCCTTCGGCCGGTTGGTGCCGTTGCCGGTCACGAACGCCGCGCCCTCGGCGACCGCGAACTCGCGCCCCAGTTCCTCGGCCAGCCAGTCCTCGACGTTGAACATCGCATCGTCGAGCATCGCCTGACTCGCCGCCGGATTGGCGTAAAGCTCGCCACCGGGCGGCGCGATCTCGGCAAAGCTGCGCGTTCCGGTCGCCGGCCGCGCGTCGGTCTCGCCGACCCAGCCCGCACCCATCGCCCCCGTCGCGATCAGCTTGCGATATCCGCTCGTCCCCGTCTGCACCACGGTCGCGATCGACCGGATCGGCGACAGCCCCTTCAGCGTCGCGGCGATCGCGCCGTCGATCTCGCGCGGCACGGCATAGCCGCCCTCGCCGCCCGACGCGCCTGACAGGCTCTTCATCTCCACGCCCGCATCGATCCCGCGCCGGATATAGCGCTCGACGAAGGCATCGCGCGCCGGATCGGCCGCCGCCTTCGCCCCGTCGAGCGGCAGCCGCGACGCCGCCACCGCCTGGGCATCGACCTGGGCCTTCAGCGCCGCGACCGAGGCCTTCAGCTCATCGACCGCTTCCGCCGCCAGCACCGCATCGAACGCCCCGTCGAGCGCGTCCGCCTTCATTTCCATATCGTCCATATTCGTCACTCCTTCACCACCTTGATCACCCGCGCCGCCGGCTGCATCGGCGCCGCCACCAGACTCACTTCGGCCAGATCGAGCGCCAGCAGCTCGCGCGGAGCATCCCCGCGCGAAGCCCGCACCCGATAGCCAAAGCTCAACCCGGTCAGTGCGCCCCGTTCGACGAGCCCCGCCGCCGTCGGATGCGTCACCCGCGCCACGACGCGCAGCCCGCGCGCATCCTCCGCCAATGTCTCGATCACCCCGACAACGGCCCCCGGCCGGTGCTGCCACAGCAGCGGCACCGCGCGCCCTTCCGTCAGGCTCGCCGCAAACGCCCCCGCGCGCACCACATCGCCGCCCCGGTCCACCCGGTCGAACACCGACGCATAGCCTGCGAACCGAACCTCCCCCTCCCGCAGGCGGGAGGGGGCCGGGGGGTGGGCCCGCTCGGCCAACACCCTCACTTCAAGAGCCCCGCAAACCCCAGCCTCATCGCCAGTCCGACGACGAGCAGCGCCAGCATCCCGCGCACCGCCCAGTCGATCACCGCCGCCCACACGCTCTTCTTGGCATCGCGCCAAGCGCCGAGCAGTTGCCGCAAATCGCTGACATCGTCGCGCGCCGCCGCGTCGGCCAGCCCCAGCCGCGCCAGCGCCCGCCGCGCCCCCAGCTCGCTCGCCTCCTCGACCAGCGCCCGCAGCACCGCCGCGTCGCCCGCCGCACCGGACGCACCGGACGCACTCGTCCCCGCCAGCGCGATCAACCGCGCCAGCGCTTCATCCTCATCCATATCGATATCTCCGTTCAGGCGACGCCCAGCAGCGCCTTCTTCTCCTCGGCCGTCAGCCAGTCCGCCGCCGACACCTCGCGCCACAGCGCCATCCGGTCCTCGACCAGCGCCGGCACCCGATCCAGATCGACGCGCAGTTCAGCCCCCTCGAACCACCCGCTAAGCCCCTGCGAAATCGCCCCCAATATCTTCGCGCAGAGCGGCAGCACCGTCAGCCGCCACAGCGCGCGATTGGCTTCGCGATAATTGGCATAGGTCGCATCCCCCGGCAGCCCGAGCAGCATCGGCGGCACCCCGAACGCCATCGCAATCTCGCGCGCGCTCGAATCTTTCAATGCCAGGAAATCCATCTCGGCGGGCGACAGCGACAAGGCCTGCCACCTGAGCCCGCCTTCCAGCAGCAACGGCCGCCCCGCATTCGCCCCGCCCGCGAAGCTCTCGGCCAGTTCCTCGCGCAGCCGGTCGACCTGTTCCGCCGACAGCGGCATCCCCTTGTCGCCCGGATCATGCACCAGCGCGCCCGAAGGCCGCGCCGCATTGTCGAGCAGCGCCGCGTTCCACTTCGCCGCCGCATTATGCGCCGCGACCGCCCCCGCCGCGGCGCCCAGGCACCCCGCGCCATAATGATCGTCGAGCGGATGCAGCGCCTTCACATGCACCACCGCGACGCGCCCCGCGCCATCCTCGGCCGGCAGCACCGCGGCCGATCCGCCAGCCTTGTAGCGATAGGCCACCGGCCACCCCCGCGCGTCGGCCTCGACCGTCACCCGCTCGGGCCGCAGCGCGAACAGCTCCGCCGGCGCCCCCGCGCCGTCGGTCAAGATCTGCACATAGCCGTTGCCGTGGAGCAGCAGTTGCGACGCGAGCGTCTCGACCAGCCCCTGCCCACCCGACGTCGCCGCGACGAGCGCCGCCAGCGCCGGATCGCTCGCCGCCACCGGCGCCGACCCCGCCGCCTCGGCGACCAGCCGCACCGCCCGCTGAACGATCACGTTGCCCAGATACCCCTCGCGCACCTGCGTCTCCCACGACAGCGGCGCGGGCGCGCTCCAATTCCCGTACACACGCGACAAAGCGGGCCGCGCAGGCACCTGCGCGGCCTTGCGGCCAAACCAGTTCATAACTGTCTCCCGTGATCCATCGCGACGAAGGCCGCCCCGTCCTACCATCGTCATGCTGAACTTGTTTCAGCATCCATGACCCGGCGTTCGCCGGAAAAGGCGGCGCCAGTTGTATTTCGCACAAAGACACGAAGCCGCGAAGAAGGCGGTTTGGGCCGACAGGCCCTTTTCCTTATCGAGGGCGCGTCTCGCCGCACGGCCCGAAGGATAGGCCGCTTCGCGGCAAGCACCATATCTTCGTGGCTTCGTGTCTTTGTGCGAAACAAAAATTGCCGCGCCCGAGGAGAGGGCAGGCCATGGATGCTGAAACAAGTTCAGCATGACGAGGCAGAAAGGCAGCCCCCGCCCTTCCGCTCCCCCCGCCTCTGCACGCTCTGCGCCTCTGCGCAAAATCATCTCAAACCCGCCGCACCCCCGGCATCTTCCCCAACCTCAGCCCCTCCAGCAACGCCGCCAGCGCCCACACGCAGGCATCGGCCCGATCGGGCGAGCGCCCCGGCCCGGCATAGCCGCCGCCGATCTGCAACCCGCAAAGCTGATCCTCCAGGCTCTCGAAAACCCCCGCATGAACCACCTGCCCGCGCTCATAGGCGAGCGCGACCGGCTCGGCGCGGCGTGCCTTGCCGACGCTCGCGTGCACCGCCACCACCGGCAGCGTCACATCGGCCTGGCGCAATATGCCCTCGACCATTTCGCCGCCCATATTGCTCTCGGCCACAACCCGCTCAGCGCCCCAGCGCGCCGCCGCGGCAGCCACCGCCTGCGCCCAGACGTGCGGCGGCGGATTGGCGACGCTCGCATCTTCGATCACCGCGATCCGCCGGTCGCGCAGCAGCGCCGCGACGACGATCCCGCACGCATCGCCGTTCGCCGTCGCCGGCGGATCGACCCCGATCACGACGCGCACCGGCTTGGCCGCCAAGTCGGCATCGACCCGGCACCGCTCAACCAGCCCGCGCGTCCACAGCGCCCCCTCGACATCCTCCAGCAACTCGCCGTCGAGCTCCTGACGCCCGAGCCGCGTCCCGCCATAGATCGCGCCCATCGTCGCCAGCCACTGCGGCGACAGGTTCAGCCGGTTGCTCCGCGTCCCGCCGCCGGTCGTCACGACGCCCTTTTCCTTCATCAGCCGCCGCACCAACGGCACGCCGCGCGGGGTCGTCGTCGCGACCACGCGCGGCCGCTCGCCGATCCGCATCGTCAGCATCAGATTGTCCCACGCCGCTTCGCCCTGCGGCCATTTTGCGATCTCGTCGCACCAGGCCGCATCATGTTGGGGGCCGCGCAAGCTGTCGGGCTCGGCCGCCGAATAAAGGGTGGCAACGGTCCCATTCGCCCAGCTCAGCCGCCTGAGGCTGCTTTCATACGCCGGCCGCGTCTGCGCGGGCGCGATCGCCAACAGGCCGCTCTCGCCCTCGACCATCACCTGCCGCGCCTCGTGCAGCGACGCCGCCACCAGCGCGATCCGCGCCCCCGGATGGGTTTCGGCATGGCAACGCACCCATTCCGCGCCGGTGCGCGTCTTGCCGAACCCACGCCCGGCGAGCAGCATCCAGACGTGCCAATCCCCCGCGGGCGGACATTGATCGTCGCGCCGCCACCAACTCCAGTCGACCAGCAGCTTTGCCGCCGCTTCGTCGCGAAGCCTCTGCACCCATGCCGCGAATTCGGCTGGAGGCATGTCCAGCAGGTCGGGCAGGCGCTTCAAAATTCCGGGCTTCCGCTATCTTCGGCGCCATCTTCAACCGCCGCCATCTGCGCCCGCATAACGTCCAGCTTCGCGGTCAGCCTGGCCTTGGCGCTCCCCTTCGGCTCGATATTCGCGGCCGGCAGCTTCGCTCCGCGCACCGCCGCGCGATGCGCAGCCAGCAGCGACAGGCCGAGCCGATATTTCTGCGCCCGCGACTTCAGCGTCGAATCCTTCACATTGCCCGTCGGCGCGATCAGCGCCTCGGACAGCAACTCGGCCTCGAGCCGGGCAAAGCCCTCGCACAGCGCCTCGTGCCAGCGCGCCGCGAATCCGGCGTTGCGGCGCCGCTCGCGGTACATGGCGTTCGCCGCGATCCCGGCCGCGCGCGCCGATGCCGCGACATTCGAGGATTCCGCCAGCGCGTCGAGAAAGACGTCCATCTGCCGGCGGTCCGGGCGCGCCGCACCGCAGCCGCCCTTTCCCTTGCCGATCCGTCCCATCGCCAACCTCCCAAAAGCATAAGGACCGGAACACCCTCCCGCATCGGAAGGGCGCCGGCCCGAATCGCAATTCTTCATGATGTGACACTTGTGCCATAACAGCGTCACGATGTCAATATAAAATAACCTATATGGTTATTTGTCGCTATTCGCTCTCGCTTTCTTCGGCACCCCAGATCAGGTGCAGGGTGACGGAAACGACGGGCCGCCGCATCCATACTTCATCCCCACCCGATTGACGCCCCGCGCCAGATGGTTACACCTTCAACCATTCACCGCAAAAAGGGGCACTCATTCGATGCGTAAACTCGCCTTGCTCGGCGCGAGCCTTCTCACTCTCGCCGTCCAGCCGCTCCTCGCTCAGGAAAGCCCCCCTTCCGAACCGGCGGCGGCGCCCGCCGCGGCCGAAGACGCGGCCCCGGCCCATGGCAGCGCGCGCAAGGGCCCCGAACGCCACTTCACCGGCGAGGATCTGTTCAATCTCGCCGCCGCCGCCGATCCGCAGATCAGCCCCGACGGGCGCCGCATCGCCTATGTCCGCCGCGCCAACGACATCATGTCCGACCGCGCGGTCAGCAGCATCTGGCTGCTCGACACCCAGACCGGCGCCGAGACTCCGGTCGCCGGCCGCACCGGCGGCGCCTTTTCGCCGCGCTGGTCGCCCGATGGCAAGCGCCTCGCCTATGTTTCGACCCAGGGCGGCGGCGCCCAGCTCTGGGTGCGCTGGATGGACGGCGGCGAAGCGGCGAAGCTCACCGGCCTGCCGACCAGCCCGTCGAGCATCGCCTGGTCGCCCGACGGCCGCTCGATCGCCTACACGATGCTCGTCAAGGACGAGGCGCCGAGCTTCGGCAAGCCCCCCGCGAACAAGCCCGAGGGCGCGAAATGGGCGGACCCGCTCGAGGTGCACGAGCTTCTCGCCTACCGCGCCGACGGTCAGGGCTATATCGAGCCGGGGTTCGAGAAGATCTTCCTCGTGGCGGCGACCGGCGGCGCCCCGCGCCAGCTCACCTTCGGCCCCTATCACGACGGCGGTCCCTTGAGCTGGTCGCGCGACGGGACGACGCTCTATTTCAGCGCCGACCGCCGCCCCGACTGGCAGAGCGACCCGCTCGAAAGCAATATCTACGCGCTCGACGTCGCCGGCGGCGCCGTCACCCAGCTCACGACGCGCAAGGGCCCCGACGCGAACCCGCTCGTCTCGCCCGACGGCCGGACGATCGCCTATGTCGGCTTCGACGACCGGCTGCGCGCCTATGAAAATACCGGCCTTTACGTCATGAACCGCGACGGGTCGGGCAGCCGCCGCCTCGCCGCCGACTGGGATTACAGCGTCGACGGCGCCGCCTGGGACGCCGACGGGCGCGGCCTCTATGTCCAGTATGACGATCGCGGCGAGACCAAGGTCGCGCGCATCGGCCTCGACGGATCGGTGCGCACCGTCGCCACCGGCCTTGCGAACAGCGATTTCGACCGCCCCTATTCGGGCGGCAGCTTCTCGGTCGCGGGCAATGACGCGATCGCCTTCACCGCGGGCACGCCCCAACGCCCGGCCGAGGTCGCGCTCGCCGCGGGCGGCAAGACGCGCACCCTCACCGATTTGAGCCGCACCCTCGCCGCGACCAAGGCGCTGGGCGAGGTGCGCAAGATCAGCGCCGCGTCGAGCTTCGATGGCCTCGCGATCGACGGCTGGCTGACGCTCCCGCCCGGTTATCGCGAGGGGCAACGCGTGCCGCTAATCCTCGAAATCCATGGCGGGCCCTTCGCCGCCTATGGTCCGCATTTCGCCGCCGACAACCAGCTTTACGCCGCCGCGGGCTATGCCGTCCTCTCGGCGAACCCGCGCGGCTCGACCAGCTATGGCGAGGCGTTCGCGAACGCGATCGACAAGAACTACCCCGGCAACGACTATTTCGACCTGATGAGCATCGTCGATCGCGCGGTCGAGCTCGGCATCGCCGATCCCGACGCGCTGTTCGTCACCGGCGGCTCGGGCGGCGGGGTGCTGACGAGCTGGATCGTCGGCAAAACGGATCGCTTCAAGGCCGCCGTCGCCCAGAAACCCGTGATCAACTGGACGACGCAGGCGCTCACCGCCGACGGCCCTGCCTTCTTCGGCCGCTACTGGATGGGTGCGATGCCGTGGGAGAATCAGGCCACCTACTGGAGCCATTCGCCGCTGTCGCTGGTCGGCAACGTCAAGACGCCGACTATGGTCGTCGTCGGCAGCGAGGATTACCGCACGCCAGTCAGCGAGTCGGAGCAATATTATACCGCGCTGCGCCTCCGCGGAGTGCCGACCGCGCTGGTCAAGGTGCCCGGCGCCAGCCACGGCGGCATCGCCGCACGCCCGTCGCAGGCCGCGGCCAAGGCCTCGGCGATCCTCGCCTGGTTCGAAAAATACCGGAAGGGCTGGACCCCGGCGGCGGGGTCGCCCACGGAAACACCTGCCGCCGCCGCATCCACGCCTTCCTCCCCCGCTTCGGAAACCCCTCAGCCATGATCCTGCGCCCCGCTCTCCTCGCCGCCGCTCTCCCCACCGCTGTCTTCGCCGCCGCGCCCGCCGCGGCGCAGGACATCAGCGCCGCCAACCTCACCGACACCGTCCGCACCCTCGCCTCGGCCCAGTTCCAGGGCCGCGCGCCGGGCACGGTCGGCGAGGAGCGGACGATCGGCTATCTGATCGGCCGGCTTCAGGCGCTCGGTCTCGAACCCGCCGGGCCGGACGGCGGCTGGACGCAGAAGGTGCCCTTGCTTCACACTCGCCTCGGCACGCCGACCACGCTCGCCTTCGACCGCGGGGGCACGGTGACGCCGCTCCGCCTCGGCACCGACATCTATGTGTCGAGCCAGCAGTCGAAGGACGTCGCCGCGATCGCCGGCGCACCGATGATCTTCGTCGGCTATGGCGTCCACGCCCCCGAACGCGGCTGGGACGATTTCAAGGGCGTCGATCTCAAGGGCAAGGTCGCGGTCTTTCTCGTCAACGACCCCGATTTCGTCGCGACGAAGGGCGACGACAGCTTCGGAAAGTTCGGCGCCCGCACGATGACCTATTACGGCCGCTGGACCTACAAGTTCGAGGAAGCGGCACGCCGCGGCGCGATCGGCGCGCTGATCGTCCATGACACCGACGGCGCCGGCTACGGCTGGAACGTCGTGAAAAGCCCCGGAGGCGAAAACTACAGCCTCGTCGTTCCGCCCGAAAAGATGACCAGCCTCGCATTGCAGGGCTGGATTTCGGGCGACACTGCGGCGAAGCTGTTCGCGGATGCCGGGCAGGATCTGGCAAAGCTCCGCCTCGCCGCGCGCCGCGCCACCTTCCGCCCGGTCGACCTCGGCACGACCTTCGCCGCGGCGATTCCGGTGACGCACGAAGTGGTGCAAAGCCAGAATGTCCTCGCCAAAATCCCCGGTGCGAAGCGCCCCGACGAGGTGGTGATGTACGGCGCCCACTGGGACGCCTATGGCGAGGGCAAACCCGACGAACAGGGCCGCATCTATCGCGCCGGTGCCAATGACGACGCGCTCGGCGTCGCCGCCCTGTTCGAGATCGCGCGCGGCTTCAAGGCTGCGCCGCCGCCCGACCGCACCCTCCTCTTCGCTTTCTGGACCGCCGAGGAACGCGGCCTGCTCGGCTCCGAGGCCTATGCCCAGACGCCCGTCTATCCGGTCGAGAAAACCGTCGCCAATCTCGGCATCGACATCCTCCAGACCGCGGGCCGCGCAAAGGACGTCATCCTCGTCGGCAAGGGCCAGGGCAGCCTCGAGGACGACCTCGCGCGCGTCGCCGCCACCCAGGGCCGCACCGTCAGCGTCGAAAGCCTACCCGAACGCGGCCTCTTCTTCCGCGCGGACCATTTCAGCATGGCGAAGCGCGGCGTCCCCGTCCTGCTGATGATGGGCATCGCGGGCGCCTCCGACCTCGTGAACGGCGGCAAGGCGGCGGGCCAGAAGTGGGTCGATGATTATACCGGCAAATGCTACCATCAGGCCTGCGACGCTTGGGACGCGAGCTGGAATCTCGATGGTGCGGTTCAGGATATCCAGATTTTTTACCGGATCGGTGATGAGCTCGCACGCTCGGCCAAATGGCCGCAATGGAAACCCGGCAGCGAATTCAAGGGGATCCGCGACCAAAGTGCCGCCGCACGGGAATAGGTCGCCGGCGGAGCCGCTGGCGACTGAAAAGGCGACACTCTGTGCCTCATGACTTCGTCATTCCCGCGAAGGCGGGGACATCTATAATGGTGGTCTCATCACTGATCTTCGACCAACGACGGATCGCTGGGTCTATCGGCCCGACCGCGATCGAGCACGATCACGGTCGGGCAACTGACGGCCTATCACGCCGGGCGGGCACTGACGGATTGGTTAAAAGCCAAAGGCCACTCCGACGCGGCCGCCCGTCGACCCTTTGACGGTCGAACCTGCGACGCCGCCGCTGACATAGACGCGGGGCGTCAGGCGGACCACGGCAGCGCCCGAAAAGCCCTGTTCGCCGCGGTAGGTCGCGAGATTGAACGAGATGGAGACATTGCTGTCGGGGACGATCATCGTTCCGCCCATCGCCATCGCCGTCGCGATTCCGCCGTTCGCCTGGCGGGCATGCCGTTCAAGCACGACCGTCCGCGCATCGAGCGCAGCCGACTGCTGCTCGAGCAGGTCGACCCTTCCCCCGAGCCCGCCCAGTTCCGCGATGTCGAGCGCCGTGGTGCCGATATTGCCCGCGGCATCGGTCGTCAGCAGATGCAGCGCGCCGCTCTGCGCCGCATTGCTGTCGGACGAGGCGACCCCGGCGAGCGTATAGGTGCTCGCCGAATTGCCGAGCGCCACCTGGTTCGCGCGGTCCGCAACGGCCCCGTCGCCGATCGCCACCGCGCCGTCGCCAGTCGCGCTGCTGCCGTTGCCGAGCGCCACCGCACCGGTGCCGATCGCGCTGTTGTTGGCGCCGAGCGCGACGGCGCCGGTGCCGGTCGCGACATTCGGGTCGCCGATCGCTACTGCGCCGTTCCCGCTCGCGACATTGCCGGCACCGATCGACACCGCCTGTCCATCGACCGCGCGGGCGTTCGCGCCCATCGCAACCGACTGGCTGCCGCTGGCGATCGCGCCGGGGCCGACGGCGATCGAGTCGATGCCCGTCGCCTGCGGCCCCGCACCGGTGCCGTTGGCCCTGAAATAGGCGCCGTTGGCGAGCGCGGTGTCGGCGGTATCCCGCGCCGCCGCGGCTTCGGCGCGCGCCATGTCGGCGGTGTCCTGCGCCTTGCCGGTGCTCGTCGCGAGTTGCGAGACATCATCTTCGACCGCCTCGACGCGCCCGTCGAGCGCGGTCACTTGGCCTTCGACGGTGCCGACGCGTCCATCGAGCGCGGTCACTTGGCCCTCGACGGTGCCAACGCGTCCGTCGAGCGCTGTCACTTGACCCTCGACGGTGCCAACGCGTCCACCGAGCGCGGCCATATTGCCCTCGACCGTCCCGACGCGTCCGTCGAGCGCAGTGACATCGCCTTCGACGGTTCCGACGCGCCCGTCGAGCGTGGTAACATTATCGGCAAGTGTTCCGAGCTGGCCACCGAGCGTTCCGACATCGCCCTCAACCGTTCCGAGGCGCCCATCGAGCGCGGAGATATCGCCGCTGATCGTTCCGACCTGGGTGCCAAGCGCCTCGAGATTGCTCTCGAGCGTCCCGACCCGCCCGCCGAGCGCCGTGACATCGCCCGCGATCGTTCCGATCTGTGTGCCGAACGCGGTGACATTGCCCTCGACCACGCCGAGACGCCCGCCGAAGTCGACGATATCGCCCTCGACGAACCCGACCCGTTTGCCGAGCCCCAAAAGATCCTGGTTGGTCATAAATAGCTGGGCGCCGGTCACGGCATCGCTGCTCGTCGCGGTCAGCGCGCCGTCGCCGACCCGCGTGATCACGCGGGTCTTCGCCGCGTTGCCGACCGACACCGTATCCGCGGCGGTCGTCACCGATCCTTGGCCCAGCGCCACCGAATCGTCGAAATTGGCTTGGGTGTCGGTACCAAGCGCGGAGGCTCGGTTGGCATTGGCCTGGCTGTCGGCGCCGATTGCCACGGCGTCGGATTGGGTCGCCGACTGGGTCGCTCCCGCCTGGCTGCGGACGCCGATCGCGGTGTTGTTGGCGCCCAATAATCCGTAAGCGGTGACCACGCCATCGCTTACGATATAGCCATCGGTGCGGGCATAGTCGCCGATCGCGATCGAGCCATAGCCGCCGCTCGCGGCCTGTATCCCGATCGCCACCCCATTGCTCGAATTGATGCCGCTCGTGGCACGGTCGCCGACCGCGATGCCCCCGATTGCGCGAGAGAGGTGGCCGAGCGAGATCGCCCCGTTGAACTCGGCAAGCGCGCCATCGCCGAGCGCAAGCGACGATTCGCCGCGCGCCTGCGCCACGCGTCCGAACGCGATCGCGCCATCGGCGCTTGCGATCGAATCGTCGCCGATCGCAATCGCCCCGTCGCCATCGACATCGCCGTCTTCGGCGGCGAGCGCGAACAGGCCCCGTTCGACGACGGTGCGGCGGCCGATCGTCGCATTGCGGCCGATCGCGATCGCGCCGTCGCCCTCGGCCTTGGTCGCCGCGCCGACCGCGACCGCCCCGGCCTTCGAGGAATTCGCCTCGCTTCCGATCGCGACGGCGCTTTCGGCGCTCGCGACGCTCGATGGGCCGACGGCCAGCGTCGCCGGCCCCACCGACTGGGAAAGCGAGCCGATCGCCACCGAATCGCCGCCCGTCGCGGTGCCCGCCGGAACGCTCGCATTGAGCGCGGCGAGCTGATCGGACAGCGCGTTGAGCTGGCCCAGATTCACGGCGTCGTTCGCCTGCGTGCCATTGGCGACGTGGATGATCTGACGCGGCGCACTCGCCGAACCGACCGACACCGAATAGTCGCGGTCGCCGACCGAACCGAAGCCGATGGCCGTGGAGCCTTCCGCATTGGAGACGGCATTGACGCCAAAGGCACTGCTGTAATCGCCGAAAGCGCGAACGCCCGAACCTATAGCTACGGCGCTGATGCCCGATGCGACGGTTAGTTCATGAAGGTCGCCCTCCAGGCCGAGGTTGTCCGTGGCGCCGCCATCGCCGTTGCGGTCGTACCATCCGCCGAGCGCAAGGCTGCCTCGACCGCCAGCCTCGGCCCAAAACCCGAAGGCGCTGCTGGAATCTCCGAGCGCGGAAACATGGTAGCCGAAGGCATTGCTGTACGTCCCGACCGCATAATTCTGATACCCATAGGCGTTACTGCTCACGCCCGAGGCGACATTCCAGGCGCCGAAGGCATTGCCGAAGGTTGCGCTGGCAAGGTTCACCCAACCGAAGGCGTTAGACAGCGCGCCACTGGCTTCGTTGGCGAATCCGAACGCCGAGGAACGATAGGCGGTCGCCAGATTTAATCGACCGAATGCATTCGCTTCCTTTGCGCTGGTGAGATTCTCGCTGCCGAACGCATTGGCGTAGCCGGTGCCGTTGGTCAGCGTGTCGTCGTTGATCACATTGCCGAATCCGAACGCATTGCTGCGCTCGACGGTGATGGTGTTGGCGTTGCCGACCGCGTTACTGAAATCCCCGCCGACGCTGTTGCTGTTGCCCAGCCCTGTGCCGCTATCGCCGGTCACCGCGTTGGCGGATCCGGTCGCAGTGCTGTATTCGCCACTCGCTTCATTATTGTCCCCGACCACCACGCTGGTCAGCACCGGCGGCGGCGTCGGCGGGCGTGTCGTCGTCGGGCAAAGGCCGTTGATCGCGATGTAGCCACCCTCGCAAAGCGCGACGGGGACAGGATCGTCGGAGGGCACCACCTTGCTAAGTGCCAAGCCGGATTGCGCGTGCGCGGTGGCGGGCATGCCGAGCGCGCCCGCGAAGCCGAGAACGAGGCCGGCACTGGCGCATGTGTGGAGGAGCGCGGCGCGCCTGCCGCGGCGTGGCGCGGTCGCGCCGACCCGGTTCTCGATGCTATCGAAGGTCAGAATGGTCATTGGTTTCCCCCATGTCCGCGCCGCGCCGAATGGCGCGCGGGTGCAATGGTGCGGGAATGACATGGGGTTTCCCTTGGCCGTTAGGCAGGCTGTTTCATTTTGTTCGGTCGAACGTCTCAGATTCGGTTGACCGGCGGCGGGACGGCGTTAGGTTTCCGGCCCTGCGATCTCCGGGGGGAGGGAAGGGGTGGACCAGCAAAGCAGGCCGCATTGGCACGGGACGCGCTTCATGCGCGTGACGACCGAAGCCGAGCGGGCCGGCGAACGCTTCGATTTCTGGCATTCGTTGTTCCCGCACATCGAAATGCGGCGCACCACCGGCGAAGGCGGCTATCGCGCCGCGGCGCTCGCCTGCGCCGGGGACGACGGCATCGCCTTCACCGATCTGGTCTGCGCGCCCACCGCATCGCGCTTTTTCGACGGCCGCGTCGATCATATGCAGCTGTGCGCCGTCGTGGAGGGCCAGTTCGGGGTCGCTCATGGAAAGGACGAGCGCGTGTGGCTCGGCCCGGGCGGCGGGCTGCAACTGCTCGATTGCCACCGCGCGGCACAGACCCATTCCGAAGCCCGCTATCGCGCCTATCACATCACGCTGCCGCGCGCCGCGGTCTATCGCGCGATGGGCGGCGACCCGATCGCGGGGACCGGCGCGCTGCGCGCCCTTCCCGATACGCCGCTCGCCCGGCTGCTCAAGGATCAGCTCGGCGCGCTCGCGCGCCACGGCCCCGGCATGGACGCCGCGGCGGCGGCCGCGGCGATGACGCTGCTCAGCGGTCTCGCCCTCACTTATCTCCAGGGCTTCGGCACCGCCGCCCCGAACGCCGGAAAGCGCCTCGGCGAAGCGCAATTCGCCAGCGCCTGCCGGCTGATCGATGCGCGGCGCGACGATGCGGGGCTGACGGCCGAAGCCATCGCGCGGGCGATCGGCTGCTCGCGTGCCAGCCTCTACCGGCTGTTCGACCAGCGCGGCCTGTCGGTCGCCGAGCATATGCGCGCCGTCCGGCTCAATCACGGCCGCGCGCTGCTGCGCGATCCCCGGCTCGGCATCGGCGATATCGCCCTGCGCTGCGGCTATGACGATCTGTCCGCCTTCGGCAAGGCGTTCCGCCGCCGCTTCGGCATGACGCCGCGCGACTGGCGGATGATGGTAAGCTGAAAATTCGAATGCAGTCGGCGACTATTCCGCCGACAAGGTCTCACGATCGGCGCCGATTCCTGAATATCGGCAACGCACCGGCGAAGCCTGATCCGAGACCGGTCTGTAAGACGGTACGGTAGCGAGACAGCGCCCATTTCTCGCCACCCTCCACTCATATCAAGATATCGAGCGAGTTATAACATAGGTGTCTCGCTTTCACAGAAATGACGAAGAGGGGAGTTCGCTCCCAAGACCATTTTCCGTCGCCTAGCCCTTCGCGAACTCCCGCGCCAACACCGCCAGCCCGCGCCGCAATCCCGCGCGGTCGATCGCACCGCCCAGCGACACGCGCAGCGCGGGTGCCTTTACCGCGCCCACGGCAAAATCATCCGCCGCGATGGCCATCATCCCGGTAGCGCGCAGCGCGCCCCCGATCCGCGCCGGATCGGCTCCGCCCGGCAACGGCACCCACAGATGATAGCCGCACGGATGCGCGGCATAGCTCCCTGAAGGCAACAGGTCGACGGCGATCGCCTGCCGCGCCACCGCTTCGGCGCGCGTCTCGGCGATCAGCCGGTCATAACTCCCGTCCTCCAGCCAGCGCGTCATCAGCGCAGCATTGAGTGGCGGTGGCATGACGTCGCTTCCATGCACCTCGACCGCGACCGCCAGCGCGTCGGTGACCGACGGCGCACGGACATGTGCAATGCGCAGCGCCGGGGAGATGATCTTCGATGCGCTGGCGACATACCAGCCGCGTTCGGGCGCAAAGCTCGACAGCGGCGCGATCACTGCCTCGGCAAGCTGTCCATAGGCGTCGTCCTCGATCAGCCGCACCCCGTGCCGCCGCGCCGCCGCGGCGAGCGCCGCGCGCTCGTCGGCATCCAGCGTGACGGTGGTCGGATTGTCGTTGGTCGGCACGATATAAAGCGCCGCGATCGTCTCGCGCCGGCAGAGCGCCTCCAGCGCGTCGGCATCGATCCGCGCCAGCGGCGCCAACCGCAACCCCGCCTTCTTCGCAATCGCCAAGAAGCCCGGATAGACATGCATCCCGCACGCGACGACATCGCCCGCCTTCAAGGTCGCGCCGACGATCGCGTGCAGCGCATTCTGCGCCCCTGCGGTCACCACCAGTTGATCGGGCTCGCTCGCCAGCCCCAGCCGCCCGAAAAGTGCCGCGCCCGCCGCGCGGTCGGCCTCGCGCCCGCCCGCGGGCGTATAGTGCAGCCGCCCGCCCGCGCCCGGCGCGCGCAGCAACGCACTCGACGTCCGCTCCCACGCCGCGAGCAGCGACCCGCCCGCGACCTCGGGCGGCATGTTCATCCCCGTGTCGCGCGGCGGCGGTCCGGCAGCAATCGCATCCTGCGGCAGCACGAAGCTTCCCGCACGCCCGCGCGCGCCGATCAGCCCGCGCCTCCGCGCCTGCTCATAGGCCCTGGTGACGGTGGTCAGGTCGATCCCGAGCCGCGCGGCGAGATCGCGTTGCGTCGGCAGCCGATCGCCCGCGCAGAGCACACCGGTCTCGATCGCATTCGCAATCGCCTCGGCGATCGCGACATATTTGGCGCCGCTGCTGCGGTCGAGATCGGGAACCCAGCCGTCAGCCATCGCCCTCTACGCTCTCCCCCTTGGCGCGCGCATGGAGCTTCGCCCACAGCGCGTCGGTGCCCGCTTCCTGCGCGCGGTTCACATATTGCGACGCGACCAGCCAACCCTTGATCGGCTGCAGCGCCGCAAGGCAAGGAATGATCATCAACGGCACCGAGACGATCAGGTGCATCCACCACGGCGGATTCAGCGCGACCTCGAACCAGACGACGAGGAACAGCAGCGGAAAGGCGATGAAGCAGAGCGAGAAGAAAGCCGGCCCGTCGTCGGGCGCGGCGAAATCATAATCGAGCCCGCATTGCGGGCAACGCTCCTGCACCTTCAGCCAGCGCCGGAACATCCGGCCCTCGCCGCAACGCGGACACAGGCCGTGCAATCCCATCCTGTAAATCCACATCCACTTGTCGCGGCCCTCGAGTTCGCTCATTGCCATCGTCCATATCCATACACAATACCATACATAATACCGAGCATGACAAATGTCGAGGGGCGGATTATTTCCCGCGCATGAGCGACGATAAAATCTACATCAGCGCGAACGATCTTCTCGCCGACTCGCTACGGCTCGGCATGAAGGTCATCGACAGCGGGTTCAAACCGACGCATCTCGTCGGCATCTGGCGTGGCGGCGCGCCGGTGGGGATCGCGGTGCAGGAGCTGCTCGACTATCACGGCCACCACTGCGACCATATCGCGATCCGCACCTCCTCGTACAAAGGCATCGACGATCAGGATCCGCACGTGCGCGTCTTCGCGCTCGGCTATCTGATCGACACGCTGAACCCCGAAGATCGACTGCTGATCATCGACGACGTCTTCGATTCGGGGCGCAGCATCCGCGCCTTCATCGCCGAGCTTCGCGCGCGCTGCCGCCACAATATGCCGCGCGACATCCGCATCGCGACGGTCTGGTTCAAGCCCGGCCGCAACGTCACCGACCTCCGGCCCGATTTCTTCGTCTACGAAACCGACCGCTGGCTGATCTTCCCGCACGAGATCGACGGGCTGACGGTCGAGGAAATCCGCCGCCACAAGCCCGAGGCGGCGATCATCCTGCGCGAGGAGGACGCATCGCATGACTGAGGGTTTCGCATCCGCCGCTGAGCGCGCCGCCTTCATCGCCGGCTTGCCCAAGGCCGAGCTTCATCTCCATATCGAAGGCTCGCTTGAACCCGAACTGATGTTCGACCTCGCGCAGCGCAATGGCGTTGCCATCCCCTTCGCTTCGGTCGAGGAGGTGCGCGCCGCTTACGCCTTCTCGAACCTCCAGGACTTCCTCGATATCTATTATCAGGGAATGGGCGTCCTCCGAACCGAGCAGGATTTCCACGACCTCACCGCCGCCTATCTCGCCCGCGCCCGCGCCGACGGCGTCCGTCATGTCGAGATCTTCTTCGACCCGCAGGGTCACACGACGCGCGGCGTCGCCTTCGAGACCGTCATCGCCGGCATCACCCGTGCGCTCGACGCAGCACGCGCGGAGCATAGGCTGACCTCGAAGCTGATCCTCTGCTTCCTCCGTCACCTCAGCGAGGCCGAGGCCGAAGCGACGCTCGACGAAGCGCTGCCGTTTCTGGACCGCATCGCGGGCGTCGGCCTCGACTCCTCCGAGGTCGGCCACCCCCCATCGAAATTCGAACGCGTCTTCGCCCGCGCCCGCGACCTGGGGCTGAAGCTCGTCGCCCACGCCGGCGAAGAAGGCCCGCCCGCCTATGTCCGCGAAGCCCTCGACCTCCTCAAGGTCGACCGCATCGACCACGGCAACCGCAGCCTCGAGGACGATGCGCTCATCGCGCTCCTCGCGAGCGAAGGCATGACGCTGACCGTCTGCCCGCTCTCGAACCTCAAGCTCTGCGTCGTCGATGATCTCGCCGCACATCCGCTGAAGACGATGCTCGACGCCGGGCTGGCCGCAACGGTGAACAGCGACGACCCCAGCTATTTCGGCGGCTATGTGAACGCGAATTATCAAGCGGTCGCCGAAGCGCTCGACCTGTCGAAGGCCGACCTCGTGACACTGGCACGCAACAGCTTCACCGGTTCCTTCCTGAGCGACACCGAGAAAGCAAAACACCTCGCCGCGATCGACGCCTACGCCTGATCCTTCGCTATCGCGGGTGCAGCTTCGCCAGCGCGATCCCCGCCAGATTCTGCGCGCGGCCGATATGCCGGATAAGCGGCGCCTGCCCCTCGCCCGCCAGCGCGCGAAACACCGCCAGATGCGCCGCCGCCGCGCCACGCGCCTGCGCCCTACCCGTCGCCTGCGCGATCACCCCGGCAGCATCACCCAGCAGCACGAAATCCTTCAGCTCCCGTACCCGCGCCAACTGCAGCGCCGCGATCAGGGCCAGCCACTCGGCGTCGAGGCTGCTCCCGACGCCGATGTCGCGCTCGATTGTCGCGACTCCGCCGGTTACCACGGCGACCTCCATCGGCCCCGGGTTGGGCCGACAGCCGCCATCGAAATAGATTTTGGTCCGCCGCGCGATCATTCCACGGATATAGCGCGAAGCATAGCGATCCGGAACGCTCCCCCCTAGGGCGTAGCCGTGGGGAGGGGGACCGCCCGAAGGGTGGTGGATGGGCAGCGACGTCGCCAAGGCCCCTCCGACAGCGCTTCGCGCTGCCACCTCCCCATGCCCATGGCACAGGGAGGATTCAACAATCAGAATTTCCCGCGCACCGAAAAGGCGAAGATCGGACCGATCAGCCGGTCGCGCTCCTCGACGAAAGCGATCTCGCTCGCCCCGCGCAGGCCCTCATAGACCGTCCGGTCGCGCCGCGAGCGGGCGTTGGTGATATTGTTGATCGACGCACGCACGGTCAGCCCCATCACATTCTTGTGCTCGACGAACACCGACGCCCAGATCGGTCCCTCCCACACCTTGTCGGTCTGGTTGCGGCGATAATTGGGCTGAACGTGCGAATATTCGACATGGCCGCCCCACGCCCAGTCGCTACCCGGAATGTCGTGGCGCAGGTCGGCGCTCAGCGCCGTATCGGTGAACCCGCTCCATTGCCTTTTCTCGCCGGTGAAGGGATCGCGCAGCGTCGATGTCTGGAACAGCAGACTGGTGTCGAGCTTGACCCCCTTCAACCCCGCCGGATCGAAGTTGATCGTCGAGGTCCATTCGACCGCGCCGGCCTTGGCCTTGGCGATATTGCCGACCGCCTCGCCATCCAGCCCGATCGGAATCACGTCGACGCGATCCTCGACGTCGCGATAGACGAAATAGAGCTTGGTCGATCCCCACGCCCCCAACTTCTTGTTGATCTCGAGTTCGTAACTCCAGTCCTGCTGCGGCCGCAGATCGTTGTTGCTCTGATTCTCGTTGCCGTCGTTGAGGAAGGCGCGCGCGAGGAAATCATAGAAGCTGAGCTGCAGCACCCGCCGCCGGATCTTGAGCGATGCATCAAAATCGGCCGACGGCGCCCAGGCGAGCGTCAGCGACCCTTTCGGCCGGAAAAAGCTGCGCGTCAGGCCGTTCAGTCCGGTCTGCGTGATCGTCGAATGCTCGGCGCCCGCGATCAGCTGAAAACTGAAACTGCCGGTGAGCTTGCGCCCGAAACTCAGCAGTCCTTCGTAGCGATCCTCGCTGACCCCGCCGGTCCCGCCGTCGAACGGCTGGTCGATCCACGCACCCGAGGGATCGAGCGTCGCGATCGACGCGACATTGCCCAACGTGTTGAACGCCCCCTCGCCCGAAAGCTGCCAGTCGCCGCCGAACATCTTCCACTGATATTCGCCGCGCGCGATCGTCTCGCCCAGATTGCCGGTCTGCGCGAAGCGGTCGCCGGTCGCGGGCGTCCCATCGTCGGGGGTGGTGACGATCTCCTGCGAATAGGGTTCGTGGCTGAACCGGCGAAGCCCGATCAGCTTGAGTTTGCCCGGGCCGACGCCGAATTGATAATCGCCGCCGAGCTCGTAATTCCAGCTATCGGCATTTTCATACACTGTGCGGAGCCGGTCGGGCTGGCCGGGGCCGGTGCGCACGCCATCCTCGTAATAACGGTCATATTTGCGCTGAATATGGCCGCCGAGATTGGCGACACTGTCCCCCGGCGGGTCCCAGGTCAGGCGCCCCGACAGCTTCGGCGTGTCATAATGGGTATTCCAGATATCCTTGCGCCGCTCGATGATGCTGCCCGTGCCATCATAGATCAGCGTCGGGCCGCCGGCGCCGCTGCGCGCCGAATCGTCGTTACTCAGCGCCGCCTCATATTCGATCTCGCCCGTCCGCCCGCGCACCGACACGTCAGCGCGGGTCAGCAGCGGATCGGTGTAATGCGCCCGGAATTCGGGCTTCCACGAAAACTGGCCCGAGAAACTGTCGGCGCGATAGACGATGTTCGCGACCTGTCCCGACAACCCCGGAATATCGAGCGTCGCGCCGTCGACGATCTCGATCCGCTCGACATTGCCCGCAGGAATGCGCGAAAGCTGGGTATACATGTCGTCGGCCTTGTTCGACGGCCGCTCGCCGTTGAACAGCACATTGCCCGTCGCCTGCCCCAGCCCGCGCAGATTCTCATTGTCGCGGATCGAAAAGCCCGGAACCTGCGCCAGCATGTCATAGGCATTCTTCGGCGCATAGCGCGCGAAATCGGCGGGCGTGAAGACCTGCCGCGCCGCGCTGTTCGCACTCGCGGCGATGTCGGTCGACGCGGGCGGCGGCGTGTCGCCGGTCGGCGGCGCCTCCTGCGCCGCGGCGGGCACGGCGGAAAGGACGGCGGCGACCGCCGCAAGGCTGACGGCAAATTTCACTGGCCGCTCCCCCGCGCCCGGTTCATCGCCCGCGCATAGTCGGACGACACGTCCAACGCCTTCATCGCTATGACGTCGTCGGCAGCCAGGCCCCGATAGCCCGCCACGGCGAGGCCCCGCACATAGGGGCCGTCGATATCGAGCGCCTTGCACGCGATCGCATCGCCGACATCGACCAGCACCATCGCATCGGACTTCAATTCGTGGACATAGGCGGGGGTGACGTCGAGCGCCGCGGCGGCGATCAGGTCGCCGCTATCCTTGGGCCTCACGCCTTCGCGGGTCAGTCCGTCGGCCAGGTCGAGCGTCGCATCGACGAGCAGCATCGCGATCAGCTCACCGCGGTCGTCGGGCGCCAGTCCCCGCGCCGCGAGTCCGGCCTCAAAGCGCGGATCGGCGGAAAAACGGCAATGCCCCGCGCCCGCGAAAGCGCCCGTCAATCGGCCCGAGCAAGCGAGCGTCCCGGCCGCGTGCGCCACGGTGAAGGATACCGGCCCCGCGCCGCCTTGCAGCGCATCGCGCGCCGCCCGAAACTCGGCGCGGCCGTTCAGCGACACATCGCTGCTCGACGATGCGTGGCTGATCCGCAGATGCGGCTCGGCACCGGCCGAAGGCGCGACCTTCCAATCGATAGGATCGACGATCAGCGGATCGGCGGCAGCGTTCGGCGCGGCCTGCGCAAGAACCGACAACAAGGCGGTTCCAGCGGCAAGAATAAGGGTTTTCATGGCATGTCCTCCCTCCACACGCCAGGCGAGCGCCATCGCTCGCCGCGGCGGCGGCGTTTCAAAAGCGGGGTTCGATCAACAGAAGCTGTGGTTGGACGAACGTCCGGGCGTCAGTTCTCGGGTGCGGCCGGGGGCTCGGGCGGCGCGGGGAATTCGACCCGTGCGACGCGGCCATCGGCGCCGCGCGCTTCGATCACGCCGCGGCTGATATCGACCGTCGCCCGCTCGTCCCGGCGGCTCGTCGATTTCCGCATCACCCCCCGCGTCATTCCGGTCGCGCGCAGCTCGACCGCGTCGTCGGGGCTTTTCAGCGCGTAGCCCGCACCGCGCATCTTGCGGATATAGTCGCCGGTGACCCCCATCGCGCGCAGCGCGGTCAGGTCATCGATCGACAGGCTGCCGAACTCGCCCTTCATCTCGCGGGCATAGCCGGGTTCGATATGCAGCGCCGAAGCCCCGATCAGATCGTCCATGGAGGCGCCAGGAAAGACGCCGCGCATCGCCCGGATATAGGCGGGGTCGACCCCCACCGCTTTCGCCGCGATGATATCGTCGGGGTCCATCGAACCACCATGCTCGCGCATCTTGGCAACATATTCGGGGGTCACGCCGACCGCGCGCATCCCGACGAGCTGGTCGGCGGTGAGCGGCTTCGGCGCCGCGGCGGCAGGCGCCGCCTCCCCGCCCTGGTTTCCGCCCGCGGCCGCGGTGGACTGCGGCGCGGCCGGGGCGGCGGCGGCGAAAGGAACCGGGGAGTCCTTTGCCGCCCTGTCGAGATCGGCGTTCGATTCCGCAGTCGCCGAAAAGGCGGCGAGCGGCGCGGTGACGCCCGCGAGCAGCACCAGACTCATCAGCATCCAGCTCACGCTCGCGGGGCCGCGCTTCAGGCTGCCGTCGAGCACGCGGGTGATCCGGCGCTTGAGGCTGCCCTTGCCCGGCGCGACCCCGTGCGCGGCGAGCAGCGCGCCCTGATTGTCGTGGCGCGCGGCGCCGACAAGCAGGCTCGCATAATCGGG
Organism: Sphingopyxis sp.; assembly: GCF_036261875.1. Taxonomy (GTDB): domain Bacteria; phylum Pseudomonadota; class Alphaproteobacteria; order Sphingomonadales; family Sphingomonadaceae; genus Sphingopyxis. Next base: position 6,082 of record NZ_DATAJZ010000007.1, on the reverse strand, counting down.
GCCGTCGATATCGGCCATCAGCACCGCATCGTCGGCGGCTTCTTCACGCAACTGATGGCTTTCGCGCGCCAGCATCCAAACCAGCGGATTGAACCAGAAAAGGGCGCAGACGGCGCGCGCGCCGAGCAGTTTCGCCCAGTCGAGCCGCGCGACATGCGCCAGTTCGTGCGCGATGATCGCCTCGGCCTCATCGACCGCATCGACCGTCACCGGGCTCAGCACGATCGTCGGGCGCAGCACGCCCCAACTGATCGGCGAGCGCAATTCGCGGCTGACGAGCAGCGCGGTGCCGTGCTTGAACCCCATGCGCCGCTGCGCCTCGGCGAGCGCCGACAGCCACGACCCCTCGGTCAGCACTTCGGCCCGGCCGCGCATCGCGAACAGCCGCACCACCGCAAGCAGCATCATTCCACACAGCAATGCCAATGGGATCGCATAGAGAAACGGTGCAAGATCGCCGACCTCCGGCAGCGCAAAACTCGCCGTGTCGGCCGTGGCCGAAGCGGCGGGGGCGGCCGCGGGCAGGGGGGCCGCCGAAGCGGGCGCGGCGGGCGCAGCGGCAACCGGTGCGGCGGTCCAGCTTTCGGGAAGCGGCGCCCATGCGGGCAAGAGCAGCATCGCGGCGGGAAGCGCGAGCAGCGCGACGATTCCGGCGTGCGCGATCAGCGACCGCTCGCCCGACGACCGCGACCGCGCGAGCCGCAGCAGGATCAGGGTCAGTCCCGCGACTGCGGCGGATTTCCAGGCAAGGCCCAGCAGCATGGCGGTGGTGATCATCACTGCTCTCTCCCTTCACGCGCTTTCGCGATCATCTTTTCAAGCTCATCGAGCTCCGAAGCCTTCATTCCGTCCTGCATCCCGAGCAGCGCCGCGGCGGCGCTCGTCGCCGATCCGTTGAAAAAGACGCGCACGACCTGGCTCAGCGCCGACCTGCGCGCGGTCTTGTCGGACACGCTCGGCGCATAAACGAAACCGCGCTCGGACGCCGCGCGCGCCACGAAGCCCTTCGCCTCGAGCCGCTTCAGCATCGCGCGGATCGCTGATCCCGACAGATCGTCGCTCAGCGCCTCGCCGATTTCGGTCACCGTGGAGGCGCCGCGTTCATAGAGAATATCGACGATCTCGCGTTCTCGCGGGGGCAGGCTCGACAGCATTTCCGAATCACCTCATGCGCTACATTTGTAGCGTGCTACATTTGTAGCGCATGATTGGCAAGAGATTTATTCGGATAATACACGGGGGCGCGGAGCAGCGCCTGCTTTTGGGAGTGCGGAGCGGACACTCCCCTCTTCGTCATTCCCGCGAAAGCGGGAACCCAGTGTGGGGTCAGCTGACGCACGCTCTGGGTTCCCGCTTTCGCGGGAATGACGAAATTGTGAGCCCCGCTACGCGCCCCCCTCCCTTCGTCATCCCGGACTTGATCCGGGATCCATTCTCTCAGCGCTGAATGAATGAATCCCGGATCAAGTCCGGGATGACGATGAAAAATTGGTCCGCAATCGGCCGTAAATCCCCCTCTCAGGCCGCCAGCACCTTCGCTATCATCCGCTCTTCCTTCGCGATCCACGGCGCCAGGCTCGGCCGCGACAGGATCGCCTCGCTCCACGCCGCGATCCGCGGATGCATCGCCGCGTCGATGCACGACCCGCAATGCCGCAGATTCACGAGCGGCGAGACGGCCGCCAGGTCGGCGAGGGTGAAGCGGTCGCCGACAAGATAGCCCGAGGCCGGGATCGCGCTCTCCAGATAGGCGAGCAACTTCGGCAGCTCTTCGGTCTCGGCCTCTGCCGCCGCGGCGAGGTCGCCCTCGCGGCCGAGGAATTTCGGCGAGACGATGCGATTGAAGAACATCTTGCCGCCGCACGCCGCGAACACCGTATCGCCGAACTCGTCCCACCAGATCACGCGCCCGCGCTCCCGGGGGTCGGCGGGGATCAGCGGCGGTTCGGGATGCCTAGCTTCCAGATAATGGATGATCGCGCTCGAATCGGCGAGGAGAAAGCCGTCGTCGTCCATCGCGGGCATCTTGCCGAGCGGCGACGCCGCGCGAAATCCCGGATCGGGATCACCGATCCCCACGCCCTGCAGTTCGAAATCGATCCCCTTCTCGCCGAGATAGCCCAGCAATTTGCGGACGAACGGCGATACGATCGAACCATAGATGATCATGCAATTCCCTCTCTTTCGCGCTCCGGCCGGAGCATAAGCGAAAGCCGCTTCGGCGCAACGGCTGCCATCGCCGGATTGGCCGCGAAATCATCTTGCCATCGTCCGCGCTCCGTGAATAAGGTCGCCGCCGGAGGGGGGACGCTGCCACGGCAGCCATCAGGCAGGATTCGCAAAAATGCGCCCTTCGACCTGGGCAGATCGGCTTGTGGCGCTGCTCGTCCGCTTCGTCGGCCTCGTCATCCTGCTCGCGACGCTCGTCGCCGCGGCCGCCAGCTTTCTGTACAATCAGGCCGAGGATGCCGACCTCGCCGATCGCGTCGCGATGCAGGTCAACATGCGGCTGCGCGATCATGTCGCGGTGCTTCAGGGGGTGCGCGCCCTCTATCAGTCGGCGCCCGCCACCCATGGGCCGAGCATCCGCGCCTATATCGCCGCCCTGCGGCCCGAGGAGCGCGCGCCCGGCATGGAAGGGATCGGCATCGCCGTCGCGATCCGGCAAGGCACGCCGGCGGCGGCCGAGGCGATGCTACGCGAAAATTATGGACGCGAGATCAAGGTCTGGCCCGCGACCAGCCAGCCGGTCGGCTTCCCCATCGTCCTCATCGAACCCTATAATCCGCGCCGCAAGAACGCGCTCGGATACGACATGTACAGCGAGCCGGTCCGGCGCGAGGCGATGCGCCGCGCGTGGCAGACCGGCGTCCCCGCCGCGAGCGGCCTTGTGCGGCTACAGCAGGAAAACGGGGCGGCGCAAAAACAGTCCGGCTTCCTCGTCTATCTTCCGATCTATGCCGCCGGGGCGCCGCCGGTGGCGGGATCGACCGAACGGCCGATCGAGGCCTTCGTCTACGCCCCCTTCCGCACCACCGACCTGTTCACCGCGGTCCTCGGATCGCAGCTCGCCACGATCCGCGGCGTCGAAATCTTCGCGGGCGACGGCCCTTCCGCGCCGCTCGCCTTTCGCCACGGCACGATGGGCTGGGACACGCACACCGAAAAACTGCGCGTCGCCGACCGAGTATGGACGATGCGCATCTCCTACGGCCGCCAGTTCGAACGGCTCGGCCGCCCCTTCGGCATCTTCCTGTTCGGGCTCGCGCTGGCGCTGCTCGCAACCCAGCTCCACCGCGTCCAGCAGCGCCGCGTCGGCGCGGCGCAGGCGCTCGCCGAGCAGCAGGCGCGCCACGCCGAGGATCGCGAGCTGATGATCGGCGAAATGGCGCACCGGATGAAGAACGCCCTCGCCCGCATCAGCGCGCTCGCGCGGATCACGCTGCGCGAATCGACGAGCCTGGAGGATTTCGAGACGCGCTTCGACGGCCGGATGCGCGCGCTGTCGGAAACCAAGCAGATGATCGTCACCGGCGCGGTGAGCAGCGTCGAGCTCGGCCGCATCGTCCGCCGCGAGCTCGAGGTCGCGGGCTGGCCCGCCGAGCGCATCGCCGCGCTGGACGGCCCCGACGTGCGGCTCGACGACGAAAGCGCGCAAGCGATCTCGCTCGCCATCCACGAATTCGTCACCAACAGCGTCAAATATGGCGCGCTGTCGGGCACCGGCGACCTCGCGGTCGACTGGCGGCGGGACGGCGACGCGATCGAACTCAGCTGGGTCGAAACCGGGCTCGCCGAAACCCCGCATATCGAAAGCGAGAGCTTCGGCACCCGGTTCATCCGCACCCTGATCGAACGCCAGCTCAAGGGAAGCTGGACCCGCGCCGCCGCCGACCACCGCCTGTCCATCACCCTGCGCTGGCCCGCCCATGCCGCCTGACGCGCGCTGGCACATCTGGATCGACCGCGGCGGCACCTTCACCGACGTCGTCGCCCGGCGCCCCGACGGTAAAGTCATCACCGCCAAATATCTCTCCGAAGACCCCGCGCGCGCTGGCGACGCCGCCGTGAATGCAATCCGCGACCTCACCGGCGCGGGCAAAGGCCCGCTGCCGCCGCTCGCGATCCGCATGGGATCGACCGTCGCGACCAACGCGCTCCTCGAACGCAAGGGCGAACCGACCCTGCTCGCGATCACGCGCGGTTTCGGCGATGCGCTGACGATCGGCTATCAGGACCGTCCCGACCTCTTCGCGCGCGCGCTGCACCGCATTCCGCCGCCGCACGCGATGGTCGCCGAAATCGCCGAGCGCGTCAGCCCGGAAGGGCATATCCTCACCCCGCTCGACGAGGAGGCCGCGCGCCGGTCGCTGCAAGCCGCGCGCGACCGCGGCCTTTCCAGCGTCGCGATCGTCCTCATGCACGGCTATCGCTATCCGGCCCATGAACAGCGCCTCGCCGCGATCGCGCGCGAACTCGGCTTCGCACAAATCTCGACCAGCCACGACGTCAGCGCGCTGATCAAGCTGATCGGCCGCGGTGACACGACGCTCGCCGACGCCTATCTCTCGCCCGTCCTGCGCCACTATGTCGATCAATTCTGCGCCCAGCTTGCGGGCGGCACCGACCCGCAATTCATGAAAAGCTCCGGCGGCCTCGCCTCCGCCGCCGCCTTCCACGGCCGCGACGCGATTCTCTCGGGCCCCGCGGGCGGCATCGTCGGCATGGTCGGCAGCGCCGCGCCTTTGGGCAAGACCCGCCTGATCGGCTTCGACATGGGCGGCACCTCGACCGATGTCAGCCATTATGCCGGGCGGCTGGAGCGCGACAACGAGACCATCGTCGCGGGCACCCGCATCCGCGCGCCGATGCTGCGCATCCACACCGTCGCGGCGGGCGGCGGCTCGATCTGCCGCTGGGACGGCGCGCGCCTCACCGTCGGCCCCGAAAGCGCCGGCGCCAACCCCGGCCCCGCCGCCTATGGCCGCGGCGGCCCGCTGACCGTCACCGACTGCAACGTCCTGCTCGGCAAGATCCAGCCCGATCATTTCCCGAAACTCTTCGGCCCGAACGGCGACCAGCCGCTCGACGGCGCGGTGGTCGCGGAGAAATTCGCCGCCATGGCCGCCGAGGTCGGGGGCATTACCCCCGAAGCTCTCGCCGAGGGCCTGCTCGGAATCGCGGTCCAGCAGATGGCGAACGCGATCAAGCGCATCACCATCGCGCGCGGCCACGACGTGACGCAGGGCTACAGCCTCGTCGGTTTCGGCGGCGCTGCGGGCCAGCATGTCTGCCTCGTCGCCGACGCGCTCGGCATCGACGAGATCCTGCTCCACCCGCTCGCCGGGGTGCTGTCCGCCTATGGTATGGGGCTCGCGAGGCCGTCGGCGATCCGCGAGCGCACCCTCGCGCTGCCACTCGGCGAAGAATGTGCCGCAACGCTCGCCGCCGCCGAAGCCGACCTGTCCGCCCAGGCCCGCACCGACCTCGCGCGCGATGCCGAAACGACCCGCGAAACCCTGCTCTTCGTCCGCCTCGCCGACAGCGACAATGCGATCGAACTCCCGCTCGCGCCGCCGCAGGAGGTCGCGCCGGCTTTCGCCGCCGCCTTCCGCCAACGCTTCGGCTACGCCCCGCACGCCGATCTGGTGATCGACCGCATCCGCGTCGAACTGACCGAAGCGGGCGACGCCCCACCGGCGCTGCCGCCTCCCGCCGCGACAGCCGGGACCGCTGCCGAAATCGCCACCGCCTGGCTCGCCGGTGCCGCGCGCGACGCCCCGCTCCACCAGCGCAGCGCCCTCGCCCCCGGCCGCAGCGTCACGGGGCCAGCGATCATCGTCGACCCGCTCTCGACCACCGTGGTCGAACCCGGCTGGACCGCGACGGTCGAGCGGGAAGGGACATTGCGGCTCTCAAAAAGCCCCTCCCCTGAAGGGGAGGGGTTGGGGTGGGGTCCATCGGCCTTGCGCAAGGTTTCGAGACCCCACCCCCAACCCCTCCCCTGAAGGGGAGGGGCTTATAGGATGCAGCCGCTTTAAGCATCGGGAATGAGGTTCCCCGGATTCATAATCCCCTCCGG
>NZ_DATAJZ010000040.1:0-146583 GCF_036261875.1 Sphingopyxis sp. | reverse complement strand
TGGATAAGCTCGTTCATCGTTCGACTCCTCAGGTAAAGGAGTCGAAAGGGTCTGCCTGTGGCCGCGGACGTTCAATCAGCCGCGGCGCTCGCTGGACCGCTCTACATCGCGGCTAGCACCAATCCGCGGAGCGGTTCGTGCACCGGCCAGAAGTGCTAGAGTTCTGCTTCCATCACAGCTTTGCGTTCAAGTCCGCAATCGGTTGGTCGCTGCGACCCAGCGATCACCCATGCACTTTTTCGTGTCGCTCGAGCATCGCGACGAACTCGGCGATTTTGCGCGCTCTCGTCTCCGTCTTCTTAACGGCTCCTATGCGATAGAGGATCGCATACCGGTTCGAACCGGTCAGCGTTGCAAAGAAGGCTGCCGCCCCAGGGCTCTGATCCAATGCTGCCTGGAGGTCGGCGGGCACCTCGGCCTTACTTGCGGGTGCGTAGGCGGCTTCCCACCTGCCGTCTGCCTTGGCAGCCTCGATCTGTGCCAGCCCGCGCGCATGCGTCCGTCCAGCCTCCAGAAGCTCGGTTGCGCGGGTGCGGTTTACTTGGGACCACTTGCTGCCCGCCTTGCGCGGTGTGAAGCGGACAAGCCAGTGTTTATCGTCGTACTTGTCGAGCCGCCCATCGATCCAGCCGTGGCAGAGCGCAGCGTCGATCGCCTCGCGCTTCGTCACGCTGGCGATGCCCGAGCCCGCCTTGGCGAATTTGATCCAGAGCCCGGGAGAGTTTGCAGGCTGCGCCGCAAGCCAGCGCTCCAAGGCTGCCGCATCGGCAAAAGCAATGACCGGTAGGCCGCAGTGATCTTCGGCCATCGGACGCTCTCCTTTTAAAATTTGGACACGACGCTTTTTCGAAATTCATAGCTCAGTATGAGCAACAAATTCCTAGCATGACTGGCTCTATCGAACATTTTTTCATTCGCAATAAGCCAACCCCCGCTTTCGAAGCATCCCTCCCCGAAGCAGACCGAGCGCAACCGGCCAGATTGGGTCACGAAATATTCGGCCCGCTGCGCTGCCGTCCGAATGTCCAGCTTATGCCGCCCTCGCGCATGATGCCCGACACGTTCTTGCCGATATGCCGCTCCATCACCGGACGCCACGGAACCAGCGTGAAATCGCGCGACCGCTCGACAAGCGCATGGCGTCCGCTCGTCATATCGACGGTGCGAACCAGACGGCCCTGAATCGCCTCTTGCGGCTTCGCTTCGGCAAAGGGTTTGCCGACCTCATCCGATAGCTGGCTCGCTACGCGCAGCAGCTCGCGCCGTTGGAGCGCGGCGAGCATGTGGCGATGATAGACTGTCCGCCCATCCTGTTCCTCGGCAAGCTGCTCGGCGACCAGCCATTGCCGCCGCGCGGCCTGAGCGGCGCGAACCTCGCGACCGAAGCCCGCATCGCGCACGGGCGCCGGGGCATCAGCGACCAGCTCACGGTCGAGCCAGGTCGCGGCCTCGGCACCCGGCAGCTTGTCGAGCGGCACGGCCGACAGCGTTTCGACGGTGACAGGCCGGTCGCGAAGCTGACGCGCCTCGAACTTTTCCACCTTGCCCAGATGATCGGGCGTGATGATCCAGCTTCCGTCGGGTTCGCGCTCGACGCTGCGCATCACGCGGCGCATGGCTTCGAGCCTGCGGGCATGGGTTTCGGCAAAGCGTTCGCTGGCGGTCGGATCGTGCTGCAAATGGGCGTCCACCGTATAGCGCCCGCCATTGGCGGCGGCGATCTCGACTATGGTGCGATCGGCGGGGCGCACACCACCGCTGCGCGGCGCGATCTGGACGATGGCGTCTTTCGGAATCGGCTCGACCGCTTCGCCCTTGCCGATCTCGGCATAATGGGTGCGGCCGTCGATGCCGTCGATCAGCAAATAGTGTCGGTCTTCATGCTCGTCAGCGAGGCCGCGCATGACGACGCGGCCGACGATCGGCGCGGCCCCTTCGGCGATGGGGTTATAGATGACGTGATCGGCCGCTGCGCGGTCCAGATTCCGGGCGGTTAATTCGCGCTGCATGGTGCGGATAATGTCGCCGCGCTCGCCGATCCGGCGCAGCGTGTCTGCGAGGTCGGTTTCGAGCCGCCAGCTATCGCCGCCGATATGCGAAGCGAGGCCCATGCGCCCGAGCTTCTGCAATCGGCCGACGCGAAGCGACTGCTGGAAGGGATCGCGGTCGCTCGCGCTGACAAGCCGCACCTCGTTCATGTCGCGGATCAACCGCCGGTCGGTGACGGTCAGCCGCTCCGCGTTCACGTCGCTGCGAAGCCGCTCCTCAATCTCAAGATCGGTGCGCGGACCAAGGTCGAGGTTCACAATGTCGATGGCGCGTTCGCGAAGGCCGTGCGAAATATATTCGCGCGCAATCACCAGGTCGTCGCCGCGATCATTCTTGCCGCGCAGCACGACGTGGGTATGCGGGTGGCCGGTGTTGAAATGATCGACCGCCACCCAGTCAAGTTTCGTTCCCAGATCCTGCTCCATCTGCGTCATCAGCCGGCGCACAAAGGGTTTCAAGTCCTGATACTGGTCGGCGTCCTCGGCTGACACGATGAAACGGAACTGGTGACGGTCGCCGCCCGATCGTTCGAGGAACGCCTTGCCGTCCGTCACGTCCTTGTCGGCCGAATATAGCTCGCCGGGCTGGCCCTCGCGGGTCACGCCGTCGCGCTGGATATAGCTGAGGTGAGCGCGAGCGCCGCCCATGCCCTTCCCGGCGAGCTTGACGGGCCGCATCTTGACGATGACGCGGCGCGAGCGGAACGCCGCAAGCCGGTCGCGCGAGCGCAGGACGCGCGCGACGCTAGCGCCGCGGCCGATCCGGCTACCGTCGAAGCCGCCGCGCTTGCCGGTTTTCATGCCCGCGCGCCGCGCGGCCTTCACAACTTTGTTCAGATAGCGCGCATCTTGGCCTCGGCCTATGCGGCCCAGGTGCGGCACAAAATCATCGTCGCGCATGTCGCGTCCTTCCGCTCTGGAATGACGCTCCCCGCCGTCAGACATGGCGCTTCGGCGCGGCAAGGCAAGGAGTCTCGCGATTTGCGGCTGAAAGCCTTAGAAAACCGCCATTCATGGCGGCCTTATCTCGCGGCTTGGCCGCGTGTCTCGCAACCTTCCTGAAAAAATGATGTGCAGACAAAGACTTAATGGTGACTCGCGATAACGCGAGACACTATTTTTATCTTGCCGTTCGCGCTTTCATCCTCCCAGCCACCCCATCCGGACAGGCTTTCGCTCGCGCCGAACCGGGACTATGGCCGCGATGTGAGAAATGGCGGAACGACGATTGCGGGGCAGATAGAACGGCTGATCGTTCGGCTGGACGGCGCTGCGGTGTGCGACGTCTGCGTGACCGATCGGCTCAATCTGTCGGTTCCCGCCCAAGTCAATGTCGTCACCCGCGCTCTTGGCGGGGTGCGCGGGTTCGAGCGCAAGAGGGACGAATGTGCGCTTTGCGGCAGCACCAAAACGGTGATCTGGCACGATGCACGTTAGGCAACGGGAGCTTTCGGGGAGCGTCTGCGCCGCGTTGGCGCGGTCGCGGCGGGCGCCGTTTTTGCCTTCGTGACCGAGGCTTTTCGGCCTCCTTTCGTCCCGAGGCCGATCTCTTTGGCGAGCACGCGTCGGCGCTCGGAATAGTCGGATGCGACCATTGGATAAGACGCGGGCAGGCCCCATTTGGCGCGATATTCGTCAGGGGTAAGCCCATGATCGGTAGCAAGATGCCGCCTCAGCATCTTCATTTTCTTGCCATCCTCAAGGCAAACGAGGTGGTCCGCCTTCACCGATGCGCGCACCGAGACGGCGGGTTTCAGTTCGGGTTCGGCTTCGACCGGTGCCGCGCCAAGACCGGCCAAGGCGCCATGAACCCGCTCGATCATCGTCGCCAGGTCAGCGAGCGCGACATTGTTGTTCGAGACGTGCGCCGCGACAATGTCGGCGGTCAGCGTAAGCAAGGTGTCGTTCTGCTCGTCGGCCATGATCGTCTCCCTTGATCTGTTCGGGACCGGGGTAGGTAACAGATAGAAGAACGTCAAATTTTGTCTTGAGCACACAAGAAAAAGCCGCGCGGCTGCGAAGCGCCGCGCGGCAGAATATTGGAGCAAAACTGTCGCGCTAGCGGATCGAATACGACCTCCAGACGACAAGACATTGCACGATCCGGCACGGCCTGTTCAGCAGCGCCGCCTTTTCCATCGCACGGTCGAACGAACGATAGGTGCCGTAAGGCGACCAGAGCGTGCCGCGCACCTCGGGGTGCGGATATTGCTGTTCCAGCACATAGTTGGGACGTTCAAGAGCCATGATGCCCTCCATCAAAAAGGCGGGATGGCGGACGCGCCGCCATCCCTGTGAGGCTCAGGCCGCGAGCGGTTCGGGTTGCGGCTCGGACTCTTTCGGTGCGGGCAGCGCGACCACTGCACCGGGGCCGGTGGGATCAGGCTCGCTCCCGGCCCGCACGGCTGCAACCAGTTCAGCCGCCGCGACGGTGCCGACGCCGCCGCGATCCGTGTAGGCGGCGGGCGGGAACGCCATCCATTTCGGCACCCAGCTATCGACCTTGGCGCGCCCGTTCGCACCGCCGATGTGATCGCGAACGATCTGCTTCAAGGTCTTGGTCTTTTCGCCCGCATTCGCGCTCGCGACGGGTTCGCCCGCGACCTCGGCGACGATGCGGGTCAGCACCATCTTGTCGCGCAGCGCCTCGAAAAAGGCGTCGTCGGCCTGCCAGTAGCGGGCCATATCAACGCCGATTTCGCCGCCCACCGCTTCGACGGCGGCGCTGCCGACGGCAAGCGTTTCGCCCATGACGACGGCGATCACCTGCATGACGGCGCGGTCGGTGAGGTCGAGCAAGGCGAAGAACAGACCGACGAGACCGGACGGATCGCCGTTGCCGCCGGTCACGGTCGGTTCCTCGGGCGAGTAGTTGAGCAGGTCGAGAACGGCGCGGCGCTTCGCGTCGAAATCGGTTTCGCCCTTGCAGGTTTCGACCGATTCCCGCACCGCGTCATTGCGGGCGGCCTGACCCTCGACCCGCACGGTCCAGAGCGGCGAGCCGACGATGGCATGGGCGACCATCAAGCGCAGCGCGACCTTGGGATGGCCGGTCAGCGCCGCGCGCACGGCGGCATGACGGTGCAGGTCGATATAATTCTGCATCGTCCCCGTCACCTCCGGGCGCGGCACCTTCGGGCCGGTGTCGACCGCTTCGCCCTTGGCGATCCGCTTGGCTTCCTTATCGGTCACATAGCCTTCGCGAAATTCCACCTCGCCATTGGCGCGAACATCGACATAGACGCGACCGCCCTTCGTCTTGGGCATCCTGACATATTCGTAGGCGTGGAAATATTCGCTCGGCGGAATGATGACGACATCGCTCCATCCGTTGTCGAGATAGGCGTCGCGGCGCTCGTCGATCGCCGCGTTCTGCGCGGTCCAGAAGGCTTCGGCGTCGGCGAAATAGCTGTCCTGCTCGAACAGGTCGAGGGTGATGCCCTTCATGCCCTCGGTGTCGAACAGCGCGTTCTTGACCGGGATGCACGCGCCGCCGAACAGCCAATCCTTAAGCTGGCGGCCAGTCGGTGCCCATTGCTGGGGGTCGTCGAGCAGCGCCAGCCATGCCTTTTGTTGACGCTTCGTTGCCAAGGTCAGATGGCGAACGGTGGTGCGGTCGATCTTCCCTTTGCGGAACAGACCCCGGATACGGGGAATGAGATTGCCGAGCGCGAGGATACGGCGCACCATCAATTCCGGGATGCCGAAGGTCGCGGCAATATCCTCGATGTCGCGGCCTTCCTTGACGAGCCGGGTGAAGCTTTCCCATCGCGTCACCTCGTCGGGGTCGAGCCGCTTGATGTTCTCGATCAACGATGCCTCGATGGCGGCGGCATCGTCGCCATCCTCGAGAATGGCGCACGGCAACGGGTCGATCTCGATGCCGCTGGCAACGCTTTCCTCCGCGACGATCTTCGCGGCGGTGAAGCGCCGCGCCCCCGCGATGATCTCGAACGCATCGGGGCCGCAATTGGGGCGGACCAGCAACGGGACGAGAACGCCGCGCTTGCGGACGGAAGACAGAATATCGGACACATCCGGGGCCTTTTTCGCATAGCGCATATTGGCTTTGCTGATCGACAGCTTGCCAAGATCAATAAAAGAGAGTTTCATCTTTCACGCTCCTATGAGCGCCGGTCCGTTCTTCTTTGCGGTAGGGCGGACCGGCTTACAATGCGGCGAAAACGCGCCGCGCGTTATCCGCCCATCGGCGGAATCTCGTCATCGTTCACCCCGCGCGCGAGGCGGCGCAGCAAGGTTTCGGCGGTGCTGATCGACCCGGTGCGGCGCGCCCATCCCGCCCATGTCGAAAGCGGGTGGCCGGTCTGGAAATGAATGTCGCGCTCGATGCCGAGGCCGAACGGCAAGCGAACGCTTGCCAGTTCGGACAGGCTGAAACTGCCTTCTTCGGGACAGCCGAAACCCAAGTCGGCAAGGCCGCGCAGCGTGTCGCCATCCTCGGCCAGTTCGGTCGCCAGCCATGTCGCCGCGCCGACCGGATTGAAGAATTTGACGACCGGAACGGGGTCGAAATTCTCAAGACGGGCGGCGGCATCGTTGGCGCGCAAGGCGGCGTGAAGCTCGGGGGTCAGGAGGATCATGCCGCTTCCCTCCGTTCTTCGCCCTCGCGGAAGGCGAGGATATAGTCGGCGGCTCTGGTCGCTTGGGCGGTGGCGCGGAAAATGGCGCGCTTGTCCTCGCGCAAAATGTCGAGCCAATAGCCGAGATAGTCCGCGTGCCGGACGGTCGGCACCAAGCCCAAGGTCGCGCCGATGAAGGCGGAAGATATTTCCGCGATCAATTCCTCGCGCGCATATTCGGGCGAGCCGAAACCGCCCTTCATTTCGCGGCCGAGCCGCTTCGCGCCGCCCGTCCAGTGCGAAAGTTCGTGAAAGGCGGTATCGTAAAAATCGTTGGCGTTGCGGAACGCGGCGAGCGGCGGCACCTGCACATAATCTTGCGCCGGGACATAGAAGGCGTCGTTGCCACCGATCCGAAAATCCGCGCCGGTCGCGGCAATCAGCGCCTCGGCCTCGGGAACGACCTCGGGCAGCGGACGCGGCGCGGGATCGCCCGCGATCTTCTCGGGCAAGCCTTCGCATTGCGCGACATTGAAAACGGTGAAGCATTTGAGGAAGGGGATGGCGTTGGGTTCGTCACCGCTTTGGGCGGCACGGGCCTTCTCGGCGTCGGGAATGAAGCGGTCGGAATAAACGACGAGCGAACCCTTCTCGCCCTTGCGGACATTGCCGCCCGCCGCGAGGGCTTGGCGGAAGGTTAGCCACGATTGCGAGGGATAGCCCGCGCCCATCGCGGCGGTCCAAAGCAATAGGATATTCACGCCGGAATAGCGGCGGCCGGTCACGGCGTTGCGGGGCATGGTCGGCGCGGCGTCCCAAGGCTGCACCCAAGGGAAGCGGCCTTGCTCCAGTTCGGCGATGATCTTGGCGGTCACATCGGCGTAAAGGTCGCGCGCGTTTCCACCGCCGCGCGCACGGCGCGCAGTCGTTCCCTTCGTCATGGCGTTACTCCATCCGGTCGTGCGGTTTCGCAGTGCGCCACCGGTCGCGTCTCGATCAGCGGCATCTATACTTTTACAGGATGGTCGAAATAGTATCTATACCATTGATTTCTTGACACAAATCTATCGTGACTGGTGGGTCCGAGCAAGAAAAAGGGCCGCGACCAGCGGCCCCGGAAAAGGAACGAAAACGCATCGGTCGCCAAAGCGGCCGATCCCTTCCGACAGGGACATGGAGCGCAGGGCCGGTCGCTTCCATCGCAACCGGAGCCGTCCTCGCAGAGTCCCAAGTGCCGCGCGGATTTCTTGGCGGAAAGAGGCACGGTCGAGGGGTTTGGCGCAGCTTGGCAAAATGGGGGCGGCGCTTCTCCCAGAGAAGCAAATGCCGCCGCCCCCATTTTGGCTAGCGGAGCTTCCCCTCGACGCAACTCCTTTCCGCTGAAAATCCGTGTGGCACGCCAGGGTCTCTGAGAGACGGCGTAGGGTGTGATGGAAGCGACTGGCTCCAGATCCCCATCGCGCGCCGCGCGCGCGATTCCACAGCTTTAGCTGTCCCCGTCAGGGGATTGTCGCCCGGATGGGGCGAGACGCGGAACGCGGCTCGACGGAGCTTGGCGGGCATAGCCCGCCTAGCGCAGCAAAGCCCCGGTGGCCCGGCTTGCCGGGACAGACGCCGCAACCCGCTGGGCAGGAACCCGCGCCCTCTGCGCTCGGCCCGCGTCCCGTTTGAATATCGGCGCGGAATATCTCAATATGGACCGCAGACGGTGGAGGTGAAGCATGGCGATTTCGGACACGCTGTTCGACGCGATCGAAGGCATCAGGGATGACCTTGCCAGCCACCCCGGCGCATATGGCGCGGTTCGCCCGCAAATCGAGGCGCTGCTTGCCGAGATGGAGCGTGTGCAATTCCTGCTCGATGCGCCGCCGCCGACCGATCGCGGCGGTCCCGCTGCGCGCTCCGGCTGACGCCAGCCCGCGCGTCCTTCAATCCGAGACGCCATCCCGCTTCGGATTCCGGCCCTTGCCGAGCGAGGCCATGAGCTGCCACGTCATATGCAGCCCGACGCGCCGCGCGATCCCGGTCAGATTGGTCCGCGCGCGGGTATGCCGGATATATTCGCGCTCGCCGTCGCGGTCGGTATAGTCGAGCGGATCGCGCAGCCCGTTCCAATAATCATCGAACGGTTCGCGGTCCCCATCGCTCATCGCAAAGAGGACGGCGAGCGCGAGGCGCACGTCGAGGCCCGGCTCGAAGGCATCGGGTCCGGTCTCGTCGATGACATTGTAGAGTATCGCCAGCGCCAGCCAGCGGAGCCGCGTCGATCTGAGGCGCATGTCATCAGCCGAGCGGCAAGGCCGCCTGCGCCGGGCCGCCGCGCGCCGACCAGGGCTCGTCGGTGCGCTCGACGCCAAGCAAGGCGGCGGAATATTGCCGCACCAGCGTCATCGCCTCGGCCGCGGGCGCGCGAAGCCAGGCATCATGCTCGTCGGGATGGAGGATGACCGGCATCCGGTCGTGGATGTCGAACAGTTCCGCGGTCGCATCGACCATGACGCCGGTGTAGCAGTCGCCCCATTCGTCTGTCGGGCGCCAGAGGCCGGCCCATGCGGCAAGCGGCTGGTCGGTGACGCTGATCCAGGTTTTGGTCATCGCCCCCGCCGGGCCTTCGGCCTCGGCGAAAGCGGTGAAGGGAATGAGGCAGCGGTGCGCGGGCGCAACGAACCATTCGCGCCATAGGCCGTAGGGCGACATCAGCTTGTCGTCGCGGGCGTTGTTGACCGGCGTGGGCTTGTTCGGTGCGCCGGTCCGCTTGTTGACCGAATGACGCGGGAAGCCCCAGTGCATCGTGTCCATGACGCGGGCGCCGGCATCCTCGCGCACGACGAAGCCGGTGCCGCCCTTCCAGACGTCGCCGGGTGCGGCGTTGGTCGCCTTCGGCCGCCGCGCGCGGAAGGCCGAGGCCACCTCATCGACCGACGCTTTCATCGTTACCAGGTTGCACAAGGCGCGGGGCGCTCCTTCAGGCGGCGCCGGCCAGCAGTTCGTCAAACCCCTGCTGGATCGGCGGCATGATAAGGAAGCTATCCTTGGGGAAGGGCCGCAGCATGTCCAGCGGATCGCATGCGCGCATCAGCCAGTCGAACCAATCGTCGGGGTGAACGACGGCGACATGGCGGTCCTTGTGCGGCGCGAGGTCGGGATAGGCCGGGACGGTGAGCGCGGCGAAGCTGTCGGGCCAGTCGCGTCCGCCGGGGCGCCAGACGGCGGCGATGCAGAAGAAAGGCTCGTCGGTGACGAGGCTCGCGGCATAGACGGTCTTGCCGCGCTTCACCAAGCCGAACTCGGTCGCGAGCAGCAGGCAGGGTCGGTCGATGATCGCAGTTTCGGACTTGAGCAAGGGTATCTGGAATATGTCGGGATCGCGCGAGGGCAGCCCCCAATGAAGCTCGACCTCGCGTTCCTTGTCTCCGTCCCAGACCATGACGCGGTGGCGCTTGCCGATGCCGACCAGCGCGTCGTCATTCTCGGCGTCCATGCGCTATCTCCTAGCAGCGGAAGCGGCGAACGGCGCGCTTCCATTCGTGATCGGGCGGATATTCGAGCTCGATGTCGTCGACCGATTGCTGCACCAGCTCGAACTTGACGGGGCGGACGCGGCGCCCGGTGCGCCATTTGCAGCGGATGCACCAGAAGCGCCCGAGCGCCTTGTCGAAGCGGACATCCCAGCCGCGCCGCTCGAAGCGCCACCAGAGGCCATGCGGGTTGAACGCGGTGCTATGGCCGCAGCGGCACACCGGCTTGACCGCATAATGCCAGGCCGCGGCCTCGAAGAGATTGGTCGCGACCCGCGACCCATCGGCCGTCCATCGGCCCATGACACGGCGCGCCCCGTCACAACGGCAGGGCCGGCTGGTCGGCGGCGGGCGCACCGGCCCCGCCACCCTCGATCGCGGCGAGGATGACGCGGGCCAGTTCGTGCGCGGCATCGGTGCGGACATGCGGCGCGGGCGCGGTAATTCCGACGCGCGCCCAGCCGGGCGCGGTGAGGATGGTTTCGGCGATTCGACTCGGGTTGATCTGTTCCATTGCCAAATGAGAACATAGAGAGAACATCAAGGCAAGAGGAACGCGATGAGCCGATGGCGGGGCAGCTTGCACGGCCGTCTTGCCAGCGGAGCGGACGCGCATCATATTCGCGTTCGGGAATGGGGTCTCCCGTAAAACCGCACTGCTGCTGATGACTCCTGCAACAACGCGCCGCTGGCGCGGCAGGAGGCGCATGTGAACTATCTTCTCGTCTTTATCGGCTCGGGCATCGGCGGCATGTGCCGCCACGGCGTCGGCGCGCTTTCGCTGCGCTGGTTCGGCCCCGGCTTTCCTTATGGGACGCTGACGATCAATATTGTCGGCTCGACACTGATGGGGGTGCTGATCGGCCTGTTCGCCGCCTTCGAGATTGGCACCAATCAAGCGCGGTTGTTTATTGCGACGGGCCTGATTGGCGGCTTCACCACCTTTTCGACCTTCTCGCTCGACGCGGTGACATTATGGGAGCGCGGCGAGACGGGCGCGGCGATCGGTTACGTCGTCGTCAGCGTCATCCTGTCGCTGCTCGGCCTGTTCCTCGCCATGCTGGCGATGCGCCGGCTCGGTTGATCCGGCCCCGCTCAACCAGAAGAACAGCGCGCCGCGGGCGGGCGCCGGCGGCATGGGCGCCGCGACCGGCAGCGCGCCGATCCGGCGCGCAACGAACAGCCGCGGCGCTGCCGCCTGCTGCGGCGTTCGCGTCCGCGTGACCGTCGCCATATAGGCGCGGGTCTCGCCGGGAAGCCCCGAGCGCCCCGCGAGCCAGGCCGAATAGCGCGCCGGTCCCGCATTATAGGCGCCGAACAGCCCCGGATAGCCGAAGCGGTCATACATGAGCCGCAGATAATAGGTTCCCGCCATGATGTTGTCGCGGGGCGCATGGGGATCGTTCCCCAGCCCGAGCCGCGCGCGCATGTCCGCCCATGTTCCCGGCATGAGCTGCATGAGGCCCATTGCCCCCGCGCGGCTGACGATCGGGCGACCATCGAGCGTCGTCCGTCCGCCGCTTTCGGCGCGCATGACGCGCTCGATCCATTCAACCGGGACGCCGTAGCGCGCCGATGCCTCGACAATATAGGGTCGCCAGCGATCGACCGACTGCGCTTCGGCGGGCAAAGCCGCGAGCAACGCGAGCGCGGCGAGCGCGATCCTCACCGCCGCCATAAGAGCTGCGCCCGCCCGACAATATCGCCGGCCTCGCTCACGCCGAAATAGCGCCCGTCGAACGATGCGGGGCTATCGGTCATCAACAGGAAATACTCACCCGATCGAAGTTCGGCGCAGCCCGACCACCAGGGCATCGGTCGCCCCGCACCGTCACGATCGAGCCGCCGCGCGACAAGCCGCCCGTTGACCATCACGCGCGCGCCAGCGGCGCAGACCTCATCGCCCGCTGCGGCGGCAACACGCTTCACCAACGGAACATTCGCCGGGAGATAGTGGCGACGCGCTGCGAACATCCGATACTCGACCGGCACCCGCGCGATCACCATATCGCCGCGCGCGATCGGCGAGGCATCGCCGACCGCATAGAGGCCGACCGGCGCGCTGGCGCTGGCGTTCCACACCAGCAAAGGGCGCGGTTCGATCAGCAGGGTCGAGACGAGCGCGCCCGCAAGGCTACCGAGCGCGATGCTCCAGCCGAGCAACCGCTTCGGGTGGATGGGACGCGGATGCGGCTCCGCCGCCGGACTTATGGCCGCGCGATCAGTCACGACCGATTCCCGCATCGGCGGTGCCGCGCGACCAGCTTTCGAGGTCGTCGGGGTGATAATAGATCAGGCGGCCGTGGCGGCGGAAGCGCGGCCCTTTGCCGCTGGCGCGTAGCTTTTGCAGCTTACGCCAACCGATACCGAGATAATGGGCGGCCTGCGCCGTATTGAGATAGGGACGGCCCGACGGCCCCAGGCGATTTGCATCGGTCGACATCGTATCCGCGCTCCTGAAGTTTTGCTCGGCGCGGGGCCTATCGCGGCAGGATCGGCAGGCAGAGGCCCGCAATCGGCGCCCCTCATTTTCGGGCCAGGCCATGAAAATGCGCGTCCCGCATATATTCCGCACCGCCGCGTGATTATATTCTATGGAGTTGCGGGCCGATTGGCCGTGGTCATGCGATCATGAATTGCCGCGGCCGACAGATTCTTGCAGATAATTTGAAAGAGCTGCGCGACCTCCATGCGATGACGCAGGAGGATTTGGCGGGCGCGGCGCAGATCGACCGCAGTTCGATCAGCATGATCGAGCGTGGGAAGTTTGCGGCATCGGTCGACATGATCGAGAAGATCGCCGCCGCCTTTCAGGTCGGGATCGACGAAATGCTCCAACCGGGCCTCGCCGAGAGATCGCGGGGGCGCCTCGGCAAATAGCCGGATCAAGGAAAGGCGCCGCCGAGCCAGTCGGCAGGCTCCGACATCGCCGCGCGCCGCGCCGCTTCAACGAGGCGCTGGCTGCGTCGTCGCCACGGCGCCGCATTGACGCGCCAGTTGGCGACGCCGGCGGTCCCGAACAGCGCATCGGCGATGTCGCGCTGACTGGCGCCGGCCAGAAGTGCATCATGGACGCGCAAGACCTGGCTCCACCGCTCCGCGCGCCGCTCGGCGGGAAAATGGCTGCGCCGCCACCGGCCTTCGCGCGCGAGCGCGATCAGGCGGGCGACGGCGACGAGCGCGGCCACATCGAGCCGCGCGACATGGACGGTGAGCGCGACGGGGCCGCCGCATAGGCTGCCGGAAACGATGTCGAGGCGTAGCGGGCGCGCGGCGGTCCCGAACAACCAATGCTCGCCATCGGCGCTGACGGTCAGTGTCCGGCCCTCCCTTACACGCCCCAGGTCGAAATTGCAGTCGCGGGTCGAGCAAGACTGCGCGGTCGCGATCAGCAGACAGGGATCGACCGCCGCCGTCCAAACCGGGCGGGCCGCTCGGGCATCGGCCTCGAAGGGCGGGCGATTGCGAAGCCCGAAAGCGGCGGCGGATGACGATGCGTCCGCTTCACCGGCGGCGGCCTGATAGTCGGGCCGCCGACGCAGCCATTCCCAAGCGAAGGCGGGACGACCGCAGGCGTCGAGCCATTCATAGGTCGACGCGTCGCGCCAGTCGGCGAGAAGCCGACCGGTGGACATGGTTCTTCTCGTTATCCGCCCAAGAGTCCCGCTCGGGCCGCTTCCTGCTCGGCGATATGGTCGGCGATGGCCTCGGCCTGCTCGGGCCGCAGCGCATCGACCGCCGCAAGCCCGTCGATCGCGGGATTGCCGAGCAACACCGACGGGCATTGCCCTTCGACATTGCCGAGATTGGGACGATGCTGGGCGTAGCCGACGAGCGCGGCAAGGTCGGGATCGAAATGGCGGGCGACCTGGGGTGGATAGACGAGATACTGATTCTCGAAGGTCCGCAGCCAGCCGAGGCAATAGCCGACGATTACGGCTCGCCGCACCGCATCCGACACATTGGCGCCGGCGCCGTGGACGATCGAACCGAGGAACAGCAGCGCCGACCCCGGCGCCATGTCGGCGACGATCGGCGCGACAACGGAGGGATCAACGCCATCGTCGCGGTGACTTCCCGGCCAGAGCCGGGTTGCGCCATTGTCGGCGGTGAAGGGGTCGACAGGCCAGATGACGTTGAGCTGATAGTCTATGCCGGTCTTGTCGCCGCCCCATAAATCCTGATCGCGGTGCGGTGCCTGCGCGAGTGCGCCGGGATGGATTTCGACGGCCTGCGTCAGGTTGAGGACGATGCGGTCGCACCATGCGCCGAGGATGGTTTCGGCGATAGTCAGGATCAGCGGATGCCGGACGAGCGCGGCGGCATGGTGCGAGCGCCGCAGCAGCGCCCCGAAACGCTTGGTGCGCGCGCCATAGAAGCCGCCTTCGCAATAGGGCGTCGCCTCGAAGCGGGGCGACAGCTCGGTCTCGAGCGCGGTAATGGCGTCGGGCGCAACGGCATTCTCGACGATGCAATAGCCATCGGCGAGCAACATCGCGGCGCAGCGGGCGGGATCGTGCGTCATATCGCTCCCCTCAAGCCAATTCGGCCGCGGCCGCCGCGATCGTGTCGGGCGCGTAGATGCCGGTCGCGGCGAGCAGCGCCGGCGTGTCGGCGCCGATGTCGAGACGGAAAGCGCCGATCGAACTGCCCTGATGGGTCCGCGCGGGGCCGAGCGGCGCGGCGCGCCAGCCCATCGCGAGGACGGTTTCGCGAAAGACCGCGGTGACGACGCCCGTCAGCACCGACACGCGGCTTTGCAGCGCATGATCGGTCATCGCCGAAATCAGCCGGTTGCGGACCGCGCGTCGCCCATCGCGCCCGAGCCGCGACGGCAGGCATAGCCGGGTGATCTCCATGACGTGCGGACCGCATGGGATCTCGCCATCGCAGAGGCCGGCGAAGTGGTCTGCGAGCAAGTGCGGGCGGATCGTCGGCAGCAGCCGCATCGACCCGGCATGTTCGCCGTCGGCATCGACAGCGATCAGATAATGGGCGTTGCCGCCGTCATAATGGTCGATTTCATATTGGCCGGCGACGACGGGAACGTCCCACCCGAGCTGGTCAACGAACTGCCGCTTACGGTCGCGGAACATCGAGGCGGCGAGCGGATCGGCGAGCGAACAGCCGTGGCGGATGAGGATCATGATATTGGCTCCCTTGATTGTTCACGCCAAGGGAGCAGGCGACCGCGCGGCTCGGGATCGTCAAAATTTATGAACCGATATCGTCGGAAGGGATGAGGCCCACGCGGCGCGCCACATGGGCCAGCTCGGTGCGGCTGCATACGCCGAACGCTTGCCGAAGATGGGCCATATGGGTTCGGACGGTCGTGGGTTTGAGGTCCATGATGAGCGCGATCTGCTCGTCCGTGCGGCCCATCGCGGCCCATTTCAGGCATTCGAGGCGGCGCGGGCTGATCTGCGGAACCTCGCTCTCGTCGATAGGAACCGGATAGCCTTGCAGCCGCCGCGCCTCGGCAAAGGCTTCGTCGGCGATCCACGCTGCGGCGCGGCAGAGGGCGGCGGACGGAAGCGCGTTCGCGTCGGTCGCGAAGGTGCAGCAACCGGCAGGCTCGCCCGGCACGGCGACCGGGACGGTAAAGCCGATGCGCAGGCCGTGGTGGATCGCTTCGTTCAAGATGCGGACCTGCTTTGGATCAGACGGCAAGCCGCGGCGCAGTTCGTGCCAGGTGAACGGGCGGTTGGTTCGCTGCGATGCGAGCAGGGCGGGATCGTGCCGGAAATATTGGCGCGCCACGAAGATATGGCCCCATTCGCCGAAATTATGAAGGAACAGGAGGCGTCGGCCGGGCCGCGTGAACCAGAGGGCGTGGACGATGGCGAGCCGGTTGAAGCCCAGTTCGCGGACGGCATCGAGCGTGACGTCGAAGATGGCCTCGCCGCTTCGGGCGGCGCGCACCTGCTTCCTGTGCTGCTCGATCAGCCGGTCGAGCGGCATGATAGCGGACCGACGCCACGATCAAGGCGAGCGATGGTATTGAATATATTCCGCAAAGTGCGGCGGGCGGATGGTGCAGCCGTTTGGCGGGCGATCGCGCCTAGCGCGCGCATTCCCTGCATGACAGCGGCGACGCACCGCTGTTCGGCCGCGCCGCAAGGACGTCACGCACGGCCGCCGCAAGCGTCATCGCACGCGCGTCCATAGCTTCGTCCGGCAGAAGATAGCCGCCTTGCAACCCTTCACCTCCAGCTTGCCATCGGCGCGGAGCGTCAGCGTGCCGGTCGCCGCGCCGTCGCCGGATTCGGGATCATAGAGCGGGCCGCCCTTCCATTCGGCGGGGCCACCCTCGAACCCTTGCAACACGACCAGCCCTTTCAACCGCCGCTCGCGCAATTTGCGGTCGGGGTTCCTGACGTCGCGATGGTCGGGGTTGGCCCGCAGGGGAGCGGCATCGGCTACCTTGCCGCAGATGGACGCGCCGCAGCGATATAGCTCGACTTGCCCCCCGTTGCTTCCGGTCGACCACAGACCGGCGATGGCGCCGCTCCCCTGCGATGCCGCGGCCGCTCCCCCTCCCGAGACGGCCGCAACGCATGATAGGGCGATCAGGGCTTTCCGCATCGGCTCGATCACCGCGGCAAGGGGGTGATAAGCGGCGGGGTCAGCGACGCGAGGGCGCGCCGCGCCAGCGCGCGGTCGTCGTGCTGCCACGGATGGAAGCCGGGCCGGAAATAGCCGAATATGCCGCGCGCGAGGCTGCGCATGGCGCCGGGATAGTCGTAGAGATAGGCGAGCAGGCGGCGCCATGTCGCAAGATTATTCATGCCGTCCTGCGCGAGCAGGTCTCGGGTGTTGCGGAACACGACCCAATGGAAGCGCACCGCCGCGCTGAGCATCGCGAGCGAGCGGAGCGACCCGCGCAGCCAGCGCGGCATGTCGCGGGTCGCGTGGAGCCAGGTATCATAAGCCACGCCCTTATGCTCGATCTCTTCGACCGCGTGCCAGCGCCACATGCGCTGCGCCTCGATGTCGGCACCGGCAAGATGCGCCGGATCGGACAGCACGGCGTTGGCGAGGATTGCGGTAAAATGTTCGAGCGCACAGGTCGCGGCGAGTTGCATGATCGGCGGTCGCCGCTTCGCCCAGGCGATGGTGCGCGCGGCGCGATCCTCGGATGGGGCCATGTCGTAACCGGCGTCGCGCGCCTGCCGGTTGAAGAATATATGCTCGCGCGAATGGGTCGATTCCTGAAAAATGAAATCGTCGATCTGCTCGCGCAGCGGTTCAGGGGCGTCGTCGCGATAGTGCCGCACGGCCGACATGAAGAATTTTTCGCCGACGGGAAAGGTCGAGGACAGCGCGTTGAAGAAGGCGGTTCGGCCAGGATCGCCGCCGTGCCACCAGCGGCGCGGCAGCATGTCGCGGCCGAATTTCCAGTTGCGCTTTTCAATCACGAGGGCGGCTGGCGTCTGCGTGTCGGTCATCACCATCTCCTTCCTGCGATGCGAAGAAATGGCCGCCGCACGGTGCCGGGGAGAAACCGGGCGGCGGCCAGTGTCTCTCGGAGAGAGAGTGCGAGTGAAAGCATCCCGTGGTCCATCGGTCTGCTGAAAAAATCGGGCCGATGCTTGCACCCGGGAGCAAGCTAGGCATCGACCCGAGGTTGTTCCCCCAGTGGAGAGAGGACCTAGAATTTCTTCGCGATGCTGAACCCGATGATTCGCGGATCGAGGGTGAAGACGTTGGTGGTCAGGCCCGTATCGTCGCTGTTCAGGAAGGAATCGGTGATCGGGGTCGAGTTGAAGACATTCTTCACATAGGCTTCGAACGTCAGGTCATCGGGGCCGTCCACGCGCAGCGACAGATTGAAATTGGTCCAGCTACGCAGTCTATCATAGGGATTGCTATTATAAACGCGCGCCCAACTCTTCGCCTGCCAATAGGCGTCGCCGCGGATTGTCGCGCTCCAGTCACCGTCGAACGGAATCGTATATTGCGCGCCTAGATTGGCGGTCCATCGCGGTGAATTCGGCAGTTCGTTACCACCGAGGTCCGCCTTGAGACCGGCCCCCCCGTTCAATTCAGGATAGTTGGCGGGATCGTAGGGCGTACCGCCAAAGGCAGAGTCAGCTACGGTTGGGGCGGTGAACAAAGCAAGCGCGCCTCTCACTCCACCGCACAAACCATAATATTGGGTAATGCCAGGCTTGGTCCGGGCAAATTCCGCTGCGACGTGGGCCGGAATGACGCAATTGGACGGCAACTGTACCCACGGCTTGACAAGAGTGTAGTCAGGATTGCTCTGGGTACGGTTCATGATGTCTATGGAAGTCTCCCCCTTACCGATCTTGGTGCGGAGATAGCCGAGGTTGGCGTTGACCCGAAAATTGCGCGCCGGCGCGAACACTGTCTCGAATTCCAATCCCCAAACCTTAGCATCGAAATTCTCGTTCACCGCAGTGCGGTCCCTGATCTGGGACACCTGATAGTCCTTGTAATCGTAGTAGAAAGCCGTGGCGTTAAGGGTCAGCGCCCCGTTCAACAAAGTGTTCTTCGTGCCGATCTCGAAGGCATTGACGAATTCGGGCTCAAATGTTGAACTATATTCTACTCCCGTCAGGGTCAGCGGTGGGATCGCGCCGAAGGCTTGATAGAAATCGAGAGTGGCTTGAGACACGCCATCGGCCAGGGCGTTCGCAAGATATTCCTCCTTGGTCGCGAAATCAGGGCTAGGCGGATTGGCGCCGCCGCCTTTGTAGCCACGCGAATAAAATGCGTAGAGCATGGTGTCGTCAGTGAAGCCCAGCTCGGGCTTCCAGTCGAGGCCAATGCGCCCGGTCCACTCGCCCCACTTCTGCTTGATCGGCGGATCCTCGGGATAACCGGCCGAGACGTTACCGCCCGCTAAAAACGAACGCGCCAGCAAAGTTTGCGACGGAACCGGGGTAAACGTCTTGCGGTCGTCTGTATAGCGGAAGCCGGCGGTGAGTCTCAGATTGTCACGAACATTCCAGTAGGCCTCGCCGAACAGCGCCGTGGACTTGAGCTTGTAAGGGTTTTTGGAACGGAAATAGTTATGGCCATCACCGTTGATGCTCTCAACGGGGTTAGGATCAACGTACGGGCATGTCGCATACGGATCACTGGCATCGACTCGCTGTCCGCCTGATCGGGTGGAATACGGGCACGTGGCAGGGTCCCATGGGACGCCACTTAGATATGCCGGATAGAACCCGCTGGTCCAGGCCAAAGCCGTCAGAACATTATACATGACATAATAGTCATTTATTGTTTTGAATCTAGTGTAATTAACACCAGCACTAAAGTTAAATGGTCCATCAAAGGAAGATTGCAGACGAAATTCTTGATTGAACTGCTTTGATTTGGCTTGGCTGATGTCAAGGCCTGCGACCGTGTCGGTACAGCCGATCTGTGGATCACAAAATATTCCACCAGGCATCAAATTACTGAACTCTCCAGGCATACCGTCAGTATAACGCACTAACTTTGTCGAGTCTGTGAATACTGGTAAACTTTTGAAGCGGTTATAATCTTGTAACGAATAGACCTTATCGGAATTAAAGGCCGTCTGAGACGAGAAGGTTAGTTCTGGCGCGATGTCTACGTCGAGGTTAAGCTGGAAGAGATCCGCCTTTGCCCGATAGCGGGGATCGCGGATCGAGTTGACTTCTCGCATATTGCGAGACTGCATGAGTCCGCCATAGGGATCGACGGGCTGGAGGACGGATTCTAGCCGTTCCGTGATAGGGTTAAAGCCAATACCCGTCCCCCCATCCTTCAGTCCGACTGCCGCTAAAATAAAACTATAAGATAATCCATTGGGCGTGCCGAAAGCGCCCTCGTCGTAGAGGCTGCCCGGCTTACATCCCTGACCGAACAAAGCGCGACGTACTTCCAAAGATATATATTCAGTCACATTATCGGCGAGATCCACCCCGCCGACCTGGGTCGGCCCATCATCGCGATGACAAAGTTGCTTGCCGGTGCGCGAACGGTTGTCATTCTCGTTGAAACGCTCCCAGATCAGGCTCGCGCGAAACCACGGTGCCGGTTCGAATGCGACAGAGGTACGCAGCGACCATAGATCGCGCCCATTGATGTCGTTCTTGGTCGTCGCATTATAGTCATAGCCGCTGCGCTGCGTCATCGAACCCGCTACGCGGATGCCCAGCACGTCATCAACCAGCGGCACGTTGAGCATCGCAGTCATGCGGCGGCTGTTGTAGTTGCCGACCTCGCCCTTTATGCTGCCCTCGAAGTCGTTGAGCTTCGGCTTGGCCGTGATCAGATTGACGACGCCGCCGGTCGCATTGCGGCCATAGAGCGTCCCCTGCGGCCCGCGCAGCACCTCGACACGCTCCATGTCGAAGAATTCCTGTTCGAAGAAACGGTTGTGGATGAAGGCGCTGTTGTTGAAGGCGACCGCGACGCCAGGGTCGCTGGTCGCGGAGATCGACTTGGTGCCGACGCCGCGGATCGAGAGATTATAGCCGGTGAAGTTCGATTTGCTGAAGGTCAGGTTGGGCACCGCGCGCATGATGTCGGGACCGCCCTCGATCTTCTGATCGTTCAAATCCTTCGACGACAACACCGAAACGGCGATCGGCACGTCCTGCACCGACTCCACCCGCTTCTGCGCGGTGACGACGATTTCGTCGGGTCGGTAGGACGCGTTATCGGCGGCCGTCTGGGCGTTTCCCGACGCGGTATCCTGCTCGATCACATAGGCGCCCTGCGCGGTGCGGCGCGCCTTGAGGCCGCTGCCCTGCAACGCAGCACCCAATGCCTGATCGGCGGTCAGCGCGCCGCGCACGGCGGGGGCGCTGTGGCCGCGCACGTCGGCGGGCTGGAACACGACCTCGCTGCCGGTCTGGCGCCCGATCTGGGTCAGCGTATCGGCGAGCGACTGCGCCGGAATATCGACCTGCTTCGCCTCGGCCGCCTGCGCCTGCGCCGGGCTGGCCATCCCGACCGCCAGCGCGGCGACCCCCAGATACATCGCCGCCTTGAACGAAACTGCGGTGCGTGTTGCGGATTTCATGCTTGCCTCCCCCATGTGATGCCATCGCGCCGTTAGCGGCGTCAGACATCAGAACGTGGCCCGCGCAAAAACCCTTCACCCCAAGGACCAGATTATGGCGCAATCGGCGCCAAAATGCAGCCATTACGTAGCGTCAAATTCGCATGAAAAAAATTTTGTCGCCGCCCCGGTTTCGGGGCGCGGAAGTCTTTTTCGCGCCGAACCTATCGGCCCTTGGCGCTCAACTCGACGCCGCCATCGGACAGGTCGCGTTGGCGGACGGGCAGCAATTCCCCGACGATCGCGGCGAAGCGTTCGGGGTTGCCGGTGCGGAACACGCCGCTGACGCGCAGATTGCCGGTCGCGGCATCGCCCAGGACGATCTGCTTGGCCGAATAGCGGTTCATTTCGGCGACGGCCTCGGCAAGCGATGTATCCTTGAACTCGACAAAGCCCTCGCGCCAACGAAGCGCCTGAGCCACGTCCACGTTCGCCACGACGGGCTTCGCGCCCTCCGTCGTCACCAGTGCCTGGCCGGGGGCGAGGACGACCGGCACCATGACGGCCGAGGATTCGCGCGAGCCGTCGTCGGCGTCGTCAACGACCACCTTGCCTTCGACGAGCGTGATCTTCATGCGGCTGGCGTCGAGCCGAACCGCGAACACTGTGCCCAGCGCCGTGACCTGATTGGCGCCCGCGCGAACGACGAACGGCCGGTTCGGGTCTTTGGCAACCGCGAACAACGCCTGTCCGCGGAGCAGCCGGACGATGCGGCGCTCAGTGATATAGCCGACACGAATGGCGCTATCGGTGTCGAGCGTCACGGCGGTTCCGTCCGCCAGTTGCACGGTGCGGCGCTCGCCCTTGGCGGTGGCGAACTCGCCCTCGTCGGGCAAATCGGAGTTTGCACTGGCCGCTGGCGCGGATTTGGCCGCGAGCTGCGGCGCGTCAGCCTGTGGCCCGAAAGACAGCAGGCCGGTGCCGAGCGCGATGGCGGCGAGCAGCGAGGCCGCGACCCCGACGCCGACCCCGGCCCACAAGCCACGCCTCGGCTTCGGCCGAATGGCGAGCGCGGAGGCGCGCATGGCGTCCATCACCGGGTCGCTCGGCGGGTTCTCATAAAGTCCCCAGGCCGCTTCGGCGCGTTCATAGGCGGCGACGTTCGCAGGCGATTCGGCTTTCCATTCGTCGAACGCGGCCTGATCGGCGGCGCTGAGCGGGCCGTCCTCGACGCGCACGATCCACGCGGCGGCGGCTTCGTCGGGCGTCATGCCGCGAACCGACAAGGGGCGGGGCTGGTTCATGGCTGGCAGTCAGTCCTTCGCGTCGGATTCGGCTTCATGCGCCGCGACGCGCTCCTTGAGCAGGAAGCGGAACAAAGGATTGTCGTAAGGGCGCATCTCATCTTTCACAATGTTGAACATCCTGACATTTTCCGGACTGTCCGCTTTCCATAGCTCGAACGCTTCCAGATCTTCCGGGCTGGGCGGATCGTCCGGAAACCCGACACGGTTGAACCAGGCGGCGGCGGCCTCCAGGCGCGCGCGCTGCTCCCAGGTCGGGCCGGGCTTTCGCGTCATTGCTCGCCGCCGCTTCGTTGCATGACGTGCCAGACAGCGACCCGCATGTGCCTCTCGACGGAGGATACGGAGATGCGAAGTCGGGCCGCCACGTCCTTCACCTTCATTCCCTCCACGCGCCTGAGCAAGAATACCGCCCGCGTTTCCTCGGGCAATTCGAGCAGCATCGCAGAGGTCAACTCAAGCTGCTGCCGATATATAAGAACGTGCTCCGGCGAAAAATCCTTCTCGCCGTGTCGATTTTGATCGAATGGTTCGTAAAGATGATCGCGGCGAGTAATCTTCTTTCGCAAATGATCGGTCAGAACGCTGCTTGCCGTCTCGAACACATAGGCGCTGAGATTCTGGCGTTCCAATTCCGACGTGTTGCCGCGTTTGAGCAGGCGCTCGAACACGTCCTGAACCATATCCTCCAGGTCGCAAAGGTCGCGGGTCCGGCGGCCGAAATAGGTCAGCAGCGAACGCCGGAATTTGCGGTCGAGCCGATTGAGGACCGCCCTGTCCTCGTCGCTGTATTCGATCGGTCGTCGCTGGTTCGCCATGTCCCTCACCCTCGCGCGCGAGGATGATTCACAATTCGGGGCGGCGCAAGATGGGTTATTCGCGCACAACGCAATCGCCCCTCCTCCCGCGAATCTCACTCATGAATCTCGATCTGCGGCCGCATTTCCGGATGCGTAGAGCGCCGACTACTATAGGCTCCGACATTTCGCGATGCCGCCGATTTCAGCCATATGCAGGCTGCTGTCCCACACTCATCCAAGGTAATTCGAATATTTTCGAAATATGGATTGACCTTGATGTCCGTGCTGATATTTCGATCTACCTAGAAGGATCGAATAAACATGCCTGACATCAATCCGCAGGTCTGGGCGGTCGACGCGCTCGGCGCGCTTGCTCACGAAACCCGGCTGGCCGTGTTTCGCATGCTGGTGACTGCCGGTCCCGATGGCCTGGTGGCGGGAACCATTGCGGAGCGAGCCGAGGTTCCGCCGTCGACCATGTCGCACCATCTCGCGACCCTCGAACGCGCCGGTCTCGTTCAGTCCGAGCGCGAAAGCCGGCTCATCCATTACCGTGCCGACTATGACGGCATGAGCCGCCTGCTCACCTTCCTGATGAAGGATTGCTGCCAGGACGCGCCTGACATGTGCGCCGATATTTTCGCGAACATCTCCTGCAACGCTGAGAGACGACATGACGGACCAACCCTATGACGTGCTCTTTCTGTGCACGGGCAACAGCGCGCGCTCGATCCTCGGCGAGGCGCTGCTGAACCGCATGGGTGACGGCCGATTCCGTGCCTATAGCGCCGGCAGCTTCCCCAAGGGCGACGTTCATCCCGCCGCGCTCGCCCTGCTCGGCGACCTCGGCTTTGACACGAGCGGCCTCCGCTCGAAGAGCTGGGACGAATTCTCGGCGCCGGACGTCCCCAAGCTCGATTTCATCTTCACCGTTTGCGACAATGCCGCGGGCGAGACCTGCCCGGTCTGGCCGGGCAACCCGATCACCGCCCATTGGGGCATCGAAGATCCTGCCGCTGTTGAGGGTCCAGGCCAACGCGAATCGTTCGAACGCGCGCTTCACTATCTCTCGAATCGCATCTCGCTCTTCCTCGCGCTGCCGCACGACAGCATCGACGCAATGGCGATGGAGAGGAAGCTCAAGACCATCGGCCGCACCGAAGGCGCAAGCGCCGGGCGGGAAGCAGGCGCATGACCGCCGACATCATCATCTACCATAACCCCGAATGCGGCACCTCGCGCAACACGCTCGCGCTGATCCGCAACGCGGGGATCGAGCCGCATGTCGTCGAATATCTGAAGACACCGCCGTCGCGGCCGCTGATCGAGCAATTGATCGAACGTGCCGGCATCAAGCCGCGCGACCTGCTCCGCGAGAAGGGCCCGCCCTATGCCGAACTCGGTCTTGACGACGACAGCCTCGAAGACCGCGCGCTTGTCGACGCGATGATGGCGCATCCGATCCTCATCAACCGCCCGCTCGTCATGACGCCGCTGGGCGTCAGACTCTGCCGCCCGTCCGAAACCGTGCTCGACATTCTCCCCGGCCGTCAGCTTGGCGCTTTCGCCAAGGAAGACGGCGAGCAGGTCATCGACGCCGATGGCAATCGCGTCCAGCCCTGAGGAAATCATCATGTCCGCCGCCGCCCGCCAACGCCTGTCGTTCCTCGACCGCTATCTGACGCTTTGGATATTCCTCGCGATGGGGCTCGGGGTGTTGCTCGGATCGAGCTTCAAGGGCCTGCCCGCCGTGATCGACGCCATGTCGATCGGGACGACGAATATCCCGATCGCGATCGGCCTCATCCTGATGATGTATCCGCCGCTCGCGCGCGTCCGCTACGACGAACTGCCGCGCGTGTTCGAGGACAAGCGGGTGCTCGCGATCTCGCTCGTCCAGAACTGGATTATCGGGCCGATACTGATGTTCGCGCTCGCGGTCATTTTCCTCGCGGACAGGCCCGAATATATGACCGGCCTGATCCTGATCGGTCTCGCGCGCTGCATCGCGATGGTGATCGTCTGGAACCAGCTCGCGAAGGGCGACAATCAATATGTCGCCGCGCTCGTCGCCTTCAATTCGATCTTCCAGATCCTGTTCTTCAGCGTCTACGCCTGGTTTTTCCTCACCGTTTTGCCGCCGATCTTCGGCCTCGAAGGCAGCGTCATCGACGCCAGCTTCTGGACGATCGCCGAAGCGGTGCTCATCTACCTCGGCATCCCCTTCCTCGCGGGCTATCTGACACGCCGCTTCCTCGCAAAAGCGAAAGGGAGCGAATGGTATGAGACACGTTTCCTGCCGGCGATCGGCCCGATCACGCTCGTCGCTTTGCTCTTCACCATTGTCGCGATGTTCAGCCTCAAGGGCGGCGAGATCGTCACCATACCGGGCGATGTCGTCCGGATCGCCATCCCGCTGACCATCTATTTCGTCGTCCAGTTCCTGATCAGCTTCTGGATGGGCAAGCTCATCGAGGCGGACTATCCACGCACGACCGCGGTCGCTTTCACCGCCGCGGGCAATAATTTCGAACTGGCCATTGCGGTCGCGATCGCCGCCTTCGGCCTTGCCTCGCCTGTCGCCTTCGCCGCGGTTATCGGCCCTCTCGTCGAGGTGCCCGTTCTCATCCTCCTCGTCGGCGTTGCCTTCCGTCTTGGGCGCCGCTGGTTCCCGACGACCATTCCTTCACAAGCCTGAGTATCATGACAGAACAAATCTACACGCGCCTCCGCGCGCTTGCCGACCCCGACCATTTTCCCGCCCTGAACGCGGAATATCTCCGCGCGCAGCCGGCGCTCGGCCTCGGGCCGCTCGATCCCGCGCCTCGCATCCTGC
The DNA here is from genome assembly GCF_036261875.1 of Sphingopyxis sp. GTDB lineage: Bacteria > Pseudomonadota > Alphaproteobacteria > Sphingomonadales > Sphingomonadaceae > Sphingopyxis. Next base: position 120,492 of record NZ_DATAJZ010000040.1, on the reverse strand, counting down.
TGCTTTACGGATCCTTGCGCGAACGCTCTTATTCGCGGCTCGTTGTTGAGGAGACGGCACGCCTGCTCCAGCTTTTCGGCTGCGAGACGCGCATCTTCGACCCTTCCGACCTTCCCCTGCCCGACCAGATCGCCGACGACGATCATCCGGCGGTCGAGGAGCTGAGGCAGCATTCCATCTGGTCCGAAGGCCAAGTCTGGTGCAGCCCCGAGCGCCATGGCCAGATCACCGGCATCATGAAGGCGCAGGTCGATCATCTTCCGCTCGCCTACAGGGGGCTGCGTCCAACGCAGGGTCGCGCGCTCGCGGTGATGCAGGTCTCGGCGGGATCGCAATCGTTCAACAGCGTCAACACGCTGCGCATCCTCGGACGGTGGATGCGGATGATCACCATTCCGAACCAGTCGAGCGTCGCTAAGGCCTATCAGGAGTTCGACGAGGCCGGCCGCATGCTGCCGTCGAGCTATTACGACCGGATAGTGGATGTTGCCGAAGAGCTGGTGCGCTTCACCGTGCTCACGCGCGGCCATGCCGATCAGCTCGTCGACCGCTATTCGGAGCGCAAGGATCGGAAAGAGCCGGTTCTTACCCCCGCCGAGATGGCCGGGATTCCCGGGGTGACATCGGCCGCGTGAGATTAAAGAAAAACCGGGCGGCGCATCGCTGCGCCGCCCGGCCAGTGTCCGGTGCCCCCGGAAGCGCGTCAGTATCGCCAGGTGCCGGTGATCCCGAAGGTTCGCGGCTGCGAATAGTTGACGAGGAAGCTCGACGTCGTGTCATTCGCCGTGGTCGGCGAGAGGTAGAAGAAGGCCGTCACGTCGTTCGCGGTCACGATGTAGCGCTTGTTCGTCAGGTTGCGCGCCCACAACCTGAGCTCGACACTACCCTTTTCATAGGCGATTGATCCGTCGAAGGTGGTCAGCGCCCCCACCGTCACTTGCGGCGAATTGACCGAATCATTGGGACGTTTGCTCCGGTAGGTCAGACCGCCCGAGAGCGTCAGGTCGCCGCCGCCCACCGCGAAACTATAATCGGTGCGGAAGTTGATGACGTGCCGCGACACCCCCGGGAATTTGTTGCCGCTGAGATCGCGTCCCGAGCCATCGACATAGTCGAGATATTTGGCGTCGGTATAGGCATAGGACAGCGCGGTCGTCAGGCCTTCCGCCGGAAGGAACTGGGTTTCGACCTCAAGCCCTCGAATACGGGCATCAGCGGCATTGTCGGTTACCCGCGATGTCCCGATGATCGTCGTGACCTGCAGGTCGCTATAGTCCATCTGGTATAGCGTAGCATTGACCTGCGCCCGGTTGTCGAGGAAGCGCGAACGAATACCCGCCTCGTAGTTCCATGCGAACTCCGGATTGAAGGTCCGCTCGATCGTCGCCTGGGTCGAGTTCTGGCCGGTGAAGCCGCCGCCCTTGAACCCGCGCGACACCGATGCGTAGAGCATGACGTCATCAATCGGCGAATAGTCGATCGCGAAGCGCGGGGTCCACGCCTTCCAGGTGCGGTCGATATTTCCCTCGATGCGGCCGGTGAGCGGGCCGCCCTGGATCGGGAGCGGCAGTTCCGGCGTCCCGAGGAACAGCGAGACATCGCGATCGCCGAAGGTTGCCGACTGGCCCTTCTTCTTCTCGATGGTGTAGCGGATGCCGGCCGTCAGGTTGAGCCGGTCGGTGACCGCGAGGGTCGCCTGCCCGAAAGCCGCATAGTTGGTGGTGGTGACGTCCTGCGAGTTCGGCGTGACGTGCGGTCCGGGACCGAAGCCGAGCTGGTTGTTGAGAACATTGACATAGGTGCCGTCGGGCGGCCGGATGATATTCTCGGTGAGCTGGTCGGTCGTCGCCCGGAAATAATAAAGACCCGCCACCCAGCGCAGCGCCGTCGCGTCTTCGGGCGACGAGAGCTGCAATTCCTGACTGAACTGCCGGTAGCGATCGAACTGCTCCTGGCTGGTGATCGGCATGGGCGTGCCGTCAACGTCGTAGAGCGTGTGATTTTTCGATCCGCGATACGCGGTGATCGACTTGAAGCCGATCGCCTCGCCCCGGTAATCCTGCGTCGCGATGAAGCTGAAAGCGTTACGGTTGCGGAACCCGTCGAACGTCTGCGCCGCTTCACGCGGCTGGTCGAGGTCAACAGGATAATAGGCCGCCGGCAAAGCCGGACTCGCGACCTGGTAGGACGCAAGCCCTCCGTCACGGACGCGCTCATAGTTCGCCGAGATCGAACTGGTGAACTCCGGCGTGACCTCGAAATCGACGCGGCCGCGAATGGCGTTGCGGCTTGTCCCCATCAGGTCGTTGCCGGTGATCACGTTTCGAACATAGCCGTCCGACGATTGCGACTGGACCGCAAGGCTCGCCGCCACCGTATCACTGAGCGGTCCCGAGACGGCAGCCTGCCCTTCAATCCGGTTGTAATTGCCATAGGTGCCGATGAGTGTGGCGTGCAGGTCCTGCGTCGGCTTACGCGTGGTGACGTTGATCGCGCCGCCGACGACATTCTTGCCGAACAGCGTGCCCTGCGGTCCGCGCAGAACCTCGATGCGCTCGACGTCGAACAGCAAGGCGTCGCCATCTTCGGGCCGGCCGAAATAGACGCCATCGACGAACAGTCCGTTCGGCGGATCGGCACCCGCCGAGCGGTCATTTCCGCGAATGCCCCGAATGGTAAGGCCGCCGCCAGACACCGCTGGCAAGCCCGCGTCGGTGACGGTCGGAACCAGGCGCCCGAGGTCCGAGGTCGACTGGATGCGCTCGCTGGCGATTTCGGACTGCGAGATCGCGGTGATAGACAGCGGCACATCCTGCACATTTTCGGTGCGGCGGTTCGCCGTCACGACGATATCCTGGATACCGGTCTGCTGGGGCGACGCGTCCTGCTGCGCCGTTTCCTGCCCCGATGCGTTCGGCGACGCCGCCAGCATCAAGCCCAGGCAGCTGCCCCCCACCAACTGGCGCGCCTTCATGGTCAATCGCATCTAAAACTCCTCAATCCTCTCTCTGGCAGCGCGGCGTCCGTCGCGGGCGACGGGAAGGCTGCCGTTATCGTTGAGGGAGAATTCGAGACCGGTCCGGGGCGTGATTACCGCCGCCCCTCGCCTTCAAACCTCCCCCGCGGGGCCTCTTGCCGGGCCGCGTCGCGCTTTCGACAAGACCCTTTGCGCCGCGTCCTGTCCAATCTCGAATTTACATAGGGCAATGCGTCCGCTGCACGGCTTGCTATCCCCGGAATTTCCAGGCCAAACGCCGCCTGCGACACCGGTCGCAGACGGTTCCAGCGGCGGGTAAAAGGCGGGCGCTAGCGCGCCGCGGCCTGCCGGTATTCGTCGGTCATCCGCGCGATGATCGATGCCGCCGCCTCCTCCTTCGCAACGTCGCCCGCACCATGGCCGAGCGAAAAAACGCCGGGCGTTTCCTTGACCGCGCTCCAATCATATTTGTCGCGCTTTTCCTGGAGCCACCGCGTTTCGGGGGTCAGTCCGAGCTTCTCGAGCGAGCTGCGAAGCATGCTTGCAGGAATGCCGCTCATCGCATCGCTGTCCCAGACGTCGTCGATCTCCGCACCGATGATCGCGGCCTTATGCTCTTCGGGCGCGCTGCTTTCGGGCGTGACGATGAAGCGGGTGCCGCAATAGGCGACATCGGCCCCCATCAGCTCGATGGCGCGCAGTTGGTAACCGCGGGTGATCCCGCCGGCGACGATCAGGATACCGTCATAGAACTGGCGCACGGCTTCGACGAAGGCCATCGGGTTGAGGCGCCCCGTCTGTCCGCCGGCACCTGCGCAAAGCAGCACCATGCCGTCGACGCCGCTTCGCGCCGCGCGCCGGGCGTGGTGCAACGAGACGACATCGGCGAAGACGAGGCCACCATAGCCATGCACGGCATCGATCACGATCTCGGGCTTTCCGACGCTCGTGATCACGACCGGCGCCCGCCATTTGCGGACGATCTCGAAGTCGGGCTCGAAACGCGGATTGCTGTCGTGGGTGAGAAGATTGACCGCGGGCGGTGCGGGGCGCGAGCCGTCGGGCAGCGCTTCGGACAGTGCTTCGCCGAGGCGCGCCATCCAGGCATCGAAAAGCGCGGGCGTACGCGCGTTGATCGAGGGAAAGGCGCCGATCGCGCCGGCGCGGCAAACGGCGGTGACGAGTTCGGGGCTCGACACCTTGAACATCGGCGCTGCGATAAGCGGCAGCCGGAGGCGCTGTTTGAGCTCGCTGGCCGTCAGGCACTCGAAAACGGTCGGCAGGATTTCGGACATCGGATATCGCATCCTCGAAAATATTATGGGGGAGAGCGAAAGCGCTCAGCTCACCCGGCGGGCGCGGCCCTGCCAGTGGGGCTCGCGCAGCTTGGTCTTGAGAACTTTGCCGACCGCCGACAGCGGCAGCGGGTCGCCGCGCAGTTCGACGCTACGCGGGATCTTGTATCCCGCGATCAGCGCGCGGCAGTGCTGCTGGATATCGTCGAGCCCCGGCGCGGTGCCGGAAGCGGGCACGATGATCGCATGGACGCGCTCGCCCCAACGCTCGTCGGGGACGCCGATGACTGCGACCTGCGCGACGTCCGGGTGCGACGCGATCGCGTTTTCGACCTCGGCGGAAAAGACATTTTCGCCGCCCGAAATGACCATGTCCTTCACCCGGTCGCAGACGAAGAGATAGCCGCCTTCGTCGAGATAACCGGCATCGCCGCTATGCACCCAGCCATCGGTCAGCGCCGCGGCGCTCTCCTCGGGCTTGTTCCAGTAACCGAGCATGGCGCTGGCACCGCGAATCCAGATTTCCCCGGTCGTTCCGTCCGGCACCGGTTGGCCCGCCTCGTCGAAGATGCCGAGCTGGATGCCATAGGCGGCGCGACCCGCCGACTGGCGCCTCGGGTCGGCGACGGCGAGCGACTTGCCATCATCGGGCAGCATCGATCCGGTCGCCATCGTCTCGGTCTGACCGAAGCCCTGGATCAGGCGAACGCCAGGCAGCGCGCTTCGCATGCGGCCGAGCACAGTGTCGGAAATCGGCGAGCCGCCGAAAAGAAGCACTTCGAGCGAACCGAAATCGGCGGGATCGAAGCCCGGGCTGTCGAGGAGCATGCCGATCATCGTCGGGACGAGCAACGTCACCTCGACCTTGTGATCGCGGATCGCCCGCGCCACGCCATCGGCGGTGAAGCCCGGCACGAAGACATGGCAGCCTGCTTTGGCCGTGGTCGCATAGGCCTGAGCGAGATCGCCGAGATGGAACATCGGCGCGGCATGAAGATAGCGGTGGTGCCGCGGACCCTGCATTTCCATCGCGATGGTGGTCGCTCCGGCCCAGAGAGAGAGCGAAGAGTGCATGACGCCCTTGGGATGACCCGTCGTCCCGCCGGTGTAATAGATTCCCGTGACCGCCTCGTTCGGCCGCGGCGCGGGCGGCAGCGGACCGGCCTCAGCGATGAGCGCCTCCATCGAAAGCATGCCCGCGGGCGCGCCGCCTTCGCCCATGTATATGAAGGGGCCGAGAGCCGGTTCCGCGTGCGCGAGTTCGTCAGCGCAGGCCCTGTTCGCCTCATCGACGAAAACGATCGAGAAGCCGGCATCGCGCGCGCTGTAGAGATGTTCGGCGATCGCCCAGCGCGTGTTCATCGGCACGGTCACACCGCCAAGCCACCAGGTTGCGTGCATCGCTTCGAGATAATGATCCGAGTTCACGCCCAAGATGGCGATCCGATCGCCATCGCGCGCTCCGAGCGCGCTCAGCGCGGCGGCGAGCCGCGCGGTGCGGTCGGCGGATTCGCGCCACCTTCGCACCCGGTTTTCGCAGATCGTCGCGGGCTCATCGGCTCTGATCTGGGCCGCGCGCAAGATCGCCTGAACAAACATTCCAATCCCCTGTCCCACAAGTCTACTTGTCTTGCGCCGCCTTCGCCGTGCTAAGTGCGCGCGCTAAAGGCAGCCCATTTTGGGTCCATCTGTCCAATGTCTTTTATCGATGGGCATGTGCGTGGCCGAGATAGGCGGAGAGCGATATGCTGGATTTGCGCAAGGTAAACCATGTCATTGAAATCGCCCGGCAGGGCGGTTTTGCGAAGGCGGCCGCGACACTCAACATCACCCAGTCGGCGCTGACCCGCAGCGTCCAGATTCTCGAGGATCACCTCGGCATCCAGGTGTTCGAACGCGGCCCCAGGGGGATTCGGCTGACGCGCGAGGGCGAGGAATTCATCGAGGGCGGAACGCGTCTGCTCGAAGAAGCCGCGACGCTCGAACGCTTCGCCCGAAGCGCGCGCACCACCGAGCGCGGGCGCGTCCGCATGGGCGCGGCACCGGCCTCCTTCCGGCTGTTCTGGTTCGAAGTTCTGCCGACCTTTGCCGCGCGCTACCCCGGGATCGAGATCGCGACGACGGCGGAGACGGTCGACGAGATTTCGGCGCAGTTGCAGTCGGGCGACATCGATTTCGCGATCGGCTCGCTCGAAGCCCTGCGCGCCAATGGCGCCTTGCAGGTCGAGAATATCGCCAATCTCGCCGTATCGCCTTTCGTGCGGCGCGGTCATCCGCTCGACCGGGCCGAGGAACCGAGCTTCGAGGAATTACTCGCCTATCCGATGGTCGGCCCCTCGCCCGCCGATCCGCACCGGCAGCTGATGAACAATCTCGCGAACGCCTGCAACGCCCCCTACAGCGTGCCGCATCTCGTCGTCGACAGCTTCTCGCTGTCGCTCCGGATCGTCGAGCGCACCGATGCCTTTTCCTTCGCCTTCTCGCGTTATGCCGCCGCGCCCGAGTTCGACGAGACGTTTCGCGTCTGGCATGGCTGGGAGCCGGTACCGCCGCTTCCCTTCCATATCGCGACCCGCACCGGCTGGAACCGGACCGCGGCTGCGAAGCCGCTGATCGAAATGCTCGAGCAGCGCATTCGGCGGCTCGCCGACGACGCACCCGTCTAGGATGCCGCGCTAGTCACGGCTCCCGCGCTCCCAGGCCTCGATCCGTTCGAGCGCCAGGCGCGCGAGCGGCTCGGTCATGCCGACCAGCTTTTCAGCGCGCGGATTCGAATTGGTACCGTCACGAACGCGCCCTTCGATCCCCTGGAAAATCGCCGCGAGACGGAAGAGGATATAGATGCGGTAGAGCGGCCAGTCGCGCCCGACGTTACGCCCCGACGCCGCCTCGTAGAGCGCGAGTTGCTCGCCCTCCGAGGGAAGCCCGAGCGCGTCCTCGATACCGCAAATTCCATTCAGAAGCTCGGGCGGCAGCCAATAGGCGAAGAGCTGGAAGGCAAGGTCCGCGAGCGGGTCGCCGAGCGTCGATATTTCCCAGTCGAGGATCGCGGCGATGCGCGGCTCGGTCGAATCGAAGATTAGGTTATCGAGCCTGAAATCCCCGTGGATGAGGACGCCCGCCTCGCCTTCGGGTGCGTGAGCACCGATCCAGTCGATGACATCCTCCATCGCCGCGATCCGGGCGCGCTCGGAGGCGCGATACTGGCGCGTCCAGCGATCGATCTGGCGGGGGACATAGCCATCGGGGCGCCCGAGATCGGCAAGTCCGACCGCATCGGGGTCGACGCGGTGGAGCGCAGCCAGGGTCGTGACCATCGCGCCGTAAATGGCGCGCTTTTCGGCAGCATCGAGTCCGGGAAGTCGTTGGTCCCAGAAGGACCGCCCACCGACATAATCCATGACGTAGAAGTCCGAGCCGATGACCTCCGCATCTTCGCAAAGGCCGACGACGCGCGGGACGGGGAGCCCCGTCGGACCGAGCGCGGCCATGACGCGGAACTCGCGCTCGATCTGATGTGCCGAGCCGAGCAGCACGCCCGGCGGTTTGCGGCGTAGCACATATTGGGCACCCGCCGCATCGGTCACGAGATAGGTCGGGTTCGACTGCCCGCCCTTGAACTGGCTAATGGCGAGCGGCCTCGCCACCGCGACGCGATCGCCAAGCCAGCCCGCGACACGGTCCGCGTCGATCGCCTGCCCGTCGCGGACCGGGCCGGTCCCCTCCATATCGTCCTCGGCCGTGAACATCTTCGTCTCCTCGCTTGACTCCGCTATTTATTTAACTAACTCGACAGATAATTAAATCAAGCGACTCAACCAAGAGCGCGGGGAGACAGGATATGGCCGGCATTGCAGACGAACTCGTCGAACGGACCGCGCGGTTCGTGCGCGAGCAAGTGATCCCGCTCGAACAGGACGCGCGATGGGGCGCCCACGGCCCATCCTCCGAGCTCGTCGAAGAGCTGCGCGCGGCGGCGCGGCGTGCCGGACTCGTTGCCCCGCACCTCGCGCAGGAGGATCGGCCCGCGCTGTCGATGCGCGACATGGCCGAGGTCTTCCGCGCCGCGGGCTATTCGCCGCTCGGTCCCGTCGCGCTCAACATCGCCGCGCCCGACGAGGGCAATATGCACCTCCTCGAGCGTGTCGCGAACGATGAACAGAAGGCACAGCTGCTTGGACCGCTCGCCAGCGGCGAGGCGCGATCGGTCTTCCTGATGACGGAGCCCGACAATGGCGCCGGGTCCGATCCTTCGCTGCTGCGAACGCGCGCCGAACCCGTCCAAGGCGGGTGGCGCATCACCGGACGCAAATGGCTGATCACGGGCGCGGTCGGCGCACGATTCGCGATCATCATGGCGACGACCGAGGCCGGCGCGACGATGTTCCTCAGCAAGATGGAGCGGCCCGAAATCGTCATCGAACGCGTCCTCGACACGCTCGACAGCGCGCTTCCCGGCGGCCATGCCGTGGTCAGCCTCCACGACCTCTATATTGCCGACAGCGATGTTCTCGGCGAGGTCGGCCAAGGCCTGCGCTACGCGCAGGTCCGGCTCGCACCCGCGCGGCTCACCCATTGCATGCGATGGACCGGAGCGGCCCGGCGCGCGCATGACGTCGCGGCGCGCTACGCCTGCGAGCGCATGGCGTTCGGCAAGCAGCTGATCGATCATGAGGGCGTCGGCTTCATGCTCGCCGACAATCTGATCGACCTCAAGAGCGCCGAACTGCTCACCGACTGGTGCGCGGATATCCTCGATGCGGGCGGACGCGGAAGCCAGGAATCGAGCATGGCGAAGGTCGCCGTGTCCGAAGCCCTTTACCGCGTCGCCGACCGCTGCGTGCAGATTCTCGGCGGGCTCGGGGTCACGCGCGACACCATTGTCGAACGTGTATTCCGCGAGCTGCGCGCATTCCGCATCTACGACGGGCCATCGGAAGTGCATCGCTGGTCGATCGCCAACAAGATCAAGCGCGACGTTGCGGCGGGTGGATGAGTAGCCGCGCGCTTCGCGCAACGCCCACTTGACTCCTCTTTATCGCTATTTATTTTACTGTCTAGTAAGTTAAAGGATTCGATATGAAGCGTTCGCCTTGGATGGACGACGAGCTCGCGCTTCTCGCCGACGAGACCGCCAAATTCGTCGCGCGCGAGCTCCTGCCGCATGCCGAACGCTGGGAAACCGAGCGCGTCGTCGATCGCGACGCCTGGCGCCGCGCCGGGACGGCGGGGCTGCTCTGCGCGAGCATCCCCGCCGAATATGGCGGCGGCGGCGGCACGCTCGCGCATGAGGCAGTCATCGCGCAGGAAATCGTGCGCGCCGGCCTCTGGGGCGGTTTCGGCACCGGCAACAGCGTGAGCTCGGGGATCGTCGCCCATTATATCCTCGCCTATGGCACCGAAGCGCAGCGCCATCGCTGGCTGCCCCGGATGGCGACCGGCGAGTTGATCGGCGCGGTGGCGATGACCGAGCCCGGCACGGGCTCGGATCTCCAGGCGGTGCGCACGACCGCGCGCCGCACCGACGATGGCTATGTGATCAACGGCCAGAAGACCTTTATCAGCAACGGCCAGAATTGCGGCGTTGTCGTCGTGGTCGCCAAGACCGACCCGGCGGCGGCGGGCGCCAAGGGCATCTCGCTGCTTGTCGTCGAGACCGACGAGGCCGAGGGTTTTCGGCGCGGCCGCAACCTTCACAAGGTCGGCATGCACGCGCAGGATACGTCCGAACTCTTCTTCGACGACGTCTTCGTTCCGCATGACAATCTGCTCGGCGGCGAGGAAGGCCGCGGCTTCTATCAGCTTATGGCGCAGCTCGCCTGGGAGCGGACCTCGGTCGCGCTCAACTGCGTCGTCGAGATGGAAGAGGCGGTGCGGGTCACCACCGATTATGTCCGCCAGCGCAGCGCCTTCGGCAAGCCGCTCGCCGATTTCCAGAACACCCAGTTCAAGCTCGCCGAGTGCAAGACGCAGGCCGTGGTCGCACGCGTCTTCATCGACGAGATGATGGTCCGCCTGCTTGCGGGCGAGCTCGATGCCGCGACCGCCGCGATGGCCAAATATTGGACGAGCGAGGCGCTGGGCCGCGTCACCGACGAGTGCCTGCAGCTCCACGGCGGTTACGGCTATATGGCCGAATACCCGATCGCGCGCATGTGGACCAACGCGCGCGTCGCTCGGATCTACGCGGGCACCAACGAAATCATGAAAACCCTGATCGCCCGCTCGCTGTAGCGCGCGCCAAAAAGGAGACGAGAAATGACGATCAAAGCACGCGTGGCGGGAGTCGGCATGGTGCCCTTCCAGAAGCCGAGCCAGGCTGGCGACTGGGACAGCATGGCCGAAGAGGCGATCAACATGGCGCTCGCCGATGCGGGCCTCGACTATAGCCATGTCCAGCAAGCCTATGCGGGCTATGTCTACGGCGATTCGACCGCGGGCCAGTCGGCAATCTACCGCGTCGGCTGCACCGGTATTCCGATCGTCAACGTCAACAACAACTGCTCGACGGGCTCGACCGCGCTCTATCTTGCGCGCCAACTCATCGCGCTCGGCGGCGCCGACTGCGTGCTCGCCGTCGGCTTCGAGCAGATGCTCCCCGGCGCGCTCGGCAACGTCTTCCACGACCGCAAAGCACCAATGGAACGGCTCACCGAAGTTACCCATGCGATCCAGGGCGAGGACGAGAAGGCGCCTTGGGCGGCGCAGCTTTTCGGCGGCGGCGGCCGCGACTATCAGGAACGCTATGGCGCGAAGGACGAGACTTTCGCGAAAATCTCGGTCAAGGCGCGCCGCCACGCGGCGAATAATCCGCTCGCCATCTTCCGCGATCCGATCAGCCTCGAGGAAGTGATGGCGTCGCCGAAGCTCTACGGCCCGCTCACCCGCCTCCAGGCCTGCCCGCCGACCTGCGGCGCCGCCGCCGCGGTGCTCGTCTCGCCCACCTTTGCCGCGAAGCACGGCCTCGACGCCCGCGTCGAGATCGTCGCGCAGGCGATGACGACCGACACCGAGACGAGTTTCGAACGGTCGATGATGAAGGTCATCGGCTATGACATGGCGAAAGAGGCCGCGCGGCAGGTCTATGAAGCCGCTGGCATCGGTCCGGACGATATCGCGGTCGTCGAGCTCCACGACTGTTTCACCGCGAACGAGCTCGTCACCTATGAGGCGCTCGGCCTCTGCCCCGAAGGCGGCGCCGAGAAGTTCATCGACGACGGCGACAACAGCTATGGTGGCAAGGTCGTGACCAATCCGTCGGGCGGCCTGCTCTCGAAGGGCCACCCGCTCGGCGCGACGGGGCTCGCGCAATGCTACGAGCTCACCCACCAGCTTCGCGGAAGCGCCGACAAACGCCAGGTCGAGGGCGCGCGCCACGCGCTCCAGCACAATCTCGGGCTCGGCGGCGCCTGCGTCGTCACCCTCTTCGGCCAGGCATAGGAGGCGGCGATGATCGACCAGAGCTTCAAGGGCTTCACCTCCGATCCGCGCAAGATCGACGTCGAAAAGGGCCAGCTCAAATTCTTCGCGCATGCGACCGGCGAGACGAATCCCGTCTATTTCGACGAGAAGGCGGCCCGCGCCGCGGGCCACCCCGCCCTCCCCGCGCCGCCGACCTTCGTCTTCAGCCTCGCGCTCGGCGCGCCACCGTCGCGCGGCAATATCCTCGGCGATATGGGGGTCGACATGCGCCGCATCCTCCATGGCGAGCAGAGCTTTACCTACCACCGTCCGATCCACGCCGGCGACACGATCACGCTGACCACGACGACGAGCGACATCTACGAGAAAAAGGGGGGTGCGCTCGAGTTCATCGTCCAGGACACGAAAGCCGAAAATGAAGCCGGCGAGCTCTGCGCCGAAATGCGCGTCGTCACCGTCGTGCGGAACGGATGAGAGGAACTTCAGCGATGACCAACAGCACCGATCTCGCCGCGCTCGCCGTCGGCGACACGCTCCCCGCGCACACCCAGGGACCGATCAACCGCGCGACGCTCGCGCTCTTCGCGGGCGCGTCGAACGACTATGTGCCGCTCCATATCGACAGCGACTTCGCGAAAGCCGCTGGCATGGACGATGTCTTCGGCCACGGCATGCTCTCGATGGCCTATCTCGCGCAGCTCATCACCCATTGGGTGCCACAGGAGCGGCTCCTCAGCTGGACCGTCCGCTTCACCGCGATCACCCCGCTCTATGCGACCGTGACCGCGACCGGTGAGGTCACCGAGATTTTCGAGGATGCGGGCCGCCGCTGCGCGCGGCTCGCGGTGCGCACGGTGACCGACAAGGGCATCACGACGATCGATGGCGAAGCCGTCATCCGGATCAACTGACCAGATCAATTTAGAATGGAGAAGAACATGAGCAGACTGGCGGGCAAGGTTGCCCTTATTTCGGGCTCGGGCCGCGGCATCGGCCGCGCCCTCGCGCTCAAGCTCGCGCGCGATGGCGCACGCATCGTCGTCAACGATCTCGACGAGGAGCCGGCGGCCGAGGTGGTGGCCGCGATCAAGGCGCTCGGCGGCGATGCCGTCGCCTGCGTCGGCAACGTCACCGACGCCGATTTCGGCGACCGCTTCGTCGACACCGCGGTGAAGACCTTCAACGGTCTCGACATCATCGTCTCGAACGCCGGCTACACGCTCGACGGCGTGGTTCAGAAGATGGGTGACGACCAGTTCCAGAAGATGCTCGACGTCCATGTCGTCGCGCCGTTTCGCATCCTGCGCGCCGCTGCCGAGCCGATCCGCCTGTTCGCGAAGCAGGAAGCCGCCGCGGGCGAGGAGAATTTCCGCAAGGTGGTGCTGATCTCGTCGATGGCGGGCACCCACGGCAATGCCGGGCAGATCAACTATTCGTCGGCCAAGTCGGCGCTCGTCGGCATGACGAAGACGATGAGCAAGGAATGGGGCCGTTACAAGGTGTGCGTCAACTGCGTCGCCTTCGGCTTCATCGAGACGCGGCTTACCAAACCGCTCGACGATCCCGAGTCGAAGATCGTGATCGAGGGCAAGGAAGTGCAGGCCGGCGTGCCGCAGGCGGCGCTCTCGGCGCTGCCCACGATGGTGCCGCTCGGGCGCGCGGGAACCGCAGAGGAGGCAGCGGGCGGCGTCTATCTCTTCTGCATCCCCGAGAGCAATTATGTGAGCGGACAGACGCTGATCGTCGGGGGCGGCGTCAGTATCTGAGGCAGAGGCCGCGGGCGGCCTTGCCGTCCGCGGCCTTGACCCGCGGGTTCGAAGGCCACAAGTCGGACAGCGGAGACTTTCATGGCGACACGAACCATCACCAAGCCGCGCGGGCGGCCCAACAATCGCTTCGGCGACCGCCGGATCGAAGTGCTGCGCACCGCGGCGCGCGTGTTCAGCGACCTCGGCTTCCGCCAGGCGACGCTCGAGGATGTCGCGCGCGAACTCGGCATGACGCGGGCGGCGCTCTATCATTATTCGCCGAGCAAGGACGCGCTCCTCACCGAATGCGGCGACATCGCGCGCCAGGAGCTCATGGAAGCCCTCGGTCATTCGCGCGGCGAAGCCGATGGCCGCGCCCGGATCGCGGCTTTCTTTCGCCGCTATGCCGCGATCGTCAGCGAGGATTTCGGGCGCTGCTTCGTGCTGACCGACTTCAGCGAGATGGCCGAAGACGAGCGCGAGACGACGCGCAAGGCCCAGCTCGCGCTCGGCAAGGCGGTCGCGGCGATGATCGAGGAAGGCGTGGCCGACGGATCGGTGCGTCCTTGCAAGCCGGTGGTGACCAGCCGGTTGCTGTTCGCCGCCTTCAACGGTGTCGCGCGTTTGCCCATCGATCCCGCCCGCACACCGCCATCCGAAATGGCCGAGGATTTCCTCAATGTCCTGTTCGAGGGATTAATTCCGCGAGGCTGAGGTTTCCGGGCGCTCGGCAGCCGATCCCGCCGCCGGCAGCGACCAGAAGGCGAGCGCGCCGGTCGCCGCCGCTGCGGCGAGACCCGCGAGCACGAGGCCATAGCCGCCGCCGGTCCACAGGAGCCCCGCCAAATAGGGTGCGAGCGCCAGCGCGAACCCATTGATCGCGCTGATCATGCCGCTCTTCCGCCCGAAGCCCGCGACGCCGAGATAATCGGCGACCGCGATGCCGCGCAGGATCGTCACCATGCCGTTCGCAACGCCGTAAAGCGCAACGCCGGCCGCGATCAGCCAGATATTCGCGCCGGCGGCGTAGAGGATGAGGACCGCCGCGACGAGCATGACCGTGAGCGCCCGCCCGAGAAGGCGCGCGGGCATCGCGCCGCGATGGAGCATGAGACCGACGCGTCCCGCGATCTGCAGCGGGCCGACCGATGCGAGGAGCGCGATGCCGACGGCGTCGGATACGCCGCGCTCGGCGAGCAGCGGCAGGAGATGGAAGGTTAGCGATCCGAAAGCGAGCGACCAGGTGCAGAACGTTACGACGAGCATCCAGAAGGCGCGCTGGCGAAGCGCCCCCATCGAGGCACCGCGCGGCGTCGCCTGCCCTTCCGCCACCGGCTCCACCCGGTCGCCCGCGAGAACCAGCCAGTGCAGCGGCGCGGCGGCGAGGAGGTTGATCGCCGCGAGAATCATCAGCGCGCCCCGCCAGCCGCATGTGTCGGCGAGCCACCCGGTCAGCGGAATGAAGACCGTGCCCGCGAAACCGCCGAGCAACGTCATGCGCATGATCGCGCGCGGCGCGCCGCCGCCGAGCCGCCGCGTCAGCGCGGCAAATCCCGCGTCGTAGAAAGTCATCGCCTGCGCCGCGCCGAGGCCGGTCCAGGCCGCGTAGAGGATCGGCTTCGCGCTGCTCGCGGACCATATGAGCAGCATCGCGGCGCCGAGGATGCTGCCGCACGTCATGACGCGCCGGCCATGGCCGCGGTCGATCGCATGTCCGACCGTGGGCGCGAGCAGTCCCGCGACGACCAGCGCGAGCGACATCGCCATCATGGTCGCCGGCCGCGACCAGCCGAGTTCGACCTCCATCGGCAGCGCGAGGACCGAGAAGGCATAGAAGAAGGAGCCCCACGACATGAGCTGAAGCGCCGCGAGCGTCCATTGCGCGCGCGGCGCGAGCTCCGCTGCGGGCAATGCTGGTGGAGCGCCGTTCAAGCGCGGAGGCGGCGCGCGATCCGCCGCACCACACCCGCGGCGTCATGCCCGACGCCGCGAAGCACGCCCGAGGCGAAGCGCGTCAGCCCCGGCTGGCCGACGAAATAGAGCCCGTCCAGCGCGGTCGACGCGCCGCGGCGCTGACGGAGTCGTCCCGCGCCATCGAAAGCGACGCCGGCGGGCAGGAAAGGCAGATCGGGCCGAAAGCCGGTCGCGAAAATGATCGCGTCGACCGCCTCCTCGCGTCCGTCGGCCCAGATTACCCCATTTGCCGTCATCGCCTTGAACATCGCTTTCCGCTCGGGCCGTCCCGCGGCGATCGCCAGCCGGTAGCGACCGTCATCGAGAACCGGCGTCCCCTGGTCCGAAAAGAGGTTGGTGGCATCGATACCGAACCATTTGAACCAGAAATGCACATCCTTGCCGAAGAGGCGTTGGGGGGCGTAACGGATCGGCTCACGCGTCGCGAGCGTCACGCGCGCATGCCCCGCAAGCTCGGCCGCGATCTGCACCGCCGAATTGGCGGCACCGACAACGATCACGCGCTGTCCCGCAAAGTCGGTGGGCCGCCGATACGCCGCCGAATGAACGACCGTCCCGCCGAAGCTGGACGCCCCCTCGATCACGGGGATATGGGGCGCTCCGAATGTCCCCGTCGCAGCCACGACCGAGGCGGCCATCATCGTCTCGCCGCCGCCGAGCCGAACGGTGAGCCCGCCGTTCCCGATCGGGGAAACCGCCGCGACGCGCGCGCCGAAGCGAATGGGCAGCGCGAAGTGCGTCGCATAATCCTCGAGATAGGCCGCGACCGCATCGCGGCGCGGGTAGGCATCGGGCTCGCCGGGCATCGCGAGATCGGGCAGCCCCGAATAGGCCGTCGGCGAGAAGAGGGTCAGCGAATCATAATAGGCGGGCCACGATCCGGTGGCGCGCGGTCCCGCTTCGAGAATGGTGAAATCGATTCCCTCCTTCTGGAGCATCCGCCCCGTCGCGAGGCCGGCCTGCCCCGCGCCGATCACGACGACCGATGCCCCCTCCCCCGCGGCAGACATCAACCGGCCCGGAAATAGGGACCGATCGCCTGCGCGATGAGGTCGGGCGCCGAGACCTGCGCGCTATGCCCCTGTCCGGGCAGCGTCACCGTGCGGCAGTTCGCGAGCACCTTCGCGAGCGCCGCACTGCTGTCGCGCAGCGGATGCTTGGCGCTCGTCTCGCCAACGAGGAACAATGTTTCGAGCTTGATCCCCGCCCAGTCGGCGGGATCGGTGTCGAGCGTCGTCAGTGCTTCGAGATCGGCCGACGCGCCCGGCAGCAGGCCGTAAACGTCGGGGCCGCGGGTTCCGATCGAGGCGCGCACGACATCTTCGGGGAGCCCCACGAAATGCCCGTAGATGAGGATGAGCGCCTCGTCCTTCTTCCCTTCGGCAATCAGTGCATCGAACTTCGCCTTGACCGCGACCACCCCGGGGCCGCCGCCGAGCAGCGGCGGCTCGTAGAGCGCGAGCCGATCGATGAGTTCGGGGCGGCTTCGCGCGACATGAAGCGAGACGAGCGCGCCCGCTGAATGACCGAAGAGGTGGCAACGGCCGCCGAGCGCCTCGACCACCGCGCTCACGTCGCCGACCTCCTGTTCCCAGCTGATCGGTGACGCGCGCGTGCCGCTCACGCCATAGTTGCGGCGTTCGACGCGAGCGACGCGGAAATGCGGCGCGAGCATGTCGCCGAGCTTGCGATAGGGTTCGGCATTGCTGCCGCCGCCATGGACGATGACGAGCGGCTTGCCGCGCCCCGCCTCGTGATAAACGATATCCAGGCCATCGGTCTGCGAACGAACGCGGCGCGTCTGCCACGCGTCAGGGACGGTTGCCGCTGTGGGCGCGGCGCGCGCCACCGAGGCGCAGCCGGCGACCGGCAGCGCCGCCGCCAGCGAGAACAGCCCGAGCATCGACCGCCGCGACAGCTCGCTCATCATGATGTCCATAAATTTCCTCTCGCCGTTTCGATTGTGGTCGCGCGGGACTTTAACGCTGCCGCGGGCACCGCCGTCCAATCGAATTGAGCCATAGGCTTATGCGCGGCGGGCAACGCCCACCGCGCCGGCGTCCAGCTCAGGCCGTTCCGGCAGGGGCGCAACATTTGGCAGTCGCCGACGCCGTCGCGAGCGTTTCAAGCGCAGGGCTGTCGCCATAAGTCGTCGCCTCGCCATCGGTATAGAAGGCTTCCCAGACGACGCCATCGGGATCGGAAATCCAGCTCTTCTCGGACTTGGCATAGCAACAGGTCGTGCGGCCCTCCTCGAGCACCGGGCGATCGGCCGCCTTGATCCGGCCATAGACTTCCCCGAGTTCGGTGGAGCTGTCGACCTGGATGCCGAGATGCTCGATTCCAGTGCGCGCGTGATTACCCATCGAAATCGCGAAATTGACGCGCGGATCTTCAAGCATCCACTTGGCATAATCCTGCTTGAGGACGGTCGGTTCAGCCCCGAACATGGTGCTGTAGAAACGGATCGAGGTTGCGAGATTCTCGACCCCGACATGGACATGTAGTCGCTTCATGCGCTTTCCCTTTCCTCGTTGATTCTATCTTCGCACGCCGCCTCGCTCTCGCATCCGGAAGCAGCACAGCAATTTTCCATTAGATAGGCCACGAGCGCGTTCATCGCGGGATAGTTGGCCCGGTAGATGATCGTGCGGTGTTGGCGCTCCTGTTCGATCAATTTCGCGCCGCGCAATTGGGCGAGGTGGAAAGAGAGCGAACTGTTCGGAATGCCGAGCGCCTCGGCGATCGCTCCAGCCGCCATGCCACGCTGCCCGGCCTGCACAAGCAGACGAAACAGCGCGAGGCGATGCTCTTGCGCGAGCGCGCTTAGAGCTTCGATGGCGGACGTCGAGTCCATGGCAATCCCTCATTTCAATTTTTGTAGAAATGAGAGATTGCGCCCATTCTGTCAAGTTCAATTCGACATTTATCGAAATATGCTTCTTCGATATAAAATCAGCCAGACGACAACCCTCGAACCCCGGCAGACCAAGCCGAAAGCTCTTAGTCAGGCGCGCAAATGGAAAAATCCGCAAGCCCTTGGCTTGCGCTAACGGTGGTTGCAGGAGAAGACGGGCACTATCCCGCTTTCTTACCGGGAAGCGGCACTACATTGCCCGTGCCAGCCACCCCGCTCGAACAATAGCGCCCCCAAGCGGCCATCAGCGTCACGCGCGCTCCTGGCTTATCGGGGGTGCCAAGGTAGGTCGTGCGGCGATAGGCTGCCTGCACCGCATCCGGCGTCTTATGCGCAAGCGCAGCCTCCACCACGGCATCGGCAAAGCCCTCGTTCGCCGCCCAATCGGTAAAGGCGGAGCGGAAACCGTGGACGTGATAAGGCTCGCTCATGTCGCGCAGCACTTTCAGCAGCGTCATGTCTGACATCGGTTTGCCGGCCATGCCGGGGAACACGACATCGCTCTCCCCCATCCTGAACGCCGCCGCCTTCGCGAGCACCGCCAGCGCCGCGTCGGCGAGCGGGACTATATGCCCCTTGCTCCGTTTCATATGATCGGCGGGAATCGTCCAGAGGCGGCTTTCAAGGTCAAATTCGGCCCATGTGGCAAGGCGCACCTCCTGCGAGCGGACGCCCGACAGGATGAGCAGTTCCAGCGCCAGCCGTCCGAATGACGGTTTGCGCCCAAGCGCCACCATGAAGGAGGGCACCGCGACATAGGGCATGGCCTTGCGGTTTTCGCGTTGCTTCACCTGCCGAGGCAGGCCGCGCCCGGCTTTCAGGCTTCCGCTACCCGACGGGGCCTCGCTGGAACGCCAGCCCTTCGCGTGAGCATAATCGAGCACTGCGCAAATCCGGTTGCGGATCTGGCGCGCGGTTTCGGGAATTTCCTGCCAGATCGGCGACAACACCGCGATAATGTCAGGCGACCCGATCCCGCCGGTCGGAATATCGCCCAGTTTCGCGAAGGCGTGGTTTTCCAGACTGGCGAGCCATTGACGGGCATAGATGGGGCTTTTCCAGCCCGCCTTATTCTCGGCATGATATTGGCGCGCGGCCTCGCGGAACGTCACCTTCGCGGCAGCCTCGTCTTTCTTTTCGGCCAGAACGTCGCGCCGTTCCACCTTGACCGCCTTACGCAGCTCCCTCGACTTCTCGCGGGCTTCCGCCAGCGTCAGCAGCTTGGCGCTGCCCAGCCCTATATCATGCCGCTTGCCATCGCGCTGCAATCGCAGGAACCAAGAGGCTCCGCCGCGCTTGTCCACTTTCAAAAACAGCCCTTCGCCGTCCTGATACGTGCCGGGATTCGCCAAAGCTGCCTTGACCGCAATCGCTGTGAGCTTCCCCATCGCGCTACCTCCAGATTCTTCCCCCACATTTTGAGGAGGCAAAGTGTGGGGGTGAGATAATCTTCCCCCACATTCCCCCCACACTTTGCTCCGGCTGCACACGAACGATGCCGGACGCAGGGGGACGGATTTGGCGATAATACGCTAGGTTTTCTGCGATTTCTAGGGATTTCAGCGGATGCCCTCGGATGGGAGGGTGGTGGACAGGGCTGGATTCGAACCAGCGTACGGAAACCCGGGCAGATTTACAGTCTGCTGCCTTTAACCACTCGGCCACCTGTCCATGGGGCCCGCTTTGGGAAGCGGTCCAATGGCGAAACGAGACTTGCCTGTCAATGGCAGTCATGGGAAAGGCGCCCCATCATGCGTCAATTTTCTCGCCATCGTCGTCCCGCGGGCCAAAGCCAGCGCGGACAGGCCATTCGCTTCTGGGGTCGCCACGCCGTTCTGGCCGCGCTCGCCAACCCCGAACGCCGCGTCAAGCGCATCTGGGGCACCCGCGAAGCGCTGGGGCAACTCGACCTGCCACCGGTGATTCCGATCAGCTACGCCGACGTCGCCGACCTTGCGCGGCTCGTCGCGCGCGACGCGCCGCATCAGGGGCTGGTGATCGAGGTCGATCCGCTCGAGGAGGTCTATCTCGGCGACCTGCTGCAGGCGGAAAGCGATGCCGGCAGCACGCGGCCGCTGATCGTGCTCGATCAGGTCACCGACCCGCACAATATCGGCGCGGTGCTGCGCTCGGCCGCCGCCTTCGACGCCGCCGCGATCGTCACGCAGGATCGCCACAGCCCGCCCGAAAGCG
This sequence comes from Sphingopyxis sp., assembly GCF_036261875.1. GTDB lineage: Bacteria > Pseudomonadota > Alphaproteobacteria > Sphingomonadales > Sphingomonadaceae > Sphingopyxis. Next base: position 99,966 of record NZ_DATAJZ010000040.1, on the reverse strand, counting down.
GCGTCATCGCGCGCTCGGCCTCGGGCGCGCTCGAAAGCGTGCCGTGGGTGCGCGTCGTCAACCTGTCGCGCGCGCTGGAGGAGATCGCCGAGGCGCAATATTGGCGCATCGGCCTGATGGGCGACACCGATACGACGCTTGGGCAGACACTCGACGGCAGCAAGGTCGCGCTGGTGCTGGGATCGGAGGGCGACGGAATGCGCCACAATGTCATGGAGCATTGCGACGTGCTGGCGAAGCTGCCGATCTCGCCGCGGATGGAGAGCCTCAATATCTCGAACGCAGCGGCGATCGCGCTCTACGCGGTCGCGACATCTGGCAGCTAAACCGCGTCATTGCGAGCGCAGCGAAGCAATCTCCAGCTATCGACCTTGATTGGCGGCCGATAGCTGGAGATTGCTTCGTCGCTACGCTCCTCGCAATGACGATATACTGCATTCAATCCTCAGCCGCGATCCGCACGCGCAGCCCGTCGAGCGCGTCGCTGAACGGGATCTGGCACGACAGGCGCGAATTTTCGTCGCGGTCGGTGGTCGAATCGAGCAGGTCGTTCTCGTCCTCGCTCATCGCCGGCAGCCCATCCTTGTTGCCGTCCTCGACATGGACATGGCAGGTCGCGCACGAGCAGCAGCCGCCGCACAGCGCGAGCAGTTCGTCGAAGCCCGCGTCGCGGATATTCTCCATCACGGTCAGGCTGGTGTCGCCTTCGATCTCATGTTCGCTTCCGTCGCGCGTCACCACAATCAGCTTGGCCATGCTCGTCCCCATATGGTTTGATTCGGATGGCCTATGTCGCGCGTTGCGCGCCAAATCAAGCGCTGCTACGGAAGCGATGCGAACAAAAGGAGAATATCGCGATGAGCTTCGGTCAGGAGCAGTTGAATGCGGGAATCGATGCGATCGCCGCGATCGACGCCAATTTCGCGCGCGCGCTCGGCAACGCGGGCTATCCGCCGCCGCGCATCCGCGAGCGCGGCTATACCACCCTGCTCCGCACCATCGTCGGCCAGCAGGTCAGCGTCGCCGCCGCCAATTCGATCTGGAACAAGCTGGAGGCCGCGTTCGGCGAGGGATGCCCCGCAGAGGTGATGGCCGCCGCCGAGTTCGACGCGCTGCGCGCCTGCGGCCTGTCGGGGCAGAAGCAGGGCTATAGCAAGAGTCTCGCACAGCTCGTGCTCGACGGCGCGCTCGATTTCGACGCCCTCCCCGCCGACGACGAGGAAGCGATCGCCTTGCTCACCCAGGTCAAGGGCATCGGCCGCTGGTCGGCCGAAATCTACCTGCTCTTCGCCGAAGGACGCCCCGACATCTGGCCCGCGGGCGACCTGGCGGTGCAGGAAGCGGTCGGCCGCATTCTCGGCCTCGGCGCCCGGCCGAGCGAAAAGCAGGCGCGCGAGCTGGCCGAGCCGTGGCGCCCGCATCGCGGCTCGGCGGCGATCTTCAGCTGGCATTGCTACAATATGGACGTGATTTAGGCGGGCCTTTTCCCGTCCTCGTCATTGCAAGCGCAGCGAAGCAATCCAGGGCGGTTTACGCAGGCTCTGGATTGCTTCGCTGCGCTCGCAATGACGGATCTCACGCAAAGGCGCGAAGGCGCAGAGAAAAAGGTCCTATAAATTCCGTTCGCCCTGAGCTTGTCGAAGGGCCGTTCTTTCCTTCAGACACTAGTCTGGTGGAATCAAAGTAACTGTCATCACCGTCACCCCGGGCTTGACCCGGGGTCCCGCTCCCTTTCGCGCACGGAGCGAAGAAAAGCGGGATCCCGGGTCAAGCCCGGGATGACGAAATCAATGAACCGAACTTCAGATTCAGGGGACTAGGGCGGATCGACATTCAGAAGATGGCGAGCCGAAAATGGTGGTTTTCCGCGACCCGGAGCGCAGCGTGCTTTTGCACGTGAGCACCGGAAGCGCGGAAAGCCGCCATTTGCAGGCCGCCAGGGCTGAATGTCGATCCGCCCTAGAGAGAACGGTGCTTCGACAAGCTCAGCACGAACGGGGGTTGGTAAACGCTTGTCTTTGCGCCTTCGCGCCTTTGCGTGAGACAGAAAAAGGCCGGGCGGAGCATTCTCCACCCGGCCTTTGATCTCTTGCAAAGTGAAGAGGCTTATTTCTTCGCCGCCGCCTTCTTGGCCGGAGCCTTCTTCGCAGCCGGTTTCTCGTCCGCAGCCTTGGCCGGTGCGGCCTTCTTCGCCGCGGGCTTGTCTTCGGCCTTTGCCGCGGCCGCCTTCTTCGCCGGGGCCTTCTCGGCCTTGGCCTCTTCCTTTACCGCGTCCTTCTTGGCGGCGGGCTTCTTCGCCGCCGCCTTCTTGGCGGGCTTGTGGTCGTGGTCATGGTCGTGACCGCAGCCGGGGCCGTGGACGTGGCCATCGTCGTCGGCCTCGATCGCCGCCTCGATCTCCTCGCGCGTCACTTCGCGGTCGCTGATCTCGGCCTTTTCGAACAGGAAGTCGACGACCTTGTCTTCATAGAGCGGAGCGCGAAGCTGCGCGGCGGCGAGCGCGTCCTGCTGGACATATTCGACGAAGCGCTGGCGATCCTCGGGACGATATTGCTGCGCCGCCTGCATGATCAGCCGCTGCATTTCCTGGTTCGACACCTGCACGCCGTGCGCCTGGCCGATTTCCGACAGGAGCAGGCCCAGGCGGACGCGGCGCACCGCGATCGCGTGATATTCGTCGCGATCCTTTTCGAGCTCGGCCTTCGCCGCCTCGGGGTCTTCCTCGTGGCTCGCTTCATGCTCGAGCTGCTGCCAGATCTGGCCGAACTCGGCCTCGACCATCGTCGGCGGCACGTCAAAATCATGGGCAGCGGCGAGCTGGTCGAGCAGCTTGCGCTTCATATAGGTACGGGTCAGGCCGTTCAGTTCCTGCTCGACCTGATCCTTCATCAGCTCCTTGAGCTTGTCGAGGCTTTCAAGGCCGAGCGACTTCGCGAACTCGTCGTCGATCTTCGACGCGGCCGGAACCTTCACTTCCTTCACCGTCACGGCGAATTCGGCGGGCTTGCCCTTCAGATTATCGACCGGATATTCGTCCGGGAAGGTCACCTTCAGCACCTTTTCGTCGCCGGTCTTGACGCCGACGAGCTGGTCCTCGAAGCCGGGGATAAGCTGGCCCGAGCCAATCTCGACCGCCATGTCCTCGCCCGTGCCGCCGTCGAAGGCGACGCCGTCGACGCTGCCCGCGAAGTCGATGATGACCTGGTCGCCCTGGGCGGCCTTCTTGGTCTTCGGCGCGTCCTCGAAACGCTTCATCTGCGCCGCGAATTCCTCGATCTTCGCCATCACCGCCTTGTCGTCGGCGGGGACGGTCAGCCGTTCGAGCTTCAGCCCGTCGATCGACGGGGTCGCGATGTCGGGCAGCACTTCGAGCGCGACGGTCAGCTCGGCATCCTTGCCGCGCTCATAGCCGTCGGCAAGCGTCACGCCGGGCTGCAGCGCGGGGCGCAGCTTTTCCTGCGCCATCAGATCCTTGACGCCCTGGTCGATCGCCTTGTTGAGCGCGTCGGCGTTCAGCGCGTCGCCGTGCATCTTGCGGATCAGGTTCGGCGGCACCTTGCCGGGGCGGAAGCCGGGCATCCGCACGGTCGGCGCGATCGCCTTCACTTCGTCATCGACGCGCGCGTCGATATCCTTCGCGGTGATGGTCAGGCGATATTCGCGCTTCAGGCCTTCGTTCAGCGTTTCGACGGTCTTCATTGCCTTGGTCTTATCCTTGCTCAAAATCTCGTATCGATGAACCCCGCCCGAAAGGCGGCGTTCCCCTATGTCCGGTCAAAGCTCGCGGAGCGTGGTGCGGGCGAAGGGACTCGAACCCCCACATCTTGCGATACTGGTACCTAAAACCAGCGCGTCTACCAATTCCGCCACGCCCGCTGAGAGCTTTCGGCCGGATGCACGAAATCGCGCGCTGCCGCGCACGCCCGTGCGGGCCGCGCGGGGCTATAGCAGACGCGCGGCCAAGGGCAAGGGCGGACCTTGCGCTATGTCCGCGGGCCGGAACATGCGCCGCGCCGGTTCGTTGATCAGGCCAAGGAGAATCGCCATGACCGCCGCCCCCGACCCGCTTCCGAAACCGAAGCCCGACACGATCGAACCGCAGTCGCCCCCCGAAAAGCCGGTCCAGCCGACCCCGCTCGAAGACCCTGCGGGCCAGCCGCAGGAAATCCCCGGAGGTCCGGGCGGCGGCGACACCGATCAACCCGGCCGCGGCCCGAGCGAAGTGCCACCGCAGCAGATTTGAGACACGCGCCCTTTTTCTCGTCACCCCGGTCTTGATCCGGAGTGACGGAGAATATGGGACCCGCAAAAGAGTTGCAAAGAGAGACTTGACCTCCTCCCCCCTTCCCCGCCACGGTTCCGGCGAGGGAGAGACATATGAAATCCATCGCCACGCTCGCGGCGCTGCTGCTGATCGCCGCGCCCGCCACCGCCGAGGAGGCGACGCTCTATCGCGGCGGGACGATCATCACGATGGACGGCGATTCGCCGCACATGGTCGAGGCGGTCGTCGCGAAGGACGGCCGGATCGCCTTCGCGGGCGACGAAAAGGCCGCGCGCACCGCCGCGGGCAAGGACGCGGCGATCCACGACCTGAAGGGCGCGACGATGCTCCCCGGCTTCGTCGATGCCCATTCGCACTTCGCGGTCGCGATGCAGATGGCCGACGGGCTCGACCTCTGGGACAAGGCGCTGCCGCCCGTCACCGACATCCCTTCGCTGCAAGGCGTCATCCGCGATTATATCGCGCGCAAGGCGATCCCGAAGGACGGCTGGGTGATCGTCTGGCAATATGATCATGAAAAGCTCGCCGAAAAGCGCCACATCACCCGCGCCGAGCTCGACGCGGTGGCGGCGGACCGCAAGATCGTCGTGCTCCACCAGTCGCTCCACGCGCTGGTCGCGAACAGCGCCGCGCTCGCCGCCGCGAAGCTCACCGACGCCAGCCAGCCGCCGCCGGGCGGGATGATGCTGCGCGATGCCGACGGGCATCTGAACGGCGTCCTGCTCGAAAAGTCGACCTTCCTGATGCTCGCCGCGATGCCCCAGCTCTCGCCCGAACAAAAGCTCGCGCGGCTCGACGCGGCGCAGCAGCGCTATTTCGCGGAGGGTTATACCCATGCACAGGACGGCGCGACGATGCCCGCCGACCTCGCCTTCTTCACCGGCCCCGCGGCGCGCCAGCACCTCAAGATCGACCTCGCGCTGCTGCCGCTCTACACCGGGCTCGACGCGCTGCTCGCGCGGCCCGACATCCGCTTCGGCCAATATGACGGCCATGTGAAATTGCAGGGGATCAAGGTCATCCTCGACGGGTCGGTGCAGGCACGCACCGGCTATTTCACCCGCGACTATGCACGCGGCGCCCCCGACGGCAGCCACCCGTGGCACGGCGCCCCGGCGATGGATCAGGCGGCGTTCGACGACCTCGCCAAAAAGGTCACCGATCGCGGCTGGCAGATCTTCGTCCACGCCAACGGCGACGCGGCGATCGATATGGCGATCAGGGGCTTCGACGCCGCCGGGATCAAGGCCGCCGACGACCGCCGCCCGATCGTCATCCACTCGCAATTCCAGCGCCGCGACCAGCTTGCCGATTACAAGCGCATCGGGGTCGGCCCCTCCTATTTCTCGAACCACGCCTGGTTTTGGGCCGACGTCCACCGCACCAATTTCCCGAAGGAGGTCGTCGATTTCATCAGCCCGCTGAAGTCAGCACGCGCGGCGGGGCTGATCCCGTCGAACCACAGCGACTATAGCGTCACGCCGCTCGACACGCGCTTCATGCTCTGGACCTCGATGGCGCGCGTCTCCCCGACCGGCGTCGTCAGCGGCCCCGACGAGCGGCTGGGCGCCTACGAAGGCCTACAGGCGCTCACCACCGGCCCGGCGTGGCAGGCGTTCGAGGAGAATCGCAAAGGCCGGATCAAGGCCGGGCTGCTCGCCGACTTCGTCATCCTCGACCGGAACCCGCTGACGACGCCGGTCGACGCGATCCGCGCCATCAAGGTGCTGGAGACGGTCAAGGAAGGACAGACGGTCTGGAAACGCGCCGACTGACCGCCCCGCGAAAGGCCGGCTCTATTCGGTGCAGAACCGCACGAACCGCGTGATCGCGTCCCGGCCCTTCGCCGTCGCCGCCATGTCGGTCGTTTCGCCCGACGCGGTCAGGCGTAGCCAGCCGTTGGCGGCGAACGCGCGGATGAGCGGCGAACCGCCCGCAATCTCCTCGGACGAGAAATAGGGCATTTCCTCGGCGTCGGCGGTGCCCTTGAGCTGCAGGCGGGCGTCGCCCGAGGTCAGTTCGATCGCGCTCAGTTCGGGATCGCCGCCGGTGATGCTCGCAAAAATCCGGTTTCCGCCTTCCTCGCAGGCGAACGCCAGCGGCTGGTCGTCGGTATCGGCGACTTCATAGGCCAGGACGGCACTTTGCGCCCGCTCCTCGTCGTCGACGCGCATCGTCCAGTCGTAGCCGTCGTTCACCGCGGGCGCCCTCCCGCCCGCGGCGGCAGGCGCCGCACCCATGGCGGCAAGAACCAGCAGCGCACCGGCCGAAAACCTGTTTCGCATCATCTCTTCGGCACCTCGTTCCGATTGCAATTCCAGTGTGTTAGCGATGACCGGAGGCGGGCAACCCGCCCGGATCGGCGGAAGCAGCCACAGCCGCCGGCGGCGCGGAATCGTCGACCTGCTGCCCCCGCACGTACCGGAAAATGCCCGGCATCGGCATCACCCGGTCGACTTCGGCCCCGGCCCAGTTGGGCCGCGTTCCGGCCGGCTTGAACGCCGGGCTTACGATCGCGTCGGCGGGCAGACGCGGGTCGCCGACCTCCGCCGCGCGAAGCAGGAACTGACTGGTCCCGGCGGGCAGGTCGAGCGAGGTCTTCGGCCGGTTCTCCTTGGGCGCGGCCCGAATCGCGTCGACCAGCGACAGCCGCAATTCGACGGGAACGATCTTGCCGGCCGGCGCCTCGAAAGAAACCGTCCCCAGGCAGGCGCAGACGTTCGCCTGACCATAGAAGAGATATTCGCCCGGCGGCACTTCCTGAAGATAGACCGAGCCCCCTTCCTTGCTGAACCGGTTCTGCGGCCCGAGCATCACCGAATGAACGCGCTCATATTCGGGAAATCCGAAATTGGCCTCGGTCGGTTCGACGGGTTCCTCGGGTTTCTTCATTCCCTTTGTCCAGCGCTTCATCTCGGCTTCCCAGCCGGCATGCCGCTTGACCCATTTGCCATGTTCCTTGGTCAGCGCCTCGGCGCGCCGCCGCGCGTGCGCCGCCGCCTGTTCCTCGCTGGGCAGCTGCATCAGCGTCGGCATGATCACGGAGTCGGCCTTGATCAGGATATAAGCCTTCGCCGGGTCGAGCGTCAGCGGCGCGGGCTTGTCGGCGACGGCCCGCGTCTGCCATTTTTCCTCGGGTTCGTCGGCCCAGACCGGCGTGATGGCGGCGAGGGCGACGGCGAGCATCGCCAGCGAACGAAGCGCGCTCACAGCCCGAGCTCCTTCGCCGCAGGGCGCGGGCCCGACGCGACCTTCGCCTGCTGCGCCAGCATCGCCTGGCGCTTGCCTTCCTCCTCGGCCGAAAAACCCTCCTCGAAATTGAATTCCTGCCACAGATCCTTTTGCAGGCCGAAGCGGGCATAATCCTTGTACCCCATGCAGCGGCGCATGTTGACGCGGCGCAGCCGCCGCTTTTCGGCCGAGCCGAAGATCGCGCTCATCATCGCGTTAGCGATCAGCCCGCCCGCCACGCCGGCGGCAGTATAGGTGTAGGGATAGGGCGCTTCCTGATAGCGATAGCCGCTCGACAGGCCGCGCGCGAAGCCGTCGCAATCGCGCAGGTCGGCGAGCGCCTCCTCAAAGCTCGTTCCGTCGCGATGAAAATAGAAATATTTATCGTAATCGGCCGCGTCCTCGGGCGTTTCCGCAAAGTCGAGTTTCGGCGTCGCCACCGTCGCCGGATCGGGAACGACCGTCATCGGATCGATCTTCGCTTCCTGCGCAGCCGCGGTTTCCGCCAGCATGGCGACCATCGCCACGCTCAGCACCATTTTCCTGATAGTCATCGTGCGCCCCCCCACTGCGGGGGCACGGCCGAATACGAATCGGCGCCTCCCCAACCCCCGTCAGGAATCGGAGCTGCAACAAGGGCGACCGCGACGCAAGCGCGATCGCTGCCATTTATTTCCTTTCACTCGCAGCGCCTTGACCCGCTATTCTCAGCCGAGCGCTTTCTTCAGCAGCTCGTTGACGACCTGCGGGTTGGCCTTGCCCTGCATCGCCTTCATCGTCTGCCCGACGAAAAAGCCGAACAAGGCTTCCTTGCCGCCCTTATACTGCTCGACCTTGTCGGCATTGGCAGCGAGCACCTTGGCGATCTCGGCCTCGATCGCGCCGGTGTCGCTCGTCTGCTTGAGGCCTTCGCGATCGACGATCGCCGCGGCGCCGTCCCCGCTTTCGAGCATCTTCTCGAACACCTGCTTGGCGATCGTCCCCGAAATCGTGCCGTCGGCGACGAGGCCGAGCAGCTCGGCGGCCTGCGCCGGGCTGACCGGCGATTCCGAAATGTCCTTGCCGAGCCGGTTGAGCGCGCCGAACAACTCGCTCGTCACCCAGTTCGCCGCCGCGACCGGCTTCGCGCCCGCTTCGAGCAAAGCGTCGAACCAGCGTGCCGCCTCGACCTCGGCGGTCAGCACGTCGGCGTTATACGGCGAAATCCCCGCCGCCAGATAGCGCGCGCGCTTGGCGTCGGGCAGTTCGGGCAAGGACTCGCGGCATTCCGCCAGAAACGCGTCGTCGAGGATCAGCGGCAGCAGGTCGGGATCGGGGAAGTAGCGGTAATCATGCGCATCTTCCTTCGACCGCATCGAGCGCGTCTCGTTGCGATCGGGGTCGTAGAGGCGCGTTTCCTGCACCACCGTGCCGCCGCTTTCGATCAACTCGACCTGGCGCTTCGCCTCGCCCTCGATCACCGCCATCACGAAGCGCACCGAATTGACGTTCTTCGTCTCGGTGCGCGTCCCGAACTCGTCGCCGGGCCTCCGCACGCTGACGTTGACGTCGGCGCGCATCGAGCCTTCCTCCATATTGCCGTCGCATGAGCCGACATAGCGCAGGATCGAGCGCAGCTTGCGCACATAGGCCCCCGCCTCGGCGGGCGAACGCATGTCGGGGCGCGAGACGATCTCCATCAGCGCGACGCCCGAGCGGTTGAGATCGACGTACGACATCGTCGGATGCTGGTCGTGCATCAGCTTGCCGGCATCCTGCTCGACATGGATGCGCTCGATCCCGATGCGCTTCGCTTCGGGCAGACCCGCCTTTTCATCGGCCTCGATCATCAGCGAACCTTCGCCGACAAGCGGATGATAAAGCTGCGAAATCTGATAGCCCTGCGGCAGATCGGCATAGAAATAATTCTTGCGGTCGAACCGCGACCATGTGTTGATCTCGGCCTCGATCGCCATCCCCGTGCGCACCGCCTGACGGATGCACTCGCGGTTCGGCACCGGCAGCATGCCGGGCATCGCGGCGTCGACGAGCGACACCTGCGTGTTCGGCTCCGCCCCGAACGCCGTCGCGGCGCCCGAGAACAGCTTGGCGTTGGAGGTCACCTGCGCATGGACCTCGAGGCCGATCACGACCTCCCACTCGCCGGTTTCGCCCTTGATGCGGTATTCAGTCATTATGCCATCCAACTTGTGTCACGCTTCGGCATCGGTCCACGGTTTCGCTTGCTGGACGTGGACACTGCGAAGGTGATCTTGCTAATTGCTTCGTCCTGCGAGCCCTTCTTGCTCTCAGCACTAAAAACCTGAATTCGAAGCCCGCCGCCGACTTCCGAGTTCTTCGTGGCTTTAACAGCAACTTCGAACTCAATTTGGTCGGGGATATCGAATTCGTGACTGTCCGAAGTCGCAGCGCCAACGCCGCTGGCAATCGCGTTCAACGTCGATGTGACGAATGCCGCCAGTTCGTCGTTGTTGATGGTTTCGCTCACCACCATTTCTCCGCCCGCGCCGTGAACCCGGCGCGTTCCTCGATCGCCAGCCCCGCGTTCAGCACGCCCTGCTCGTCGAAGGCCTTGCCGATGATCTGCAACCCAAGCGGCAGCCCTTCGCGGTTCAGCGCCGCGGGGACCGACATCGCGGGCAGCCCCGCGAGGCTCGCGGGCACCGCGAATACGTCGTTGAGGTACATCGCCAGCGGATCGGCGGTCTTTTCGCCCAGCCCGAACGCCGCCGAGGGCGCGGTCGGCGCGAGGATCACGTCGCAGCTTGCAAATGCCTGTTCGAAATCGCGCGCGATCAGCGTCCGCACCTTCTGCGCCTGCGTGTAATAAGCGTCGTAGAAGCCCGCCGACAGCACATAGGTGCCGATCATGATCCGGCGCTTGACCTCGGGCCCGAAGCCGTCGGCGCGCGTCGCGGCGTACATGTCCTGCAGTCCCGCGCCCTGCGGCAGATCGCGCAAACCATAACGCACGCCGTCGTAGCGCGCGAGGTTCGACGAGGCTTCGGCGGGCGCGATGATATAGTAAGCGGGCAGCGCATATTTGGTGTGCGGCAGGCTGATTTCGACGACCTCGGCCCCCGCATCCTTCAGCATCGCGATCCCGGCATCCCACATCGCGTCGATGTCGGGGTCGATGCCCTCCAGCCGATACTCCTTGGGAATACCGACCGTCTTGCCCTTGAGATCGCTTGACAAAGCCGCTTCCCAATTCGGCACGGGCAAATCGAGACTTGTCGCATCCTTGGGATCGAAGCCCGCCATATTTTCGAGCATGATCGCGCAGTCGCGCACGTCGCGCGCCATCGGTCCCGCCTGGTCGAGCGAGCTCGCGAAGGCGACGATGCCCCAGCGCGAGCAGCGGCCATAGGTCGGCTTGATCCCCGAAATGCCGGTAAAGGCCGCAGGCTGGCGGATCGAGCCGCCGGTGTCGGTCCCCGTCGCCGCGGGGCAGAGCCGCGCCGCGATCGCCGACGAACTGCCGCCCGACGACCCGCCCGGCGCGAGCGCGGCATTACCGCCATCGTTGCGCCGCCACGGGCTGATCACATTGCCGAAGTATGAGGTCTCGTTCGACGATCCCATCGCGAACTGGTCGAGGTTCAGCTTCCCCAGCATGCCCGCGCCCGCATCCCACAATTTCTGCGACACGGTCGATTCATAGCGCGGCACGAAACCTTCGAGCATATGGCTCGCGGCGGTCGTCTGGACGCCGTTGGTCGCGAACAGATCCTTCATGCCGATCGGCACGCCCGACAGCGGCTTCAGCGCGCCAGCCGCGCGGCCGGCGTCGGCCGTCTTCGCCGCCGCCAGTGCAAGCTCGGGCGTCTCGACGATGAACGCGTTGAGCGCCTTCGCGCCCGCGACATTGGCGTTGAACGCCTCCGCGACCTCGACGGCGCTGAAATCGCCCGCGCGGTGCCCGTCGCGGATCTGCGCGACGGTCAGGTTGGTAAGCTCGGTCATTATTCGATCACCTTGGGAACGCCGAAAAAGCCGTGCTGCGGCGCAGGCGCGTTCGCGAGAATATCGTCGCGGCGGTTGCCGCCGGTCAGCGGATCGGCGTCGACGACATCGTCGCGCAGCCGCAGCGTGTTGGGAATCACCGCCGTCATCGGCTCGACCCCGGTCACATCGACCTCGCCGAGTTGCTCGACCCAGCCGAGGATGCCGTTCAATTCGCCTTCCATCGCCGCGGCTTCGGCATCGCTGATCGCGATGCGCGCCAGCGACGCTATTTTCCTGACTGTTGCCTGATCGATTGCCATCATTATCGCCTTATCGGGAGAAGCTGGGCCGCTAGCATTGTGTCCGGCGCGCTTCAAGCGGCGGCAGCGCCGATGGCTATGGGAAATCGTCGCCCAGCGGCTTGCCGTTCACGAACAACTGGCGCCGCGTCACCGGGCGCACCTCGACCGTCGCCTTCGCCAGATCCGCGGCGGTCCCCAGCATGGCGGGCGCAAGGCTCGGCGGATGCTCGTCATATTGGCGCCATTGGCGAGTGGCGGGCATCCGCTGGAACAGGGTAACATGATCGCCGAGCCGCGCCACCACGATCTGGTTATCGTCCAGCCGATAGGCGATGCAGGGCTGGCTCAGGCAATATCCGCTCTCGTCGATCGCGGCATAGGCGTCGGGCGCCAGCGCCGCCCCCACCGGCAGGACGCGCAGCTTGTCCTCGATCTTCTTTGCGGCCACGGCAACGTCGGCGCCATACCGCCCCCCTGCCCCCGGCACGGCGCTGCGATATTTCGCCTTGAGCGCCATTTTTGCCAGGCCGGCGCGGTCCTGTTGCGGCGATCGGGCCAGCGCCTCTAGCGCGCGGCGCCCGGCGGGCCCGAAATCGAAGGCCATCGCCGCCCAGTCGAACCGCTGCGCCGACACCGCCCCCGACTTCAGCCGCGCAAGCTGGTCGCGCGTCGAGATCGCGCCGAAATCCACGACCGGCAGCGCCAGGATCAGCGCCAGCAGCATCAGCCCGATCGCCAGTTTCTGCTGCAACGGCCGCAAGAGATCGTCGAAATCCCGCCGCCCGCGCACCACCGACCACAGCCCCGCCGCACCATAGGCGAGCGCGATCGCCGCCGCGATCACGCCCCACAAACGCTCGGGGGTCCAGCCATATTGCCCCACGCGCAGAGACATCGAATAAAAGGCGATCGCCGCCAGCGGCAGCACCGCGGCGACCAGCGCCGCCGCCGCGACGTGCAGCAGGCGATTGTTCGCGCGCTCGTCGCGCCCACTGCCGACCGCCGCATTGGCGAGCAGCACCGCGAAGGCGGCGGCCGCCATCATCAGCGCCGCGGTCGAAAAGCCCGATTCCCACAGCGGCGTCAGCCCGGTGCCGATCAGCGAGAGCAGGAACAGCAGCAGTGCGGCCGCCAGCACCGGCGCCAGCACCGCCAGCACGATCATCACCAGCCGCTGCAGGGTCGCGACCAGCTTGTCGCGTTCGCGGAGCAACCCCACCGCGCCGCCGAACGCCGCGCCCGCAAGCATCCAACCGAACCATTCGTCATTGAGCAGATCGAAGATCAGATTGATCCCGATCAGCTTGAACATCTGCCCGATCAGCACGATCAGCAAAAAGGTCACGCCGACGAACGCCAGTCCCGCCGCGCCGATCACCGCATCGGCCCAGGCGTGGCTGTGCAGCCGCGCATAGGGCATGTCCCACAACTTCCAGAAACGCCAGTCGGGCGCGACGTCGCGCCGCGTCTGGAACAGCGGCGTCGCGACGAGCACGGCGAGCATCCCCGACCAGAAGGGCCATTCGAACGGCGATCCGCCGACATTATAGCCCGCCGAATGCCAGGCGATCAGCCCGATGACGGCGCCCCACGCCAGCGCGAACCCCGCCGCCCAATGCCAGCGCCGCCGCTCGACCCCGAGCAGGAAGACGACGGTCGCAACCGCGACGAACGCCGCGAGCGCGTCGCGGCCCGGCGCGCTTTGAGAACGGTCGATCAGCAGATGAAAGATCAGCCCCTCGACCGTGCCGACCAGCGCCATGATCCACGGCCGCAGCGGCCAGGGCGGGTCACTGTCGTCGAGCCGTGCCGAAAGACGGGGCGAATCGGGAGCGGACGGGCTTGCGGGCGCATCGGTCATGCACGACGTCTACCTTTTCTATTCGTCATGCTGAACTTGTTTCGGAACAGCGACGCAGTTTGAAGAGTAGAGTGCAATCTCGTTTTCTTCGTCACCCCGTACTTGATCCGGGGTCCCGCTCAGCAACGCGGGGAAAGCGGGGCCCCGGATCAAGTCCGGGGTGACGGAGTCGAAACACGCCCCATCGCCATGGAAACGAAGTCAATATGACGGGGCATTTGAAGGCGCGGTCGCGAATAGCTAGATAGCGCTCAAATCCTCTCCCATGGAGCCCCCCTTTGGCCCGCAAATTCCTCTATGCCATCGCCGCGATCATTCTCCTCATCCTCGGGGTCGGGATCGCCTATCAGCTCAATCCCGGCTGGTTCGGCCGCGTCGCCTTCGTGCCGAGCACCGAATTCGTCGAACAGACCGTCGCCGCGCCGAACACCTATGACGATCCCAAAATGTGGTTCGCGCGCCCCGGCCTCGACGCCGACCCGTCAGACTGGCGCCCGCCCGCGACCGACGAAACCGCTCCGGCAAAGGACGCCTCCGGCAAACTGATCCCGCCCGCCAAGGCCGCGGCCCCCGCCGACGCCGCCGAAGCGGCCTTTCCCAGGGGCGACGCCGCGATCTTCTTCGTCCACCCGACGAGCTATTACAGCAAGGCGAGCTGGAATGCCCCGCTCGACGATGCCGACGCCAATTACCGCGCCAAATTGTTCATGCAGGGCATGGCGAGCGCGTTCGGCGACGCGGGTCAAGTGTGGGCGCCGCGCTACCGCCAGGCGACGCTCGGCGCCTTCCTCGCCGAGGATCGCGTCACCGCGGGCAAGGCGATCGACGCCGCCTATCGCGACGTCGAGCAGGCGTTCGACGCCTTCGTCGCTTCGATCCCGAAGAACAAGCCGATCATCCTCGCGGGGCACAGTCAGGGCGCGCTGCATATCGAAATGCTGATCAAGAACCGGATCGCGGGCACCCCGCTCGCGAAGCGGATCGTCGCGGCCTATGTGATCGGCTGGCCGATCAGCCTCGACACCGACATGGAAGCGCTCGGCCTTCCCGCCTGCCAGACGCCCGAGCAGAAGGGCTGCATCCTGAGCTGGGCGACCTTCGCCGAGCCCGCCGACACGGCGATGGTCACCGGCGCCTATGACGGCACGATCGGCTTCGACGGCCGCCCGCGCGCGGGGACGCGGATGCTCTGCACCAATCCGCTCACCGGCATTCCCGACACCACCGCCGGCCCCGACGCCAATATCGGCACGCTGAAGCCGAGCGCGGGGTTCAAGGCGGGGACGCTGATCGCGGGCAAGGTTGGTGCCCAGTGCGACGCCGATCGCGGCTTTCTGCTGATCGGCGACGCCGACGCGGCAAAGAATTATGTCGTCGCGGGCTATGTGCTCCCGGGCAATAATTACCACGTTTACGACATCACCCTCTTCTGGGCGAACGTCCGCGCCGACGCGCTGCGGCGTCTGGCGACCTATGAAGGCAAGCCCTCGCCGGTGCCGCCCCCGGCGGCGCCGGTTGCGGCAGCGGCGCCCCCTTCTCCTCCCTCGTCACCCCGGACTTGATCCGGGGTCCCGCTCTCGCCCATGGCCTCCAATCCGTTCGTGTCGAGCGAAGTCGAGACACCCCAAAGGCGTGCGCTGCCGATGGGCGTCTCGACTTCGCTCGACACGAACGGTTAGAGAGGTTTTGATGATCACCACCCTCGCCCCCGATTTCGCCGCCGCGCTGCCGAACGGCGGCCGCCTCGCGGGGCTCGACGTCGGAACCAAGACGATCGGCGTCGCGCTCTGCGACGCCGGGTGGAGCTTCGCGAGCCCCGACAAGACGATCCTCCGCAAGAAATTCTCGGTCGATCTCGAAGCGCTGAAGACATTGATCGCGGCGCAATCGGTCGTCGGCCTCGTCGTCGGGCTTCCGCTCAACATGGACGGCACCGACAGCCCGCGGACCCAGAGCACCCGCGCCTTCGCGCGCAACCTCTCCCCGCTCGGCCTGCCCGTCCTGCTCTGGGACGAGCGCTGGTCGACCGCTGCCGTCGAACGCGCGATGATCGCCGCCGACGTCAGCCGCGCCAAGCGCGCCGAGCGGGTCGACAGCGCGGCGGCGGCCTTCATCCTGCAAGGCGCGATCGACGCGATGACGCGCTGATCCTCCCCGGAACGGGGAGGGGGACCACCCGCAGGGTGGTGGAGGGGCAGGTGCGGCCGAATCCTGCGCGCGATCAGGCGCTGCGCAAACCTCCTGTGCCCCTCCACCGCCTTCGGCGGTCCCCCTCCCCGTTCCGGGGAGGATCATGCTTGCGATTATCGCAACTCCTGCGTAGAGGCTCGGCTTTAATGACAAGCGCAACGATCCGACCCGCCAGCGACTATCCGCCCGGCGGCGATGCCTTTCGCCATCGCCACCTCACCGGCATCGCCCAGCTCACCCCGTGGGAAATCTCCTACGTCCTCGACGCCGCCGAACAGTGGGTCGAAATGAACCGCAGCGGCGCCGCCAAGCACGACGATCGCCTCGCCGGGCTCACCATCATCAACGCCTTTTTCGAAAATTCGACCCGCACCTTGCTGTCGTTCGAGATCGCCGGAAAGCGCCTCGGCGCCGACGTCGTCAACATGCACGCCGCGCAGTCGAGCGTGAAGAAGGGCGAGACGCTGATCGACACCGCGATGACGCTGAACGCGATGCGCGCCGACGCGATCGTCATCCGCCATGCGAGCTCGGGCGCGGTGCAGCTCATCGCCGACAAGGTCGACTGCCCGGTCCTCAACGCGGGCGACGGCCGCCACGAGCATCCGACGCAGGCGTTGCTCGACGCGCTCACCATCCGCCGCCGCAAGGGCAAGGTCGAGGGGCTGACCGTCGCGATCTGCGGCGACGTGCTGCACAGCCGCGTCGCACGCTCGAACATCCTCGCGCTCACCCTGCTCGGCAACGAGGTGCGCGTCGTCGCGCCGCCGACGCTGATCCCGCCCGCGATCGAACGGATGCACGTCCTCCCCTTCTCCGACATGGACGAAGGGCTGAAGGATGCCGACGTCGTGATGATGCTCCGCCTCCAGAACGAGCGCATGGACGGGGCCTACCTCCCCAGCCCGCGCGAATATCACGCGCTCTACGGCCTGACCCCGAAGCGCCTCGAACGCGCGAAGCCCGACGCGATCGTCATGCACCCCGGCCCGATGAACCGCGGGGTCGAGATCGACAGCAGCGTCGCCGACGATCCCGCGCGCTCGACGATCACCGAGCAGGTCGAAATGGGCGTCGCGGTGCGCATGGCGTGCCTCGACATCCTGACGCGCCGCAAGCGGGGAGTGCCGGGATGGAACTGACCCCGCTCCTGATCGCAAACGCGCGCCTGCTAGGCGGCGAAAGCGCAAGCCTGCTCGTCGTGGACGGCCGCATCGCCGCGCTGAACCCGAGTGAAGCGCCAGAAGGCACGGAAACCATCGATGCCAGGGGCCAGTGGCTCGCCCCCGGCATCATCGACCTCGGCGTCTTCGCGACCGACAAGCCCGCCTTTCATTTCGGCGGCATCACCCGCGCCGCGCTGATGCCCGACAGCGGCCCGCTCGACGGCGCCGGGCTGGTCGAACGAGCGGCGAAGGGCGGCAAGCCCGACCTTTGGGTTCACCCGCTCGCCGCCGCGACCAAGGGACTCGCGGGCCAGGAGCTCGCCGAGATCGGGCTGATGAAACAGGCGGGCGCGCGCGCCGTCGCCACCGGCCGCGCGCGCATCGCCGACGCGGGCGTGATGCGCCGCGTCCTCGCTTACGCCGCCGCGCTCGGCCTCACCGTCATCGCCCATGCCGAGGACGAAGGGCTGACTGTCGGCGCCGTCGCGACCGATGGCGAGATGGCGACCCGGCTCGGCCTCGCTTCGGCGCCCGCGATCGCGGAGGCGATGGCGATCGCGCGCGACCTGATGCTCGCCGAGGAAACCGGCGCCGCGATCCATTTCCGCCAGGTCACCACCGCGCGCGGGCTGGACCTGATCCGCGACGCCAAGGCCCGCGGCCTATGCGTCACCTGTGGCATCACCCCGGCGCATCTCTTCCTCTCCGACACCGCGATCGGCGATTTCCGCACCTTCGCGCGCCTGTCGCCGCCGCTGCGCAGCGAGGACGACCGCCACGCCTGCCTCGCCGCCGTCGCCGACGGCACGATCGACGTCCTCGCCTCGGGCCACGACCCGCGCGGGCCGGAGGACAAGCGCCTTCCCTTCGCCGAGGCCGCGCCCGGCATGGCGGGGGCCGAGACCCTGCTCGCGATGGGCCTTCAGCTCGTCCGCGACGGCCATGTCACCCCCGCCCGCCTCTTCGACCTCCTCGCCGCCAACCCGGCCAAGCTGCTCGGCCTCGACGCCGGCCGCCTCGAGCCGGGACTGGAAGCCGACCTGATCCTGATCGACGAGGGCACGCCGTGGCAGGTCGATGCGAAGAAGATGGCGGCCTATGCAGGCAATACCCCCTTCGACGGCATGCCGGTTCAGGGCCGCGCGACGATGCTGTGGAAGGGCGGCCAGCGCATCCGCTGATCGGGCACGCTGATCGGGTGCATAGGGATTTTCATTTTCTCCGTCACCCCGGACTTGATCCGGGGTCCCGCTTTCAAGCGGTGTAGAGCGGGACCCCGGATCAAGTCCGGGGTGACGAGGGACGGATGGATCCTCCACAATCCCACGCTTTAGAAGTTCTTGAGAACTCCATGAAGACACGCCCCATCCCAACCGCCTAAATCGGCGCCGTTGGATATTCGAGGGGAAATCTCATGCGCTTTTCGACCCAATTCTCCCGCCTCGTCCTGAGCGGCATGCTTGCGGCGGCACTCGCTGCCTGTTCGGGACCGGGCGATCAGGGAGCGGCTTCTGCCGATGCCGCGACAACCGACGGCGCCCCCGGCGCTCCGGCCACGGTCGCGGCGAAACCGGCGAGCGGTCCCGCCGGTTGGACGCTGCCGATGCGGGCCAGCAGCCTTGCCGCAAGCGACTATGACGCGATCATGAAGACGGCCGGCTTCAAGAAGTTCGGCAAGGTCTGGGCGGCCGATGCGGATTCGGCAAAGGAAGGCTGCAGCGCCGGAATCGACGACAGCCAGTTTGCAAGCGAACCGTCGATCCGCGACCTCAACGGCGACGGCAATCCCGAAGTCGTCGTCAGCGACTCCGGCCTTTATTGCTATGGTAACACGGAGCGGGGATTTGCGATCGTGAGCTGGACCGGCAGCGGCTGGAAGCCGTTGATCAACAGCTCGGGCATTCCGATGTTCGTCCCGCGCAAGGGCTCGCCGTGGCCCGATATCGAGATCGGCGGTCCCGGCTTCTGCTTCCACCGCGCGCGCTGGTCGGGCAAGGATTATTCGGGCGACGGCGGCTGGTTCGACGACGGCAAGCCGTGCAAGAGCCCGGAGGAACGCGACCGGGAGGAACAGGCCGCGATGACGGCTCCCGCCCCTGCGGCGCCCGGGGGCCAGCCGAAGATGGTCGCGGGCCTCCCCGTCCCGCTCGGCTTTTACGTCATCGGAACGAAGTGCGCGGGCGCAACGGCGAACGACGGCATCGTGATCACGCCGGCTTATTGGCAGGACATCGACGGTGATTATGCCATCAAGCCGGTCAAGAATCTCGGCGGCGGCAGATACAAGCTCGGCGACGCGGCCGACGTCGTGCAGGTTACAGGACCGCGCAGCTTCATTGCCGAACCCGGCGAGGAATATCAGCGCGTCTTCACCTGGTGTTCGGCGACCGCACCGCGATAGGCAAAAAAGAAGCCCGTCGGCGAACCGGCGGGCTTCAAGATAAACGGAACGATTATGGTGGATCATCCCGTGCTTGGGTCGCCCCGGATGATTGGCCGATCACCAAGACAATTTCGCTACCCGATCGGGTAGCATTGCATTTTTTTCCGCCGCATTGTTTGGTGCCCAAGGGCCGTCCTCGACGAATCCCGCCGCCGCTCCTTTCAGCCGGGGACGACAGTGCCGATCGATTCCGTTCCACAGCCTTCGCCCGATACCGACACCGCCGCCGAATGGGAGGTGCTGAACGAGTTGATCGGCCGCATCTATGATTCGGTGCTGCATCCCGAACGCTGGAACGACACGCTCGCGCGCATCACCGGCGCGCTCTGCCCGCTGCGCTGGGAGGCCGCTTTCATCCTGTGGGAAAGCACCAGCCCGCCGCGCGCGCGCTTCGTTGCCGCGACCGGGCTCGCCGCGGGCATCCAGGAAATCTACACCGCCGTCTATGCCGGCAACCACCCCTGGTCGCGCAAATTCCCGCGCTATGCGAACGGCAGCGTCGTCGACAGCTATGACATCATGACCCGCGAGGAATTCTACGAGTCCGAATTCTTTCGCAATTTCCTGAAACCCTATGGCATCGACCGGCTGATCGGGGTGCTGCTCGACCGGCGCGGCGGTGAACGGCTGGGACTGATGCTCCCCGGCCCCGGCGACCGCGATGCCGAGAAGCTGAAGCGCGGCCTGCGCATCCTCGCCCCGCATATCCAGCGCGCGATGCGGATCAGCGACCGCATCGCCTCGCTCGAACTTGCGGCGGGCGCCGCGCGCGCCGCCGCCGACGCCGCACCCTTCGCGATCTTCAGCCTCGACGAACAGCTCAACATCCTCGCGATGAACAGCCGCGCCGCGCGCTATGCAGAGGCGGGCTTCATCCGCCTTGGCGGCGACCGCTTTGCCTTCACCCACACCGCGAGCCAGAAGAAGCTGCTCGACCTCGCCGCCGGCCCCGCGCCCGCGGGCCTCGCCTTTCAGGCCGTGAACGAGTCCGGCGCCGAATGCCCGGTGCTCGCTGCGCGCATCACGCGTCAGTCGGCCGAACAGATCGGCGGCGTCCAGCTCGGCGCCGCGCTGGTCGTCACGCTCGGCAGTTCGCCGGGCGAGACGCCGGTGGTCGAGATCGACCGCGTCGCGCAATGGTTCGCCCTGACCCCCGCCGAAGCGCGCCTCGCCGTCGCGCTCGCGGCGGGGCAGACGCTCCAGGACTATGCCGCGCTCCGCGCCGTCAGCCTCAACGCCGCACGCTTCCTGCTCAAGGGCATCTTCCGCAAGACCGGCGCGACCAGCCAGGCCCAACTCGTCGCGACGCTGGCGCGGTTACCGGTGACGGCGGGCGGCTGATCTTTCGGAGCCCATTCCCTGCCTTCGTCATCCCGGGCTTGACCCGGGATCCCGCTTTCGGATTCAGGCCAGCGTATCGAACATATCGAGCCAGTCAGGATTGGCGCGTTCGATCAAGTCGAATTTCCATTGGCGATGCCAGCGCTTGAGACGTTTCTCATATCCGATGCAACCGACGATGTCGTCACCGCGCTCCGCCCAAACGAGCCTGATCAGCCCATATCGCGCGCAAAAGTCAGAGCCCTCGCCCTTTCGATGTTGATGGATGCGCGCGGCCAACTGCGCCGTGACACCGACATACATCGTGCCGCGATACCGATCGGCCATGATGTAGACCCAGCCGCCTCGCCCTTCCCGCGCCATTGGCAATGAATGAAAAAAGCGGGGCCCCGGGTCAAGCCCGGGGCGACGATAGATGAGTGGCCCTTCGACTGCCTGTCGCAAAAAGAAAAAGGGCGCGGCCCCGCAGCCGCGCCCCTCCCCTGTCCTCGCTTGCGCGAGGCCCCCAAATTCGGTCAGCGCGCCGCCATGCGCACCGGCTTGGCCGCCGCCGCCCACTGGATGCTTTCGCTGCCGCCCATCTGGCGGATGAAACACACCTGCCCCTTGGCCTTGAGTTCACCGCACAGCTTCGACGCATCGGCGCGGGTCGCAAGGCCGTTGACGGTCAGGCGATAGAAGGTGCGGCCGTTCACCACCGCGGCGTGGCTCGACGCCGGATAATTGCCGAGCATCGCGCTCCGCTGCTTCAGCACGCCCCATTTTTCCTTGGCGATGCCCAGGCTGTCATAGGCGCCGAGTTGTACCGCCCAGCCCGAGGGCTTTTTGGCGTCGAAAGCCATCGCCCGCGGCAGGATCTTCGTCGCCAGTTCGAGCGCTTGCCTTTGCGCCGGGCGGATCGCCTCGACATGGTCGCCCGCGACGCGCGGCGCGGCACGATAGGGTTTGGCGTCGGCCAGGATGATCTCGGCCGGCTTCGGCTGCGGCAGTTCGGTGACCGGCACCACGCCATTTTCGTCGCGCGCCGGCATCGGCAGTTCGACGGTGCGGATCGGGCTCGGCGCGGTCGAGGCCAGAACCGGGGCAGCCTCGACGGGCGGCGGCGGCGCAAAGGCCGCGACCGGCGCCGGGTCGGCGACGGGCGAGAGCGCGTCGGCGCTTGCCAGTTCGACGGGCGCATCGGCCGCCGCCATTTCGGTACCGCTGTAATTGCTCAGCGCCAGGCGCACCGGCATACCGGCATCGGCCCGCGCCGCGGTGCCGAGCAGGCTGGCGACGCGCATCCCGGCATCGGGCTGTTCGGCGAGCTTCGACCATTCGAGCATCCGCGCCTCGACCTTGTCGAGCGACAGGTCCTGCGCGGCGAGGACGCGCGCCTGTGCCCAGCGGCCCGACAGTGCGAACGCGAGCGCCAGATTCTGCCGCGTCCGCGCGGTGGCGTCGGGCGCCCGCGCGGCTTCGGTCAGCATATAGATCGCCGAATTACTGTCGCCGGTCAGCGCCAGCGCGAGCCCCATGTCCGACGCCGGAACGACGTTGAAATTGCGCTTCAGCAGGTCGTTTGCCTGATCATTCTTGCCCTGCGCGATATAGGCGAGAGTCAGCGCGATGACGGTGTTGCCGTCCTTCGCCCCCAGCTCCATCGCATCGCTCAGCGCCGAGGTCGCCGACGAAAAGCGCCCGTCGCCCAGATAGGCCTGGCCGAGCAGCGCGCGATAGGTCGCGTCGCGCGGGCTCGCGGCGACCGCGGCTTCGGCGAGCGCCACCGCCTTGGTCGGCTTGCCGGCCTCGAGCGCGTCGCGTGCCTTGTCGGCGGCTTTCGCGGCGGGCGCGGGCGCGCGGTTCGATTCGGGCGCGGCGTTCGCCATCTTCGCCATCCCGCTGCATCCGGTGACGACGCTCAGCGCGAAGCCCGAAACCGCGAGGTTCCTCAGCAATTTGCGGTTCATCGAAAGTCCCCCCATCTCGTTCAGGACGCCTGTGTCCGGCGCGCGGGCCGCGCCGCCGGCAAGCGGCTCGCCATCGCGTCGATCTCGGGCAGCGAGGCCAGATATTCGTCGAGCAGGTCGGTCAGGATGACCTGCGACGATCGGTTCGTCACCGCGCTCGCGAGGCGCAGGCGCAGGTGGCGCTCGGCGTCGAGGCGCAGCGTGAAGGCCGCCTTCTCGCGCGCCCGCAGCGCGCGCGGCGCGCGCTCCTTCTTCGCTTTCGGCGCGGGCCGCGTCTCGACCTTGCGCGCCACCGCAGCGACGCGGTCGAGCAAGGATTCCTGCTGGCGCACGATTTCGGGCACGTCGATCGCTTCCGGCGCCGCTTCGGGCTCGAACCCGGCGGCGAGCGCATCGGTCAGTTCGTGACCCGCCGACTCCTCGACCGCATGTTCGGCCTCCGCATTATGCGTCAGCACCGATCCGGCGAGCAGCGGCTTCAGGTCGACCATGCGCGCGGGTTCGGCGGCGGCATTCTGATCGGGATCGACGTCATAGCCCATGTCGTTCCAGCCAAGGTCGTCATAGCCTTCACCGG
The DNA here is from genome assembly GCF_036261875.1 of Sphingopyxis sp. GTDB lineage: Bacteria > Pseudomonadota > Alphaproteobacteria > Sphingomonadales > Sphingomonadaceae > Sphingopyxis. The sequence continues at coordinate 76,673 of NZ_DATAJZ010000040.1, read as the reverse complement.
TCATCGGCGCGGCGGCGCCCATGCCCAGCGGGGCGCGGCGCATCGCGGGACGCGCGCCGCCCTTGCGGGCGAGCAGTCCGGCGGACAGCGAAGCGAGAGGTTTGGGTTCGCCCATCATTCCGCTCCCCTTACTGGCCGGCGATGCGGCGGCCGAAGCCACCGCCCATTGGGCGGACCGTGCCGTAACCCGGCTGCGCGGGCATCGGCGAGGAGAAGATGGTGCGGCGGAAATTCTTTTCGAGCCGGTCGTTGACATAGGTCCAGAGCTGGCGGATTTCCTCGGCCGAGCGGCCGTTGGGATCGACCTCCATCACCGTGCGGCCGTCGATCATCGACGCGGCATAGTCGGTGCGATGGTGCAGCGTGATCGGCGCCACGGTGCCGTGCTGCGACAGCGCGACCGCGGCCTCGCTGGTGATCTTCGCCTTGGGGGTGGCGCCGTTGACGACGAACACCAGCGGCTTGCCCGCGCGTTCGCACAGGTCAACGGTGGCGCCGACGGCGCGCAGGTCATGTGGGCTCGGCCGCGTCGGGACGATGATCAGCTCGGCGACGCCGATAACGCTCTGGATCGCCATGGTGATCGCGGGCGGGGTGTCGATGACCGCCAGCTTGAAGCCCTGCTGGCGCAGGATCTCGAGGTCGGAGGCGAGCCGCGCGACGGTGGTCTGCGCAAAGGCCGGAAGGTCGGTTTCGCGCTCGTTCCACCAGTCGGCGAGCGAGCCTTGCGGGTCGATATCGATCAGCACGACCGGCCCGGCGCCGGCAAGCTGCGCCTGCACCGCCAGGTGCCCCGACAGGGTGGTCTTGCCCGACCCGCCTTTCTGTGAAGCCAATGCCAAAACGCGCACTGATGTCCCCCTCGACAATCTGAAATCGGCGACGGGATGCCATGCGGGGCGCTAAAATTGAGTTAACGATGATAAAAAGAAGGTGAACGATCCACGCACATCCATGGTAAACGGACCGTTGATACCATTGTGTCCCGATCCGGCACGGAGTCGGTTTGCCCCTGGATGATGCTAACGCGCTGTTAGCCCTTTATGGGTAGGGCACCGTCCCGGGGACTGCCGGCGCCCGTCGCGCGCCGCAAGTCATTGGAGAATCGACATGCCTTCTTTCCGCGCCGCCGCGTTCCTGGCCCTGCCGCTCCTCGCGCTCGCCGCGCCCGCGCACGCCGACGTCAAGGCCGGTGTCGAGGCCTGGCAGGCGGGCGACTATCAGCAGGCGGTCGCCGAATGGCGCCCGCTCGCCGTCGCGGGCGACGCCGACGCCGAATTCAACCTCGGCCAGGCCTACAAGCTCGGTCGCGGCGTTCCCGCCGACCTCGGCCAGGCCGAAAGCTGGTATCGCCGCGCCGCGAAGCAGGGCCATCTTCAGGCCGAGGACAATCTCGGCCTCATCCTCTTCACCGCGAACAAGCGCGACGAGGCGATGCCCTATATCAAGGCGTCGGCGGCGCGCGGCGAACCGCGCGCGCAATATGTCCTCGGCACCGCGATGTTCAACGGCGACTATGCCACGAAGGACTGGCCGCGCGCCTATGCGCTGACCAAGCGCGCGAGCGACGCGGGGCTCGGCATCGCCTCGGCGCGGCTCGTCCAGCTCGACAATCTGATCCCGCTCGACCAGCGGCAGGCGGGGCTCGCCATGCTGCCTGCGATCGAAAAGGACGAAGCGCGCGCACGCCTCGCCACGGTCAACGCCGCCGCGCCCGAGCCCGCAAAGCCCGCTCCGTCGCCGATCAAAACCGCGAGCCTACCCGTCTCGACCCCCGGCGCCACCTACACGCCGCCGCCGGTGATCGCCCCGGCCAAACCCGCACCGACGCTCTCGACCCCGGCCGCCGTCGCCGCCGCGACCGCCGCCAGCGAAGCGACCGCCGCCGCTACCGCAGCCAAGGGCGGCGCCCCCGGCACAACCTATGCCGCGCCGCCCGAAAGCGGCAAGCTGCCGCCCAAGCCCGAGCCGAAACCCGAACCGAAACCCGTCAAGGCCGCCGTCGCCGTCCACGCCGGCACCAGCCCATGGCGCGCCCAGTTCGGCGCTTTCGGGGTCGAAGCGAACGCGCGCAGCCTTTGGAAAAGCCTCGAAAAATCCTATCCAGCCGTCGCCGGGCGCACGCCCGTTTATGCCAAGGCCGGCACCGTCACCCGTCTCCAGACCGCCGGCTTCGCGAGCAAGGCCGACGCCGAAAGCCTCTGCGCCGCGGTCCGCAAGGGCGGCCAGGCGTGCCTGGTGGTGAGCCAATAATAGAGGGTACCCACACCGTCAGCTTCGGGGTGGGGGAGTTGCCCTTTCCCCCCCTTCGTCATTCCCGCGAAAGCGGGAACCCAGTGTGGGGTTAGCCGACGCACGCTCTGGGTCCCCGCTTTCGCGGGGATGACAAAGTTAGGAGATGCTGAGCGCGATTTTCAGACTCTCGTCATCCCGGACTTGATCCGGGATCCATTCATCCGGCGCTGAGAGAATGGATCCCGGATCAAGTCCGGGATGACGATGCAAGGTAAGTCCACTACCGCTCGAAACCTGCCGCTCCAGTCCTACCCCAGCACCCAACTCCGCCGCGGATAGCCCTGCGCCCAGAGCAGCGCGGTCAGGTCGTGGTGGCGGACCACCGCGTCGGCGGCTTCGGCCGCCGCGGCGTGCGGGTAATAGCCGATGCCCAGCCCGGCCGCGGTCAGCATCGGAATGTCGTTCGCGCCGTCGCCGACCGCCAGCGTCTCGGCGAGCGGCAGGCCTTGCTTCGCCGCCTCGCTCTTCAGCGTCTCGAGCTTCGCATCCTTGTCGACGATCGGCTCGTTCACCGTGCCGGTCAGCTTGCCGCCCTCGATCCGCAATTCATTGGCGACGATCCGGTCGAACCCGATCGCTTCGCCCACCGGCCCCGCGAAGGCGGTGAAGCCGCCCGTCACCAGCACCGAATGCGCGCCATGCGCCTTCATCGTCTGGACCAGCGTGCGCGCGCCGCGGGTCAGGCGGACGCGCTCCATCCGGCATTGGGTCAGCACATCCTCGCCCAGCCCGCGCAGCAGCGCGACGCGCTCGGTCAGCGCGCCGCGGAAATCGACCTCGCCGCGCATCGCCCTTTGGGTAATCGCCGCGACCTGATCCTTGATCCCGGCGTAATCGGCCAGTTCGTCGATGCATTCGCAGCCGATCATCGTCGAATCCATGTCGGCGATGATCAGCTTCTTGGTGCGGTCGCCGAACGGCTGGACGACGATGTCGAGCGCGCCATGGTCCATCTTCGCCAGTTCGGCGCGCGCGCTGACCAGGCTGCCCTGAAAGAAAATGTCGGCCGCATCATGCTCGTCGATCCAGTGCGGCGCGCCGACATCGTGCCCCGTCATGTCGAGCCGGTCGATCGCTTCGCGAACCACCTCGTCGGTGAGCTTTCCGGCTGCTATCAGCGTGGCAACGAACATGGCTTCTCCTTCTGTCTCTTCCGTTCGCGGGCGGCCGCCCGTCGCACTTATCGCCGGACCCACGGCCAGCGGCAAGAGCGCTTTGGCGGTCGCGCTCGCAAAAGCCTGCGGACGCGCGGTGGTGATCAACGCCGACGCGAGCCAGGTCTACGCCGACCTCGCCATCCTGTCGGCGCGCCCGACGGCGGCCGAGATGGCGGGCGTGCCGCACCGCCTCTTCGGTCATGTCGATGGTGCCGAGGCGTGCAACGCCGCGCGCTGGGCCGCCGAAGCGCGCGGCGAGATCGCGCGCGCGCACGCCGCGGGCGACACCCCCATCCTCGTCGGCGGCACCGGCCTCTACATCCGCACCCTGCTGTTCGGCATCGCTCCGGTGCCCACAATCGACCCCGAAATCCGCGAGCAGGTTCGTGCCCTCCCGGTGGCAGAGGCGCATGCCGCGCTTACGGCAGCCGACCCCGAAGCCGCCGCACGGCTCCACCCCGCCGACGCCACCCGCGTCGCCCGCGCGCTCGAAGTCGTCCGCTCGACCGGTCGCCCCCTCGCCGACTGGCAGCGCGCGCGCGAAGGCGGCATCGCCGACGACATCGCCCTCACCCCGATGATCCTCCTCCCGCCGCGCGACGACCTGCGCGCCCGCTGCGACGCGCGCCTCGTCCAGATGTTCGAACGGGGTGCGGTCGCCGAAGTCGAAGCGCTGCTCGCGCGCGGCCTCGACCCCGATCTGCCCGCAATGCGCGCGATCGGCGTGCCGCAGATCGCGGCCCATCTGGCGGGCGCGATCAGCAGGGACGAAGCACTCGCGCAGGCGCAGGCCGCGACCCGCCAATATGCGAAGCGCCAATATACGTGGTTCCGCCACCAGCCCCCCCCCGATTGGCCGCGTCACGAAGAATCATTAAACATCGATTCTATCAATAAAATAGCAATAATATTACGTGATAGATTGTTGACAAGATAGAATCATGCACCTATTGCCCGCAGCCCTGTTGCAGCGCACAAGCGCTGCCTTACGGCTGTTGAAAGGAGTTTCGTCGTGACGGAAATGAGCGGTGCCGACATGGTGGTTCAGGCGCTGGTCGACCTCGGGGTCGACACGGTGTTCGGCTATCCGGGCGGCGCGGTCCTTCCCATCTATGACGCGCTCTACAAGCACCCGACGATCAAGCACATCCTCGTCCGCCACGAACAGGCGGCGACCCACGCGGCGGAGGGCTATGCGCGCTCGACCGGCAAGCCCGGCGTCGTGCTCGTCACCTCGGGGCCCGGCGCGACCAACGCGGTCACCGGGATCACCGACGCGCTGATGGATTCGATCCCGATGATCGTGCTGACCGGCCAGGTGCCGACGACCTTGATCGGCACCGACGCCTTTCAGGAATGCGACACCGTCGGCATCACGCGCCACTGCACCAAGCATAATTATCTGGTGATGGACCCCGACCGGCTCGGCCCGATCCTGCACGAGGCGTTTCACATCGCGACCCACGGCCGTCCCGGCCCGGTGGTGATCGACATTCCGAAGAATGTGCAGGTCGCGACCGGCACCTATTCGGTGCCCGAGATCATCCAGCACGCCAGCTATCGCCCCCAGATCGAGCCCGACGCGGGCGCGATCGCCGCCGCGATCGACATGATCGCCGCGGCCGAGCGCCCGGTCTTCTACACCGGCGGCGGCGTGATCAACGCAGGGCCGGGCGCGAGCGCGGCGCTGCGCCAGCTCGTGTCGCTCACCGGCGCGCCGATCACCTCGACCTTGATGGGGCTCGGCGCCTTCCCCGCCGACGATCCGAAGTGGCTCGGGATGCTCGGGATGCACGGCACGTACGAATCGAACATGGCGATGAACCGCGCCGACCTGATCATCGCGGTCGGCGCGCGCTTCGACGACCGGGTGACCGGCCGCCTCGACGCCTTCGCGCCCGAGGCGAAGAAGATCCACATCGACATCGACCGCAGCTCGATCAACAAGATCGTCCCCGTCGACCTCGCGATCGCCGGCGACGCCGGGCGCGCGCTCGACGCGCTGGTCGCGGCGTGGGCCGACAAGGGCCACAAGGCGCGCGACTATGGCGAATGGTGGCGCCGCATCGACGGCTGGCGCGCGGCGCGCTGCCTCGACTTCCCCGAAAAGAAGGACGCTGCCGCCGAGATCATGCCGCAGCGCGCGGTCAGGGCCTTGTTCGACGCGACGCGCGGCCGCGACCCGATCATCACGACAGAGGTCGGCCAGCACCAGATGTGGGCGGCGCAGCATTTCGGCTTCTCGGCCCCCAACCGCTGGCTCACCTCGGGCGGGCTCGGCACGATGGGTTACGGCTTCCCCGCCGCGGTCGGCGCGCAGATCGGCAACCCCAATCGCCTCGTCGTCTGCATCGCGGGCGAGGCCTCGCTCCAGATGAACATTCAGGAGATGGGCACCGCGGCGCAATATCGCCTGCCGGTGAAGATCTTCATCCTCAACAATGAATGGATGGGGATGGTCCGCCAGTGGCAGGAACTGACCTATGAAAGCCGCTATTCGAACAGCTATTCGGACAGCCTGCCCGATTTCGTCAAGCTGGCCGAGGCCTATGGCTGGACGGGCCTGCGCATCGACACGCTTGGCGAGCTCGAGGACGGCATCCAGACGATGCTCGACACGCCGGGTCCGGTGATCGTCGACTGCCGCGTCGCGAAGCTCGCCAATTGCTTCCCGATGATCCCGTCGGGAGCGGCGCACACCGACATGATCCTCCAGCCGAGCGACGTCACCGGCACGATGGACGACGAAGCGAAAGCGCTGGTGTGATGATGAAAAACGAAGCGATCCTCCCCCACCGGGGGAGGGGGACCATGCGAAGCATGGTGGAGGGGCACGTGCCCCATGAAGCAGCATTTGGGCGAGGGTGCCCCTCCACCACCTTCGGTGGTCCCCCTCCCCGTTCCGGGGAGGAATCATGAAAATCACCACCGAAGCGGGCGAACGCCATGTGCTCGCCGTCACCGTCGACAACGAAGCCGGGGTGCTCGCCAAGATCACCGGCCTGTTCACCGCGCGCGGCTATAATATCGAAAGCCTGACGGTGGCGGACATCACCGCCGACCATGCGCTGTCGCGCATCACCATTGTCACTTCGGGCCCGCCGCCGATCATCGACCAGATCATCGCGCAGCTCGACCGCCTCGTTCCCGTGCACAAGGTCGTCGACCTTGCCGACCACGAAGCGCATGTCGAGCGCGAGATCGCGCTGGTGAAGGTCGCGGGCACCGGCGACAAGCGCATCGAGGCGCTGCGCATGGCCGACGTCTTCCGCGCCAAGGTCGTCGACACGACGCTGACCAGCTTCATCTTCGAGATCACCGGCAACAGCGACAAGGTCGACCGCTTCATCGCCTTGATGCGCGAATGCGGCCTCGTCGAGGTCGGCCGCACCGGCGTCGTCGCCATCGCCCGCGGCGCGGAGGCGCTTTAGAGTTTAGGTATCGGGTTTCAATCGTCGCCACCCCGGACTTGATCCGGGGTCCCGCTCAGCAACGGTGGAAAGCGGGACCCCGGATCAAGTCCGGGGTGACGAAAGAAGAATAGGGAAGAAAGACATGCAGGTTTACTACGATCGCGACGCCGACCAGGATCTGATCAAGAACAAGAAGGTCGCCATCCTCGGCTATGGCAGCCAGGGCCACGCCCATGCGCAGAACCTCCGCGACAGCGGCGTGCGCGAGGTCGCGATCGCGCTCCGTCCCGGTTCGGCGACCGCGAAGAAGGCCGAAGGCGCGGGCTTCAAGGTGCTGTCGAACAAGGAAGCCGCCGAATGGGCCGACGTCATCATGATCGCCGCCCCCGACGAGCATCAGGCGAAAATCTATTATGACGACCTCGCCGACAATCTGAAGCCCGGCGCCGCGCTCGCCTTCGCGCACGGCCTCAACATCCATTTCGGCCTGATCGAGGCGCGTCCCGACATCGACGTCTTCATGGTCGCGCCGAAGGGCCCCGGCCACACCGTGCGCAGCGAATATCAGCGCGGCGGCGGCGTCCCCTGCCTGATCGCGGTCGCGCAGGAAGCCAGTGGCAACAGCGGCAACGGCCACGCCAAGGCGCTCGCCCTCTCCTACGCCAGCGCCGTCGGCGGCGGCCGCAGCGGCATCATCGAGACCACCTTCAAGGAAGAGTGCGAGACCGACCTGTTCGGCGAACAGGCCGTGCTCTGCGGCGGCGTCACCCACCTCATCCAGGCGGGTTTCGAAACGCTGGTCGAGGCGGGCTATGCCCCCGAAATGGCCTATTTCGAGTGCCTCCACGAAACCAAGTTGATCGTCGACCTCCTCTATGAAGGCGGCATCGCGAACATGCGCTATTCGATCTCGAACACCGCCGAGTACGGCGACATCAAGACCGGCCCGCGCATCATCACCGACGAAACCAAGGCCGAAATGAAGCGCGTCCTCGCCGACATCACCTCGGGCCGCTTCGTCAAGGATTTCGTCCTCGACAACCAGGCCGGCCAGCCCGAGCTGAAGGCGAGCCGCAAGGCCGCCGCCGCGCACCCGATCGAACAGACCGGCGCCGCGCTGCGTGCGATGATGCCGTGGATCGCCAAGAACAAGCTGGTCGACAAGGCGGTCAACTGACCGAATAATCCTCCCTGCGGCGAAGCCGTGGGGAGGGGGACCGCCGCGAAGCGGTGGTGGAGGGGCCGCGACGTCGCGTCATCGCCCCTCCGTCAGCGCTTCGCCAAAGGCGCAGTTTATCCTGAGCGCCTGCCAAGGCAGTCGAAGGGCGCTGCCACCTCCCCATGCCTGCGGCACAGGGAGGATCGGAAGTTCGTCGCGTGCGATCACCGGCTTCCGCAATCGCGGGCAAGGGGCTAGGATCGGACCATGCCGTCCGACCTCCCCTTCGCCTGCGAATGCGGCGCCGTTTCCGGAACGCTGACCATCGGAGCCGAGGGCGATCACGTCATATGTCATTGCACCGATTGCCAAAACCTCGTCCATTATCTCGGCCACGCGCGGGTGCTCGATGCACAGGGCGGCACCGCGCTGTATCAGACGCGATGCGCGCGGATGCGGCTGGCGTCGGGCCGCGACCGGCTCGCCTGCGTCCATCTGACCGATCAGCCGACGCTGCGCTGGTATGCCGGATGCTGCCGGATGCCGCTGTTCAACAGCTATGCGAACGGCAAGCTGCCCTTCATCACGGTTCAACTCGCCGCCTGCGACGCCGCGGCGCACGAACGGTTGCTCGGTCCGCCGGGCGGGCATCTTTTCCTTCAGGATGCGGTCGGAGACACCAGCAGCCTGCGCAAGATGCGCATGGGCACGCTGATGTCGCGTTTCGCCGTGCGGGCGATCAAGGACATCGTCTCGGGCGACCGCCGCCGCGCCGCGCTCTTCGATCCGCAAACGCTCGAACCCATCGCTCCGCCGCACCGGCTGACCGCCGAAGAGCGGCAGGCTTTGGGAAGCAACGGGCTCAACCGGTAAACTCGTCATTGCGAGCGAAGCGAAGCAATCCAGAGTCGCGCAAACCGCTCTGGATTGCTTCGCTTCGCTCGCAATGACGGACAGGGACGCAGAATGACCATCTCCCCCTTTCATACCCACCGCAAGGACCTCGACGCGCTCGCCGCCGCCGATCGCCGCCGCGCGCTCGCGCCCCGCACCGGCGCCGATTTCGCCTCGAACGACTATCTCGCGCTCGCCGGCTCCTACGCGCTGGGCGAAGCGCTGGCGGCGGGGCTTCAGCGCGGGCTTCCCGCGGGCTCGGGCGGCTCGCGCCTGCTGCGCGGCAATCATGAGGAGCATGAGGCGCTCGAAGCCCATGCCGCGCGCCATTACGGCAGCGAAGCGGCGCTCTTCTTCCCGACCGGCTTCGCCGCCAACGCCGCGCTGTTCGCGACGTTGCCGCAGCGCGGCGACCTCGTCGTCCATGACGAACTGATCCACGCGAGCGCGCACGACGGGATGAAGCTCGGCCGCGCCGGGCGCGTCGATGCGCGCCACAACGACGCGCAGGCATTCGACGACATCATCGCACGCTGGCGGCGCGGCGGCGGCAGCGGGACGCCGTGGATCGCGGTCGAAAGCCTCTATTCGATGGACGGCGACCGCGCCCCGCTAGCCGATCTCGCCGCGGTCGCCGACCGCCACGACGCGGTGCTCGTCGTCGACGAAGCCCATGCCACCGGGGTCTACGGCCCCGCGGGGCAGGGCCTCGCGCACGACCTCGGCCGCCGCGACAATCTGATCACCCTCCACACCTGCGGCAAGGCGCTCGGCTGCGAAGGCGCGCTGCTCTGCGGCCCGGCGATCGTCCGCGACTTCATCGTCAACCGCGGCCGCCCCTTCATCTTCTCGACCGCGCCGTCGCCGCTGACGGCGTGGCTCGTCCGCCAGGCGCTCGAAATCGTCGCGAACGAGCCCGAACGCGCCGCGCGGCTCCACGGCCTCATTCGCCATGCCGAAACCCGCCTCGCCGCGCTCGGCCTTCCCGCCAGCGGTAGCCAGATCATCCCGGTCGTCATCGGCGACAACGGCCGCACGATGCGGATCGCCGCCGCGCTCCAGGCCGCGGGCTTCGACGTTCGTGGTATCCGCCCGCCGACGGTGCCGGAGGGTAGCGCGCGCCTCCGCATCGCGATCACCCTCAACGTCGGGCCACGCGAGATCGATGCGATGACCGGCGCGCTCGCCACCGCGATGGCAGAGGCATGACCCGCTTCGTCGTCACCGGCACCGACACCGGCATCGGCAAGACGATCTTCGCCGCCGCGCTCGCGGGCGCGCTCGGCGTCCCCTATTGGAAGCCGATCCAGTCGGGCCTCGAAGAGGAGACCGACAGCGAAATCGTCGCGCGCCTCGCGGGCGTTTCCGTGCGCCCCGAAGCCTACCGCCTCGTCACCCCCGCCTCGCCGCACCTCGCCGCCGAAATCGACGGCGTGACCATCGACCCCGACGCCCTGACGCCCCCCGATGGCGCCTTGATCGTCGAGGGGGCCGGCGGCGTCCTCGTCCCCGTCACGCGCACATTGCTCTACGCCGACCTGTTCGCGCGCTGGCAGATCCCGGTCATCGTCTGCGCGCGCACCGGGCTCGGCACGATCAACCACAGCCTGCTGACGATCGAGGCGCTCAGGCGCCGGGGCGCCGCGATCCACGGCATCGCCTTCCTCGGCGACGCGGTCGAGGACAGCGAGGCGATCGTCGCCCAGCTCGGCGGCGTCCGCCGTCTCGGCCGCCTGCCCATCGTCGATCCGCTGACGCCCGCGGGACTCGCCGAGGCCTTCGCCGCAGGCTTTGATTCAGCCGATTTCCGTTAGGGGCAGCAGCTCAAGCGTCGCAAGCCTTTGCATCTGCGCCGTCTCGGCCAATATGGCCTCCCGCTCCAGGCCGCTTTCCGCGTGCAGCAATTCGGTGGCGACATAGCCGAACTCGACCAGCATCCGCATTCGCAGCCAGATGCGCTCGCGCGGATATCCGGGCAGCATCGCCGCATAGACATCGGTCAGCTTGTCGGTGACATAGCGGTGCGATTCGATCCGGACATGTTCGAGGCGCGGGCTCGAATGGAGCGCGCGCTCGATCCAGATGCCGCCCGGTTCGGCTTCGGTGATCTCGGCGGTTTCGCGCAACAATTCCAGCGTGTTTTCGGCATAGGCGCGGATGCCGCCGTCCAGATGCCGGTCGAGCCAGCGTTCGAGCGCTTCGTTCTGGCGGTCCATCAGCCTTTTGCCGAGCGCGACGACGACCTCATATTTGTCGGCGAAATAATAATAGAGCGCGGGCGGCGTGACCCCGGCGCGCTCGCAGATCAGGTTCGTCGTGACGCGGTCGATGCCGAACTCCGCAAGCAGCTCGCCCGCGGTATCGAGCAGCTTCTCGCGGGTGGATCGCTTGCGCTTGCCCGGCGGCACATCCTTCGGCTTCAATTTCGTCACCATGCTTCCATCCTCATTCGCCCCATCCTGCCTAGCACATCGCCTTACCCGGATCGGAATGAGCGTTGCACCGCTATAGCAAATACTATAATATAGTAATAGCTATAACAGGCCTGGGGATGTAAAAATGTCGAAATTCAAGGGCGCGCTCCGCTTTCTGCCTGCGGCACTCCTGCTGGCGGCGTGCCAGTCGGAGCCGCCGCCGGCCAAGCCGCTGACGCCCGAGGAGAGCGCGGCGCTGAAGCCCGCCGACGCGCGCATCGCGGGCCTCTACGACCAGGCGTGCAAGTCGTGCCATACGGTCGCCGACACCGGCGCGCCGCTCACCGGCGACCGCACCCAGTGGGACAAGCGCTGGGCGAAGGGCGAGGAGGCGCTGCTCGCCAGCGCGGTCCAGGGCCTGGGTGGAATGCCGGCGGGCGGGCAGTGTTTTTCGTGCACGCCCGATGATTATAAGGCGCTTATTCGCTTCATGGCGGGGAGGAACTGATGGGCAAGGTAACGCGGCGCGCGCTGATCGCGGGGGGCAGCGTCATCGGGATCGGCGCGATCGGCGCCGGCGGTCTGGCGGGACGCAACTGGCTGCGCGACCGCGAGCCCGCGGCGCTGGCAACGCAGGACGCCAAGGGGCACCTGCTCTGGTCGAACTGGTCGGGCATCGCGCACAGCTATCCCGAAAAGCGCGGCGCGCCGAAAAGCGAAGAGGAATTGCTCTCCATCCTGACGAGAGCCCCCGCGCCGGTGCGCCCGGTGGGATCGGGGCACAGCTTCACCGCGCTGGTGCCGACCGACGGCACGCTGGTGACGCTCGACGGCATGGCGGGGCTGGTCGGCCATGACGCCGCGAAGAATCAGGCAACGGTGCGCGGCGGCACCCGCCTCGCCGACCTCGGCCCCGCGCTCGCGGCGGTCGGGCAGGAGATGATCAACCTCCCCGACATCAACAAGCAATCGATCGCGGGCGCGATCGGAACCGCGACGCACGGCACCGGACGCGGCATCCAGGCCGTGCACGGGTCGGTCGTCGCGATGCGGATCGCGACTCCGTCGGGCGAGATCATCGACTGCGACGCCGCCAATCGCCCGGAGGTGTTCAACGCCGCGCGCGTCGGGCTCGGCGCTTTCGGCGTCGTGACGCAGGTCACGCTCCAGAACCAGCCGCTTCACCGCATCCTCAAGCGCACCGAAGTGCGCCCCACCGACGAGGTTCTGGAGGATTGGCCGGCGCTGCGCCAGAAGCACCGCAACGTCGAGTTCTATGTCCTGCCCTTCACCGGCCACTCGGCGGTGATCACCAACGACATCACCGACCGGCCGGTCAAGCCGCGCGGCCCCGACGCCGACACCGAAACGCTGATGGGCCTCAAACAGCTTCGCGACTGGTTCGAATTCGCCCCCTCGCTGCGCCGCAAGCTCGCGGCCGAGGAGATGGCGAAGGTTCCGCCCGAGGAGATGGTCGACGAAGGCTGGAAACTGCTGTCGAACGAGCGGCCGGTGCGCTTCAACGAATGCGAATATCATCTGCCGATCGAGGCGCAGATTCCGGCGCTGCGCGACGTCATCGCCGCGATCGAGGAGCATCGCAAGGACGTCTTCTTCCCGATCGAGGTGCGCGTGATCGCACCCGATGACGCCTGGCTGTCGCCCTTCTACCAGCGCGAGAGCGGGTCGATCGCGGTCCACGCCTATTACCGCGAGGACCATGATTTCTTCTTCAGCATCGTCGAGCCGATCTTCCGCCGCCACGGCGGCCGCCCACACTGGGGCAAGCTCCACAGCCTGAAGGCGCGCGACCTTGCGGCGCTCTATCCGCGCTGGAAGGACGCGGGCGAGGTGCGCCGCGCGCTCGACCCCGAAGGGCGGATGCTCAACGATTATCTGAAGGGAATCTTCCTCGATGGCTGACACTGGACGGACGAAACGCTGGACCCGCCGAGCGGCGATGGTCGGCGGCGGGCTCGCGGTCGTCGGCGGCGCGGCGGTGCTCGCCTCGCGCAAGAGCGATCATGGCGGCGCCCACGACGCCTATTTCCTCGCGCTGACGGCGGCGCTCCGCAAGGCGGGGATCGCGCATCCGGTGCTCGTGATCGACCAGGCGCGGCTCGACCGCAACATCGCCGCGGCGCGCGCGACGCTGAAGCCCGCCAATCTGCCGCTGCGCGTCGTCGTCAAGTCGCTGCCCGCGACCGGGCTGATCGACCATGTCGCGCGCGGCATGGCGACGAACCGCTTCATGGTGTTCAACGGCGCGATGCTCGACATCATGGCCGCGCGGCAGGGCGCCGACCTGCTGCTCGGCAAGCCGCTGCCCGCGATGGAATATGCCGAAATCGTCGACAAGCTCGGCGCCGAGGCGGCGGGCCGCATCCAGTGGCTGATCGACACGCCCGCGCGGCTGAAGCAATATGCCGACATTGCCGCGGCACGCGGCGCGAAGCTGCGCGCCAATATGGAGATCGACGTCGGTCTCCATCGCGGCGGCTTCGCCGACGGCCAATCGCTCGCGGCGGCGGTCGACCTCGCCCGCACCTTCCCGCATGTCACCGTGAGCGGCCTGATGGGCTATGACGCCCATGTCCCCAAGATGAGCGATCCCGACGAGGCCTATGCCGCGTCGCAGGCGCTCTATCGCACCGCGACCGGCGTGCTGCGCGAGAAGCTCGGCGTCGATCCCGCGACGCTGACGCTCAACGGCGCGGGCAGCCCGACCTATGCGCGCCATGCACAGGGCACCGCCGCGAACGAGGTGTCGGTGGGATCGGCCTTCGTCAAGCCCGCCGATTTCGACCTCCCCTCGCTGGCCCGCCACGTCCCCGCCAGCTTCATCGCCACGCCGGTGATCAAGGCGAAGCGCATGGAACTGCCCGGCAACGAATGGCTGACCGGGCCGCTGACCTTCCTGGACCCCAATGCCGCGCGCGCCTTCTTCATCTACGGCGGCCACTGGCTCGCGACCCCGGTGTCGCCGCCGGGATTGCAGTTCAGCAACCTCTACGGCCGGTCGAGCAATCAGGAGATGCTGACCGGATCGACCCATGTCGCGCTGAAACCCGACGACCGCGTCTTCTTCCGCCCCAACCAGAGCGAGGCCGTCTTCCTGCAATTCGGCGATATCCTGCTGTTCGACGGGACGGCGATCACGGGCACCTGGCCGACCTTCCCGATATCGGCCTGAACGGCCGCGCCGCGCCAGTCGCTGAATCCGAAGTTCGGTTCATTGATTTCGTCATCCCGGGCTTGACCCGGGATCCCGCTTTTCTTCGCTCCGTGCGCGAAAGGAAGCGGGACCCCGGGTCAAGCCCGGGGTGACGGTGATGACAGTTACTTTGATTCCACCATAGTAGGGATTATGGGGATTCAGGTTTCAGCCGCCCCTGGAGCAAAGCGAAAGCGCTCGAAATCTGAATCACACCGCTCGGCCCTCTTAAAGCGCCGCCACCAGCACCCCGACTGTCCCCGCAGCAACCGCAAGGAAAACCGCAGCCCGCAGCGCATGGCCCGCCCATCGTCCGGCCATCCGGCGCTCCCGAACCGGCCAATCGGCAACGGCTTCGGCGTCCCGTGCCGCACCGCTCCCGCCGCGCCGCGACGGTCCCGACGACAGCGCCGGCCCGCTGACGCCGCTTGCAAGCGCCAGTTTCTCGAAAGCCAGCGCCATCTTCTCTTCCTGAAGGCGCCGCGCGACCGCCGCCAGCCGCTCGTCGGCGGGCGCGACCGGCAGCGCGTCGACCGTGCGTCCGATGCTGACATCGAGCGCGTGCAGATCGTCGACCGCCTCCATCACGCGCGGCCGGTCGCCGCGTTCGACCGCGAGTTGCAGCCGCGTCAGCGACAACAGGCCCGCGCGGCAGAGCTGAAGACCCAGCGCGAGATCGGCGGCGGTCGCCGCCCCTCCGTGCGGAGATGCGCCGTGCGGAGATGCGTCGCGCGATATGTTTCCGTTGCCGGCCGGAAGGGCGCCCATGAACCTCGCTCCTGCATCCTCATCCCCCCTTCATCCGGCCTAGGGTCAGGCTCCGGGAAAAGGGAAGCGGCGATCCGGCCCGCCGTGTCCGCGATACGCCGGATGGTGCAAACCGGCGCAATCGGACGCCCGGTCTTCGTCCAGTCTTCGCCCGCGCCGCGAACTTGTGTAGGGGCGCATCATGACCGACAGCGCGACCTCCCCCATCTGGCACCCTTTCACTCAGCACGGCCTCGGCGATCCGATCCCGCTGATCGCCCGCGGCGAGGGCGCGCGGCTCTATGGCGCCGACGGCCGATCCTGGATCGACGCCATCTCGAGCTGGTGGGTCACGACCCACGGCCACGCCCACCCGCGCATCATGGCCGCGATCCGCGACCAGTCGGAAAAGCTCGACCAGCTCATCTTCGCGGGCTGGACCCACGAACCCGCCGAAACGCTCGCCGCCGAACTGATCCGCATCACCCCCGATCCGCTCACCCGCGTCTTCTTCTCGGACTCGGGCTCGACCAGCGTCGAGGTCGCGCTCAAGATGGCGCTCGGCTACTGGTTCAACATCGGCGAGGCGCGCAGCCGCATCCTGGTGATGGAGCACAGCTATCACGGCGACACGATCGGCGCGATGTCGGTCGGCGAGCGCGGCGTCTACAACCGCGCGTGGCAGCCTTTGCTGTTCGACGTCGGCACCATTCCCTTCCCGCACGAAGGCATGGAACAGGCCGCGCTCGACGCGCTCGAAGCCGCCTGCGCTGAAAAGCCGGCCGCCTTCATCGTCGAGCCTTTGATCCTCGGCGCGGGCGGGATGCTGATCTATCCGGCATGGGTGCTCGCCGAAATGCGCGCGATCTGCGCCCGCCATGGCGTCCTCTTCATCGCCGACGAGGTGATGACCGGCTGGGGCCGCACCGGCACGCGCTTCGCCTGCGATCAGGCGGGGGTGATCCCCGATATCGTCTGCCTGTCGAAGGGGCTGACCGGCGGCGCGATCCCGCTTGCGGTGACCTTGTGCAGCGAACCGATCTTCGCCGCGCATCTCTCGACTGACCGCGCGAAGACCTTCTATCATTCGTCGAGCTACACCGCGAACCCGATCGCCTGCGCCGCCGCAGTCGCCAATCTCGACATCTGGCGCAACGAGCCGGTCCAGCAACGCATCGACGCCCTCGCCGACGCGCAGGCCGCGCACCTCGGCATGCTCGCCTCCGACCCGCGCGTCGCCGATCCGCGCCGCCTCGGCACCATCGCCGCCTTCGACATCGTCGCTCCCGATTCGGGCTATCTCTCGACCCTCGCTCCCCGCCTGATCGCATTTTACCGCGACCGCGGCGTCCTCCTCCGCCCGCTCGGCAACACCGTCTACGTCATGCCGCCCTATTGCATCACGCCCGACGAACTGGTGCAGGTGTGGGGAGCGATAGGAGCGTCGCTCGACGATCTCCGATAGCACTGCCCCCATTTTCTCTCGTCACCCCGGACTTGATCCGGGGTCCCGCTACCCGGATATGCCAGGCACCGAAAAAGCGGGATCCCGGGTCAAGCCCGGGATGACGAAGCGGGAATGTCTACCGATGCCCCCAATTCGGCTGAGGTTCATCTTCGCCGCCTATACCGGCCCGCAGGGGACGGTCGTCAGGGAATGCACATGATGAAAAGACCCGCCCCGTTTTGGCTTCTCCTCCTCGCCCCCACCCTGGCCGGCGCCGCGCCGGCGCACGCGCAGGACGAGGATCTGGCCCAGACCGGCTCTCCCCCCGAACGCGTGTCGGTGCTCTACACCTACGGCAACGAACCCTGCCCCGAACCGAAGGAGGACGAGATCGTCGTCTGCGCGCAGCAGCCCGAATCCGATCGCTATCGCGTCCCCAAGGCGCTGCGCCACAAGGAAGAAGATACCTCGGTCGGCGGCGGCTCCTGGGCTTCGGCGGTCGAGGGCAATAGCTACGGCGCCGCCGCCGCGAGCCGCCCGAACAGTTGCTCGCCGGTCGGCAGCTACGGCTACACCGGCTGCACCGCCGCCGCGCTCCGCCAGTGGTTCGCCGAGCGCCGCGCGATGGGCGCCGCGAAAAAGGGCACCGCCGCCGCCGCACAGAATTGACGCTGCCCCCGTCGTTCGCCTAGCCTGCGCCTCCCCCAAACAGGAGGTTCCCCCATGCGCCGTTTCGCTCCCCTCGCCGCTATCGTGCTCGCCCCCGTTTTCGCCGCAATCGCGGTGCCCGCCGTCATCGCCCAGCCGCCCGCGAGCGCGCCCGGCGCCCCCGACCGGAGCCGCGTCACCGCGGGCACCTACGCCGCCGATCCCAATCACACGATGGTCGTCTGGAAACTCGATCACCTCGGCTTCAGCAACTACACCGGCATTTTCGGCGACGTCACCGGCACGCTCGTCCTCGATCCCGCCGATCCCGCCGCGGCCAAGGTCGACGTGACGATCCCGATCGCCAAGGTCACGACCGCGAGCGCGGGCCTCACCGGCCACCTGCTCCGCCCCGGCAAGGACGGCGCCAAGCCTGATTTCTTCGGCCCCGCCGCCGCCGACGCCCGCTTCGTCTCGACCCGCGTCGTCCTCGATGACGACGGCGACGAGGCAAAGGTCACCGGCGACCTCACCCTCAACGGCGTCACCCGTCCGGTGACGCTCGACGTCGATTTCCACGGCGCCGGCGCGATGGGCGGCAAGCAGACCGTCGGCTTCGAGGCCGAAGCCACGATCCGCCGCAGCGACTTCGGCCTCGGCTTCGGCGTCCCGATGGTCGGCGACGAAGTCGAACTCGAAATCCACGCGGCGTTCGAGAAACAATAAGGCCACAAACCCCTCGTCATTCCCGCGAAAGCGGGAACCCAGCGAAACAAAGAACCGGCGCGGTAGCGCTGCATCCGAGCCGGCGGCCGGACACGCGCGCCAGCCCCCTTTCTTCGCGCCTTTGCGCCTTTGCGTGAAACCGGAAAAATCTCACGCAAAGGCGCAAAGGCGCGAAGATAAGGTGAAGAACGGGTTCCGCTTGCGCAGGAACGACGAACGTGGATGTCGCATCCACCCCCCGAAATTTCCGCTCCTCCCTCTTGCATCGCAGGGCATTTTGCATCATGGGATCGACCATGCGCGGCAACGCCCTTCTTCTTCTGCGACTTACACGCCCTTGGGCGTGACACTGGCTGCGCGCTAGTCGCGGCCACCCGCTCAAGGGTCCGATCGACACAGCATAGCAACCGACAGCAGAAGAAGTTCCAAACCCATGACCATGCTCCGCGACCCCTCGGTCAAATATTCGGCCTTCCCGCAGGTTCCGCTGGCGAACCGCGAATGGCCTTCCCGCGTCACCACCCAGGCGCCGATCTGGCTTTCCACCGATCTGCGCGACGGCAACCAGTCGCTGATCGACCCGATGGATGCCGAAAAGAAGACCCGCTTCTTCGACCTGCTCGTCAAGAGCGGGTTCAAGGAGATCGAGGTCGGCTTCCCCGCCAGCGGCGCGACCGATTTCGACTATATCCAGAACCTTGTCCGCTCGGGCCGCATCCCCGACGACGTCACGCCGCAGGTGCTGACGCAGAGCCGCGCCGACCTGATCCGCACCAGCTTCGACAGCCTCGCGGGCGCCAAGACCGCGATCGTCCACGTCTACAACGCGGTCAGCCCCGCGTGGCGCAAGATCGTCTTCGGCATGGAGATGGACGAGATCAAGGCGATCGCGATCGAGGGCGCGAAGCAGCTCCGCGACAATGCCGCGCGCCTCCCGCAAACGAACTGGCGCTTCGAATACAGCCCCGAAACCTTCTCGACCGCCGAGCTCGATTTCAGCATCGCCTGCTGCGAGGCGGTGATGGACATTCTCCAGCCGACCGCCGAAAACCCGATCATCCTCAACCTGCCCGCGACGGTCGAGGCGGCGACGCCGAACATCTACGCCGACCAGATCGAATATTTCGGCAAGAACCTGCCGAACCGCGACCGCGCGATCATATCCCTGCACACCCACAACGACCGCGGCACCGGCGTCGCGGCGGCCGAGCTCGGCCTGCTCGCGGGCGCCGACCGCGTCGAGGGCTGCCTGTTCGGCAACGGCGAGCGCACCGGCAACACCTGCCTCGTCACCGTCGCGCTCAACATGTACACGCAGGGCGTCGACCCCGAACTCGACTTCTCGAACATCGACGAGGTCATCCAGACGGTCGAATATTGCAACAACCTGCCCGTCCACCCGCGCCATCCCTATGGCGGCGAGCTGGTCTACACCGCTTTCTCGGGCAGCCATCAGGACGCGATCAAGAAGGGCTTCGCCGCGCGCGAACGCCAGAATGACGAGAAGTGGGAAGTCCCCTACCTCCCGATCGACCCCGCCGACTTGGGGCGCAGCTACGAAGCGGTGATCCGCGTCAACAGCCAGTCGGGCAAGGGCGGCGTCGCCTGGGTGCTCGAACAGGACAAGGGCCTGAAACTGCCCAAGAAGATGCAGGCAAGCTTCAGCCACGTCGTCCAGGCCGTCGCCGACGAAACGAGCCGCGAGCTCGGCGCCGACGACATCTGGCAGGCGTTCGAGCGCACCTATCTCGCCGAGAGCGGCAAGCGCTTCCAGCTCGTCGACTGGGCCGAAACGCACAGCGGCGCCGACCGCATCTTCGCCGGCAAGCTCACCATCGACGGCACCGAACGCAGCGTCAGCGGCCGCGGCAACGGCCTGATGAGCAGCGTCGTCGCCGCGCTCGCCGAGAGCGGCGGCCCGCTGCTCGACATCGTCGACTACAGCGAACACGCAATCGGCCAGGGCAGCAATGTGCAGGCCGCGGCGTACGTCGAATGCCGCACGGCGGACGGGAAAAGCCTGTTCGGCTGCGGGCTGGACACCGACGTCGCGACGGCGAGTGTGCGGGCGATCCTCAGCGCCGCGAACGGCGCGTAGAAGTCCGCCCCTCCACCACTTCGTGGTCCCCCTCCCCATTCCTTCGGCACAGGGAGGATTTGAGTACGCCAATCCTCCCTGTCGCGTAGCGATGGGGAGGGGGACCGCCGCGAAGCGGTGGTGGAGGGGCCCCTAACGCGACGCCAAAATCAACCGAACCACCCCGTCGATCACAGCATCGACATCTTTCAACACATCGACCGCTGCCACCCGAACCACAACAAACCCCTGCCCCCTGAGCCAGTCATCGCGCAACGCATCCCGCTCCGCCCGATGATCATGCGCCAATCCATCCACCTCCACGATCATCCGCGCGTCGGGCGCATAAAAATCCGCCACATAGGCCCCCACCGGATGCTGCCGCCGAAACTTCACCCCACAAGGCCGCAAGCGCAACCGCTGCCACAGCAAAACCTCCGGCGGCGACATAACCCGCCTGAGCCCCCGCGCCACCTTCACCACAGCCTTAGAAGTCTGCCGCACCCCAACCTCCAAAACCCAATCCTCCCTGTGGCCGAAAGGCCATGGGGAGGTGGCAGCCGCAAAGCGGCTGACGGAGGGGCAATAACGCAACGCAGCCGCCCCCCCACCGCCTTCGGCGGTCCCCCTCCCCATGCCTACGGCACAGGGAGGAATAGCGAAAGCGCAATCCGCCCCACTCCGGACCAAAACCCCAAATCCTCCCTGTCGCGCAGCGATGGGGAGGTGGCAGCCCGCAGGGCTGACGGAGGGGCCCTTGGCGCAATCGTCGCGGCCCCTCCACCACTCGCTTCGCGAGCGGTCCCCCTCCCCACGGCTACGCCGCAGGGAGGATTGGTCCGCCCCCGGTCGAAATAGGACCGCCACCCCCTTTCCTACATTTCACCCATATGGTTCATTAGATCAGTTTCACCTGACCAAAAGGACGAACCGATGGACGACACACCCTGCAACCCCGCGCATATCCCCGCCCCGTCCAGCTATCACTGGACGCCCTCGCTCCAGCGCGAGTTTCTCGAAGCCTTCGCCACCAACGGCTCGGTGAAGATCTCCGCGGCGCATGTCGGCATGTCGCCCGCCGCCGTCTATCAGCTCAAGCAGCGGCCCGAGGGTGCGACGTTCCGGCTCGGCTGCGCGGCGGCGCTGCTGATCGCGCGCGGGCGGCTCGTCGATGAGCTGCTCGACCGCGCGATCTGGGGGCATGACGAGACGACCACCGTGATACGCGAGGAGGATCGCAGCCTCACTAAACGCCGCCGCATCGACAGCCGCCTCGGTCTCGCGATGCTCGCGCGGCTCGACAAGATGGTCGAAACCCGCGCCCGCGCGGGCGAGGAGATGCTCGCGCAGATCATCGCCGCCGACTGGCCGGGCTTCCTCTCGCTGTTCGACGCGGTCGCGGCCGCATGCACCGGCGAGGCGGCGCAGGAGGACGAGCCGGAGCAGCAGGCACCGGGCCTCGCCGCCGCGCTCGCGCTCTGGCTCGCGGGCCGCGACAATCGCGCCAACCCGCTCGCCGCGCTGTGGCGCGGCACCGAAATCGCGAATGAAGTTGCGCAGATTTCCGCGGGTCCGGGCGATGCGGACGAAGGCGACGAAACGCCCGAGGAGGCCGCGGCCGCGATGACCGTCTGGTTCGACGACCACACCGGCGACTGGCGCACCGACTTCCCGCCGCCCGACTGCTTCTATGGCCGCGAAGACGGCCAGTTCGGCGACCCTGCCTATGCCCGCGAACTCGATGACGACGAGCTCGAGCAGTATGAAATATTGCGCGAGGCCGAAGTCACCCCGCTCCGCACCGCCGGCGAAGCCGCCCGCCGCGCCTTCTTCGCGCTCCCCGACCCGGCGAACGACGCGGCGCCGGAGACTATCGATACCCGCCAATCCGCATCGGGTTAGCGTGCGATGACCTTGGTCGGAATCATCATTGCGAGCGGCGAAGCCGCGCGGCAATCCAGCGTGTGACAAGCCGCTCGGGATTGCTTCGCTCCGCTCGCAATGACGAAGGCAGGAAGCGAGGGAATCGAAGGAATCGCCACGAAACCGGCCCACAACCTTGACTTTTCAGGCCCAATCCCCTATATCGGCTCCGCTAACGTCGCCTGCGACGGAAATTTACGGGCCCTTTCGGGGCACTATCTTCCCTTCACACGCTACCAGCTCCGCCGGTGCCTTTTGCCGGGGGATTCTCTATTTCCGTGAAAGGAAAACCATCATGCCGATCGGCACCGTCAAATTTTTCAGCCAGGACAAGGGCTATGGCTTCATCGAGAACGAGGATGGCTCGGGCGACAATTTCGTCCATATCACCGCCGTCCAGAGCGCCGGGATGACCACGCTGAACAAGGATCAGCGCGTCTCCTACGACCTCGAAACCGGCCGTAACGGCAAGACCTCGGCGATCAACCTCCAGTCGGCCTGATCCTTGGCCAAAGAGGAATTGATGACCTTCGACGGGCAGATCGACGAGATCCTGCCCGACGGACGCTTCGGCGTCGTGCTCGAAAACGGGCACCGCGTGATCGTCTATACCGCTGGCCGGATGCGGCGTTTCCGCATCCGGTCGGTCGTCGGCGACGCGGTTCGCGTCGAAATGACGCCCTATGACCTGACCAAGGGCCGCCTCGTCTACCGCGAACGCGGCAGCGGGCCGGTTCCCCCCAGCCAGCGCAAACGGCGCGGGCTGTGACCGAAGGAGCCGGTGCGAAACCGCGCCGGCTTCCAACAACCAGAACACTGAAGTTTAAAGATAAAGATGATGACTATGTTCCATAACAATTCGATTTTCCCCGCTCTGCCCGCGCTGTCGCTGGCCGGAAAGGCGCAGACGGCAATCCTGCCGCGCCGCCGCCGCCCGACGCTGTCGCGCCGCGAGCTTCGGCGTATCATCGCCGACATGGTCGATTGACCCAAAGCTGAAAGGAGGCGCCGCCGTGTCGGCCACCATCGATTTCTATCTCGCCCAGGCCGAAAAATGCTCGGCGGAGGCCGATGCCTCACCGCTGACCCAGGTCCGCGACCGCAATCTGCGCGCCGCCGCGGCGTGGCAGGCGATGGCCGACAAGCTGCTCGATGCCGAACGGCTGCGCGCCGAAAAGGACCGGCACGCGGCCGCCGCGGCCCGGGGCTGAGCGCCGCGGGCCGTCCGCGGCCCCGACTCCCGTATCGGCCCTCGCGGCCTGACATTATCGCTATGCCATCCTCTCTTGCGCGACCTTCCGTTTACGTTAAGGTCAGTTTCAGACCGCAACCGGAGTGACTGATTCATGGCCCTTCCCCCGATCTTCGACCGCCTGCGCCTGCCCGTCATCGGATCGCCGCTGTTCATCGTATCGGGGCCCGAACTCGTCATCGCCCAGTGCAAGGCCGGGGTGGTCGGCAGCTTTCCTGCCCTCAACGCCCGTCCGCAGTCGCTGCTCGACGAATGGCTGCACCAGATCACCGAAGAGCTTGCGGCGTGGGACCGCGCCAACCCCGCCCGGCTCTCGGCCCCCTTCGCGGTCAACCAGATCGTCCATAAATCGAACGACCGCCTCGAAGCCGACATCGCGACCTGCGAAAAATGGAAAGTGCCGATCACCATCACCTCGCTCGGCGCCCGCGAGGAACTCAACCAGGCCGTCCATGGCTGGGGCGGCATCACGCTCCACGACGTCATCGACGATCGCTTTGCCCGCAAGGCGGTCGAAAAGGGCGCCGACGGTCTGATCCCGGTCGCGGCGGGCGCCGGCGGCCATGCCGGCCGCCAGTCGCCCTTCGCGCTGATCCAGGAAATCCGCGAATGGTTCGACGGCCCCGTCGCCCTGTCGGGGGCGATCGGCCACGGCCGCTCGATCCTCGCCGCGCAGGCGTGCGGCGCCGACCTCGCCTATATCGGCAGCGCCTTCATCGCGACCGCCGAGGCCAATGCCGAGGACGGCTACAAGAACGGCATCGTCGAGGGTCGCGCCGCCGACATCGTCTATTCGAACCTCTTCACCGGCGTTCACGGCAATTATCTGCGTCAGTCGATCGTCTCGGCGGGAATGGACCCCGACGCGCTGCCCGAAGGTGACCTCAAGACGATGAACTTCGGCTCGGGCGGCAATACGAAGGCCAAGGCGTGGAAGGACATCTGGGGGTCGGGCCAGGGCATCGGCGCGATCCGCGGCGTGCGCCCGGTCGCCGACTTCGTCGCCGAGCTCGAAGCGCAATATATCGCCGCGCGCCGCGAGCTCGAAGCGAAGGTCCGGCTCTAGGTTTCGCCGAACAGCCGCCCGATCGCGTCGTCGAGATAGGGGCGGTCGGCGAACAGCCGCATCGGATCGCGGCGGTTGAGCCAGAAGGCGCCGCCGTGCCGATCGGTCAGTGCCCGCCGCATCACGTCCTGCAACAGGCGCAGCCGCATCGTCGCGGTCCGGCGGGCGGCGCCGGGATCAGCGGGTGCCTGCAGCGCGAAATGGGCGCGAATCCGCTCGACCCGCGCCGCCAGCACATCATTATAGTCGCGGTGCGGTCCGCGATGAAGCGCGTGGCCCGACGACAGTGCCGCGCTCTCGCACGCCGGCAACATCAACCCGTTGCGGTCGAAGCAGTGCAGCGCAAAGCCATCGGCGCGCAGTTGATCGAACATCGCGGCCATTTGCGGCCGCCGCAACAGGGCGACCGGGATCAGATGGTGACGCTGGAAGCCGGCGCGGGGCGGCGGTGCACCTTGCCACCAGCGCCCCGCCATCAAAGGTCGCTGCCGAATTCCACGCGGACGGTGCCGCTCCCGTCCGCTTCATCCGCTACCGGGGTCAGCGCCACCCACTCGCCGGGGTCGAGCCCGCGCAGTCGCCGCGGCGCGACGACCGGGCCGTTCAATATGATGTCGAGCGCCAGCCGTGCCAGCCGCCGGACCATTTCGGCCACCGTCCAGCCCGCGGGAATCGCGCCCTCGATCTCGTGCCCGCCGAACAGGGCGAGTCCCCGGGTCCGGACGACCGCGCCGCCGGGCGCATCGCTGCGGCGAAAGGCGACCAGATGCAGCACCGGCGGCATACCGCTCGCCAGCATCTCGGCGATCGCATCGCGGAACTGGGGCGCGTCGGTCCACAACCGTGCCGGCGCCCAGAAAATATGGCTCGCGTCGAGCAGGTCGATCAACAGCACCATCGCCTTGAAATATTCGCGCAAGCGCACCGCCAGATTCCCGGCGGTATCGGGGCCTCCTTCCGCCTCCGGAATCACCGCCCACACACGCCCCGCATCGCGCCATGCCTCGTCCAGGCGCGATGCGAGCTGGCTGGTCAGGGAGTGGAGCGGATCGGCGAGGTCGAGCGCATCGGCCGACGCACGCCCGATCAGCGCCGAGGTCGATCCGAACCGCACGCGAGCCAGCGGCGCCTCGGCCCGCATATCCTTCGTCGTCACAGGTTCGGGACGAAGCCCCATGCGGCGGAGAGCACCCATGAATCCGGCTTCGCCGCCGTCGTCCATTCTCCCGACGATCAGCGCAAAGGGTTCCGGCACCACCGGCATGATCGGCCTGTTGCTGCTCTCCGTCCGCATGTCGCTGGTCGCCCTGCCCGAGGGATCGGTCCTGCATCGCAAGACTTGTCCGAATGTTCAAACGCTTATTCTGACATTGCGGTAAGTTAACCCGGCGAACGTCAGATCGCGACCTGGCTCCCCAGTTCGACCACGCGGTTCGTCGGCAGGCGGAAATATTCCATCGCGCTTTCCGAATTGCGCAGCATCCAGGCGAAGAGCTTCTCGCGCCAGATCGGCATACCCGGCTTGCTCGCGGCGATCAGCGTCTGGCGTGACAGGAAGAAGCTCGTCTCGAGCATCTTGAACTCGCCGCCGCAGCCGGTGACGCGCTTCAGCGCCTCGGGAACGTCGACCGGCTGCATGAAGCCGTAGTTCAGCACCAGCCGGTGGAACCCCTGCCCCAGGTCGTCGAGCTGGCAGAGCCGCTCTTCCTGCACGAACGGCACGTCGGCGATCTTGATCGTCAGCAGGATGATGCGTTCGTGCAGCACCTTGTTGTGCTTGAGGTTATGGAGCAGCGCGTGCGGCACCCCGTCGGACGAGGAGGTCATGAACACCGCGGTCCCCGGCACCCGCGTCGCGCTGTTCGCGGCCGATTTCACGAACACCGGGATCGGCATCGCACCCTCGGCCATTTCCTGCTGCATCAGCTTGCGCCCGCGCGACCAGGTCGTCAGCATGGTGAAGATGGTCAGGCCGATCGCCAGCGGCACCCAGCCGCCGTCGGGCACCTTGATCAGGTTGGCGCCGAGATAGGCGATGTCGACGATGAAGAAGACGGCGAGGATCGGGATCGCCTTCCAGGCCGGCCAGCGCCACAGCACGAACAGCACGACGCTCATCAGGCAGGTGTCGATGAACATCGCCCCCGTCACCGCGATGCCATAGGCCGCGGCAAGATTGCTCGACGATCCGAAGAAGAGGACGAGCAGGATGACCATCACCATCAGCCCCCAGTTGACCACCGGGATATAGATCTGTCCCTGCGCCGAGGCGCTGGTGTGGTCGACGCGCAGGCGCGGCATGAAGCCGAGCTGGATCGCCTGCTGGGTGAGCGAGAAGGCGCCCGAGATCACCGCCTGGCTGGCGATGATCGTCGCGAGCATCGCGAGCAGCACCACCGGCACCTTCCACGCTTCGGGCATCATCAGGAAGAAGGGGTCCTGGATCAGCTGCGCGGTCGGTGCGACCTCGCCCGCGAGCACCATCGCGCCCTGCCCCATGTAATTGAGCATCAGCGCGGGCAGCACGAAGCAAAGCCACGACAGCCCGATCGGCGCGCGCCCGAAATGCCCCATGTCGGCATAGAGCGCCTCTGCCCCCGTCACCGCGAGCACCACCGCGCCGAGCGCGACGAAGGCGGTGAAGCCGTCGAGCCAGAAGAAACGCAGCGCGTTGATCGGGTTGAGCGTGTGCATCACGATCGACGGATGATCGACGATATGCGTCACCCCCAGGATCGCGAGCATCAGGAAGTAACAGAGCATGATCGGGCCGAAGAGCATCCCGACCTTTGCCGTTCCGCGCGACTGGATCGCGAAAAGCCCGATCAGGATCGCGAGCGCGATCGGCACGATATAGGGCTCGAACCCGCGGCTCACATATTGCAGGCCCTCGGTCGCCGACAGCACCGACATCGCCGGGGTGATCATCGAGTCGCCATAGAAGAGCGCGGTCGCGAACACGCCGAGCAGCACGATCGGCCAGGTCCAGCGCTTGCCTTCCGACGAGCGGCTGATCAGCGCCAGCAGCGCCAGGCTGCCCCCCTCGCCCTTGTTGTCGGCCTTCATGATCGTCAGCACATATTTGAAGGTCACGACGAGCATCATCGACCAGAAGACGAGGCTCAGCACGCCATAGATATGCAGCCGGTCGGCCTCGATCGAATGATGACCGGCAAAAGTTTCGCGGAACGCATAGAGCGGGCTCGTCCCGATGTCGCCGAACACGACGCCGACCGCGCCGACGGCAAGCTTCAGCTTGCTGTCGCCATGATGGCCGTGGCCCATATGGGCGATGGAGGCGGCGGGGGCGGCGCGCGTGGCGTCGCCGGCCGCCTGTTGCGACTCGGCAGTCATGGCGCGCGCTTTAGACGAGCCCGGACAAGGATAATAGGTTCCAAATCGGGACGCGCCTCAGGGCCCGGCCGGCGACTCGAGCGGCAGTTCGGGACCCAACGCCTGGCGAAGCTGCGCCAGGCGCATTTCGAGGTCGGGCCGCCACGGCGCGTCGGCGGGCGAGCGCTGCAAAAGCCGGTTCCACACCGCCTCGGCGCCCTTCAGGTCGCCGCTCTGCGCCATCGCCAGCCCCGCGAAGAAAGGCGGCGCCGGATGACTCGGGTCGCGTTTTGCCGCCTCGTCGAAGGCAAGCGCCGCCGCGGGCGACATCACCCCGCCGCCATGCGCGACAAGCGCATTACCGAGGCCGGTCCACAGGTCGACATTGTCGGGATAGCGCTCGAGCCCCTTTTCGAGCGTCTGCGCCGCGAGCTCGGTCTTGCCGGTGCGCATGAAGCCGTCGGACATGCCGATCCACTGCGCCGCCGGGCCGAAGCGATTCGCCATCCCCTGCTGGCGATCGGTGATCGCCTCTCCGAACCCCTCGGGCTCGGCCGCCTGGGCAACCGGATGGCCGGGCAGCGCGGGACTGCCCTGCAAGGCATAGCCGGTGAGCCCCAGCATCACCGCCGCGCCCGCAAGTGGCCGCGATGCGGCAGGCAAGCGGCCGAGCCAGAAGATGCCGAGGACGGTCAGCGCGGCCGCAAGCAATATCCAGAGCCAGATCATGCTCCGCCCTCCCCGTCCGCATCGCCACGCCGGAACCGCCCGAAGGCGAGCCAGCCGCCGAGCGCGAGGAACAGCAGCGGCCCGAGCCACAGCAGCGCCGTCGCCGCATCGAAGGGCGGATCATAGCTCACCCAGTTTCCATAGCGCGCGACGAGCCACTTGCGGATCGCATCGGGGCTTTCGCCTGCCGCGATCTTGGTGCGCACCTCGTGCCGCATGTCGCCCGCGAGCGGCGCGTCGCTGTCGGCGATCGACTGCCCCTGACAGACGAGACAGCGCAGCGTCTCCATCAGCGCTTTCGCCTTCGCCTCCTCAGCCGGGTCGCGGAGCTGCTGATAGGCATAGGGAGCGGGCGGCAGGCGATCCTGTGCGGTGGATGACGGCATCGACCCGAGAGACAGAACCGCGAGCAAAAAAGCCCACGCGCCCCTGCGCAGGCAGGGGCCCATCTCCGAAAGGCGCGCCATCAAACGGCCGGCTGCGCCGGAGCGTGGCGGCAGGAGATGGGCCCCTGCCTGCGCAGGGGCGCGGCGATGTTGAACCAGCTCCCTCACTTCATCGCTTCCAGCTTGGCGACGATCTCAGGTACCTGATCGGCCAATATCACGCCCTGAATCTGCTCGCGGATGATTCCCTTGCCGTCGATCAGGAAGGTTTCGGGAACCCCCGACGATCCGAGCGCGATCTGCACGCTGCTCTGCACGTCCGAGCCGATCCGCTCGAACGGATTGCCGTTTTCCCGCAGGAACTGCGCGACATCCTCCGGCCGGTCGCGGATCGCGATGCCGTCGATCGGCACCCCCGCCGCCTTCAGCGCCTCAAGCTGCGGCGCTTCGGCGCGGCACGGAATGCACCAGCTTGCGAAGACATTGACCAGCCGCGGCTTGCCGTCAGCGAGTTGGCTGCTCTTCAGCCCCTCGATCCCCGCGGCCGCGGGCGGCAGATCGAACAGCGGCATCGGCTTGTCGATCCATTGCGACTGGATCAGCGTGTCGTTCGGCACCGTCAGACGATAGATGAAGGCGCCGAACAGCAGCGCCATGATCGCCAGCGGCACGAACAGAACCCATCGGCTCCTCATGCGAAACGCTCCTGTGCCTTGCGGGCGCGGCGCGCACGCCAGATTTCGAGCAGTTGCGCGCGGCCGAGCAGCGACAGCGCCGCACCGATCGCAATCAACGCCCCGCCGAGCCAGATCCACCACACCAGCGGCTTCCACCACAGGCGGAGC
The DNA here is from genome assembly GCF_036261875.1 of Sphingopyxis sp. Lineage (GTDB taxonomy): Bacteria > Pseudomonadota > Alphaproteobacteria > Sphingomonadales > Sphingomonadaceae > Sphingopyxis. Next base: position 46,948 of record NZ_DATAJZ010000040.1, on the reverse strand, counting down.
TGATAGCGGTCGGCGGTCCCGTCGGGGCCCGTCACCGGCTGCCCGAGCACCGCATAAAGCTGCCCGCCCGGCCGCGTCAGCAAGGCCGCTTCATTGGTCTCGGTCGGCGGCCCGCCCATCAGCCCCGGAAAGGTCCGCGCCGCCGGATGCAGCGTAAAGGACGCGCCCGAAGGCGTCGTCGCGATCAGCGTGCCCTCGATCGCGGTGTAATTCGGCCCCGCGATCGGCTTGACGCCCGCGAACTTGACCGAGAAATCGGCAACCGTCACGGTCTCGCCCGGCGCCGCGGCGACGAGCCGTTCCTTGATGAAGGCGCTTTCGGCGCCCATCCCGGCAAGCGCCACCGCGACCCCGAAATGTGCAATCACCATGCCCCAGGTCGGCAAAGGCGTGCGGCGGAGGTTGCGGCCCCAGAGGGGCGCGAGGCTCGCGACCGCGACCAGTCCCGCGACCGTCATGCCGAGCAAGGGCAGCACCCCGACCTTGCCCCCGAACAGGATCAGCCCAAACAGCACGATCATGGCCGCCAGCAAGGCGACCGGCAAGCGCGACCAGAGCTTCTTGCCGTCATCCTTGCGCCAGCTCAGCAGCGGCCCCGTCACCATGACAAGGCAGAGGATCAGCGCCAGCGGCCCCGCGACCTTGTTGTAATAGGGCGGGCCGACCGAAATCTTCTCCCCCATCGCCTCGGCGACGATCGGATAGAGAGTGCCGAGCAGCACGAGCGCGAGGATCGTCGTCAGCAGCAGATTGTTGATGACCAGCGATCCCTCGCGGCTCAGCAGCGCGAATTTCTTGCCCTCGGCGACCGCCCCCGCCCGGAACGCGAAGAGGGTCAGCGCGCCGCCGATATAGATGAACATCAAGGCGAGCAGGAAGGTGCCGCGCTCGGGATCGACCGCGAAGCTGTGAACGCTGGTCAGCAGGCCCGATCGGACGATGAACGTCCCGACCATCGACATCGAGAAAGCGATCACCGCGAGCATCACCGTCCAGGCGCGCAGCGCGTTGCGCGTCGCGGTGACGCTGACCGAATGGAGCAAGGCGGCGCCCGCGAGCCACGGGATCAGCGAGACATTCTCGACCGGATCCCAAAACCACCAGCCGCCCCAGCCGAGCTCATAATAGGCCCAATAGCTACCCGCCGTGATCCCCAGCGTCAGGAAAATCCAGCTCCCGAGTACCCACGGCCGCATCGCGCGCGCAAAGGCAGGCCCGATCTCACGCGTGATCAGCGCCCCGACCGCGAAGCTGAAGGCGACCGAAATCCCGACATAGCCGATGTAGAGCGTCGGCGGATGGAAGGCGAGGCCGGGGTCCTGGAGCAGCGGGTTGAGCCCCTGCCCGTCGGGCGGCGCGACGGGCAGACGCTTGAACGGATTCGACGAGAAGAGAAGGAATGCGAAGAAACCGAGGCTGAGCGCCGCCTGCGCAGCAAGCGTCGCGACGAGCGTATCCTTGCGCAGCCGTTTCTCGAAGATCGCGACGAGCGCCCCCGACAGACCCAGGATCGTCAGCCACAGCAGCATCGACCCTTCGTGATTGCCCCACGCTCCCGCCACCTTGAACAGCATCGGCTTCAGGCTATGACTGTTGCGCACGACGAGCTCGACCGACATGTCGGACCGCACGAACAGGGTGATGAGCAGCAGGAAGGCGACGGCGGTCAGCGCCCCCTGCGCGACGCTCGCCGGGCGCACCAGCGCAGCGAGATCGTCCTTGCCGGTGCGGACATAGGCTATGCCCGCGACGAGCGACAGGCAGGCGAGCGCCGCCGCGATCCACAGGAGAGCGAGGCCAAGTTCGGCGATCATGCGGCTATGCCCCCGAACCCGACAATGTCATTGCGAGAAGCGAAGCGACGAAGCAATCTCCAGCCATCGTCACGAAAGATCGCAAGCTGGAGATTGCTTCGCTTCGCTCGCAATGACGGAAATTCGATGTCGCTCATTCCCCCGGCACCAGCTTCATATTCTTCGGCATCTCGCCCATCTGCGGCGGCATGTAGCGCTCGTCATGCTTGGCGAGGATGCGATCGGCCACGAAAACGCCATCGGCGCGCAGCCGGCCGTCGGCGACCATGCCGGCGTTCTCGGCGAACAGGTCGGGGACGATGCCGGTGAACTGGACCGGGATCGACGCCTTGCCGTCGGTCGCGACGAAGCGGATCGTCACGCCGTCGCTCTGGCGCTTGATGCTGCCCGCGGCGACCATGCCGCCCAGCCGCATCGCCTCGCCGACCTCGGCTTTGCCCGCCTTCACTTCGGCGGGGGTGCGGAAATAGGCGGCCTCGTCGCGCAGCGCGCTCGCCGCGAGCACGCCCGCGCCCGCGACGCCGCCCAGCGCCACCAGCGCCAATATCAGTCGTTGGTGCTTCGCTTTCATTTGCGATCCCTACGCAGCGCGTCGCTGCGCTTCTCTGCCTTCGCCATCGCACGCCAGCTATGCCACAATACCGCGCCGGTGAGCAGCGCCGTCAGCGCATAGGCCGCGATCACATAGGCCCATTGCCCGCCCCCGCTGATCACCCCCGCCATGTCTCAATATCCCTCGTCGTCGTCGGCGAGCCGCCGCAGCCGCGCCGCGACGCGGTTGTCGGCGATGATCCGCCGCATCCGCATCAGCACGATCGCCCCGAACAGCAGCGAAAAGCCGAGCACGGTCAGCCCCAGCGGCCACAGCAGCGAACCGTCGATGCTCGACCCGCCCAGCGTGATGCTCGGCCCCTGGTGCAGGCTGTTCCACCACACGACGCTGCGGTTGATGATCGGAATGTTGACCGCGCCGACCAGCGCATAGATCGCCGCGCCGCGCGACAGCGATCCGCCCTGTCTTTGGCCCTCATCGCCCGTCGTCAGCGCGATGAAGCCGGCGTAGAGAAAGAGGAGAACGAGCATCGAGGTCATCCGCCCGTCCCATTCCCACCAGGTGCCCCAGGTCGGCTTGCCCCAGATCGATCCGGTCGCGAGGCAGAGCGCGGTGAACAGCATCCCCGGCACCGCGATCGCGCGCGCCGCAATCCCCGACAGCGGATGGCGCCAGACGAGCTGCACCAGCCCGGCGACCGCGAGCGAGGTCCAGCCGCCCATGCCGAGCCATGCCGATGGCACATGGACATAGAGGATTCGCGCGGTCTCGCCCTGTTTCGCTTCGCCGGGCACCATCGCCAGCCCCGCAAAGGCCCCGGCGAGCAAAAGCAGCAGCCCAAGGCCGAGCAGCCACGGCGTCAGCGGCTTGGCGATCGCGAGAAAGCGGGTGGGGTTGGCGTAAGCGTGCATCGGTCTCGCGTCGTCTTTAGGTGAGGCCGGTTTATCGGTCCAGTGAATTGCCCGGCGCGACCCGGCGGCGCTTCTCTCGCCCGTGGGGAGTCGAAGGTCAAGCACCCCGTGCACCGATGGTGAATCACCCCTCCGGCCGCGTCCAGATCCAGCTCCCGGTCACCGCCGCCGCGATTACCGGCGCCATCACCCACGGCCAGGGCGAAAAGATCGCCGCCAGCACGATACTGAACGCAAAGGCCGCGGTCGCCGCGATCTTGCCCTTGCGGCTGATCGCGCCCTTCTCGCGCCACGCGACGATATGAGGGCCGAAATGCGGGTGGGTCAGCAGCCAGGTTTCGAGCCGCGGCGAGGAACGCGCGAAGCAGAAAGCGGCGAGGATGACGAACGGCACCGTCGGCAGCAACGGCAGGAACGCGCCGATCGCGCCAAGCCCCAGTGACGCCCAGCCCGCGACCAGATAGAAATGCCGTTTCATCGACGGCGAGGCTTAGCGGGTTTTCCCGCCGACGCCATCCCATAGCGTCGCCCGGGCGACGCTCAATTTCGCCCGATCAGCGTCTGCGCCATCCGGTCGGCCACCACCGACGCCGGGATGCCGCTGGCCTTGCTCTCGGCCCAGATTTCGGCGAGGCGACCGGGGATCGCCCCGATGCGGCTTTCGACCTCCTCGCGGCTGCCCTGCCCCAGATATTCGAGCGCGACATTGATGATCCCGCCCGCGTTGATCACATAATCGGGGGCATAGACGATGCCGCGGTCATGAATCCGCTGCCCGTCCGCGTCGGTCGCGAGCTGGTTGTTCGCGGCGCCCGCGACGATCGACACCTTCAGCCGCTCTATGCTCTGCTCGGTCAGCGTCGCGCCGAGCGCGTTGGGGCTCAGCACTTCGGCCTCGACCTCCATGATCGCCGCCGAATCGGCGAGGTCCGCGCCCAGTTCTTCGGAAAGCGCCTTCGCCCGCGCCAGATCGACATCGGCGAGGATCAGCTTCGCGCCATCGGCGGCCAGCCGCCGCGCGACGCCTTCGCCGACGCTGCCGACGCCCTGCACCGCGACGCGCACGCCCGCGGCGCTGTCGGTGCCCAATTTCTCGCGGATCGCCGCCTTGATCCCCAGATAGACGCCGAGCGCGGTCAGCGGGCTGGGGTTGCCGCCTACTGCGTCGCCCGCCGCCGGCAGACCGCTGACGTGGCGCGTCGCGCGCGCGATCTCGACCATGTCGGCGACCGACATGCCGACATCCTCGGCGGTGACATAGGCGCCGCCCAGCGATTCGACCGCGCGGCCGAACGCCGCGAGCAGTTCGGGGGTCTTCGCCTGCCCTTCGTCGGCCAGGATCACGCCCTTGCCGCCGCCGAGCGGCAGCCCCGCCATCGCATTCTTGTAGCTCATCCCGCGCGACAGGCGCAGCGCGTCGGTGATCGCGGCGGCACGCTGCGGATAATGCCAGTATCGCACGCCGCCCGCGCCGGGACCGAGATGCGTCGAATGGACTGCGATGACGGCCGTGAGCCCGCTGGCGCGATCGCGGAACATGTGGACATGCTCATGATCGTCGAAATCGGCGAAATCCCAGACAGCAGACATGCGCGACTCCTCGCGTTAGAAAATTACGTCAAAGCGTAATAATCCGTCATGGGCGCCGAGTCACCCCAAAAGCTGCTACGCGCGAAGATAGAGAAAATGGGGCGACCAATGGGGCTCGAACCCACGACCTCCGGTACCACAAACCGGCGCTCTAACCAACTGAGCTATGATCGCCACACGTCGGGCGAAACCGCCTCTGACAGCGCGCGGCGATAGGCGCGGGGTCTTTTGCCGTCAAGCATTGTTCGCACGGGATCGCGCCATTAAAAGCGCAGCATGGCGGATCACGAACATGTCGACATGCGGGCTTCGGGCGCCGACCGCACCGCCGAACGGCTCGCGGCGGTCCCCGGCATCCGGCGTGCGCCGTCCCCGAAGCTCCAGCAATATATGCTCGCGCGCTTCCTGGACGCCGACACCTGTGCCGCGCTGATCGCGCTGATCGACGCCAAGGCACGGCCCTCGACGATCGCCGATCCCAATGGTGACGACGCTTTTCGCACCAGCTCGACCTGCGACCTCGACCATCGCCATCCGGCGGTCGCCGCGGTCAACGACCGGCTCCATGCTCTCACCGGCATCCCGCTCGAATATGGCGAGCCGCTCCAGGGCCAGCGCTACGACGTCGGCGAGGAGTTCAAGGCGCACACCGACTATTTCGACCCCGACGGCGCGGACTGGGAGACCTATTGTGCGATCCCCGGCCAGCGGAGCTGGACGCTGATGATCTATCTCAACGAGCCCGCCGCGGGCGGCGCGACGCGCTTCCTGTCGACGGGAAAGCTGCACCAGCCCGAAACGGGCAAGCTGCTCGCCTGGAACAATGTCCGCGCGGACGGCACCCCCAATCCCGAGACGCTCCACCACGGGATGAAAGTGCGCAAGGGGCGCAAATATATCATCACCAAATGGTTCCGCGAGCGGCCATGGCCGTGGGCGGAGGGAGAGTTGCCGCCGGAACCATGACTTCGGGGCTGCGTTCGGAAAGGGCAGGCCAAAGGAGTGGGACCGATATGACGGCACGAACGATCGATCGCGATACAGCGAAACGCAAACCCGCGGCAAAGGCGAAGGTCGAGGCTATCGCGAAGGCAAAGGCGGTCGTGCCCGGCGTCGCGGCGCGGATCGGCAGCACGCCCAAAACGAAATTCCGCGGCGATCCCGATATTTTCGGCCGCCTCGTCGAGGATCACGACCGCCACCGCGCGCTGCTGGCGATGATCGAGGAGACCGAAGGCAAGTCGCCCGATCGCCAAGCGCTGTTCAAGGAATTGGTGAAGGAGCTCAAGGCCCACGCCGCGGCCGAGGAGCAGGCGCTCTGGTCGAGCGTGCTGCGCGACCCCGAAACCACCGACTTCGCGCGCCACGCGATCGCCGAGCATAAGGAGATCGACGACATGCTCGGCGACCTCGCCGCCCGCGACATGGCGTCGCCCGGCTGGCTGCGCCGGTTCGCCGCGCTCAAGGAGGAATATCTCCATCACGTCGGCGAGGAGGAGCAGGAACAGTTCGTGGCCGCCGAAGCGCATCTCGGCGCCACCGACGTCCGTTACATGCGCCGCGTCTTCAACCGGCGGAAGAAAGAGGAAAAGGCGGCCGCCAGGGTCGAGCGGAAGATCAAGCTCAAGCCCTGACGGCGGCGCGCGCTTCAAAGAGCGCCGCGCCCTGAATCTGCATCACTCTCAATTCCGTTCGTGTCGAGCGAAGTCGAGACACCCATCGGCCTTGCGCTTTCCTGATGGGTGTCTCGACTTCGCTCGACACGAACGGGGCGATGGGTCGGATTAAAGGCTCGCCGCTCTATCGCACCAGCCGATATTGAAAGCTCAGCGTCAGCGTATTGGCGACCTGCCCCGGCTCGACCGGCGTCGCTTTTGCCGAGCCGGCATCCATCGCCTGCAGGCGCACCATCGGCATCGGCGGCTGCGGCCCGCCGAAGCTGCCTTCGCCGATCGATACCAGTTCGGCGCCACGATAGCCCGCAAGCCGCGCATAGTCGGCCGCCTTCGCCTCGGCTTCCTTGATCGCCGCGCCGCGCGCGCCGACGAGCTGCGCGTCGGGGTCCTTCATCCCGAACCACGGCCCGTCGACATTGGTGCCGCCCGCCGCGACCAGCGCGTCGAGCAGCGGTCCGATATCGTCGATCTTCGGCGTCGTCGCGCGAACGCTGTTCGACACCTGATAGCCCAGGAAGCGCGGCGGCTGGCCGTCGCTGCGGTTGCTGTAGTCATATTGCGGCGACAGGTTGATGCCGCTCGTCTGGATATCCTCGGCCTTGATCCCGCGCGCCTTCGCGGCGGCGATCAGCTTGTCCATCGCCGCGGCATTGGCGCGCATCGCCTCGACCGCCGTCGGCGCGGTCGTCGTCACCCCGGCGCCCACGGTTGCCTGATCGGGGCGCGAGCGCACTTCCTGGCTGACGCTGAAGGAGAGAATGGGTCCCTGCACCGTAGCTGTCGTCACCGTCGATCCTCCCTGCTGGGCAATGGCGGGCACCGCCGCCATCAGCGCGATACCGGCCGCCATAGCGGTGAGCATTTGCTTCGTCATTTCATTCTCCTGTGGACCGGAGTTCCGGCCGTAACTGATGACCACTCCGTAACGCTGACGGAGCGAACCCGTTCCGGCCTTGCCCTCGCCGCGCTTGCATGACGCTGAACGCATATGTAGCGAGCCGTTCATCATGGCAGCTCCAATTTTATCCTATGAAGGCCTTGGCCTCGTCCAGGGCAGCGGCTGGTTGTTCGAGGATCTCGACATCTATGTCGGCGCGCGCGATCGCCTCGCGCTGATCGGCCGCAACGGCGCGGGCAAGACGACCTTGCTCAAGCTGCTCGCGAACCGCATCGACGCCGACAAGGGCAAGCGCACGATCGTCCCCGGCACGCATGTCGTGCTGCTCGAACAGGAGCCCGACCTGTCGGCGTTCGACACGCTGATGGATTATGCCACATCCGGCGCCGACGCCCCCGCCGAGCACGACGTCGCCGCGATCGCCGACCAGCTTGGCATCGACATGGCGCGCACCGCCGCCAGCGCCTCGGGCGGCGAGCGTCGCCGCGCCGCCATCGCGCGCGCGCTGGCGCAGAATCCCGACGTTCTGCTGCTCGACGAGCCGACCAACCACCTCGATCTCGCGGCAATCGACTGGCTCGAAAACTGGCTCGCGCGCTACACCGGCGCCTTCGTCGTCATCAGCCACGACCGCACCTTTCTCACCCGCCTGACGCGCCAGACCTTGTGGCTCGACCGCGGCAGCATCCGCCGCAAGGAAATCGGCTTCGGCGGCTTCGACGAATGGACCGAAGCGGTGTTCGCGGAGGAAGCCCGCGCCGCACAAAAGCTCGATTCCAAGCTGCGGCTCGAGGCGCACTGGCTCGAACGCGGCGTCACCGCGCGACGCAAGCGCAACCAGGGGCGGCTCGAAAAGCTCAAGGAAATGCGCGCCACCCGCGCCGCGATGATTGGCGGCCCCGGCGTCGCCAAGCTCGGCCTCGCCAACGACGATGTCCGCTCGAAATCGGTGATTGTCGCCGATCATATCAGCAAGCGCTTCGGCGAGCGCACGATCATCAAGGATTTCGATTTCCGCGTCCAGCGCGGCGACCGCATCGGCATCGTCGGCGCCAACGGCGCGGGCAAGTCGACTCTGCTCAAGCTGCTGACCGGCGAGATCGCGCCCGACGAAGGCACGGTCACCCTCGCCCCGACGCTCGACGGCATCGTCATCGACCAGCAGCGCAGCCTGCTCTCGCCCGACAAGACGGTGCGCGACATCCTCGCCGACGGCGGCGACTGGATCGAGGTCCGCGGGGTCAAGAAGCATGTTCAGGGCTATCTGAAGGATTTCCTCTTCGACCCCGCGATCGCCGAGGCGAGCGTCGGCGCGCTGTCGGGCGGCGAGCGCTCGCGGCTTTTGCTGGCCCGCGAATTCGCCCGCGAATCGAACCTGCTCGTCCTCGACGAGCCGACCAACGACCTCGACCTCGAAACGCTCGACCTGCTGCAGGAGGTCATCGCCGATTATGAAGGCACGGTGCTGCTCGTCAGCCACGACCGCGATTTCCTCGACCGCACGGTGACGGTGACGCTCGGCCTCGACGGTTCGGGAAAGGTCGACATCGTCGCGGGCGGCTATGCCGACTGGGAAGCGAAACGCGCAAAACCGGTGACGGCCAAGGCGAAGGCCGCCGCGACCGAAGCCCCGCCCCCGCCGCCGCAGGCGCGCAAGAAGCTGAGCTACAAGGACCAGCGCGACTACGACCTCCTCCCCGGCCGGATCGAGGAAATCGAGGCGGAAATGGCGGGGATCGAGACCGAGCTCTCGGACGGCGGCCTGTTCGCGCGCGACCATGCGCGCTTCACTGCGCTGACCGGCAAGCTCGACACGTTACGCGACGAAAAAGCCGCCGCCGAAGATCGCTGGCTGGCGCTGGCTGAGGAAGTCGAGGCACTGGGATAACGTCCGCATTGGGGTGGGGAGCGGACATTCCCCACTTTCGCGGGAATGACGAAGATGGGATGAAAACTGCCGCTCAACTCTCGTCATCCCGGACTTGATCCGGGATCCATTCATCCGGCGCTGAGAGAATGGATCCCGGATCAAGTCCGGGATGACGATGAAGGACGGTTTCGCTTCCGATCGTTCCGGCCACAAGAATCATCACCCCACCCCATAAAACCCCGCCAGCCGATCGAGCGCCAACCCCAGCACCAGCTTCCCCGACCGCGCCGGCCATCCCATCGCCTTCTCCGCGCCGCCGATCCCCTCGCCCGCGCAGATCACGCGCCAGCAGATGTCGGCGAGCCCCGGCCCAGCATGGTCGATCGCCGCGTGAAAACGCCGATGCGCGTCGATCCGCGCCAGCGAGGCGTCCGCCGCCCGCGCGCCACCGCGGCTCTTCGCGGGCGGCGCGGCGTCCCAGCGCATCGTCAGGCGCGCCGACAGGCCCGCGCGCTCATAATCGGCGCGCAGCCGCTCGCCCGCCGCAAGCTGCGCCGGGGTCAGCATCCCGCGCGCCGCGAGCCACGCGATCGGGCTTTCGGCGACATTGACCGTGACGTGCCGCATCACCTGCGGCCCAGTCTTGCCAGGATCGAGCCGGTCGTCGGGGTGGAGGCGGGTTTCCAGGCGGCGTGCGGTCATGCGAATCTCCTTCTTGGCACGCTCCCTTGACATTGGATGATTTTGTAGGAAAGAAGAAACCGATTTGGTTATCGGAGCACGTTCATGATCAACAGTATCCGCGCCGTCCGCCGCGCCAAGGGGCTGACGCTCGAGGAAGTCGGCCAACGCTGCGACCCGCCGACGACCGCGCAGACGATCGGCCGCCTTGAGACGGGCACGCGAACGCTGTCGCTCGGCTGGATGAACCGCATCGCCAGGGCGCTGGGGGTCGAGGCGGCCGAACTCGTCCAGTTGCCACAGGACACCCAACTCACGATCACCGCGCTACTCGGTGCCGATGGTGCACAAGCACCGACCCGCGTCGAACAGGCGATCACCGCGCGGCCGGGGGAGGATATGGTGGCGGTGCGCGTGACCTCGTCGATCGGCGATTATCGCGCGGGCGACGAAATCTGGTGTCGCCGCATCGCGGGCGACTGGGCGGGCGCGCTCAATCGCGACCTACTCGTCCCCCGCCCCGCCGGCCGCTTCTTCTTCGCGCGGCTGCTCAACGTCGACGGCGAAAAGCTCCACCTGCTCCCGCTCGGCACCGGCCAGCGCCAGCAGGTCGTGAGCAATCCGCCCTGGGCTGCCGTGGCGGTACGGCTGATCCGGTCGCTGTAATGCCGTTCATATCCATCGTCATTGCGAGCGGAGCGAAGCAATCCAGAGCAGGCATAAACCGCTCTGGATTGCTTCGCATAGTTTATCCTGAGCGCCTGCAAGGCAGTCGAAGGGCTCGCAATGTCGCGCAAAGTGGAACAGCGGCGTGACGTTCCGCATCCTCTCCATCGCCACGCTTTTCCCCGACGCCGCGCGGCCGACCTTTGGCCTGTTCGTCGAAAAAAGCCTCCGCGCCCTCGCCACGCAGCCGGACATCGAGCTCACCGTCGTGGCGCCCGTCGGCCTGCCGCCCTTCCCGCTATCGCTGCACGGCCGCTATCGTGCGCTTCGCGATCTGCCGGCAACCGAACAATGGAACGGCCTCACCGTCCATCGCCCGCGCTTCGCCCTGATCCCGCGCTACGGCACCCGCTTCAACCCGGCGCAAGTCGCGCGCGCGGTGCTGGCGGCGGTGCGTGGGCAGGTGTTCGATGTCGTCGATGCCGAATTCTTCTATCCCGAGGGGCCCGCCGCGATGCGCGTCGCCGCGGCGCTCGGCCTGCCCTTTTCGATCAAGGCGCGCGGCGCCGACATCAGCTATTTCGGACACGACGCGTCCAGCAAGGCCGCGGTGGTGAAAGCCGCCGATCGCGCCGCCGGCCTGCTCGCGGTCTCCGACGCGATGCGTCGCGACATGGCCGCGATCGGGATCGACGCCGCCAAGGTCGCGGTCCATTACACCGGCATCGACACCGCGCGCTTCCACCCCGGCGACCGCGCCGCCGCGCGCGCCGCGCTCGGCATGGACGACGCCCCGGTCATCGCAACGGTCGGCGCGCTCATTCCGCGCAAGGGCCAGGCGCTGGTGATCGAGGCGTTGCCCGACCTTCCCGGCGTTCATTACTGGCTCGCGGGCGCCGGCGAAGAGGAAAGCCGCTACCGCGCGCTGGCCGAGCGGCTCGGCGTCGCCGACCGGTTCCACCTGATGGGGTCGGTCGCCAACGCCGACCTGCCATGTCTCTATCGCGCGGCCGACGTCGTCGTCATGCCGTCGGTCAGCGAAGGGCTCGCCAACGCCTGGGTCGAAGCGCTCGCCTGCGGCACGCCGATCGTGATCAGCGACGCGGGCGGCGCCGCCGAACTCGTCACCTCGCCCGTCGCCGGGCGCATCGCCCGGCGCACGCCGCAGGCCATCGCGGCGGCGGTCCGGGACATCCTCGCCGCCCCGCCCTCACCGAGCGATGTCGCCGCCAGTCTTGGCGGCCGCTTCGACTGGGATCGCAACGGCCGCGAACTGGCGGAGCATCTCCGCCGCTGCGCAAAACGATGAGGCCCGGTCCGCGAGTTCAGGTTTCGCGGGCCAGAACATCCGCGACATAGCGTTCGACCTGGGCGGCATAATCCTCCCGGACGCCGGCCCTTTGCCCCTTGGTCTTGCTGATGCTCGCCATGAGCAGAACGGGTATCGCCAACAGCGCCAGGCCGATCACGGCCGCTTTGAATTGCCCGAGGAAGGATCCGAAGATCCCGGCGGCGATGATGATGACCACGGCAAGACAACATCCGTTGAGGTTCGCCATGGGTTTCGCCATCAGCTCATCAATGCGATTTCCGAATATCTGGTGGCGTCCGGTGCTGTGGTTCACCATCGCCACGCCGACATCGCCGCTGGAATCGGAGCTGCTGGCCCATATCAGCGACAGGTGATGTCCCTCGCGCGCGCCGATGCCGGCATTGTTGATCTTCACATCGATTTCGCGCCCGTCCTCCCGCTGGAGGAAGACTTGCATGATCTCGGTCTTGGACGACGAAATATGCCCGCCGTTGCTCCATATGACGCCGCTGACGTCAGTTTCGGACCAGACGCGCAGCGAAACGGCAATGCCGGAGTCGCGGGTGAAGTTCAGTTGTTCACCGTTGTTTGTGCTGACCCGTCCCATATATCTCCCCTGCCGGACGACGACGTCCTTTCAAGCCGGGGACAATGAAGACGAAAGCGGCGGCGAAGTCCTGACGCACTTCTCAAGAAATTGTGAAGGCCGGGTCGAAGCCGAAACTCACACCACCGCGCCATCGTCCTTGCGGGTGATGCGCTCGGCGCCTTCGGTCGCGGCGCTGGTGCGCGGGACGAAGCTCTGCGGACCGACCTTCAGCCACACCAGCACCGGCGTCGACATCAGAATCGACGAATAGGTGCCGACGAAGACGCCGAACAGCATCGCCGCGGTAAAGCCGAAGATCACGTCGGGGCCGAAGACCAGCAGCACCCCAAGCGCCAGCATCACCGACACGCTGGTCATCACGGTGCGCGACAGCGTTTCGTTGATGGAGAGATTGAGCAGCGGCACAATCTCCATCTTGCGGTATTTCTTCAGATTCTCGCGCACGCGGTCATAGACGACGATCGTATCGTTCAGCGAATAGCCGACGATCGTCAGCAGCGCCGCGATGCTGTTGAGGTCGAACTGAAGCTGCGTCACCGCGAACAAGCCAAAGGTCAGCGCCACCTCGTGGAACAGGCGTCCGAGCGCACCGACGCCGAACTGCCATTCGAAGCGGATCCAGATATAGATCGAGATGCCGATCATCGCGAGCGCGAGGCTGAGCGCGCCGGTGCGGATCAGCTCGCCCGACACCTTGCCCGACACAGTCTCGACCGAGCCGGTGTGCGCGGTCGGAAAGGCTTTGTGGATGCCGTCGACGAGCTGCTTGCCCGCGCGGTCGGCCGCCGCCTTGTCGCCTTCGGGCAGCGCGGTGCGGATCGCCACCGCCTTGTCGGACCCGAATTGCTGGATCGTCGCTTCGCCGAGGCCGATGTCGCCGACCTTTTCGCGAATCTCGTCGATCTTCGGCATCGTGCCGGGGAATTCGACGCGGACCGACTGGCCGCCGACGAAGTCGACGCCCAGGTTGAGGCCCTTCACCGCGACCAGCGCGATCGATATGGCGACGAGGAGGAAGCTCGCGGCCGACGCGACTTTCCGCCAGCGCAGAAAATCGATGTTCGTGTCCTCGGGGACGAGTTTCAGCAGACGCATCGTTTCGCTCCCTTTCTCTTAAATGTTGATCGTCGCCGGACGCTTGGCATGGAGCCAGCGGGCGGCAAACAGACGCGTGACGGTGACGGCGGTGAAGACGCTGGTGACGATGCCGATGGTCAGCACCACGGCGAAGCCCTTGATCGGGCCGGTGCCGAACCAGAACATCAGCGCCGCGGCGATGACGTTGGTGACGTTGGCGTCGAAGATCGCGCGACTCGCTTCGGAATAGCCGAGTTCGACCGCCTGGAACACGCGTCGCCCTCGTTTCAGTTCCTCGCGTATGCGCTCGTTGATCAGCACGTTCGCGTCGACCGCGGCGCCGATCGTCAGCACGAAGCCTGCGATGCCGGGCAAGGTCAGCGTTGCGTTGAACCCCGCCATGATCGCGATGATCAGGAAGATGTTGAAGAAGAGCGCGAGGCACGCATAAACGCCGAAGCGGCCATAGACGATGAGCATCAGCACGAGCACCGAGACCGTGGCAATGATGCCCGCGATTGCGCCCTTGCGGATCGAATCGGCTCCAAGCTCCGGCGTCACCGTCCGTTCCTCGACCACCGTCATCTTGACCGGCAGCGCGCCCGAGCGGAGCGAGATGGCGAGGTTGTTCGCGGTGGCGACCGAGAAGCTGCCCGAAATCTGGGCGCTGCCGCCCAGGATCGGCTCGTTGATCGACGGCGCCGAGAGCACCCGGCCGTCGAGCACCATCGCGAAACGCTTGCCGACATTCTGCGCCGTCACCTTGGCAAAGGTCGCCGACCCGCCCGAATCGAAGCGGATGTTGACGACCGGCTGGCCCGACTGTCCGTCATAGCCCTGCTTCGCGTCGAGAAGCTGCTCGCCGCTGATCATCACCTGGCGGCGCAGCACCTCGAACGGGGCGCCGGCGCTGGCGCCCTCGGCATAGGGAACGATCTCGCTTCCCACCGGCACACGGCCCGCCGCCGCTTCATTGGGGTCGGCGTTGGCGTCGACCATGCGGAATTCGAGCCGCGCGGTCTTGCCGATCAGATCCTTCAATTGCTGCGGATCCTGAAGGCCGGGCACCTGAACGACGACCCGGTCGTCGCCCTGGCGGATGATCGTCGGTTCGCGCGTGCCGAGCGCGTTGACGCGCTTGTCGATGATGTCGCGCGCGGTATCCATCGCGTTGGCGATCGCCTGCTTCTGCCCCGCCGCGGTCGGCGTCAGCACCAGGCGTGTCGTATCGACGACATCGATCCGCCAATCGCGCTGGCCGGTCATCCCCGCGCCGCCCGTCTCCTTGAATAGCCGGTCGCGCGCTTCGTCGAGCTGCTTCTGGTCGCGGACGAGAAAGCTGATCTTGCCGCCCGCGGTCGACAGTTCGCCGATCGCGATGTCGTCGTCGGGTCCGCGCTCGCCGCGCATCGCCGCGCGCACGGTCTTTTCCATGTTGGCGAGCTGGGTCTTCTGGAGATCGGAGACATCGGCCTCGAGCAGCAAATGGCTGCCGCCGGCAAGGTCGAGGCCCAGATTGACCTTCATCTGCGCGAAGGACGGCAGCTTGTCGAAGGTCTTTTCGGGCAGGAAGCTGGGAATGGTGAAGAGGATGCCGAGCAGCAGGATGATGCTGATGCCGATGGTCTTCCAGCGCGGGAAATCGAGCATAGGGAAATTCCGGTTCTGGGCGCCGCCGACGCCGGCGGCGCCGAAGGCGTCAGTCGTTCGCGGGCTTCGCGCCGGGCTGCAGGACGTCGGAGATGGTCGACTTCACCACCTTGATCTTCACGCCCTGCGCGATTTCGATATCGGCGAAATCATCATCGACGCGCGTCACCTTGCCGACGATGCCGCCGCCGGTCACGACCTGATCGCGCGGCTTCACCGCCGCGATCTTGGCGCGATGCTCCTTCATCCGCACCTGCTGCGGGCGGATCAGGAAGAACCAGAAAACGACGAAGATCAGCAGATAGGGCACCAGCATGATGAAACCGGCGGCCCCGCCCCCGGAGCCAGCCGCCTGGGTCAGAAGCAGATTGGTCGACATGAATGAAAGACTTTCTCTTTGCAGCATCACCCCCTCCCCCGGGAGCGGGCGCGCAAATAATGGCGCGGCGCCTATCACGCGGGGAATTTCGACGCAACCGCTCGCTGCGCGCCCTCCCCTCGCGGGCGGTGCTGACATGGGGAGGCAGGCGGCGAGATCAAGCCATGGCTTCCCGCTTGCATCCCCCGCCAAGCCGCGCTAGGGGCCTCGCCTGCCCAATCGGGCCGGTCGGGACGTAGCGCAGCCTGGTAGCGCATCACACTGGGGGTGTGGGGGTCGGAGGTTCGAATCCTCTCGTCCCGACCAATATGATCCGCACCGCCAAGGCGGTTCACACGGAAAGCGATGGACCGATGCAGGTCAGCATCGTGATCGCCGCCTTTCTGACGTCGATCCTGTCGGGCCTGTTCGGCATGGCGGGCGGCCTCGTCTTCATGGGACTGCTTGCCTGGCTGCTGCCGGTCGCGACGGCGCTGGCGCTCCACGGCGCGATCCAGTTCGCGTCCAACGGCTGGCGCGCCTTCCTGCACCGCGCGCATATCGTCTGGCCGGTCCTGATCTGGTTCGGGCTCGGCACCGCGGCGGCCGTCGCCTTCTTTTCGGCGATCCTGTTCGCGCCGTCGAAATTCTATGTTTTCCTGGGCCTCGGCCTGATGCCGATCCTCGTCTGGCTGCCCGAGCGCTGGCTGCCGCTCGACGCCGCGAACCGCTGGCACGCGCTCGGTGGCGGTTTCGTCTCGACCGGAATCGCACTCGTCGCGGGCGTATCAGGCCCGGTCACCGACATGCTGTTCATCAACACGCGGCTCGGCCGGCATCAGATCGTCGCGACCAAGGCGGTGATGCAGGCGATGGGCCATGCGTCGAAGATTTTCGTCTATGGCGGCGTCCTGCTGAGCGACGCGGCCCGCGAGGCGATGCCGCTCGGGGCAACCGCGATCTCGATCCTAGCTTCGATGGCCGGGATCATGGTCGGCGGCGTGCTGCTCGACCGGATCAGCGATGCGCATTTCCGCACCAGCCGCCGCTGGCTGCTGACGCTGGTCGGCGTCACCTTCCTCGTGCAGGCGATCCGGATCGCACTGGCCTGAACGAATCCCCTTCCCGCTAGCGGGAAGGGGCCCCGCGTTCAGCTCGCGTCGTCGGGCGCGGTCTCCGGCTCGTCCGGCGGCGGCGGCGCGGCGCGCGCCTTGCGCATCGATTCCATTTCGTTCTTGTCGATGAAACCGTCGCCGTTGGCGTCGAGATGCTTGAAGAAAGCGTCGACCCGTTCCGGCGAGGCGAGCGACGCGTCGCCCTGCCGCTCGGCGCGCATTTGCGCCATCTTGGTGATCTCGGCCTTG
Organism: Sphingopyxis sp.; assembly: GCF_036261875.1. Lineage (GTDB taxonomy): Bacteria > Pseudomonadota > Alphaproteobacteria > Sphingomonadales > Sphingomonadaceae > Sphingopyxis. The sequence continues at coordinate 29,918 of NZ_DATAJZ010000040.1, read as the reverse complement.
TCGAGCTTGCCGTCGCCATTACCGTCCATCATGTCGAACATGCGGCCGCCGTCGTGCGGCGGCTGCGCCGAGGCCGCGACCGGCAGCGCCGCACCGACCATCACGGCCATCATCATCAATCTCTTCATTTCCCATCCTTCATTCCGTTCGGCGAAACCGCCGGGCACCCCGGCGCGGAGATGGGGGCGCGAATGTCGCAAAATTATGGCAGCCGGAACCGGCCCGTCACGGCCGCAGCACGACCTTTCCCACCACCTCGCGCCGTTCGAGCATCGCGAAGCCCTCGCGCCAGTCGGCAAGGTCGAGCGCGGCGTGGACATGCGGACGAATCCGCCCCTCGGCCGCGAGCGCGTCGATCGCCGCGACATTCTCCGCGCCGCGCTCGGGAAAGCGCCGGCCATATTCGCCCGCGCGCACCCCGACGACCGAAAAGCCCTTGATCAGCGGCATATTGACCGACACCTCCGGAATGCGCCCCGACGCGAAACCGATCACCAGCAGGCGCCCGCCGAAAGCGATGCAGCGCGTCGATTCGTCGAAGACATCGCCGCCGACGGGGTCGAAGATGACGTCGGCGCCCTTGCCGCCGGTCAGGTCCTTCACCGCCTCGCGGAAACCGGGTTCGGCCGCAATCACCGCATCGGGGGCATAGGCGCGGGCGATCGCGTCGCGCTTGGCCGCGCTGCTCGCCGCCGCGATCACCCGCGCGCCGAGCGCCTTGGCCAGATCGACCGTCGCCAGCCCGACGCCGCCCGCCGCGCCGTGGACGAGCAAGGTTTCGCCGGGTTCGATCCGCGCGCAGCGGACGAGCGCGACATAAGCGGTCAGATAAGCGACCGGGTAGGCGGCGGCTTCGTCCCAGCCCAGCGCTTCGGGCTTGCGCCGCAGCGCCGCCGCCGGAACGACAGCATATTCGGCCATCGCACCGAAGCGATTGCCGCCGACGACCGCGTCGCCCGCTTGCCAGCCGGACACGCCCTCCCCCACCGCATCGACCTCGCCCGCGAACTCCAGTCCCGACACGAACGGCAGGTCGGGTTTCAACTGATAATCGCCGCGCGTCATCAGCAGGTCGGGAAAATTCACCGCCGCCGCGCGCACCCGCACCCGCACCTCACCCGGTCCCGGCTCGGGAACCGGCAGGTCGGCGAGCGCGGCGCCCGCATGTCCGGGTAGAAGTTCGCGCACCTGCAAAGCCCGCATGAAGAAAAGCCTTTCCTACATTGTTCCCATATGGTTCGTTATGCTTGCCCAACGAACCTAAAGGAGCGAATCATGCCACGACCCGACCCGTCGAGCTGCGACGCCGACGCGCTGATCGATGCCGTCATCGACCGCGAAGGCCGCTATGTAAACCATCCCGCCGATCGCGGCGGCCCGACCTGCTGGGGAATCACCGAAGCGGTCGCGCGGTCGCAGGGCTATGCGGGCGCGATGCGCGACCTGCCGCGCGCCGAGGCGGCGTCGATCTATCGCCGCATCTACTGGCTGCGCCCCGGTTTCGACAAGGTCGCGCTGCGAGCCCCGAAAATCGCCGCCGAATTGTTCGACACCGGCGTCAACATGGGCGCCGGCACAGCCGCGGGCTTCCTTCAGCGCGCGCTCAACGCGCTCAACCGCGCCGCGCGCGACTATCCCGACATCGCGGTCGACCGCGAGATCGGCCCGCGCACGCTGTCCGCGCTCGACGGCTTCCTGAAGGCGCGCGGCAAGGGCGGAGAGACCGTCCTCCTGCGCGCGATGGAGGCACTGCAGGGCGAACGCTACATCGCCTTCGCCGAACGCCGCCCCAGCCAGGAAGCCTTCCTCTACGGCTGGCTGGCCAACCGCATCGGGAATGCGTGACGGGTATCATTTTACCGGGACGTATCGTGAACTTTGACAACTTCCAGCAAAAGGACAGCGAAACATGAGCATCATCGAAGGCCTGATCGGCCCCGTCGCCAAGCTGATCGACAAGATCATTCCCGACCCCGAAGCGCGCGACCGCGCCAAGCTCGAACTCTTGAAGCTCGAGGGCAGCCAGGAAATGGATGCGATCAAGACGCGGATGACCGCGATCGTCGCCGAGGCGAACAGCACCGACCCCTGGACCAGCCGCGCGCGGCCGAGCTTCCTCTATGTCATGTATGCGCTGCTGCTGTGGGCAATCCCGATGGGCCTGATCGCCGCCGCGCGCCCCGACATGGCAAAAGGCATCGCCGAGGGCATGAACGCCTATCTCGCCGGCATCCCCGAACCGCTCTACGCACTCTTCGGCACCGGCTATCTCGGCTACACCGCCGCGCGGGCGTGGGGTCAGGCGAAGGGCGTGAACGGCTGAACCAATAACCGTCGCCCCCGCGAAGGTGGGGTCCGCCGTCAGCCCTGCTCAGCATCGCTGCGTAAACCGACAGCGGCCCCCGCCTTCGCGGGGGCGACGGTCTTCCTTATTCACGCGGAGACGCGGAGACGCGGAGAAGAAAATATTCGCGCAGAGATCGCAGAGCACGCAGAGGAAAAGAAAGGGCGGCAAAGCCGCCCATCTCCTTTTTCCTCCGCGTCTCCGCGTCTCCGCGTGAACCAAATCCTCTGCAACCTCTGCGATCTCTGCGATCTCTGCGATCTCTGCGCGAATCCTATTCCACCACCGCCGCCAGATTGGCGAGCGACGAACTCAGCCCCGCCTGATGATCCTTCGCCGAAATCCCCGGCGGCACCTGATGCGCGTCGATCGTCACCAGCGTGCCGCCGCCCTTTCGCGACAGATACCAGTGCATCGCCATCGTCCCTGAAAAGCGCGGGTCGTCGGACTCGAATTCGACCTCCCACACGATCAGCCGCCCGTCGTCGAGCGTCGGGATATGCACCTCGACGATGTCGCTGTCGTCGTCGCTCTTGGTCTCGATATCGGGATCGTCGAACGTCAGCCGCAGCCGGAACCCGCCGCCTGCGCGAAGGTCGCAATGATCGAACGCCCCGGTCGCGCCCTCGGGCGGCAGCCAGCGCGCCAATTTCGCGGCGCTGGTGAAGGCCGCGAACACATCGGGCAGCGGCGCCGCGATCAGCCGTTCGGCGTGATCGGTGCGCCGCGTCTTCTTCGTCGGTTTCAAATGGTGGCCGCCAGCGCCGCGATGACCGCCGCGATCGCATCGTCCGCGGCCTTGCCTTCAGGCCCACCGCCTTGCGCCATGTCGGGCCGTCCGCCACCACCCTGCCCGCCGAGCGCCGCGACCGCGGCCTTGACGAGATCGACGGCATTGTGGCTCGCGGTCTTGTCGTCGGTCACCCCGACCGCGACCGACGCGCGCCCGTCATTGACCGCAACGAGCATCGCGACGCCGCTGCCGACCTGTTTCTTGAGCCCATCGACCGTGCCGCGCAACTCCTTGGGATCGAGCCCGTCGACGACCTGCGCGAGGAAAGCCGTGTCGCCGACCTGCTCGACCGCAGGACCGGCCGCGGTTCCCCCGCCGCCCATCGCCAGCGCCTTCTTCGCGTCGGCCAGCTCGCGCTCGGCCTTCTTCAATTGCTCGGCGAGCGCCGCAACGCGCGCGGGCACCTCGTCGGGCGAGGTCTTGAGCGCCGCCGCCGCACTCTTCAGCGCTTCGTCGCGAGCATTCAGCCATTGCCGCGCCGCCTCGCCGGTCAGCGCCTCGATGCGCCGCACCCCCGACGAAACCGCGCTTTCGCCGACGATCTTGAACAAGGCGATGTCGCCCAGCGCGCGGACATGCGTCCCGCCGCACAATTCGACCGAATAGCTATGGTCGTCGGCCTTGCCCATGCTGAGCACGCGCACCTCGTCGCCATATTTCTCGCCGAACAGCGCCATCGCGCCCGCCGCGATCGCGTCCTCGGGGGTCATCAGCCGCGTCGTCACCGCTTCGTTGGCGCGGATCTGCGCGTTCACATCGGCCTCGATCGTCGCGATCTCTTCCGGCGTCAGCGCCTTCGGATGCGAGAAGTCGAAGCGGAAGCGATCCTCGGCAACGAGGCTCCCTTTCTGCGTCACATGCCCGCCGAGCCGATTGCGAAGCGCCGCGTGCAGCAAATGCGTCGCGCTGTGATTGGCGCGGATGCGGTCGCGCCGCGCCGCATCGACCGCGAGCTGCACCGTTTCGCCGACCTTCAGCGTCCCCGCCTCCAGCTTCGCCTGATGCGTGTGCAGGCGGCCGAGCGGCTTGCCGGTGTCGCTGACGCTGGCCTTCGCGCCGTCGAGCGTCGCGATCGTCCCCGCGTCGCCCATCTGACCGCCGCTCTCGCCATAGAAAGGTGTCTGGTTGGTGAGCACGACGACCTCGTCGCCGGCCTTCGCCGCGTCAACCGGCTTGCCGTCACGCACCAGCCCGATCACCGTCGCCTCGCCTGCGGTCGAGGTATAGCCGGTGAATTCGGTGCTGCCGTTCGCTTCGGCGAGATCGAACCAGATTTCGTCCGACGCCTTGTCGCCGCTGCCCTTCCACGCCGCGCGCGCCGCCGCCTTCTGCTGCGCCATCGCCGCATCGAAGCCCGCGCGGTCGACCGCGATATCCTGCGCGCGCAGCGCATCCTCGGTCAGGTCATAGGGAAAACCATAGGTGTCGTAGAGCTTGAACGCCGTTTCGCCGGGCAGCGTGTCGCCCTTGCCCATGCCGACGGTCGCCTCGTCGAGCAGGCGCAGCCCCTTGTCGAGCGTCTGGCGGAACTTCGTCTCCTCGCGCTCCAGCGTCTCAGCGATCAGCGGCTGGGCGCGGATGAGTTCGGGATAGGCGACGCCCATCTCGGCGGTCAGCGCCGGCAGCAGCCGGTGCATCAGCGGATCCTTGGCGCCGAGCAGATGCGCGTGGCGCATCGCGCGGCGCATGATCCGGCGCAGCACATAGCCGCGCCCCTCGTTCGACGGCAGCACGCCGTCGGCGACAAGGAAGCTCGACGCGCGAAGATGGTCGGCGATCACGCGGTGACTCGCCTGCGTCGCGCCCTCGGCGGGCACCCCGGTCAGGTCGACCGACGCCGCGATCAGCGCCTTGAACGTGTCGGTGTCGTAATTGTCGTGGACGCCCTGCATCACCGCCGCGATGCGTTCCAGCCCCATGCCGGTGTCGATGCTCGGCCGCGGCAGGTCGAGCCGTTCGCCGCCCGGAAGCTGCTCATATTGCATGAACACCAGGTTCCAGATCTCGACGAAGCGGTCGCCATCCTCCTCCGGCGATCCCGGCGGGCCACCCCAGATATGGTCGCCATGGTCATAGAAGATTTCGCTGCACGGCCCGCACGGCCCGGTGTCGCCCATCGACCAGAAATTGTCGCTGGTCGGGATGCGGATGATGCGCTCCTCGGGCAGCCCCGAAATCTTGCGCCATAGGTCGAACGCCTCGTCGTCGGTATGATAGACGGTCGCGGTCAACTTCTCCGCCGGCAGCCCCCAATCCCTGGTCAGCAGCGTCCAGGCGTGCGTGATCGCCTGTTCCTTGAAATAGTCGCCGAAGGAGAAATTCCCCAGCATTTCAAAGAAGGTATGATGCCGTGCCGTGTAGCCGACATTGTCGAGGTCGTTGTGCTTGCCGCCCGCGCGCACGCATTTCTGCGACGAGGTCGCGGTGCTGTAGGGGCGCTTCTCCAGCCCCGTGAAGACATTCTTGAACGGAACCATGCCCGCGTTGACGAACATCAGCGTCGGGTCGTTGTACGGCACCAGCGGCGCCGAAGCTTCGATATGATGCCCCGCCTCCCCGAAATAGTCGAGGAAGGAACGGCGAATGTCGTTGGTCGATGTCATGCGCGCGAATTAGGGATTTTGTCGCGGTGCGACAAGTCGATTAGTGGCGATGACGGTGATCGACCCCTTCGTTCAGAACGACGTCGCGATCCCTTTGCCCAGATAGCAGGGAAGCTGATGCAGCACATCGGCCTTGGGCACCCCGTCCTCGATCAGTTCGGGCGGCACTTCGGACGTGTCGGTGCGGACGACGGTGAAGGGGCTCGCGGGGTCGGTGCGGTGGACGACGACATAGCCGCAATCCATCGTGCCGTCCTTGCGGTCGCCGCGGAAATCAAAGGCCGCGTAAAGCCCCGGCGGCTGGCCCGCGGGGTCGGGATACCAACTCAGCCGCAGGATGCGGAGCTGGCCGTCGGCCCACAGCGCCGAACGCTTGCGCATGTTCATTTCCCATTCGAGCCGCGGGTTCGACGCCTGGAACGATAGGCGCAGCATCGCATAGGCGGCGGCATAGTCGCGCCGCGCCAGCGCCGCGGCATAGGTGGCGAAGCGGTCGATCGCGCCCTCCTCGTCGGCCGCGGTCGGCGCGAAGGCCCTGCCGTCAGGAACGACGATATTGCGCTCAACCTCGGGCCCGAGCGTCGGCGGCGCGGCGAGCGCGACCGAGGTGCCCGCGAGCAGCAGCGCCGCCGCCGCAGCGACAAGACCCCGGTGTTCAATAGCCATAGTAGGCCCCGCCCTTGTCGCGCGCCCGGCGCCACGCCGGCCGGTCGTGGCAGGCGTTCACGAAATTCGCGAGCTTCGGATAGCGCGGCGCCATGCCTTGCATGATCGCAACCTCGGCGGGAAAGCTCAGCATCACGTCGGCCGCCGACAGGCTGGAGCCGACGAAATGACCTGCGTCGCTCACCCGGCTTTCCATATAAGCGAAATGCGAATCGAGCTGATGCGCGATGCGGGCTTCGAGCGGCGCCGCCGCCGCACCTAGCCGCGCGGTATAGAGGCGCAGCAGGATCGGCGTCATCGCCGACCCCTCGGCGAAATGCATCCATTCGAGGTGGCGAATATGATCGTCGGTGCCGCGTTCGGGAACCAGAGCGCCGCCGCCATGGCGTTCGCAGAGATATTCGACGATCGCCCCCGATTCGGTGATCACCTTGCCGCCATCCTCGATTACCGGCGACTTGCCGAGCGGATGCACCGCGAGCAGCTCGGGCGGCGCGAGATTGGTCACCGGATCGCGGTCGTAGAATTTGATCTCATAGGACGCGCCGATTTCCTCGAGCAGCCACAGGATGCGCTGCGAACGGCTGTTGTTGAGGTGGTGGACAATCAGGCTCATCGCATTCTCCTTGGCGCCGCGCCTGGCCAGGCAGCGCAGGTTTGGGGCCGATAATGATTTGAAGCGGCCGGGCGCAGAAAGGAAGACAATTCGCGCAGAGACGCAAAGAGCGCAGAGATTATAGTTCGCGCGGAGACGCGGAGACGCCGAGACGATGGCCGGGACCGATAGGCCGCTTCGCGCCTCTGCGCGAACGTCGAAAGCGGGATCCCGGATCAAGCGCGGGATGACGAAGGAAGGGAACGCAAAGCGGCCGTAAGCGACGGTCTGCGACTCATCATTTCGTCATTCCCGCGAAAGCGGGAACCCAGGGCGTGCGTCGGCTGACCCCACACCGGGTTCCCGCTTTCGCGGGAACGACGAAGAGAGGGAACGAAGGGGAATGGCCGCTTCCCGACCCGTTTTACGCTGTCGCCGCCAGATCGCATACCGATCGGCAGCAAATCAACGGCGGGCGGGCCGACCTGCGAGAGGGACAGGTGCAGGTGCGATGCAGCCGCAAGGAGGCTGCGGGGCCCGCCGCCGTCGGCCGGCCGGTTCATGGGAGGGGAAACCGGCCGGATGGCGTTCAAGATCGGTCATTCGTCGTCGTCGGGGCCCGTCATCATCTCTTCGGCGACCGCGTCGGTGCGGGTGCGGATCGCGCTTTCGAGGCGCTGCATCAGCTCGGGATTCTCGGTCAGGAAGGTCTTCGCATTCTCACGCCCCTGGCCGATGCGGATCGAGTCATAGCTGAACCAGGCGCCCGATTTCTCGACCAGCCCGGCCTTGACGCCAAGGTCGAGGATCTCGCCGATCTTGGAAATGCCCTGCCCGTACATGATGTCGAATTCGACCTGTTTGAACGGCGGGGCGACCTTGTTCTTGACGACCTTGACGCGCGTCGTGTTGCCAACGATTTCGTCGCCATTCTTGATCTGGCCGGTGCGACGGATGTCGAGGCGGACCGAGGCGTAGAATTTGAGCGCGTTGCCGCCGGTCGTCGTTTCGGGATTGCCGTACATCACGCCGATCTTCATGCGAAGCTGGTTGATGAAGATCACCATGCAACGCGAGCGGCTGATCGATCCCGTCAGCTTGCGCAGGCTCTGAGACATCAGGCGCGCCTGGAGGCCGACGTGGCTGTCGCCCATCTCGCCTTCGATCTCGGCGCGCGGGACGAGCGCCGCGACCGAGTCGACGACGAGCACGTCGATCGCGTTCGAGCGCACCAGCGTGTCGACGATCTCCAGCGCCTGCTCGCCGGTGTCGGGCTGCGACACGATCAGTTCGTCGATGTCGACGCCGAGCTTCTTGGCATAGACGGGGTCGAGCGCATGTTCGGCGTCGACGAAGGCCGCGGTGCCGCCCATCTTCTGCGCCTCGGCGATGCAGTGCAGCGCGAGGGTGGTCTTGCCCGAGCTTTCGGGGCCATAGATTTCGATGACGCGGCCGCGCGGCAGACCGCCGACCCCCAGGGCGATGTCGAGCCCGAGCGAGCCGGTCGAAACCGCCTCGACCTGCATCGCTTCCTTCGAGCCCAGCTTCATCACCGAGCCCTTGCCGAACGCGCGATCGATCTGCGCGAGCGCGGCGTCGAGCGCCTTCTGCCTGTCCGTTCCGTTCACTGATTTCCCCGATTCGACGAGTGACAATTGTCCGGCCATTGCCGTCCCTTTCCTGCTCTAGAGCGACCGCGGAAGCATCGCAACGCCTGCCTCATGTGCCACATTTGTTCTCATGGAACAAGAGGGGAACAAAAATAGTTCCTCGCCCCGCGCGGGCGAGGGTCGCTGGCAGTTTACGCAGCAGCGAAGGGAAAGGGCGACGGCGGCCCCGCCTGCGCGGGGGCGACGGGTCAGGCGCCGAACTCGGCGATCGCCGCCTCGATGTCGGTCAAGCGGAAGGGCTTGGTCACCAGCCGCCGGTGCGCGTGCGCGGGCGGGATCACGTCGCCGCCGCCCGAGGTGAAGGCAAAGGGAATGCCCTGCTCCGCGAGCGCGTCGGCGATCGGCCAGCCCTTTTCGTCGCCGAGGTTGATGTCGATCAGCGCGCCGGCGAGCGATTCGGCGGCGATGACCGCCAACGCTTCATCATTGGTCGTCGCCTGCGCGGGCTCGGGCAGACCGAGCGCGTCGAACATGTCGGCCAGCATCATGCCGATCAGCACGTCGTCCTCGACCAGCAGGATGCGCGGCGCGTCAGCCATGGCCCGCCCGATGCGCCGCCTCGTCGAGCGCCGCCGACACCGCTTCGGTCAGTTGTGCGACCGAGAAGGGCTTGGGCAGGAAAGCGACGTCGGCGATGTCGATCGACTGGCGAAGCTGCTCCTCAGCATAGCCCGACATGAACAGCACCGGCAACGCCGGCCGCTTCGCGCGCATCGCACGCACCATTGCCGGGCCGTCCATCGTCGGCATCACGACGTCGCTGACGATCAGGTCGATCTTTTCCATCCCGGCGAAACGCTCCAGTCCTTCCTCGCCCTGCGCGGCGGTGACGACGCTATAACCCGCGCGGGTCAGGGCGCGTTCCGCGACTGCGCGCACCATATCCTCGTCCTCGACGAGCAGGATCGTGCCGGTGCCCCATTGGCTCTTCCTGGGCTTGGCCGGCGGCGCAGGCGTTGCTGGGCCGTCGCTCCCCGCGCGGTGGACGGGGAGATAGATGGTGAAACTCGTCTCCCCCGGCCGGCTGTCGGCGAAGATGAAGCCCGCCGACTGCTTGATGATGCCATAGACGGTCGACAGGCCGAGCCCGGTCCCCTTGCCGACATCCTTGGTGGTGAAGAAGGGCTCGAAGATCTTGGGCAGGACGTCGGCGGGAATGCCGCTGCCGGTGTCGCTGACCTTCAGCGCGCTATAATCGGCGGGGGGCATGAACTCATTGCCCATCTGGCGGACGTCGGCGGCCGACACCGGATAGGTCTCGATCGTCAGCGTTCCCGCGCCCGCCATCGCGTCGCGCGCATTGACCGCGAGGTTGATGATCACCTGTTCGAGCTGCCCCGGGTCGGCGCGCACCGCGCCGAGGCCGCGGCCGTGATGCACCATAAGCTGGACCGTATCGCCGATCAGCCGCTTGAGCAGATGCGACACCTCCGAAATCACGTCGGGAAGCTGCAAGATCTGCGGACGCAGCGTCTGCTGGCGCGAGAAGGCGAGCAATTGCCGCGTCAGGCTGGCGGCGCGGTTGGCGTTGCTGCGGATCTGCTGGATGTCGTCATAATCGCTGTCGCCCGGCGTGTGGCGCATCAGCATCAGGTCGCAGGCACCGAGCACCGCGGTGAGGATATTGTTGAAATCGTGCGCGACGCCGCCCGCGAGCTGGCCGACCGCCTGCATCTTCGACGCCTGTGCGACCTGACGCTTCAGCCGCGATTCCTCGCTCGAATCCTTGAGGCTGAGCAGCACCGCCGCCTCACCGAGCCCGCGCACCCCGACGACGCGCATCGACACCGGGTCGTCGCCCTGCCCGATCAGCCGGATCGACAGATCGCCGCCGACCTGCTGGCCGCTGCTGTGGCGGCGGATCATGTCGGCGAGCGGCCCCTTGTCCTCGCCGACGACCAGATCGCCGGGATAGCGCGGCGGGCGCCCCTCGCCGATCCCCGCGGCGCGGAGGAAGGCGCGGTTCATATAGAGGAAGCGCCCGTCGCGATCGACCAGCGCGAGCCCGAAGGGCAGCAGCGACAGCAAGGTCTCGACATAGGTCTGTGCGGTGCCGCGGTCGGCGGGCCCCATTTCCTCGTCGAGCATCGCGAGCAGCACTGGGCCATGGCCGTCGGCGGGCGTCAGCGGAATCTGGAGCATCCGCACCGGCGTCGCGCGGTCGCCCTCGCGCGCGAAGTAAAGCGTGCCCGCGTCGTCGAGCCGCAGCATCGCGGCGACGTCGCGTCCGGCATAATGCGCCTGGTCGCCCTCGTCGAAGGCGCGGAGCAGAAAGGCCTGGTTGGCGGTGCGCAGCCGGCCCTCGGCGCTGACCAGCGCCGCCATGATCCCCGCACGCGCCAGCGTCCGACCGGCCGGCCCGTCGAGGTGGCGCATCACTTCGCTCGTCAGGTCGAGCCGTTCGAGCGCGGCGAAGCGCCAGACGAGATAATCCTCGGCCTGCCCGGTCCGCGTCACCTGCGCCTGCAATTGCAGTGGCCCGACCGCGATGTCGCTGGCGTGCCCCTCGCCATCGCGCCACGCGGCACGCCCGGCGTTCTTGAGCAGGTCGGCGCCGCGTCCGTCGAGCGGCAACCCCGGCGGGGTCACGAAGCCGCCCATCCACGTCGCGAACAGATCGTTGGCGCAGACGAGCCGCCCGGCGCGGTCGGTCACGGCGATCGCGACATCGTCGTGGTTGACCGCTGCGCGCAGCATCGTCCAGTCGGGCGCCGCCACCTCGCCGCCGGCCGCGGCCGGAAACAGCCGCCGCGTGAGGATCAGCCCGCAGACGGAAATCGCAAGTCCGGCAAGGAAGCCGGCAGCCAACACCGCATTGGCCGTCGCCCAGAACAGCAGCGCGACCGACAGCAAGGCGAGCCCGCCGATGATCGCGGCATCGAGCCGCGACAGCGCCGCAAGCGCCGGCGGCGGCCCCGCGGAGCCCGCCCCCCGACTGAAATCAGCATCAGCGGCAGGCAGGCTTTGCGCAGTCAACGACACTCTCTTCTATGGGCGCATCACCAGATGCGGACGCGATCCTTGGGCGCCAGATAGAGTTTCTGGCCCGGCTTGACGTTATAGGCCTTATACCAAGGGTCAAGGTTGCGCGAGACCCAAGCCCGCTGAATCGACGGCGAATGCGGGTCGGTCGTGATGCGCTGCGACAGATTCTGCTCGCGATAGTTGCGCCGCCACACCTGCGCCCAGCCGAGGAAGAAGCGTTGGTCGCCGGTCAGCCCGTCGATCACCGGCGCTTCCTTGCCGCCGAGAGACTTCTTGTAGGCGTCATAGGCGATCGTCAGGCCGGCAAGGTCTCCGATATTCTCGCCGAGCGTGAAGGTGCCGTCGAGATGTTCGCCGGGCAGCACCTCATAGGCGTCATATTGCGCGACGAGCGCCTTGCTCGCGGCCTCGAACGCCTTGACGTCGGCGGGGGTCCACCAGTTGGCGAGCTTGCCCGTCTCGTCATATTTGGAGCCCTGGTCGTCAAAATGGTGGCTGATCTCATGGCCGATGACGGCGCCGATGCCGCCATAGTTGATCGCCGCGTCGGCCTTCGGATCGAAGAAGGGCGGTTGCAGGATCGCCGCGGGGAAGACGATCTCGTTCATCCCGAAATTGGCGTAGGCGTTGACCTCCATCGGGGTCATCCCCCACTCCCAGCGGCGGATCGGCCCGTCGAGGCGGCTGATATTGTCGTCGTGCGCGAACTGGTTCGAACGCAGCGCATTGCCGAACAGGTCGTCGGCCTTGATCTCCAGCTTGCTGTAATCCTTCCAGCGGTCGGGATAGCCGATCTTGGTCGTGAAATTGGCGAGCTTCTTCTTCGCCTTCACCTTGGTCGCGGGCTGCATCCACGTCAGATTACCGATCCGCGTGTCGAGCGCCGCGAGGACGTTCTTCACGAGGACATCCATCGCCGCCTTGGTTTCGGGCGGGAAATATTTCGCGACATAGTCCTGACCGACCGCTTCGCCCAGATTGTTGGTGGTGAAATCGACCGCGCGCTTCCAGCGCTCCTGCATCTGCGGCGTCCCCGACAAAGCGGTGCCATAGAAGGAGAAGGCCTCCTTCGCCACCGCGTCGGGCAGCACGTCCGAAAAGCCGTCGAGGCTGCGGACGAGCAACGCGTCGCGCAGCACGCCAATCGGCGCGTCGGCGATCAGCTTCGCCTCGCCGGTCAGCGCGCTCGGCTGCGCGACCAGGATCGTGTCCTCCTTGACCCCGACGCCGCGGATGAAGGCGGACCAGTCGAAACCGGGCGCGGCCTTGGTCAGGTCGGCGATCGTCATCTTGTTATAGACTTTGGTCGCGTCGCTGCTGTCGTTCTTGTCCCAGTGGACGGTCGCAACCTGCTTTTCGAAGTCGTAGATCGCCTTGGCGCGCGCCGCGGCGTCCTGTTCGCCCGCCAGCGTCAGGACATTCTCCAGATGCTTGAGGTAGGCGGCCTGCAACTTCAGGTTGCGCTCGCCGTCCTTCAGATAGAAATCGCGGTCGGGCATCCCGATGCCGCCCTGGAACAGGGTGTAGATATAGACGTCCGGATTCTTGTCGTCCTGCCCGACATAGCCGCCGAAGAAATGCGACACGCCGCTGCGGTCGGCCTCGGCGAGCAGCGCGGGGAGCCCGGCCTTGTCGACGGCGCGGACCTTGGTCAGCCACGGCTGGATCGGGGCGAGCCCCTTCGCCTCGACCGCCGCCGAATCGAGATAGGCGGCATAGGCGCGGCCGATCATGCTGCTCGGGTCGCACTTGGCCGCCTCGAGAATTTCCTGCGTGCGCTTCTGCGACAGGTCGGCGAGCGCGGTGAACATGCCGTAGTTCGACTTGTCGGCCGGGATCACGGTATCCTTCACCCAGGTGCCGTTGGCATAGGCATAGAAATCGTCACCGGGCTGAACGCTCTTGTCCATGCCCGAGAAATCGAAGCCGAAATCGCCGATTTCGGGCTTGGCGGCGGTGTCGGTCGCGGGCGCCGAGGCGGCGGTGTCCTGAGCGAAGACAGGCGTTGCCGCCATCAGCACCGCGCCAAGCGCGGCGGTCGCCATCAGGCGCGAAGAAAGGTTCAAAGTCATGATATTCCCCAGATAGACAGTGCGAAGGGCGCGCCGCGGCGCGATCTTGCGATGGGAACAGCTATAGGCCGCAGGGCGGCCGCGGTTCAACCGGCGGCGGTGTCACTCGTCGATGTCTCAAGTCGTTGGTCGCGTGCCCGACGGATCTTGCGCCGCCAGCGTAGGCGAATCCAATTGTCCCAGATGACCGAGGCCAGAATATAGCCGACGACCGCCGAGGCCGCCGAAATCACGAACAGTCCGCCGAGCCCACCGAGCAGCGCCGGCCCTGCGTTCGCGGTGAACCATTGCCACCAGTCCGAAAGCGAGGCCGATCGCTCATAGAGCGCGTAGAGCCCCGCCATATTGGTGTGCATCCCGAACAGCACATTGCCGAGCCAGACCGACGCGGCGAGGATCAGCGGGGTCGTCACCGGGTTCGACAGAAAGGTCATTGCCGCCCCGATCGGGATATTGGCGCGAAACGGCAGCGCGAGCAGCGCGACGCCCAAAATCTGGACGCCGGGGATCAGAAAGAAGATGCCGACAAACAACCCGAGCGCGGTGCCGCGCCGCACCGAGGTGCGAGTGAAGCGCCACAAATGACTGTGCGCGACGCGGTGCGCGAAAGGCTTGACGAAGCGGCTCGCCAGCAATTCCTCGCGCGTCGGCGAGTTGCGGCGAATCCAGTTCATCAGGAACGCCTTGTCCCGGGATTTCGGGTCGCGCGGCTGGCCTCCCCCGCTCATCCGCGCTCTTTCATCAGCCGCTGCTTGTCGCGTTTCCAGTCGCGCTCCTTGATCGACTCCCGCTTGTCGTGCGCCTTCTTGCCCTTGGCGAGCGCCAACTCGACCTTGGCGCGGCCGCGGCTGTTGAAATAGACCGACAGCGGAACCAGCGTCATCCCCTGCCGCATCACCCCGGCGTGCAGCTTGTTGATCTCACGCCCGTTGAGCAGCAGCTTGCGCGGCCTCTTGGGCTCATGATTGAACCGATTGCCGTGGCTGAATTCGGGGATGTTGGCATTGATCAGCCACACCTCGCCGCCCCTCACCTCGGCATAGCTTTCGGCGATCGTCCCCTCGCCGAAGCGCAGCGATTTGACCTCGGTCCCCTGCAGGGCGATCCCCGCCTCGAACACTTGCTCGATGGCATAGTCGAAGCGCGCGCGCCGGTTCTCGGCGACGACCTTCTTCTTGTCGAATTCGGCGGCGGATTGCGGACGGGCCATGAAACGGAACCTAGATTACTCCCGCCGCGGACAATGCGGCATCGACGGCCTGGCGCGATGCCTCGGACGCATCAATGATAGGTAGGCGCACTTCAGGCGAAAACCAGTCGTGGACGCGCGACAGCGCATATTTGACCGGGCCGGGCGACGCGTCGGAGAACATCGCCTTGTGCAGGTCGAACAATCGGTCATGCAGCGCCAGCGCGCCGGTCCAGTCGCCCGATGCACAAGCCGCGGCGAAATCGGCGCAGAGGCGCGGCGCGACATTGGCGGTAACCGAAATGCAACCGACGCCGCCGAGCACCGCATGCGGCAGCCACAGATCGTCGTTGCCGCTGAGCTGGCAGAAATCGGCGCCCGCCCCCGCGCGGTGGACCGTCACGCGGGCGAGGTCGCCGCTCGCATCCTTGATCGCGACGATCGAAGGGATTTCGGCGAGCCTGCACATCGTCTCGGCGCTGATGTCGGTGACGGTGCGGCCGGGGACGTTATAGACGACGATCGGCAGGCTGCTCGCCTCGGCAAGCGCCTCGAAATGCGCGATCAGCCCCTTCTGCGTCGGCCGGTTGTAATAAGGTGCGACGACCAGCGCCGCGGTCGCACCAGCCTTCTCGGCATAACGCATATGGCGGATCGCCGTCGCGGTGTCGTTCGACCCGCAACCGGCGATCACCGGCACACGCCCCGCCGCCGCTTCGATGCAGGCGTCGATCACCTGATAATGTTCGTCGAAGCCTAGGGTTGGGCTTTCGCCGGTGGTGCCGCACGGCACGAGCGCGCTCGTTCCCTCGTCGATCTGCCATTCGACCAGCCGTTTGAACGCCGGCGCATCGAACGCACCGTCGCGAAATGGCGTCACCAAGGCGGGAATCGACCCCGAAAACATGCTCCGCTCCTTTACAAAGACTCCGGCACGGTCATAGGATTGGCCGGCGCGCACGCTATTGAACGTCTATTCAGCGCCCCGCAAGGAGTTTGGCATTACCATGGCCGGCATGATTTCGCTGACCCGCATTTCCCGTCTGGCGCTCGCCGCCGCCCTTCTCCTTCCCACCGCCGCTCATGCGAGCGAACTCACTCCCGAACAAATGGCCTGGTATCGCGCCCAGATGGGGCTCGCGGCCCAGTCGGGGGCGCCGCCGTCGACGAATTCGGTGGGCGATGCGGTGCTCGAATGGCGGCGCCTCACCGCGACCAACACCGCCTCCTTCGACCAGCTTTCGCGCTTCCTGATGGCGAACCGCGACTGGCCCGACGCCGACAAGCTGCGCGTGCGCGCCGAAAAGGCGATCGCGCTCGACAGCTACGACCCGCAGCGCACCCTCGCCTTCTTTCAGGCCTATCCGCCGCGCACGCCGAGCGGCGAGCTGCGCTATGCGCTGGCGCTCAAGGCCGCGGGCCGCCGCGAGGACGCCAATGCCGCCGCGCGCCGCGCCTGGACCGGCGGCATCATCGACGAGATGGAGGTGAGCCGCGCGCTCAGCCTCTTCCCCGGCGTCTTCAGCCTCGCCGATCATGACGCACGCATGGACCGGCTGCTGTGGACCAACGCGACGATCGCGGCGGGCCGCCAGCTTCCCTATGTCTCGCCCGAAAAGCGCGCGGTGTTCGCGGCGCGCCTCGCGATGCGCAGCGGCGCGGTCGATGCCGCGCTTCAGGCCTCGGCGGTCGAAAGCGACAATCCCTCGCTCACCCGCACCGATCCCGGCTACATCACCGCCAAGGCGACCTGGCTGCGCAAGGCGGGCCGCGTCGGCGAAGCGCGCGCGCTGCTCGCCGCCCCGCGCACGCTGGCGAAGGCGCCGACCGACGCCGAGGAATGGATCGAAACGCTGCTCACCAATGCGCGGCAGGCCGACGCCGCGGGCGACAAGCTCACCGCCTATAATATCGCCAAACAGATCGACGACAGCTTCGCGCCCGGCGTAGTGATCCGCGAGGAACCGCTCGGGGTGCGCGACGACTATACCTCGCTCGCTTGGCTCGCGGGGCAACTCGCGTTCAAGAGCCTCCGCCGTCCCGGCGAGGCGGTACGACTCTATGCCGCCTATGGCGAAGCCGCGCGCTCGGCGCAGACGCGGACCAAGGGTTTCTACTGGGCGGGCCGCGCTGCGCTCGCCGCGGGCGACCGCGACACGGCGAACCGCTACTTCAACGACGCCGCGCAGCATTACGACCAGTTCTACGGCCAGCTTTCGCTCGAACGGCTCGGCCGGCCGCAGCCCAAGCCGACGCCGAACCCGACGATCACGGTCAACGGCGACGAACGGCGGGCGTTCGACGACAACCGGCTGGTGCGCGCGGCGCGCGCGCTGGGCGAGATCGGCGCGTGGCGCGAGCAGTCGCAGTTCCTCCGCGCCATCGCACAGCGCGCGACCACGCCCGCCGACCATGTCCTCGCGGGCCAGCTCGCGTCGTCGATCGGCCGCCCCGACCTCGGCGTGATGATCGGGCGCAGCGCGCAGGCGAACAGCCTCGACGCGGTCGAGGTGTCGGGCTTTCCGACCGTGCGCGTGCCCTCGGGTCATGAGGGCAACTGGACCTTCATCCACGCAATCACGCGGCAGGAAAGCCAGTTCGACCGGCAGGCGATCAGTCATGCCGGCGCGCGCGGGATGATGCAGCTCATGCCCGGCACCGCGCGCGAAGTCGCGGGCAAGCTGGGACTGAGCTACGACGCGGGCTCGCTGACCAGCGACACCAATTACAACCTCACGCTCGGTTCGACCTATTTCCAGCAGATGCTGAGCTATTTCGGCGGCAGCTATCCGCTCGCGGTCGCGGCCTATAATGCCGGGCCGGGCAATGTGAACAAATGGCTGCGCGCCAACGGCGATCCCCGGGGTGGCGGCATCGACATGGTCGACTGGATCGAGGCGATCCCGATCTTCGAGACGCGCAACTATGTCCAGCGCGTGCTCGAAAACGCCGTCGTCTACGACACGCTGCGCGACCGGCCGCTCCCCAACGCTCCGCTGAGCTTCTACCTCGGCAAGCGCAATCCGGGGTAGGCCCCATGGCGGGGGACAAGACCAACATCATCAGCCCGGCAGGCTTCGCGGCGCTGCGCGCCGAATATGACGCGCTGTTCGGGCAGGAACGCCCCAAGCTGGTCGAGACGATCAGCTGGGCTGCGGGTAATGGCGACCGCAGCGAGAATGGCGATTATATTTACGGCCGCAAGCGGCTGCGCGAGATCGACCGGCGGCTCGGCTTCCTCGCGCGGCGGATGAAGGCGGCGCGCGTCGTCGACCCCGCGGCGCAGCCCGACAAGCACCGCATCTGGTTCGGGGCGACGGTCGAACTCGCCGATGACGACGACGCGCGGCGCATCGTGACGCTGGTGGGCGACGATGAAGCCGATGCCGGCGCCGGCCGGATCGGCTGGAACAGCCCCCTCGCCCGCGCGCTACGCGGCGCCGCGGTCGGCGATCTTCGCACCGTGCAGCTTCCCGCGGGACCGAAGGAGTGGGAGGTGATGGCGGTCCACTATCCCGGATAGCCCTGCGCTATATCAGAACCCTAGTTCGAACGGGACGGTGGGTCAGATTTGGGGCTCGCCGCTCTAGGACCGCAGCAAGGCCGGCACGATCCAGATGGCCGATAGCACGACGATCACGGCCAGCAGCGAAATCGCCAGGACATAGCGCACGCCCTGCTCCTTTACCCCGCCGCTCGCTTCGGTTTCGGTCACCTCGACATGGTCATCGACGACTTGCATGGCTCGTCTCCCTTTCTGGTCCGCATGAAACGCGGGGCGGCGGTGCGCGGTTCCGCGCGTGCCGGATGGGGAGAGTATGCCAGAGGGTCTGTAAGCCGGGTTCTGTCCACCCCGTTGCCGGGGATGGGCGATCATTCCTCTAGGCGTGCGGTTGCCCGAACGCTCAAGCAGTCAACCCGGACGACGGGGCCGGAACCAGCCCTGAGTTGCCTCTTGCCATCCCTATTCGACCTTGCTCCCGGTGGGGTTTGCCGTGCCGCGTCCGTTACCGTCCGCGCGGTGCGCTCTTACCGCACCCTTTCACCTTTCGCCGGGCCGAAGCCTTTGGCGGTCTCTTCTCTGTGGCACTTTCCCTGACCCCCTCGCGGGGGCCGCCGGACGTTATCCGGCACCGTGGTTTCCGTGGAGCCCGGACTTTCCTCCCCCGCGCTTGCGCACGGCGGCGATCGCCCGACCCTCTGGCAAAGCGCATTATAGCGCGAATGGATGATCATTACGAGCGATTGTACGGAGCGGCTGTTTTGGGGTGGAGAGCGGACATAGCCTCCTCTCCCCTTGAGGGAGAGGATAGCGCAGCTTGCTCCCCTGGGAGCTAGCGAAGCTTGGAGAGGGGGGCGACGCCAGCGGACGCAAAACCCCCTCTCAATTTACCAATGCCCGCCTTCAATCGAAACCCGGCTTTCTTCTTCCCCTTCGCGCTGGACAAGATCACCGCCCCCCGGCTACCCGCGCCGCATGGGTATCACCGCAACGATCATGAACACCGCCACCGGCCAGCCGCTCCAGAAAATGAGCTTCAACCGTATGCCGAAGCCGTGGGCCAGCTTCACGCTGGAGACCGGCGAACTGGTCACCGCCGAACGCATCGACGTCGGCAAACCCGCGCGGGGCAAGTTCGCGGCGCCGATCAGCATCTGGGTAACAGTCAAGCCGAAGGGCTAACGGCGGTCAGCCCGCCGCGATCCGTCCGCCCGCGATGCGGAATCGCGTCACCGGGCCCGGCATGTCGGCGAACAGCGCCGCCTCGGTCCCGGTCAGCCACGCCTGCCCCCCCTGCCCCGCGAGCCGTTCGTAGAGCGCCGCGCGGCGCGAGGGGTCGAGGTGTGCCGCCACCTCATCGAGCAACAGCACCGGCCGCGCCCCGCGCCCGCGCGCAACGCAATCGCTGTGCGCGAGGACGAGCGAGAGCAGCATCGCCTTCTGTTCGCCGGTCGAACAGCGCGCTGCCGCGCGCCCGGTCGCGGCGTGGACAGCGGACAGGTCGTCGCGGTGCGGCCCCGCGGTCGCGCGGCCCGCAGCAACATCGATGCGGCGGCGCGCGGCGAACAGGGCCTTGAGCGCCTCGACATCGTGGGGCATCTCTCGCGCGCGTCCCTCACCGTCGACCAATGTCAGCAGCGGCCGGGCAAACGGCGCGTCGGGCTGGTCGGCGAGTTCCCCCGACAGCGCCGCGAGCGTCGCCAACCGCGCGGCGTCGATCGCGGCGCCATGCTCGGCAAGTTGCGCCTCGAGGCTGGCGAGCCATTGCGGATCGGTCTGTCCCGGATCGGCGAGCAGCTTGCCGCGCGCGCGCAGCGCCGCTTCGTAGCGGTTGCTGTGCTGCGCGTGACGCGGGTCGAGCGCGAGGACGAGGCGATCCAGGAAGCGCCGCCGGTTGCCCGCACTCTCGACGAACAGCCGGTCCATCGCAGGGGTCAGCCACAGGATCGCGATCCACTCGCCGAGCGAGGCGGCCGCTGCGGACGCACCGTTGATCCGCACGATCCGCCGTCCCGGGTGCGCGGGCTCGATACCCGTGCCCAGCGCGACCGGCGGCAGATCGGCCCCCGCGAGAACTTCGGCGAAGATGGCGAAGCCGCCGCTCGCACCGTCGCGCACCATGTCGGACAGTGGCGCGCGGCGCAGCCCGCGGCCGGGCGCGAGCAGCGAGATCGCTTCCAATATGTTCGTCTTGCCCGCGCCATTGTCGCCGTGCAGCGCCACCAGCCCCGCCCCCGCCGCCATGTCCGCGCCGGCATGATTGCGAAAATCGGTCAGCGAAAGGCGGGTCAGCGTCATGCCTTTTGCGCGTAGGATATTTCTAACGCCGAGGGAAATGGCCTTTCGTCGAGCGACCAGCGGAGGAGGACGGGCAAGCCTCCATCCACACTGCGGATTTCTCCCTTCGTCATTGCGAGCGAAGCGAAGCAATCCAGAGCAGCCTTGCACTACTCTGGATTGCTTCGCTTCGCTCGCAATGACGAAGCAAAGGGGATTTCATAAAAATTACTTTTAATCGGATATTTTCACCATATTCCGGTAAAAATCTCGTTGAAATAAAATATCTGAACCCCAAAAACCCCCGTTAACTGCCAATGAATGAAACTGGCACGCCTCCTGCAATACATCGGGCATCCACCGGATGGCCCGGCGGACCCATATAGGAAGGACAAGATCATGGCCCATTTCAACGTCGACTCGCTCAAGAGCTACGCCATCGCGGCGGTTGCTTCGCTCTATTGCTCGATGCTGTTCCTCGCCGCTGTCGGCCCGAACGCTGCGCATTTCAGTGGGCTGGTCGCCTGACCAGCCCCGAAAGGCCACCAAGAACGCCGGTCCTCGGGCCGGGATCGAAAGGAAAGACATGAACCAGGGTTTTCGCAAGAATCGTCGCAGCGGGATGATCTTCGGCGTGTGCGCCGGGATGGCCGACCAGTTCGGCATCGACGTCTTGTGGACGCGCGTCGCTTTCGTCGCCCTGACATTGCTGGGCTTTGGCCTGCCGCTGCTGCTGTACCTCGCCGTCGCGATCCTCGCGCCCTAGGACAGCGAAGGGCCGGCGGCCGCAAAGCCCCATCGCGCCGGCCCGCACATTCCCCAAACAACCAAGGGCTCACCGGTCACGCCGGTGGGCCCTTTCTATCGTGCCGAGCTTCGGACCGATAGCGGATGCGATGTCTTTTGACACCTCAACGCGGCGTCAAACTGGCTACGGCGCATAGCATTTGCCAGAATTATGATATATCATTCCCCTATCATCTGCTGGGAGGGGCAAATGGGATACCAAACATACTGGGAACAGATTTCACGCTTTGATCGTGTGATATTTTTTTGCTTCGCACTATTTTCTGCGGTGGGAGCGTTAAGCAGTTTTGGAACCACGATAATAATGGCGGCGTCGCTCATTCGGGACGAAATGGCGTGGACCGGAAAGTTGCTCCTGACCATCTCGTTTATATTTTCGATTTCGGCATGTTTTTCTTATATTCTATGGCTTGTTATCAGAAGCGCTAGCCCGGCGTATTGGGCAAAACGAGCCATTATTCCGGTTATTGTCATTTCGCTTCCTTTTGCCCTGATTTTCAATCATCTGTTGTCAGAAGATATGAAGGCAAGGCCTCACACCCCATCTTGCACTGCCGATTGCTGATTAAAAAATCCGACTGTTAACTGGTATCGCCCTTCAAGCGTAGGCGCGCCACCGTTGACGTGTATGGTCGCCTGCTTGCCGATCACCAGCAACCAAAGCCGAGCGTTCCGCCCGCTCTCGAAGCCGCCCAAAGAAAAAGCCCCGCCGGATCACTCCGGCGGGGCTTTTTTCTGTCGGGCCAGCGGGCCGAGGGGCTTATTCCTCGCCTTCGCCTTCCGGACGATCTTCGACCATCACGTCGTCGGTGGTGAAGTCCTCGCCCTGCACCTTGCCCAGCGGATCGTCGCCGATCGCCGCCTCGGGGCCCTGTGCCAGTTCGGCTTCATGCTCCTCGGCGGCGGTCTGCGGCGCGATCAGATGTGCTTCGGTCGCGTTGCGCATCGCCGCGCGCAGCGCCGCGTCCTTCGACGAGGCGGTGACGCGGACGCGGTTCATGGCCGCACCGGTGCCCGCCGGGATCAGGCGGCCGACGATGACGTTTTCCTTCAGGCCCTGCAGCGAGTCGACCTTGCCCTGCACCGACGCTTCGGTGAGGACGCGGGTCGTTTCCTGGAAGGACGCCGCCGAGACGAAGCTGCGCGTCTGGAGGCTCGCCTTGGTGATGCCCAGCAGCACCGGGCGCCCTTCGGCGGGCTTGCCGTTCTTCGGCAGCTTCGCGTTATATTCCATCATCTCCAGATAATCGAGCTGTTCGCCCGGCAGCAACGTGGTGTCGCCGCCGCTCGTGATCTCGACCTTCTGCAGCATCTGGCGAACGATCACCTCGATGTGCTTGTCGTTGATCTTCACGCCCTGGAGTCGATAGACTTCCTGGATTTCCGCAACCAGATATTCGGCCAGCGCCTCGACGCCCATGACGTCGAGGATGTCGTGCGGGTTCGGCGAACCGCTGATCAGCGCGTCGCCGCGCTTGACCTGGTCGCCTTCCTGCACTTCCAATACCTTCGACTTGGGGATCAGATATTCGATCGGATCGCCTTCTTCCGGAACGATCGCGATCTTGCGCTTCGCCTTGTAATCCTTGACGAATTCAATGCGGCCGCTGATCTTCGCGATGACGCTGTTATCCTTCGGAATGCGCGCTTCGAACAGCTCGGCAACACGCGGCAGACCGCCGGTGATGTCGCGCGTCTTCGACGCTTCGCGGGTCACACGCGCCAGAACGTCGCCCGCCTGCACTTCCTGACCGTCCTCGACCGACAGCATCGTGCCGACCGCGAGCAGGTAGCGCGCGGCTTCGCCCGACGCATCGTCGAGCAAGGTCAGGCGCGGCTGCAGGTCTTCCTTCTTGGACCGACCTGCCGAACGATATTCGATCACGACGCGCTGGGCGATGCCCGTCGCTTCGTCGACCTGCTCGATCAGCGTCTTGGTATCGACCAGATCCTGATACTTCACGACGCCGTTCTTTTCGGTGATCAGCGGCATGGTGAACGGATCCCATTCGGCGATCCGGTCACCCTTCTTCACCTTCTCGCCGTCCTTGTGCATGATCTGCGCACCATAGGGCAGCTTGTGCGAAGCGCGCTCGCGGCCTTCGCTGTCGATGACCGCGATTTCACCCGAACGCGACAGCGCCAGACGGCGGCCGCGCTGGTCGACGATCGTCGCCATGTCGCGATATTCGATCGTGCCGTCCGAAATCGCTTCGGCGTTCGACTGCTCGTTGACCTGCGCCGCGCCGCCGATGTGGAAGGTCCGCATCGTGAGCTGCGTGCCGGGTTCGCCGATCGACTGCGCCGCGATGACGCCGACCGCTTCGCCGATGTTCACCGGCGTCCCGCGCGCGAGGTCGCGGCCATAGCATTTGCCGCACACGCCCAGCGTCGCTTCGCAGACCAGCGGCGAGCGGATCTTGACCGACTGAACCTCGGCCTCCTCGATCCGCGCCGTCGTCGCTTCGTCGAGCAGCGTGCCCACTGGCGCGATGATGTTGCCGTCCTTGTCGGTCACATCCTCGAGCGTGGTACGGCCGAGAATGCGCTCGCCGAGCGAGGCGATCGTCGAACCGCCCTGCACGATCGCGCGCATTTCCATGCCGCGTTCAGTGCCGCAGTCATCCTCGATCACGACGCAATCCTGCGACACGTCGACGAGGCGGCGGGTCAGATAGCCAGAGTTCGCCGTCTTGAGCGCCGTGTCGGCCAGGCCCTTGCGGGCGCCGTGGGTCGAGTTGAAATACTCGAGAACGGTCAGGCCTTCCTTGAAGTTCGAGATGATCGGCGTTTCGATGATCTCGCCCGACGGCTTCGCCATCAGGCCGCGCATCCCGGCAAGCTGCTTCATCTGCGCCTGCGAACCACGCGCACCCGAATGCGCCATCATGTAGATGGAGTTGATCGGGGCCATGCGGCCGTTTTCGAGCTTCGGCGTTGCGCGGATTTCGTCCATCATCGCGTTCGCGACCTTGTCGCCGCACTGCGACCAGGCGTCGATCGCCTTATTATATTTTTCCTGCTGCGTGATCAGGCCGTCCTGATACTGCTGCTCGAAATCCTTCACGAGCGCGCGGGTTTCGTCGACCATCCCTTCCTTCGACGCCGGGATGATCATGTCATCCTTGCCGAACGAGATGCCCGCCTTGAACGCGTTGCGGAAGCCCAGCGCCATGATAGCGTCGGCGAACAGCACCGTCTCCTTCTGGCCAGTGTGGCGATAGACCTGGTCAATCACGTCGCCGATTTCCTTCTTGGTGAGAAGACGGTTGACGACGTCGAAGGGCACGGTGTGCGACTTCGGCAGGCATTCGCCGATCAGCATACGGCCCGGCGTGGTCTCGTAGCGCTTGAGGTAGGTATTGCCTTCCTCGTCGGTCTGCGGAACGCGGCTCTTGACCTTGGTGTGGAGCGTCACGGCGCCCACATGCAAGGCCTGATGCACTTCGGCCATGTCGGCGAGCAGCATGCCCTCACCCGGCTCGCCTTCGCGCTCCAGCGACAGATAATAGAGACCCAGCACCATGTCCTGCGACGGCACGATGATCGGCTTGCCGTTCGCGGGGGACAGGATGTTGTTAGTCGACATCATCAGCACGCGCGCTTCGAGCTGCGCTTCCAGCGAGAGCGGCACGTGGACCGCCATCTGGTCACCGTCGAAGTCGGCGTTGAACGCGGCGCAGACCAGCGGATGCAGCTGGATCGCCTTGCCTTCGATCAGCACCGGCTCGAACGCCTGAATGCCGAGGCGGTGAAGCGTCGGGGCGCGGTTCAGCAGGACCGGGTGCTCGCGAATGACTTCGTCGAGGATGTCCCAGACTTCCTTGCGTTCCTTTTCGACCCACTTCTTCGCCTGCTTCAGGGTCATCGACAGACCCTTGGCGTCGAGGCGCGCGTAGATGAACGGCTTGAACAGTTCGAGCGCCATCTTCTTCGGCAGGCCGCACTGGTGCAGCTTGAGCTCCGGCCCGGTCACGATGACCGAACGGCCCGAATAGTCGACGCGCTTGCCGAGCAGGTTCTGGCGGAAGCGACCCTGCTTGCCCTTGAGCATGTCGCTGAGCGACTTCAGCGGACGCTTGTTGGCGCCGGTGATCGTGCGGCCGCGGCGGCCGTTGTCAAACAATGCGTCGACGGCTTCCTGCAGCATGCGCTTTTCGTTGCGGACGATAATGTCCGGCGCGCGCAGTTCCATCAGCCGCTTCAAACGGTTGTTACGGTTGATCACGCGGCGATAGAGATCGTTCAAATCCGACGTCGCGAAACGGCCGCCGTCGAGCGGCACCAGCGGGCGCAGTTCGGGCGGAATGACCGGGACGACTTCCAGGATCATCCACTCGGGACGGTTGCCCGACTCGATGAAGCTTTCGACGACCTTCAGGCGCTTGATGATCTTCTTGGGCTTCAACTCCGACTTGGTCGTCGCCAGATCTTCCATCAGGTCGACGCGTTCCTGCTCGAGATCGAGATTTTCGAGCAGCACGCGGATCGCCTCGGCGCCGATGCCGGCGCTGAACGCGTCTTCGCCATATTCGTCCTGCGCGTCGAGCAGTTCATCCTCGGTCAGAAGCTGGAACTTTTCGAGCGGCGTCAGGCCGGGCTCAAGAACGATATAGGCTTCGAAATAAAGGACGCGCTCGAGCTGCTTGAGCTGCATGTCGAGCAGCAGGCCGATGCGCGACGGCAGCGACTTCAGGAACCAGATGTGCGCGACCGGCGCGGCGAGCTCGATATGGCCCATGCGCTCGCGGCGCACTTTCGTGACCGTGACTTCGACACCGCACTTCTCGCAGACGATGCCCTTGTATTTCATGCGCTTATACTTGCCGCACAGGCATTCATAATCCTTGATCGGACCGAAGATGCGCGCGCAGAACAGGCCGTCACGCTCGGGCTTGAACGTGCGGTAGTTGATCGTTTCGGGCTTCTTGATCTCGCCGAACGACCACGAGCGGATACGCTCCGGGCTCGCGATGCCGATCTTGATCATGTCGAAGGTTTCGGGCTTCGCGACCGGGTTCATGAAGTTGGTAAGCTGGTTCATATATCTGCTCCATCTTCCCCTCTCGCGCCGGGCGAGAGGGGTGAGGAAAAATCTTATTCGGCGGCTTCGGGAAGGGCGTCCGGACCTTCGTCGGGGTCTTCGTCCGAATAGGACGATAGCTCGACGTTGAGGCCCAGCGAACGCATTTCCTTGACGAGCACGTTGAAGCTTTCGGGAATGCCGGCCTCGAACGTGTCGTCGCCCTTGACGATCGCCTCATAGACCTTGGTGCGGCCGATCACGTCATCGGACTTCACCGTCAGCATTTCCTGCAGCGTATAGGCCGCGCCATAGGCCTGGAGCGCCCAGACCTCCATTTCCCCGAAGCGCTGGCCGCCGAACTGCGCCTTACCGCCCAGTGGCTGCTGGGTAACGAGGCTGTACGGCCCGATCGAACGCGCGTGGATCTTGTCGTCGACCAGGTGGTGGAGCTTCAGCATGTAGATGTAGCCCACGGTCACCTTGCGGTCGAACTTGTCGCCGGTGCGGCCGTCGTACAGGTCCGACTGGCCCGACGAGTCGAGACCCGCCAGCGTCAGCATGTTCGACACATCGGCTTCCTTCGCGCCGTCGAACACCGGCGTCGCGAACGGCACGCCGACTTTCAGGTTCGACGCGAGTTCGACGATGCTGTCGGCATCGCGCGATTCGATGTCGGCCCGATATTCGGCGCCATAGACATGCTCCAGCGATTCCTTGACCGCTTCGGGCATCTGGCCGCCGATCGCGTCGGGGTTGGCGTCGCGCCAATCCTCCAGCGCCTGCGTCACCTGCCGCCCGAGGCCGCGCGAGGCCCAGCCGAGGTGGGTTTCGAGGATCTGCCCGACGTTCATGCGCGACGGCACGCCCAGCGGGTTGAGCACGATGTCGACCGGCGTCCCGTCTTCGAGGAACGGCATGTCCTCGTTCGGCAGGATGCGGCTGATGACGCCCTTGTTGCCGTGACGGCCGGCCATCTTGTCGCCCGGCTGCAGCTTGCGCTTGATGGCAACGAAGACCTTGACCATCTTGAGAACGCCCGGTGCCAGTTCGTCGCCACGCTGCAGCTTCTCGACGCGGTCTTCATACTTCGCGTTGATCCGCTTGATCGCGTCGTCATACTGCGCCTTGATCGCTTCCAATGCGGTCTGCGCATTGTCCTCGACCACCGCGAGCTTCCACCAGTCGGCGCGGTCGAGATCGACCAGCATCTGCTCGGTGACCTCGTCGCCCTTCTTCAGGCCCTTCGGCACCGCGCTGGTCGTCTGACCGATCAGCAGGTCCTTGAGGCTGGAGAAGGTCGCACGGTTGAGGATCGCGCGCTCGTCGTCGGCGTCCTGCTTCAGGCGCTCGATTTCCTCGCGCTCGATCGCGATCGCGCGTTCGTCCTTGTCGATACCGTGGCGGTTGAAGACGCGGACCTCGACGACCGTGCCCGACACGCCCGGCGGCAGGCGCAGCGAGGTGTCGCGCACATCGCTCGCCTTTTCACCGAAGATCGCGCGCAGCAGCTTTTCTTCCGGCGTCATCGGGCTTTCGCCCTTCGGCGTGATCTTGCCCGCGAGGATATCGCCCGGGCCGACTTCGGCACCGATATAGACGATGCCCGCCTCGTCGAGGTTGCGGAGCGCTTCCTCGCCGACGTTCGGAATGTCGCGGGTGATGTCCTCCGGCCCGAGGCGCGTGTCGCGCGCGGTGACTTCGAATTCCTCGATATGGATCGAGGTGAAGACGTCGTCCTTCACGATGCGCTCGCTGATGAGGATCGAGTCCTCATAGTTGTAGCCGTTCCACGGCATGAAGGCGACGAGCACATTCTTGCCGAGCGCCAGTTCGCCAAGCTCGGTCGACGGACCGTCGGCGATGATGTCGCCGGTGCGGACGACGTCGCCGACCTTCACCAGCGGACGCTGGTTGATGCAGGTCGACTGGTTCGAGCGCTGGAACTTCTGCAGGCGATAGATGTCGACGCCCGACTTGCCGGGTTCGACCATGTCGGTCGCACGGATGACGATACGCGTCGCGTCGACCTGGTCAATCACGCCGCCGCGGCGCGCCGCGATCGCCGCGCCCGAGTCCCGCGCGACGGTGCCTTCCATGCCGGTGCCGACGACCGGCGCCTCGGCGCGGAGCAAAGGCACCGCCTGACGCTGCATGTTCGATCCCATCAGCGCGCGGTTGGCGTCATCGTTTTCGAGGAAGGGGATCAGCGAGGCCGCGACCGAAACGAGCTGCTTCGGCGACACGTCCATCAGCGTGATCTGGTCGCGCGGCGCCATCAGGAATTCGCCCGCCTCGCGCGCCGAGATCAGCTCGTCGATGAAGCTGCCGTCGGGGTTGAGGTCGGCGTTCGCCTGCGCGACCGTGTGCTTCGATTCCTCCATCGCCGACAGATAGACGACCTCGTTGGTCACCTTGCCGTCGATGATCTTGCGATACGGCGTCTCGATGAAGCCATATTTGTTGACGCGCGCAAAGGTCGCGAGGCTGTTGATCAGACCGATGTTCGGGCCTTCGGGCGTTTCGATCGGGCAGATGCGGCCATAGTGGGTCGGGTGAACGTCGCGGACTTCGAAGCCCGCGCGCTCGCGGGTCAGACCGCCCGGCCCGAGCGCCGAGACGCGGCGCTTGTGGGTGACTTCGGACAGCGGGTTGGTCTGGTCCATGAACTGCGAAAGCTGCGACGAGCCGAAGAATTCGCGCACCGCGGCGACCGCGGGCTTCGCGTTGATCAGGTCGTTCGGCATCACCGTCGACACGTCGACCGACGACATGCGCTCCTTCACCGCGCGCTCCATGCGCAGCAGGCCGACGCGATACTGGTTTTCGAGCAGTTCGCCGACCGAACGCACGCGGCGGTTGCCGAGATTGTCGATGTCGTCGATCTCGCCCTTGCCGTCCTTCAGGTTCACCAGCTCCTTCACCACCGCGACGATGTCCTCGGTGCGTAGCGTGGTGATCGTGTCGTCGGCGTCGAGGCCGAGGCGCATGTTGAGCTTCACCCGGCCGACGGCCGAGAGGTCGTAGCGCTCCGGATCGAAGAACAGCCCGGCGAAAAGCGCTTCGGCGGTCTCCTTCGTCGGCGGCTCGCCGGGGCGCATGACGCGATAAATGTCGCTCAACGCCTGATCGCGTTCTTCGGCCTTGTCGGCCTTGAGCGTATTGCGGATCCACGGGCCGGTGCTGACATGGTCGATGTCGAGCAGTTCGAGGCGGTCGATGCCCGCCTTGTCGAGCGCGTCAAGGTTCTCGGGCGAAACTTCGTCGCCGGCCTCGATGTAGATGCGGCCGGTGCTCTCGTCGATCAGGTCGAGCGCCGAATAGCGGCCGAAAATCTCTTCGGTCGGGATGAGCAGCATCTCCAGCCCGTCCTTGCCGGCCTTGTTGGCCGC
>NZ_DATAJZ010000036.1:0-88188 GCF_036261875.1 Sphingopyxis sp. | reverse complement strand
CCCTCGGCGACCTGGTTCGCCTATGGCACGCCGGAGATTGTCGAGGCGCGGGTGCGCGACATCGTCGACCGGGCGGCCGCCGAAGGGCGGCTCCCCGTGCTCGTTGCCTATAATATCCCTTATCGCGACTGCGCCCTCTATTCGGCGGGCGGCGCCGCGGATGGCCGCGCCTATCTTGCCTGGATTCGCGGATTTGCCGCCGGCATCGGCGATCGCGCGGCGATCGTGGTCCTCGAACCCGACGGGCTCGGCGTCATTCCATGGCATCGGACGCTAGCGGGCGAGGAGGAGGCCTGCCGGCCGGAAGGGCAGGATGAATCGGCGGCCGGACGGCGCTATGATCAATTGCGGAGCGCGGTCGATATCTTCTCTGCCCTGCCGGGCGTACGCCTGTATCTCGACGGCACCGGCAGCAGCTGGCTTGCACCGGGGGAGATTGCGAGCCGGCTGATAAAGGCCGACGTCGCGAAGGCGGAGGGGTTTTTTCTCAACGTCTCCAATTTCGAAAGCGACGAACGCGTCGTTCCTTATGCCCGCTGGGTCAGCGACTGCCTCGCGCTCGTGACCGAAGGAGGGCTCGATCCCCGCGCCTGTCCGAGCCAATATCATCCCGCCGCGTTCGACGATCCTTCGACATGGGGAAAAACCGACGCGGCTTACGACCGGCTGTTCGAACGCGCGGGGCTGAAACGCGACCCGGCCCGCCAGAAACATGCGGTGATCGATACGAGCCGCAACGGGCGGGGGTCGTGGCAACCGCCCGCGGGCCGATATCGGGATGCCGAAGTTTGGTGCAATCCGCCGGAGCGCGGGCTCGGACGCCGACCGGCGCTCGACAGCGGCAACCCCTATGTCGATGCCTTCCTCTGGATCAAGATTCCCGGCGAATCCGACGGCGAATGTCTTCGCGGCACGGCGGGTCCGGCGGATCCCGAGCGCGGCATGACGGCACCGCGCGCCGGAACCTGGTTTCCCGAACAGGTGCGCGAACTCATCGAATTCGCGAATCCGCCGCTTCCGCCGGAATGAGCGGCGCGTGCGGCTTCGCTAATCGGGTGGCGCTGCCGTCGACGCGCGAACGAGCAGTTCATGGGGATGGTCACGGCGGACCGGTGGTGCCGGCTCCGTCGCGCCGTCGAGCGCGGCGATCAGGCGATCGGCGGCATCCCACGCCATCTGGCGCACCGGTTGATTGACGGTCGTGAGCTGGGGCCAGGCGGTGCGCGACACTTCGGAATTATCGAAGCCTGCGACCGAGAGGTCGCCGGGAACCGTCAGGCCGAGATCGCGCGCCGCGGCTATGGCCGCCACGGCCATGTCGTCGTTCTGCGCCAGAATCGCGGTCGGGCGGGGAACCCGGCCGAGAAGGTCGAGCGCGACGCGATAGCCGACGTCATAGGTGAAGTCGCCCGTGACGACCAAGGTGTCATCGATCGCGACGCCGGCTTCGCCGAAGGCTTGCCGATAGCCTTCCATGCGGCCCTTGCTCGCGGCATGCGAGGGGTCGCCGAGAATGATGCCGATGCGCCGGTGGCCGAGCGCCAGCAGGTGCGCCGCGACCTCTTGCCCGGCCGCGACCTCGTCCATCGCGACGATGATGCCGCGATCGAGATCGTGGTGCGGTGTGATGCGGGCATAGGGGAAATTCTGCCGATCGAGAATGTCGAGCAGTTCGGGCTGATCGCAGGCCGGCGGCGCGAGGAGGGCGCCGTCGAGCCCGGCGCGCAGGAGAAGCTTGCCGAGCTCGTCGGGCCGGCTCGCGACATGATTGAAGGGAAGCACGACGAGGCGATAGCGCCCGTTCTCGAGCCGGCTCAGCGCGCCGTTCTGCAGTTCGACCACATAGCTCGGGCTCGGGCGTTCATATGTCAGGCCGATCAGGAAGGAGCGGCGCGCGATGAGGCTCTGCGCGGCGATATTGGGATGATAGTCGAGCGCGGCCGCGGCCTCCTTGACCTTGCGGCGCACCGCTTCGCTGACATGCGGGGCATCGTTGAGCGCGCGCGAGACGGTCTTGGGAGTCACCCCCGCGATCCGCGCGACGTCGATGATCGTCGATCTTTTTGAAATTTCTCCCTCCGATCAGTGGGATAAATGCCTTGAATACCTTTTCAACGCCCCCGGCGCGCGCTTCTCATAGCGCGTCGCTTGACTTCTGTCGATCAGCGTCGGTAAACGTTGACCGAGAATCGGTAAACGTTGACAACTATCGGGATGGGAGGGGAAATGCATCTGCCGCGCGGCATTGCCATGGCGCTTGGAGCGACGTCGCTGATGGCGTTCGCTTCGCCGTTCCTCGCTGAAATCCCGGCGGCGCGTGCCGCTGCCGCCGAAGCGGGCGCCGGTGCGGCCCATCCGGCCATGTGGCCGGCGCGCACGGCGACGGTCGCCCGCGACCCCGCGGTCGAGCAGCGGGTCGACGCCTTGATCGCGGCGATGTCGCTCGAACAGAAGGTCGGCCAGATCATCCAGGCCGACATCGCCAGCGTCACCCCCGACGATGTCTATCGCTACCATCTGGGTTCGGTGCTCAACGGCGGCAACTCTGACCCCGGCGGGCATTATAATGCCCCGGCGAAGGACTGGCTTGCCGCCGCCGATGCCTTTTATGCCGCCTCGATGAAGCCCGACGGCAAGCTCCCCCGGATTCCGGTGATCTGGGGCAGCGACGCGGTTCATGGACACAATAATGTCATCGGCGCGACGCTGTTCCCGCACAACATCGGTCTCGGCGCGGCGCGGAATCCCGATCTCGTCCGCCGGATCGGCGCGGCGACCGCGATCGAGATGCGGGTGACCGGGCTCGACTGGACCTTCGCCCCGACGCTGGCCGTGGTGCGCGACGATCGCTGGGGGCGAACCTATGAAGGCTTCGGCGAAACGCCCGAGATCGCGGCGAGCTATGCCGCCCCGCTGATCGAGGGGCTTCAGGGCCGGATCGGCGACAAGGACTGGCTGCGCGGCCCGCATATCATCGCGACGGCCAAGCATTTCCTCGGCGACGGCGGAACGGCGGGCGGCAAGGATCAGGGCGACGCCCGGATGCCCGAGGCGCAATTGCGCGACCTGTTCAGCCCGCCCTATCTTCCCGCGCTCGACGCTGGCGTCCAGTCGGTGATGGTCAGCTTTTCGAGCTGGAACGGTGCCAAGATGCACGGCAACGGCTCGCTGCTGACCGGCGTGATGAAGGAGCGGTGGAACTTCGACGGCTTCCTCGTCGGCGACTGGAACGGCCATGGCCAGGTCGCGGGCTGTACTACGACCGATTGCCCGCAATCGGCGATCGCCGGGCTCGACATGTATATGGCGCCCGACAGCTGGAAGGAGCTCTATCGGACGACGCTCGCGCATGCGCGCGACGGGACGCTGCCGGTGGCGCGGCTCGACGACGCGGTGCGGCGCATCCTGCGCGTGAAGATCCGCGCCGGGCTGTTCGAGGCGGGAAAGCCTTCGTTGCGGCCCTACGGCGGGCAATTCGACCTGCTCGGCAGCAAGGATCATCGGGCGCTGGCGCGCGAAGCGGTGCGCGAATCGCTCGTCCTTCTCAAGAACGCGGGCGGATTGCTTCCCTTGAAGCCGGGCGCGAATGTCCTGGTGGCGGGCGACGGCGCCGACAATCTGACCAAGCAGACCGGCGGCTGGACGCTGAGCTGGCAGGGCACCGGCACCAAACGCAGCGACTTTCCGAACGCGCAATCGATCTGGGAAGGGATCGACGCGAACGTGCGGGCGGCGGGCGGGGCCGCGACATTGGCGGTCGACGGCCGTTATGCGCGGAGGCCCGACGTCGCGATCGTCGTCTTTGGCGAGGAACCCTATGCCGAATTTCAGGGCGACCGCCCCGATGTCGGATACGACGATGCGAAGAATCTGGCGCTTCTCCGATCGCTCAAGGCGGCGGGCGTGCCGACGGTCGCGGTGTTCCTTTCGGGCCGGGCGATGTGGGTCAATCCGTTCCTGAACGCATCGGATGCCTTCGTGGCGGCCTGGCTCCCGGGGTCCGAGGGCGGCGGCGTCGCCGACGTCCTGTTCGGAAAAGCCGATTTTCGCGGGAAGCTGCCGTACAGCTGGCCGCGGTCGAGCGACCAGACCGACGTCAATGTCGGCGATGCCGATTATGATCCGCTTTTCCCTTATGGGTTCGGGCTGACTTTCGCCGACAAGGGCGACCTTGCCCCGGTGCCCGAGGAGCGGGCGAATGCGGCGGCCGCCGATCCCGGCCTGCTCTTCGCGTCCGGCAAGCCGGGAAAAGGGCGGAGTCTGTTGCTCGGCGCGCCCGGCGCGCTGTCGACCAATCCCGGCCCCGACCTCATCGAAGCCCGCGCCGCCGATCGCGCCGCGCAGGAGGATTCGGTGCGCCTGCGCTGGACGGGCGCGGGGCCGGCGGTCGCGGCGATCGTCCAGGATGCGCCCGTCGATCTCTCGCGCCAGGCGAACGGCGACCTTGCGCTGGAACTCGAACTGAAAGTCGATGCGCCGCCTTCGGCCGACGTGAGCCTTTTAATGGGATGCGGCGCGCGCTGCGCCGGCGGTTTTCCGATCCGCCCCGTGCTCGCCGAAGCGGCGAAGACGGGAAAGTGGACGCGGATCGCGGTGCCGCTCCGCTGTTTCGAGAAAGCGGGGGTCGACATGACGCGCGTCGAAACGCCGCTGAGCCTCGCCACGTCGGGAACGCTCGATCTCATCTTGTCCGCGGCGCGCATCGTCTCGCCGTCGGGGCCGCAGCTTGCATGCAAATAAGAGTCGGAACAGGGAGGATGACATGAACAGGGGTAAATTCACGCGCACTGCGCTTCTGGCGCTGCTTTCGACGGCTGCGGCGGCTCCGGCCTATGCGCAGGATGCCGGAACGGGCGAGGGCGCAAGCGAGGATCGCGACCAGATCATCGTGACGGCGAACCGCCGCGCGGAAAATTCGCAGGATGTTTCGGGCGTCGTCCAGGCGCTGAACGCCGATCAACTGCGCCAGGACGGCATCGCCGAGCTTCGCCAGTTGCAGGTCGCCGTTCCGGGGCTCAGCATCGCCAATCAGGAAGGCAATGTCGAAATCTTCATCCGCGGCGTCGGTTCGGCCAACAACACCGAACTCGGCGACCCGGGCGCGGCGCCGCATCTCAACGGCACTTATATCCCGCGTCCGCGCGGGCTCGGGCTCATGTTCTACGACCTCGACCGCGTCGAGGTGAACAAGGGGCCGCAGGGCACGCTCTATGGGCGCAACGCGCTCGCCGGGACGCTCAATATCATCACGGCAAAGCCCCGCCTCGGCGAATTCGGCGGCTATGCGCAGGCCGAGATCGCCAACCGCTCATCCTATGGTGCCGAAGGCGCGATCAATATTCCCTTGGGCGACACCTTCGCGATCCGCGCGGCGGGTTATTACATCAACCGCGACTATGGCTTCAAAAACGTCTCGACCGGCGCGCCGGCAAGCGGGCTCAAGCCCGCGGGGCTCGAGGAAAATTATGCGGGCCGCCTGTCGCTGCTCTGGGAACCGAGCGACCGGCTCAGCATCTCGATCGTCGGCGACTATGGCAAGGAAACCGGCACCGGCTATCCCGGCGCGAACATCTTCAGCGCCGTCGTGGCAAGCGGTCTGCGGCCTGACAAGCTCGATCTGAAACATGTCGTCTATCGCGGCCTGCAGGGCGACATGGAGAATGAACTCTGGGGCATCCAGGGCAAGATCAACTATGATTTCGGCAGTTTCGGCGCCGAACTGACCGGCAGCTATCGCTCGGTCGACTTCTATCAGGTCAACGCATCGAGCGACGGGATCGACTATCCCGGCCGCGACCTGTCGGCGGTCCAGTACGACAATTATTCGGGCAATTTCTGGCAGACCAAGTCGAAGAGCCAGGTCTATGAAGCGCGCCTGTTCGCGAACGACGACCAGCGCTTGCGCTGGAACCTTGGCGCCTTCTATTTCAAGGAGGACCAGGCCGTCGGCTATCTCGCGCTCGCCGACCGCGGCTATTGCTGCTACTCGGCGACCGAATTCACGATGCCCGACGTCAACGGCGAAAGCTATGCCTTCTACGCCGACGGGACCTATGACGTTGCCGACCGGCTGCGCTTTCTCGCCGGTATTCGCTACACCAAGGAAAAGAAGTCGCGGTACGGGATCGGCGGCAACTGGGCGCTGACCCTCGGCGGCGAGGATTATGCCTGCTGCTTTGCGACGCGCGTCGGCACCGAAGGCTTCCGTCCCGCCTTGCTCGACCGGCCCAATTTCGACGTCAGCAACATCACGACGCCGCAGGGCATGGCGCAATTCCTGATCGAAGGGATCAAGACGCCGGGCCGGCGCGACACGCTGATCGATCAGATCGGGGCGATCGCCAACGGCACCAATCCCAACGGCACCTGCACCGACCGGCCCGACATCGACAACGGGTTCGTCAACTGCCCGGCGCTCAACCCGTCGAACACCAACGGCGGCTTCAGCTACGCCAATCTAACGATCCCCGGCCAGCAGATCGGCAGCTCGAAGTTCGACTTCGTCGACTGGCGGGTCGGGCTCGAATATGACCTGAGCGATGACCACATGCTCTATGCGAAGGTCTCGACCGGCCATAAGTCGGGCGGCTTCAACGACAGCTTCAACGGATCGCCGATCCCCGAGACCTTCAGCCCGGAAAAGCTGCTCGTCTATGAAATCGGCAGCCGCAACAGCTTCGACTTCTTCGGCCGTCCCGCGGTGTTCAACCTGACCGGATTCTATTACGACTACACCAACCAGGTCTTTCAGGATCTGACCTGCATCAACCTCGACAGCACGCAGAACCCGCCGGTCTGCAACGGCTATTCGCTCGTCAACCGCAACATCGGCGCCTCGCGCATCTATGGGGCCGAAGCCGAGATGCGCTTCAAGCTGCCGGGCCATTTCGGACTCGATATCAACGCCGCCTATCTCGATACGAAGATCACCCGCGGCACCGTGGCCGACGCGCGCGCGCAGGATTTCGGCGCCGGCGGCAATTCGCCGCTGATCAGCCTCGTCGGCAATCGGCTGCCGCTCGCATCGAAAATGAACATCAGCGCGCGGCTCTCGCAGTGGTTCGACGCGGGGCCGGGCCGCCTCGACTGGCAGGCGCTGCTCAACTATCGCTCGTCCTATTATCTCAGCCAGTTCAACGAGGCCGACATCGTCTTCCTCGATGGCACGCGCCAGAGCGCTTTCGCGGCGGGCTTCCCGGACCGGCAGAAGGGCTATGCGACGCTCAATCTCGGCATCGGCTATACGATCGACAACTTCCGGCTCGAAGCCTGGGCGAGCAATTTCCTGAACGAGGAAGTGTCGCAAAAGGCGCTGGTGGGGTCGTCGCTGAACATCCGATTCCTGAACGACGCCCGCAGCTATGGCCTGCGCTTTCGCGTGAATTTCTAAAAAAAAAGGGAGGGGCAGCCGCCCGCGTCGCTGAGCGGTGCGGACGGCTGCCTAAGGCCCTGGAAAAAGCTTCCTTCAAAAATATGGCGCTTATCGGCGCCGCCAGCGAAAATACCAGACCTCGTGCCCCTGCGCGCGGGCCTTGGCTTCATAGCGGGTTTCGGGCCAGCCGCCGGGGCGGACGAGGAAATCCTTTGCTTCCTGCGCCAGCCATTCGAACTGGTGGCGATGGCGCCGCATCACCATCAGCGCGTGCGCGAGATAGATGGGATGGTCGGTGCCGAAGCGGAACTCGCCGCCGGACTTCAGCTTCGCGGCGATGAGGTCGATCGGGCCGTCGTTCATCATCCGCCGCTTCGCGTGGCGGGCCTTCGGCCAGGGGTCGGGGTGCAGCAGATAGACGAAGCTCAGCGCGCCGTCGGCTATGCGGCGCAGCACTTCGAGCGCGTCGCCGTGGTGGATGCGGACATTGGCGAGCGGCAGGCGCGCGCCGCCCTTTTCTGCGAGATGCGGATCGCCCGAGACGTGGACGAGCGCCTGGGCGACGCCGTTGACAAAGGGTTCGGCGCCGATGAAGCCATGGTCGGGCAGCATGTCGGCGCGCGCCGCCATATGCTCGCCGCCGCCGAAACCGATCTCGAAATGCAAGGGGCGGTCATAGCCGAACAGCAATTCGGCGGTGACCGGCCCCTCGGCCGGAACCGCAATCTGCGGCAGCAGATTGTCGACCAGATCCTGCTGGCCCGCGCGCAAAGGCTTGCCCTTGGCGCGGCCATAGAGGCGGTTGAGGGTGGTCGGATCGCCCGATTTATAAGCCGTCATGGCGCGCGCGTTAGCGCGGAGCGGCGGGGGCGGCAAGCACCCCCACGGTCCATCAGCCGGCGATCGCGGCCTTCAGCCGGTCGGTGAGATCGGTGCGCTCCCACGGAAAAGCGTCGCCGTCCGCAGTGCGGCCGAAATGGCCGTAGGCGGCGGTCTGCTTGTAGATCGGCTTGTTGAGGCCGAGGTGGGTGCGGATCCCCTTGGGCGTCAGCCGGACGAGCTGCGGCAGCGTCTGTTCGAGCGCGGCTTCGCTCACGCCCTCGGCGCCGGTGCCGTGCAGGTCGACATAGACCGACAGCGGCTCGGCGACGCCGATCGCGTAGCTGAGCTGGATCGTGCAGCGGCGCGCGAGGCCCGCGGCGACGATGTTCTTGGCGAGGTAGCGCGTGACATAGGCGGCCGAGCGGTCGACCTTGGTCGGGTCCTTGCCGCTGAACGCGCCGCCGCCGTGCGGGCTGGCGCCGCCATAAGTGTCGACGATGATCTTGCGGCCGGTCAGGCCGGCGTCGCCATCCGGGCCACCGATCTCAAAACGGCCCGTCGGGTTGATGTGATAGACGGTGTTCGCGGTCAGCAGTTCGGCGGGCAGCACGTCGGCGATCACGCCGAGCACATATTTGCGAAGCTCCTGATATTTCGCCTCGTCGCCTTCGCCGCCGTGGAAGAAATAGCCCGGGGCGTGCTGGGTCGACACGACGATCGCGGTCGCCTCGACCGGGCGCTCGTTTGCATAGCGCAGCGTGACCTGGCTCTTGGCATCGGGTTCGAGGAAGGGTGCGGTGCCCGCCTTGCGGTCGGCGGCCATGCGTTCGAGGATCTTGTGACTGTAATCGAGCGTCGCGGGCATCAGGTCGGGCGTCTCGTCGGAGGCATAGCCGAACATGATGCCCTGGTCGCCCGCGCCTTCGTCCTTGTCGGCGCTCTCGTCGACGCCCTGCGCGATGTGCGCCGACTGGCCGTGGAGGTTGTTCTCGAAGCGGAACTGGTTCCAGTGGAAGCCTGACTGTTCATAGCCGATTTCCTTGACCGTCTGGCGGACGGTCGCCTCGATCTCGTCGAGCGCGCCGGGCGCCCATTCGCCATCCTCGAACACGCCCTTGCAGCGGATTTCGCCCGCCAGCACGACGAGCTGAGTCGTGGTCAGCGTCTCGCACGCGACGCGCGCCTCGGGGTCCTTCGACAGGAACAGGTCGACGATCGAATCCGAAATCTGGTCGGCGACCTTGTCGGGATGGCCTTCGGAGACGCTTTCGGAGGTGAAGAGGAAGCTGTTGCGCATGGAAGAGGCCTTTTGGGTTATCCGATATAAAGGATGCTTTATGTCGCGCCGCTGTTAGCGTCCGCGCCGCCGAAAGGCAATGGCGGCCGCGAGCAGCAGCAGCGCAAATCCGACCGGCAGCACATTGCCATATTGTGCGAAGAGCGTCGGTGCGTGGGCCCTGGGAACGAAGGTGTCGATACGTCCGGCCGCGTGCATCGGCAGCGAATCGAGGACGCGGCCGTCGGCGTCGATCACCGCGCTGATCCCCGTCGGAGTCGCGCGGATCACGGGCAGCCCCTCCTCGATCGCGCGGAGCCGCGCCTGCGCCAAGTGCTGCGGCGGGCCCCAGCTTCCGAACCAGGCGTCGTTCGAGGGATTGAAGATGAAATCGGGGCGATGGGTGCGGTCGACGACCTGGCCCGAAAAGATGATCTCGTAGCAGATCTGCAGCCCCGCCTTGCCGAAGCGGCCGAGGTCGAGCGTGTGGGGGCCGGGGCCGGGCCAGAAATCGATGTCGCCCGGCGCAAGGCGCGACAGCCCGATCGCCGACAGGATCGGCCGCATCGGCAGATATTCGCCATAGGGGACAAGGTGCGCCTTGTCATAGCGTGCGCCGAGCGTGCCGTCGGCGTGGACCGTCATCACCGCGTTGCGCGCGCCGACGACACTGCCGTCGCGTCCGAGTTCGAGCTTCAGCGCGCCGAGCAGCATGACGTCGTTCGGGTTCATCAGGTCGGTCAGCCGCCCGCGCGCCTCGGCGGGCGAGCGGTCGTAATAGACGGCGGGATAACCGGTCTCCAGATAATCGGGAATCGCCGCCTCGGGCCACAGGATCAGGCGCGGGGTATCGTCCTTCGGCGCGGTCAGCCGCGCGAGCTTGGCGAAATTGGCGTCGGCCTTGCCGCCCTCCCATTTGTCCTGCTGGCCGACGTTGGGCTGGACGACGGTGATGGGGATGGTGCCGGGCTTCGGTTTCCGTTCGGAAGGCGAAGTGGGCATGAAATAGACCGCGGCCATGAACAGCGCGATGACGGCGCCGAAGCCCAGCTGATAGAGAAGTTGCTGGCGTTCGGGTATCTCGCGCGGCGTTTCGCTCGTCGTCCGGCGATCGAAATAGGGTAGCACGTAAATCGCAGCGACGAAAAGCACGAGCCCGGACAAGCCATAGGTCCCGATCCATTGCGCTGGTTGGGCAAAGCCGATGGCGATCGCGCCCAATGGATTCCACGCAAAGCCGGTAAACACCCAGCTTCGCAGCCACTCGGTCAGCGTCCAGAGTCCGGCAAAGGCCAGAGTATAGGAAGGTGTTGTCAGGCGTATCGCAGGTTCGCCCCAGCCCCGCACCGTCCACGCCCCCCAAGCCGCGAGCGCGGGATAGATCGCCAGATACAGCGACAGCAGCACCACCGCGACCCACCCCAGCCATGCGGGCATCGCCGCCTGATAGGTAAAGGCGGTCGCGATCCAGTTCAGCCCGATGGTGAAATGCCCGACCCCGAACGCCCAGCCCACGCCGAGCGCGCGCCAGCCTTTGCGGCTCCGCGCGACGAGCGTCATCCAGCCCGCGAAAGCGAGCAGGGTCAGCGGCCAGAGGTTCAGCGGCGCGAAGCCGGTCGCCGACACGGCGCCGAGAGCCAGGGCGACGAGCTTCGGCCAGCGGTCGGCGAAAGCGATGATGCGGGAGGAGGTCGCGGTCACGCGCGCTGCTTTAGCGGCGCGGCGGTGCTGCGACAATGACGCTTGCGCGTTTGGGGCGGTCGACTGGTCGGCCGGTCGGCCGGTTTCGAGCGGAGGCGACCGAAAGCCATCCTCCCCCAACGGGGGAGGGGGACCACCCGCAGGGTGGTGGAGGGGCAGGTGCGCCATAATGTTTCGTCTCGGTGGCAAGGCAAGCCGCCCGTGCCCCTCCACCATGCTTCGCATGGTCCCCCTCCCCGTGCCGGGGAGGATCGGCATCGCCTCTACAGCATATATTTCATCTTGATCGACTGGCGCATGTCGCCCGTCACCGCGAAACTCGCCGATTTGAAGCTCGGCGGGCCGACGGTGATCGCCGGGTTGCGCGAAAAGCCGAAGCCTTCCTTGGGCAGGAAGATCGCGACGTCCAACTTGTTGTTGCTGTTCTCGTCGTGGACGACCGCGATCGCATAGGTGCCGGCCGCGGGCGCGTGGATCAGGAAATCGCCCGCGTCGACGGCCTTCACCGCCATGCGGACCGCTCCTTTGTCCTTGCTGCAGTCGGGGAACGCCTTGGGATTTGTCGTCAGGCAGACGAGGATCTGCCCTTTCGTGTTCCGCAGCCCGATGACGCTGACCTCAACCGTCGGCGGCGGCGCGCTCGCCGCCATCAGCAACAGCGCCAAAGCGGCCCAGCCCGATATCCGTGCCGCACGCCTTGTCCCAGAAGCGGAAGTACAGGCCATAATTCCCCCGATAGGCCGCGTGATGCGCCTCGTGATGCGTCGCGGTTATCAGCCATCGCCCCGCCGGTCCATGGACGAGCGCGCGCGGAAACATCTCCCACCCCATATGATTGCCGACGCCCATCACCGTCATGATCGTCAGAACCAGCCCCAGCATCGCGACATGGATCGGGATGAGGAATACCAGTGCCGGAATGACGATCGCGCCGGTGATCGCCTCGATGGGATGAAAGCTCATCGCTGCCCAGGCGGTCGGCGGGCGGCTCCGGTGATGGACGGCGTGCGCGATGCGGAACCAGCGCGGCCGGTGCATCAGCCGATGCGTCCAATAGAACCATGTGTCGTGGATCAGCAGATAGGCGAAGAGACTGACCGGCAGATACCAGATCGGAAAGGCGTGAAGATCGGTATAGATGCGCGTCCAGCCGCGCGCCTGCCATCCCCAGGCGACGATGCCCGCGGGCACGCCGTAGATCGCGGCGCTCGCGAGGCTCCACCCGATCTCGCGCCGCATCTGCGCCTCGAGCCCGCGATAGAGGCCGGGATGCTTCAGCCGCGTGGCGAAGGCGAAAGCGCCGCTGCTGAGCAGATAGCGAACCCCGACGATCGCCGTCATCGCGAGCGCCGACAGCGCGATGGCGGCGGCGGCGCTCATTCCGGCGGCGGGCTCGCGGCGCCTGCGCCGAGCGCGCGCTGCATGAAGACCGTGTCGAGCCAGCGTCCGTGCTTCCACCCGCTCGCGTCGAGCCGTCCGGCATGGGCGAAGCCGCAGCGCGCGTGGAGCGCGACCGACGCGGGTTCGGCGCCGCCGATCACCGCGATCATCGTGCGAAAGCCGGCCGCTTCCGCCGCGATCAGCAAGGCTTCGAGCAGCGCCCGGCCGATCCCGCGCCCCTGATGTGCGGGATCGACATAGATGCTGTCCTCGCACGCCCAGGCATAAGCAGGGCGGTCGCGGAACTGGCTCGCATAGGCATAGCCCGCGACCGTGCCGTCCGCGCCGCGCGCGATCAGGAAGGGCCAGCCCTTCGCCCGATGCTCGGAAATCAGCCCCGCGGTGGCGAGCGCGCTGCGCGGCTCGATGTCATAGGTTGCGGTGCCGTGCGCGACATGATGGGCATAGATGGCGGCGACCGGCTTCGCATCGTCGGGCGTGGCGGGAGTGATGAGGGGGGCGACGTGCATAGGAAAGCGATAGCCGCTGCGCGTCTTGCTCGCTAGGTCTGCTGCATGGCCGTGCCCGAACCCGTTTCCTGCGACATCGCCATCGTCGGCGGCGGGCTCGCGGGCGGGCTCGCGGCGTTGGCGCTCGCGCGGCGGCGCCCCGAACTCGACGTGCGGCTGATCGAGCCCGGCGCGGTCGGCGGCAATCATGTCTGGTCCTTCTTCGACGCCGACGTCGCGGCCCGCGACCGCTGGCTGGTCGAGCCGCTGATCGGCCACCGATGGGACGGCTACGACGTCGCCTTCCCCGCCCATCGCCGCAGCGTGCCGATGCCCTACAATAGCATCACCGGCGAAGCGCTCGCCGAAGCGGTCGCCGCGGCGCTGCCCGCCGGACGGCTGATCGCCAAGTCGGCGATCCTGCTCGCGCCGCAGGCGGTCGGCTTCGACGACGGCACCCGGCTCGGCGCGCGCCATGTCATCGACGCGCGCGGGGTCGGCGACCTTGCCGGCATCGATTGCGGCTGGCAAAAATTCGTCGGGCAGGCGCTCAGGATCGAGGGCGGCCACGGCCTCGCGCGGCCGGTCGTGATGGACGCGACGGTCGCGCAGATCGGCGGCTATCGCTTCGTTTATTGTCTGCCGTTCGATGCCGAAACCGCCTTCGTCGAGGATACCTATTACAGCGACGACGCGGCGCTCGACGTCGCGGCGGTGCGCGATCGGATCGCCGCCTATGCGGATGCGCGCGGCTGGACCGTCACCGGCGTCGAGCGCGAGGAGACGGGGTGGCTGCCCGTCGTCATGGCGGGCGATTTCGATAGGTTCTGGCCCGAGGAGGCTGGCGTCGCGCGCATCGGTGTCCGCGCGGGACTCTTTCACGCGACGACGGGCTATTCCTTGCCCGATGCCGTTTGCACCGCGGCGGCGCTGCCATGGATGGTGGATCGGTCCGATTTGGGCGCGATGCTGCGAAAGGGGGCGGCCAAGGCGTG
Source organism: Sphingopyxis sp. (assembly GCF_036261875.1). Classification (GTDB taxonomy): domain Bacteria; phylum Pseudomonadota; class Alphaproteobacteria; order Sphingomonadales; family Sphingomonadaceae; genus Sphingopyxis. Next base: position 74,133 of record NZ_DATAJZ010000036.1, on the reverse strand, counting down.
GCGGCGCCAGCGCTTCTACCGGATGCTCGGCGCGATGCTGTTCCGCGCCGCTGCGCCCGAGGAGCGCTATCGTGTCTTCGAGCGCTTCTACCGTCTCTCCCCCGGCCTTATCGCGCGCTTCTACGCGGGCGCCTCGACCGCAAGGGACAAGCTGCGCATTCTTTCGGGCAAGCCGCCGGTGCCGGTCGGAAAAGCGCTTGCCGCGCTGGCGAAACTGGATTGGCGATGAAGCGCGCGATCGTCATCGGTGCGGGTTTCGGCGGGCTGGCGCTCGCGATCCGGCTCCAGTCGGCAGGGGTCGCAACGACGATCGTCGAGGCGCGCGACAAGCCCGGCGGGCGCGCCTATCATTGGGTGCGGGACGGCTTCACCTTCGACGCCGGACCGACGGTGATCACCGATCCGCCGTGCCTCAGCGAGCTTTGGGCGCTGAGCGGGCAGGACATGGCGCGCGACGTCGATCTGATGCCGGTGATGCCCTTCTACCGGCTCGACTGGCCGGACGGTTCGCGTTTCGACTATGCGAACGACGAGGCCGCGCTCCGCGCCGAAATCGCGAAGCTGAACCCCGAAGATATCGCGGGCTACGAACGCTTCCTGAGCTATTCGCGCGGGGTCTATAAGCAGGGCTATGTGAAGCTTGGCGCGGTCGCTTTCCTCGACTTCGCGTCGATGGTCCGCGCCGCGCCCGCGCTGATGAAATATCGGGCATGGCGCAGCGTCTATGCGGTCGTTTCCTCCTTTGTGAAGGACGAACGGCTGCGGCAGGCGCTGTCGTTCCATACGCTGCTGGTGGGCGGCAATCCGATGACGACCAGCGCCATCTATGCGCTGATCCACACGATCGAGAAGCAGGGCGGCGTCTGGTGGGCGCGCGGCGGGACCAACGCGCTGGTGTCGGGGATGGTGCGGCTGTTCGAGCGGCTCGGCGGCACCTTGCGCCTCGGCGATCCGGTCGCCGCAATCGAGACGGCGGGCGACCGCGTAACCGGCGTCCGGACACGCAGCGGCTGGCACGGTGCGGCCGACATGGTCGCGTGCAACGGCGACCTGATGCACAGCTATCGCGACCTGCTCGCCGGGCATCCGCGCGGAGCCAGGGTCGCACGCGGCCTGGCGCGCAAGCGCTGGTCGCCGTCGCTGTTCGTCGTCCATTTCGGGGTCAAGGGCGACTATCCCGGCATCGCGCATCACAGCATATTGTTCGGCCCGCGCTACAAGGGATTGCTGCGCGATATCTACGGCGGCGTCGTGCCGGAGGATTTCTCGCTCTACCTGCATCATCCGAGCGCGACCGATCGCGGCATGGCGCCCGAAGGCCATGCGACCTTTTACGCACTCGCCCCCGTCGCGCATCTCGGCAAGGCACAGGCCGACTGGGACGGCGCGTTCGGCGCGCGCTTCGCCGACGCGATATTGGAAGAGGTCGAGCGCCGCGTCCTGCCGGGCCTGCGTGCCCATCTCGTCACGCGCTTTCATTACACCCCCGCCGATTTCGGCCGCGACCTGTCGGCGCATCTCGGCAGCGCGTTCAGCCTCGAACCCCTGCTGCGGCAGAGCGCGTATTTTCGCGCGCATAATCGCGACGACCGGATTTCGAATCTTTACTTCGTCGGCGCGGGGACGCATCCCGGTGCGGGGATTCCGGGGGTGGTCGGAAGCGCGAAGGCGACCGCTGCCTTGATGCTGGAAAGCGGCTAGCCCTTTACTTTCCGGTCATTCCCGCGAAGGCGGGAATCCAGCTGGACCCCCGCCTTCGCGGGGTGACGAACAGGAACAGAGTGACGAAATGAAACGCCTTGCCGTCTATTGCGGGTCCGCGACTCCCGACGATCCGATCTATATCGAAACCGCGCGCCACGTCGGCCGCACACTGGCCCAGCGCGGCATCGGCGTCGTCTATGGCGGCGGCCGGCTCGGGCTGATGGGCGCGGTCGCCGACAGCGCGCTGGAGGCGGGGGGCGAGGTGATCGGGGTGATCCCCGATGCGCTCGTCGGGACCGAAGTCGCGCATCGCGGCGTCACCGAACTCCACGTCGTTTCGGGGATGCACGAGCGCAAGACGATGTTCACCGACCTGTCGGACGGCTTCCTCACCATCCCCGGCGGCGTCGGTACGATGGACGAATTGTGGGAAGCGATCAGCTGGGCGCAACTCGGCTATCATGCAAAGCCCGTGGGCCTGCTCAACGCGGCGGGCTTCTACAACGATCTCATCGCCTTCAATCGCCGCATGATCGAGGTCGGTTTCATCCGCCCCGCGCACGCCGGGATCATGATCGTCGACGCCGGGATCGACGAACTGCTCGACAAGATGGCGGCCTATCAGCCGCACGAACCGATCTTCGCGATGAAGGCCGACGATCTGTGACGCGAGTCCGGGGGATATTCTTCTCCCCTCCCGCTTGCGGGAGGGGGTGGCCAGAGTCGCGTGCCTCTGGCCACGGGAGGTCCTGTTTTCGGCGAGACCGTTCTCCACATGCCCTCCCCTAACCCCTCCCACAAGTGGGAGGGGGACTCTCGCTACGACGCCCCCGCCCTGCACGGCTTTGCGTACGACAGCATCGCGAGGGGCTCGAAAAGTTTCGCGCTCGCCAGCCGGCTGTTCGACCGCATCACCCGCGAGCGCGTGTGGCTGCTCTACGCCTGGTGCCGCGCCGCTGACGACCTGACCGACGGGCAGGATCATGGCGGCGCGATGGCATCGGGGCACGATGCCGCCGCGGCGATCGGCAGGATTCGCCCACTGACCGACCGCGCCTATGCCGGCGAGCTCACGGGCGATCCCGCCTTCGACGCGCTCGGTCTGTTGCTCACGGAGGTCGAGATACCGCGTGCAGTCATCGACGACATCATCGCGGGTTTCGAGCTCGACGCGCAGGATTGGCGGCCGCGCAGCGAGGCCGATCTGCTCCGCTATTGCTATCATGTCGCGGGCGCGGTGGGGGTCGCGATGGCGCTGGTGATGGGCATCGACCCCAGGGACGAGACGACGCTCGACCGCGCCTCCGACCTCGGCATGGCCTTCCAGCTCGCCAATATCGCGCGCGACATTGCCGAGGATGCGGCCGCCGATCGCTGCTACCTGCCGGTCGAATGGATGGTCGAGCTCGACATTCCGCCGGGTCAGCACATGCACCCCGCCTTTCGCCCGCGCCTTGCGGTGATGGCGAAATGGCTGTCGGAAATGGCGGCGGATTACGAGGCGTCGGCGCGCTGGGGCGCGCGCAAGCTCGGCCCGCGCAGCCGCTGGGCGGTGCTCGCGGCGGCGGGCATCTATGGCGACATCGCACGCGAGGTCCGGGCGCGCGGCAACCATGCCTGGGATCATCGCGCCGCGACCTCGCTTCCCGCCAAACTCGGCTGGACCCTGCGCGCCGGCTGGTCGGTGCTCCGCCGCCCGCCGCAGCGGCGGATCAGCCGCGACGGGCTGTGGACGCGGCCGCGCCATGAGGAGGCGGCGGCGTGAGCCAGCTCGAATGGATCGCGGCGGCGCTGGTGCTGATCAACGTCGCGCTCGTCGCGCTGCGCAGCGTCTGGAACTATCCCTTCGCGCTCGTCGCGGTGACGCTCTACGCCTTCGTCTTCTATGAAGCGAAGCTCTACAGCGACATGCTGCTCCAGGGCTTTTTCCTTGTGCTCAACCTCTACGGCCTGTTCGCCTGGGTTCGCGCGCGCGAAGAGAACGGCATCCCGGTCGGCTGGATGGGCGCGCGCGCGCGCTGGGTCTGGGGCGGCGCGACCGTCGCCGCGTGGATCGGCTGGAGCGCCGCGATGCACCGCTACACCGACGCGGCGGCGCCGTGGATCGACGGCGCGATCGCGATGGCCAGCATCACCGCGCAATGGCTGCTCGCGCGCCGCCGCGTCGAAAGCTGGTTCCTCTGGATTTTCGTCGACCTGATCGCGGTGCCTTTGTTCGCGTGGCGCGGCCTCTATGCGACCAGCGCGGTCTATGTCGTGCTGCTCGGCCTGTCGATCGACGGCTTGATCCAGTGGCGCCGCGCGGCGGCGGCGGGGGCGGCGCCGGCATGACGCGCCACATCTGCCTCCACGGCGCCGAAAGCACCGGCAAGTCGACACTCGCGCCTCGCCTCGCCGCGCGTCTCGGTGCGCTGGTCGTCCCCGAATATGGCCGCGCCTATGCCGAGGCGAACGGCACCGAGTTCGACGAGGCCGCCTTGCTCGCGATCTTCCACGGCCATGTCGCGGCGACGCAGGACGCGCTGGCGCAAAAGCCCGAATGGCTGGTCTCGGACACCGACCCGCTGATGACGCAGGCGTGGGCAATCATGCTGCTCGGCCGCCGCCTGCCCGAAATCGACGCGTGGACCGACACCGCCGACCTCTATCTCGTCCCGGCGATGGACCTGCCGTGGCAGGAGGACGGCACCCGCCTCTTCGGCAGCGACCTCGCGCGCCGCCAGTTCATGGACGTCGCCCTCGCCGAACTCGACCGGCGGAAGCTGCCATGGGCGTGGGTCGAGGGCGACGGCGACGCGCGACTGGAAAGCGCGCTCGCGGCGGTGCAGGCAGCGGGGCTGGCGTAATTAGAGAATGCTGGATGTCGGCTTTGGGGTGGGAAGCGGCCCCTTCCAAACTCTCGTCATCCCGGACTTGATCCGGGATCCATTCTCTCAGCGCCGGATGAATGGATCCCGGATCAAGTCCGGGATGACGACGCAAGATAGGTCCGCAATCGGTCGCTACCCGCCATTCACCCCGCATAGGCATCGCGCAATTCGCGCTTCAGCACCTTGCCGATCGCGCTGCGCGGGAGTTCGTCGACGACCTTGATCGCGCTCAGCCGCTGAGTCTTGCCGACCTTGGCGTTGCAGTCGGCGCGTACCGCTTCGGCGTCCGCGCCATCCCTCAGCACCACGAACGCCACGGGCGTTTCGCCCCATTCCTCGCTCGGCATGCCGACGACGGTCGCCTCGACGACGCGCTCGTCGGCGTTCAATATCGCTTCGAGGTCGCTCGGAAAGATGTTGAAGCCGCCCGAGATGATCATGTCCTTGGCGCGGTCCATCAGGGTCAGGAAGCCGTCCTCGTCGATGCGGCCGATGTCGCCATGGCGATAGAAGAGGTTTCCTTCGGCGTCGTGCCAGTGCATCGCCTTCGTCGCGTCGGGGCGGTTGTTGTAGCCGGTCATCATCGCCGGCGAGCGGCCGACGACCTCGCCGACCGATCCCTGCGGCAGTTCGTTGCCCTCCTCGTCGATCACTTTCGCGACATGGCCGGGCGCGGGCCTGCCGACGGTGTGGAGCTTGTCGGGGAATTGATGCGCCTCGAGGATGAAGGCCGCGCCGCCCTCGGTCATGCCGTAGATTTCGACGAGCCCGCCGGGCCAGCGCTTCAGCACGTCGGCCTTGAGCGCGGCGGGGAAGGGGGCCGAGGTGCAATATTTCATCACGAAGCCGGACAGGTCGAACGCGTCGAAATCGTCGAGCGCCATGATCCGCCGATATTGCACCGGCACCAGCATCGTGTTGGTCGCGCGCTCGCGTTCGGCCAGCTCCAGGAATCCGTGCGCGTCGAATTTCTTCATCAGCACGACCTGCCCGCCCGATCCGACGGTGGGGAGGAAGCTCGCCATCGTCGTGTTCGAATAGAGCGGGGTCGACAGGATCGTCACCGCCCTCGGCCCATAGGCCGGAACCCCGCGCTGGATATGCTGCCAGCGCATCGCATGGCTGTGGACGATGCCTTTCGGCGTGCCGGTGGTGCCCGACGAATAGATGATGTTGAACCCGTCTTCGGGCATGATGGCGACCGGCGCGGGCGCCGTCCCCGCGGGCGCCATCCACTCGTCGAGCGCCACGCCGACACCGCTGCCGTCCATCGCGATGCGGTCGCGCGCGGCGACGCTCTGCCCTTCGAGGCTCGCCGCCGCCGCGCTGTCGAGGAACAGGTGGCGCGCGCCGGTGTCGGCGATCATCGCCGCCATCTGCTCGCCGGTCGCGCTGTTGGTGATCAGCCCGGCGACCCCGCCGGCGCGCAGCGTGCCGAGGATCACTGCCATCTGTTCGACGCTGTTCAGCCCGGCGATCGCGGTGCGGTCGCCCTTGGCGAAGCCGTCGGCTTGCAGCCGCGCCGCGATCCGGTCGATCGTTGCGTCCAGTTCGGACCAGCTCAGCCGCCGCGCCGGGTCGGCAGCGGCTATGGCGTCGGGACGTTCGGCCGCATGGGCGCGGACGAGATCGGGCAGGGTGGCGAAGTCGGCTTCGAGCAAGGTGGCACTGGTCATGACTCGGGGTTAGCACAGCGGGGGCGCGGTGCAATGCCGGGCGTGGCGGATCGGGGGAGACGCGAATGGAGGCGATCGGCGCAGCGGCGGATGAGGGCAGGGCGCCGCTGGTCGCCGTCTATCATCCGCTGCGCGACCGGGCTTTGTTCGATTCCGTAACGGCGGCGGGGCATCGCGCGTATATTCTGCCCGCGCCGGTCGGCGGGCTGCGGCCCTGGCTCGATTGCTGTTTCGACCTTCTGGCGATCAATCCCTTTCTGGGCTGGCAGGAGCCGTCCGCGTTCGTCCGGCTCGCGCGCAGCATCGCGGGACGCCGTCCGCTGCTCGTTCTGTCGGACCGCGATTCGCTCGATGACCGGATGACCGCGCTGACAGGCGGCGCGGACGACGCAGTCGGCTGGACCGACAATCTGCCCGAACTGCTCGCGCGCATCGCCAGCCTCATTCGCCGCAGTCGGCTCGCGGCGGGCCAACTCGGCGAGGGGGAACTGCGTATCGACCTGATCGACCGGCGCGTCGAGCGCGCGGGGCGGCTGATCCGCCTGCCGCTGCGCGAATTCGATCTGCTCGCCAACCTCGCGCGCGTTCCCGACCGGCCGCTATCGCGATCGGCGCTGCTGAAGGCGGTGTGGCGGATCGACTTCGACCCCGGAACCAACCGGGTCGAGGTGCATATGTCGCGGCTCCGCGCCAAGGTCGATCGCGATTTCGCCTGGCCGATGCTGCGCACGGTGAAGGGCCACGGCTATACGCTGCGCTCGCGGCCGGATTGACGATCGTCGTTTCTGCTCCGTCCGCACGATGGCGACGGCTTTGGGGTGGGGAGCGGACGTCTCCTCCTCTCCCCTTGAGGGAGAGGATAGCGCAGCTTGCTCCCTTGGGAGCTAGCGAAGCTTGGAGAGGGTGCGACGCCAGCGGACGCAAAACCCCCTCTCAACTTCGGCTAGGCAGCAAACTGCCAAGCCTTCGTATCTCTCCCTCAAGGGGAGAGAGTAGGATCCTTACCTATGGCCGCTCCCGCTCGCTAGCTGCCGTCCGTTTTATCCGCCCGATCCACCATATCCATGAAATCGCGCGCCACGTTGCGTTCGGCCTCGTCCTTGAACGCGACGTCGAGGTCGGGCGCGACGCCGAGCATGTGCATCAGCGCCCATAGCGCGAAGCGGCGGCCGGGGTTGGTTTCGAGGCCAAAATCGACGCGCATGCGTTCGGTGCCCGCGGCGTGCGCTTCCGGGTGGATTGCCGCGAGGTCGGTGGTGCCGAAATAGCGGCGAAGCTGGTCGTCGAAATCCATCGCCGTCCTTTCTGTCGGTTCGCGTCGCTTGGCAAGCTGCTGCATGGCGAACGGCTGCGCACCAAAGGCGCGGCCTGTCGCACCTTTGCTGCAACCGGGCAGGTAAACGGGAAATTAGCCCTCAATCTTCTTGGCCCCCGCGCCCGCGGCGTGCAGCCTGCCCCTCTTGGTGTCGTGCCAGAACAGCGGATGCACGCCTGTCCCCGCGACGGCGAAGCCCTCCCGACAATCGCACATCGTTAGAAGAAATAGCAGGAGAGACTGCCATGCCTCGTCACGGCGTATATCCGCGCGACATCGTTCCGCCGCGCTCAAAATATTCGGATGCGGGCCGCTTCGGCCGCCTGTTCGGAGAGCTTCCGCCCTTTGCCGCCGACACCCCCGATGTCCGCGCCGCGCTGATGGAGATCGGCAAGCCCGGCGGCATCATGGACGCCAAGGACAATCTGACCAAAACTCCGGCCGAGCTGATCACTGACCCGGCGCTGTCGGCGAAGAACAGCGACAATCCCCATCTGACCGCGGGCTTCACCTTCCTCGGCCAGTTCCTCGATCACGACATGACCTTCGATCCGACCTCCAGCCTCGAACGGCAGGTCGACCCCGAACAGATCGCCAATTTCCGCACCCCCAGCCTCGGCCTCGACAATGTCTATGGCGCCGGGCCGGGCGGCAGTCCGCATCTCTATGACACGCAGGGCGGCAAGGGCAGCAAGTTCCTGCTCGAGGCCACCGGCACCGCGAACAAGTTCGACCTGCCGCGCAACAGCCAGAAGGTCGCGTTGATCGGCGATCCGCGCGACGACGAGAATCTGATCATCAGCCAGCTTCAGGTCGCTTTCCTGAAGTTCCACAACGAGGTCGTCGACTATGTGAAGACCAAGATCAAGCTGACCGGCTCCGACGAGATTTTCGCCGAGGCGCAGCGGATCGTGCGCTGGCATTATCAATGGATGATCGTCCATGAATTCCTGCGCCGGACCTGCGGCGACACGGTGGTCGACGACGTGCTCCAGAACGGGCGCAAATATTATAGCTGGCACAACGAGCCCTATATTCCGGTCGAATTCTCGGTCGCCGCCTATCGCTTCGGACATAGCCAGATCCGCCCGTCGTACCGTGCGAACTTCACCGGCAACGGGGGCAATCCCTTCTTCGCGATGATCTTCAAGCCGACCCCGTCGGACCCCGGCGATCCCGACGATCTGTCAGGCGGCTGCCGGGCGCCGCGGCGTTTCGTCGACTGGCCGACCTTCTTCGACTTCGCCGACGGCAATGTGAAGCCGAACAAGAAGATCGACACGACGCTGTCGACCGCGCTGTTCCGCCTGCCGGGCTCGGTGGTGCCGAACCCCGATCCCAAGACCAACCCGGCCTCGCTCGCGCAGCGCAACCTGCTGCGCCACCTGACCTTCGCGCTCCCCTCGGGCCAGCGCGTCGCCCGCGCGATGAAGCTGCCCGAGCTGTCGAAGGGCGACCTTGCCGACCTCAAGCCTCACGGCTTCGACGACCGCACGCCGCTCTGGTTCTACATATTGCGCGAGGCGCAGACGGTCGAGAATGGCGAACGGCTCGGCCCCGTAGGCGCGCGGATCGTGACCGAGGTTTTCCTCGGGCTGCTCCAGGGCGACAAGGGCTCCTATCTGGCGCAGGACCCCGAATGGCAGCCGTTCCTGCCGACCGTCGATCCATCGAAGAAAGGCGACGATTTCAGGATGGTCGACCTGCTGCGCTACGCCAAGGTGGCGTGAGCGAAGCCTTTTTCGCTCGTCATTGCGAGCCAAGCGAAGCAATCTCCAGTCCGCGTTCCTCCAACGGCGATAGCTGGAGATTGCTTCGTCGCTTCGCTCCTCGCAATGACAAGGAAACGGGCTACCCCTTCCGGAACAGGGCCTCGGCGTTCGCCTTGAAGCCCCCGGCGGCGGCCTTGTGCGCCTTCACGCGCGCGATCTCGGCCTCCAGCGCCACGATGCGCTCGTCGAGTTCGGCGACCGACAGCGGGTCGAGCGATTGGCGGGTCAGCGCGGCGAGGGCGTCGCCCTGGCGGCGGGGAAGGTCGTCATCGTCCATGGCACGTCCTTTCTCTCGCTGGTCCCTGCATATTATCCATAGATTTCCAAGGCGCGGACTGTTGACCCGACTCCGCTGGCTGTCAATAAGGCGGCCTGCGGGACCGAAAGACCAGTGGGGGAATGACGCGCGTGACCAGCCTGCCCGAAACCATGACCGCCATCGCGATCCGCGAGCCCGGCGGGCCGGAGGTTCTTGTGCCCGAAACGCGGCCGGTGCCGCGGCCGGGACCGGGCGAGCTGCTGATCCGCGTCGCCGCGGCGGGGGTGAACCGCCCCGACGTGCTGCAGCGCATGGGCTTTTATCCGCCGCCGCCGGGCGCGTCGGACCTGCCGGGGCTGGAGGTCGCGGGCACCGTCGTCGCGGTCGGGCCGGGCGGCGATCCCGAATGGCTGGGCCAGGCGGTCTGCGCGCTCGTCGCGGGCGGCGGCTATGCCGAATATTGCGCCGCGCCGGCGGGAAGCTGTCTGCCGGTGCCGAAGGGCTTTTCGATGGCGGAGGCGGCGGCGCTGCCCGAAACCGTCTTCACCGTCTGGCACAATCTGTTCGAGCGCGGCTATGTCCGCGAGGGCGAGACGGTGCTGATCCACGGCGGCACCAGCGGTATCGGCACGACCGCGATCGGCCTTGCGAAGCTGTTCGGCATCCGCACGATCGTCACCTGCGGCAGCGCCGCGAAATGCGACGCGGCGCGGGCGCTGGGTGCTGACCTTGCCGTCGATTATTCGGCCGAGGATTATGTCGAGGCGGTCAAGACCTTCACCGATGGTGCGGGTGTGAACGTCGTGCTCGACATGGTCGGCGGCGACTATGTGTCGCGCAACCTCGCCTGCCTTGCCGAGGACGGCCGCCATGTGACGATCGCCTTCCAGCGCGGTGCGAAGGTCGAGCTCGACATTTCGCAGCTCATGCGCCGCCGGCTGACGATGACCGGCTCGACGCTGCGCGCGCGCAGCACCGAGTTCAAGGCGCTGCTCGCCGACGAGCTCCACCGCACGCTGTGGCCGCGCCTCGCCGAGGGCGGCTGGAAACCCGCGATGGACCAGAGCTTCCCTCTCGCCGAAGCCGCCGCTGCCCATGCGCGGATGCAGGCGGGCGAGCATGTCGGGAAGATCGTGCTGACGGTGGGGTGAAGGCGCGCGGCGTCGAGATTGGACTTCTGCGTCTCATTTTTTCGTCATTCCCGCGAAAGAGGGAACCCAGAGCGGGGTCAGCCGACGCACGCTCTGGGTTCCCGCTTTCGCGGGAATGACGAAGCAGGGGGATGTCCGCTCCTGCCCATCGATCTCGCCGCCGCCCTTTCATCCCGAAACAAACTCCGAAACCCCGCTCTTGCTCCCTCCGCCAAACCGGCATATAGCCGCCGCCAATGTCCGGCCGCCCCGCGAGGGGCGGCCCTTATTATTTCCGCTTTTGGAGATTACCCATGGCCAATGCCAATCCGACCCCGCTGATGCCGCACGCGACCGCCGCCTGGCTGGTCGACAACACCGGCCTTACCTTTGCCCAGATCGCCGAATATTGCGGCATCCACATATTGGAAGTTCAGGCGATCGCCGACGAGACCGCGGCGACCAAATATACCGGCCGCGATCCGGTGCGCGCGCACGAGCTGTCGATGGACGAGATCGAAAAGGGGCAGAAGGACCCCGACTACAAGCTCAAGATGAGCGTGCAGGGCCAGGATACGATTCGCCGTACCCGCGGGCCGCGCTACACGCCGGTCAGCAAGCGCCAGGACAAGCCCGACGGCATCGCCTGGATCCTCAAGAACCATCCCGAAGTGTCGGACGGCGCGATCGGCAAGCTGATCGGCACGACGCGCAACACGATCAATGCGATCCGCGAGCGCAGTCACTGGAACAGCGCGAACATCGTGCCCAAGGATCCGGTGACCCTCGGCCTCTGCTCGCAGCGCGAACTCGACGCACTGGTCGCCAAGGCGGCGAAGAAGGCCGGGATCAAGGCGCCCGAGGACAACCGGCTGGAGGGCGACCGCGAAGCGCTGCTCGAGGAACTGCGCGCCGAGCGCACCGCCGCCGCCGAAGCGCGCGCGGCCGAGGATGCCGAAGCCGGCAACGAAGCCTGATCCGATGGCGGGCGCGGGCGACGACGATAATATCCCCGCGGCCAGCGGTTCTCCCGACGCATCGCTGACCCAGGACGACAGCTTCACCGCGACGAGCCACGCCGGCCTCACTTACCCGTGGGGCGAGGCGGCGCCGGGGGCGGGCGAGACGATCCGCATCGCCGATGGCATCAGTTGGGCGCGGCTGCCGATGCCGGGCTCGCTCGGCCATATCAATAGCTGGCTGCTCGACGACGCCGATGCGGCGGGCGAGGGGGTCGCGGTCGTCGACACCGGCATCTGCCTGACGATCTGTTCGGACGCGTGGAAGGCGCTCTACGCCGGCGCGCTTGCGGACAAGCGGATCACCCGCGTCTTCGGCACCCACCTGCATCCCGACCATATCGGCCTCGCCGGCTGGATCGCGAAGAAGCAGGGCGTCAAGCTGTGGATGACGCGCGGCGAGATGCTGACCGCGCGTACGATCGTCGCCGATACGAGCGAAACCACGCCCGAGGAGGCGCTGGTGCAGTCGCGCGCCGCGGGCTGGGACGAGGAAGCGATCGAGCGGCAGAAGGCGGAAGGCTGGGGCCGCTTCGGCATGATGGTCTTTCCGCTGCCGCGCAGCTATGCGCGGATCAAGGACGGCGACGTCCTCGACATGGGCGCGCATCGCTGGCGCGTCGTCACCGGGTCGGGGCACAGCCCCGAACATGCGTGCCTGTGGAACGAGCGCGAGGGCGTGCTGGTGTCGGGCGATCAGGTGCTGCCGCGGATCAGCTCGAACGTGTCGGTCAACATCACCGAACCCGACGCCGATCCGCTCGGAGAATGGCTCGCCTCGATCGACAAATTGCTCGCGACCATCCCGTCCGACGTGATCGTCTGCCCCGCGCATGGCGAGCCCTTCAAGGGGCTGCACGTCCGCCTGATGGCGCTGCGCGACGAGCATCGCATGCGGCTCTACAATCTCGCCGAAGCCGCCGCGAAAGCGCCGCTGCGCGCGGTCGACAGCTTTCCCTTGCTCTTCAACCGCCCGATCGGCAGCCACAATCAGGGCCTCGCCACCGGCGAAGCCTTCGCGCACCTCAAGCGGCTGGAGGTCGAGGGCCGCGTCAAGCGCGAGGATCGCGACGGCGTCTGGTGGTATCACGGCGTGGCGTGACGGATAATCTCATGCAAAGGCGCGAAGGCGCAAAGAAGAAGATATCTCACACAAAGACACAAAGAGGGTGCAAATCCGTGCTGGGGTAGCCTGCCGCCGCAGGCGGCCATTTCATGAAGGCGCTTCGCGCGGGGTTTGAACGGCGCCCGTTCGATGCACCGCCCTCTTCGTGTCTTTGTGTGAGCCCTTCTTCCTTCGCGCCTTTGCGTGAGGCAATCTATCGCGGCCGGTGCATGACCCAGCTGAACGCCATCGCGTTGAAGATGGTGTAGAGGCCATAAAGCAGCAGCCCGGTGAACCAGTTGCGCGTCGCGATCGCCATTGCGCCGACGAGCAGCAGATATTCGAAGACATAGGTGATGTTCGGTCCCGCGCGCTCGGCGAGCGGCCGGACCATCTGCTGGACCAGCGGATCGTCGCTTTCCACGAAGGCGCGATGCATCGCGAAATTGCCGATCCCGGCGCAGAAAATGGCGATGATCGCGATCCACATGGCTTTGCAAATGGGACCTTATGGGTGGAAATGCCAGCGGCTTTGCGGTTAAGGGGGGGCGCGGAGGTAGCGAAACCCTCCCATTGGACCAGAAACCGGCTCCCTGCCCTCCAGAGAAGGCCTCCCAGAGAAGGACCCGTTCGATGAGACAATCCGCGCGCCTCGCGGCCGCCTCTCTCCTGATGACCGCCGCGATCCCGCCGGCCCATGCCTCCGTGCCCGATCCGGCGCTGCCGTCGCTGGTCGTTCCGCTGACCGCGGGCTTGCTGGAGGAACTGCCGCGGCCCTTGCCCGATCCGGTGCGCGCGATGATCGATGCCGCGCTCGCGAGCGGCGAGCGCAAGGATATCGAAATCGTCGTGTCGCTGGCAAAGGCGACCAACCCCAAATCGGTGGGTGAAATCGAGGCGATTCTTGCCGCCTGGCAGGCACAGCACGAAAGCAAGCCGGAGCCCGACCCGATCCGGCAGATGCTGGCGGCGGCGATGGCGACCAGGAAGGACGGCGACGTCGAGGCGGTGGGGGCACTGGCGAAGAAGACCAACCCCGAACGGATCGCCGACATCGACGCGATGCTCGTCGATTATCGCGCCAAGCGGACCGCGGAGAAGAAAGCGGCGACCGAAGCGGCGCGCGCCAAGCTCGCCGCCGCGAAATTCTGGCAGAACTGGAAGGGCGAGGGACAGATCGGCGCGTCGCAGAGCAGCGGCAACACCAGCTCGACGGGGCTCAGCCTGGGGCTGGCGCTCAATCGCAAGGGGATCGACTGGGACCAGCGCTTTCGCGCCCAGGCCGATTATCAGCGGACGGGTGGCAGCACGTCGATGGAGCGCTATCTGGTCGAATATGAGCCGCAGATAAAGGTCAGCGACCGCGCCTTCGCCTATGGTCTGGGCCGCTGGGAGCGCGACCGGATTCTGGGTTTCGGCAACCGCTGGAACGCATCGGCGGGCATGGGCTATAAGGTGATCGCGAACAAGGCGATGACGCTGAACCTGAAGGCGGGGCCGGCGTGGCGCGAGACCGACTATCTGCCCGGCCGCGGACAGAACGAAAGCGAGCTGACCGGGCTCGCGGGGCTCGATTTCGGCTGGAACCTGTCGCCGACGTTGCGTCTGACGCAGACCGCCTCGACGATCGTCGGCCAGCACAACAGCGTCACCAGTTCGCTGACCGCGCTCAATGCGAAGCTGACCGGCGCGCTGTCGGCGCGCTTTTCCTATTCGGCCGATATCGATACCCGTCCGCCGCCGGGGATCGAGAAGGTCGATACGCTGACGCGCTTCACCTTGGTCTATGGATTCTGACCGTCATCAAATATCCCGGCGCCGCCGATCTCCTGTCCTTCGGCGAGCAGGCCGTTGCCGGGGACATGGTTGAATTCGACGCGGATGCCGTCGGGATCCTCGAACAGGATCGAATAATAGCCGGGCGCCCACGGCTCCTCCTGCGGGCCATGGACGATATGGATGTCGCCCCGGTCTTTCAGGAAATCGTGGATTCGATCGACCGCCGCGCGGTCGCGCATACGGAAGCACGCATGATGCAGTCCTGGTGCACCTTGATCGAAGCGCTTGCCGACATGATCGGGACCCGGCGGGCGGATGCCGATCGCGGTGCGGCCGCCGACGCCATAAAGCATATGCTCGCTGTCGAGCACTTTCTTGAGCCCGAGCCAGGTGATGACATCGCGCCAGAAGGCCGTCGAGCGCGCAAAATCGCCCGCAGTCAAAATGACGTGCGCGACGCCGTTGAGGTCTTCGGCCATGCTCCCTTCTCCTTCAGATCGGCCGGGCGCCGAGTTCGCGGCGCAGAAAGGCCAGGATTTCCTCGCGGTCCTTCGATCCGTCGCCGCCCACGCGCATCGCGGCGGCGCCCATCACCATCATCAACATCGGAATGCCGGTAAAGATCGCGCCGAACAGCAGCGTGCCGGGAACGAACCAGACGATCGCCGCGCCGACGATCACGAAGATCGAGAGGAAGCCGAACCAGATGTAAGGAAACAGCTGCCCCGCGGTCGATCGCCCGATCGCGCCGGTGATGCGCGTCCCGCCCGCATAGGGCTCCATCGAGGCTTCGAGTTCGGGCGCCATCGCATTCTGCACATTGCGGCGCGCATAGCGTAGTCGCATCACATATTGATCGCCGCTCCCGAACACCCGCGCCTTCGCGCCGTCCATGGGGTCGGCCATGATCGCCTTCAGCTTGTGCGCGATCGCTTCGGGCGAGAGAGGGGAGTGAAGATCGACCGCTTCGCTCTTTGCCATGGCGCTCTCCCTTGTAGCCCGGTGCCTAACTCGCTTTTGCAGGCCCGCATAGCGTCCTCGTCACCCCGGACTTGATCCGGGGTCCCGCTCAGCGACGGTGAAAGCGGGACCCCGGATCAAGTCCGGGGTGACGAAGATCAGAGAGGTTAGGCCTTCTCCAGCAACCCCTCGTCCTTGATCCGTTTCTGCCACACCAGCGGCGCGTTGACGTGGACGTTCTGGCCCTCGCTGTCGACCGCGACGGTGACGGGGAAGTCCTTGACCTCGAATTCGTAGATCGCCTCCATGCCGAGGTCGGCGAAGCCGACGACCTGGCTGCCCTTGATCGCCCGCGCGACCAGATAGGCGGCGCCGCCGACCGCCATCAGATAGGCGCTCTTGTGCTTCGCGATCGCCTGCGTCGCGGCGGGGCCGCGCTCGGCCTTGCCGACGCAGGCGAGCAGGCCCTGCTCCAGCATCATGTCCATGAACTTGTCCATGCGCGTCGCGGTCGTCGGGCCCGCGGGGCCGACGATCTCCTCGCCGACCGGATCGACCGGGCCGACATAATAGATGACGCGGCCCTTGAATTCGACCGGCAGCTCCTCGCCCTTTGCCAGCATGTCGGCGATGCGCTTGTGCGCGGCGTCGCGGCCGGTGAGCATCTTGCCGTTGAGGAGGATGCGGTCGCCCTGTTTCCAGCTTGCGACGACCTCGGGCGTCAGCGTGTCGAGGTCGACGCGGATCGCCGCCTTGTCGGGCGCCCAGTCGATCTGCGGATAATCGGCGAGCACCGGCGGTTCGAGGAAGGCCGGCCCGCTGCCGTCGAGCGTGACATGCGCGTGGCGCGTCGCGGCGCAGTTCGGGATCATCGCGACCGGCTTCGACGCGGCATGGGTCGGCCAGTCCTTGATCTTGATGTCGAGCACGGTCGCGAGGCCGCCGAGCCCCTGCGCGCCGATACCGAGCGCGTTGACCTTTTCATACAGCTCGACGCGCAATTCCTCGATCGGCGACGACGGTCCGCGCGCGAGCAGTTCGGTCATGTCGATCGGGTCCATCAGCGACTGCTTGGCGAGCAGCATCGCCTTCTCCGCGGTGCCGCCGATGCCGATGCCGAGCATGCCGGGCGGGCACCAGCCGGCGCCCATCTGCGGCACCATGTCGAGCACCCAGTCGACGATCGAGTCGCTGGGGTTGAGCATCTTGAACTTCGACTTGTTCTCGCTGCCGCCGCCCTTCGCGGCGACGTCGATATGCACCTTGTCGCCCGGCACCATCTCGACATTGAGGACCGACGGCGTGTTGTCCTTGGTGTTGACGCGGCTGAAGGCCGGGTCGGCGAGGATCGAGGCGCGCAGCTTGTTGTCGGGGTGGAGATAGGCCTTGCGTACGCCCTCATCGACGACCTGTTGTAGGCTGCGCGCGCTGTCGAGGCGGCAGTCCATGCCCCATTTGATGAAGACGGTGACGATGCCAGTGTCCTGGCAGATCGGCCGATGCCCCTCGGCGCACATCCGGCTGTTCGAGAGGATCTGCGCCATCGCGTCCTTCGCGGCGGGCGACACTTCGCGCTCATAAGCCGCGCCGAGCGCGCGGATATAGTCCATCGGGTGGAAATAGCTGATGTACTGGAGCGCGTCGGCGATCGTTTCGACGAGGTCGTCCTCGCGGATGATGACGGTGTTCATGGGTGCAGCCTTTCCCCCTTGTGGCAGGATTCGCCGGTCTCCCTAGACCCGCATCGCCGCGACGGGAAGAGGGGTCAGGACCGGCGCCGGCCGAAGGCCGGGCGCCTTGGCGCGGACCGGGCCGGACCGGGTTGCTGAAGCACCTCGGGCGGTTCGGCTTCGACCAACGGCCGCTTTTGCGCGAACGCGCGCCAGCTTGCGATCGCCGCGGTGCCGAGCAGCGCGATCCAGCCGCCGCCGGTCGCCGCGAGCAGCGTCCAGCCGTAGCGCGCGGGAAGGGCGATCGCCATCAGCGCGGGCACGCAGGCGACGATCACGAGCGTTCCCGCAAGCGTCCACCAGCGCCCGCCGAGCCGTGCCAGCGCCAGCCCGATCGCGACATTGGTGAGCGCGAGCAGGATGAATTTCGCGGCGACCGGATAAGGCAGGCTCGCCATCGCGGGCGAATAATCGCCGGCGGTGAAAGCCGCCTGGATATCGAAGAGAAGCCAATTCTCCCTTGCATCGCAGAGAGCCGCAAGGACGGGTAGCGCTGCGGCGAACGAGATGATCTTCAGCCCGGTCTCCCGCGCCAGCGCGATCAACCCGCAGCCGAGAAAGCCCGCGTAGAGCAGCATGTAGAGATAGTCGCGCTCGTTGCCCGTCCGCATCATCGCGAGGCGACCGACCTGCCGCGCGTCACTATCGGGACCGAATATGGCGATCAGATCGTCCTGACTGCCCGCGAATTCGAAGGCGAGGACGGGCGCGCCATAGCCCGGCTCGGCAGCGAAACTATCCTGCGGAAAGGTCTGGCCGAGCCACAAGCCGACCAGAATGACGCCGAAACCGAGGAACAGCGCCGCGCGCCACCAGCGTGCCGCCGGCAGCGCCGCCGCGCTCAACCTATTGGCACTCGGCGCATTTGCCGCGCACTTCGATCACCGGGCGTTCGGCGGCAAAGCCCGTCGCGTCGGCGGCGGCGCGGACGCCGTCGGAAATCTTGTCGTTGTCGATATGCACCGCGCTGCCGCAACTGTCGCAGATCAGGAAGATGCAATCGTGAAGGCAGCCCGGATGGCTGTTCGCGACGAAGGCGTTGGCGCTCTCGACCCGGCGGACGAGGTTGTTCGCGACGAACAGGTCGAGGATGCGATAGACGCTGTTCGGCGCGACGCGCTTGCCGCGCTTCTGCGACACGATGTCGGCGATCTCAT
The DNA here is from genome assembly GCF_036261875.1 of Sphingopyxis sp. Taxonomy (GTDB): domain Bacteria; phylum Pseudomonadota; class Alphaproteobacteria; order Sphingomonadales; family Sphingomonadaceae; genus Sphingopyxis. The sequence goes on along the minus strand of NZ_DATAJZ010000036.1, from coordinate 55,657 downwards.
AGGCGCTCGCGGGCTTGCCGATTTCGGCGACGGCGTCGAAGATCTGCGCGCGCATGTCGGTCCAGGCTTCGCCCGCGCCCTCAAGCGCGGTTTGCGCCGCGCTGGCGAGCGAGGCGCCGCTGGCCTCGATATGCGCATGATCATGCTTGCCCATGGCGATAATGTAGGCGCTTTGGGCGCGGCCCGCAAGTTGCGGGCAATGCGTATCAGTGGCGCGCGCGGCGGTTGAGATCGTGGCCGAGCGCGACGATCGCGACGCCGATCATCGTCGCCAGCACTTCGCTGCCGTCGTGCGGTCGCGCCAGCGCGCCCGCCATCATGCCGAGCCCGAAGCAGCCAACGCCGAAGGGCATCATATAACCGTGGCTGAGTACGCCGGAAACCAGCGTCACCAGCGCGAAACCGATCGCGATGGCGAGGCCGACCTCGTGGAAGAGATGGTTTTCGAGGAACACCCCGCCGACCGAGGCGATCGACGCGAAGAAGATCGTCGTCGCAAGGCAATGGACGAGGCAGAGCCCCGACAGGCCCATCGCAAGCTGGTCGCCCGACAGCGAGGTCAGCGGTCGCGAATCGCGCGCAGCCCGCACCATCGCGCCGAGGCGAGGCCATGCATGGCTGTGACTGGCGACTTGGGTCACCCGATTCTCCGTTGGTCCGACTGCGGGGCTGGATATGGCATAACATGACAGAGGTTACAATGTCTCATTGTAACAATTCATATCCCTCCTTCGTCATTCCCGCGAACCCGAGCGCACCTTCATTATAGCTTGGTCGGTGCGCGGTTGCGCGGTGTCGTTGACAAAGTCGAATGCCCATTAGTGAGTCATGCAGCGTGGTATGAACCTCGCCGCGTTTTTCGCCGGAATGTGGCACGATCTTGCCGACGAGCGAGCGGATGCCCGCCTATTGCTGTGACTGGTGCAAAGGGTCTTGGCAGCATTATCTGGCGAGTTAGAAAAAGAGCCCTCGATGCCATTAATGGAAGTGGAAGGCAGCAAAATATTTTCCCGTCAGGCACGTCAGCAAATACAAGATCAAGGCCGACTGCTCTGGTGTAGCGACAATGTATGGAGAAACGATCAAAGGAACGCCCGACCAGTTTGCAGGGCAAAGCACTACGAATGGTGAGAAGATGGATCCGAATGCAATGACTGCAGCAAGTGTTAGCCTCCGCGACGGCGCCGGGAATCTGCCGCGAACTCCCCTCATCGGAATGGGCACTACCCTTGTTGTTTCGTTGAATTCTGACCCCAGTAAAAGCGTCGTTGTTCGGATTAATGACACTAGTCCACTTCGCCCGAGTAGAATTCTGGACCTGATCCCAGCAGCAATGAAGCCGCTCGCCGGCAAGGCATATAATGAGGTCGCGGCAAACGCGTACGATTGCAAATGAAGAGGCGCCTCAAGATGATCCGAGTTGCGATTCTTCCTCTTGCCATGGCACTGTTAGCCTGCACTCATGATGAGCCGATCGGCGCGAACGAAAGCCTCAAATTTCCTAATGAAGAATGCTCTACGCAACCCGCCGAGCGTGTGGGAAAGCTGGGCTGCAAGTTTCTGGGGCGGCCTGATGGCATTCCGACCTATTCACTATTTCTCGGGAAACCGGATCGTCAACTGCTCATATTTGACCGATCTATTGAGGTTTATCCGGAGCCTTCTGGCAAAGGAATCGCTGTAAATAGTTACGAAGGAAGCAATTTCACAGACTGCTACGTATTATGGGATAAAAATATATTAAATAAAAGAAATTATGTTTCAAAGTATTGGGAATCAGAAGATAAATTGGAAAATGGCCCAGGCATTGTTTTGCGAGATTCGGACCACAGGTACTTTACATGCTCCAAGTGGATTGGCGGGTCTTTGAAGGTTTCAGCCAGATGGGAGAGGTCGGACGGTTCCTATTTGGTAGGCGAAGCGGAGCTTTCGCCAACGGGTAAGTTAAATGGCTTGACCTATCGCGTTGATGCCAGTGAAGCCCAATAAGCTGGATGGCCAGAGAGGCGCTTCGACGGAAGAGAAGGGGTGTGTGCCCCGAGTGTAAGAAATTTGCGCTAGCACTCAGATGCCATGTGAGCCGCGGGTGAATTGACATCCTTCCGATCCAGTCGGGGCTATTCTGATCTTTCGTCGTCGCCGTGGAAGGAAGCTCCGCGTGCGCAGACCGGCTTCCAGTATGGAGCTATGACCTCTACTTCGATCCTGCTAACCGATGCCACGAGGCAGGCGCGCTGTCATACATTCTTCTCTGCCGTAGCCCTCGCCGCTACCGCCATCTTTTGGCTCTGATCGATGAGTCCTAACCCTAAGACGGGCCAGATTGAGGCACAAAACGGGACTTTTATGCTTGGCTCAAATGGTGACTTCCAGCGAGTTATAATGACGAGGTTTGTCAGGCCTCCGCCTCCGCCCGCAGCGCCTTTCGGTCGAGCTTGCCGATCATCGTCTTGGGCAGGCTCGCGCGCACCTCGACGGCGCTCACCCGCTCATGCTTGCCGAGCCGGGCGTTGAGCCAGTTCTTCAGCGCTTCGCCGGACACTTCATAGCCTTCCTCCAGCGTCACGAACGCCTTGGGCGTCTCGCCGCGATAGGCGTCGGGGACGCCGAGGACGATCGCTTCCTTGACCGCGGGATGCTCGTGGAGGTGCGCCTCGATCACGCTCGGATAGACTTTGAAGCCGCCGACCGCGATCATGTCCTTCAGCCGGTCGACGATGCGGATATAGCCGTCGGCGTCGATCGCCGCGACGTCGCCGGTGCGCAGCCAGCCGTCTTCGGTGAAGCTGTCCTTGTCGGCTTCGGGCCGGTTCCAATAGCCCTGCATGATCTGCGGACCCTTGACCGCGAGTTCGCCCGCTTCGCCCGGCGCGGCGTCGCTGGTGGGATCGTCGCGGCCCAGCAGGCGGATGCGCGTCGCGGGGATTGGCTGGCCGATCGTGCCGGGCTTGACCGGGCCGTCATAGGGGTTGGTCGCGACGACCCCCGAACTTTCGGTGAGGCCATAGCCCTCGACGAGCGAGGCGCCGGTCGCCGCGATGAATTTCTCGCGCAGCTCGGCGGGCATCGGCGCGCCGCCCGAGATGCAGACGCGCAAGCTGGAGAAGTCGGTCTTCGCGAGGTCGGGATGATCGAGCAGCGCCTGATACATGGTCGGGACGCCGGGCAGCGCGGTCGCCTTGGTCCGCGTGATCGCCGCGAGCGCCGCCTTGGCGTCGAAGCGCGGCAGCATCGTGATCATCCCGCCGTTGAGGACCGTGCGATTGAGGACGCAGGTGTTCGCGAAGACGTGGAAGAAGGGCAGCACTCCCAATATGCGGTCGCCGGCATCGTGATCGGGGTCGATCGCGTTGACCTGCCGCGCGTTGGCGGTGAGATTCTGGTGGGTCAGCTTCGCGCCCTTCGGCGTTCCGGTGGTGCCGCCGGTATATTGGATCAGCGCGACGTCCTGCTCCGCGTCGATCGCTACCGGATCGGGGCGCCCGTCGTTGGCAAGGAGCGCCGAAAAGCGGATGATGCGCGGATCGGCGGGCAGCGCGGCGACCTCTTTTGTCTTGAACAATCGGTAGAGGACCGACTTCGCGGGCGGCAGTCCGCCCGCGATCGAGCCGACGACGAGATGCTTGAGGCTCGATCCGTCGAGGACCGCGAGCGCGGTCGGCAGCAGCGCCGCCGCGCTGAGCGTGACCAGCGTGTCGGTGCCCGAATCCTCGACCTGCGCCTCCAGTTCTGCGACGGTATAGAGCGGCGAGAAATTGACCACCGTCGCGCCGGCGGCGAGCGCGCCATAATAGGCCGCGACATAATGCGGAACATTGGGCAGGAAGAGCCCGACGCGGCTTCCCTTGCCGATCCCGCGCTGCTGCAATCCGCGCGCGACGCGCGCGACGCCGTCCGCGACCTCGGCATAGGAAAAGCGGCGCCCCATGAAATCGAGCATCGGCGCGTCGCCCTTGCGCGCGGCGCTCGCCGCGAGCATGTCGGGAAGCGAGAGCGGAGCGAACGGCTGATCCCATGGGGTCGGATGGCGATAATCGTGCGACCAGTCATGGGGGCTGTTCATTGCCGGGATTCGTCCTTTCGCGCTCGTTACTGACATCACTTTAAGCAGCGCCGCCGCATATCGCAATCGGGGGCCCCCCCACGCTTGCGGCGCGGCGGCGTGGCGGCTAGGCAGGATCGTCTTTCTCGCCAGGGGTTGTTCCATGCCGCAGCAGATTTCGCGCTTCGCCGCACCGCTCGTCCTCGTCTCGATGCTCGTTGCCGCTCCGGCAACCGCAAAGGACAAGGAGCCGCCCGCGCGTCCCGCGCAGATTCAGGAGCTTTACGCCTGCCGCGACATCGCCGACCCGACGGCGCGTCTGGCCTGCTTCGACCGCGAGGTCGGCGAATTGTCGCAGGCCGATCAGGCGCGCGAAATCGTCTTCACCGATAAGGAAACCGCAAAGAAGACGCGCCGCGGCCTGTTCGGCTTTTCCTTTCCCAAGCTCGGCGGGATTTTCGGCGGCGACGATGACGAGATCAAGGAAATCGACACGGTGATCCGGTCGGTCAGCGTCGACCGTTCGGGCAAATATACGCTGGTGATGGAGGACGACGCGGTGTGGACGCAGATCGATACCACCGCCTTGCCGCGCCAGCCGAAACCGGGCCAGAAAATCCACATCAAGACCGCGACGATGGGCAGCTATTTCGCGACGATCGAGGGCGGCCGCGCGATCCGCCTGAAACGCGACCGCTGATCGGAGCCTGCCCCTCGGGGGTCGATGATGGCAGGCGAAAGCGCGATTCCGGTGCCGGGCCTCGGCGGTCCGCCCTTCGTGCTGCTCGACGACGCGCGCGCCGAAGGCGCGGCCCCGGCGCGGCTGTTTCGCAGTCCGGTGGAGATCGTCGCGGCGCATTCGGCGCGTGAAATACCCGCCCTGCTGGCGACATTGGAGGCGGCGCGGAAGCGCGGGCTGCACGCTGCGGGCTTTCTGGCTTATGAGGCCGGGAAGGGGCTGGCGCCCGCGTGGCGCGGTGCGCCGGGTGCCGCACGGGACGGTGATCTGCCGCTCGGCTGGTTCGGCCTGTTCGAGACGGTCGAGCGGATCGCGCCCGACGCCGTCGCCGCATGGCTTCCCGACCCCGCCGCCGTCTGGGTGGGCGCACCCCGACCGCGCATCGATCGCGCCGACTATCTGGCCGCGGCCGAACGCGTGCTCGCTTATATCCGCGCGGGGGACATCTATCAGGCGAACCTGACCTTCCGCGCCGATGTGCCGCTGCTCGGCGATCCGCTCGCCGTTTATGCGCGGCTGCGGCGCACCGCGCGGGCGGGCTATGGCGGTTTCTTGTGGACCGGCGAGCGGGCGGTCGCTTCGCTGTCGCCCGAGCTTTTCTTCGCGTTGCGCGAGGGGCAGGTGATGGCGCGGCCGATGAAGGGAACCGCCGAACGGCGCGCCGACCCCGACGCCGATGCCGCGGCGGCGCGCGAATTGGCCGAGGATCCCAAGCAGCGCGCCGAGAATCTGATGATCGTCGACCTGATCCGCAACGACCTGTCGCGCGTCGCGGCGCCGGGAACGGTCGCGGTGCCCGAGCTTTTCCGCGTCGAGAGCTTTCCGACGATCCACCAGCTCGTCTCCGACGTGTCGGCGGCGCTCCCTGATGGGGCGGGAGCGGTCGATGTGCTGCGCGCCGCCTTTCCCTGCGGGTCGATCACGGGGGCGCCGAAGGTGCGCGCGATGGAGATCATCGACGCGCTGGAAACGGAGCCGCGCGGGCTCTACACCGGCTCGATCGGCTTCATCGAAGCGGGGGGCGGCGGCGCCTTCAACGTCGCGATCCGGACATTGGTGTTTCCGCACGGGGACTTGCGGGACGGCGCAGCTTGCGCCACGCGCCCCTTGCAGGAAAGCGTGGCTTGCGCCACGCTGGGCCTGGGGTCCGGAATCGTCGCCGACAGCCAGCCGGCGGAGGAATGGCGCGAATGTCTGGCCAAGGGGGAATTTGTGAGCGTAGCGGGCGAAAGCTTCGACCTGATCGAAACGATGTTCTTCGATCCCGTCGAGGGCGTCCAGCGGCTCGAAGGCCATCTGGCGCGGATGAAGGCCAGCGCCGCAGCGCTCGATTTCCTGTTCGACCGGCACGGCGCGCGCAACAGCCTGCAATCGGCGACCTTCCGCCTGCGCAGCGCGGCGCGGGTGCGGATGCGGCTCGCGCGCTCGGGCGCGCTCGCGGTCGAGGTGTCGCCGCTGCCGCGGCTCGCCGAACTGCCGGTGCCGGTCGCGGTCTGCCCCGCGCCGATGGCGCCGGGCGATTTTCGCGCCCTGCACAAGACGAGCCTGCGCGCACCCTATGACGCGGCGCGCGTCGAACGGGGCACCGCCGAGGTCGTGTTCGTCGACGAACCGGGCTTCGTCACCGAGGGAAGCTGGAGCAATATCTTCGTCGAACGCGACGGGCTGCTGCTGACGCCGCCGCTGGCGCTCGGGCTGCTTCCGGGCGTGCTGCGCGCCGAGCTGATCGAGAAAGGCCGCGCGGTCGAATCGCACCTGCGCCTCGCCGATCTTGCCGGCGGCTTCTTCCTCGGCAATTCGCTGCGCGGCCTGATCCCGGCGCGGCTGGCGGACGGCGCGGCCGCCGCGATAGGCTGAGCTTCGCCCTGCATAGGTAAATTATCCCATGCCGCGCTTGCGAATTGCGGATGGAAGCTCTAGGCGCGGCCCCGCGCAATTTCCTGTCCATTTGCTCGCGAAGGACCGCCTCTCCATGTCGCTGAAGCCGCATACCTCCGCCGCCCTCAACCGCATCCAGCCCTCGGCGACGCTCGCGATGACCGCACGCGTGACCAAGCTGAAGGCCGAAGGCGTCGATGTGATCGGCCTTTCCGCGGGCGAGCCCGATTTCGACACCCCCGATTTCGTCAAGGAAGCGGCGATCGAGGCGATCCGCAACGGCCAGACCAAATATACGCTGGTCGACGGCACGATCGCGCTCAAGGAAGCGATCCGCGGCAAGTTCCGCCGCGACAACGGCCTCGACTACGGCCTCGACCAGATCACGGTCAACGTCGGTGGCAAGCATACGCTCTTCAACGCGCTGGTCGCGACGGTTGATGCGGGGGACGAAGTGATCATTCCCGCGCCCTATTGGGTGAGCTATCCCGACATCGTCGCTTTCTGCGGCGGGACGCCAGTGATCGTCGAAGGCACGGCGGCGCAGAATTACAAGATCACCCCGGCGCAGCTCGACCAGGCGATCACGAAGAAGACGCGCTGGGTGATGTTCAACTCGCCGTCCAACCCGTCGGGCGCCGCTTACGCGCCCGAGGAACTCGACGCGATCGGCGAGGTGATCCGCCGTCATCCGCACGTGATGGTGATGACCGACGATATGTACGAGCATGTCTGGTACGCCGATTTCGCCTTCTCGACCCTCGCGCAGCGCTGCCCCGACCTCGCCGATCGCATCCTGACCGTGAACGGCTGTTCGAAGGCCTATGCGATGACCGGCTGGCGGATCGGCTATGCCGGCGGTCCGGCCTGGATTATCAAGGCGATGGGCAAGCTCCAGTCGCAGTCGACTTCGAACCCCTGCTCGATCGCGCAGGCGGCGGCGGCGGCGGCGCTCGGCGGGCCGCAGCAGTTCCTCGACGACCGCAACGCCGCGTTCCGGAAGCGGCGCGACATGGTGGTCGCGATGCTCAACGATGCGCCCGGTCTGTCGTGCCCCGTCCCCGACGGCGCCTTCTATGTCTATCCCGACGCGAGCGGCTGCATCGGCAAGAAAACCCCTTCGGGCCACGTCATCGAGAATGACGAGATGCTGATCGACTATTTCCTCGACGCCGCGCGCGTCGCGGCGGTGCACGGCGGCGCCTTCGGCCTGTCGCCGGCGTTCCGCGTTTCCTACGCGACGTCCGAAGCGGCGCTCAAGGAAGCGTGCGTGCGCATCCAGCAGGCCTGCGCGGCGCTGAGTTGACCCTTCTCCCCTCCCGCCTGCGGGAGGGGGCAAGCTGAACCTCGCACAACCATCCGGTTCACCCTTCGGTAAGCCCTCGTCCCTATAGGTGATCGCCATCACTGCACGGCGGCAAGGGGCGCGCCATATCGTTCGGTGTAACCAGGGCGGCATCGCCCGCGAAACGATAAACATGACAAGAGGCTCCCATGCTGACCATGATTCGCTCCGACTGGTTTCCGACCATGCTCGCCGGCTTCGCCATCGGCGGGCTGATCGTGATGCTCCAGCATCCGGGGCTCGCGCTTCCCTTGTAATGCCGATGCGGCGCGCGTTCGCCGCGTTGCTCGCGGCACCGCTTCTCGCGCAATGCGCGCCCGCGCAGGCCGAGAATGTCGTCAAGCTGCCCGCCGCCGCCTATGACCCTGCGGTGGGCGCGAAGCGCGCCACCGCCGTGCTCGCCGGGGGCTGCTTCTGGGGCGTCGAGGGCGTCTTTTCCAACGTCAAGGGCGTGATCTCGGTCGAAGCGGGCTATCACGGCGGCAGCGCGGCGACGGCGAAATACGAACTGACCCACGACGGCAGCTCTGGCCATGCCGAGGCGGTGCGGATCGTCTATGATCCCACCAAGGTCAGTTATGGAACCTTGCTGCGCGTGCTGTTCTCGGTCGTTGCCGACCCGACGCTGAAGAATCGGCAGGGCCCCGACGCCGGATCTCAATATCGCGCCGCGATCGTGCCGATGGATGCGGCACAGCGGCAGGTCGCGACCGCCTATCTCGCGCAGATCGGCAAGGGCGGCTATTATGCCAAGCGGCTCGTCGTCCCGATCGAGGCCTATAAGCGCTTTTATCCCGCCGAATCCTATCACCAGAATTTCATGCGGCTCCACCCTGCGAATCCCTATATCGTCCGCTGGGACGCGCCCAAGCTCGCGGCGTTGAAGCGGCTGTTCCCAAGCCTCGTCCGCGGGACTCCCGCCCCCTGATCGCTGCCGCCCCGCCGCTCATCGCGCCTGCGGAATCGTTCGTCGCAAATCGCTGGCCCGCCGCCCGTGGCTGCGGGAGCAGGGGGGCGGCCAAAAGGGTCGGGACAATATAGACGGTCGCCGCCGCGGGGTTGGAATGAAGTTACGGTTTTCGGGCAGGTCGCTGCTCGGCATGACGATCGGCGCGACGTTGCTCGCAGGATGCGTCAGCGGCGCGGCGCTGGTGCCGCCGCCGCCACGCCAGGCGCAGCCCGCGCCCCACGCTCCGGGCGCGGTCACCGTTCCGATCGGGGAGCCGGCGCGCTCGTCGGCCCCGCCGCCGCGCGGCACGCTCGATCCCGGCTTCCGCCGTCCCGCGCCGGGCCTCAATGATCGTATTGCTTCGCTCTGGCGCGCCTTTCCCGGCAAGACCGGCATCGCGGTCCAGCGCATCGACGGCGAATGGGCGATCGCGCAGCGCGGCACCGACCTCTTCCCCCAACAGAGCGTATCGAAGCTGTGGGTGGCGATGAGCATCCTCGACGCGGTCGATAGCGGCCGGATCAGCCTCGACCAGAAGGTCCGCATCGGGCCCGAGGATCTGGTGGTCTTCCACCAGCCGCTCGCCGCGCGCGTGCGCTCGGAAGGCAGCGTGACGATGAGCGTGCGCGACCTCATCGAAACCGCGATCACCCACAGCGACAATCTGGCGAACGACAGCCTGCTGCGCACCGTCGGCGGACCCAGTGCGGTGCGCGCCTTCATCGCGAAGAAGGATCTGGGATCGATCCGTTTCGGCCCCGGCGAGCGGCTGCTGCAAAGCGGCACCGCGGGGCTGACCTGGCAGCAGAGCTATTCGATCGGCCGCAATTTCTATACCGCGCGTGCGGCGTTGCCGATGGCGACGCGCCAGGCGGCGATGGACAAATATCTCGCCGACCCGGTCGACGGCGCGAGCCCCGCGGCGATCGCGAGCGCGCTGACCCGCCTTGCGCGCGGCACCTTGTTGTCGCCCGAATCGACCGACTATCTGCTCGGCGTGATGACGCGGACGCACAGCGGGCCGAAACGGCTGAAGGCCGGTCTGCCCGCCGGCTGGCAATTCCTCCACAAGACCGGCACCGGCCAGGATCTCAATGGCATGACTGCGGGCTATAACGACATCGGCATCGCCACTGCGCCCGACGGCACCCGCTATGCGATCGTCGTGATGCTGGGCACCACGACCGCGTCGATCCCGCAGCGCATGGCGCTGATGCAGGCGGTGTCGGGCGCGGTTGCCGAATTCCACGGGCGATAGGCGTTCTGCGGGGTTTGTGGTCTTGCCGCTTTCGATTATAGGCGGCGCATGAAGACCTGTCTCGCTTTTCCCCTGATCGCCGGATGTCTCGCGCTCGCAAGCTGCGCGACGCCCGAGACGCGGCTCCGCAACGGCCTCCACAATGCCGGTCTGTCGCAGGCGATGTCGGCGTGCATGGCCGAGCGGATGGTCGACCGCCTGTCGCTCGTCCAGCTCCGGCGCCTCTCGGCGCTCGGCAGCCTCAAGGACAAAAGGATCACCGATCTGTCGCTCGACCAGTTCCTCCACAAGGTCCGCGCGCTCAAGGATCCCGAGATATTGACGGTGTCGACAAGCTCCGCCGCGCTTTGCGCGCTGCGCTAACGACTTAGCTCCCAGTTTCGACAGCCCAAGTTTTTCTGGACGCGGCAGGGGTAGCCTTGCCGCGCAACTTGTGCTTATGCGGCGCCATTCTTCTCCCCTTCCAGAGTCGAAAGGCCCGGCAGACCTCATGAACATCCACGAATATCAGGCGAAAGAACTGCTCGCGAAATTTGGCGTCGCGGTGCCCAAGGGCATTGCCGCGATGAGCGTCGAGGAAGCCGTCGCCGCGGCGAAGCAGCTTCCCGGGCCGCTCTATGTCGTGAAGGCGCAGATCCACGCCGGCGGCCGCGGCAAGGGCAAGTTCAAGGAGCTCGGCCCCGACGCGAAAGGCGGCGTCCGCCTTGCCAAGACGCTCGAGGACGTCGAGGCCGCGGCCAAGGACATGCTCGGCAACACGCTGGTGACGATCCAGACCGGCGAGCATGGCAAGCAGGTCAATCGCCTCTACATCACCGACGGCGCCGACATCAAAAAGGAATATTATCTCGCGCTGCTCGTCGACCGCGCCACCAGCCGCATCGCGGTGGTCGCCTCGACCGAGGGCGGTATGGACATCGAAACCGTCGCGCACAACACGCCCGACAAGATCCACACCATCGTCATCGACCCCGCGACCGGCCTGATGCCGCACCACGGCCGTAGCGTCGCCGCGGCGCTCGAGCTCGAAGGCGATCTCGCGAAGCAGGCGGCGAAGACGCTCGCGGGGCTCTACAACGCTTTCCTCGCGACCGACGCCGAGCAGATCGAGATCAATCCGCTCGCGGTCTGCGAAGGCGCGAACGGCGACGAACTGCTCGTCCTCGACGCCAAGCTCGGCTTCGACGGCAACGCGATGTTCCGCCACAAGGATATCGCCGACCTCCGCGACCTGACCGAGGAAGATCCGGCCGAGGTCGAGGCGTCGGAATATGACCTCGCCTACATCAAGCTCGACGGCAACATCGGCTGCATGGTCAACGGCGCCGGTCTCGCGATGGCGACGATGGACATCATCAAGCTCAATGGCGCTTTCCCGGCGAACTTCCTCGACGTCGGCGGCGGCGCGAGCAAGGAGAAGGTGACCGCGGCGTTCAAGATCATCCTCAAAGACCCGGCGGTCGAGGGCATCCTCGTCAACATCTTCGGCGGCATCATGAAGTGCGACATCATCGCCGAGGGCATCGTCGCCGCGGCGAAGGAAGTGAATCTGTCGGTCCCGCTCGTCGTCCGCCTCGAAGGCACGAACGTCCAGCAGGGCAAGGATATCCTCGCGAACTCGGGCCTGCCGATCGTGGCGGCGAACGACTTGGGCGATGCGGCCAAGAAGATCGTTGCCGAGGTCGCAAAGGCGGCGTGACATGTTTCTGCCCTCTCCCTTCAGGGGAGAGGATATGAAGGCTTGGCAGCTTGCTGCCTAGCCGGAGTTGGAGAGGGGCATGTTGCGTTCCCCCTCTCCAAGCTTCGCTAGCTCCTTCGGAGCAAGCTACACTATCCTCTCCCCTGAAGGGGAGAGGGCTAGGGACTGCAAGGTTGACGTTTACGTAAACGCCAATTATGGCGCAGTGCACAATTTTTCGAGAGGAGCTTTGAGCCCATGAAAATCCTCGTCCCCGTGAAGCGGGTGCTCGATTACAACGTGAAGCCGCGGGTGAAGTCCGACGGCACCGGCGTTGATTTGGCGAATGTGAAGATGTCGATGAACCCGTTCGACGAGATCGGCGTCGAGGAAGCGATTCGCCTGAAGGAAAAGGGCGTCGCGACCGAGATCATCGCCGTCAGCGTCGGCCCGGCGAAGGCGCAGGAAACGCTGCGCACCGCGCTCGCGATGGGCGCCGACCGCGCGATCCTGGTGCAGACCGACGATGCGGTCGAGCCGCTGGCGCTCGCCAAGATTTTCAAGGCGATCGCCGACGCCGAACAACCGGGTCTCGTGATCCTCGGCAAGCAGGCGATCGACGACGACAACAACCAGACCGGTCAGATGCTCGCCGCGCTCACCGGCTGGGCGCAGGGCACCTTCGCCAGCGCGGTGAACGTCGAGGGCGACAGCGTCAGCGTCACCCGCGAAGTCGATGGCGGTCTGGAAACGGTGAAGCTCAAGCTCCCCGCGATCGTCACCACCGACCTGCGTCTGAACGAGCCGCGCTATGCCAGCTTGCCGAACATCATGAAGGCGAAGTCGAAGCCGCTCGATACCAAGTCGCCCGCCGATTATGGCGTCGACACGGCGCCGCGCGTCAAGACGGTCAAGGTGTCGGAGCCGCCCGTCCGCTCGGCCGGCGTCAAGGTCGCCGATGTCGATGAACTGGTTGCCAAGCTGAAGGCGATGGGAGTGCATTCATGAAAACGCTCGTTTGGGTCGAACATGACGGCAGCGCCGTCAAGGACGCCACGCTCGCTGCGGTGACCGCCGCGTCGAAGCTCGGCGAAGTCCATCTGCTCGTCGCGGGTAGCGGCGTTGATGGCGTCGCCAAGGCTGCCGCCGAGATTGCCGGCGTTGGCAAGGTTCATGTCGCCGACAACGCTGCCTTCGGTCATAACCTGCCCGAAAATATCGCACCGCTCGTTGCCGAATTGATGGCAAGCCACGACGCCTTCGTCGTGCCCGCCACCACGACCGGCAAGAATATCGCGCCGCGCGTCGCCGCGCTGCTCGACGTGATGCAGATTTCGGAAATCCTGTCGGTCGAGGGTCCGAAGACGTTCACCCGCCCGATCTACGCCGGTAACGCGATCGCGACCGTCGAAAGCTCGGACGCGAAGCTGGTCCTGACCATCCGCGGCACCGCCTTCGAAAAGGCCGCCAGCACCGGCGGTTCGGGCACCGTGGAAGCCGTCTCGGCTGGCGGCGACGCTGGAATCTCCAGCTTCGTTGGCGCCGAGATCGCCAAGCAGGATCGCCCCGAACTCACCTCGGCGAAGATCATCGTCTCGGGCGGCCGCGCGCTGGGTTCCTCGGAGAAATATCAGGAAGTCATCGTCCCGCTCGCCGACAAGCTCGGCGCCGCGCTCGGCGCGAGCCGTGCGGCGGTCGACGCGGGCTATGTCCCCAACGACTATCAGGTCGGCCAGACCGGCAAGATCGTCGCGCCGGAAGTCTATTTCGCGATCGGCATCTCGGGCGCGATCCAGCATCTCGCCGGCATGAAGGATTCGAAGACCATCGTCGCGATCAACAAGGACGAGGACGCTCCGATCTTCCAGGTCGCCGACTTCGGCCTCGTCGCCGATCTGTTCAATGCCGTGCCGGAACTGACCGGCAAGATCTGAGAAGGCGCTGCGAATCGAAAGGCGTTCAGGGGGAGGCCGCCACGGGCGCTTCCCCCGTGCGCGGGGAGGCGGTCGCCTTTGTCGCCAAATGCGCGATGAAAGCCCTTGTCGCGGTGCGGCGCGGCGCATAGCCTCCAGCGCCATGAAATATGACGGGAAAGTCACCGCTTCGGCGCTGCTGCTATCGTTGCTGACGCCAGGCGCCGCGTCGGCGAAGGAGGGCACGCTCCTGCTCGAACCATCGTCGAAATGGAATGTCCATTATGCCGATGACTTCTGCCGCCTGTGGCGGAGCTTCGGCGAAGGCCGCGACCAGATCACGCTCGTCCTCGACCGCTTCCAGCCGAGCGACTCTTTCCGCCTGACCCTCGCCGGCCAGCCGATGGGCGGGCCTAAATCGCGTAGCGAGGCCAGCATCCGCTTCGGCAACATGCTGCCCGAACAGAAGCTCGACTTTTTTTCCGGCAGTTTCGCAAACAATGTTCCGGCCTGGGTCTTCGCGAACAATATCCGCATCCGGCCCTATCCCGATCCCAAGGATGTCGCCGCCGTCGCGGCCGATGGCTGGATCAGCGATGAGGAATGGGCGTCGGTCACCGCCGTCCGCATCGGCGAACCGTTCAGCCGGGTGCGCGTGCTCGACACCGGGCCGATGAGCGATGCGTTCGATGCGCTGCACCGCTGCACCGTCGAACTGGTCGGTCATTGGGGTATCGACGTCAAACGGCATGGCAGCCTGACGCGCTGGCCCAAACCGGTCGATTCTCCCGCGACATGGCTGCGGTCGAACGACTATCCGCGCGCGATGCTGGAGAAATGGCAGCCGGGACTGGTCCAATTCCGGCTGACGGTCGGAGAGGATGGAAAGCCGACCGCATGCCATATCCAGCAATCGACCAATCCCGAAGGATTCAATAAGGCGGTGTGCGACGCGCTGATGAAGCGGGCGAGCTTCGAGCCTGCGCTCGCCGCCGACGGCAAGCCGCTGACCTCCTTTTATATCAGTTCAGTGAAATTCCAGTTTTGACGGCGCCGGTTCTTGTCCAACGCGACGGCCCCGTCGCCACCGTCACTCTCAACCGGCCCGAGGCGATGAACGCGCTGTCGCGCGCGCTGCGCGCCGAGCTGGCGGCGACGATGCGGGGCCTCGCTGTCGACGAAAGCATCCGCGCGATCGTGCTCACCGGCGCGGGTGAGCGCGCTTTCACCGCGGGGCTCGACCTCAAGGAACTCGGCGCCGACACCAGCAATCTCGGCGCCGCCAATGCCGAGGGGGCCGACGAAAATCCGGTGCGGGCGATCGAGCTGTGCCCGCAGCCGGTGATCGGCGCGATCAACGGCGTCGCGATCACCGGCGGGTTCGAGGTCGCGCTGGCGTGCGACATATTGATCGCTTCGACTCATGCGCGCTTCGCCGATACCCATGCGCGCGTCGGCATCATGCCCGGCTGGGGCCTGTCGCAGAAATTGTCGCGCATCGTCGGGCTCGGCCGCGCGAAGGAATTGTCGCTGACCGGCAATTTCCTGGGCGCCGAGGCCGCGCGCGACTGGGGTTTGGTGAACCGCGTCGTCGCGCCCGACGAGCTGCTTCCCGCGGCGCAGGCACTCGCGCGCGATATCGCCAGCATCGATCCGGCCATGGTGCGGGGCTACAAGCGGCTGATCGACGATGGCTATGCGCTGCCTTTCGCCGACGGACTCGCGCTCGAACAGCAGCGTTCGAAAGCCGCGAACGGCGCCGTGCGCGCCGAAGAGGTCGAAGCACGCCGCCTCGCGGTGATGGAGCGGGGCCGCGCGCGCGTGGGATGATGCGCCGTTCGGCTTGCCGCGCATCCATCGTCCGTTGCTGCGAATCTTGCGCTTTCTTGCGCGCGCTCCATCCTGGCACGATTACGGGCTTGCGGCGCCCGAAAATACTTAGCATGGTTAAGTAATGGCCGATCTTTCCGAACCGCTTTCCATCTTCATGACGCGCCTTGCCGGACCCGGCACGCTGTCGGGGCTCGCCCGCTTGTCGGGCGGCGCGAACATGGAAAGCTGGGCGTTCGACTGGGCGGGGGCGGCCTATGTGCTGCGCCGCGCGCCGTCGGCCGAATATATGGAAGGGCGGCCCTATGGGCACCCGGTCGAGGCGGCGCTGGTGCGGGCGGCTTATGCGGGCGGGGTCAAGGCGCCCGAAGTCGTCGGCGTGCTTGCCGACGCCGACGGCATGGGAACCGGCTATGTGATGCGCCGCGTCGTCGCCGAGGTCAGTCCCGCGAAGATATTGCCGAACCCGCCGCCCTCGCTCGTCGCCGATCTCGGCCGCGAACTCGCGCATATCCATGCCTTGCCGCGCGCCGCTATTCCCGAAGGCATTCCGGTGATGGACACCGCCGCCGCGCTCGCCGAACTCAAGGCGCGCTTTCTCTCCTACGGCGGCGACCGCCCGGTGATCGCGCTCGCGGTCAAATGGTGCGAGGATCATCTGCCTGAACCTGCGGAGCCGGTGCTCGTCCACGGCGATTACCGGATGGGCAATGTCATGGTCGATGCAGATGGCCTTGCGGTCGTCCTCGACTGGGAGCTTGCGCATCTGGGCGACGCGCATGAGGATCTCGCCTTCGGCTGCATGACCGTCTGGCGCTTCGGCCAGCTCGACAAGCCGGCGTTCGGCGTCGGGAGCCTCACCGACTATTTCGCGGCCTATGAAGCCGCGGGCGGCGTCAAGGTCGATCCGGCGCGGTTCAAATATTGGCTCGTTTACCGCACCCTCTGGTGGGCGCTCGGCTGCCTCCAGATGGGGCAGGCGTGGCGCAGCGGCGCCGACACGACGGTCGAGCGCGTCGTCGTCGGGCGGCGCACCGCCGAGCAGGAACTCGATCTTGTTCGGCTGCTCGAGGAAGAGGCGCCCGAAGCGGAACGGCAGCAGGCCTTGCCGCCGTCCTCCGATCCTGCGCCGGCGCCGACGGGCGAGCCGACGAGCCGCGAGATGGTGCAGGCCGTGCGCGACTGGATCGAAAGCGCGATCAAGCCAAAAGCCGAAGGTCACGCCAAGTTCGAGGCGGTTGTCGCGATGAACGCGCTCGGCATCGTGATGCGCGATCTCGATACCGGCACGCGCGCCGAGGACCGGGCGCTGGCCGAGGCGTTGATGACGGGCGAAACGACGCTCGCCGAGCCCGGCCTGCTAGCGAAGCTGCGCCGCGCGGTGCTCGACAAATGCGCGGTCGACAGCCCCAAATATGCCGCGCTTGCCGCGGCGGCCGCCGAATGGCGCGGATAGATCATAGGGAGAGAGACATGGATTTTGCGATGCCCGCCGACCTGCAGGCCTATCTGGACGAACTCGACGCCTTCATCGAGGCGGAGATCAGGCCGCTCGAACTGGCGGACGACAATATCCGCTTCTTCGATCACCGCCGCGAGCATAGCCGCACCGATTGGGACAATCAGGGGCTGCCACGCCACGAGTGGGAACAGCTTTTGAAGCAGGCGACGCGCAAGGCCGACGCGGCGGGGCACTGGCGTTTTTCGGCGCCGAAGAAATATGGCGGCAAGGACGGGTCGAACCTGTGGATGGCGGTGATCCGCGAGCATTTCGCGGCGAAGGGCCTTGGCCTCCACAACGACCTCCAGAACGAGCATAGCATCGTCGGCAATTTCCCCTTCGTCGCGATGTTCGAGCAGTTCGCGACGAGCGAGGAGCAGAAGCAGGAATTCATCCTCGGCGGCTTCGAGGGCAAGCGCCGCACCGCCTTCGGCCTCACCGAGCCCGATCACGGCAGCGACGCGACGCATATGGAAACGCGCGCGGTTCGCGAGACCCGCGACGGCGTCGACGGCTGGCTGATCAACGGGCGCAAGATGTGGATCACCGGGATGCATGTCGCGACGCATTGCGCCGCCTTCTGCCGCACCAGCGGCGAGGACGGCGATGCGAAGGGCATCACCTGCCTGCTCGTGCCGACGGGCACGCCGGGGATGACGGTCGACGAATATATGTGGACCTTCAACATGCCGACCGACCATCCGCGCATGACCTTCACCGACGTCTGGGTGCCCGACAGCGCGCGGCTGGGGCCGGTCGACGGCGGCCTGGCGATCGCGCAGAGCTTCGTCCACCAGAACCGCATCCGCCAGGCGGCAAGCTCGCTCGGCGCCGCAGTCTATTGCATCGAGGAAAGCGTCCGCTACGCGCGGGAGAGGAAGCCTTTCGGCGAGGCGCTGGCGAAGAATCAGGCGATCCAGTTCCCGCTCGTCGAACTCGCGACGCAGGCCGAAATGCTGCGCCTCCTGATCCGCAAGACCGCGTGGGACATGGACAACACCCCGCACAAGGAGATCGAGCGCACGCTGTCGGACAAGGTCAGCATGTGCAATTACTGGGCGAACCGCCTCGTCTGCGAAGCCGCCGACCGTGCGATGCAGGTGCATGGTGGCATCGGCTATTCGCGTCACAAGCCGTTCGAGCATATCTATCGCCACCACCGCCGCTATCGCATCACCGAGGGCGCGGAGGAAATCCAGATGCGCAAGGTCGCGGCCTATCTCTTCGGCTATATGGGGCCGCGTAAGGAGACGCTGGGGAAAATCTGAGCGGGGTGGACTCTTCGCTTCGTTGCGGCATGATCGCCGCGACGAAGCGAAGAGGAGACAGCCATGGCCGAAGCCGATCGCGCACGGGATGCGGCGCCGTTCCGGATTTTCCGGGCCGGCGACGCGCCCGACCTCAACGAAACCGACAAGATGACGCTCGCCGGGCTGACCCCGATCGTCGAAGCCGGCATCGGCCGCTGGGTCGCGGCGGGCGTCGGCGAAGGGAATGTCACGAAGGTGCTGTTCTCGCTTCCGCACATGAGCCTGACCTATGCCTGGTTCAAAAGCGGCTTCGCGCTGCCGCTGCACAGCCATGATGCGGACTGTCTCTATTATATCATCGCGGGTTCGCTGAAGCTTGGGACCGAAGAGCTCGGTGCGGGCGACGGCTTTTTCGTCGGCAGCGACGTGCCCTATAGCTACAAACCGGGGCCCGAAGGCGTCGAAGTGCTCGAATTCCGCACGGTCGAGCGTTTCGACATGAAGTTTCAGGGGCGGACCGAGGCCTATTGGGACAAGGTCGTCGCGGGCATGGACGCCGCGCGGCCCCGCTGGGACAAGGAAAGGCCGCCTTCGGCGCGGGCGCCTGGGGTCTGATTATCGTCGATTGAAAAAGCCGTGCGCTCCCGCGAAGGCGGGAGCCCATCTCCTGCAGGTGCAAGATGGAACCGACCGGAGATGGGTCAGCATCGGGTTGACCATGCCCCGCATGGTCAAGGATCGTCCGGGGGACGATCCGACCCGATGCTCCTTCGCGGGGACACGTTTATGTTTCGCTCAAAGTCGATCCCAAGCCAGGATCAAGACTCTAACGCTTGCGCACGAACTCCGTCCGCAGCACCAGCCCCTTGATCCCCTCGTAGCGGCAGTCGATCTCTTCGGGATCGGCGGTCAGCCGGATCGACTTGATGACGGTGCCGACCTTCAGCGTCTGCCCCGCGCCCTTCACCGGCAGATCCTTGATCAGGACGACCGAGTCGCCGTCGTTCAGCACATTGCCGACCGCATCCTTGGCTTCGGGCAGCGCATTGGCCGCCGCCGCCCGTTCGCGCGCTTCGCCAGCGGGCAGCCATTCGCCGCTCGCCTCGTCATAGACATAGTCTTCGTCGTCGTTGCTCATCGCGCCGCCCTAGCGCCTCATGCGGGCTTGCGGAAGCGCAAGGTGAACTGGTCAGTCTTGCCGCGAATGGCGGGATCGAAGACGTTGGCGGTGCGGGGGTCTTCGGGGCGCTTGTAGAGGTCGCTCTCCGCCTCGAGCCGGAACCCCGCCTTGGTGAGTGCGGCGACAACCGCCGCCTTGTCGATGCGGTGCAGGCTGTCGGACAGTGTCGTGCCGCTGCCGTCCGCCGCGCTGTGATCGACGACGACGAGCGTGCCGCCGGGTTTCAGCGCCGCGAACAGCGCCGCGCTCGCCTTGTCGCCGGTGCCTTCGGGAAAGGGCTTCAAATAGAGGTCGTGGAAATTCTGCACGGTGATGATCGTGTCGAGCGGCACCGGGAAAGCAGGCGCCGCGAACGGCCCCGCGACGGCATCGACATTGGCGTAGGCCGCGTCGATTGCGGCCTGATCGTCGCCATATTGCTTCTTGAAGGCGATGAACTCGGCGGGCTGGAAGGCGTAGACCTTGCCCTCCGGTCCGACCGCGCCGGCGAGGATGCGGGTCAGATAGCCGCCGCCCATCACAAAGTCGCCGACCGCCTGCCCCGGCTTCACGCCCGCGAAGGCGAGCAGTTCGGCGGGTTTGCGCGCCGCATCGCGCTCGCGGTCGGCGGTGGGGCGCGCCGGATCGGCGAGCGCGGCGCTGTAATCGGGGGCGGGCAAGGGCTGCGCGATGGCCGAAGGCGCGGCGACGGCGAGGAGCAGGGCAAGGGTCAGCGGGCGGATCATGATGGCGACTCCCAGATGGTTTGATCGCGCCATCATAGCGCCTCGCCGCGCGCCGCGCGCGCATATTTGCATCTCCCGATTTTGATGATAGGTTTTTAGCTGAAACTAAAAATCGGGAGAGCGAACATGCATGATCTGGTGATTCGCGGCGGCACGGTCGTCGATGGGTCGGGCGGCAAGCCCTTCGTCGCGGACGTTGCGGTCGAGGGCGACCGCATCGTCGCGGTTGGCCAGAACCTCGGCGCGGGCCGCGAGGAGATCGACGCCGGCGGCCGGATCGTCACCCCCGGCTTCGTCGACGTCCACACCCATTATGACGGACAGGCGACGTGGGACGCCGAAATGGCGCCGTCGAGCTGGCACGGCGTCACCACCGTCGTCATGGGCAATTGCGGCGTCGGTTTCGCTCCGGCCAAGCCCGATCGCCACGACTGGCTGATTTCGCTGATGGAAGGCGTCGAGGACATCCCCGGCACCGCCCTCGCCGAGGGCATGTCGTGGGAATGGGAAACCTTCCCCGAATATATGGACGCACTCGAAAAGCTGCCGCGGACCGTCGACGTCGCGTGCCACGTCCCGCACGGCGCGGTACGCGCCTATGTGCTCGGCGACCGCGAAAAGCCCGGCGCGGTTCCGACCGACGACGACATCGCCGAAATGTCGCGCATCGTCGAGGAAGGCGTGCGCGCGGGCGCGCTCGGCTTCTCGACCAGCCGCACCGTGCTCCACAAGTCGGTTGACGGCGAACTCGTCCCCGGCACCACCGCTACGCCTGAGGAACTGGTCGCGATCGGCCGCGCGATGGGCCGCGTCGGCTATGGCGTCTTCGAAATGGCGAGCGACATGCGGCGCGAGTGGAACGAGTTCCAGTGGATGGGCGATCTCAGCCGCGAGACCGGCCTGCCGGTCACGTTCGCCGCGCTCCAGTCGATCGCCAAGGAACTGCCGCTCGAGGAACAGATTTCGGAGATGCGCAAGCAGAATGCGACCGGCGCGAACATCGTCGCGCAGATCGCGCTGCGCGGCAACGGCGTGATCATGGCGTGGCAGGGCACCGTCCACCCCTTCCGCTTCAAGCCAGCGTGGGCCGAGATCGAGGGGCTATCGTGGGAGCAGCAGCTTGCGAAGCTGAAGGACCCGGCCTTCAAAGCCCGCATGATCGGCGAACCCAATGTCTGGCCCGAAAGCGATATACTCGATTTCCTGATGGCGGTCGCCGAAGGCTGGCCGGTGCATTTCGAGATGGACCCCGACTTCAACTACGAACCGCGCATGGACGAAAGCGTCGCGCATCGCGCTGCGGCGGCGGGCGTCTCGCCGGCCGAATATGCCTACGACCTGCTGATGAAGGACGACGGCAAAGGCTTCATCTATTTCCCGATCTTGAACTACCGCGACGGCAACCTCAATTTTCTCGAGGATTTGCAGGCGTCGGACGACACGGTGAACAGCCTGTCCGACGGCGGCGCGCATTGCGGGACGATCTGCGACGCCGCCTCGCCGACCTTCATGCTCCAGCATTGGGTGCGCGACCGCAAAGGCAATCGCATCGCGCTCGAAGCGGCGATCAAGCGTCAGTGCCGCGACACCGCGATGCTCTATGGGCTGGAGGATCGCGGGGTGCTCGCGCCGGGCTATCTCGCCGACCTCAACATCATCGACATGGAGGCGCTGAAGCTCGGCAAGCCGTGGCTCGCCTTCGATCTGCCCGCGGGCGGCAAGCGCCTGCTGCAAAAGGCCGAGGGTTATGTCGCGACGATCAAGTCGGGCGTCGTTACCTTCAAGGACGGCACGATGCAGGGCCCGACCCCCGGCGGCGTGATCCGCGGCCCGCAGCGCGTCGAACTGGCGATCGCGGCCGAATAATGCGCGCCATCCAGCTGCGGGCGCCGGCGTCTCTCGACAATCTGGCGCTCGCCGACCTGCCCGACCCCGGCGATCCGGGACCGGGCGAGATTCGTGTCCGACTGACGGCTTCGTCGCTCAACTTCCACGACTTCGCCGTCGTTGCGGGGATGATTCCGACCGCCGAAAATCGCATTCCGATGTCGGATGGCGCGGGAACGGTCGAAGCGGTGGGCGATGGTGTCACGGACTTTGCGGTGGGTGACCTTGTCGTCTCGCTTTTCTTTCCTGAATGGAATGACGGTGCGACGCCGCCTGGGGCCTTCACCAAGGTGCCGGGCGACGGCATCGACGGCTATGCGCGCGAGGCGGTGGTCGTGCCTCAGCACTGGTTCACGCGCGCGCCGGCCGGCTGGTCGGCGGCCGAGGCGGCGACGCTGACCTGTGCCGGGCTGACCGCCTGGCGCGCGCTGTTCGTCGATACGGCGACACAGCCGGGATCGACCGTGCTGGTCCAGGGCAGCGGCGGCGTGTCGGTGTTTGCTCTGCAATTCGCAAAGGCGGCGGGCGCGCGGGTGATCGCGACCAGTTCGTCCGACGCGAAGCTCGACCGGCTGAGGGCGCTCGGCGCCGACGAGGTTATCAATTACAAGACGGTGCCCGAATGGGGCGTGCGAGCGCTTGAACTGACCGGCGGGCGGGGTGTCGATACCGTTGTCGAGATCGGCGGCGCGGGCACGCTCGACCAGTCGATGCGCGCCGCGCGCGTCGGCGGCCATGTCGCGCTGATCGGTGTGCTTGCGGGCATCGCCGGGCCGGTGCAGACCGCGCTGCTGATGAGCAAGAATCTGCGCGTGCAAGGGCTGACCGTAGGGAGTCGCGCGCAGCAGCTGGCGATGATTGCGGGTGTCGAGGCGAATGGCATCCGGCCTGTCATCAGCGATCATTTTCCGCTCGAACGCCTGGCTGATGCGTTTCGGCACCAGATTGCGAACGCGCATTTCGGCAAGATCGTCGTCGATATCTAAACCGCCCTGTCGGGTGTTGCGGCTGGGCATCATCGGAAGGAAACGGCATGGGCTTCGCCGAATATGATCGTTTTGACGCGCTCGGTCTGGCCGAGCTCGTCGCGAAGGGTGCGGTAACGGCGCTCGAACTCGTCGACACCGCGATCGCGCGGATCGAGGCACTCAATTCGCGCCTCAACGCGGTGATCTTCACCGATTTCGATGGCGCGCGCGAGCGGGCGAAGGGCCGCTTGCCCGACGGGCCGTTCAAGGGCGTGCCCTTCCTGCTCAAGGATATATTGGGCGACCTCGCGGGCTGGCCGACGCGCAATGGTTCGCGCCTCTCGCCGCCGGTGCCGATGCCCTTCACCGCGACGCTGGTTCAGCGCTTTCTCGCCGGCGGGCTGGTACCGCTCGGCAAGACCAACGTTCCCGAATTCGGCCTCGTCGCGACGACCGAGAGCAAGCTCTACGGCCCGGCGTGCAATCCGTGGAACCCGGAGCATTCGACCGGCGGCTCGTCGGGCGGCTCGGGCGCCGCGGTGGCGAGCGGGATGGTGCCCGTCGCACACGCCAACGATGGCGGCGGCTCGATCCGCATTCCGGCGAGCTGCAACGGGCTCGTCGGGTTGAAGCCGACGCGGGCGCGCAATCCGCTGGGGCCGATGCTCGGCGACGTGATGGGCGGGCTCGCGGCGGAGCATATCGTCAGCCGATCGGTGCGCGATACCGCCGCGATGCTCGACGTCACCGCCGGTCCCGAGCCCGGCGATCCCTATTCGGCACCGCCCGCACCGCCGAGCTGGCGCCGCGCCGCCGAGGCGCCGTGCCCGGCGCTGCGCATCGCTTTCGCCCGCACCGCGCCCGGCGGCCGCGCGCTCGATCCACAGGCGGTCGCGGCGGTCGACCATGCCGCCAAGCTTTGCGAAAGCCTCGGTCATCATGTCGAAGAGGCTTCGCCGCCGGTCGACAATGCGGCGATGGTGCCCGCCTTTCTGGCGATCTGGTCGAGCGGCGCGGCGATGCAGATCGACGGCCTCGCCGCGATGACCGGGCAGGCGCCCGGTCCCGACACGCTCGAAGGGCTGACGCGCGGCCTCTATGCGATGGGCAAGGCGATCAGCGCGCCGCAGCTTTGGGGCGCGATCTTCCAGCTTCAGCAGATGGCGCGCGCGGTCGCCGCGTGGCACGCCGACTATGACGTCTGGTTGACCCCGACGCTCGGCGCGCCGCCGCCGCCGAACGGCAGCTTCTCGCTCGACAGTGACGATGTCGCGGTCGGCTTCGGAGCGATGACCGACTATGTGCCCTTCACCGCGATCCAGAACGCGACCGGCCAGCCGGCGATCAACGTCCCGCTGTGGTGGACGCCCGAAGGCTTGCCGATGGGAACGCAGTTCGTGGGCCGCGTCGGCGAGGAGGCGCTGTTGCTTCAGCTCGCGACGCAACTTGAAGCCGCGCAGCCCTGGTTCGACCGGCGGCCGGCGCTCTAAAAGTGTAACTTCAATCTGACCTGTTGTCCGTTCGTGTCGAGCGAAGTCGAGACACCGTGAGGTCTTGCCCTACCGATGGACATCTCGACTTCGCTCGATGCGAACGGACTATTTGATAAGCGCCGCCGCTGCTCTTTCGACGTCCCCTGCGCCATTATAGGCGTGGAAGGACAGGCGGACGACCGATCCGCGAAAGTCGGCGCTGATGCCGTGCGCCGCGAGTGATGCGGCCACGCGCGGCTGATCGGTGCCGGTGTCGATGCACAACGTCCCGCCGATTTCCCCCGTCGGCCAGCGCCATCCCAGCGTCCGGGCTTCGAGCGCATCGCGCAGCATTGCCTGCAACGCCCGGTTGTGCGCGCGAATCTTGTCCACGCCGATCGCCGCGATCTCGGCGATCCCCGCGGCCGACAGGATGAACGGCGCTACGTCAGGGGTGCCGCCCCACCAGCGCCGCGCGTCGGGGGCATAGCGAAAGTCGTCTATGTCCATCTCGAACGGATTTTCGTGGCTCCACCAGCCGCGCTCCGTGGGCGAGAGCGCGGTGCGGTCGTGCGGGGCGACCCATAGCCACGCCGCGCCGGGGCCGCCGCACAGCCATTTGACGCTGGTGCCGAGCACCGCGTCAACGCCCCACGCCGCGGGCGTCACCGGCACCACGCCGACCGACTGCGCGCAGTCGGCGATGCAGCGCGCGCCTGCCGCCTTCGCCGCCGCGGCGACCGCCGCGATGTCGGTCAGCGCGCCGCTGTTCGAGCTGACGTGCATCGCGATGACGAGCGCGACATCGTCGTCGAGCGCCGCGATCCAGTTGGCGGGATCGCGAACGTCGGCGTCGCCGGGTAGGTAGCGCACTGTCCACCCCGCCGCTTCGAGCCCGCTCGCGACATAGCCGATCGTCGGAAAGGCGCTCGGCGCGAGCAGGATCGTGCGACGGCCCGTCGCTGTCCCAAGCGCCGAGATATAGCGCGACAAGCCCGCGCTGACGTTGGTCGCGGGGCAGAGGTCGCGCGCCTCGACCCCGATCAGCCCAGCCAGCGCCGCGCGCCACGCGTCGATCGCGCCGAGCCAGTCGGGCCACGCTTCGCCTGTCTCGCGCCACGGCGTCAGCAGTTTTCGGCGCAACAGATCCTCGGCTGTGCGCGGCTGGCAGCCGACGCTGTGGCTCTTGAGATAGGTGGCGCCCGGCGGCAGATGGAAGCGGCCCGCGACCGCTTCCGGCAGCAGCGCGCCGCTCACAGCCCGCTGCCGTGCCCGGCCGCCGACGCGCCGCTGATGCTGTCGCGCTTGACGCCATATTGGGCGCCCCAGCGGTCGGTCATGTCGCAGCGGACGTCCCATAGTTCGGGGAAGAAGCGGTGGCGCATCCCGGCATTGAGCAATTCGACCGGCCGCCCTTTGAGCGATTTCGATCCCATGCCGATCGAACGGTGGATGAGCTGGATATGGTGGGCGCGGAAAAGCTGGAACAGCTCGTCATATTCGACCATCGCCTCGGCGACCATATAGGCGTCGTCGTGGCGGTATCCGGTGTCGTAGACGTCGGCCACCGTCCGCCCCGCGGCGTCGAGATAGACCGCTTTGTAACGCGCCCAGAGCGACGGAGGCAGGGTGAGGAGAAGCTGGAAGCCGGGGCTTTCCTGCCCCGACCCGTTGCCGAGCTGCAGGCGGATCGACTGATAGTCGAAGGGACTCATTGTCTCGAGCAGCGATAGCTGGTCGGTCATCAGCCGCATGATGCGGTTGACGCGGTCGAAGAGCGAGAGGACGCGCATCGTCTCGCCCGCCGCCATATGGCCGTCGATCTCGGCGAAGGTGAAGGCCATCAGCTTCATCCACAATTCCTCGACCTGATGGACGATCTGGAACTGCAATTCGTCGGGGGTGCAGAGGTCTGCGAGCGGCTTCTGGCACGCGAGCAGGCGGTCGACCGCGAGGTAGACGCCATAATCCTTCATGTCGGGCGTTTCGATGCGGCGATGAATATCTTCTTTGTCGAGCATGATCTGCTCCTTTTCGGCTTGGCACGGGAATGACGGACGGCGCGCAAGGGTGCGTGCCGGATCGGTCAGCCGCGCGGCGCCACGCCCGCCGGGGGACGGCGGGGCGAACCCGCCTGGCCGAGCCACAAGAGGCGCGCCGCCGCCTTCATCGGCGGAGCAGGTCCGCCGGCAGCGTGGGTTCACCGATGATCTTCGCCATGCGCCGCCACATTTCGTCCCGGTCCGGATTGCCGCGTTCGACATAGCCGCGAACCATCGCTTCGCCGAGTCCGTAATTGATCACATAGCTGCGATATTGTTCGGCGAAGCGCACCGACTGGTCGGCGCGTTCGGGCGACATCAGCAGATATTTACGCGTCAGCGCGACCGCCGCGGCGCGGTCGATCGCGCCGTCGAGATATTGCTGCGCGATCGTCAGCCGTGCGCCCTGTAGCGCTTTCGTCGCTTCCATGAGCTGCCAGTAAAGATCGTCCGCCGGAACCGGAATTTCGGCCAGCGGCATCAGTACATCGCGCTCGGTATCGGCGCGGCTTTCGGCGGGGAAGGCGAGGTCGATGCCGTAATTGGCGCTGCCCTCGGCGATCAGGCTCTGCGGACTGTAGAGCGGATAGACGGTGAATTCGGCCCAGCCGCGTCCCTTCACGAGCTGTTCCTCCAGCTTCATGTTGAGCAGATGATGGCCCGGATAGCCCTCATGACAGCCGAGGTCGAGCGCACGCGACAGGCGGATCGGCAGATCGGTGTTGACCTGAATCAGGCTGTGATAGCCGCCCTGATAATAATTGTAACCGCTCCAGCTCTTGCCGGTGACGAATTCCAGACGAAAGCTCTCGCCCTCGGGCATCGCGATATGCGCGGCGCTGCGTCCGCGGCAGCGCGCGATCGCGGCGTCGAGGGTTTTTTGCAGCCGCGGCTTCGGGATGGTGAAGTGGTCGAGATAGGCCTCGACGCGCGTCGCAAGGTCGCCGTCGCCGGGAACGAGCGCCGCGACCTTCGCCAGCGCGGCGTCATAACTTGCGAGCGGGAGCAGGCGCGGCCGGACGCCGAACAGCCGCTCGGCCTCGTCGGCGAAGGCAAAGCGCGTTCCCTGCATCATCAGCAGGCGCGTTTCGGCGGCGCGAAGCTGCGCGCGCAGAAAAGCCGCGCGGCGACGCTCCATCGGATCGGACAGGCGGCGCGCGGCGAGATCGAGCCGCGCCGCCAGCGCGCGCGTTTCGGCGAGCAGTGCGGGCTTGTCGCGCGGCGCGGCCTCGGCGGCAACCTTGACGTCCGCCGGGCCGTAATAGGCGTCGATATAGCCGTCCTCGTGCGTGCCGATTTCGAGGCTCAGCCTCACATAGGCGGCGGCGATGGCGCTCATCGCCTGCGACGCGACCGGCGCGCGGCGGACGTCGATCGACGCGACGCCGACGGCGGGTTTGGTGTCCGCGGCCGCGCAGCCGGTGAGCATCAGCGCGAGAAATAGGGCTGAAGCGCGCTTCATCTGGCCGCCTCCGACGTGTCGCGAATGTCGCCGTCGGCGGCGATCTCGCCCTCGCTCGCGGCTTCGATCACGTCGTGATCGGGATGCAGCGGGGCGAAGCGCAGCAGCGCATAGCCGATGAGCGCGGCGGCGAGCGATCCCGCCAGCACGCCGATCTTCGCCTCGTCGACCCGTTCGGGCGCGCCCGGAAAGGCGAGGCCGCCGATGAACAGGCTCATCGTGAAGCCGATGCCGCACAGCACCGCGACCGCATGAACCTGCCGCCACGTCGCGCCGCGCAGCCGGCCCGCGATGCCGAGCTTCACCGCCAGCCAGACGCTGCCGAAAATGCCGATCTGCTTGCCGAGAAACAGCCCGGCGGCGATGCCGAGCGGCAGCGGCGACAGCAATTGCTCGCTGCCGAGGCCGCGAATATCGACCCCGGCGTTGACGAAGCCGAAGACGGGGACGATCGCGAAGGCGACCCACGGGTGCAGCGCATGTTCGAGCCGGTGGAGCGGCGAGGCGGCGCTGTCGGGCGCGCCGGGCGTGCGGTCGAGCGGGATCGTCATCGCCGCGAGCACCCCCGCGATCGTCGCATGAACCCCCGACAGCAGCATCGCATACCAGAGGCAGGCGAAGAGCAGCAGATAGACGGATAGATGCCGGACACCGCCGCGATTGCAGGCAAACATTATGCCGAGCAGCGCTGCCGCGGCGCCGAGCGCGGCAAGGTCGATCGTCGCGGTATAGAAAAGCGCGATGATCGCCACCGCCCCCATGTCGTCGACGATCGCGACGGTGACGAGGAACAGCTTGAGCGAGGTCGGCGCGCGCTTGCCGAGCAGCGCGAGCACCCCCATCGCGAAGGCGATGTCGGTCGCGGCGGGGATCGCCCAGCCTTGTGCGAGGCCCGGCGTGCCGCCCGCGAACAGCATATAGAGCAGTGCGGGCACCGCCATCCCCGCGGCGGCGGCAATGAAGGGAAGCCGCCGCCGGTCCCAACTCGCGAGGCGGCCGTCGACGAACTCGCGCTTGATCTCGAGCCCGACGAGCAGGAAGAAGATCGCCATCAGCCCGTCGTTGATCCACAGATGGACCGTCATCGGCCCCAGCTTGTCACTGAGCGTCGGGCCGGTCTCTGCGTGAACCAGATGGTGATAGGATTCGCTCAGCGCCGAATTCGCGACAATCATCGCCAATATGGCTGCGAAAATCAGCAGTATCCCGCCCGCGCTTTCGCTCGCGAGAAAGTCGCGCAGGACGGAGCGAGAGGCTGAATTGCTGGACATATGCGATGCTGCGACCCTGCTCGACCCGGAAGAGAGCCGCATTCCTAGCGCCGGGGCGGCCGGGCGTCACCCTTTACAAAAATTAACAGCCGGTTACCCCATGCGGGATCGCGGCAAGCGCCGCGCGGGGGAGCGGGGCAAGCGGGGTGGAGCCGGCGTCCGCATGGTTGCAATGGCTGGTCGCGGGGGCCGGTCACGAGCTGATGCTGTTCGCATCGGTCGGGATTCTGCTGATCGGAATCGACGATCTGCTGTTCGATCTGTTGTGGCTTGCGATGCCGCGCAAGGGGACGGCGCCGCCACTGGGGGCGGAAAGCAGGCCGCTGGACGGTCGGATCGCCGTTTTCATCCCGGCGTGGGACGAGGCAGAGGTGCTGCCGGCGACGCTCCGGCGTATGCTCGCGGCGTGGGCGGGCGAAGATGTCCGCCTCTATGTCGGCTGCTATCCCAACGACGTCGCGACGCTCTTTTCGGTTTCGCCGCTTGTCGCGCGCGATGCGCGGCTGCGCCTTGTCGTCGGCGATGCCGAGGGGCCGACGACCAAAGGCGACAATCTCAATCGCCTATGGGCCGCGCTCGGCGAGGATGAGCGGATGGAGGGACGGCGCTTCGCGGCGGTGGTGCTGCACGATGCGGAAGATCATGTCCACGCCGACGAACTCGCGCTGTATCGCCGCCATCTGGGCGACCATGCGATGGTCCAGATACCCGTCGTGCCGATGGTGACCGGCGGGTCGCGGTGGATCGGCGGCCATTATGGCGACGAGTTCGCGGAAGCGCACGGCAAGGAACTGGCGCTGCGTTCGCGCCTCGGGGTTCCGATCCCGTCGGCCGGGGTCGGCTGCGCCCTGACGCGGAGCGCCCTGGCCCTGCTCGCGATCGAACGCGACAGACAGCCCTTTCGCGCCGACAGCCTGACCGAGGATTATGAGGTCGGAATACTGATCGGCGCTTATGGCCTGCGCGCCTGTTTCGTCGACAGCCTGAGCGCGGCGGGCGATCGTATCGTCTCGCGTGGCGGTTTTCCGGGAACGGTCGAACATGCGGTGCGGCAGAAATCGCGCTGGATCGCGGGCATCGCGCTGGCGGGCTGGGATCATCTCGGCTGGCTCGGCGCGCGTTTCGCGGGCGGCGGGGCGTCGCCCGGCCAGGTCTGGCTGGCGCGCTGGATGCTGTGGCGCGATCGGCGGTCGCCGCTTGCCGCGCTGATCCTGCTCGCCGCCTATCTGGGCCTCATTGTCACCGGCTTGGCGCTTGCCGGTGGAACGCTGCTGGGTTGGGAAAGCAGGCCGCTCGGGCCGGAAATGCGATTGCTGTTCGCGCTCAACGCGGCGCTGGTCCTGTGGCGTCTCGCGATGCGGGTTCATTTCACCGCGCGCTGGTATGGCACGCGCCAGGCGCTGCTGGCCATGCCGCGCGCCTTTGTCGCCAATGTCATCGCGATACTGGCCGCGCGGCGGGCGGTTGTTCTTTATTGGCGGATGCTGCGGTCGGGGCAGGTGCTTTGGGAAAAGACCGAGCATCGGGACGGCGAGGTCGTCCCCGGGCGCCGGGCGATCCGGTCATGATGATCTCCGCGACCGGCCCCCGGCCGGGGCGCGATGCCGCGTCGCTGCGCTTTCTGGCGCTCTGTCTCGGCGGCTGGGTATTGCTGCGCGCCGCGATGCTGTGGAGCCCGGCGATGCCGGCTCTGCCCGCCGGAGTCCGGCCTTCGTGGGATATTCCTTCGCCCTTTGTCTTGCCGGTTCCCCACGACCGGGCCGATGCCGTCCTCCCGCCCGTCGCGCCGAGGCTGCCCGAACGCGCCGCAGCGACCCGCTTCCTTGCTGTATTGCCGGAAACCGCCTCTCCGGTCCCGGGTACGACCGGAGACAAGGGCTTCGACGGCGACCGGCATGGCCTGCGGCTCGCGTTGATCGCGCGGTTCCTGCCCGGCGTTCCGACGCGCGGCGCGCTGCGAGGCGACCCGCCGCCGTGGCGCGCCGCGCTGCCGCTCCGCGTAGGCGATCCGGGGCGGGGCGAGCCCTTCTGGATGCAGCGTCCGCTTGCCCGTTGGTCGCTCGGCGGCTGGCTCTATCTGCGCGAGGGATCGCATGGCGCATCCGGAGCGATCGGGGCCGGCAGTCAACTCGGCGGTTCGCAGGCGGGGCTCCGCCTCGCATATGGTTTTGGCGACGACGGGCGGCTGCGCGCTTATGGTCGCGCGACGATCGCAGTGCGCCAGCCCGAGCAACGCGAACTCGCCTTCGGCACGGCCTTCGCGCCGGTTCGGCACCTGCCGGTCGATATCGCGATCGAGCAGCGCGTCGCGATCGGTCGCGAGGGGCGCACCGCGCTCGCCGCGATGGTGACCGGCGGCGTCAGCGACGTTCCTCTGCCCGCGGGCTTCGCGCTCGACGCCTATGCGCAGGCGGGAATCGTCGGCGCGCGGCGGCGCGACGGTTTCGCCGACGGCGCGCTGGTCGTCGATCGGCGGCTCGGCGACGATGAGCGCTCGCCGCTGCGGTTCGGCGCACTCGCTGCCGGCGCGGTCCAGCCGGGAGTGTCGCGGATCGATGTCGGTCCCCGGCTCACCCTGCGGCTTCCCGATGTCGGCCGGGGAAGCCGTATCGCGCTCGACTGGCGACAGCGGGTGGCGGGCAATGCGCGTCCCGAAAGCGGTCTCGCGCTGACCCTTGCCAGTGACTTCTAAGCGGCGGCGAAATTTAGGTGCCGCAGCCGATTCCCCGGCCCCGAAAAATGCTCTAGGGTCGCCGGACTCGGCGCATTTCCTGCGCCGTGAACGTCATTCGGGGCCCATGGATCTTTACCTTCCCGTCGCCAATCTGTCGGTCAACGCGCTGGTCATCATCCTGCTCGGCGGCGGCGTCGGCTTCCTGTCGGGGATGTTCGGGGTCGGCGGCGGCTTCCTGACGACGCCGCTGCTGATCTTCTACGGCATTCCGCCGACGGTCGCCGCGGCGTCGGCGGCCACGCAGGTGACGGGGGCGAGCGTTTCGGGCGCGCTCGCGCATTTCGAGCGCGACGGCGTCGACGTGCGCATGGGCGGGGTGCTGATCGTCGGCGGCCTGTTCGGGTCGCTGATCGGCGCGGGGCTGTTCGAGCTGCTGACCGCCTGGGGCCAGATCGATACGACGATCAACATCCTCTATGTCGTGCTGCTCGGCTCGGTCGGCGGGATCATGGCGCGCGAGGCGTGGGGCGCGCTGCGGCGGATGCGCGCGGGGCTTCCCGCGGCGGCGCGCAAGCGGCGGCACCATCCGATGGTCGCCAACCTGCCGCTGCGCTGGCGCTTCTATCGCTCGGGCCTCTATATCTCGCCGCTCGCGCCGCTGCTGCTCGGCATGATGGTCGGCGTGCTGACGATGCTGCTCGGCGTCGGCGGCGGCTTCATCATGGTGCCCGCGATGATCTACCTCCTCGGCATGGGGACGCAGGTGGTAGTCGGCACCTCGCTGTTCCAGATCCTGTTCGTGACGATCGCGACGACGATGGTCCACGCGATGACGACCGGCGCGGTCGATCTGGTGCTCGCGGCCTTGCTGCTGGTCGGCAGCGTCACCGGCGCGCAGATCGGCGCGCGCTTCGCGCAGAGCGTGAAGCCCGAATATCTGCGGATGGCGCTGGCGGTGATCGTGCTGATCGTCGCGCTGCGCATGGCGGTCGACCTCTTCATCCGCCCCGAAGAAATCTATACCGTGCAATGAGGATGCTCGGCGCTCTCGTCTGCGCATCGGCGCTGCTGCTGACCGTGGGCACCGCGCGCGCCGACGATCCGCGCCTCGTGCCCGACGTGTCGAGCCGCGCGATCGAGATTCAGTACAGCTTCACCGGCGAGGAACTGCTGCTGTTCGGCGCGATCCTCTATCCGGGTCAGCGGCTTCCCGACGACCGCACCGACATCGTCGTCGTGCTGAAGGGGCCGGTGCGGCCGATCGTTCTGCGCGAGAAACAGCGCGTTGCGGGAATCTGGGTCAACGCGAGCAGCATCCGGCTGCGCACCTCGCCCGGTTTTTATGCGATCGGATCGTCGCGGCCGATCGACAAGCTGGTCGACGAGCGCACCGCCGCGATCTTCGAGCTCGGCCTCGACAATCTGTCGATGTCGCCCGCGGGCTTTTCCGAAGCGAAGAAGCTCGCGCGCTTCGAGGCGGGGTTGATCGATCTGTATCGCCGTATCGGGCTGTTCTACGAGAATCCGCGCGCGGTCGAGATCAGCGAGGGCGTGCTCTATCGCGCGCGCATCCCGGTGCCGGCGCGCGTGCCCGTCGGCACCTATCGCGCCGAGACCTATCTGATCAGTCGCGGCCGCGTGATCGCGGTCGCCTCGCGCGATGTCCAGATCCGCAAGGCGGGGTTCGAGCGGTTCGTCGCGCTCGCCGCCGAGCGGCACGGTTTCCTCTATGGACTGACCGCGGTCATGCTCTCGCTGGTCCTCGGCTATGGCGCATCGGCGCTTTTCCGCCGCCGCTGAGCAGTTTTCCGCCGATTCAGCATAAGCGCTTTATTTACCCTCACCTGCGATAAGCGGTACCGGAACGATATAAGGCGGGGCTTGATATGGATATGCAGGGTGGCGGGTTCGGCGCCGGGGATTCGACGGCTGCGCAGCATGTCCGGCTCGCGGGCGGTGGGACCGCCGCGGCCGTGGCGCCGACCGTCAACCATCATCGCGACGACCTGCTGATCGGCGAAGTGATCGATATTTCGGGATCGGATTCGCGCATTCTGCTCGATGCCGCGACGATCGGCCAATTGTCGACGTCGAGCGACGCGGCGGTCGCGATGGCGGGCCAGGTCGGCGCGCAGGTCAAGATCCGCGTCGGCAACGTCTGGCTCGTCGCCAGCATTCGCGACCAGCAACTGCACGAGCGCGGCGAGGGGCTGATCGTCGCGACGATCGACTTCCTCGGCGAAGGCGAAGAGGAAAAGATCACCGGCCGTATCCACAATTTCCGCCGCGGCGTGACGCGCTATCCGATCCCGGGCGGGCAGGTCTATGCGGCGACCAGTCACGACCTCAAACAGATCTACGCCGCCGACGAACGCGCGCATGTCGAGATCGGGACCATCTATCCGACGCGCGACATTCGCGGCTCGCTCTATGTCGATGCGATGCTCGGCAAGCATTTCGCGCTGCTCGGATCGACCGGCACCGGCAAGTCGACCAGCGCGGCGCTGATCCTCCACAAGATCTGCGAGCTTTCGCCGCAGGGCCATATCGTGATGATCGACCCGCACGGCGAATATTCGGCGGCCTTCAAGGGCACCGGCGCGCTGTTCGACGTCGACAATCTCGCCATGCCCTATTGGCTGATGAACTTCGAGGAGCATTGCGAGGTCTTCGTCACCAGCGAGGGTCGCGACCGCCAGAGCGATTGCGACGTGCTCGCCAAATGCCTGCTCCAGGCGCGGCAGAAGAACCGCATGGCCGAGGGGATGACCAAGCTCACGGTCGATTCGCCGATCCCCTATCTGCTCTCCGACCTGCTCAACATCCTCCAGAACGAGATGGGGAAGCTCGACAAGGCGACCTCGTCGGCGCCCTTCATGCGGATCAAGGGCAAGATCGAGGAAATGCGCGCCGACCCGCGCTATAATTTCATGTTTTCCGGGATGCTCGTCGCCGATACGATGGCGAATTTCATCGGCAAGATCTTTCGCCTGCCGTCGGACGGCCGGCCGATCTCGATCATCGACGTGTCGGGGGTTCCCAGCGATATCACCAGCGTCGTCGTCGCGGTGCTGTCGCGCCTGACCTTCGACTATGCGATCTGGTCGCGCGGTGAGCCGCAGCGCCCGATCCTGCTCGTCTGCGAGGAAGCGCACCGCTATATCCCGTCGAAGGACATTGGCCAGGGCCAGGCGGTGCGCAAGATTCTGGAACGGATCGCCAAGGAAGGCCGCAAATATGGCGTGTCGCTAGGGCTGATTACCCAGCGCCCGTCGGATCTGGCCGAAGGCGTGCTGTCGCAGTGCGGCACGATCATCTCGATGCGCCTCAACAACGAGCGCGACCAGCATTTCGTCAAGGCCGCGATGCCCGAAGGCGCGCGCGGCTTCATCGATTCGATCCCGGCGCTTCGCAACCGCGAATGCATCGTCTGTGGCGAGGGCGTGTCGATTCCGATCCGCGTCTATCTCGACACGCTCGACGAGGACAAGAGGCCCGCGTCGAGTGATCCGATGTTCTCGAAGCTGTGGCGCGAGACCGGCGGCGAGGCCGAGATATTGGAGCGCGTCGTCAAGCGCTGGCGCAGCCAAGGTAGGTAACAAACTGCGTCATTGCGAGCGCAGCGAAGCAATCTCCAGCTATCGGCCAGCGCGAGGCCGATAGCTGGAGATTGCCGCGTCGCCCCGGATCAAGTCCGGGACTCCTCGCAATGACGATGGTCCTATTTCGCCGGCGGTTCCCAAAGCTCGATCGGGTTCCCCTCGGGGTCGTGGACCCGCGCGAAGCGGCCGACGCTCGGGTCGTCCCATTCCTTCTTGGTGATCACCGCGTCGCCCGCTTCGCGGAACGGCGCGAGGACGGCGTCGAGATCGTCGACGCGCAGGTTGATCATGAACTGCCGGTCGGCGGGAAAATAGTCGGTGTCGGCTTTGAAGGGCGAAAAGACGAGCGGCCCGCCGGTGACCGTCCATACCCATTGATTGACCGGCTCGCTGCCGTCGGCGCTGATCCCGCCGCCGACGCCGAGCCGGTCGCGATACCAGGCCGACAGCGCCTCCGGATCGCGGGCGCGGAAGAAGAGTCCGCCGATGCCCTTTACATGTCCCATGCCCGCCTCCCTGATGTCGAGGGGGCGAGACTAGGCGGCTTCGGTCAGCGAATCCACTCCCCGCTCTTGCTGAACTCTTCCTTGACCTGCCCCGACTGGTTGAGCCGCGGATCGGTGTAGGTCGGCGCGGGCGCCGCAGTCGGGGCGGGGGCGGCCGCGGCGGGCGGCGCGGCGCCCATCGTGCCGGGCAAAGGCGCGGGCGCGACGTCGGGCAGCGGTGCTGCCGGACCGGTCAGCCCCGGCATCGGCCCGGCGCCCGGCGGCAGACCCTTGCCCTTGAGGATCGCGAGCTGCTGCGCAAGCGGCAGATAGGGGCCGGGCACCGGCTCGCGCCCCATATAGGGCGCGCGAAACGCGTCGGGCATTCCCCAGCGGCCGCGCCAGCGATGAAAGATATGCGCGCCGACGATGTTGGTCATCACAAGGCTCTTGCCCCAGCGCGGCCAGATCGCGGTGGTGTGATAATGGGTCGCGAGGCCGACGCCCGGGAAAACAGTGCCGTTCAGCGCTGCCGAGGCGATGCGGCTCGCGCGCAGCCAGTTGCGGCGCTCGGGCGCGCGCGCCATCGCGCCGTCGCAGGCGAAGGTGAACTGGCACACGCCCGCGCGCTCGGACCCCTGGAAGACGACACCGCAGATGGTGTTGGGAAAGCTCGGGTGGCGGGCGCGGTTGACGATCACCTGCGCAACGCCGCGCATTCCGTCGTCGCTTTCGGACGCCGCCTCATAATAGAGCGCCGAGGTCAGGCAATAATGCGCGCGCTCGCGATCGAGCGCGGTGAGGCCGCGAAAGACATAGGGCTTGGCGGGCGGCCCGACGAAGGCTTCCTGCTGCATCTCGGCCGGCGACGCGGGGGGCAGGGCGGTCGCATCGGCGTAGCCGACGCTGGCGGGGTCGGGCAGCGTCGGATCGATCTTCAGCGCATCCTCATAGCTGCCCGAATTCATCACCGCCCAGCGCGCGGGGTCATAGGGCTTGAAGGTCAACGGCACGCTGACGCTGTAGGGACCGAAGCCGCGCGGCCGATATTGTCCCGTCGACAGCATGAGCGCGAGGCAGGCGACGATGGTGATCGCGGCCAGCATCCCCCAATATTCGCGCCCCGGACCCGCCGGTTTTTCCGGCGCCGGGTCGCGCCACGTCGAGCGGGCGGCAAGATGGAGTTCGGGCTTCATGCGTCGCGTTACAATCTCCGCGGCCGATTCGCGCAGCCGCTCTCATCCTGCCTTATGCCCCGAAACGCCAATAAAGTGTTTCGCCGCCGATGTCCTGTGCCGCAGGGGGACAGGTGATGCGTCAGCCGATCTCGACCGTCAGATGCTCGATTTCATGCACCGGGCGGAGTCGCTCGCGGATCGTCGCGCGGCTTGTGCCGGTGACGCTGACGATCGCGGCGTGCGCGGCGGGGCCGACGCGCCAGACGTGGAGGTCGCGGATCCGCGCGTCGCCCGGCCCTTCGACCAGCGCGCGGATTTCGGCTTCGAGTTCCTTGTCGGTCGCGTCGAGCAGCACCGATGCCGTATCGCGCATCAGCGTCCCCGACCAGACCGCGATGACGGCCGCGCCCGCGATGCCCATCGCGGGGTCGAGCCAGGTCCAGCCGAGATAGCGACCGCCGAGCAGCGCGGCGATCGCGAGCACCGAAGTCAGCGCGTCGGCGATCACGTGCAGATAGGCCGAGCGCATGTTGTTGTCATGTTCGTGGCCGTGGTGGTCATGGCCATGATCGTGATCGTGGCTGTGTCCATGGCCGAGCAGCAGCGCGCTGACGATATTCACGACTAGCCCGACGACGGCGACGATCGTCGCCTCGCCGAAGGCGACCGGGCTCGGATCGAGCAGGCGAACGACCGATTCCCACGCGATGCCGATCGCGACGATGCCGAGCACCAGCGCCGAGGCGAAGCCCGCGAGGTCGCCGACCTTGCCGGTGCCGAAGCTATAGCGCCCGCTGGTCGCGTGCCGCTTCGCATAGCGATAGGCGAGCGCCGCGATGCCGAGCGCGCCCGCGTGGGTCGCCATGTGAAAACCATCGGCGAGCAAAGCCATCGAGTTGAAGGCGATTCCCGCGGCGATCTCCGCGACCATCATCACCGCGGTCAGCAGCACGACCCAGAGGGTGCGGCGCGCATTTTCGTCGTGCCGCTTGCCGAGATAGACATGGCTGTGCGTCAGCGCGTCGATATCGTCGTCGAGCGACATGCGGCTCCCCCTATTTCGTATAGCGGCGGATCGCCGCGAGCAGGTCTTCGCCGCCTTGCGCGCGCTCGGCGTCCGACAGGCCGGGCGCGGCGACATGCGATTGCAGATGGTCGGCGACGAGTTCGTCCATCAGCCCCGCGACGGCGCCGCGCACCCCAGCGACCTGATGGAGGAGGGCCGCACAGCCCGCCTCATCGGCGATCGCACGCTCGATCGCGGCGATCTGCCCGGCGATGCGGCGGGTGCGGGCGAGGAGTTGATCCTTGTTGGCGTGCGTATGCGACATAGGATACCCCCCTATCCTATATAGGCGCCGTGGGGCAAGCGATCAGTGGACGATCGCGGCGTCGTACCAGTCGCCGCGCGGCGACACGTCGATCGGCAGGCCGAAAAGGCCGGTCAGCGCGTCGCTGGTGAGCAGGTCGGCTTTGGCGCCGTCGTGCAGCACGCGCCCGCGCTGCAGCATCACGATGCGGCCGATCTCGGGCAATATCTCCTCGATATGGTGGGTGACGAGGATCAGCGTCGTGCCGCCGCGCGCGACGCCGCGCAGCATGTCGAGGAAATGGTGCCGCGCCGCGGGGTCGAGCCCCGCGCACGGCTCGTCGAGCAGCAGCGCGCGCGGCCGGTGCGCGAGCGCGCGGGCGATGAGCACGCGGCGCGCCTCGCCGGTCGACAGACTCGCCATGCTGCGCCCGATCAGATGGGTGGCGCCGACCTCTTCGAGCGCGGCGCGCGAGGCGTCGATCATCTCCTGCGTGTAATGCTGATGCGCCCAGAGGCCGCGCGAGGCGAAGAAGCCCGAGACGACGCAGTCGAGCGCCTCCAGCGGCGGCTCGGCATCGAAATCGAGCTGCA
Organism: Sphingopyxis sp.; assembly: GCF_036261875.1. Classification (GTDB taxonomy): domain Bacteria; phylum Pseudomonadota; class Alphaproteobacteria; order Sphingomonadales; family Sphingomonadaceae; genus Sphingopyxis. Next base: position 16,425 of record NZ_DATAJZ010000036.1, on the reverse strand, counting down.
TCGTCGTCGACACGATCCCGAGCAATTTGCGGAGCTCGAACACGTTCCAACTGTCCTGCCCGAAAATACGGACGTCGGCGCCATAGGCGGGATAAAGCTGGCGCGCGATCAACTTGACCAGCGTCGACTTGCCCGACCCGTTGGCGCCGAGGATCGCGGTGCTTTCGCCGTCGGCAATGGTCAGCGCAGGCAGATCGAGGATGCACGTCTCGTCGGCCATGACGCGGACATCGGCGAGGGCGAGCAGGGGAGAGTCGTTTGTCATGGCGGCGCGTTGAGCATGGCCTAGGGCGGGAGGGCAAGGGAGAAGTGGCGGGTTGGAAAAGCCGGAAGTTGTCAAACTTGTCATTACGTCCCGGTATAATGATACCTGCCTGGCAAAACAGACTTGCGGCACGGCGGCGCGATTACGGATCGAATGTGGCCGGACGAAAGGCATCGCGTCGATCCTAAGCCGGCGGGATAATGTAGGACAGGGCTTTTTGTGCGGGCGGCGGCGTTGGGGTGGCGAGCGGACATTCCCCACTTTCGTCATTCCCGCGAAAGCGGGAACCCAGTGTGGGGTCAGCCGACGCACGCCCTGGGTTCCCGCTTTCGCGGGAATGACAAAGCGAAGGGATGAAGATTGTCGCTTTCCTGCCGCCTGCAAACTCTCGTCATCCCGGACCCTTCGACAGGCTCAGGACAGGCTTGATCCGGGATCCATTCATCCAGCGCTGAGAGAGTGGATCCCGGATCAAGTCCGGGATGACGACGCAGGATAGGTCGGCATTCGGACGAAATCCGCCTGCTCATTCTCCCCTTGCCGACTCCCCGCAACACGCCTATATGCGCCCTACTTCTTGACATGGTGAGCCAGTTGGGACGTCGGGGCCGCGGGCCGCGGCGGCAATTCCCGCATGGTTTCCGGTCATCCGATTTGGGAAACGCATTTGGTCGATTTCGACGCCCTCAACGCGATCATCGCGCCCGAAGCCGAGGCGATGGGCCTGGCGCTCGTGCGCGTCGCCTTTTTCGGCGGCGACAGCGATCCGACGCTGCAGGTGATGGCCGAGCGGCCCGACACGCGCCAGCTCACCATCGACGATTGCGCCGATCTGTCGCGCCGCATCTCCGAACGGCTCGATGCGCTGGAAGAGACGGGGAAGGACCCGATCGACGGTGCCTACCGGCTCGAAGTCTCGTCGCCCGGCATCGACCGGCCGCTGACGCGCCGCGCCGACTTCGCCGACTGGGCGGGGCACGAGGCGAAGATCGCGCTGAAAGAGAAGCGCGACGGGCGTCAGCGCTTCAACGGCGAGCTGGTCGGCATCGACGGCGATGTCGTCACGATTTCGGATAAGGAAGGGGTGGAGCATCATCTGCCGTTCGACGCGATCGACACGGCGAAGCTGGTCCTCACCGACAAATTGATTGCCGCAACCGTCCCGCTCTCGACCGAGGGCGCCGACGACATGGAAGAAGAAGGACAGGACTGATGGCCACTGCCATTTCCGCCAACAAGGCCGAGCTGCTCGCGATTGCCAACAGCGTCGCCAGCGAGAAGATGATCGACAAGGGCATCGTCATCGAGGCCATCGAGGAAGCGATCCAGCGCGCCGCGCGCGCGCGCTACGGCGCCGAGAACGACATTCGCGCCAAGCTCGACCCGCAGACCGGCGACCTTCGCCTGTGGCGCGTCGTCGAGGTGGTCGAGCAGGTCGAGGATTATTTCAAGCAGGTCGACCTCGCTGCCGGCCAGAAGCTGCAGAAGGACGCCAAGCTCGGCGACTTCATCGTCGATCCGCTGCCCGCGGTCGACCTCGGCCGCATCGACGCCCAGTCGGCGAAGCAGGTCATCTTCCAGAAGGTCCGCGAAGCCGACCGCGAGCGCCAGTATGAAGAATTCAAGGATCGCGCGAACGAGATCATCACCGGCGTCGTGAAATCGGTCGAGTTCGGCCACATCGTCGTCAACCTCGGCCGCGCCGAGGGCGTGATCCGCCGCGACCAGCAGATTCCGCGCGAACTGATGCGTGTCGGCGACCGCGTCCGCGCGATCATCCTGTCGGTGCGCCGCGAGAACCGCGGCCCGCAGATTTTCCTGAGCCGCGCGCATCCCGAGTTCATGAAGAAATTGTTCGCGCAGGAAGTGCCCGAAATCTACGACGGCATCATCGAGATCAAGGCCGCCGCCCGCGATCCGGGTTCGCGCGCGAAGATCGGCGTGATCAGCTATGACGGCTCGATCGATCCCGTCGGCGCCTGCGTCGGCATGAAGGGCAGCCGCGTTCAGGCGGTCGTGCAGGAAATGCAGGGCGAAAAGATCGACATCATCCCCTGGTCGGAAGACACGGCGACTTTCGTCGTCAACGCGCTCCAGCCCGCGACGGTGCAGCGCGTCGTCATCGACGAGGATGACGGCCGCATCGAGGTCGTCGTTCCCGACGATCAGCTCAGCCTCGCCATCGGCCGCCGCGGCCAGAACGTCCGTCTCGCGAGCCAACTCACCGGCAGCCAGATCGACATCATGACCGAGGCCGACGCGAGCGAGAAGCGCCAGCGCGAATTCGTCGAACGCTCGACGATGTTCCAGGAAGAGCTCGACGTCGACGAGACGCTCGCGCAGCTTCTGGTTGCCGAAGGCTTCGGCGAACTGGAAGAAGTCGCTTATGTCCCGCTCGACGAACTCGCGGGCATCGAGGGTTTCGACGAGGAACTGGCGCAGGAGCTGCAGAGCCGCGCGACCGAAGCGCTCGACCGCCGCGAGGAAGCCGCGCGTCAGGAGCGCCGCGGCCTGGGCGTCGAGGACGATCTCGCCGAACTGCCGCACCTGACCGAGGCGATGCTCGTCACGCTCGGCAAGGCGGGGATCAAGACGCTCGACGACCTCGCCGACCTCGCCACCGACGAACTGATCGCCAAGAAGCGCCAGGACAACCGCCGCGGCCCGTCGCGCGAACGCAGCGAGCGCGCCGAGGATAAGGGCGGCGTGCTCGGCGAATATGGCCTCAGCGAAGAGCAGGGCAACGAGATCATCATGGCGGCGCGCGCGCACTGGTTCGACGATGAGCCGGTGGCCGAGGCGCCGCAAGCCGGGCCCGCGGTGGAGCCGCAAAACGGGGAGGCCGCCGATGCGGACCCCGCGCAATGATCAGCTGACCGAAACCGACCGCGCAAAGGGGCGCGGCCAGCATGTGCCCGAGCGGCGCTGCGTCGTAACCGGCGAGGTTTCGCCGGCGGAGCAGCTCGTGCGCCTGGCGCTCGGCCCCGACAAAAGCATTGCCCCCGACGTCCATGGCCGGGCGCCGGGGCGCGGCGCATGGATCGGCGTCAATCGCGCCGACCTCGAGGCCGCCCACGCCAAAGGCAAGTTGAAGGGCGGGCTCGCGCGCGCGCTTCACGAAGGCCATATCGTCATTCCCGACGATCTCGGCGAACGGATCGAGGCGCAGTTGATGCGCGCGACGCTTGACCGGCTCGGCCTCGAATCGCGCTCGGGGACGCTGATTTCGGGAAGCGACAAGATCGAGCAGGCGGCGCGGCGCGGCCAGGTGCGCCTGCTGCTTCATGCCAACGACGCGGGCGAGGATGGGCGCAAGAAACTCGCCCAGGCGTGGCGCGTCGGCGAGGAGGACGAAGGGTCGGGCCGCGAGGGCCAGGTCTTGCCGGTGGACCGCGGCACCCTATCTATGGCATTGGGCCGCGAAAATGCGGTGCATCTGGCGCTGACCGATGCCCGCGCTGCGGATCGGGTGCTGGCGCATTTGAGCCGCTGGCAGTTTTTCACAGGATGGAGTAGGGACGCGGCCAACCGCGATTCCGACCCGCTTGCCGCGCCAGCCTCTGGCGAGGAAAAAATTGGGGCGGCGCCAGATGGCTCCGCCGCTTCGGACGCGTTTTGAAGGAATGATGGCTTTCGATGAGTGACGAACAGGACAAACCGACCCTTACCCGCAAGCCCCTGGGGCTGAAGCGGACGGTCGAGGCCGGGCAGGTGCAGCAGCAGTTCAGCCACGGGCGCCGCAATACGGTGGTGGTCGAGGTGAAGCGTCGCCGCGTCCTTGGCCGTCCGGGCGAAGCCGCCCCGGCCCCCGAGCCCGAAGAAGTCGCGGCCGCGCCTGCCGCTCCGGCCCCGGCGCCCGCTCCGGCCCCGAAGCCCGCTGCACCCAAGCCGCCCGTCGACAGCCTAATGTCGCGGCAGGAGCGCCAGGCGCAGTTGCTGCGTGAGGCCGAGGAAGCGCGCATGGCCGCGCTCGAGGAAAATCGTCGCCGCGAAGAAGCCGCGCGGGCCCGCGCCGCCGAGGAAGAGAAGACGCGCGCCGAGGAAAAGGCGAAAGCGGCCGAAGCCGCTCCGGCGCCTGCCCCCGCCGCGCCTGTTGCGGTCGAGCCGGAAGCGCCTGCCACGGCCGAAGCGCCCGCGGCCAAGGAAGCGAGCGCTGAAGCCGCGCCGCGGCCCGCGACGACCAGCGCCGCGCCCGCGCCGCGCCGCTTCACCCCGGTCGAGGCGCCGAAGCGCCCCGAGCCGAAGCGCCCCGAACCCAAGGCCAACCGCGGCGCCGACAATCGCCGCCAGTCGGGCAAGCTGACCGTCACCCGCGCGCTCAACGACGACGAGGGTGCGCGCGCGCGCAGCCTCGCGGCGCTGAAGCGCGCCCGCGAAAAGGAAAAGCGCTCGCACATGGTGTCGAGCGGCCCGCGCGAGAAGCAGGTCCGCGAAGTCGTCGTGCCCGACACGATCACGGTGCAGGAACTCGCCAACCGCATGGCGGAAAAGGGCGCCGACCTGGTGAAAGCGCTGTTCAAGATGGGGATGCCCGTCACCGTCAACCAGACGATCGACCAGGACACCGCCGAGCTGCTCGTCACCGAATTCGGGCACGAGATCAAGCGCGTCAGCGAAGCCGACATCGACATCCGCCACGACGAGGATGTCGACGACGCCGCGCATCTGAAGCCGCGCGCGCCGGTGGTCACGATCATGGGCCATGTCGATCACGGCAAGACCAGCCTGCTCGACGCGCTGCGCGGCGCGAATGTGCAGGCGGGCGAAGCCGGCGGTATCACCCAGCATATCGGCGCCTACCAGGTGAAGACCCCCGACGGATCGCTCGTCACCTTCCTCGACACGCCGGGCCACGAGGCCTTTACCGAGATGCGCCAGCGCGGGGCGAACGTCACCGACATCGTCATCCTGGTGGTGGCGGCCGACGACGGCCTCAAGCCGCAATCGATCGAGGCGATCAACCATGCCAAGGCGGCCGGGGTGCCGATCATCGTCGCGATCAACAAGGTCGACAAGGAAGGCGCCAATCCGCAGCGCGTCCGCGAACGCCTGCTCGAACATGAGCTGGTGGTCGAGGAAATGGGCGGCGACGTCCAGAATGTCGAAGTGTCGGCGCTGAAGAAGACCGGCCTCGACAAGCTGCTCGAAGCGATCGCGGTGCAGGCCGAGATCATGGAGCTGAAGGCCAACCCCGACCGCGCCGCCGAAGGCACGGTGGTCGAGGCGAAGCTCGACAAGGGCCGCGGGCCGGTGGCGACGATTCTCGTCCGCCGCGGTACGCTCAAGGTCGGCGACATCTTCGTCTGCGGCGCCGAAAGCGGCCGCGTCCGCGCGCTGGTCGACGATCAGGGCAAGCAGATCAAGCAAGCTGGTCCGTCGATGCCGGTCGAGGTCCTCGGCCTCGGCGGGGTGCCGATGGCGGGCGACACGCTGACGGTCGTCGAGAATGAGGCGCGCGCCCGCGAGGTCGCGGCCTATCGTCAGGAACAGGCGCTCAAGAAGCGGACGGCGCAGGCGCCGGTCAGCCTCGAGGGCATGTTCTCGGCGCTCGCCGACAAGGCCAAGGTCATCGAATATCCGGTGGTCATCAAGGCCGACGTCCAGGGCTCGGTCGAAGCGATCGTCAACGCCTTGAACCACCTGTCGACCGACGAGATCCGCGTCCGCGTGCTCCAGTCGGGCGCCGGTGCGATCACCGAAAGCGACGTGACGCTGGCGGCCGCCTCGCGCGCGCCGATCATCGGCTTCAACGTCCGCCCGAACGCCAAGGCGCGCGAGATCGCAAATCGCGAGAAGGTCCGCTTCCTCTACTATGACGTCATCTATCACCTGACCGATGCCATCGCGAAGGAGATGGCGGGCGAGCTGGGGCCGGAACGCGTCGAAACCGTCGTCGGCCGCGCCGAGGTCAAGGAAGTCTTCCCGGCCGGCAAGCGCGACAAGGCCGCGGGCCTGCTGGTGCTCGAAGGCTCGATCCGCAAGGGGCTCCACGCGCGTCTCACCCGCGACGACGTCATCGTCTCGGCGACGACGATCGCCTCGCTCCGTCGCTTCAAGGACGATGTCGCCGAAGTGCGCGCCGGCCTCGAATGCGGTGTCGTGCTGGCGGACACCAACGACATCAAGGCGGGCGACCACCTCGAAGTCTTCGAAGTCGAACTGCGCGAACGGACGCTGTAATCCCTTTGTGCCCCCGCGAAGGCGGGGGCCCAGAGCGGCAGGGGGAGAGCGGAATGGTCTTTCTGACGGCCTTGCTTCTGGCTGCGGCAGCGCCAGCGGCGCATCCGTGCGAAGGCGATTTCGTCTATCGCGCGCCGCCCGACGAGGTGTCCGTCGGCGTTCGCATCCGCAGGAACCCGGACGTCGCCGAGATCCTGTTTTCGGATTATGACGAGATCGTGCCGTCCAATGTCGAATGGGGCAGCGAACATCTGGTGATTGTCGATTCCCATGACCGATCCAATATCGTCATGATCTGCGATTCGCCGGAGCCGTCGCTGGTCCTGCCCGCAACGGAATATGGCCTGGCGCGGGTGTTCAGGCTGCGGAAGGTGCAGGGTTCGCTGTGGGACGTCGGGCAACGCGAGGGCTGGTTGCAGCCGGAAGATTAGAATGAGACACACAGAACAATCCCAAGGCCCCTCGGTCCGCGTTCTGCGCGTCGGTGAGCAGGTGCGCCATGTGCTGAGCGAAATCCTCGCGCGCGGCGACGTGCACGACGATGTCCTCGCGAGCCATCCGGTCAGCGTGACCGAGGTCCGCATGTCGCCCGACCTGCGTCACGCGACGGTTTTCGTGAAGCCGCTGCTCGGCCGCGACGAGGAAGCGGTGATCAAGGCGCTGCGCACCAACACCGCCTACCTCCAGCGCGAGGTCGCGCACCGCATCCGCATGAAATATGCCGCGAAGCTGAAATTCCTGCCCGACGAAAGCTTCGACGAAGCGAGCCATATCGACAAATTGCTGCGCGATCCGAAGGTGGCGCGGGATTTGGAGAGCGGCGAGGACGAATAGTCCCAGCCGTCCCAAAGCTCGTCATTGCGAGCAAAGCGAAGCAATCTCCAGCTATCGTTCGAATAGGTCGATAGCTGGAGATTGCTTCGTCGCTACGCTCCTCGCAATGACGGAAGAGCGCTACTTCCCCTTCTTGATCCCCGCCGCCACCTCAAGCTCGACCAGCGCTTCCTCCAGATAGTCGATCATTCGCTGCGCATGGGGCACGCTGCGGCGGCAGGCGGTGATGCCGAAGTCTATGTTCTTGAAGTTCGACACCTGGGTGATGTTCATCGCCATGCCGTCGACCGGGATGCTCGCGGGATACATGCCGTCGAGCCGCGCGCCGTTCCAGTACATCTGCTCGCGCGGGCCCGGGACGTTCGAGATCGTCACCGAATAGGCGGGGAATTTGTCGGCGGTGCGGGTGAGCGCGGTCAGCATCATCGGGAAGCTGGTGATCGCCGTGTAAAGCTGGATCTGCGACGCGGTCATCGCGCGAAGCTGCGCCTTGGCCGAATTCATCGACTCCTGGATCGCCGCCATCCGCTCGGCCGGGTCGTCGATGTGCGTTGCGAGATTGGCGGTGACCGAGGCGACCGAATTGCCCGAATCGATGTCGTCCTTCGGCCGGATCGAGACCGGCGCCATCGCCTTCAGCGGCTTGTCGGGCAGTTCGTTCAGCGATTGCAGATATTTGCGCATCGCCCCCGCGCACATGCCGAGCACCGCGTCGTTGATCGTCCCGTCATAGGCCTTGCCCAGCGCGCGGACGCGCTCGAGCGACCAGCTTTGCGCGACGAAGCGGCGCGCGCCGGTGATGTTGCGGTTGAAGCTGGTGCGCGGCACCCCGGAGAAGGGGGTGACCAGCCCGTCGCCGCCGATCCCGAACATCGCCGCGAGATATTGGTTGAGCGCCTTTGTTACCCCGACGCTGTTGCCCCATTGCTCCTTCAGGAAATCGCCGATCGCCTTGATGTCGGTGAGATTCGGGAGCGGCGGCTTCTTCGGGGTCGGGAACTTGCGCTTATAGGCCTCATAGGCTTCGACCGACAGCGGCGAGTAGGCGCGCCGTTCCTTCGGATCGGGCGTCAGCATCGAATTGTAGAAATGGATGCTCGCCGCGCCGTCCATCAGCGCGTGGTGGACCTTCTTGAAGGTCGCGATCTGCCGGTTCGGCAGGCCCGAGATCAAGGTGATTTCCCACAGGGGCCGGGTGCGGTCGAGCAGTCCCGAATGGAGCCGCGAAGCGAGCTCGAACATCTCGCGATAGCGCCCCGGCTTCGGCAGCGCGGCGGCGCGGACATGGTAATGCATGTCGATGTCGCGGTCGGGTTCGAGCCGGATCGGGCCGTACTGGCCGAGCGGGGTGAGTTTCAATATTTCGCTGAATGGCCGCCTCAGGCCTTCCGGCTGTCGGAGCAGGGCAAGTTGTTCGTTCAGCCATTCGGTTTCGTCAACATCGTCGGGCAGCGTGTAGAGGTTGATGCCGCCGATATGCATCGGCATCTCGCGGCTCTCGCCCCAGAGGAACATCGCATCGCTCACCGGCATCAGCCGCATCCGCCGCTCTCCCCACTTATGTTGCGACCTTTGCTGCGCAGCATGACAGCGGCGGCGAGCGTGTCAAGCGATGGTCAGGGCGTGCAGAAGGCGATCTCGATCGTTACCGATCCCTGCCGTTCCAGATGATGCGGAACTTGCGGCGGAATCAGCATCGTGTCGCCCGATTTCAGCAGGCGAACGCCGCCTTCCTCATCGTCCCAATGAAAGTGGATCGATCCGGCGAGGACCGACAGCAGGCCCCAGGCGCCGTCCTTGAGGTCGTGCCGGCGCAGCAGCCCGGCGGGAATCGTGTCGGCGCCGAACGGACCGATCCGCCGGTAAGCGCGGGCGCCGGAGGGAAGCGGCGGCCCGCGCTCGGCGATCGGCGGGCTCATGGCCCTAAAAACCCGCCGTCGCCCGGACGATGACGAAAGTGACGCCGAGAAAGGCGAAGCCCGCGGGCACCGCGAGAATCTGCGCCGCGACGGTGTGGCGGTCCATCGGTCCGGTCCAGGTATCGAGCACGCCGTCCGTGCGGTCGAGCGGCGAATCATGCTCGCGGCCCTTCTGTGCATTGAGCAGCTTCGTCGTGCCGAAGAACATCAGCATATAGAGGCCCGAGATGACGAGCATCATCACCGTCGCCGCATCGCGTCCGGTGGCGATGAAGATGCCGAGGAAGAAGATCGCATAGCAGGCGAACATCGCGTGCCAGATCGAGCGCGGCAATTGAAAGCCCGCCTGGACCCCGCTGGTTTCATAGGGATCGTTGGAGCGATAGGGCGGCGGCAAGACAGGCAGGTCAGACATCGGGCAACTCCACTTTCTTCGCGAGGGGATCGTCCCGGTCGCGGTGAACCCAGATGCCGGTGAGCAGGCTCTCGGCGATCATCCGCGCCTTGGCGCCGACATGCGGGACGGCCTCGGGGGTCGGGGCGATATCGTGCAGCGTCTGGTAAAAGAGCCGCAGCCACTGCTGGAAATGCTCCTGCCCGATCGTTGGGATCGCCAGATGCTTCATCATCGGATTGCCGGTGAAATTGCCGGCGCTGAGCAGAATCGACTGCCAGAAGCGGTTCATCTGGCCGAGATGCTTGGGCCAGTCGTCGATGCGCGCGTCGAAGATCGGGCCGAGCATCGCATCCTCGCGCACCGAGGCATAGAAACGGTCGACCAGTTCGGCGATGAAGGCTTCGTCGATGCCCATCGCATAGGCCTCGGCGCGCCGCTCCTCGCGGGCGGCGATGGCGTGGGGATGGGCCTGGACCGTTCTCGTCGTCATATCGTTCCGACTCTATATTGAGTATCTGAAATACCTCTTTAAGCGGGTTGCCGCAAAAAGCAATATCTAATATACCACTTTTATGCGGCTCAGTCTCCATAGCGATTATGCCCTGCGCATCCTGATGGCGCTGTCGGCCAGCGGCCGGCAGATGTCGGTCGACGAGATCGCGGGCCAATATGGCATTTCGCGCAACCACCTTGCCAAGGTCGCGCAGCGGCTGCAGGCGCTCGGCTATGTCAGCGCGCAGCGCGGGCGCGGCGGCGGCCTGACGCTGGCGCGCGAACCCGAGACGGTGATCGTCGGCACGGTGGTGCGCGAGTTCGAGAATCTGGAGGGGCTGGTCGAGTGCATGGACCCCGCCACCTCGACCTGTCCGGTGTGCGGCGGTTGCGGCTTGCAGGGCGCGCTCGGCGGGGCGCTCGCGGCCTTTCTGACGCATCTCGACGGTTATACGCTCACCGATCTGGTGCCGCAGCCCGCGCGTTTTCGGGCGCTGCTCGGCGTCGCCTGATTTCGCTCGATTTCCGATTGCGCGCGAGGCCGCCGGAGCGGTATCGCTGCCGCCATGGCCAAGCTCTATTTCTACTATGCCAGCATGAACGCGGGCAAGTCGACGACGCTGTTGCAGGCGGATTTCAACTATCGCGAGCGCGGCATGGAGACGATGCTGTGGACCGCGGCGCTCGACGACCGCTATGGCGCCGGGCAGATCACCAGCCGCATCGGCTTGCTCGCCGAAGCGCATAAATTCGATCCCGACAGCGACCTGTGGGCGGCGGTGCGGGCCGAGAATGCGGAGCGCCCGCTCGCCTGCGTACTCGTCGATGAGGCGCAATTTCTGTCGCGCGAACAGGTGCTCGCGCTCGCGCGGCTCGCCGACGAGGCGAATATTCCGGTGCTCTGCTATGGCCTGCGCACCGATTTCGCGGCGAATCTGTTTCCCGGCTCGGCGGCGCTGCTCGGCCTTGCCGATGCGCTCGTCGAACTCAAGGCGGTGTGCGAGTGCGGGCGCAAGGCGACGATGAACCTGCGCGTCGATGCGCGCGGCCGCGCGGTGGTCGAGGGCGCGCAGACCGAGATCGGCGGCAACGACCGCTATGTCGCGATGTGCCGGCGGCATTTCATGGAAAAACGGCGCGCCTCGGCCGAGGCACTTGCCGATGCGTGACGCGCTCTATGTCGAGCTTGCGGACGGCGACCTCCGGCTCGTCAAGCTCGCCGAGGCGCATCGCGAGGCGCTGGGCGCGGCGTGCGCGGCCGATGCCGACATCTGGCCCATCTATTCGTCGAGCTTCGATCCCGAGCATTTCAACGCCGCCTTCGATACGCTGCTCGGCAATCCGGTGCGTATGCCCTATGCGGTGTTCGCAGGCGGCCGGCTCGTCGGCATGACCGCGTGGCTCCGCCCCGACTGGTCGGCGCAAACGGTCGAGATCGGCAGCAGCTATATCCATCCCGACGTGCGCGGCACCGGGCTCAACGGGTGCCTGAAGCGGCTGATGATCGACCACGCCTTTGCTGTCGGCATCCGCCGCATCGAGTTCCGTATCGACGAACGCAACAAGCGCAGCCAGGCGGCGGTGGCAAAGCTTGGTTGCACAAAGGAGGGCGTGCTGCGCTCGGAACGGATCACCTGGACGGGCTTCGTGCGCGATACCGGGCTCTGGTCGCTGCTGGCCGGGGAGTGGGGAGGATAGGGTCAGCGCGGGTTCAGACTCGACCTGCTATTGCGGGCCTCAAGTCGGGGTTATCTTGTCCGAAGGACTCGACATGAAACAGAAACTCGCGCTCTCCCTGGCCGCCGCCTTGCTTTCCCTTTCGGCAATTGCGGCGGCCGACGAGCCCGCCGCCGCGGCGCGTCCGCTCGGCGTCGAAACCGGGATCAGCTTCCCGAGCGACGCGACGATCCGCACCTTTCAGGCCGATGATGAAGACGGCGTCTGGATACAGGACAGCCGCCGCAACTGGTATTACGCCAAATTCTTCGGCCCGTGCCGCAACATCGATTTCGCGCAGGCGATCGGCGTCGACACGCGGGGCTCGTCGCGGCTGGACAAATATGCGACGCTCCTCGTGCGCGGCGATCGCTGCGCGCTCTCCTCCTTCGTGACCTCGGCGCCGCCGCCGACCAAGGCGGAACGGAAGGCAGCCGAGCAAGCCGCAAAGGCCGCCAAGTCGAATTGACAAGCGCGCCGCGCGTCCGCAGGGGCGCGGGATGAACGGCTGGATCATCCTCGACAAGCCCGTGGGGCTCGGCTCGACCCAGGCGGTCGGCGCGGTGAAGTGCGTCTGCCGCGAGGCGGGGCTCGGCAAGGTCAAGGTCGGTCATGGCGGAACGCTCGACCCGCTCGCGTCGGGCGTGCTGCCGATCGCGCTGGGGGAGGCGACCAAGCTCTGCGGCCGGATGCTCGATGCCAGCAAGGCCTATGATTTCACCGTTGCATTCGGGGTGGAAACCGCCGGGCTGGACGCGGAGGGCGACATCGTCGCCACGAGCGACGCGCGGCCGACGCTGGCGGAGGTGGAGGCGGTGCTGCCGCGCTTCACCGGCCCGATCGAGCAGGTGCCGCCCGCCTATTCGGCGATCAAGATCGACGGACAGCGGGCCTATGACCGCGCGCGCGCGGGTGAAGATGTGGCGATGAAGGCGCGGAGCGTGACGATCCATTCTCTTCGTCACCCCGGACTTGATCCGGGGTCCCGCTCAGCGCCGTCGGAAAGCGGGACCCCGGATCAAGTCCGGGGTGACGAGGTGGAAGGCGAGGGGCTTTGTGAAATCACCCTCACCGCCCATGTCTCCAAGGGCACCTATATCCGCAGCCTCGCGCGCGACATCGCCCGCGCGGTCGGCACGGTCGGCCACGTCACCATGCTCCGCCGCATCAAAGCGGGACCGTTCGACCTCTCCCAAGCGATTTCGCTGGACAAATTAAACGCTTTCGGCCAAGGGGCCGCGCAATCAGATGTCATTCTGCCGCTCGAGGCAGGGCTGGTCGACATCCCGGCTCTGAACCTTTCCCCGGAAGCGGCAGGGGCGATCCGTCAGGGTCGCGTCTGGACCGGGGTAAGCACGCACGACGGGCTCTATTGGGGACGCGATGCCGACAATCGGCCCGTTGCCCTGATCGAGGCTTTGGCGGGAACGCTGAAAGTCGTGCGGGGCTTCAATCTATAGCCATGATGTTCGAGGAATATATTTATGTCGATTACCGCCGAGCGCAAAGCCGAAGTCATCAGCGACAATGCGCGTGCCAAGGGCGACACCGGCTCGCCGGAAGTCCAGGTCGCGATCCTGACCGACCGCATCAACACGCTGACGAGTCACTTCAAGGCGCACCACAAGGACAATCATAGCCGCCGCGGGCTGCTGATGATGGTCAACAAGCGCCGCAGCCTGCTCGACTATCTCCGCAAGAAGGACGAGGGCCGCTATCAGGCACTCATCGCGAAGCTGGGTCTGCGCAAGTAAGAATGCGAGGGCGGCTCCGGGTTCCGGGGCCGCTTTCATTTTGGTTCGCGGTAAATTCGCGAACCGCAAGGGCCGCTCCCGCATCCGGCGGGACCGCCATAGGGCAGACAGACGCCCTGCACCGCCCCGGGCCGGACTGCCCGGACATCAGAGGCCCCGCCCGGCATAGGGCCCGGCGGGCGAAGGAAAATCCATGTTTGACGTGAAAAAAGTATCGATCGAGTGGGGCGGCGAGACGCTCACTCTCGAAACGGGCAAGGTTGCCCGCCAGGCCGACGGCGCCGTGATGGCGACGCTGGGCGAAACGGTCGTCCTGTGCGCCGTGACCGCCGCCAAGTCGGTGAAGGACGGGCAGGACTTCTTCCCGCTCACCGTCCATTATCAGGAAAAATATTCGGCCGCCGGGCGCATCCCGGGCGGCTTCTTCAAGCGCGAACGCGGCGCGACCGAAAAGGAAACGCTGGTTTCCCGCCTGATCGACCGTCCGATCCGCCCGCTCTTCCCCGAAGGTTTCTACAACGAGATCAACGCCATCGCTCAGGTGCTGAGCTATGACGGCCACAACGAGCCCGACATCCTGGCGATGGTCGCGGCGTCGGCCGCGCTCACCATTTCGGGCGTCCCCTTCATGGGCCCGATCGGCGCCGCGCGCGTCGGCTATCTGAACGGCGAATATATCCTCAACCCGACCGACGAGCAGGTCGCCGAGGGCGACCTCGACCTGGTCGTCGCCGCGACCTACGATGCGGTGATGATGGTCGAATCCGAAGCCAACGAGCTGTCGGAAGAGGTCATGCTCGGCGCCGTCCTGTTCGCGCACGACGCGTGCAAGGAAGTCGTCAAGGCGATCGTCAAGCTCGCCGAACAGGCCGCCAAGGACCCTTGGGAAATGGCCGCGTCGGACGACAATGCCGCCATCAAGGACAAGCTCAAGAAGCTGATCGGCAAGGACATCGCTGCCGCCTACAAGCTGACCGACAAGTCGGCCCGCTCGAACGCGCTCAACGAAGCGCGCGCGAAGGCGAAGGAACAGTTCGTCGCCGACGGCCTCGACCCGCAGAGCGTCATGGCCGGCATCAAGCTGGTCAAGAAGCTGGAAGCCGAAATCGTCCGCACCGCCATCCTCAAGGACGGCAAGCGCATCGACGGCCGCACCACGACGCAGATTCGTCCGATCGTCGCCGAAACGCACTTCCTGCCCCGCGCCCACGGCTCGGCGCTGTTCACCCGCGGTGAAACGCAGACGATTGCGACCTGCACCCTCGGCACCAAGGAAAGCGAGCAGATGATCGACGGCCTCAACGGCCTGTCGTATCAGAACTTCATGCTCCACTATAACTTCCCGCCCTATTCGGTCGGCGAAGTCGGCCGCTTCGGCGCGCCGGGCCGCCGCGAAGTCGGTCATGGCAAGCTCGCGTGGCGCGCGCTGCATCCCGTGCTGCCGACCAAGGACGAGTTCCCCTACACGATCCGTCTGACCAGCGACATCACCGAGTCGAACGGCTCGTCGTCGATGGCGTCGGTGTGCGGCGGTTCGCTGTCGATGATGGACGCCGGCGTGCCGATCAAGCGCCCCGTCTCGGGCATCGCGATGGGCCTGATCCTCGAAGGCAAGGATTATGCGATCCTGTCCGACATCCTCGGCGACGAGGATCACCTCGGCGACATGGACTTCAAGGTCGCGGGGACGTCCGAAGGCATCACCACGATGCAGATGGACATCAAGATCGCGGGCATCACGAAGGAAATTTTCGAGGCCGCGCTGACCCAGGCCAAGGAAGGCCGCGCGCACATCCTCGGCGAGATGGCCAAGGCGCTCGGCGAAACCCGCACCGAACTGTCGGATTATGCTCCGCGCATCGAGACGATGCAGATCGACAAGGCGAAGATCCGCGACGTCATCGGCACCGGCGGCAAGGTGATCCGCGAGATCGTCGCGACCACCGGCGCCAAGGTCGACATCGACGACGAGGGCCTGATCAAGATTTCGTCGAGCGACCTCAGCCAGATCGAGGCGGCGCGTAAGTGGATCGCCGGCATCGTCGAGGAAGCCGAAGTCGGCAAGATCTATGACGGCAAGGTCGTCAATCTCGTCGATTTCGGGGCGTTCGTGAATTTCATGGGTGGCAAGGACGGGCTCGTCCACGTCAGCGAAATCGCCAACGAGCGCGTCGAAAAAGTGTCCGACGTCCTGAGCGAAGGCCAGGAGGTCAAGGTCAAGGTGCTCGAGATCGACCCGCGCGGCAAGGTTCGCCTGTCGATGCGCGTCGTCGATCAGGAAACCGGCGCCGAACTCGAAGACACCCGCCCGCCGCGCGAACCGCGCGGTGATCGCGGTCCGCGCCGGGACGGCGGCGACCGTGGCCGCGGCGGCCGCGACCGTGGCCCGCGCCGCGAGGGCGGTGATCGTGGCGATCGCGGTCCGCGCCGCGAGCGCAACGATGGTCCCGAAGATCAGGGCCATGTGCCCGATTTCCTGAAGGACTAAGCGTTTTCACCGATCGAAAAAGAAAGGGGCTGCCGTGAGGCGGCCCCTTTTTTATGGCGGCTATGGGGTGGGGAGCGAATACTCCCCACCTTCGTCATTCCCGCGAAAGCGGGAACCCAGTGTGGGATCAGCTGACGCACGCCCTGGGTTCCCGCTTTCGCGGGAATGACGAAGATAAGAGATGCTGAGCGCGACTTTCAGACTCTCGTCATCCCGGACTTGATCCGGGATCCATTCATCCGGCGCTGAGAGAATGGATCCCGGATCAAGTCCGGGATGACGATGCAAGAGAGGTCCGCTTCCAGTCGGATTGCTGATGATCCTCCCTGTCGCGGAGCGATGGGGAGGTGGCAGCGCCCTTCGACTGCCTTGCAGGCGCT
>NZ_DATAJZ010000032.1:0-76155 GCF_036261875.1 Sphingopyxis sp. | reverse complement strand
GAGCGAAGTCGAGACACCCATCGATATAGCGCAAGGTCGATGGGTGTCTCGACTTCGCTCGACACGAACGGATTGGGAAGTTGGCTCTCGCCGGAAAGTCAGCCCAGCGCCGCCTTCACCCATCCGCTTGCCTTGCTCATGTCGAGCTCGGAGCCGTGGCGTTCCTTCACCGCTGCCATCACGCGGCCCATGTCCTTGAGGCTCGCCGCACCGAGTTCCGCGACGATCGCCTTGATCGCGGCAACCGCGTCTTCTTCCGAAAGCTGCGCGGGCAGGAAATCCTCGATCACCACGACCTCGGCGGCTTCGGCGTCGGCGAGTTCCTGGCGGCCGCCCTGTTCGTACATGGTGATCGATTCGCGGCGCTGCTTGACCATCTTTTGCAGCACGTCGGTCACCAGCACATCGTCGTCGGCCGGCGCGGTGCCGGTCCTGAGTTCGATGTCGCGGTCCTTGATCTTTGCCAGCATCAGCCGGATCGTGCCCAAACGCGCCTTGTCGCCCGCTTTCATCGCGGCAACCTGCGCAGCCTTGATGTCATCGCGAATCATGCGTGTCCTCTTTGCGCTGCAAATTTCGGAAAGGCCCTCTCTAGCGGCAAGATTCACAATCCGATAGCTTGTGAATCATTTTTTTGGCTCCTACTTGGTCGGCCGTTTAGCCTTCCATCCGGAGCAGATTAAATGGCACCAGCCAATCCTTCCGTCGCGCCTTCCGGGGCGACCGGCGTCCTCGTCCTTGCCGACGGCACGATCCTGTGGGGCGTGGGATATGGCGCCGCGGGCGCGGCGGTCGGCGAGATCTGCTTCAACACCTCGATGACCGGCTATCAGGAAATCCTGACCGACCCGAGCTATGCCGGGCAGGTCGTCACCTTCACCTTTCCGCACATCGGCAATGTCGGCGCGAACCCGGAGGATATGGAGCGCGGCGTCCATGGCGCAGTCGGCTGCATCACGCGCGAGCTGCCGACAAGCCCAAGCAATTTCCGCAGCGTCCAGACACTGCCCGAATGGATGACCGAACAGGGCGTGATCGGGCTGGCAGGCATCGACACGCGCGCGCTGACCCGCCGCATCCGCGACGCCGGGGCGCCGAACGGGGTGATCGCGCACAGTGCAGACGGCAAGTTCGACATCGACGAGCTGCTTGCGATGGCGCGCGGCTGGGCGGGGCTTGAGGGCATGGACCTTGCGAAGGCGGTCAGCCGCACCGACACCGGCGACTGGACCGGCGGGGCGTGGACGCTCGGGCACGGCTACGCGACCGAGGACGGCGCCGAGCGCCCGCATGTCGTGGCGATCGACTATGGCGCGAAGGACAATATCTTCCGCAACCTCGTGAAGGCCGGTGCGCGCGTCACCGTGGTCCCCGCGACCGCGAGCCTCGACGAGGTGCTGAGCCACCAGCCCGCGGGCGTGTTCCTGTCGAACGGCCCGGGCGATCCCGCCGCGACGGGCGACTATGCGGTGCCGGTGATCCAGGGGCTGCTCGATCGCGACATTCCGCTGTTCGGCATCTGCCTCGGCCATCAGATGCTGGGCATCGCGGTCGGCGCGAAAACGGTGAAGATGCACCAGGGCCACCGCGGCGCGAACCACCCCGTCCAACGCGTCGGCGGCGATTTTGGGGACGGCGTGGTCGAGATCACCAGCATGAACCACGGCTTCGCGGTCGACGCCTCGACGCTGCCCGCGGGCGTGGTCGAAACGCACAAGAGCCTGTTCGACGGATCGAACTGCGGCATCGCGATCACGGGGAAGCAAGCGTTCAGCGTCCAATATCACCCCGAGGCAAGCCCGGGGCCGCAGGACAGCTTCTATCTGTTCGAGAAATTTGTTGGGGCGCTCAATTGAAGCGCGACGCACTGATATGGATTGCAACGGGAGCATTTGCTGCCTCGGCCAGCTGGCTTTTGGTTGATGTCCTGTCGCAACCGAAAAGAGAGCCGGCTTTGGTGGTTTGGGACAATTTTTCGGACGAATTGTATGAGAAGCGCAAGGCCGAGGCTGAGGACTTGCTTCCGCGATCTGCTTATCAATGCAAAATAGGTCAATTCACCTATAATGCCCCGATTCCAGATGGTTACGGAGAGCTATTTGTGCCAATCGGTAGGAATTCTCCCAATGCAATAAATTGCCTGCTCGATATCGCCAAGGAATGGCAAGTGACCGTACGGTTCACCAATGAATTCGAATGGTCGATGGCCGGCAAAGCTGCGCAGACAGAGAAGAAATAATGCCCAAAAGAACCGACATCCAATCCATCCTCGTCATCGGCGCCGGCCCGATCGTTATCGGTCAGGCGTGCGAGTTCGACTATTCGGGGACGCAGGCGATCAAGGCGCTGAAGGAGGAGGGCTATCGCATCGTCCTCGTCAACTCCAACCCGGCGACGATCATGACCGATCCCGACCTCGCCGACGCCACGTACGTGGAGCCGATCACGCCCGAGATCGTCGCCAAGATCATCGAGAAGGAACGCCCCGACGCGGTGCTGCCGACGATGGGCGGGCAGACCGCGCTCAACACCGCGCTCGCGCTGTTCAACGACGGCACGCTGACCAAATATGGTGTCGAGATGATTGGCGCCGATGCGGAAGCGATCGACAAGGCCGAGGACCGGCAGAAGTTCCGCGACGCGATGGACAAGATCGGGCTGGAGAGCGCTCGCAGCGGCGTCGCGCATACGCTCGATGAGGCGTTCGCGGTGCTCGAACGGACCGGGCTGCCGTCGATCATCCGTCCGTCCTTCACCTTGGGCGGCACCGGCGGCGGCATCGCCTATAACCGCGAAGAGTTCGAGCATATCGTCCGCGGCGGCCTGATCGCCTCGCCCACCACCGAAGTCCTGATCGAGGAATCGCTCCTCGGCTGGAAAGAATATGAGATGGAGGTGGTGCGCGACCGCAAGGACAATTGCATCATCATCTGTTCGATCGAGAATGTCGATCCGATGGGCGTCCATACCGGCGACAGCATCACCGTCGCCCCCGCGCTGACGCTGACCGACAAGGAATATCAGATCATGCGCAACGCGAGCATCGCGGTGCTGCGTGAAATCGGTGTCGAAACAGGTGGGTCGAACGTCCAGTTCGCGGTCAATCCGAAGGACGGCCGCCTGATCGTGATCGAGATGAACCCGCGCGTGTCGCGCTCGTCGGCGCTCGCGTCGAAGGCGACGGGCTTCCCGATTGCGAAGGTCGCGGCGAAGCTGGCGGTCGGCTACACGCTCGACGAGATCATGAACGACATCACCGGGGTCACCCCGGCGTCGTTCGAGCCGACGATCGACTATGTCGTCACCAAGATCCCGCGCTTTGCCTTCGAAAAGTTCAAGGGCGCCGAGGCGACGCTGTCGACCGCGATGAAATCGGTCGGCGAGGTGATGGCGATCGGGCGCACGATCCATGAAAGCCTGCAAAAGGCGCTGCGCGGGCTGGAAACCGGACTGTCGGGCTTCAACTTCGTCGAGCGGCTGAAGGGCGCCACGCACGATCAGCTTCGCAGCGAACTCGCCCAGCGCACCCCCGACCGGCTGCTCAACACCGCGCAGGCGATCCGCGAGGGGCTGCCGCTCGCCGAGATCAACCGCGTCGCGGGCTATGACATGTGGTTCCTCGAACGCATTGCCGAGATCGTCGCGGCCGAGGAGGATGTCTGCCGCAACGGCCTGCCGCGCGATGCCGAGGGGCTTCGCAAGCTCAAGGCCATGGGTTTTTCGGACAGGCGCCTTGCCTATCTGGCGCTCCAGTCGGCGAACCTTCGCCCGGGATCGAAGCAGGCGACCGCGCGCGGCAGCGGGCTGATCCACGAGGCGGTGAAGGCGATGACCGGCGGTGTGACCGAAGCCGAGGTGCGCGACCTGCGCCACAAGCTCGGCGTGCGGCCGGTGTTCAAGACGATCGACACCTGCGCGGCGGAGTTCGCCGCGAAGACGCCCTATCTCTATTCGACTTACGAAGCGCCGACCTTCGGCGAGCCCGAGAATGAGGCGAACCCTAGCGACCGCAAGAAGGTCGTCATTTTGGGTGGCGGTCCGAACCGGATCGGGCAGGGGATCGAGTTCGACTATTGCTGTTGCCACGCCTGCTTCGCGCTCGAAGAGGCGGGCTATGAAACGATCATGGTCAACTGCAACCCGGAGACGGTGTCGACCGATTACGACACCTCGGATCGCCTCTATTTCGAGCCGCTGACCGCCGAGGATGTGCTCGAAATCCTGCACGTCGAAATGTCGAAGGGCACCCTCGTCGGCGTGATCGTCCAGTTCGGCGGGCAGACGCCGCTCAAGCTCGCGAAGGCGCTGGCGGAGGCGGGGATTCCGATCCTCGGCACCTCGCCCGATGCGATCGACCTCGCCGAGGACCGCGAGCGTTTCGCGGCGCTCGTCAACAAGCTCGGCCTCAAGCAACCCGAGAACGGCATCGCGCGCAGCCGCGAGGAGGCCGTCGCGGTCGCGGCGCGCATCGGCTATCCGGTGCTGACGCGCCCCTCCTATGTGCTCGGCGGCCGCGCGATGGAGATCGTCGACGATCAGGCGCAGCTCGAACATTATATCGAGACGGCGGTGCAGGTGTCGGGCGATTCGCCGGTGCTGATCGACCGCTATCTGCGCGACGCGATCGAGGTCGATGTCGACGCGCTGTGCGACGGCACCCCCGGACCTTCTGGCGTCGTTGTCGCGGGCGTGCTCCAGCATATCGAGGAAGCCGGCGTCCATTCGGGCGACAGCGCCTGTTCGATCCCGCCCTATAGCCTGTCGGCCGCGATCGTCGCCGAGATCGAGCGCCAGGCCGATGCGCTGGCGCGCGCGCTGGAGGTGCGGGGGCTGATGAACATCCAGTTCGCGGTCAAGGATGACGAAGTCTATCTGATCGAGGTCAATCCGCGCGCCAGCCGCACCGTGCCTTTCGTCGCGAAAGCGGTCGGTTCGCCGATCGCCAAGATCGCGGCGCGGGTGATGGCGGGCGAGAAGCTCGCCGACCTGCCGACGATCAACCGCGACATCGCGCATGTCGCGGTGAAGGAAGCCGTCTTCCCCTTCGCGCGCTTCCCCGGCACCGATCCGGTACTGTCGCCCGAGATGAAGTCCACCGGCGAAGTCATGGGAATCGACAGCAATTTCAACCTGGCATTCGCCAAGGCGCAGCTCGGCGCGGGCGACCGGCTGCCGACCAGCGGGCGGCTGTTCGTGTCGGTCAAGGACAGCGACAAGCCGCGCATCCTCGATGCCGTCCGCCGCCTCGTCGGCTGGGGCTGGCAGGTGATCGCGACCGGCGGCACCGCTACCTATCTCGCCGAACAGGGGATCGCGGTCGAGCGCGTCAACAAGGTTGCCGAAGGGCGCCCGCATATCGTCGACCGGATCAAGGACGGCGACGTCCAGCTCATCTTCAACACCACCGAAGGGTGGCAGTCGCTGCAGGACTCGCAATCGATCCGTGCCTCGGCGCTGGCGGCCGACGTCGCTTATTATACGACCGCGGCGGGCAGCGATGCCGCGACCCATGCGATCGGCGCGCTGCGCGCGCACTCTCTTGAAGTGAAGCCGCTACAAGACTATTATTGAAGGACCGCTCCACCTCCCCGACATTACGGAAACAGCGGCTCAGCCGCCCGGCGCTCACCCGCCGAGGCGGAATTTTTGACGAAGGACAACAGGATAATGGCAAGCGTTGAAAAGGTGCCGATGCTGGCAGAAGGCTATGAGAAGCTGAGCACGCAGCTCGCGGCTCTGAAAGCCGAACGCCCCCTCATCGTCGATGCGATCGAGGAAGCGCGCGCGCATGGCGACCTTTCGGAAAATGCCGAATATCACGCCGCGAAAGAGCGTCAGGGCCAGGTCGAGGCTTCGATCGGCGACCTCGAGGACCGGCTGTCGCGCGCCCAGATCATCGACCCGACGACGCTGTCGGGCGACCGCATCGTGTTCGGCGCGACCGTCACCCTCGCCGACGAGGACGACAAGCCGGTTCGCTACCAGATCGTCGGCCAGGCCGAGGCGGACGCCAAGGACGGCAAGATCAGCTACAACTCGCCGCTCGGCCGCGCGCTGATCGGCCGCAAGGTCGACGACGAGATCGAGGTGACGGTGCCCGCGGGCGACAAATATTATCTGGTCACCAAGATCGAATTCGTCTGATTTCGGAGCGCGGACGATGAAGCCGCAGGACGCGCCGCTGGTCACGGGCTTTGCGCTCGTTTGCGTGGTCC
Organism: Sphingopyxis sp.; assembly: GCF_036261875.1. GTDB lineage: Bacteria > Pseudomonadota > Alphaproteobacteria > Sphingomonadales > Sphingomonadaceae > Sphingopyxis. The sequence goes on along the minus strand of NZ_DATAJZ010000032.1, from coordinate 69,940 downwards.
TTTTCGTCCTGCTCCAGATCACCGGCTTTCAGGGCGAGGCGATCATGCGCGCGGGCTTCATTCCCGCGCGGTTCGGAACCGAGGTCATCGCGCCGCCGGGGACGATGCTGCCCGTTTTCCTGACGCCGCTCAGTTCGGCCTTCCTGCACGGCGGCTGGCTGCACCTGATTTTCAACATGGTGATGCTGCTGTTCATCGGCCGCCAGCTCGAGGCACCCTTGGGGGGCAAGGCGATGGCGGTTCTGCTGCTTGCGGGTGCCTATGCCGGCGCGCTCGCGCAGTTCCTTGCCGATCCGGGGTCGGCCATCCCGATGATCGGGGCGAGCGGGGCGATTTCGGCGCTGCTCGCGGTGTTCGCGCTGATCTTCAGCCGCACGCAGACCTCGGCGATCGGGCCAATCCCGGCGCATTGGGTGCGCGCGCTCTGGCTCGCCGCGGCGTGGATCGGACTGCAACTCGCGCTCGGCTTCGCGGGCGGCGGCGGGTTCGGCGCGGTCGCGATCTGGGCCCATGTCGGCGGATTTCTGGCGGGGCTGCTGCTGGCACGGCCGCTGCTGCGCTGGCGGTTCGGGGGGCGGTAGAGGCTGGTCCGAAGCGGAGCACGGCTCTGGGTTAGGGAGCGTATCCCCATCTTCGTCATTCCCGCGAAAGCGGGAACCCAGAGTGAGGTCAGCCGACGCACGCTCTGGGTTCCCGCTTTCGCGGGAATGACGATGCTATGAGACGCTGAATATCGCCTATCGGTTGGTAGCGGCTATTCTGCGAGCAACCCACCTGCCAGTAACATCGCCACGCGCACGTCGATCCCGCAGCCTTCGGCGCGTTTGGCCGCGATGAAATCCGCGATGCCGGCCAGCGGAACGCGGTGAACGGTGATGTCCTCGCCATCGACCCCGCCGCCGTCGCCGACCTTGATCAGCTTCTTCGCGACGAGCAGCGTGAAGCTTTCGCTTACCATGCCGGGCGAGCTGTAAAATTCGCCGACGGTGCGCCAGTCGGCGGCGCGATAGCCCGTCTCTTCCTCCAGTTCGCGCCGCGCCGCGATCTCCGAAGCCTCGCCCGCGGTGTCGTCGCCGACGAGACCGGCGGGCAGTTCGAGGCAGCGGACCTTCAGCGGCACCCGATATTGCTCGACCAGAAGGACGTGGCGCCCGTCGGATGCTTCGTCGATCGCAAGGATCACCGCGGCGTGAATGCCGCGCGAGCGCGAGACATATTCCCACGTTCCCTGCTGTTTGACGGTGATGAAGCGGCCCTCCCAGCGGGTTTCGATGGGGGTGTCGGGGGAGGGGATGGGCATGGGGTGTCCTTTCAGCGGCTTGCGTGCCGGATGGGCGTGATCAATCGTCATCCCGGCGAAGGCCGGGATCTCGCCCTATCGTCACCGGCGAGATCCCGGCCTTCGCCGGGATGACGGAATCTCATATCGGTGTTTGGACGGCGAACGCGGCCTTCACAGTTCGATCAGCCGATCCGGCAGTTCGTTCGGATTCTCGCTCCCGCGCGGGAAATGGTCGGCGAGGACCAGCCCCATCTGGCGCACCGCTTCGGCCATGCCTTCGCCGGGCTGGCCCTTGCGGACGAGGTCGATCAGCGCGGCCATCGCGTCGCCCCAGACCTCGGGCGCGACCTTGGCGGCGATCGCTTCGTCGGCGACGATGTCGGCGCGATGCTCGCGCAGGCTGACGTAGAGGAGGATGCCGGTGCGACCCAATGTCTTCGCCTCGGTGCCGACCTTGAACAGATCGATCGCGCGGGCGCGCACGCGAGCCGCCAGGATCGCGCGCGGCGTCAGCCACAGGCGCAGCGGAAGCCAGAGCAAAATCAGCCATACGCCGATCCATTTGAGAACGCCGATCGCGATCACCGTTCCCAGCCACTGGTTGGCGGTGAGTTCGTGGCCCCAGCCGCCTGTAATCCGATAATAAAGCCCCTGATAGAAATCGGGGAACAGCGCGACGATCGACATGGCGAGGAACGCGATCACGCTTGCCCAGACGAGCGCTACATCGTCATAATCGTTCGATTGCGCGGCGATCACGGTGACAATCTCGCCGCTCGTGCCCTCCTCGGCCGCGGCGACCGCAGCCGTAACGCGGTCGTGGTCGGCTTCGCTGACGTGGCTGACTTTCATCGCTTCGCTCCTTTACCAGCCGCCCGAGGCGCCGCCGCCGCCGAAGCTGCCACCGCCGCCCGAAAAGCCGCCGCCCCCGCCGAAGCCGCCGCCGCCTCCCCATGAGGAACCGCCGCCGCCCCACGATGATCCGCCGCCCCCGCCCCAGTCATTGTCGCCCCAGACGATGATCGGCGCGCCGCCCCAAGGGCGGTTCTTGCGATGCCGCTTGCCGCGACCACGGAAGGCCGACAGCATTGGCAGGACGAAGAAGATAAAGACGATGAAGCCGATAAAGAAGAGCCCACCGAAATCGCCGTCGTCGGCACGGTCGCGCGCGGCCTTGTCGGCGGCGGCAGCGCGCGCGGCGGCTTCCTCGGGCGGGAGCTGGATCTGCTGCGCGATTGCATCGACCCCCGCCTGGATTCCGCCGGGATAGTCGCCCGCCTTGAATTTCGGGGTGACGTCGTCGCGGATGATGCGGCCCGACAAGGCGTCGGTCAGCACGGGTTCGAGACCATAGCCGACCGAGATGTTCATCCGTCGCTCGTTCGGCGCGATCAGGAAGACGACGCCGTCGTTGTTGTCCTTGCCGCCGATGCCCCAGTCGCGGCCGAGCTTGTAGCCATAATCGGAGATGTCATTGCCTTCGAGGCTGTTCACCGTCGCAACGACGAGCTGGTGCCCGGTGGTCTTTTCGAGCTGTTCGAGTTGGACGCCCAGATTGGCTTCCTCGGCCGGCGGGATGATGTCCGCCTGATCGACGACGCGGCCGGTGAGCTTGGGAAAGGTCTGCGCGGTCGCGGGGGCCGCGAGCAGCGAAAGGCCCAGCGCCCAGCCGAGCAGGAGCGATCTCATGGTGTGTCTCCGGTCTCTGCGGCGATGGCGTCGACGCCGGCCGACAGGCCGCCGGCATAATCCGCCTTGGCAAAATAGGGTGTCATCCGGTGGACGATCGCCTGCGCCTTGTCGTCGGTCAGTATCTTTTCCATGCCGGTGCCTGTGGCGATGCGCATCTGCCGTTCCTTCGGTGCGATCAGGACGACGATGCCGTCGTCGTGGTCCTTGCGTCCGATCTGCCAGCGGTTGCCGAGACAGGTGCCGAAATCGTCGACCCGCGCGCCGTTGAGGTCGGGGACCGTCGCGATGACCATCTGGTGCCGCGTATCGCTTTCGTAACGGGCCAGACGCTCGGACAAGCGCGCCTCCTGTTCGGCGGTCAACAGGTCTGCCGCATCGGTCACGCGGCCCGCGAGCGCCATTTGGGGAATGCCGTCGCAGGCCGCCGTTTCCTTTGCGGCAGCGGGTTCGGGCGCCGCCTTGCAGCCGCCCGCGACCACCAGGATCGCGAGCGGAACGGCAAGGGCGGCGGCGCGCATCCTATTGACCGAAATCGACCTTCGGCGCGACGTTCGCATTGGGGCTGACCGCCTTGTATGGTGTCATCGGCTTGGCGCCGTGGACGATCTTCGCGCCGATGATGTCGGGGAAAGTGCGGATCGTCGTGTTATAATCCTGCACCGCGCTGTTGTAATCCTGGATCGAGACGTTGATCCGGTTCTCGGTCCCTTCGAGCTGGGTCATCAGGTCGGCGAAGCGCGCCTGGCTCTTGAGCTCGGGATATTGTTCGACGGTGACGAGCAGGCGGCCGAGCGCGCTCGACACATTGCCCTGAGCCTGCTGGAACGCCTGAACCTTCGCCGGGTCTTCGAGGTCGTCGGTGCTCAGCTTGACCTGCGTCGCCGAGGCGCGCGCCTGGATCACGCCTTCGAGCGTCGACTGCTCGATCTTGGCCGCGCCCTTCGCGGTTTCGACGAGGTTGGGGATCAGGTCGGCGCGCCGCTGGTAAGCGGCCTCGACATTCGCCCACTTGGCCTTTGCGGCCTCTTCCTTGGTGGGAACGCTGTTGATGCCGCACGCGGACAGCGAGACGGCGGCAAGCGGAACGATCAGCCAGCGGGCGGAACGATAGGTCATGGTCATCAATGCTCCCTCGCGCGGCGTTTTGCCGCAACAATACACATAATAGGATCGTGCTTGCCTTTGCGCAATCGTCGCGGCAATTTCGCGCTACGGAATATATCATCCGGGGAGCAGCAACATGTTGTCGGAATTCAAGGAATTTATTGCCAAGGGCAATGTCATGGACCTGGCGGTCGGTGTGATCATCGGCGGCGCGTTCGCAACGATCACCGGCTCGCTGACCGAGGATCTGATCATGCCGCTGGTCGGCTGGATCTTTGGCGGGGTCGATTTTTCGAGCAAGTTCATCCTGCTCGGCAGCGTTCCCGACGGGATCGCCGCGACCGACTATGCCGCGCTCAAGAAGGCCGGCGTCGCGATGGTCGGCTATGGCGCCTTCATCACCGCGGTGATCAATTTCCTGATCCTGGCGTGGATCATCTTCCTGTTGGTGAAGATGGTGAACCGCATGACGCGCCGCGGCCCCGATGCGCCCGCGGGACCGACCGAGGTCGATATCCTCACCGAAATCCGCGACGAATTGCGGAAGAAATAATCTGAGCCGTCACCCCGGCGAAGGCCGGGGTCTCGCCGGTGCGCATAACCTTGGCGGCGAGATCCCGGCCTTCGCCGGGATGACGAACAAGGTGGAAATTGCGGTAAGCGCCCTTTCCAACCGTCTGACCACACCCTATATCAATTCTGCCGGTTTCGGCCGGCTATGAGGATAAATGGTGTCGTGGAATAGACACAGCGGACCCGGGGGCAGTACCCGGCGGCTCCACCACAAACCCGCGGTTTTGCGGGCTTCTGACGGGGCCGAACCAGGATCGACGTGTGTTCAAAGACGATGTTTTCTTCCGGGCTGAGTAACCCGTTCAAGGCTCAAACCTATAAGTGCTAACGATAACGAAGCACTCGCTCTGGCTGCGTAACCGATAAGCCTCACGGCCTAAGGTTATTCAAATAGAACGCGGTTCGGACCGAACCGGGCAACAGAATCGGATACCAGCGGCTGGGGACGAGCCGGGCAACAGAATCGTCCCACCTTTCCTCAAATTCCTTGCCCGTCATTCCCGCGAAGGCGGGAATCCAGCTTCTTAGCTGGCCACACCGGGTCAACCCGTCGAATGTCGCAAGCTGGATTCCCGCCTTCGCGGGAATGACGAAAGGGGAGGAGCGCTAGTGTGCGCGCTCGCATTGCCCATGATCGCCCAGCGCCTCGATCACGCGGCAGTCGCCCGCGAGGCCGCCGCGGCAGCGGCCGACGATGCGCTGGAGCTCGTCGCGGAGCGCCGATAGTTGCGCGATTTTTTCCTCGACCTGTTGCAGATGTCTGGTCGCGATCCGGTCGGCTTCGCCGCAATCCCGGTCGGGGTGGTCCGACAGGTCGAGCAGCGAGCGAATTTCCTCGATCGTGAAGCCGAGGTCGCGCGAATGGCGCACGAAGCTGAGCCGCGCGCGATGCCCGCCGTCATAGCTGCGATAATTGGCGTCGGTGCGCGCGGGCGGCGGGAGCAGGCCGATCCGCTCGTAATAGCGGATGGTTTCGATGTTGGTGCCGGTGGCACGCGACAGTTCGCCGATTTTCATCGCTTGACCCTGTAGTGGCTACAGGCTGCATATAGGAGGCCGACTCGACGATGTAAGGAGGCTTCGGCGATGGCCGATCAATGCTGTGCCGGGAAAAGCGGCAAGACCGCGCTCAACGATCCGCGCTGGCGGCGCGTGCTGTGGATTGCGCTGATCGTCAACGCCGCGATGTTCGGGGTCGAGATCGTCGCGGGCGTCGCGGCGGATTCGCGCGCGTTGCAGGCCGACGCGCTCGATTTTCTGGGCGACAGCGCCAATTATGCGATCAGCCTGGGCGTTGCGGGCATGGCGATCGGCTGGCGGGCGCGGGCGGCGCTGCTCAAGGCGGCGACGATGCTCGCCTTCGGCCTCTGGGTCTTCGCTTCCGCCGTGTGGGGCTTCGTCGCGGGCACCGCGCCCGAGGCGGAGACGATGGGACTCATCGGCGCGCTGGCGCTGGTCGCGAATGTCGTCGTCGCGCTAATGCTCTATCGCTGGCGCACCGGCGACGCGAACATGCGATCGGTCTGGGTCTGCTCGCGCAACGACGCAATCGGCAATCTCGCGGTGATGGCGGCGGCGCTCGGCGTGTTCGGCACCGGGCAGGGCTGGCCCGACCTTCTGGTCGCGGCCATCATGGCGGGGCTTGCCATCTGGGGCAGCATCGACGTGTTCCGCCATGCACGCAGCGATCTGGCGGGCGCGGCGGCGGGCGAGGCCGCGTGAAGAACCGATAGCGAAAAAGGTTTTCGCGCGCTGCGCCCGCGCATATTGTGCGGTGACGATGCCGATGGACCCGATCCTGCAAAGCGCGCGGAAAAACGCCGCCGAAGCGCGAAGCGAGTCGCATGGCTGAGGCGCGCCCCACCGCCGCGCCGGCTGAGGAATATGTCTTCAAACCGCACGAGCGGCCCTTCATGCCGGGCTCGCCCGCGTCGCCCGATCATCCGGGGCTGCGCAAGATCGGCTATTTCTTCATCGGCCTCTATCTCGCGATCGTCGGGGGTTTCACCAACGGCCTGCTGATCGCGAACCTGACGAGCATCCAGGGGCATATGGACCTGACCCCGGCCGAAGGCGGCTGGGTGACCGTAGCCTACAACATGACGAACGCGTGCATGAGCATCCTGCTCTATAAATCGCGCCAGCAGTTCGGCATCCAGCGCTTCGTGCGCGTGATCATGATCGCGCTGCTCGTCGCCAATTTCCTTCAGCTTTTCGATGCCGGATACCGGATGGAGCTGATCGCGCGCGGGGTGTCGGGGATCGCGGCGAGCGGCCTCACGACGCTCGCGGCCTTTTACCTGATGCAGGGGCTCCCGGCGGAAAAGCGCATCGCGGGCTTTCTGCTCGCGATCGGCCTGACGCAGGTCGCGGTGCCCTTTGCCCGCGCCATCTCGCCGCTGCTGCTTTTCGACGGCGACGTGTCGCATCTGTTCGATTTCCAGTTCGCGCTGTCGCTCGTCGCGGTCGGGCTGGTTTTCCTGTTGCAGGTGCCGCCGGGCGAGACGATCAAATCCTTCGAGAAGCTCGACCTGCTCACCTTTCCGATGCTGGCGGCCGGGGTCGGACTGCTCTGCGCCTTTCTGGTCCAGGGGCGCATCATATGGTGGTCGACCCCCTGGCTCGGCGGCGCGCTCGCGGCCTCGGTGGTGCTGATCGGCGCGGCCTTCCTCATCGAGCACAACCGCCAGAACCCGATGCTCCGGACGCGCTGGCTGGGCAGCGCCGAGCTCGTCCAGTTCGCGCTGATCGGGGCGCTGGTGCGCGTCCTGACGTCGGAGCAGAATTTCGGCGCCTCGGGGCTGCTGGCGGCGACGGGACTCATCAACGAACAGCTCGTCTCCTATTATTGGGTGCTCACCGGCGCGACGCTCGCGGGAGCGATCCTCGCGATCCTGCGGCTCGATCCCACCGACCTTCGCCGTCCGGTGCTGGTATCGCTCGCGGTGATCACGATCGGCGCCTTTCTCGACACCCATTCGGGGCTGCGCACCGGGCCGGTGAACCTCTATTTCTCCCAAGCGGCGATCGCCTTCGCCGCGGTCTATTTCATGGGGCCGATGATGATGGAGGGGCTGCTCCGCGCGCTGACCAAGGGGCCGTCCTATCTCGTCAGCTTCGTCGGGGTGTTCAGCCTGTCGCAGACGCTCGGCGGCCTTGCGGGCGTTGCGGCGCTGTCGGCCTTTCACACGCTGCGCACCAAGGCGCATCTGATGACGCTGGGACAAAGCATCTCGACCAACGATCCCGCGGTCGCGCAGGGGATCAACAGCCTGGCGGGTGCGCTCACCGGCGACATGACCGACCCGGTGCTGCGCAGCGCGGTTGCCGGGTCGCAGGTGGTGCGCGAGGCGGCGCGCGAGGCGACGATCCTGGCGTTCAACGACGTATTCTTCGTCATCGGCGCCTTTTCCGCGTTGGCGTTCGTTCCGCTATTCGTGCGTTGGGCCTATGACCGGCGGCGCGGGCACAATCCGCTGGCGAAGGAACTGGAAGCATTGCAAAAAATGAGGGCGCAGAACCAATGAGCGACGACAGGTCCGACACGCCGCAGCCGGAAACGCCCGAGCCTGCGCCGAAGGCGCCCGCATCGAAGGCTCCCGCGCCGACCCCGGCAGCGGAGCCCGCGCTCGAAGCGCATAAGGGATCGCCCGACGACCAGATCGGCCCGCCGCCCGCGGGCTGGCGGCCGCCGCAGTCGCGCGGTCGGATCATGTTGTTCGGCGCGATCATCCTCGCCGGCGCGCTCGCCATCCTTTATGCCTGGGGCCTGCCGCCCTTCCGGCCCGACAGCCAGACCACCGACAACGCCTATATCCGCGGCCAGACGACGATCATCGCGCCGCAGGTCGGCGGCTATGTGACCGAAGTGCTGGTGCAGGATTTCGAGCGCGTCGCGGCGGGGCAAGTGCTCGTGCGGATCGACGACAGCATCTATCGCCAGCGCGCGGCGCAAGGAGCGGCGAATATCGCGGCGCAGAGCGCCAGCCTCAGCAACAGCGAGCAGAGCCAGCGCTCAGCGGAGGCGCAGGTGCGGTTGCAGGACGCCGCCGTCGCCAACGCGCAGGCGCAGCTTCAGCGCGCGCAGGCCGACATGCGGCGCGTGGGTGAGCTCGTCGATGCCGGATCGGTGTCGCTGCGCGAGCGCGATCAGACGCTCGCGGCGCTCCGCCAGGCCGAGGCGGCGGTGCGCCAGGCGCAGGCGCAGCACCAGATCGCGGTCGAGCAGGTGCGATCGGTCACGGTCGGGCGCAGCGGGCTCGAAGCCGGGGTGGAGAATGCCAAGGCGGCGAGCGGGCTCGCCGCCATCGACCTCGGCCGCACGGTGATCCGCGCGCCGCGCTCGGGCAGCCTCAGCGAGGTGTCGGTGCGCGTCGGCCAGCTCGTCAATCCGGGCACCCAGCTCATGTATCTGGTGCCGCAGACGCATTGGGTGGTCGCCAATTTCAAGGAATCGCAGACCGCGAACATCCGTGTCGGGCAAAAGGCGCGGATGCGCGTCGACGCGCTCGGCGGGGAAGCGCTCAAGGGCACGGTCGAAAGCGTCGCGCCTGCGGCGGGGAGCGAGTTCAGCGTCATCAAGCCCGACACCGGATCGGGCAATTTCGTGAAGGTGCCGCAGCGCATCGCGGTGCGCATCCGCATCGATCCGGGGCAGAAGCTCGCGGCGCGGCTCGGCCCGGGCATGTCGGTCGTCGCCACCGTCTATACGGGCAGCGCCGATACGGATGGCGGGCGGTGAGACGCGCCGCGCTGTTTTTGCCGCTGCTGCTCGGCGCCTGCGTGCCGGCGCTGACGCCGCGCCCCGAGGGCAGCACCGTCGCGCCGCCCGCCGATTGGCGCACGACATTGCCCGCAGACGGCGCGATCGACGCCGCCTGGTGGGGGCGCTTCGGCGATCCTGAGCTTACCGCGCTCGTCGAGCAGGCGCGCGCGAACAATAGCGATCTCGCCATCGCCGCGGCGCGCGTCGCCGAGGCGCGTGCGCAGGAGCGCGTGGCGCGGTCGCTGCTGCTGCCCACGCTGTCGGCCAGCCTGCCGGGATCGGAAGCGCGGACGGTCAACGCCTTCGGCCAGCCGAGCGAGAGCGTTTCGGCGCAGCCGACCTTCCAGGCGGCTTATGAGGTCGATCTGTTCGGCGGCAATGCGGCGCGGCGCGATGCCGCGCGCGCCAATGCCGCGGCGGTCGCGGCGGCGCGCGAGGCGGCGACGCTGTCGGTCAGCGCGGCGGCGGCGAGCGCCTACATCACGCTGCTTGCGCTCGACGCGCGGCGCGATCTTCTGAAGCAGACGCTGGTTTCGCGCGGCGAAGCGCTGCGCATCGCGCGCGACCGCGCCGAGGCGGGCTACACGTCCCAGCTCGAATTGCGGCAGTCGGAGGCCGAATATCGCGCCGCCGAACAGCAGATTCCGGCGATCGAGGCGGCGATCGCGCGGCAAGAGAATGGATTGTCGCTGCTCGTCGGCGACACGCCGCACGCGATCGCGCGAGCGAATTTCGATGCACTGGCGACCCCGGCAGTGCCCGCCGTTCTGCCCTCCGAACTCGTCCGCCGCCGGCCCGACATCGCGCAGGCCGAATATGCGCTCGCTGCGACCGACGCCAATCTGCGCGCCGCGCGCGCGCAGTTCCTGCCGCAGATCCGGCTTTCGGCCTCGGCGGGGGCGGCGGTGTCGAACCTGCTCGGCGATCCGATCAGCATCTGGTCGATCGGCGGCAGCATATTGGCGCCGATCTTCCAGGGCGGGCGGCTGCAGGGGCAATATGACGCCGCGACCGCGCAGCGCGACCAGGCGGCCTTCGCCTATCGCAAGTCGGTGCTCACCGCATTTCGCGAGGTCGAGGATCAGCTTGCGCTGATCGACCGGCTCGGCGCGCAGGAACAGGCGCTGATAGCGCAGCACACCGCCGTCGCCGAAGTGCTGCGCCACGCGACCAACCGCTATCGCGCGGGCTATTCGCCCTATCTCGAACAGATCGACGCGCAGCGCGCGCTGCTCGCGGTCGACCAGGCGCTGATCCAGCTTCGTGCCGACCGGCTCAGCGCTTATGTCGCGCTGTATCAGGCGCTGGGGGGCGGGGCGGGCGAGGGCGCCGAGCCATAATCTGCATCATCCCAATCCGTTCGTGTCGAGCGAAGTCGAGACACCCATCGGAACAGCGCAAGGCCGATGGGTGTCTCGACTTCGCTCGACACGAACGGGACGGTGGTCGGATATGAGGCTCGGCGCTCTACCCGATCCTGAAATGCGCGAAGAAGGGCCGAAGCCGCCAGCGGACCTGATCCTCGTCGAGCATCCCGTCCTCGACCCCCGCCAAGGTGCTGAGCATCGAATCGCCCGAAACGATTGAGACGAACAGTTGCGCGGCGGCTTCCGGATCGTCGATCTCGGCTTCGCCGGCCGCGGCCCAGTCGGCGAACAGGTCCGAAAGCTCGCGGATCGCGGGCATATGCAGGTCGCGATAGATTTGCAGCGCGAAATCCCGGTCGCGAAGGCATTCGGAAACCAGCATCTTCATCAGCGCGATCGCGCGCGGCGAGCGGCGGAATTCGCGCTCGCTTTCGACATAATTCATCAGCGTTTCGACGTTCGATTGCGCCGCAATGTCGCCGCGTTCCATGCGGGTCAGCACCGTCTGGTCGCGCCAGCGCGTCGCGATCGCGTGAAGCAGGCCCTGCTTGTTGCCGAAAAGCTCGTAGAGCGTCGCGAGCGACCCGCCCGACCGCCGGACGATTTCGGCGAGACTCGTCCTGTCATAACCTTGTTCGATGAACAAAGCTTCGGCTGCGTCGAGAATCGCCTCGTGCCGCCGTTCGCGCGGGGTCGGCCTATCCGCCTGACATATCGTCGATTCGCACTTGTCCAACGCTTCTTCTCTCCCTTGCTCTTCTCTGTAATTTAGATTACATGGCGATTCAACGCAACGGTTCCGGCCCGTTTTACGTTCAGCAAACATCGATTTTCCAGGGGTCCTTATGATTCGCCTTCGTCCCGTGGCAAGCGCCGCCTGCGCTGCGCTGGCCCTCGTGCTGGCTTCCTGCTCGTCCAAAGCGCCGCCCGCGCCGCCGCCGCCCGAGGTCAATATCGTGACCGTCGGCACCCAGGCGGTGCCGAACGTCATCGAACTGCCCGGCCGCGTCCAGGCCTATCGCACCGCCGAGGTGCGTGCGCGTGTCGACGGCATCGTCGAACGCCGCCTGTTCGAGGAGGGCAGCTATGTCGCCGCGGGCAAGGCGCTGTTCCGTATCGATCCGCGGCAGCTCACCGCCAACGTCAATGCCGCGCGCGCGCAGCTCGCCCGGGCGCAGGCGACCGCGGCGAACGCGCGGCAGGTCGTGAACCGCTATCAACCGCTCTTGTCGGAACAGGCAATCGGCAAGCAGGAATATGACGCCGCGGTCGCGGCGCAGCGCACGGCCGAGGCCGACGTCCAGTCGGCGCAGGCCAATCTCGATTCGGCGCGGCTCAGCCTCGGCTATGCGACCGTCACGGCGCCGATCGGCGGCCGCGCGCGGCGCGCCGAGGTGACCGAGGGCGCGCTGGTCAGCGCCGCGCAGGGCACGCTGCTGACGACGATCGAACAGATCGACCGCGTCTACGTCAATTTCGGCCAGTCGAGCTCCGACCTGATGGCGATCCGCCGCGACATGGAATCGGGGCGGTTGCAATTGCCGCCCACAGCGCGGACCGAAGTGCAATTGATCCTCGAGGACGGCACACCCTATCCGGTCGTCGGGCATCTCGATTTCTTCGATCTGTCGATCGACGAGGCGACCGGCACCGCGGCGCTGCGCGCCGAATTCCCGAATGCGGACAATGCCCTGCTGCCCGGTCAGTTCGTGCGGGCGCGGATCAAGGCCGGCATCCGCCCCAACGGCATCCTGATCCCGCAGCGCGCGGTGAAGCTGTCCGCCGACGCGGCTACGGTGATGATCGTCGATGCCCAGAACAAGGCGGCGATCCGCCCCGTCAAGCTCGGCACGATGGAGCAGGGGCAGTGGGCGATCGTCGATGGCCTGCGCGCCGGCGACAAGGTGATCGTCGATGGCCTGCAAAAGGTGCAGCCGGGGCAGGCGGTGAAGGTTGCGGGTACCGCCGCGACCCGGCCCCAGCCCGCCCGGACCGCACCGCCCAAGACCGCGACGACTAAGCGCTGAGGCCGACCGCATGACTCCCCGTTTCTTCATCGACCGGCCCATCTTTTCCTGGGTCATCGCCATCGGCATCCTGCTCGCCGGGATCATCGCGCTGCGCGGGTTGCCGGTCGAGCAATATCCGTCGGTCGCGCCGCCGTCGCTGACGATCAGCGTCACCTATCCCGGCGCCGACGCCGGGACGCTCGAGCAGAATGTCACGCAGGTGATCGAGCAGGAACTGAACGGGGTCGAGGGTTTCCTCTACATGGCCTCGACCAGCGAATCGAACGGCACCGCGTCGATCACCCTGACCTTCGAGGCGGGGACCGACATCGACAATGCGCAGATGGAGGTCCAGAACCGCCTGCGCCGCGTCGAGCAGCGCCTGCCCGAGGATGTGCGGCGGCAGGGCATTTCGGTGACCGAGGCCAATTCGGGCTTCCTGCTGATCGTCGCGATCACGTCGAAGAGCGGCAAGACCGACCCGATGGAGATCAACAATTTCGCCAACACGCGCGTGCTAGACGAGCTGCGCCGCGTCAACGGCGTCGGCAATGTCCAGGCCTTCGCGCCCGAATATGCGATGCGCATCTGGCTCGACCCGCAAAAGCTCGCCTCCTATCATCTGTCGCCCGCCGAAGCGCTCGGCGCGGTGCAGGAACAGAACAGCCAGACGCCCGGCGGCCAGCTCGGCGATCAGCCGCTCGCCAAGGGCGCGCAGCTCAACGCCGTCATCACGACGCAGGGCCGCTTCACCAAGCCCGAACAGTTCGCAAGCATCATCCTGCGCGCGAACCCCGACGGGTCGGCGGTGACATTGGGCGATGTCGGCCGCGTCGAACTCGGCGCCGCGAGCTATCTCTTCTCGTCCGAACTCAACGGCAAGCCGATGGCGGGCCTCGCGGTCCAGCTCACCCCCGGCGCCAACGCGCTCTCGACCGCGGCGGGCATCCGCGAACGGATGGACGAGCTGGCCAAGGGCTTCCCGCCCGACGTCACCTGGTCGATCCCCTACGACACGACCCCCTTCATCAGCCTGTCGATCGAGGAGGTGGTCAAGACGCTTGCCGAGGCGATGGCGCTCGTCTTCCTCGTCATGTTCCTCTTCCTCCAGAACTGGCGCGCGACGGTGATCCCGACCGTTGTCGTCCCGATCGCGCTTGCCGGTGCGTGCCTTGGCCTATGGATGGCAGGCTTCTCGATCAACGTGCTGACCCTGTTCGGCATGGTGCTGGCGATCGGCATCCTCGTCGACGATGCGATCGTCGTGATCGAGAATGTCGAGCGCATCATGAGCGAGGAGCATCTCTCGCCCTATGAGGCGACGGTGAAGGCGATGAGCCAGATCACCTCGGCGATCATCGGCATCACTTTGGTGCTGATCGCGGTGTTCATCCCGATGGCCTTCTTCCCCGGATCGACCGGCGGCATCTATCGCCAATTCTCGCTGACGCTGGCGATCTCGATCGGCTTTTCGGCGCTGCTCGCGCTGACGCTGACCCCGGCGCTGTGCGCGACGCTGCTGAAGCCGCACGACGCGGCAAAGCGCAGCGGGCCGATCGGCGAGCGCGTCGACCGTTTTTTCGATGGGTTTAACCGCTGGTTCGGCCGCACGACCGACCGCTATCAGGGACAGGTCGGCCACGTGCTGTCGGCGCCGCTGCGCTGGCTCGGCGTCTTCCTGGCGCTGGTTGCGATCACCGCTTTGCTTTTCTTCCGCCTGCCGGGTTCGTTCCTGCCGCAAGAGGATCAGGGCTTTCTGATTACGGTGGTTCAGGCGCCGCCGGGCGCGACGACGCAGCGCACCGACATCGCCGCGAACCAGGTCAAGAAATTCTTCGCGGAGCAGCCGCAGGTCGCGGACACCGTCTTCGTGCGCGGGTTCAGTTTCTTCGGCCAGGGGCAGGCGAACGCGATCATGTTCACGCCGCTGAAACCGTGGAAGGAACGCCACGGCAAGGAGAACAGCGCCGACGCGATCGCCGGCAAGGCGATGGGCGCCTTCATGGGCATCAAGGAGGCGTTCGTCTTTTCGCTGAGCCCGCCGTCGATCCCCGAACTCGGCACGTCGAGCGGCTTCACCTTCAAGCTGCAGGATCGCGGCGGGGCGGGCCGCGATGCGCTGCTCGCGGCGCGCAACCAGATGCTCGGCGGTGCGATGCAGAGCAAGAAACTCGCCAACGTCCGGCCCGAAGGGCAGGAGGACGCGCCGGTGCTCAAGGTCGACATCGACCGCATCAAGGCGCGCGCGCTCGGCCTGTCGATCGGCGACGTCAATGCGACGCTCGCGATCAGCTTCGGCAGCGCTTATGCCAACGATTTCACCCGCGAGGGCCGCGTGCTGCGCGTGCTGCTCCAGGCCGATGCCGCGAGCCGGATGACGCCGCAGGACGTGCTCGACCTCAAGGTGCGCAGCGCGGCGGGCGAGATGGTGCCCTTTGGATCGTTCAGCACCGCCGAATGGTCGGCGCAGGCGCCGCAGCTTCAGCGCTACAACGGCTATCCCGCGATGACGATCTCGGGCGAGCCCGCGCCCGGCCAGTCGACCGGCGAGGCGATGGCGGAGATGGAGCGGCTGGCGCAGGCGCTGCCCGCGGGCTTCGCCTATGAATGGACGGGCATCTCCTATGAGGAAAAGCAGTCGGCGGGGCAGATCGGCATGTTGCTTGGCCTGTCGCTCGTCGTCGTCTTCCTGTTGCTCGCGGCGCTCTACGAAAGCTGGTCGGTGCCGGTTTCGGTGCTGCTCGTCGTGCCGCTCGGCGTGCTCGGCGCGGTGCTCTTCTCGATGCTGCGCGGGCTGTCCGCCGACATTTATTTCAACGTCGGGCTGATCACGATCATCGGGCTCGCCGCGAAGAACGCGATCCTGATCGTCGAATTCGCGATCGAGCAGGAGGCCGAAGGCAAGGGGACGCTCGATGCGGTGATGGAGGCGGTGAAGCTGCGCCTCCGCCCGATCATCATGACCAGCATGGCCTTCATCCTCGGCATGGTGCCGCTGGTGATCGCGAGCGGGGCGGGAGCGGCGAGCCGCCGCGCGGTCGGCACCGGCGTGATGGGCGGCATGATCGCCGCGACCTTGCTGGGCATCTTTTTCATCCCGCTCTTCTATCTGTCGGTGCGCAAGTGGCTCAGTCGCAAGCGGCCCCCGGCGCCGTCCGAGAAAAGCCATCATGAGGAGGGGCCGACCCATGCGTAAGCCGATCCTGCTTCTCGCCGCGGCGACGATGCTGTCGGGGTGCGTCAACCTTGCCCCGCCGCATGAGCGCCCGGCGCTGCCGACCGCGCCCGACTATCCCGAAGGCTTTGCGAACGACGTCACGCTCGGCCAGCGCGCGACCGAGATATCGTGGCGCGATTTCTTCGCCGACCCGCAACTCGCGGCGCTGGTGTCGCGCGCGCTCGAGCGCAACCGCGACCTCGCGATCGCGGTGGCACGGATCGAGGAGGCGAAGGGGCAATATCGCATCCAGGACGCCGACCGCCTGCCGACCGTCGGGGCGAGCGCCGACGCGACGCGCAGCCGCGCCTTTTCGGCGCTGTCGACGCCGCCGGGCCCCGACACCTCGAACCGCTATTCGGTCGGGGTCGGGGTCACCGGCTTCGAGCTCGATTTCTGGGGGCGGGTGAAGAATCTGTCCGAAGCGGCGCGCAGCCAATATTTCGCGACCCAGCAGGCCGAGCGCGCCTTTCGCCTGTCGCTGATCCGCGACACCGCCTCGACCTATTTCGCCGCGCGCGGGGCGGAGGAGCAGATCGTCCTGGCCGAAGCGACGGTGACCAGCCGCCGCGAGGGGCTGCGCATCGCCAAGCTGCGGCTCGACGCCGGGGTGACTTCGGCGCTCGACTATCGCCAGTCGGAGACGCTGCTGACGCAGGCCGAGACGCAGCTTGCCAGCCTGAAGCTCGCCAAGGCGCAGGCGGATAATTTCCTCGCCGTGCTCGTCGGCGGACCGCTTCCGGCCGACCTGCCCGCGCCGCTGCCGCTCGTCGACCAGTCGCGCCCGCCGGCGCTGACCGCGGGGCTGCCGTCCGAGCTGCTGGTGGCGCGGCCCGACATCTTGCAGGCCGAGGAACAGCTTCGCGCCGCGCGCGCCAATGTCGGCGCGGCGCGCGCCGCTTTCTTCCCGTCGATCTCGCTCACCGGCAATGTCGGTTTTGCGTCGTCGTCGCTCGACAGCCTGTTCGGCAACAATGGCCTGACGTGGAGCTTCGGCCCGACGATCAGCCTGCCGATCTTCGATTTCGGGCGCAACAAGGGCAATCTGACCGTCGCCGAGGCGCGCGAGAATATCGCGGTCGCGACCTATGAGAAGACCGTGCAGTCGGCGTTCCGCGAGGTCGCCGACGCGCTCGCGGGCCGCCGCCATCTCGCCGAGCAGGTCGAGGCGCAGGAGCGCGGGACCGAGGCGACGCGCCGCATCGCCGACCTTGCGCGCAAGCGCTATCGCGAGGGGGTGTCGACCTACCTCGAAGTGCTCGACGCCGAACGCAACCTCTTCGCGTCCGAGCAGGCGCTGATCGAACTGCGCCGGGCGCAGGTCGACAATCTGGTAACGCTCTATGTCGCGCTGGGCGGGGGGCTGGTCGAACCGTCCTGATATAGAGCGACGTGCGTTAAACCTCTGCCGTTCGCCCTGAGCTTGTCGAAGGGCCGTTCTTTCTTCCAGCGCTGCCAGAAGAAGGACGGTGCTTCGACAAGCTCAGCACAAACGGAAGAGAGGGGGCGGATTAAAACGCACGGTGTTCTGAACTATCGGCTCCCACCAGCCGCAGGCGGCTTGTCGTAAACAAGGCGAAAGCCGACGTTGCTCGTCCCCATGCCCGGATCGCGACCTTGGCGCGAGGCGGGGCGATAGCGCTGGCAATAGTTGGGCGCGCAGAGATAGCTGCCGCCCTTCACCGTGCGCGACGGCACGTCGGGGCTGAACGGATCATAGGCCGATCCTTCGTCGGGGCCTTTGGGATCATCCCTGTCCTTCGGATCGTGGCCGGGGCGGAAGAAATCCGACGTCACCTCCCACACATTGCCGACCATGTCGTAAAGGCCGTTGGCGTTGGGTTTGTAGCAGCCGACCGGCGCCACGCCTTTAAAGCCGTCGGTTTCGGCATTGTAATTGGGGAAGGCGCCCTGCCAGCTGTTCGCCTCTTCGGGCTGGACATTCTTCGACCGCTGACCCGCGCTCGCCGCATATTCCCATTCGGCCTCGGTCGGGATGCGGCCGCCCGCCCATTCGGCATAGGCAACCATGTCGTCCCACGCGAGATGAACGACGGGTTCGTCCGCGACGGCGTCGGGGCCGTTCGGACCATAGGGCTTTTTCCACGAAGCGCCGGGGACATATTTCCACCAGTCGGTGTAGCGGTTCGACGGGAAATCGGGCGGGGTGAAGACCGCCGATCCGGGTTTCAGCATGTCGGGCGGAATCTGGTCGGCGGGAACGTTGAATTGTTTCGGATCGACCGGCTTTTCGGCGACCGTGATATAGTGCGTCGCCGCGACGAAGGCGGCGAACTGGCGGTTGGTCACTTCGTGCGGGTCGATCCAGAAGCCGTGGACGCTGGTCGTCCGCACCGGCCCCTCCTCGTCATAGACATCCTCTTCGCCCATCGCGAAACTGCCGCCAGCGAGGCGCACCGGCGTGTCAGCGATGCGCGGGCAGGTGCGCGTGCGCGCGGCCGCTTCCTCCTTCGCCTGCGGCGCTCCGCCGCCGCACCCGGTCAACGCCGCGAGCGATGCCGCCGCCAGCAGCGCGCTGAAGAGAGCGAATGCGGGACGTGGCATGATCTTCTCTCCCCCGTGCGGGCGCACCATCGCCCCCGGTCGCGACTTTGCGCCCGTGCCGCCGCATCGAATAGGGGAAAGCCCCGCGGTGCGGAACCCCGATCTACCGGTTTGGCTCCCATCAAGACGTGATTTTCGAGGTTCGTAATCCAGTTGGAGTTGGCGTACCGGCCGCCCATGCCCTCTTACTGGTCGATGATCATCGTCCCGGGGTGATGCTTGTCGAGATGCTTGCGGATAATCCGAAGGTTGCGGCTGTTCGACCGAAACAGAAAGTCGAAGGCGTCGCCCGCGATCGGGATCGCGCCCAGCGCGGTATCGACGCCGAGGTTGCCGATCATCCGCCAGATCTTCCACTTCGGCATCCCGAGGTTGCGCGCTTCCCAGATGATGTAGGCACCCATCGTCGCGGTGATCACGTCGCCGACGACGGGGACGAGGCCGACGATGGCGTCGAGCCCCACCGGGCGATTGATGCCGGGGATGACGAAGCTGCGTTCGAGCAGATATTCGAGCGTCTCGATCCGCTTGCGGAGCGCGGCGGGGTCGCGGCGGTTCGACACCAGCGCGTCGAAAATCGCGTCGGGATTGGGGGTGGAAGGGGCCATGCGGGTCCTTTCAGAGGGCGCCGGGGGTGCGCGCCGCTGTATTACTTAGGTAAGGCAATCAGGTGATTCAATGGGTGCGCGGCGCGGGCGTTGGCGCGCATCCCGGTCAGCCGCTGCGACGCGATCGACCAGCGCAGCGGGGTCGCGAGCGGAATGAAGGGGACATAGCGCGCGAGCATCGCTTCGGCCTCGCCGACCTGGCGTGCACGCTGACCCGCGTCGATATTGGCCATGGTCGCGTCGATGCGCTGCTGCGCATCGCGATTGCAGAGCGTGTCGGGCTGGCATGACAGGCGGCGCAGCGCCCACAGCGCATCATCGTTCGGTGCGACCTCGTCGATCAGGCGGAGGTCCGACGCGGCGTTCATGCCGACGCGTTTGCTTTCGAGCCCGATCGCCGCGAAATCGGCAGCGACATAGGCGAAGAGGATGCGCCCGCCCGGCGTGTCGGGAACCGCGATGCGCAGCGGGTCGATCGTGCGGCCGGCGTGGCGCCAGGCGTCGACGGCGCGTTTCGCCTGGATCTGGCGCGAGGCCTCGTCATAGGCGGTCCAGGCGGGCAGCAGCGGTTCCGGCCCGCCATCGCGGCGATAGACCGAGGGCCGGAGCGCCTCCTGCGGCTGCCATTCGGTGAGCCCGAAGGCATCGACGAGCCGCTGGCGCCGGATCGCGCGCGACAGCGCATCGCGATTGACGTCGGTCGCGAGGAAGCCCTCGGCGCGAGAGAAGGCAAGGCCGAAGAGGCCGGGCGCGGGATCGACGATCAGCCGCGAGCGGCCGATATTCGTCGCGGCGAAATAGGGCAGGGTCGAAAAGCGCCCGCCGACGACGCCGTCGGCATAGCCGTTCTTGAAGCGCGCGACCGCGCCCTCGGGCGAGGTGCCGATCAGCTCGATCGACGCCGCGGGATCGTTGGCGGCGGCTTCGGCCGCCTCCGGATCTTCGGCCAGCGGGTCGGGGGCGGGCGAGAGCAGGACCGCTCGGCCGACTTTGTGCACCCGCATCGGCCCCCAGCCCATGCCCTTGTAAACGATCGCCATCGACGGCTGCGCGAGCAGGTCGAGCATGTTCGGCTGCGGCACCGACAGGCGAATCTCGATGACGCTGTCGGTCATCGCCTTGATCGTGTCGATCTCCGGGAAGTCGGACTTGAGCAGGTGGCGGCTCGTCGGGGCGAGATAGGCGCGCAGCACCGTCGTGACGTCGTTGGCGGTCACCTTGCGCCCGTTGGTCCATTTCGCCTCGCGGATACGGAAGATATAGCTGCGCCCGTCGGCGGTGACGGTCCAGCGTTCGGCGAGGCCGGTGTCGATCTGTCCTTCGCCGTCGAAGCTGACCAGACCCTGCGCCGAGGCGTCGAGCAGCGCCGCATTGGCCGCCGACAATTCGCCGTTCAGCGGGTTGGCGGCGGTGTTCAGCGGCCCGATCGCGGCGATTTTCACCGGACCGCCGCTGCCGAACAGCCCGCACCCGGCGAGCGCAAGCGTCGCGGACGCGGTAAGCAGAATGGCGGTGGCGGGGCGAAGGAAGCGCATCGCGCCACCCTAAGCCGACATGGCAGGAATTGGAATCGTCATTGCGAGGAGCCCCATCGTCCCGCTCGACACGAACGGGATTGGAGCGGTGCCGATCTACCGGCAGGCCGCTTCAAGGAACCGCGCTCAATCTCCGGCCGGGCGCGTCATCGCCGCGTCGCCATACTGATCCGCGAGCTTGCCGCCCTTCGCGAAATCGATGAGCAGGCGAAAATAGCCGGGGGTGTAGCGGGTCGATAGGCGGCTGCCGTCGGGCGCGGTCTCGAACTCGGTCATCCCGTGCTCGGCCTTGGGGAAGAGGGCGAGGGTGATCGGCTGGCCGGCGGCGATCAGAGTCTTCAGGCGCCGCGCGGTCTCGGCCGACGGAGCGTCGATGTCCATCCCGCCGAGCGCCCAGAGCTGCGGCGCCTTCACCGCGCGGAGCGTCGGCATCGGATCGTAGCGGAAGGGCGTATGAAAGCGGAACTGCGCGCCCTTGGTGCGGATATCCTCGGCGCTCATGCCGAGGATGATGTGCGTGTAGTTGCCGTAGACGTCCTTGTACCACGGCTCGCCGCGATAGCGCGCGCGCACCGCGTCGAGTTCCGCGATCCCCTCGGTCATGCCGCTCTCGAACACGCGGGTCGCGGCGTCGCCGATCTCCTGCGCCTTGGCGATGACGTCGGGGCCATAGCCCTTGAGCCCCATCTGAAAAGCGATCGCCTCGCGGTCCTCGTCGACCACCGACACCGCGAGCCCGAAGCTGACGATGACGAAATCGACATCGGTGCGCGTCGCGGCGAGCGGCGCGACCCAGCCGCC
This sequence comes from Sphingopyxis sp., assembly GCF_036261875.1. GTDB lineage: Bacteria > Pseudomonadota > Alphaproteobacteria > Sphingomonadales > Sphingomonadaceae > Sphingopyxis. The sequence continues at coordinate 48,422 of NZ_DATAJZ010000032.1, read as the reverse complement.
CTGGCTCGGCCCCTGAAAGCCGAAGCGCGCGCCGCGCTTCCCCGCGATGCGCCGCGCCTCGGCGAGCGCGGCGGCGGCATCGTCGGCGAGCAGCGAATAATCTTGCGTATAGGCGTCGCCCGACGCGCCGGTGCCGCGCTTGTCATAGACGAAGGCGCCGATCCCGGCGGCAGGAAGCAGGCGCTGCAGGCTGTTGCCGTCGCGCGCCGAATCGAACTCGGCGCCGTGGAGCAGGACGACGACCGGCACCGGCCCCTTGCCGGGCGGCAGGACGAGGCGGCCGACGAGCCGCGTGCCGTGGCTGGTGAAGCTCGTTTCCTGCGTGACGAAGGGGATGCGCTTTGCGGGGGTGCCGTCGAACGCAATCCGGCCCGCGGCGCAGTCCGCCAGGCTCACCCGGTGTCCATCGGGCCGGCCGGTCCAGCCGAACTGGCTGACCCAGTCGCCGTCCGCCGCGACCAGCTTGCCGGATGCGCCGTCGAGGTCGCGCCAGCGCAGCGTGCCGGGGTCGGACGCCGCAAGGTCGATTACCCTGCCACTGGGTAGACGGTAGGTCGCGGGGGCGCAGACGCTCGTATCGGCGGCGGGCGACGCCGCGAGGGCAGGCGCCCCGGCGGCGGCGAGCAGGAAGGCGGCGGCGAAACGAAGGAAGCGCATCGCGACGCACTTTAGGACGGTCCGCCGCGCAAGGCCATGCCCTTCTCGTCCCGCCGCGATGACGGCTCCCAGCAATGCCATCGGAGCGTGTCTGACCGAAAGGTTGATGAGATGAGCGATTGCGGCGCGGCCATCATTCGGGCGTCTTGCCGGATTCTTAAGAAATCACGGATCTGCATCGCGCATTGGCGGCTTGCGGATCGAAGCGGCAAGAGCCACCGCTACTACCAGCAGGACGGCCATGATCATCAAAGCGGCATCGTAGCTCCCGCTTCGGTCAAACGCCACGCCAACGAGAGGGGGGAAGAGCGCCCATCCAAGCGTGTGTCCTGCGAAGATAAAGCCGTAGATGGCGCCGTAGTTGCGCATCCCGAAGTAGCGCGCGCCGAGATAGGCGATCATGTCGATCTCGGCGCCCGAGGCCAGTGCACAGCAGGCGATGGCGATGCCGGCGATCACCGGGTCACCATCAAAGCCGATGAGGAGCAGGCAGCTCAGAATCGGGATCGCGAAGGCGGAAGCGGCCACCAGCGGCGGGCTGAAGCGATCGAGGAGGTGGCCCGTGAGCAGCCGCGCCGCGAACGAGACGGGGCCGATGATACCGGCGATCGCCGCGGCCTCGATCGCGGTCATCCCGGCGTCGGTCATCATTGGCTGAAAATGCTGGTAGATCGCGTTGTAGACGCCGGCGACCAGCGCGAGCATGGCGAGAATCTGCCAAAAGGTGCGGGTCCGGAATGCTTCCCTTAGGCTGAGGCCCGGCACGACGGCTGCGGGTTCAAGGGGCTGGTCGGTCTGAGCGGCGCGGAGGTCGCGGGCATCGCGCAGGAAGGCGAGCGCGAGGGGCAGCACGACGACGAGCGCGGCCAGCGCGTTCACCCGATAGGCGACCCGCCAGCCGAAGTTCTCGATGAGGGTCGCGGCAGCGAAGGGGAAGATTGCCGCCCCCACGCTCATGCCCGCCAGCACGAAGGCAAGCGCGAGGCCACGGCTCCTTTCGAAGCGGCTTGCGACCGCCATCGTCCAGACGAGCGGGCTGATGAACAGGCTGAGAACTGCCATGGCGATCCACGCGGCGTACCAGCCATAGATCGAAGGCCCGGACAGGCTGATCAGGAGCAGGCCCGCGGCATAGGCCGGCGGGCCCAGCAGGCCGATCTTGCGGGCACCGATCTTGTCGACGATTGGCCCGAGCGCGGGTACGAGAAAGATCGAACCGAGCGCGCCGAACGATATGCCCGCGGTCACCTCGCCGCGCGACCAGCCGAACTCTCCGGTCAAAGGTCCGACGAACGCCCCCATGGTGACGGCATGCGACGCCGCGAAGGCGCAGCCGAGTGCCGCGGTGAGTACGAGAGGCCAACCCTCGCGCCATTCGCTGCGCGGTGCTTCCTCGACGATATCGGCGGATTGCATGGGCACTCTTGTCCTGTGGTCGGGGAATCCGGAGAGGCAGCCGTTCAGGCCACCAGTTCGAGCGCCGCGACGACCTCGCGGACGAAGCGCCGGTAGAGCGGGATGCCCTGATGCACCATCTTGAGCGCGGGATAGCGGCCGCTCGCAAAGCCGCGCCACGCCGTCGCACAAGATGTCGCGTTGCGTACCGATCGCCAGACGTTGAAATAGCGCGCATTCTGTTCGCGATATTCGGGGCCGCCAGCGCCGCGATAGGCCTCCATGAAGACATCCCAGCCGCCGATCTCCTCGATGAACGGGCGGCAATAGCTGAGATCTTCGGTCGCATCGCCGAGGTGCGCGAATTCCCAATCGAGCAGCGCGATCAGGTCGCCATCGGCGACCATGGTGTTGTGAAAACCGATGTCGCCATGCACGATCGACACATGGTCGATGCGGTCGGGGATGTTCGCCAGCAGCCAGGCAAAACCGGCCGCCAGCGCGGGTGACGGGTGCAGCCGGTTGCGGCGCCAGCGTTCCTGCCATTCGAGGACGTAATCGCGGACAACCGCGCGCGGATCTTGGCCGGCTTCGGCGAGGCCGAAGTCGCTCGGGTCGATTCCGTGCAACTGCGCCGTCACCTCGCCCAGTGTCGCCGAGATACGATCGCGAAGGCTCGGATCGCTCGCCCATTCCGCGGTGCCCGAGCGCCCGGCAACGCGTTCGGAAATCATCGCGGGCTTGCCGAGGATGCCGCTCGGGTCGAGCGCGAGTGGGCGCGCGACGGGAAATCCCGCGTCCGCCAATCCTTCGATCAGGTGAAATTCGTCGACGACCGTGGTCTCGCCGGGACCGAAGGGAAGGTCGCGTCGAATGACGAGCGGCAGCTCCGAACCGTCGGGCGCAATCCCGGCGAAGAAAAGCGTGTCCTTCGAATAGCCGCCGGGCGCACGGCTGACCGCGGCAACCCGGTGCCCGGGGCCAAGGACGGCTTCGAGGAAGGCGGTCGCGAGGGCGGGGCCGACCACCCGTTCGCTTGCTTCAAGTCGCGTTTCGGCTTCGTCCGCGGCGCGGTCGATCGCCCGCGCCTCGGCTGCGAACATCTTTCTTTCCGTTGCGGCGGCCGGTTTGAGCAATCCGGTGTTTCCTGCCTCGATCGCGTCCTGAAGAGGCTCGCGGAATGTGCCTAGAGGGCCGGAAGGCAGGAGATAATCGTCGATGAATTGGGTCGTGGCGGTCCCGTCCGCCATTTCCCTGAAGTCGGCGACGACCTCGTCCGATATGTCCCGACCAAACAGGATCCAGCCGCTCAGATGCGAAAGAATATCCTCGGCCATTTTCGCCGAATGCAGCGCATCGGGGTCCGAGAGCGCCGGAATGATCCGTTGATTGAGTTCCAGCCGAATTGCCGCGAGCACCTCGCCGGCTATCTGAGCCCCTTGGTCAGCCACGTCACACTCCACTCTTGATGTCTCTCATTCGGCCCGCGCGCCCGATTGCTCAGTCGGTCGATCCCGCGAACCGCGCAGGCAGGGCCCAAGGGTCGGCGGCGTAGGCGGCGGCCACCGATTGCGCCACGGGGTCCGGGAAAATATGCGGATCCTGCCGGGCGATGCCGTCGTAGATGGCGCGCGCGACCTCGTTGGCCGGCCAACGCCCCTCGCGTTCATGCGGGCGTGCCATATCGGTGGCGATCGGGCCGGGGAAAGCGGCGAGCACCGCCGTCTCGCTGCCCGCAAGTTCGAGGCGAAGCGACTGGGTGAAGGACCAGGCGGCCGCTTTCGAGGCGCAATAGCTGCTGCAAAAGGGAATGCCGGCGAGTGCGCCCATCGACAGGATATTGACGATCGCGCTGCCCTTGCGGCCGGTGAGCAAAGGCGCGAAGGCGCGGCACATCGCAACGAGGCCCCAGAAATTGGTTTGCATTTCGGCCATGGCCGGGACGAGCGATTCTGCCCGATAGGCCGATGCATTGGCGAGCGATGCGGCGTTGTTGATGACAATGTCGACATCGCCGCAGGCTTCGCGCGCTCCCTCGATCGATGCCGGATCGCAGATGTCGAGTTCGATGGGGACGATGCGGGGATCGTCGACCGTCACGTCCGCGATACGCCGTGCGGAGGCATAGATTTTTCCTGCCCCCGCCTGCAGGCCGGCCTCCACCAACGACCGGCCGAGGCCCCGATTGCTCCCGGTTATCAACAAGGTCGCGCTATCGAGGGTCATGGGCGCTTCGCGAAATGATGGACGAAGTCGTTCATCTGGATGTCCTGTGCGTCGCCATAGCCTGTCCTCCCATCGAGTTCCCAACGGGTCTGGCAGAAATAGACGTTCATATTCTGCCATGTCTGCCAGGGCATACGCGCCTGGACATGGCCTTTGATGATATGCGTCACATCGTCGATATCGACGAGCTCGACATCGAAACCGATCGGCGAGAGACCATCCTCTTCGCGATGAGTCAGCTTGCGCATCGACTTGAGCGGTTTGGTCACGCCGGCCTGGAAGATATAGCCCCAGCCTAGCCCCTGGCCGGGCTTTACCGCAGGATAGCGATCTTCCCATCCGGGGTTTAGCGACGGGTCGTCGTAACCGACGGCATGAAAGGCGAGGTCGTCGCCGAACACGCCCACGATCCACGTCAGCGGCGGGCCGTTTCGCGACGTCTCGCGGCGTTCCTGGCTCCAGCTGTGATCGCGCGAAAAATAGCCGTCGATCGCGTGAATCTCGCCAAAGAGGTCGAGTTCTCCCGTCACCTTCATCGCCTGGGTGAAGTGAAAGCCGCCCGGGCGTCCGGCGGGCGGCATGATCGCCTCGTTAAGGAGCGACAGCGCGACGCCGCGCTCGGCATCCCGATATTCGATCGCGATCGTCTTCAGCGGCTCGATGACGCGAAAGCTGAGGTTCATCGTGTCGGCGACGCGATATTCGGCGATCCCTTTCTCGGGGAAGGGCAGATAGTGATAGTGGTTCACATATTCGCACGAAAGCGTCGAACCGTGGAAACCCTTCCAGATATAGACGCTCGCGCTGCACATGCGCAGCACGGGATGAAACCACATATAGATTTCGCCGTTGAGCTGCTTTTCCGGAATGTTGAACCCCCAATAGGTCGTTTCGGTCGACGAATAATGACCCGAGGCAGCCGGAGGATGGAGGAATTCATCGTCGGGCCGGCATTCGTGGAGAGGGCGGCCCCCGAGCTGCGGGCGGAGGTTCGTCGAACTCGGCGACGCGCCGCTGTCGGGACTGGTTTCCATCGTGGCTGTTGTCCTCATTCTCGAGAAAAGGAAGGGAGAACCGGCACCATATATCGCAACGCTGTCGCTACAATATGGGGCGGTTCTCCCCAAAGATGGATACGGCCGGAGGAGTAGGAGGAAATTCCGGCCGCCCCTTAAATCAGAATCGGACCTGGAACTGCAGCGAGACCTGGCGGCCGCGGTCGGTCGTTCCCGCCAATTCCTCGGAGAAGCCGTCGAACGCATTGTTCGTGCCGGGCTTGTTGACGGCGGTCAGCAGGATATATTTGTTCGTGAGGTTGCGGCCGATCAATGCCAGCTCCCAGCGGTCGTCTGCTTCGGCGAGGCGGAGGCGGGCGTTGAGCTTGGCATAGCTCGATTGGTGCGCGCGCGGCGACCCTGTCGCGTTGAGCTGATAGCCGTCCGAATATTTGACATCGACGTCGATGCCGAGTTTCAGGCCGCTGCTGACAGGCGTCAGATAGGAGGCGCCGCCCATGAGAACCCATTTGGGGGCGTTCGGAAGCGCCGTCCCGCTCAGATCCTGGAGGAAGCGGCCGCCCGCAGCCGGTATGTTGCATCCCGTCGTCGCCGTCTGACCCGTATAGCAGGCGGCGTTCTGATAATCCGAGAAATAGCCGTCGTTGTAGTTTGCGCTTCCCTTGAGCGTCAGTTCGTCGGTCACGCGCCCGTTCAGTTGCAATTCGAACCCCTTGGTGACTGCCGCGCCCGCGTTGCGGATGAAGAAGCTGGTCGTGGCGGAGTCGAACTGGTTCAGCTGGAGGCCGGTGAACTTGTAATAATAGAGGGAGGTGATGATGCTGAGGCGATTGTCGAGGACGCTCGCCTTGATGCCGCCTTCGACGCCCTTCGACTTTTCCTTCTGGAAGACGAGGTCCTGTGCAAGGTTTGAATTCAGGAGCACCGCGGGCGCGGAGATGCCGCCCGGCTTGTATCCCGATTTGTACGACAGATAGACGGTGAGGTTGCGCGACGGCTCATAACTCAGCGTCGCTTCGGGCGAGAGATTCTCCTCGTCGAAGTCGAAGGTTGCCGAGCTGCTGGGCGGGACGAAGATGCCAAGGCCGGCATAGAAGGGGGCCACATAGGCATTGCGGCTGGTTTGCGTTCCCTCGACCTTCGAATAGCGCACACCCGCGTCGAGGCTGAGATCGGGCAGGATTTCCCAGTTCACCTGACCGAACAGCGAATAGGTATCGGTCTTGCCGCGGTGCTGGGGCCAATAGCCGATTGCGGTCGGGAGAATGTCGTCGGACCCCTGCGCCAGCGTGTCCGTGTTGATCGGCGGCAGGAAGCTGGCAATCAGCCCGCGGCCGATCGTGTCGCCATAGCGCGTCTGATGGTCATAATAACCGCCGACAATGATATTGACCGGTCCGTCGAAGGTGGTCGCGAGGCGCAGTTCCTGGCTGAACTGTTCGTCGCTCGCGCTGTTTCCGCCAGGAAAATAGTCGATCGACCCGTAGGAAGCGTTGCTGAGACCCCGGACGTGCGAGTCATAATAGCCGGTGACCGAGGTGAGCGTCACATTCTCGAACTCGTTTTCGAGTTTCAGGCTTGCGAGTTTGCTGACATTCTTGCTGTAATTGAGCCCGCCTTCGGACCGCTGGAAATTGGCGGCGAGGAGCGGGTTCATCGACGTGATCGCAACGGTGCCATCGAGCTTGCAGTCGCCGGCCGTATCGATGAAGCCGTAGGTATGGGGAACGGTGCGGCCCGGCGAGCAGGCGAAGACTTCAAGCGGTGGGCCCAGGAAATCCGATCGCGAATTGGCGATCTGGAGTTTCAGAACGGCAGAGAAGTTGGATTCGACCGGCCGGTAAGCGACTGTGATGCGGCCTGCCGCGATCCGGGAGCCGCCGAGGCGGGTATCGAGCGCGCCGGGTTGCAGCGCCAGATTGGGGTCCGATTCATAGGGATTGAGGACCGGGACCGCGACATTCTTCAGCCAGCCGTCGCTTTCGCTATAGCGGCCGGCAGCGCGGATCGAGAGGCCCTCGGCCAAGGGCACTGAAACGGCCCCTTCGATATATCGGTCGTTGGCGACGAACTCATAGCCGCCCTTCACATAGCCCTCGAAGCGGTCGCCAGGGTCGGCGGTCGTGATCGCGATGACGCCGCCCGAGGCATTCTTGCCGAAATACAAGGCCTGCGGCCCCGGCAGCACCTGGATATTCGAAAGGTCGAAATAGCTGCTCGAAGCGGCTGTCCCGCGTGAGATCGGGACGTTGTCGACGACCAGCGTGACCGCCTGGTCGACGCCGACGTCGTTCGAGTTCGCGCCGCCGATGCCGCGAATGTTGAAGGAGCCGAGTGCGCCGGTTCCGCCGGCTGATGCGGTCACGTTCGGCAACATGTCGGTGAGGCCGCGCAGATCGGTGCCCGTATTGCGGGCTATGTCTTCCGACGTGATCGCCTGAACCGAAATCGGCGCGCTCATCAGCGTCTCTTCACGCTTCCGTGCGGTGACGATAATCTCGGCCTCGGCATTGGGAGCGCGCGCTTCGGTGGTTTCCGAAGCCTGCGCGAAGGCCGTCGCAGCAGGCGCCAGGGCTGCTGCGGACGCCAGCAGTGAATGACTAACAAGCCTCGTGATTTTCATGATCAGCTCTCCCTCACCATATTTATCTGTTCCCCGCATCTTGCGCGCGAGGCTCGATCGCGTCGGCTCGTTTGCTTGCCTCCGCGATGCAATCCTGAGGGCCGACTCCGCGGCTTCATCTCAAATATTGCACATGTCATATTATTTACACGAAAACAAATTGGCAAGCACATTATATTTTTGTGTTCAGGACGCCGCTGGAGGGTCCCGTCTGGATAATCCCGAGGGTGCCGGGCAACGTGTCCAGAATTGGATGTCTATAAATATATACAAATAAAACATATAGATAGTTTTATATTTTATGGCAACGATCTAGTCCGTCCATGCAGCCGCCGGCGTCGGGCCCGCAGCGCTCTCTATCGGGGGCCTCCCGATTCTGATTTATATATCATGTTGAATAATTGTCTTTACAGTCGGATAGGACTCGCTAATGGGCGGCGGTGCCGGTGGCGTTCTTGGCGCGCCCTTCCGGCGAGAGTTTGCCGGGCGAATGGCGGCCGCAAAGCTATGCGCGCGGCGTGTCACCGGGATGCTCGGCGATTGGATCGGGATGCGCGCGCTCGGGCCGCCCCTCAACGCAGGATTCAATATTCTATGCCGACGATTATCTATGTCGAATTCGACGGGACGGAGCATCGGATCGATGTTCCATCGGGCTTCTCGCTGATGGAGGGGGCGGTCAAAAACGGGTTGCCCGGGATCGAGGCGGACTGTGGCGGTGCCTGTGCGTGTGCGACATGCCATGTGCTGATCGGATCCGATTGGGCGGCCAAGCTTGGCACGCCTTCGGTCATGGAGGAGTCGATGCTCGAATTTGCGATCGGGGCCACCGATGAGAGCCGGTTGTCCTGCCAGGTTCAGGTTCGTGACGACCTTGACGGTCTCGTTGTGCGGATGCCTGAGTATCAGCGTTAGCCGATCTGCCCATCAAACGCCGCGGACTGACCGGCGGTGCCTCTTTTAACTGTAGTACATGATATTCTTTTTATGGCTGCAATAAAGCCGAAACTGGGTCACCATGTATCTGATATAAAAGGGATCGGTTCAGTCGACTTGGGGGGAGGCTGATGACTTGGCGTCAAAATTATAACAATTTGCCAACACTTGACGCCTCGGCCGCAAATGGTAACGCTGGATGGGGCCGCAACAAAGCCCTGGCGGCCATATCAATATCCGGAACGGGCAATGAATGATCATATCGGCCTATCGACGCTGACATACCGAAGCGACGCCATTCTTGAGCGCCGTCGTCGAATCCTCAAGGAGACGCGCCGTCTGATCGCCGAGACGGGTTATTCGGGCTTCAATATCCGGGACCTTTGTGCACGAGCGGAGATCGCGCCAAAGACTCTCTACAACGCGTTCGGCAACAAGGACAATGTCGTGGCGAGCGCGGTGCAGGAGTTCATCTCCGATACCTATTCGGACGTGCATTTCCATTTCGAAGCCTCGAATATCGACGGCTTTCTCGAGCGCCAGAATCGCATTCATTCACGCAACCAGTTGCTGGGGCGCTACACGAAGGCGATCGTGGCGGTCTATTATGGCAGCGACTCGTCGAACGTCATCCGGACGAAGATACGCAACGAGGCCGGCCGCTGGCACGAGGCATTCACCACGGCGATCGAGGCTGAAGGCTGCCTGTTGCCGGGCGTTTCCACCGATTGGATATCGCATCTGCTCTGTTCCAACGCCTTTTCGATCACGAAGGACTGGGCGTGCGGCGAAATTCCCGACGAACTCTTTCTCGATCGCGTCGCCGAAACGGCGCTGATGGTGCTGGTCGGCACCACCTGCGGCCGGGTCAATCACGATGCGCGCCGCTGGATCGAGGATATTCGCGGTCGGCGGGCGAGCTGGATATCGCTGCGGAACATGACCACCTATAACGAACAGGACGAGCTTGCCGAGGTATTCGACGATGCGGCCGACGGCGAGGCTGCCCCGGTCGCCGCAGGGTGAACGGCGTGGTAGGATCCGGCGCCGACATCGTCCGTGCATTCTGCGAAGCGTGGGGTGCGCGGGCCCTGGATGCGATTACCGGGTTCCTCGCGGACGATATCTTCTACCACAATATTCCAATGGCTCCGGTGATCGGGCGCGCCGCGGTCTCGGCGGCGATAGCGCCGCTCGTGTCGTCCTGCTCGCACATCGAGTGGGAAATCCATCATCTCGCCGAAGCCGGCGCGGTCGTACTGACCGAACGAACCGACCGGTTCGTCCGCGACGGCCGGACCATGAGCGTTCGTGTCATGGGTATTTTCGAGCTGGACGCCGGACGGATAGTCCGCTGGCGCGATTATTTCGACCTGATGGAATGGCAGCGCCAGATTGAGGGCGAAAGCTGAGCGCCTAGGGTCAGGACCCATTAATTCCGCGTTCGAGGTTTGAAGCGATTTTGCTCAGGGCGAGGAGAAAAGGCGTGGGAATATGAATATATTTCAAGGCTTTTCGACGAAGCCATGGGCAAAATCGGTCAAATCGCGAAGCGACGCCGAAATGGCTTCGATCTCGGACCCGTGCGGCCTTGCGGGTAGCGATGCTACCCGCTGCGCCCACCCAGGCCAGATATCTTCGCCATTTCGACGCCTCGATCGTGGAATTAATGGGTCCTGACCCTAGCGTGGAACCGGATCGAAACTGATCTGGAGCCCGGTAAAGCCACGGTGCAGCAAGCTTTCCAGATAGTGAAACTCGTTCTTTCCGGGCGTCAGGTGCAGGTTGGGGAGCCGCTTCAACAACAGCTCGAAGGCGATGTGCATCTGGCGGCGCGCGAGCTGCGCGCCGACGCAGGTGTGGAGTCCGCCGCCGAATGACAGATGGTCTCTTGCATTCGCCCGGTCGAACAAACACCGCTCGCCATCAGGAAATATGTCTCCGTCACGATTGCCGGCATCATAGCTCAGGAACAGGATATCCCCGGCCTTGACCTGAAACCCGCCGACCTCGCTGTCTTCGGTCACGATGCGCCACATGCCCTTGGTCGAAGCTTCCAGGCGAAGAATCTCCTCGACGGCGTTGGCGAGCAGGTCTGGATCCGCCAACAGGCGCTGCGCTGCGCCCTGTTCCTTCAGAATATAGGCAAGGCCGCCGCCCAGAGCGTTCGTCGTCGTTTCGTGGCCGGCGACCATCAACTGGCTCAGCATCGACAGCATCTCGGATATGGTTAGCGGCCGCTCACGGTTGAACTCTGCTCCAACCAGCGCGGAAATTACATCGTCGCGCGGATCGGCGCGGCGTTGCTCGATCAGGTCAACCAGATAGTGCTGCATCTCGACCGATGCCTTGGCGCCCTCGATGGCGGCCTCGCGCCCCTTCATCTGGCTGATCGCCGCGATCGCGGCATTCGCCCAGGTCTTGACGCGGCCATGGTCCTCCGGAGGCACGCCGAGTGCGTCGGCGATCACATAGATCGGAAGCGGGGTCGAAAATTCGACCAGAAAATCGGCTTCGCCTTTCGTTTCGAACCGGTCGATCAGATCATTGGCGATCCGCGCGATCTTCTCCTCCATCGCGGCAACGCGGCGCGGCGCGAAAAGGGGGCTGACGAGCGTGCGATACTGGCGTTGCAGCGGCGGGTCCTGCGTCAGCATCGTCTCGACGCCGGGGTAGCCCTTGGCGAGGATTGCCTGGATTTCGGGGTCTTCCGACGAACGCCCCATCAACGCGCCGAAGCGATTGGAGAAAATTTGCCAGCGGGGAAGCACCTCTTCCTTGATCAGGCGATATTTGCTGACGACCAGCACGCGGCGATCCGGAATGGGACTGCGCGGAAGCTCGAATACGGGCGCCTCGGTGCGCAGCGCTTCATAGAAGCCGAACGGGCACTGAATCGTGTCGGGATCGAGAAAGTCCACTTGTTCCAGAAGGCTTGTGTGATCGTCGGCCATATCCCGTTCCCTTGGTCGGCGGATCACGCGGAGCGCGTCGCCGCAATATTATATTTCACCGTTTCGCCGGAATGGCGCTCAGCCGCGCGAGGCACGCGGCTATGGCCGCCATCTGGCGTTCTCCGGCGGTCCGTTCGGAGCCCCGAAGATGTTCGACTGCCTACACGAAGCTGAAAATTGCTTCAATAATATTTCTTGTTACATTTTTGGTATTGGCTGTTTTCTGAAGATCGTAGCGCGCGCCGAGAGCGGAATCGTCATTCAATATATTGAAAATATGGTTTAAAATTGTAAATTTGTCCAGCCTGGATAGGCTGAGGCATTCGTTCAGGTGATTTCTCTGCCGGATGTCCGGTCTTGACGTTGGATAAATATATATCATGATATCCAATTGTTGGCGGTTCCTCGGCGCCCATTGCCGCAGGCAAGGGGCCGCGCGTGGGACCTGGCTCCCGCGGCCACGATATCATTTGCGGAGATCGCGGCGCGGAGCGGCGCCCGGCAGAGCGGCGATCCAACATGAACGGGAACGGGAGAGGCATATGCGAACTTCGTCAAGGCCGATGGCGGGAGGGCCCGGTGGTGGCGCGGCGATTTGCGACCCCGACGTCGACCCTCTTTTCCGCCCCATCGAAATAGGGCGCCTCAAATTGAAGAACCGGATTGTCATGGCGCCCATGACGCGGCAGCGGGCATCACTCGCGGGCGGCGTCACCGAAATCATGGTCGATTATTATCGGCAGCGCACTTCGGCGGGGCTGATCGTCAGCGAGGGGCTTTACCCGTGCCCGCGCGGCTGCGGCTATCTGTTTTCACCGGGCCTGCATGACGATGGGCAGCAAGCCGGGTGGCGCGACATAACCGATGCCGTTCATTCGGATGGCGGTGCGATCTTTGCGCAGATCATGCACGTGGGGCGGCTGTCGGATCCGCTTATCCTGAGCGGCGCGACTCCGCTGGCTCCATCGGCGGTTCAGCCTGATCCGACTGCCCGTCATTACACGATCAATAGCCCACGGCCCAAACGTCCCTATCCCCGGCCGCAAGCCATGACGCACGCCGACATTCTGGCGACCGTGGATGCCTTTGCCGACAGCGCGACACGGGCCCGCGCCGCCGGTTTCGACGGTGTGGAAATCCACGCGGGTTCCGGTTACCTGCCGATGCAGTTTCTGTCGTCGAACACGAACCTGCGCGCGGACGAATGGGGTGGAAGTGTCGAGCGCCGGACGGCATTCCTCCTTGCGTGCGTCGACGCGATGGCTGGGGCGACATATCCCGGTTTCGTCGCCGTCAAAATATCGCCCGGCTGGACCTTTCACGATATTTTCGACACCGATCCGGTCGCCACTTACAGCCACCTTGCAAGAGAGCTTTCGAAACGCGGGATGGCCTATCTGCAGATTGGCGACTACGGAGTCGGCTGGGATGTCTATGCGACGCTCAGGCCCCTGTTCGACGGTCCGATCATCCAGGTGTCGGGCTATTCGCGGCGCAGCGCGGCAGCCGCCATTGCCTGCGAGGGGGCAGATATGATCGCGTTCGGGCGCGCATTCATAAGCAATCCCGACCTGCCGCAGCGCTTGCGATACGGCTGGCCTACATCGCGTGCCGACCCCGCGACATTCTATACGCAGGGATCGGAGGGCTACACCGATTATCCGGTCCATGCCTTGTCCGATCCTGCCGGTTTCGAGGTTCTGGATCCTCCCGCCGATCCCATCGGCAAGCGCCAAGCGTGAGCGCGGCAAGCAGGCCTGCCCAGATTCGGCCGGCTTGGCCTAGCGCGTGACGATTGCAACCGCCGACAGGCCGGGCGCGCCATAGACATGGCTGTATCCGACCTTCGGATCGCGCGGCACCTGACGCGCACCCGCGCGGCCCCGAAGCTGCTGGACATTTTCATAGACCTGGCGGAGCCCGGACGCGCCGACCGGCTCCCCGCAAGCGAGGCAGCCGCCGTCGGTGTTGATCGGCAAACGCCCGTGGATTTCGGACCAGCCATTGGCGAGCCATTCTTCTTGCTCGCCGTCAGCGCAGAAGCCATTTTCCGCCATATGCATGAGTTCGGCCCCGCTCTCGGTGTCCTGAAGCTGAGCAACGTCGATGTCGCCGGGTCCGATGCCTGCCTGTTCGAACGCGGCCCGGCTGGCGAGGACGGTGGGCTTGCCGCCGGGAGGGGTGCGGATCGACGGCGCGAACACCTCGAACGATCCCTCCGGACGTGTGCGAAAGGCGATGCTGTCGATCCGGACGCCGTCGCTCCCGAGTTCGCGCAGCTTCTTCTCGCTCGCGAGGACGAGTGCGACCCCGCCTTCGGCGGGTGAACAGAACATATATTTGGTCAGCGGGTCGTTGACCATCGGTGCGCCCAGAATAGTCTCGAGATCGACCGGCGAGCGCCGCCAGGCATGATCGCAGAGCGCTCCGTTGCGAAACGCCTTTTCGGCGACCCTGCCGAGCGTTTCCCGGCTGATGCCGTGCAATTGCATGTAACGCTGAATCTTGAGCGCGAAGAATTGCGTCGTCAGCATCATGCCGGTCTCGCCATACCATTCGGGAAGGCCGTAGCCGGATGGCTTCGCGTTGAAAGCGCCGCGTTCATGCTTGTCGAATCCCACCGCGACCGCGACGTCGCACATGCCCGATGCGATCGCATTGTGCGCCGAGGTTAGCGCGCTGCCGCCGGTCGCGCAGCCGTTATGGACGTTGATGAAGGGCAGGCTGGTGAAGCCGAGGTCGTTGACCATGATGTCGGCGGATCCGGCAGCGACCGAGCCTCCGCTGGCGAAGCCGATGTCGGCCCATTCGACCCCGGCGTCGGCGAGCGCCTGCCGAAGCGCGAACACGCCCTGCGCACGGCCCGATCGTCCCTCGGTGCGGCCAAAGGCATGGATGCCTGCACCGATGATATAGACATTCTCGCTCATGCAGGCTGCTCCGGACGAAAGGCATAGGTGCTGCGGTGGTCGTCGAACGCGACGATCACGAGCCGCATCGGCATTCCCAGTTTCAGGCGATCGATCGACGTCCCGACGATGCGGCTTTCGACGATCACTTCATTCGCCAATTCTATATAGCCGAGTAAAAAAGGCTCGAACGGCTCGGGGCCGGAGAAAGGCGGCTTCGGTTGAAATTCCTGGCTGGTCCATGACCAGAGGGTTCCGGTTGGTGACAGTTCGACGCGCTCGAGCGGCTGGAGTGGCTCGTCGGGCAGCGGAAAGACGATCTCTCCATTGGCCTTCCGGCCACCGATCAGGCGCGGCGGCGGACCCTCAGCCCAAAGCCCCGCGGCGATCGGGGACAATCCCTGCGCGTCGTCCATATCTCTACCCATTCCGTTATGCCGGGCCCGATACCCTGTGCTGACGAATCATTTATATAACACGCAATACATTTGCAAGAAAATGGATAGTGGGCCCGCCCCGCGTCGGCTCAGGCTGCAGTGCCGGCCTGATTTCCCTCGCGAATGGCGGCGAGCAGGAAGCGGGGGGCGTTGGCGTCGCCGACCAGCGACACGGCGATGCCCCGTTCCCGCAACGCGTCGGCAAGGTCGCGGCTCGGGCGGTTGCGCGAGACAAAGACGACCGTGTCCGCCGGCACGCTGATCGTCGCGTTGCTGTTCGCGGGCAGGAAGGTCGGCGCAAGCACGACATGATCCGGTCCGATCGACAGTGCGCGCATCCGCGTATGCAAGGCGAATTTGCCCTCGTGCAGCCGGCGCAATGCCGGTTCGGTCATCAGCGCGCTTTCGACCAGCGGGGCGAAGGAAATATGTCGCGTGACGAAGGTGACCTGGGCGCCCCGTTCGGCGAGATATTCGGCGCACGCAATCGCTTCATAATGACCGCAATCGTCGATCACGACCGCCGACTTTGCGGGCGGGCGGTTCGGCGAAAGGAACAGGTCGTTCGACGACAGTACATGCGGCTGCGCGAAGCCCTGGATCGGTTCGCCCGGATTGGACAGCTGGATGCCGTCCATGCGCGGCATCGAGCCCGTGGCGAGGATGACCTTGTCGGGCGTTTCGGCGAGAATGTCGTCGAGGTCGAGATAGCTGCTGGTGCGGACATCGACTCCGAGGCGATAGACCTCATCCTGCAGCCAGACCAGAATGTCGCGGATGCCGGCGCGGGTCCGTGCGGCAGCGGCGAGCTTGGCGGTGCCGCCGAGGTCGGACTCGGCTTCGGCGAGCACGACGTTGTGGCCGCGCAGCGCGGCGATGCGGGCAGCTTCCATCCCGGCAGGCCCGCCGCCGATGACGAGTATCCGCATCGGTTGTTCGGCAGGCGTCAGCCGGTCGTCGCCCATCTTCAGTTCATAGCCCACCGCCGGATTGACGACGCAGCCCATCCGGTTCGGCGGTGCCTGCAACTGACCGATGCAGCCCTGATTGCACCCGATGCACGGGCGGACCCGTTCGGGATGGCCGGCCAGCGTCTTTTCGACAAGATCGGGGTCTGCGATCGTCGCGCGCACCATCGCGACCATGTCGCCATCGCCTGCGCGGATCGCCTGGTCGGCTTCCTCCAGTGTGCGGAATCGCCCGACTACCATCGTCGGCACCTTCAGCTGCGACGTGATCGGGGTCGTGACGGGCATCTCGAACCCCATGGGCTCGTGCATGCCGCCGATCGTCTTATCCATCGTCTGGAATGTGCCCGACGAGATGCTGACATAGTCGACGAGCCCCGCCGCTTCGGCCATTTGCGCGACGGCCAGATTGTCTTCGACCCCGACGCCGCCTTCGAGCATGTCGGGTGAGAGGCGGATTCCGACGACGAAACCGGCGCTGACGCTGGCGCGGATCGCGGCGAGCGCCTCCATGGTGAAGCGCGCGCGATTCTCCAGCGACCCGCCATAATCGTCGGTGCGGTCGTTGGCATAGGTCGACAGGAACTGCTGGGGCAGGAAGCCATGACCACAATGGAATTCGACTCCCTCGCAGCCCCATTGCTCGAGCTTTTCCGACGCCGCGGCATAGGCGCCGACCATGGCGTCGATCATCATCTTGGTCATCGGGATGGGGGCGATGCCGCTGGTCACTCCCGGCTGGTCGCAAGGCGCCCAGGGTGGCGATCCGTCGAGCGTGCGGCCGTGCTGGCCCGCATGGAACAATTGCTGGAATACCCGCATCCCGTGCGGCCGCAGCCGATCCATCATGCGCGGATATTTCTCCGCGAGCGACGGGTCGATCATGTTGAGCGCCGCGAGCGAGGAAGGGTGTACCGACATGGCCTCGATCACGCTCAGCCCGACGCCGCCGCGCGCGCGTGCCTCATGATAGGCGACGAGGTCGTCGCTCAGCGTGCCGCCGCCGATGGCGGTCGTATGCGCGGAGCGGAAAACGCGGTTCTTGATCTCGACCGGGCCGATGCGGATCGGTGTCATGATATGCGTGAAGGTCATGGCTTCTTCCGCTCCGTTCGATCAGCGTGCCGGGTCGATCGCGACGACCATTTTTCCTCTGTTCTGGCCCGAAAAGAGAGAGATGAAGGCGTGCGGCGCGTTGCTCAGCCCATCGACCACCGTTTCTTCCCAGACCAGTTCGCCGGCGGCGAGGCGTCGCGCGAGATCGCCGAAGGCTTCCTTGCCCCGGTCGAACCACATGCCGACGTTCAGCCCGACGATCGTGATCCCCTTTTCGGAGATTTTGAAGAACTCGCCCGGACCCGCGCAATAATTGGGAGTGTTATATTGCGAGATGGCGCCGCACACGACGATCCGGCCCTTGGGTTTCATCGCGGTGATCGCGGCGTCGAGCGTCGGGCCCCCGACATTGTCGAAATAATGATCGATGCCGGCGGGGCATTCTTTCGCCAGAAACGCGGTCAGGTCGGTGGTCGCGTAATTGGCCGCCGCATCAAGGTGCAGCACCTCCTTCAGCCAGGCAAGCTTCTCGTCGGTGCCGGCGGTGCCTATCACGCGGCAGCCACGCTGTTTTGCGAGCTGGGCCGCGACCGAGCCGACCGCGCCGGCCGCGCCCGAAACGAAGACGGTTTCGCCCGCCTTCGGCTCCAGTATATATTCGATCCCGGTATAGGCGGTGAGCCCCGTAAGACCCAATATGCCCAGATACCAGCTGGGGCGGCCGACGTCCGCCGCGACCGCCTGGACAGCGGCGGCATCGGCCACGAAGCGGTCGCGCCATCCGAATTGGCTGGTCACCATCGTTCCGACGGGCAGGGCGGCAGCGCGCGATACTTCAACGATGCCCACCGCGCCGCCGGTCATCGCTTCGCCGACCGGCTTGGCCGCGCCCACGCCGTTCCGGTCGCTGAGCGCCAGCCGCATGTATGGATCGACGCTGATGTAACGATTGCGGACCCGCACCTGACCCTCGGCCGGTTCGGGCAGGGAGTGTTCCTCGACCGCGAAATCATCGACCGAAATATTCGATCCGGGGCGCCGGGCCAGAACAACCATCCGAGCCTTTTCGTTCATCGTCTTACCCTGATTGATAGGATTGGTACGGGCCCGCGCCCGTCATAGGGCGCGGGCCCGGTCGCCTTGCGGCGTGTCAGACGTCCCAGGCGACCGGCAACTCGCCGATGCCGTTGAAGATCGGGATGCGGCGATCCTTCTTCATCGGGCCGTCGAGGCGCAGGTTGGGAAGCCGTTCAAGGATCGTTTCGAGGAACAGCCGCGCTTCGATCCGCGACAGCGGTGCACCGCGGCAGATGTGGATTCCGTAACCGAAGGCCAGATGCTTGCGGACGTCGGCGAGATCGCGGTCGAGGTCGAATTTCTCCGGATTCGGAAAGACGGTCGGATCGAGGTTGGCAGCCGCCCACATCATCATCACCTTGGTGTCGGGCTTGATCGTCAGCGGCCCGACGGTGACTTCCTCATTGTTGGTGCGGAACAGGCCGTGGAGCGGCGATTCGACGCGCAGCGATTCCTCGATCGCGAGCGGAACGAGGTCGGGGTTCGCTTTCAGCTTTTCGAATTGCTCGGGCGCGTTCAGCAGTTGGTAGAGCAGGCCGGAGAGCAGGATCGTCGTCGTGCCGCTGCCTGCGGCGAGCAGGAAGTTGCAGAAGGCGAGAATCTTGTCGTCGGTAAGCCGTTGGCCGTCGATTTCGGTGGTGATGAAGCGGGTGAGCAGATTGTCGTCCGGCTGCGCCTCTCCCGAGGCCAGCTTGCGCTTCACATCGACCAGATGATCGGAAAGAAAGCTGTCCGCATAGGGATTGCGCGACGGCCGGGCGAGCGGATCCGTGGCCAGCATCTGGCCGATCGAGCCAACGAACGCCTCGCGATAGGCGTCGATTCCCTCGTCGTCGATCGCCTTGCCGAACATGGCAAAAATCACCCAGAGCGGCAGCGGTTCGGAAATTTCCTTGTGAATGTCGCAGCGGCCGTTGGCGATGAAGCTGTCGATACGTTCGTTGAGGAACGCCTTGATGCCCGGGATGAAGGATTCGAAATAGGTTTTGGAAAAGGCCTTGCCGACCAGTCGGGCCTCGAACGTGTGCTCGGGCGGGTCGACGCTGACGAGAACCCCGGGAGTCTCGGGCGACTGATATTGCAGCGCGGGGCCGAGCTTGCTGCTCCACAGCTTGGTGTTGGTGCAGGCCTTGGTGATGTCCTGATGCTTGCCGATCGCGTAGAAATCGCCGACTGTGGAGTGCGCATAGGGGCATCCGCTCGCGTGCATCCGGGTGTAGATGTCTTTGAAATTCTCGGCGAATGCCTCCGAATTCATGTCGACTTCGACGACGCCGTCGACCGGACAGGTTTTCGCCTCTTTCATTATGTTCGCTCTCCCGTTGTCGAAGGTCTTCGCCTTCGCTCATGGCGTCTTTGCAGTCTAAAAAATATCACGCGCTTTATTCTTGTCAAGCCAACGGATCGCGCTTCCATGATCTGCGCCGCAGATAGGAAATATGAAGAAATTCCAGAAAAACGGACGTTTAATCGCGACGGGCGGGAATGGGCGATCCGGGCGGGCCCACCGCGGCGCCGATTTTGCGCGGGTCGACAGCTTGCGCGCAAGAAAAAAATATATCATACGCTATTTTTGTTGAAGAGCATCGCAAACGAGCGAGCCGGACGGGCAGGGAGGGTGACCCTCTCACAACGCGCGACGGTCAAGCCTGTCGGGAGAGGCGCATGAAATTCGATCAATGCCGGCCGTTGATTACAGGTTCGTCGCGCGGAATCGGCAGGGCCTTCGTCGATGCGTTCCTGGAAGCCGGGGTCCCCAAAATCTATGCCGGCGTGCGGAACGAGGATGCCGCGGCAGCGGCGGCGGCGATCGACCCGCGCGTCCACCCTCTTGTCGTCGATACGACGCGGCCGGAGCAGGTGGAGCAGGCGGCCCGCGAGGCCAGCGACGTCACGGTGCTGGTGAACAATGCGGGCGTTCTCCATTATGCCAGCTTCCTGAATGCCCCCGATCTTGGCCAGGCGCGGCATGAGATGGAGGTCAACTATTTCGGCCCGCTGGCGATGGCGCGTGCGTTCGCGCCGGCGCTGACCCGGTCGAAGGGTACGATCGTCAACATCCTGTCGATCGCTGCGCTGGCCTATATGCCGCTCGTCGGCACCTATAATGCATCGAAGGCGGCGGCGCGCTCGATGACGCAGGGTTTGCGCGTCGACCTCGCCGAAGCGGGAGTCGCGGTGATGGCGGTCTATGCCGGCGGCTATGACACCGAGATGCATCTCGAAACCACCGACAAGGCGCTGCTCAATCCGCCGAGCGTGCTGACCGAGGCGGTGCTGGAGGCGCTGATCAGCGGCGGGGTTGACGAACTTTTCCCCGATGCCGCCGCGCGCGGGCTGGCGCAGCGGTTGGGGCTGATCGCCGCCGCCTGATACGATGACCGGCGAAAAAGGGAGGCAAATGGCAGCTTTCGATGGGCAGGTGCTGCTGGTCTCGGGTGGCGCGACCGGGCTGGGCGCAGCCACGGCTGCCCTCGCGGCACGGGCAGGTGCGCGGGTTGCGATATTCGATGTCAACGAAGCCGCGGGCCTTGCCGTGGCGCGGGATACGGGCGGGCGTTTCTGGCGCGTCGATGTCGGGTCCGCGAACGAATGGGCGGCGGCGGTCGAGGCAGTGACGGCGGAACTGGGACCGATCGGCTTTGCCCATTTGAACGCCGGGATCATGACCCGTCCGCTCGACGCTGCGTTATCGGTGCCGCCGATCGAGGATTTTGCGCTCGGCCGATACGAAGCGCTGCGCCGGGTCAATATTGACGGGGTTGTGTTCGGACTGCAGGCGCTGCTTCCCCGCATGGCGCGGCGCGGCGGCGGGGCCGTCACGATCACCAGTTCGATGGGCGGTATGGCACCAATTCCCTTCGATCCCATCTATTCGCTGACGAAACATGCGCTGGTCGGGCTCGTGCGCAGCCTGGGTGCGGCTCATCCGTCCGGTCCCATACGCATCAACGCGATCTGCCCCGGCGGTTTCACGAGCGACCTGTTCCCGCCCGAACTGCACACGCCGGACAGCCTGACGCCCCAGGATGTGGCGCTTGAAGTTTTTGACCTGCTCGCCAACGGAGCGACGGGCGAAACCCGGCTGATCCTGAAGAAGGGCGTGCCGGCGCAGGCCGTGTCGTCGTCGCTCACCCCGCAATAATACCGCCAGTTTCATGTCCTTCTTGCGCGGCACGAGCGGTTCGCGCCGCGCTGCCGCGCGTTGTCCGGATGCTTCTCCAGGTTCAATTGCACAAAGAAAAAGGCGCCTCCCGAAGGAGGCGCCGAGTTTGCCCTAGAGATTTGCCCGGGGGTTCGTTGTCAGAAGCGGAAGGTCGCCTGCAGGGTGACAAGCCGCGGAACCGGCGAATCCGCCACGATGTCGCCTGCGTTTCCGAGCGGCTTGTCCGTCGTCGCCGGTGGGTGCCAGTTGCTGTCGAACAAGTTGGTGGCGATCAGCGCGAACTGCCAGCTGTCGTCGAGTCGGCTCAACCGGAGCGACGCATTCACGATCTCATGCGATTCCTGGCCCGGCGAATAAGGAATCTGCCATGCCGGCGTCTTGTTGTAGATATAGCCGTCGATCGTGAAGCCTATCCCCCAGTCGTTGCTGATCGGGGTCTCGTAGCTGGCGCCGATGATCGCCTGGAACGGTGCTGGGCCATAACGAAGGCCCGACATATACCGGGCCTTCCCGGTGCCGACGCCGGTCGAATAGCACGCGCCGGGCGTCTTCGCCGTTCCGGCGGTCGGGGCTGGAAGTACCGTTTGTCCCGCATAGCATTGCGCGCCGTCGAAGTCGGTGAATTTGAGGTCGGCATAGGAGGCCGCGAGACGCAAGGTCAGGTCCGGCGTTGCCTTGAAACGGAGTTGGCCCTCGATCCCCTGGTTGCGGGCGCCACCGGCGTTCTGGGTGAAGAAAGAGGTGGTCGTTGCATCGAAGGTCTGAACCTGTAGGCCGTCATAATCATATCGATAGGCCGTGAGGTCGCCGGTGAGGCGCCCACCCAGCAATGACGCCTTGATCCCGACTTCACCGCCCTCGACGGTTTCCTCGTCGAACAGGAAGGGGCGCGACGGGTCGGGAAGCGTCGAATAATTGGCCACGGTCGACGGATTCGACGCACCGCCCGACAGGTAGCCGGTCTTGTACGCCCCGTAGATCGTGACGTTGGGCGTTACCTTCCACGTCAGCGTCGCTTCGGGCGACACATTCTCGCCCTCGAACTCGGGCTTGTAGCGGAAGCCGGCCGGCGAGAAATTGGGCAGGCGGTTGAAGATGTTGCCGATGTTCGTCGACTTTTCCTCGCGCGTCCAGCGCGCGCCGCCCGCCAATTCCAGATTGTCGAGGATCGACCAGCGCAGCTGCGCGAAGGCCGAATAGGTTTTGCCGCGGCTTTGTCCGGTCGAGATCAGCGTGTCGTAGATTCCGTTGAACTCCCCGGGGCCGGTGAACGGACCCAGGGCCGCGATCTTCGTGCCGGCGACATATTCGCGCCGCTCATTCTGATAGAAAAGGCCTGCCGAGAAGTTCAGCGGTCCGTCGTAGTTGGAGACCGCGCGGAACTCCTGCGAGAACTGCCAGCCCTTGTCGCGCTGCGTATTCGTTGCCTGGCCGAAGCTGGTGTAGTCGAAATTATCGAACGCGCTGTTCTTGTAGTCATAATAGCCGGTCACCGAGGTGAGGTCGATGGCACCGAGCGCGAGGTCGAGCGTCAGCGATGACAGCGAAACGCGTGTCTTGCTGAAAGGCTTTCCGTCCTCGGGACCGTTGTACAGGTTGCGGGTCACCTCCAGCGGCGGCATTCCATTCGACGACACATTGTTGGCGACGCAGTCGCCGAACGGGTCGGGAATGCCATAGGCGGTCGGCCGTGTTCCGCCGCACGCGACGATCTCGCGCGTCCCCGAACCGCCATTGTTGCGTTCGGTCGAATAGAGCGAGCGCAGCGTGACCGTCAGATTGTCGGACGCCTTCCAGAGCGCGGTTGCGCGCACGGCGTTCGATTTCGTTCCCGGACCCCATTCATAGCCCGAACCGGGCAGGATCATACCGGCCTCAGCCGGAAAGGGATCGGCCATGGGTTCGGAGACATAACGGAGATAACCGTCCTGCATCCTGCTGACGCGCCCTGCGACGCGCACCGCGAAATTGTCGGCGACCGGCAGCGTGATTGCGCCCTCGATTGTCGGCGTGTTGGTCTTGAACTGATATTGCGCGGTGGCATAGCCTTCGATGACGCCGCCCAGTTCGGGGGTCTTGCTGAGGATCGAGACAACACCCGCGGGGCTGTTGCGGCCGAAGAACAGCGCTTGCGGCCCCTTGAGCACTTCGATGCGCTCGAGGTCGAACTGCGCCATGGTGACGACGCGGCCGCGGGTCAGCTGGACGCCGTCGAAGTTCATCGCCACCGGCTGTTCGTTGCCAAGGTCGTTGGCGAGATTGCCGACCCCGCGAATGGAGAAGCTACCGCCGCTCGACGATGAGGGGGTGCGGACGAGCTGGACGCCCACGACCTGATTGGCAATTTCGGACAGATCGCTGGTCGCATAGCGTTGCAGTGCTTCGCTCGACAAGGCGGCGGCGGCGACGGGGACGTCGAGCAGGCGTTCCTGGGTCCGGCGTGCGGTGACGATGATCTCGTCGTCGCCTGCGGTGCTGCGCTGGGCGGGGGCAGGCTGCGGGTCGCTGTCCTGCGCCTGTGCGGTCATGGGGCAGAGCGTCGCGATCGCGAGCAGCGAGACGCCCCAAAATCCTTTGGCAAAACCCGAACCCGTGGAACGGGAGGCCGCCGTATCGGGCATCCGCTTCGACACCACATCGATGGTGCCAGGCAAGTTTGACGGAATCGTCATGAATTCATCCTCCCTCTCCGAATGCATCTTGCGTGCACTGCCTCCTAAATGGAGGACGCGTTATACAAATAGATCGTTTGCGCGATTGTCAAGAGAGGAATCTCTTGGAAAATCCCGATAAGTCCGAGAAAACAGCGATTATCAAGAAATTATAACGATATGTATTTCTCGCGCGAACTCCCCGTGCGAAGCCGCACGGCCAGAGGTTTCGAGAGCACGTCGGGTGGGTCGCGCTTTCTTGCGTCCGGCTAACGCTGTTCCTCGGGGATCGACAGGATCAGGCCGTCCATGGCGTCGGTCACCTTGACCTGGCACGAGAGGCGGCTGTTGTCGCGGACCTCGTTCGCGAGGTCGAGCATCGCGTCCTCTATGTCGGTCCGCGGCCCCGCCGCCTCGATCCAGTCGGCGTCGACATAGATATGGCAGGTGGCGCAGGCGCACACACCGCCGCAATCGGCCTCGATGCCGTTGACGCCATTGTTGATCGCGCCTTCCATGAGCGAAAGTCCGACTTTGACGTCGACGATGCGCTCGGAGCCGTCGGGTTCGATATAGGTAATTCTGGCCATGATCCGATCCGTTGTTTCCGCTTCTTCCTTGTCGCCGGCCGCTCGCGGTCAGGCCTTGCCCGCCCGCGCCCGCAGGCCCTTCATGGCGCCAACGGTTCGTTGTGGACCACGATCGCCTCGCCCGACAGGCTGTCGTCCTCGATGATCCGCCGGACTTCCTCGGCGATTTCCTCCGGCCGCAGCAGGCGGATCGATTCGAGGATCGGCTGGAGCCAGTCGGCATCCTTGGCGACGATCGCGGTGTCGGTGACTGCCGGGCAGAGCGGGATCACGCGAATCCCGAACTCGGCGTGCAGCGGCTTGCACGATTCCGAATAGGCGAGGATGCCCCGCTTGGACGCCGCATAGGCGGGATCCTTGGGAAGCGGGCCGAGCGCTGCGGTCGAGGCGGTGTTGATGATGACCCCCGGCACGGCGCGCGCGCGCAGGAAGCCGACGCCCATTTTGGTCCCGATCATCATCGCGATCAGGTTGATTTGCATCGCCGCGATCATGCGGTTGATATTGTCGTCGGGGAAATCGGGCGGGCCGCCCATGATGCCGGCATTATTGTGGATGATGTCGAGGCCGCCCGACCGCTCCTCGGCGCGTGCGTACATCGCGATCGCGGCGGCGGAGTCGGACAGGTCGACGGTCTCGGTCAGCGCTTCGGCGCCAAGGTCGCCAACTTCGACGGCGACGGCCGCAAGACCCTTTTCGTCGATGTCGGCGAGGACGATCGTGCTGGCGCCATTGCGCGCGAGCATGAGCGCGCAGGCGCGCCCGATGCCGCCGCCCGCCCCCGTGACTAATGCGCGCTTTCCCCGAATATCCATGTCTCTCTCCCGAATGCGCCGCTGTTTTCCGGAAGGGGCCGGCCCGTCAGGCGCGGCGCCGGGCTTCCCGATCGGCCATTTCTATATCGCGTGCTAATATCATTTCGCCTGCCGAGGCAAGCGGAAACGCACGCGCTCCGGACACGCCTATTTCAGCGGTTCCATGACGACGAGCCCCGCACCCGCGATGCGACCGCTTTCCATTTCCATCACCGCCTCGTTGATCTGTTCGATTGTATAGCGTTTGCCGATCATGACCGAGGGGTCGAAGCGCCCGGCGGAGATCCAGTCGGTCAGCAATGCGATTGCGCGGTCGCGATCGGTCGACTTGTCCGGAGCCCCTGCGTCGGTCCAGGCGACCGCGGGATCGAGCGCGCCGCGGCTTGGCGATCGGTCGTCGCGGCAGTCGAGACCGCGTCGCGCACCGGCAGCGGCAAGGTCGGCGCCGATGGCCAGGCACGTGCTCGCGCCTGCCGCCGCTGCGGCGGCATGGCAATGGTCGGGCGCGACCGCGATGACGTTGGCCGCGCCCGCGGCGCGCAGAGCGGCGATCGCCGCCAGCGCCAGTCCGCCACCGCCGGCGACGAGGACCGGCTCGTCGGCATTGGATTCGACGAACCGCTTCGCGAGCGCGGTGGCGGTGAGCGCCGTCCCGCCGACCAGGCCCAGACTGTCGCGGTCGGTGACGATGTTGCGCGGAAAAGGCGCGACATGGCGGTCATCGACGAGCGCATTGGTCGTCCAGGTGGAAACCGGGCGATCGGCCTTTGCCGCGTCGCTATCGGATGTCGCCGCGATGATGACCTGATCCCCGACCTTCACCTGCGTCACCGCATTGCCGATTGCGGCGACGATGCCGACGCCTTCGAGGCCCGGCACCAGCGGCTGCCAGTCGGGCTCGTCGGATCGGGCCAGCAGCGCGACGTCGGCGGGCGTGATTGCGGCGGCAAACATCTCCACCGCAACCTGATGTGCGGCCGGCGCTGGAAGCTCCACCTCCTCGATTGCCAGAAATCCGAACGGTTGCAGCACGGCTCTGCGCCCGAGAGTCATCAGTCCTGCTCCACGAAGCCGTCGAGAAGCTGGCGGACGCGCAAGCGTTCGGGAATGCGTTCGATGCCGATGATGCGGTCGAGCATCTCGGCCGAATTATAGAGGCGGCGCTCGTTATAGCCGATGCGCAGTCCGGGCAGTCCGGGGGAGGACAGCGACCTGAACATCGGTTCCATATTGCGCACATCCTCTTCCATGATCGTCATCGGGGTCTGCAGCGTCGCCTGCCGCATCTGTTCGATCGCGGGCGTGTCCTCGCCCCAGTCGGGCACGAAAGAGGTCCATTCGAAGAAAGTGTGGGCGGGGTCGACCGGCCAGGCTGCGAGGATCGGGAGGCCGCGAGCGGAGGTTGGGGTCGTGAGGTTAGGGAAGAGGCTGTAGGTCAGTACAGCGCCGTTCACGATCGGCTGCACCGTCTTGATCAGCGGCGTGCCGTTGCCGATCAGCGATTCGCGCGCGCTGTCGGTGGCGGCATCCCAGTCGGTCGGGCCCGTCATGCCCATCATTTCCTGCTGCCGCTTGGCGAAGGGCGTCACCATTCGCGAATGGCCGTGCGGGAACATCGCATGGGTCACACCGCGCTGGTCGAGCGAGACGACGCCGTCGTGATGGTGGATGTGCTTGAAGTGATAGACCTCCTGAAACGCTTCGGTCGCGACCTTCCAGTTGGTCCTCAGCAGGACGGTGGCGCGCGAAAACATCCGCAGCTTCGCGCATTCATATTGCGCCATCTGCGGCACCACCGGACCCAGCCACTCGAGCAGCGGAATCGCGTCCGGATCGCGATTGACGAAGATAAAGCCTTCCCAGACGTCGCAGCGATATTCGGTCAACTGGCGATGCGCGTGCGGGACGCTTTCCAGCGTCTGCCCGGCGGGAACCGCGACGAGCCGTCCGTCGAGGTCGTAGGTCCAGCCCTTGCGCTGGCATTGCAAGACGCCGCCAGGCAGGTCGAAGTCGGGAAATTCGACCTGCATGAACATCCGTCCCGGCGCGTCGAAGGGCATTTCATGCTGATGCGCGCCCAAGTCGGCCAGCGGCACCAGTGGTGCGTCGTTGGGGCTTTGGTTGAGAAAGGCGCGGATCTGCCCCTGTGCGTCGCGGACGAGGACGATCGATCGCCCGCTATAATCCCAGACCTGATAGCTCGCCGGGCGCGGCAGTTGCTCGGCGCGGCCCGCGTAGAGCCAGGTTCGCGCCCACATATACTCCTGTTCGAGGTCGAAAAACAGCTGTTCGGTGTAGCGTCCCGCTGGAATCACGGGGAGCTCCGGGAAGCCTTCGGGCAATCCTTCGCGGTCGAATTCCGCCAGAATCTTGCCCTTGATCCGGTCCATGAGTGCCTGATCCATCGTTCCCGCTCCTCGCCCTGCTTTTCCGGCCTTTCGTGCTGCCAAAATCGCTTTCGGCGGCACATTTTCCCGATCACTATACGAAAAGGGGAATGCGTGCTAGAGTTTGTTCGGAGAATGCGATACGGCTAGAGCGAGAAGAAAAGCCGTCGCTATCGTTCGGGAGAGGATCATTGTCGCTGACGCTGCCTGCCAAGCCGCCGGAGAATGCGGTCCTTTCCAAGAATTTCCTAGGTGACGCCGAACTCTACGAGCGCGAGCTCAAGCAGATTTTCGCCCGATTCTGGATGCCCGTCGGCCGCGCCGAGGAACTGGCCGAGGTTGGCGGCTATTTCACTTGGGAGCGCACGCGCATCCCGACGGTCATGATCCGATCGGTCGATCAGCAGATCAGGGGCTATTACAACAGCTGCCGCCATCGCGGTGCTCCCGTGGTGCGAACTCCGACCGGGCGCGCCCGTGCCTTTCGCTGCCAGTACCATAGCTGGACCTATGACACTTTCGGCAAGTTGATGGCGATCCCCGACGAGCGCGATTTCGGTAATATCGACCGCTGCGCGCATTCGCTGGTGCCGCTGCGTCTCGCCGAACTGGGCGGCTGGTTGTGGATCGATCAGAGTGGCGAGGCGCCCGACCTCGCCAACGCGCTCGGCGCCTTGCATCCATGGCTCGAAGCGCACACGCAATATCGGTTTGCCGGGCGCCGGACCCGGGTGGTCGATGCGAACTGGAAGCGCGTGATGGCGCATCTGGGGGCTCGCGCCGCGGACGCCCCGTCGCATTTTCCGAACATTTGCTTCGCCGAAACGGCGGGCGAGTTGTGCATGATGGCTGCGTGGCCGCGGGACGAGCAGACGACCGAGGTCGAGCTGGTGCTTTGCGTCGCGCCCGATGCCGCGGAGCCCTCGCCCGACGCGCTCGAGAAAAAGCTCGATGAGGTGCTGGCGACGCTTGTGCCGGGGCACGCTGCTTTGGACGATGTGCTATCCGGCGATTTTGCGGGCGCCTGGTCGCGCGCGCTGGCGCCGCAAGGCTAGGGTGGGGCGGCGGCCTTGGCGATCGATGTTTCGGGCGGCGCACCGCTGCGGGCCATGTTGAAATTCTGGCCGGAAATTGAGGCTCCGCGCTTGCCGAGCGGTGCCGTCGCGCTGAACGGCGGGGCGTTCGACTGGCGTGTCGATCTACAGGGAGACGGGATGCCGAGCGATGCCGCCGGCGTCCTGCTCGCGCTTGTTTCAGGGGCTGCTACTGCTCCTTTGCGGCCCGTGCCGAGTGATCCTGATCGAGCGGAACATGCGGCGGAAGGCGCGCCTCTCCGCCCGCCCTTGTCGCTCTGGCGCGCGCGCGACGGCTGGCTGCTCGTCCATACCGCGACCGGTGAGAGCTGGCGCAATTTCTGCGCCACCTTCCTCAACCGTTCGGCCTATCGCGATGTCCCTGCCGGCCGGGCCTGGGCCGACGCGGGGATCAATCACCTGGCGACGATCATATTGGACACGCACAAGGTCGACGATGCCGTCGGAACCTGCCTTACCTATCAGGTGCCCGCCGCCGCCGTCCCCGGATGGCGCGACCGCGAACGCGGTGCCGAGGGCAGGGCGCTTGCCGAGCGGCTGGCTTGGGCCGCGCTCGCACCGTTCGGCGACGGGCTCCATTCTCCTGAAGATCATGAGGTGCCAGATGGACGACAATCGGACTTTCGAAGGTAAGACATTGTTGATCACGGGCGCGAACCGCGGGCTGGGGGCGGCGCTTGTCGAAGCTGCCTTTGCGCGGGGTGCGGCCAAGATCTATTGTGGCGTGCGCGATATCGCGAACTTCGGACCGGCGCTCGATCGTTTCGGCGGACGCGCGGTTGCCGTCGCGCTCGATGTGACGAACGACGCGCATGTCGCGGCCGCATCGGACGTCGTCGACGTCGACATTGTCGTCAGCAATGCGGGCGTGACGCATATGGTGCCGCTGCTCGAGACGACGCTGGAGGGCGCGCGTGCGACGATGGAGACCAATTTCTTCGGGCCGCTCCGGCTGGTCTATGCTTTTGGTCCGGATCTCGATGCTCGCGGCGGCGGCTTTATCTCTGTGCTTTCGCTCGCGGCGCTCGTTCCCGCGCACGGCGCCGAATTGTATAGCGCGAGCAAGGCGGCGGGCACGATGCTGGGCCATGCGGTGCGCGGGGCGATGCCCAACGTCGCGGTCACCCTCGCTTATCCGGGACTGATGGATACCGACATGATGCGCAGTTCGGACTTCGCCAAGACTTCGCCGCAGGAGATTGCGGCGAACATCCTCGACGGCTGGGCGGGTGGTGAAACGGCGGTGTTCCCCGATCTGCATTCCCAATATCTGCGCGACGCGTTCGTCGGTCGGCCGCAAGAGGTCCTGACCGATCCCTATGCGTTGATGCGCGACGCGCTGCTGCGGTATCTGGAGGCGCGCGGTTAAGTGGTCGCCCATTCCTCAGGCGCTTCGATCACCTCGCGCAGTTGCTGAAGCCACCGCGCGCCGGTGGCGCCATCTACGACGCGGTGATCGCAGGTAAGTGTGGGTGCAATCACCGTCGCGACATAGGGCGCGCCATCGACCACCCGATATTCCTCGAATGCGGTGCCGACCGACAGGATACATGCCTGCGGCGGATTGATGATCGAGGTGAATTCGGTCACCCCGAACATGCCGAGGTTGGAAATGGTCATCGTGCCGCCCGAATATTCTTCGGGCAGGAGGCGCTTGCGGCGGGCGCGTGCGGCCATGTCCTTCATTTCCGCCGAGATGTCGGCGACCGATTTTTCCTCCGCCGCCCGGATGATCGGGGTGATCAGCCCGCCTTCGATCGCGACCGCGACCGCGATATCGGCGTGGGCGTGGAGCAATATGCCCTTCGGGTGATAGCTCGCGTTGATCGCGGGATAGCGGGCGATGGCGATCGCCGCCGCCTTGATGATCAGGTCGTTGAACGAAATCCGGCCGTCGGTGCGACCGGCATTGATCGCCGCGCGCGCGGCTTGCAACCGATCGACCTCGATCTTCGACTTCAACGAGAAATGCGGTACTTCGCCGAAGGATTCGGTCATGCGCCGTGCCATGGTCCGCCGGATGACGTCGAGCGGCTGGACGATGTAGCTGTCGTCGGCAATGCCCTGCTTCCGGACCTCTTCGAGCAGCAGCGGATCGGGAGCGATCGATTGGCTCCAGGGCTTGTGGTCCAGCATCATATTCTCCGGCAGGTCTAAATATTACCATGCGCTATATAATGTTGTGCGGCATGGCAAGGCGGCGCGTGCGAAACATTGTTGAAACGAAGCGGTGAACCGTGCGAGATGTTGCGGGCGGTTAGCAGCAACAGACTATCGGCTGCACGATGCGCAGGTCAGCGGGGGCGGTCCCGGCAGGAGAGTGATCATGGAAGAATCCGTTGCCGGACGCCCGACAAAATATAAGAGCGATAGCATCATGGAGCGGCGCGAGCGTATCTTGCGCGTCGCGCGCAAGATGATCGCCCAGTCGGGGGTTGCGGAACTGAGCGTTCGCGAGTTGTGCGCGCGTGCCGGTATTGCGCAGAAGACACTGTATAATGCCTTTGGCAGCAAGGATCATGTGATCACGCTGGCCGTCACGCAATATACCCAGGAATTCAATAATTCCGTCTATTATAAATTTCCGCGCGAGACGCTCGAAGGACAGATCGAGCGGATGATCAAGGTCCATTCGCGCAATACGCAGCTTCGATCCTACACGACCGCGATCATGTCGGTCTATAATTCGGCCCAGTCGGATCGCGAGCTGCGCAACGCGGTGCGGCTGATGTCAACCAATGCCTACAAGCCCTTCGTCGAGATGCTGAACGAGGAAAAGGGACTGCAAACCAAGGTTACTCCCGAACATATCACCGCCTATCTGACGACCAATACTTATGCGACGCTGACCGACTGGTGCATCGGCGACATCGAGGACCAACTGCTCGTTGAGCGGGTCTGCGAGGGTTTTCTGATGATCGTCGCGGCGTCGACGCGCGGCAAGCACAAGGCCGATGCCGAGCAATGGCTGGGTGACCTCCGGAACAGCCGGTCGAGCTGGATGACCTTCCGCAAGATGGCCGAGGTCGAGCCCGGCGAATTGCGTGCGGCCTTCCTGCAGACGCACAAGGCGAAGCAGCAGGGGCAGGCCGGGACATCGGCCGACAAGGCGGCGATCGGCGACGCGGCAGGGGCTAAAGCCAGGAAGCGAGGCGCCGCGAAAGCCGCGACGACCCTCCGCCGATCGCCCGCGAAAAAGGCGGTCAGCAAGACCTGAAACGCGCGATCGTCTGGTGTCGCTGGATGGCTAACAAGCCTCTGGTATAATAGTATAGCGTGCGCTACTATTTCTCGATCCGGCTCTTGTGGTCCGGCGAAAAACGCACGCGCCCTCCCGGCTGGTGCGCTCCACTGAGTGCGCGAGCGAGGAAGAGGGTGCGTCGTCGAGGGAGTAGGGATATGGACACCAACGGAAGGGTCGCGGGCAAGGTTGCGCTCGTCACCGGCGCGGCTTCGGGGATCGGGGCGGCGATCGCTGAACGGTTGAGCGAGGAAGGCGCGCGCGTCGTCGTCGCCGACATCAATATCGAGGCAGGTGAGGCGCTGGCAGCGGAATTGCGCGCGGGCGGGACCTCGACGGCGTTCGAGCGGCTCGACGTCACCAGCGAGGCGGAATGGCAGCGCGTCGTCCACGACACGCTCGGCGGCTTTGGCGGGCTCGATATTCTGGTCAATTGCGCGGGCGTCGCGACCGGCGGGCAAGAGCTTTTGCAGCATGATTTTGCCAATTGGCGGCGCACGCTTGCGATCAATCTCGATGGCGTATTCCTCGGGCTTCGTTATGGCGGAGCGGCGATCGTCGCCAATGGCGGCGGCGCCATCGTCAATATCAGTTCGGTCGCCAGCAAGGCGGCGGTGATCCGCGGCGCCGCCTATTGCGCGTCCAAGGCAGGCGTCGCGCAGCTGACCAAGGTGGCGGCGCTTGAATGGGCATCGCTAGGCGTTCGCGTCAATTCGGTTCACCCCGGCTATGTCGAAACGCCGCTCGTCGCCGAGTTGATCCGGCAGGCCCCCGATGCCGATGCGATGCGCGCCGCGGCGATCGCGCGGCATCCTATGGGGCGGCTGGGCCTGCCCGCGGAAATTGCAAACGCGGTGCTGTTCTTCGCGAGCGACGAGGCCGGCTTTGCGACCGGCGCCGAGCTGCTGGTCGACGGCGGCTATGCCTTGCCCTGATCGATCCGCATCGCCGTAATAATTTTATAACATATAATACTATTCACGTGATGCGATGATGATTATAGCATCGCGCGAGATGATTCCCGGTTCGGCGAAACCGGGCAGGCGGGCGGCCGTATCGGCGAACCGCGAAGGAGAGGAGAGACTATGGCGCTCGCGTCGCATCGCATGGCTGCAATCGCCGGAGACGGGCTGGCGCTGGCCGACGAACGGATTTCGCTGAGCTGGGTTGAGCTCGATGCGATGCTGAATCGGGCGGCCAACGGCCTGATCGCGCGACCGATGGGGGGCGAGCGCCGTGTCGCAGTGTTTGCGGCGAATTCGAGCGAGGCGGTCGTCGCCTATCTTGCGTGTCTGCACGCCGGTGTTTCGGCTGTGCCGGTCAACCCGAACCTCAAGGCCGACGAACTTGCCTATATCCTTAGGGAATCCGAAGCTGAAATCCTGTTTGTCGGCCCCGAGACGACAAAGGTCGGAGGCGAGGTGGCGCGCGCTGTCGGCGGCGTCGAGGTGATCGGTTGGCGGTGTGAGGCCGAAGGAGGGGTGACCGCGTGGGAGGATTGGCTGGCCAGCCAGTCCGACGCGCCGCCGCCCGACGATATGGCGCCGCGACGCTATCTGCAGTTCACCTCGGGGACGACGGGATTTCCCAAGGCGATTGACGCGGTCGACACAACGCTGCCACGGGCGGACACGATTGCCCAATTCTTCACCCTGCTGCGCGAGTGGACCGCCGAACGGCCCGAAGGGACGCACCTGTGTCTCGGTCCGCTCTATTTCAATGCCTCGCTGACCTCGGTCCGCATCCTTGGCGCGGGCAACCCGCTGGTCGTGATGACCAGATTCGATGCCGAGCGGGCGCTCGAACTGATCGAGCGGCATCATATCGTCACGACGCTGATGGTGCCCACCCATTTCAAGCGATTGCTGTCGCTGCCCGAGGCGGTGCGCGCGCGTTTCGACGTGGGCTCGCTCAAGGTGGTGACTCATACCGGCGCAGCTTGTCCGCCCGACGTCAAGCGCGCGATGATCGACTGGTTCGGTCCCGTGCTCGTCGAAGCCTATGGCGGTACCGAAAGCGGGACGACCAATCTCATCTATTCGGACGAGTGGCTGGCGCATCCGGGCTCGGTGGGTAAGACGATCGCGCCCTTCGAGCTCGAAATCTATAGCGAGGCGGGCGAACGGCTCGGTCCGGGCGAGCCGGGGCAGATTTTCTTTCGCGACACGCGGGGGCGGGGGATCGTCTATCGGGGCGATCCCGAAAAAACGCGCGCTGCGCACCGCGAGCCCGGAGTCTTCACGCTCGGCGACGTCGGCTATTATGACGAGGAGGGTTTCCTCTACATCACCGACCGCGTGTCGGACATGATCGTCAGCGGCGGAGTGAATATTTATCCCGCCGAGATTGAACATCTGCTCGTCGCGCATCCCGACATCGTTGACGCGGTGGTGATCGGCGTCCCCAACGCCGACCTCGGCGAAGAAGCGAAGGCGCTCGTCATTCCCCGCGATCCCGCGGCGCCTCCCGAAGCCGAGGCGCTGCTCGGCTGGCTGCGTGGCCAGCTCGCGGCCTATAAATGCCCGCGATCGATCGATTTCGTGAACGACGTCGGGCGCAATCCGGCGGGCAAAGTAAACAAGCGCCAACTGCGCGCGCCGTACTGGCCGTCGGACAGGACCATTGGATGACGATGGGAAACCTTCGCCCCAAGGTCTCTTGCTTTGGTGATTTCTATAACGCATGATAGATTATCGGAATGGTGATTCCGGGTCTTCACGCTGTGCGCGAAGACCCGAAAGATGAGGGAGGATGAGCGGATGGCCCAGCAACTGGACCAGGCCAATGATATCGACGGCGCGACCTTGATCGAGATTTTCCGCCGGTCGATGCGGGTCTACAAGACGGACGAGCGTTTTCGGCAGATGCTGATGAGCGGCAAGCTGCGGCTCGTCTATTATCCGGTGCGCGGTCAGGAAGTGCTCTCGGCGTCGATGATGAGCGCGCTCAACATCGACGATTATCTGGTGACCACCTATCGCGGCGTGCACGACCAGGTTGCGAAGGGCATTCCGCTCAAGGATTTGTGGGCCGAATTCACCGGCAAGGTGACCGGCACCTGCAAGGGTAAGGGCGGCCCGATGCACATTACCGACCCCGATACCGGCGTGATGGTCACGACGGGTATCGTCGGTGCCGGCCTGCCGATTGCGAACGGGCTGGCGCTCGCGTCGCAGGAGTCGGGCGACGGCCGCGTGACGGTAGTCTGCTTCGGCGACGGCGCGACCAACATCGGCGCATTCCACGAGGCGCTGAATCTCGCCTCGCTCTGGAAGCTGCCGGTGATCTTCCTGTGCCAGAACAACCGGTATGGCGAACATACCGCCTATGCCGCCAGCACGTCGGCGAAACAGATTGTCGATCGCGCGCCGGGATACAGCATGGAGGCGGTGCGGGTCGACGGGAACAACCCCATCGAAATGTATAATGCGGCCAAGACCGCGGTCGATCGCGCCCGCGCCGGTGAGGGGCCGACGCTGATCGAGGCGATGACCTATCGTATGCTCGGCCACACCTTCGGCGCCGATTTTTCATACGTTCCGAAGGAGCTTCAGGAAGAAGCGAAGGCCAACGACCCGATCCCGGCCTTCCGCACGCTGCTGCTCGATCGCGGGGTGGGCGAGGACGAGATCGCGGCGATCGAGGCGGCGATCGACGCCGAGCTCGACGCAGCGGTCGAGCACGCGCTGTCCAGTGAATATCCGGGCCTCGAGGAACTGAGGATCGACGTGCTGAAAGAGGAGATCCGCGCGTGAGCACCACCGACAAGATCAGCTTCGCGCAGGCGATCAACCAGGCGCTCGACGAGGCGATGGGCGCTGATCCCAAAGTCATGATCATGGGCGAGGATATCGCCGACGCGCAGGGCGGCGGCGTTTTCAAGGCCACGAAAGGTCTGTCGACCAAATATGGCACTGGCCGTGTCCGCACGACGCCGATCGCCGAACAGGCGATCATGGGCGCCGCGGTCGGCGCCGCGATCGCCGGCTATCGCCCGGTCGCCGAAATCATGTTCATGAATTTCCTGACCGTGTGCATGGACCAGCTGGTCAACCATGCCGCGAAGCTGCGCTTCATGTCGGGCGGCAAGACCTGGGTTCCGCTGACGGTGCGCTGCACCACTGGCGCCGGGGTCGGCTTCGGCGGCCAGCACAGCGACATGCTCGAAGCCTGGTTTGCGCATGTTCCGGGCATGAAAGTGGTGTCGGCGTCCAATCCGGCCGAGGCCAAGGGGCTGTTGCTCTCCGCCATCGAGGACGACGACCCGACCTTGTTCATCGAGGACATCATGATGTACTCGCAGCAGGGCGAGGCGCCCGAGCCCGGTTTCAAGGTTCCGCTCGGCAAGGCGCGCGTCCGCCGCGAAGGCTCCGACGTCTCGGTCATCACCTATGGCCGTCCGGTGCGGCTGATGGACGAAATGGCGGAGAAAATGGCCGGCGAAGGCATTAATGTCGAGGTCATCGACCTGCGCACGATCGCGCCGTTCGACGAGGAGACCGTGCTCAACTCGGTCGCCAAGACGGGACGTGCGGTGATCGTCCACGAAGCGATCAAATCGTTCGGCACTGGAGCCGAAATCTCCTCACGCATCCACGAGGAACTGTTCAGCGATTTGAAGGCGCCGGTGCAGCGGATCGGCTCCAAATATGCGCCGGTGCCGTTCAGTCCGCCGCTGGAGCAGGCCTTTCTCTACAGCGAGGACGAGGTCACCACCGCGATCAAGCGGATGATGGGCTAAGGGAGCAGTCCGGCGGGCCCGCCATCCCGGCCTTCGGTCGGGAGCCGGCTGCCCGACTCCCGCGCCCTCTTCAGAGGAAAATATGTGCCGATCCACTATCCCGACATATTGAGTGAAGCGAGCGAACGACGCTCCTTTTCCTATACGACGAAGGACGCCATTCTCTACGCGCTCAGCATCGGCATGGGCGAAGACGCGGGCGGGTTGCCCTTCGTCTACGAACAGGGACTGCAGCTCGTCCCCACCGCGGTGACCGTCCTCGGCGGCAGCATCATGCCGCCGCTGGTTCCCGGTCCGGGGCTGAGGAAGAGCAGTTTCGATTTTCCAAAGGTCGTGCACGGCGAGCAGGAGATCATCATCTATCGGCCTCTCCGTCCGGCGGATACCCTGTTCACCAGCACGCGCACGCTGAGCGTCGAGGACAAGGGAGAAGGGCGCGGCGCCGTCGTCGTGACCGAAACGCGCTGGACCGACGCCGACGGCGCCGACGTCGCGGCGCTGGTCAACACGATCTTCGCGCGCGGCGACGGCGGATTCGGTGGGCCGCGTGCCGAACGGGCGCAGCTTGCCGGCGAGCCGGCCCGCGCGCCGGACATCAGCGTGACGATGCCGACACGGCGCGATCAGGCGCTGCTCTATCGGCTGAACGGCGACGGTAATCCGCTTCATGCCGACCCGGCCGCGGCGGCGCGGGTGGGATTTCCGGGACCGATCATGCACGGGCTTTGCACCTTCGGCATGACGTGCCGCGCCATTTTGCAGCACGTCGTCGGCTATGACGGCAGCCGCATCTTCAGCCATGGCGCGCGCTTCACGGCGCCACTTTTTCCTGGCGAAACGCTGCGCATCGATCTTTGGATCGATAGCGACATCGTCGATTTCAAGGCTACTGCGGTCGAGCGCGACATTGCAGTCATCCGCAACGGCTGCACTGCGCTGCGCCCGGCAACAACCCCGCCCGAAGCGGCAGAGGCCTCCGCCGGAGCGACCGCGCCGGGCATTTCATGACATCATCAGGAGCGAATATGAAAACCGAAATCTGCATTCCCGGCCTCGGCGCCGGCATGGCCGAAGGCACGCTGGTCGAATGGCATGTTGACGATGGCGCGGACATCGCCGAGGGCGCCATCCTCTACACGCTCGAAAGCGAGAAGACCGCGCAGGATGTCGAAGCCCCCGTGGCAGGAAAGGTCCAGCGCATCGGTGTCGTCGGCGAGGTTTATCCCGTCGGTGCCGTGGTTGCCGTCATCGAACATTGATCGACACGGGCGCGGCGGGGATGATCTGCGCCCGATCGGCGGAAACATCCGGCATTGCGCCGCGAATGGAGGAAATATCGTGCTTCCCGATTTGGTAACAGGCGAGGAGACCGGACAGTTATTTCCGACGACCATCGAATCCTTTCGCAAGGTCGGGGCCGACTTTCTGACGCGCGCCTTTCATGCCGTGGGTACGCTTCCGGCCGATGATCGCGTAACCGCGATCACGCGCGCCGACGAGTTCGTCGGCGGCGGGATGGGGCGCAAGCTGTTGCTTGATGTCGAATATGAACGCGGCGACGGGCTGGCACGGAAATTGTTCGTCAAATTTCCGCTCGACGAGGGGCATCCGCAGCGCGAGATTTTTACCTGGCCGATGCAGGCCGAAGTGCGCTTTTATCTGCTGTCGATCCGGACCCCGCTGCCGGTGCCGATCCCGACGGCCTTTTTCGCCGATTTCAACAGCGAGGCGCTCTGCGGTATCCTGATCACCGAGCGGATCGGCTATGGCGAGGGCAATGTCGAACCCGCGCTCGAGAAGTGCCAGGACTTTCAGCTCGACGACCAGTTCGACCGCTATCTTGTTGTCAGCCGCGCGAATGCCGCGCTGGCGGGTGAGCATCGTGCGGGCAAGCTGGGATCGACGATTGCCGAAAAATTCCGCTTTCCGGGGCCGCGACAGATCGGCGGCGAGCGCTTTCCGCACGATCAGGCCAATGTCGACCTACGTATCGAGCGCTTGCGTGCCTATGCGAAACGGGCGCCGCATCTGCTGCCCAAAGACTTTGCCACCGACGAGTTTCTCGATCGCTTCGCGCGCGAGACGCGCCTCGTGATCGAGCATCAGGACAAAATCTACGGCTATCTCAACAACGCGTCCGATTTCATCGCGCTCTGCCACTGGAACATCAACATCGACAATGCCTGGTTCTGGCGCGACGATCGGAACCGCCTCGGCGTCGGCTTCCTCGACTGGGGCAGCGCCGGGCAGATGAACATCGCCCGCGCCTTCTGGGGGATGGTCTGCGCAGCCGAACTCGACCTGATGGATGCGAAGCGCGAGGCGCTGATGGAGGCGTTCGTCGACCAGTATCGCGCCGCTGGCGGACCGCCGATCAGCCTCGACGAATTCCGTTTCATGTACCGCCTCGCGATCAGCGTCGACGCCTTCCACTGGATGATCGATGCGCCGACGATCGTCGAGACGCACCTGCCCGATTATCACACGGTGCGCGACCGCTTCGATCCGCGTCTGCAGAATGTCTTCCTCGCGCGCGCGCAGCAGCATATCCTGACCGTCATGCTCAACGAATTTTCCTCGGCGAATGTCGAGGATGCGATCGGCGAACTGCTTGTGCGCGTCGGTGAAAGCGAACGCGTAGCGGGCTGAGCGCGCGGCTGCGGGGCCGCGCGCCCGTACGGTCATCCCTCTGCGGCTTCGCCCCCGGCGATGTAGCGATCGATCATCAGGTGGAGCGAGCGAATCTTCTGCTCGGCATAGCGGCCGAGATAGACCAGCCCCGTTTCCGACGCCTCGAGCCCTGCCTGGACCTGCGGCAGGTTGAGCATGTCCTGCTCGAAGACCGCGGCGAGCCCGGGGCCGAGAATGTCGTTGGCCAGCGTCATCGATTCATCGAGTCCGATTTCGAAGGCCGGAGCCGGGCGGGGGCGTTCGCCGCTTGCCGGCACAGGCTTCAGGATCATGATGTCCATGATCGCCTCATTGGGTGACAGCCCGTTGGGCCGCCAGCGATAGACGATGTTCGACACATGGCCCGCCCAGAAGGACATGTTGGGAAAGACGTCGTAGAGGATCGAGTCGAGCATCTCTCCGTCGGTGGCATCGCTGTAATCCTTGCCCGTTTCGGCCGTCAGGGTCTCGCGCGCCATTGCCGCCAGCGCAGAACGTGCGGTTGCGCCTTCGGGCAACTGCGCGCCGCCGTCGACGGCGATGCGCGTACGCGCGCCGGTCAGGTGGCTGAAAATCTCCTGCTCGCTCAGCGGCGCGATGAAGGGGCTGGCCACCCCGGTGGCCGAGAATTGGCGCGATACATAGTCGTTCGGACAGTCGAACTGGCTGTTCGCGTCGCCGATCCCGGGCAGGATCTGCGGATGGGTGGTGATGCTGTGGAACGATTCGGCGAAGGCCTCGGACAGCGCCTTCCAGTTGCAGCGGCACTTTTTCTGGACCCAGATCGCGCGATAGCGGTTGGCGAAGTCGAATCGTTCGAAATCGGTTGCCAGCGGCCCGATGACGTCGAGCAGCGGCTTCGCATCGCGATCGAAATTGACGAAGACGAAGCCGCCCCATGTATCGACGCGCGCTTCGGGAAGGCTGAATTCCGCTGGCTCGATATGCGGGAAATCCCAGGGGATCGGGTTGCTCTTGTACGCGCCGTCGATCGCCCAGGTGAAGGCGTGGTAGGGGCATTTGATTTCGCTGCGGCAACCCTTGCCCGACACCAGCTTGCGCCCGCGGTGCAGGCAGACATTGTGCAGCGCCTTGATCGACCCGTCGTCCTGGCGGATGACGATCAGCGACTTGCCGACGACCTCATAGACGTGGAAGTCGCCGGGCTTGGGGATGTCTTCCTCGCGGCAGGCGAACTGCCAGGTCTTCAGCCAGACGTGGCGGACTTCTTTCGCCGCAAAGTCCGGGCTGCAATAGCGTTCGGTGGCAATGGTCATCGCGCCGTCGCCGAGCTGGCGCCCCTCGCGCATATAGTCGGGGATCGGGCGGTCTTCGCGCGCGAGCACGTCTTCATAGGAGTCGGCCGGATGTCGGTCGTCTCGGAAATTCATCGCCTGATCGGTCATCATATGCTCCCGGATTGCTGCGCCGATCGAGGGGCGCGCCAGCGTCTGTTCGCTGCCAAGGCTAGGTCCGGCTGGTCCAGAGAGTCAATCCATTTATATAACGCGCTGTTAAAATGACCGCGCGAGCATGATGGGCCGATCTTCATTTCCGGGTCGCCGATGTCATTTCGACGCTTGCGAAAATTGCCGAGTGTCGATCGGCGTGCAAACGGGACCCCTTTTTACGATGGCGCAAAAGGCGTCTTTTAATCGGAGGTCGGCGGGCGATCGGCTGCGGTTTTGTCTCTCGGCCTGAGCGCGCGAATCCGTGTTATGGAGAGCATGGTCTGGGGCGACCAATCTTTGCGTGAATTGGCCCTCCCGTTTTGCGCCCCCGGAGTCGCAGGAGAGGGTGGAGCAAACGGAGGCAATCTGGGATGGCGGATGCCTCCGATATGACCGGAAAATCAGCCGTATTTCCAAAAAAGCCGCAGTTTTCAGCAAATTATATGGTGCCGGCTGTCAGACTCGAACTGACGACCTACCGCTTACAAGGCGGTTGCTCTACCAACTGAGCTAAGCCGGCGCCCGGTTCCCCTAGAGCATTTTTGCGGGGGATGGAAACACCTCGATGGTTGGAAAATGCGAAAGGCGGAGGCGGCGTCATATGATGCCGAAGGTCCAGCCTTCGGTTGCGGCGAGCGAGTCGGAAAGCGGGGCGGGGGACCAGGGTGCGGCCTCCGATGCGATCGCGCGTAGCCAGGCCGCGGTCAGCAGCGCGTCGCTGGCGTGGTCGCTCACCGGCCCCGTCACGCCGACGGGCGGCGAGCCGAGCGCGGCGAGGGCGGCATCGAGCGCGCCGCCGTCGCGAATCTTGCTGCGCCCCGGCGCGATCCCCGCCGCGCGCGCGGCGAGGCTGGTGTAGATTTCGACGAGCAGCGGGCCTGTCGCGGGCACCGGATCGAGCGGCCAGAGCGGGACGCGGCCGCGCAGCCGGTGGAGCAGGCGCATCCCCGCAAGGCTCGCCTTGCCGACCTGCGCCGCGCCGACGAGGTTGAAATTGCTGACGCTCGCGGCCTGCCGCGTCGCGCGCTGATGCTGTTCGACGATGCGCAGCCGCCCTGCGCCGGGTGCATAGAGGTCGCCGACATCGCCCCGGCCGTGGCGGAAATGGCGGCGCGCCTCGGGATGGGCGAGAAAGCCGCCGACCTCATAATGCGGATCGCCCGCCGCGAGCGCTTCGACCAGCGCCCACAATGCGGGAACGTCGGCAGGGCTTTCGGCCCATTCGGGGAAATAGGCGCCGCGATCGGCAAAGGCGAAGGCCGCCGAAAAGTCGAAGCCGATCAGCATGTCGGCGCGCGATGCCGCGGCCTCCTCGATCCAGGCGAGGATTTCGGCGCGCGACCAGACATGGCCCGGCCGCACCAGCGCGGGCGCCGCGGCGCCGCTTGCGACCGCCAGCGCGATGCCGCGCTGGCGCGGGCCGCGCGCGCCCGACCAGTCGAGCGCGGCGAAATGGGTGAAATGGCGCATCCAGGTCGCCATAGCCAAGCCTGCCACCTTGCACAAAGCGCCGCGGCGTCCCACATGCGCTTCATGCTGATCGAAACCGAATCGACGCCCAATCCCGCGACGCTCAAATTCCTGCCCGGCCGGGCGGTGATGGAGGCGGGAACCCGCGATTTCGCAAGCCCCGAAGAGGCCGAGGCGTCGCCGCTCGCGGCCGCGCTGTTCGCCTTGGGCGACGTCACCGGCGTCTTCTTCGGCCGCGATTTCGTGTCGGTGACGATCGCGCCGGGCGCCGCATGGGCCGATGCGAAGCCCGACGTGCTCGGCATCGTGATGGATCATTTCCTGGCCGACATGCCGCTCTTCAACCCCGCGAGCGCTGCGGGAATCAGCGTTCCGGGCGAGGAGGAGGGCGGTTTTGCCGACGATCCCGCCGACGCCGACATCGTCGAACAGATCAGGGAGCTTATCGAGACGCGCGTCCGCCCCGCGGTCGCCAACGACGGCGGCGACATCATCTATCGCGGCTTCGACAAGGGCAATGTCTATCTCAAGATGCAGGGCGCCTGTTCGGGCTGCCCGTCGTCGACCGCGACGCTGAAAAATGGCATCGAAGCCCTCTTGAAACATTATGTGCCCGAGGTAACGGCAGTCCACGCCGTCTGATCCGGACGGTCAGCCAGGAGATACCTCGATGAGCGAGCCGCTTTCCGACAGCGCCCTCGACCAGCTTTTCCGCACCGCGCGCACCTATAACGGCTATCTCGACCGGCCGGTGTCGGAGGACCAGCTTCGCGCGATCTGGGATCTGATGAAATATGGGCCGACCAGCGCGAATGCGTTGCCGGCGCGCCTCATCTGGTGCGTATCGGACGAAGCGAAGGCAAAGCTCGCCGCCTTCGCCTCGGAAGCGAACAGGCCGAAGATATTGCAGGCGCCGGTCACCGCGATCATCGCGATGGACCATGAATTCTATGACCATCTGCCCGACCTCTTTCCGCACACCGACGCACGGAGCTGGTTCGTCGGCAACGAAGCGGTCGCTGAGACCACGGCGTTCCGCAACTCGAGCCTGCAGGGCGCCTATTTCATCATGGCGGCGCGGGCGCTGGGGCTCGATACCGGGCCGATGTCGGGTTTCAGCAACGATGCGGTCGATGCGGCCTTTTTTGCCGATACGCCCAAGGTGAAGAGCAATTTCATCTCGACGCTCGGCTATGGCGATCCCGCGACGATCTTCGAGCGCAGCCCGCGCCCCGATTTCGAGCGTTTCAACCGCATTGCCTGAGGGGCGAACGCTCGTCATCGACAGCGCCAGCGAGGCCTGCTCGGTCGCGCTGGTCGAGGGCGGGCGCATCATCGATTTCCGGCATGAAGTGATCGGCCGCGGCCACGCCGAACGGCTCGTTCCGCTGATCGCCGAACTCGCCGACGGCGGCCGCGCGGCATCGATCGCGGTCGGCTGCGGTCCGGGCAGCTTCGCCGGGGTGCGGATCGGCGTCGCGGCGGCGCGCGCGCTCGCGCTCGGCTGGGGCCTGCCGGTGCGGGGCTTTTCGACCCTCGCGCTCGTTGCGGCGGGCGCGGCGGAGGCGGTCGCCAATGCGGACGGCGCGCTGGTCGTGATGGAGGGCGGTCATGGGCAATGGTTCGTCCAGCCGTTCGCCGCCGACCTGACGCCGCGCGCCGGCCTTCGTTCGCTGCTTCCCGACGAGGCGGTCCGGGCCGGCGACGATCTGGCGATCGGCAACCGCGCCGAGGCGTTCGTCGCACGTCGCGGCAGCGGCCGCGCCATCGCCGTCCTGCCCGATGCCCGCGCCTTCCCGAACCTGCCGGTCGGCGCGTTCTTTGCCGATCCCAGCCCCATCTACGGCCGCGCGCCCGACGCCAAGCCGATGGCGACGACATGAGCGCTTCGATCCGCCTCGCCACCGCCCGCGTCGGCGATCTGTCGGCGGCGATGCGCGTGATGGAGGCGGCGTTCGACCCCGCTTATGGCGAGGCGTGGAGCACCGCACAGCTTCTCACCCTGTTCGCGCTCCCCTC
The DNA here is from genome assembly GCF_036261875.1 of Sphingopyxis sp. Classification (GTDB taxonomy): domain Bacteria; phylum Pseudomonadota; class Alphaproteobacteria; order Sphingomonadales; family Sphingomonadaceae; genus Sphingopyxis. Next base: position 3,873 of record NZ_DATAJZ010000032.1, on the reverse strand, counting down.
GGCGCGCGTCTCTCTCGCCTGGGACGGCGACACGGCGTGCGGCTTCTCGGCGGCGCGCCTGGTAGGCCCCGAAAGCGAACTGCTTCTTCTCGCGGTCGATCCGGGCTGGCGGGGCCGCGGGGTCGGCCGGATGCTTATGAACGACTGGATGGCCTGGGCGAAGGAGGAGGGGGCCGAGGAATATTTTCTTGAAATGCGCGCCGACAATGACGCCGTTCATCTTTACGAGCGCACCGGTTTTTCGGAATGCGGCCGCCGCCCTTCTTATTATCGCGGCGGCGACGGCGTCGTCCGCGACGCGATAACCATGCGGCGGCGCTAGGATTTTCAGGCGAAATCGGTCATTGCGAAATTACATCCAGAATGGCATGAATCGCCGCCCGGATACTATTCCCACACTATAGTCCGCTCGCTCTTCCAAGGGTCTCGCAAAAAAGGAAAATCCTCCCATGTCGGATCAAGCCGATACCAATGAAATGCTCGTGACGTTGACCGCCGATATTGTCGCGGCGCATGTCAGCAACAACAGCGTCGCCATTTCGGACCTCGCCATATTGATCAACAATGTCCATGCGGCGCTGTCGAACCTTGGTGAACAGCCGGTGGTCGAGGAAAAGCCGGTGCCGGCGGTGTCGGTGCGCGCGTCGGTGAAGCCCGACTACATCGTCTGCCTCGAGGACGGCAAGAAGCTGAAGATGCTGCGCCGTCACCTGATGACGCACTACAACATGACCCCCGACGACTATCGCGCCAAATGGGGCCTGCCCGCCGATTATCCGATGGTCGCGCCCTCCTACGCCGAAAAGCGCCGCGCGCTCGCGAAGGAAATCGGCCTCGGCACCAAGGGGCGCGGCGGCGGGCGGAAGCGCCGCAAGGCCTGAGTCGGAACGACGATTGGTTCCGTCGGGACGGAAGGAGGGCGGTGCCAGCGGGGGCCGCCCTTGTTCTATCGACGGGCCGTGCCTATACAGTTCGCAACAAGAAAGATCCGACTGCATATTGCAGGAAAGGCCCGCATGTCCGGAACCATCGACCTCGAAGCATTGTGCCACGAAAAGGGGCTGCGCATCACCGAGCAGCGCCGCATCATCGCCCGCGTAATCTCCGATTCCGAGGATCATCCCGACGTCGAGACGCTCTATGAGCGCGCATCGAAGGTCGACAGCGGCATCTCGATCGCGACCGTCTATCGCACCGTTCGCCTGTTCGAAGAGGCGGGGATTCTCGACCGCCACGATTTCGGCGACGGCCGCTCGCGTTACGAAGCGGCGCCCGAGGCGCATCACGATCATCTGATCGATGTCGAAACCGGCAAGGTCATCGAATTCGTCGATCCCGAGCTCGAGGCGTTGCAGAAGGTCATTGCCGAACGGCTGGGCTTCCGCCTCGTCGATCATCGCATGGAGCTTTATGGCGTCCGGCTCGACCGCAAGGATTGATCCGGCCGCAGCGCGCGCTGCGATCGCGGCGGGGCAGCCGGCACCGATTTCGCTGAGGGGAAAGGCGCGCATCGCGTGGCGCGTGATGCTGCTTCTCCTCGCGCTTCTCGTCCTGGTGCCGCTCCATTACCTCTACCGGTTCGTCAGCTACGGCTCGCCCTTTCCGAAGCTGTTCCTGTTCCTCGCCGCGCGCATCGCCGGCGCGCGGGTGGTGCAGCACGGGACGCCGCTGCGCCGCGACGTCTTCTTCATCTCGAACCATATCAGCTGGGTCGACATCTTGTCGCTCGCGGGGGCCAGCGGCACCGCTTTCGTCGCCAAGGCCGAACTGGGCAGGGTGCCGGTGATCGGCTGGCTCTGCCGTCTCAACCGCACCGTGTTCGTCAGCCGCGAGGATCGCAGCGGAGTCGCCGACCAGATCAACCTGCTGCGCGAGGCGCTCGCCGACAATTGGTCGGTGACGGTGTTTCCCGAGGGGACGACGACCGACGGTCAGTCGCTGCTGCCGTTCAAGAGCTCGATGATGCAGGTGCTCGATCCGCCTCCGCCCGCGGTGCTCGTCCAGCCGGTGATGCTCGATTACGGGCCGATCGCCGAGTGGATCGGCTGGATCGGCGACGAGGCGGGGATCGACAACGCCCGCCGCATCCTTGCGCGGCCCGGCACTTTCCGGCTCGACATCCATTTCCTCGAACCCTTTCACCCGCGCGACTTTCCCGGCCGCAAGGCGATCACCGCCGAGGCGCGGCGGCGGATCGAGGAGGCGCTGGTCGCGACGCTCGGCAAGCCGCTGCGGCCTTTTCCGCATTATGTCGCGCCGGTCCGCTATCAGCCTGCGAGTATCGAGGGCGACGGATGACCGGCCGAATCTCCTTCAAATCCCCGCCTGCTTCCTCTATCGGGGCCGCCATGTCCGCACCCGCCCCCAAGACCTTTCACGTCAAATCCTTCGGCTGCCAGATGAACGTCTATGACGGCGAGCGCATGGCCGAGATGCTCGGCGCCGAGGGCTATGTTCCCGCGGCCGATGGCGCCGATGCCGACCTCGTCGTGCTCAACACCTGCCACATCCGCGAAAAGGCGGCCGAGAAAGTCTATTCGGACATCGGCCGGCTGAAGCGCGAGGACGGCAGCACCCCGACGATCGCGGTCGCGGGCTGCGTCGCGCAGGCCGAGGGCGCCGAGATCGCGCGCCGCGCGCCATCGGTTGACGTCGTCGTCGGCCCGCAGGCCTATCACCGCCTTCCCGATCTGATCGCGCGCGCCGAGCGCGGCGAGAAGGCGATCGACCTCGATATGCCGCTCGACAGCAAGTTCGGCGCGCTGCCGAAGCGCGCGGGGGGGCAGCGCCCGACCGCCTTCCTGACCGTGCAGGAAGGCTGCGACAAATTCTGCACCTATTGCGTCGTGCCCTATACGCGCGGCGCCGAGATCAGCCGGCCTTTCGCCGACCTGATCGCCGAGGCGCGCGCGCTTGTTGCGGGCGGGGTGCGCGAAATCACGCTGCTCGGGCAGAACGTCAATGCGTGGGACGGCGAGGACGACAAGGGCCGGGCGATCGGCCTTGACGGCCTGATCCGCGAACTCGCGAAAGAGGACGGCCTCGAACGCATCCGCTATACCACCAGCCACCCCAACGACATGACCGACGGCCTGATCGCGGCGCATGGCGAGGTCGAGAAGCTGATGCCTTTCCTCCACCTGCCGGTGCAGGCGGGCAGCGACCGCATCCTTGCCGCGATGAACCGCAGCCATTCGGTCGAATCCTATCTTCGCGTCATCGAGCGCGTCCGCGCGGTGCGGCCCGATATCGCGATCTCGGGCGACTTCATCGTCGGCTTCCCCGGCGAGAGCGAAGAGGATTTTCAGGCGACGCTCGATATCGTCCGCGCGACGCGCTACGCCATGGCCTACAGCTTCAAATATTCGCGCCGCCCCGGCACGCCCGCGGCGACGATGGACGGGCAGATCGACGAAGCGGTGATGAACGACCGCCTCCAGCGCCTGCAGGCGCTGCTCAACGAACAGCAGCAGGCGTTCAACGAAACGACCGTCGGCCGCACCACGCGCCTGCTCCTCGAACGCAAGGGCAAGCTGGACGGCCAGCTCATCGGCAAGTCGCCGTGGCTCCAGTCGGTCCATGTCACCGCGCCCGGGCTTGCGATCGGCGATATGGTCGATGTCGAAATCATTTCGGCAGGTCCGAACAGTCTGGGCGCGATTTTGCGCCAATTGCAGGAGGCTTGATGTCCAAACGCCCGCTGACCGCCGCAACCCCCGCCGAACCCGGCGACCGCGTCCGACTGACCGCGGAGTTCGAGCGAACGCAGCTTTTGGGCATCCTCTTCGGCGAGTTCGACCGCAATCTCGTCGCGATCGAGAACCGCCTCGGCGTCTATATCTCGGCGCGCGGCAACCGCGTGCAGATCGAGGG
>NZ_DATAJZ010000026.1:0-93706 GCF_036261875.1 Sphingopyxis sp. | reverse complement strand
GCCGCGCTGCTCCGCACATTGCGCGCGCGCGGGCATTTCGGCAGCCGCGCCGAGCCCGCGCTGATCGAACTGCTCGACCTCGTCGCGCTCGGCACCGTCGCCGATGTCGCGCGGCTCACCGGCTTCAACCGCGCGCTGGTGACGCAGGGCCTCAAGGTGATGGCGAAGCGCGGCAATATCGGCATGGCGGCGCTGATGGACGCGGCGCGGCTGACCAGGCCGCCGACCGCGAGCGACATGGGCTTCGCGCTTGGCCCGCGGATCAACGCGGGCGGACGCGTCGGCAAGTCCGACCTCGGCGTGCGGCTGCTCACGACGAACGATCCGCAGGAAGCCGCCGAGATCGCGCAGGAACTGAATCGCCTCAATGAAGAGCGCCGCGCGATCGAGGCGGCGGTGCTCGACGAAGCGATGGCGGCGAGCGGCGCCTGCGCCAACGCACCTGTCGCGATCGTCGCCGGGCAAGGCTGGCATCCCGGCGTGATCGGGATCGTCGCCGGGCGCCTGAAGGAAAAGCTGCATCGTCCCGCGATCGTCATCGCGGTCGACGAGGACGGCGTCGGCAAGGGATCGGGGCGCTCGATCTCGGGCGTCGACCTCGGCGCCGCGATCCTCGCCGCGAAGGAGACCGGGCTGCTCGTCGCGGGCGGCGGCCATGCGATGGCGGCGGGGCTGACCGTCGAGGCGGGCAAGGTCGACGCGCTCGGCGCTTTCCTCAACGACCGGCTCGCCGCCGACGTCGAGCGCGCGAGCGGCGACAAGTCGCTGCTGATCGACGCGGTGCTCGCGCCGCGCGGGATCAATCCGCTGTGGTGCGAGGCGATCGAGAGCGCGGGGCCTTACGGTGCCGGCTGGCCCGCGCCGCGCGTCGCAACGGGGCCGGTGCGGATCGTCGAATCGGGGATCGTCGGCACCGACCATGTCCGGCTGATCGTGGCGGGCGACGACGGCGCGCGCTTCAAGGCGATCGCCTTCCGCAGCGCCGAGAGCGAATTGGGGCAATCGCTGCTGAATGCGCGCGGGCGCAAGCTGTGGCTCGCGGGCCGTGCGAAACGCGACGACTGGGGCAGCCGTCCCGCCGCCGAACTTCACCTCGAAGATGCCGCCTGGGCCGACTAGAGTGTGTTCGGTTTTGATGGAATCAAAACAGGCACTCCAGATTCTTGTGTTGCCGTGTTTTTCGAATCGTCCGGTGATTCCACCTGACTCGAAAACACTCCAGGAACCGGCGGGCGTTCCCACGCCAATCGGCGCTTGACCGCATGGAAGCGCCCGTCTAAGGCGCCGCTTCACCGGTTTGACGGCCCCTTCGTCTAGCGGTCTAGGACGTCGCCCTTTCACGGCGAAAACACGGGTTCGAGTCCCGTAGGGGTCACCACGGTGTAGCGGGCGGTCGGCTCGCCCTTCTAGACATCCGACCATAAGGCCCCTTCGTCTAGCGGTCAGGACGCGGCCCTCTCACGGCTGAAACACGGGTTCGATTCCCGTAGGGGTCACCAACAAAATCAAGCACTTAGCTGGGTTACACCCCGCCTCATCGAGTATGCGTCAAATAACCGCCAGCGGACGGCGGTGCATTTCGTTGGCTTTGCGTGGCCGCTTTTCCCGCAGATAGTCCTCCCTAATTTCGCGAATTACGGTATGCCCGTCAAGGGCAGTGGGCCTAGGTGGGAGAGCGATGTTGAACAGGTGCATAATGACAATCGCAGCGATCAGCGCCGCACAAAATGCTAGCGCGGCTCAGGCTGATCGGTTTGATTTGCGTTGCGAGGGGACGTTAAATACCGAAAGTTATGGCAGTAAGCAGGAAGAGCCGTATCAAACGGTTTACAGGATCGACCTAGAACAAAAGAAGTGGTGCGAAAGCGAGTGCAAGGCGCTTAAGGATTTCAACCGGATTGACGCGACTCAACTGCTCTTTGAATACGAAGATGTTGATACGTCGACCGTGAAGTCATTCTTACTGAATCGAGTTGACCGAGAGACTGGCGCGCACATGATTACGGCAACGTCAAAACGGAACAACAGGGCGGATTCCATCTTATTGCTCAAGTGGGTTGGGCAGTGTGAACGCACTGAGTTCAGCGGCTTCCCCAAGTTCGAGACAAAATTCTAATACCGGCGTTGCATCCGACTGACAAATGGGAGCGCTTATGACAGTATCTATGATCGCCATTGCTGCCCTTATAACTGCTCCGATCAGCACGCCCCCACCCTCCTCTGCCGAACCAATCAACGAGCGAGCCGATGTTGAAGGCAACGCGTACCAAGTTCGCGTCAGAAAGGGTGAGGTACGGGTCCACAATCGTTCAGGTATCACCGCAGTACGTATGGGGCGATCGATTGAGCGGCGACGCCAGATGCGTGAAGCGGTCCGTATTGTGACGGGGTGCCACTTGGTGGAAGACTTTTGGCGCGATGCGCACCTCGTCGGCGAATTGGACTGCTCTGCGGGCGCCGCGTCCGATGCCCATTGACGGTTCCGTCAATATGTGTATCATGGCGTGATACATGATTCAGAGCACTAAGGGAAAACTGGCGGCTGAAGCGATATCCGATAAATTCGGCAAAGGCTTTCCGAGTGATCTGGTGAAGCGAACGCGGGTGATGCTGTCTACCCTGCACGCCGCATCGGTCCTTGAAGATTTGCGCGTCCCACCGGGCAATCACCTTGAGGCTTTGAGCGGCGATCGGGACGGGCAACATTCGGTAAGACTGAACAAACAATGGCGTATTTGCTTTGTTTGGACTGAAGCCGGCCCCGCTGATGTTGAGATAGTGGACTACCATTGAAAGGGACCGCGATGATCGTACTTACTAACCCGTCGCACCCCGGTGAGGTGCTGAAGGATTTGTTTCTTGAGCCGCTCGATATGAGCGCAGGCGCGCTTGCAAAGCGCCTCGACGTGCCCCGCACGCGGATTGAGCGCCTCGTGGACGGCAAGACGGGAGTGTCTGCGGACACAGCCCTTCGGCTGTCGGCGTTTTTTGGCAACACCGCTGATTTTTGGATGAATTTGCAGCACGCCTACGACCTCGCAGAGGCGCGGGACCATGTTGATCTATCGGGCGTCCGTCCGCTCGAAATGGAAGCCGCATAAGCCCGCCGGACGCGGGAGGGCATCGTCCGGCGGGCCATGTTGCGGTGATGCCGTCCCCTGTTGCTAGCACGCTGGCATAGCGGGTCGCGGAAGGCCTCAGCGACTTGGGTGGAGACGGCCGGCAACCACTAAACCGGCCGTCTCCGGTTGCGGCCGGGATATGAAACCCGGCCATACTCGCCGTGCAGCGCGAGGAGGAGGCACCCACGCGGCACGGCGAATCTCATGTCAGCGCGCGACCACCCCGAGCAAACACACGGCCAAGGCGGTTGCACGACGCAGCGGGGGCGTTGCGGCCTGACGAATCAAGCATTCTTCCTGCCAGCCGAGGTGCAGCAGGTCCTTGCGGCACTGTTCGATGGCGCTCATGCGCTCGGCATGGGGCAACGCGCCGTCGGGATCGTCGGGAATCGTTTCGCTGAGCTTCTCGACAATGGCGTCGGGGAATATCGCGGCGAGCAGGCCGAGCGCATCACCCTTGAGGCCCAACAACTGGCGAAACGCCAATGCCGGGTCCGCCGCGTTCGAATGGTCATGAGCTAGGCGAAAGGTTTCGGGGGCGCAGTTCGCCGCCGATCCCGCCACCATCGCCTTAAGCTTGTCGATTTGCTCGGCACGGGTCGGACGCATAAGCTGAAGCGCTGTCCAGCGCTCCTCCACGGCAGCGATCTCCGCCCGGACGCCGTCCATCGTTAGCTTCGCCACGTTGGCCGGCGGCAGCGCCTCGACGGGCGCGCGGAGGCCGCCGACATACTCCTCGACGGCGCGGAGATTCGCCGCGGTCACCGCGCGCTCGGCCTGGAGCCCGCCCATGTGGGACGCCGGGACGCCCGCCTCCGTTGCGTTCTCCATCGCGCTCTCAGCGTCCGCCTTCGCGGCTTTTAGCAGCGCCAAGCACACGCGGCTCTCTTCAGGCAAATAGCCGACCGGATCGATCGGAGTCTTACGGAACGGCGTAACGGGCGTGGCGGCCGGTTTATCGGGCGCGGAGCCCACGAAGCTTACGGGTGAGACGGTCATGGTTCAGGCTCCCTTTTTGGTGGTCATGCGGGCCAAGTAGCCCGAGTGCCCCTCTGCCGGGGCGGGATCGGCAGGCGCCTTCGCGGTTGCTGGCGCGCGCTTGGACATGCGCTCGACATATCGAGCATGGGCCTGATCGTCCTCGGTGGGCGTGTCGCGCACGGGGGTCACGCCGGGGGGCACGCTATCGGCGGCCATAACGCCGACCGACACGGAATAGCCCGATTTCACGATGCCGTCGGCGCCGACCGCCTCCGACTGGTCGCACATCACCCCGTCAGGCCCTCGATAGCTGCGCTTGCGAATGGGTTGAAACGTCATGGTATTATGCCCTCCTTGTGGCGTTGCGGATGTGATCGATTGCGGCCCGGTAGGCCTTTGCGTTGGGATAGCCGTTCGCCACTGCGGCGGCGTTGGCTTCGCGGTCGGGGTCATCATTGACCGTAACCCCCGGATACATGACGCCGTCCTCATCAACGGCGCGGCTGCGCGGGATGACCCGTCCGTGATATTTGTAAATCCGGTTAGCCATCACCACCCCGCCAATCGCTTCGAAAAATCCATGCGGGGCTGCGCAGCCATGACGGCGGCCCCCGCCAGCACGTTGACGCAGTCGTCATGCATCCCGCGCGGGTGGTCGATCGTGTCGCGCCCCCGGCCGGTGCGGCGTTCGAGGTTGAGCAGTTGCGACAGGCTGCGCTCGTGATCGAGCAAGGACACCTTGCCACCGCTGACCAAGGGCAGGAACGCCGCATAGATGACGCTCTTGGGGTCCGCTTCGGCGCGATACCGGATGCCGTGCTTTTCCCAGCTTTCGGCGGGCCAGCTTCCCGCGAACTTATCAGCCAGCACCTCACCGATACCGTATTGCTTGCACAGGGCGGCGAACTCGGCGGTCACGGCGTCGGGGCTGAAGGGCGGGCGCACCTCGGCCACAAGATCGGCGTAAATCTGATCTTCCTCGCGGTGCGCGATACCCAGCGTGTAGCTATCCTTGCCTTGCCCGCCCGCCACGTCGACAAAGCCGACATAGGACTGGCCCTCGACATAGTGGCGCACGGCGCGGCCCATCTCGACGCACGCCATGACCGCATCGTGCGATACATAGCTGCTCAGGTCGGTGCGAAATTCGGCAAGCCATTCGGCGCGGGCCGCTTCAAAATCCTTGGCCAACGCGCGCTCGACGATGCTGGGCGACAGCGTGGGGTTAAGGTCGAGCGATGCACCGCGAAATACGAGCACGTCGGGGTCGCTATCGTTGCCGAAATAGCGGTTGAAATAGTCCCACAGCACGCCGGTCTTGCGATAGGGGCTGCTAATCATAACGAGCGGGCCGCCGGTCGTGGCGAGCGCGGGGATTGCGGCGTGCAGGATTTCCTCGTCGCTGTTGCGGCTGCCGTCCGCTTCGTTGAACAGGAACGCAACCTCGTCGATCACCAGCGCGCAGATCGTCAGGCCGCGCAGCTTACGGAACGATGCGGGCCGCACCATGACCTCGATGCCGTTATCCAGTTTGATGCTATCGGCCGTCCGGTTGGTCACCATCTGGGCCAGCACGGGGCTTTCGTCGATAATGCCCGCGATATACCCAAAAAGGAGCTTCGCCTGGGCCTGCGATGGCGCGATGGCGACAACCGCGCCGGTCTCACCGCTCACCAGCTTAGCGGACCAGTCACACAGGCACGCCAGCCACACGATCGCGGCGGCGGTGCTGCGGGTTTTGCCCGATCGGCGACCGGCCACCATTGCGGCAATGCTAACGGGTGCGGCGGGCATGTCGCGCCCGCCGGACAGCATATCGAAATAGGGCTGCTCGTCGTCGGTAAGCGGCTCACAGAATACCGCCTTCCACATTGCGCGGTGCGCCACCCAGCTATCGCCGCCGAGCACGTTGCCCAGCAGCATGGGGTCGCTGACCGCACGGGTAAAGGAAAGGCGCGGCGTGACGGCCATCAGGCGGCAGTCTGCCGAATGTAGCGATCGAGGTTAGGCGTCACGTCGCGGGCCACACGTTCCAGACCAATCGCACCGAGCAGCCTGTTGAGGCTGTTAGCGCCGGTAGCGAACTCGCTAATGCTGAAGGGCCGCTCACCATTGGCCACGGCGGCCTCGATCAACTCCAATTGGCTAGTGAGCACGGCGATACGCTGAATGAGGATGAATTGCCCCTCGGTCGGATCGCCCCCCAAATCACTTACAAGCGAACCGACAATCTCCTTAATCCGCCGGCCTTGCGTCGTGCGCATGTCCAGCCCCGGAAGTGGCGCGGCACCTGTACCAACGCGGGTCGCGAAACTGGTTGATGGGGCAGTCACAATAGGGGCCTTTCTTGACGGATAGTGCATTCAAGAATGTAGCAAGCCCGGCCTATATTTACAAGTATCTGAAATTATTGTGTTTATTGCCGTCCGCGACTGTCCATAACCATCCATTAATGTGCCTTAACAAGGCGGATACACGATGTGGAAAATGGCGGTAGAGGAGGTGCCGGTTTGCGCGTGGCGAGTTGGCACGATTCTTGCTTATTGAGTGGCACCGTGAGGCGCCGCGCTAAGCAGTCGTCCACTTATACCTTTTAGCGGACCCGCTGGGGGTTGTCCGGGGCGGGTTGCTACACCTTCCGTTGGGGGTGCCGAAAAGCCGAGCGGGCGATACGGGCGCTCATTTCGCAAGAGTTTTTTCATGTGGGGAAATATGCCGTCAGGGGGATTATAGTAATTATAGAGGGTCTTTTTTCCCTATGTGGACTCTTAGAGAATGAGCGCCCGTATCGCCCGCTCCCCTTAAACCCTTAGGATTTCTGCTGGTTTCAGGCGGGCGCTCAATCCATTTTCAGCGCCCGCTCATCGCCCGCATCGCCCGCCCGAGATTTATAGAGCGGCTCGGTAATTTACAGCGCCACTAGGTGGGCGCTCAGCGGGCGATGGGCGGGCGCTCAATCCGACGCCATCGCCCGCTCAAAAAGAAGGGCCGCCCGGCGCTAACCAGACGGCCCGATGGCCCCCAACGGGGTTGCGGCGCTACCCAGCCGGCATGACCGGGCGCGCATCGCCGAGCGGATGATTGCGAAACGCTATACCCTCAAACCCTCGAAAACTGCCGGGTTCGATATGGTGCAGCCCCTTGCCCTTAAGGGCGCTGGTTAGCTGGCGCTGCTCAATATGGCGCTCGCCGCCCCGCATGGCCCATCGCTGGTAGTCGTCGTGCAAATCTTTGCTCGACACCCGCCCGCCGGGCTGCCCCACTACGTTCTCGCCCAGCCAGCGGCCCACGGGGTCATTCTCGGCGAAGTACGCCTCTGTGGCGGCCTTCACCGCCGCGCATGTGCCTAGCCCGTCCTTCTGCCATTCGAGGCACCCGTTGATTTGCCACCTCAAGATACCCGGCGCTTCGACCTTGAGCTGCTCGCTTAGGTCGAGGACACGCTCGCTCTCCGGGATCGTGACGTTGAACGGCACGAGGTTGAAGCGGGCCTGTATCGCCACGTCCAGCTTGCGCAACTCCGGCTTGGAGTTGGCGACGAGGTTAAATTTGGCGGTCGGCTCGAAATTATCGGGGTCACCGTACAGGTTGCGTCCGGGTATCCTGTCCCCACCGGTCAGCATTTTTATTCGGGCTTCGTGCCATTTCGCGCCCTCGGGGATTTCCTGCGCGGTCACCAGCCGATAGCCGGGGATTTTAGCGACATCCGCCGGGTGCTGGTTATCCGAGTCCGATTGAAACACCTTCGCCGGGGCGGTGTAGGCGTAATCCCCCATGACATGTTGGACGGTGTTGACGGTGATGCCCTTGCCGTTGCGTCCCTCGCCGTAGAAGAACAGCAACTCGTGCTCCCGGATTACCCCGGTCAGCATGTAGCCGTACCAACGCTTCAGATAGGCGATCAACTCCTTATCGCCACCGGTCACGCGGTCGAGATGGGCGAACCACACAGGGCAGTCGGCGGCATCCGACGGTGCGACTGCGGTTTGCTTGGAGATCATGTCCTCGGGCCGTCCGTGCCGCATCTTGCCGTCCCGCAGATCAACGACGCCGCCCGGCACCCCCAGCAACCAACCGTCCTGATCGAACGAACGCGGAGGAAGGGTGAGCGCCGGGTTTGCCGCCAGCGAAGCCCGCATACCGTCGAGCGCGCCCTTGCGGCTCAGCTCCTTCGCCGTTGCTTGGTCTTGCGCGGCGTCTGCGGCGTTCGCCATTTCGTTCATCACGGTGTAGCACATGCCTTTGACGATATTCATGTCGTCCCTGCGCCACGCGCCGCGCCCCGGCTGCCAGACATACCACCGGTCTTTTTCGGCGGGGACAACGCGGATCATATCGGCATACCGCCGAGCGGCTATCTGAGCGACGCCCTCTTGAGTGAAGATACGGCCCGCCGAGACGGTCAGGGCGGCTTGCTCCTCCCGACGCTGGGCGGCCGCGACCTCAAGGGCCTGATGCTGTTCGTTGCTGAGCGGAGTGCACGCGGCCGGCGGAGCGGGCACGCCTCCCAGCTTCTCATCCGCCTCGCGCTCTACCGTCAACGGGTCAGCCATACCCACGGCGATGCCGCGAGTGATTTGGTTATTGATGGAGCCGCCGATGCCACACTCGGTCGCTGCGGCCATGATGTCGTCTTCAAGTCCCTCGGGGTCGAGCCGTCCGCCAGACACCAGCCGGTAGAGCATCTTTGTAACCCCAAACAGCTTGGCGTGCCGCCCGCCCTCGGTCGCGTTACGGACCGCACCCAGCAACCGCTCGCGCGTGGCCGCATCGGCGGGCGAGACCATCCCCGCAAACGCCATGGCGGCGACGGGCGGCGCATCATAGCGCTTGACCTTCCGCCCCCCTGAGTTGTCGGCCGGCTCGATGCCTTCCACAAGGTCGATCGGCTTGCCATGCGAGACGAGCACCTCATGCCCGCTGCCGATGAAGAATGGCTGATGAGGCGTCCAAGACTCGGCGGCGAACGTCGCGTCGGGGTCCAGCAGCTTCAGCACGCCGTTGAGCAGGCCCACCAACTCGTGGAAGCGCTCCAGCCCCACCGACTCGCTGAACCGCGCGAAAACTCGCCAGCAATGGTGGGGCTTGATGCCCTCGCTGTGTGTCGCATGGAATACCGCCTCGATTCCGAGCATCTGAAAGTGCTGGTGCGCCTCCTGAACGGTCACTCTTTGGCTGTCGGCGTCACCCTGCGCACCGTAGAACTCGACAACGTTCTCGTCGCACCGGTGGCCGTTGAATAGGGCCAGCTTAAGCAACGGGGCATCGTCTTTAACGGGCACGACGACACTGCGCAGGTAGTCGGCGAATTCATCGGCGGTGCCGCACTCTATCAGACCGGGGCGGGCTGAGTAGGCGTCGACGCTGGCAAAATAGGTCGCCTTGTAGGTCACTGAACGCCCCCTTCCGCACGCGCGACAACGTGGAGCAGCGACGAAGTGGTCTTCTCGCACTCCGCCGCCCACTCGGCAGACCGGATAGGCGAACAGTGGATGAGGGCCATGTTGGTGCCCATGCTAGCGAGTATGGCCGCACCGAAATAGGCCGCAGGGTAACAGTCCTCCAGCAGCGCAACGCCCCCGCAGCGCGCGAGAGCGTCGCCGACGCCCGGGAATGCCTCCGGCCCCCGGCTGTCGGGTCCATCCTGGATTAGCAGCACGGTCCCCCCGTGCTCCCAGAATATATCCTCCACCCGGCGGCCGGGCATGGCGATGGAGAAAGCGCCCCGCCCACCTCGGACCATCTCGGCTATAGGTTCTAGGACGGGCATTGCGCGGACGATGCCCTCAAGTTCGGGGAAGTGGTTCATGCCGCACCCCCTTTCAGTTCGCCATCGGCGGTGAGGACGACAACATCCGTCCCATCACGAAGCGACAGCCAAGCCTCGGGGGCCACGGCGCTGCATTCCACGACGGCGATGTTGGAACCCCCGAGTGCAAGGTCCGTGATCTTCCACCCGACGATAGGGTCGCCCATCTCGAGGATGAAAACACCGTGGCACTCGGCTAGCCGCCCGGCGGCACCGGCAAACTGGTCGGGGTGATTGGCGCCCCCACAGATGACGAGGACATTGCCCTTTTCAGCCTCGGCCCAGTCTCGGGCGATGCGATAGCCGGGCAGTGCAATATACAGGCCTATGAGATCGTGCCGAACGGCCTCGGCAATGAAGTCGAGACGGGGCGTGGGTTGCATGACGGAACCGTCAGCGCTATAGTTAGCAGACATAGAGTAATGAGTCCTTATTCACGCGCTCCGAACCTGGCAGGGTTTGGGGCGCGTCCCGTTTCAGGCGACATTGGCGTAAGCGGGGCTGCGTTCGAGCCAAGCCTCAAGGTCCTGCCGAAGGATAACGGTGCGGCGACCGACCTTACGCGCGGTTAGCTCGCCGTTGCGCAGGGCGGTATAGAGAGTCGACCTCCCGATGCGGGAATATGCAACGGCCTCATCAACGTTCAGAGCGTAGGGGGTATTGGGCATTGGATTAACTCCTACTGGGTTTGTCCGGGCCACCAGCGGCCCTGTGCGGACAATCTTAGAACCTGGCTCGCGCATTAGCTATTGACGGCGGTGTCACCCCCCAATTTCAGCTAGTTGACTGCACTTGCACATCCACGGACGCCATGTTAGGTTCACTAATATGTATAGATGGACGCCCGACCGGATACAGGCAGCCGCCGCGCGCTATGAACACCGCAGCGATTTCCGCGCGGGCGATCGGCTCGCCTACAACGCAGCGCAGCGCTGGGGCCTACTCGATGCCGTCTGCGCGCACATGGACCGCAAACCCCATCCGATTGATTGGACTCCCGAGCGGATACTCGCCGAGGCTCTAAAATTCGACCATCGCGGCGAGTTCAAGAAAGGCGCACCGCAGGCATACCGCGCTGCGCACCGACTGGGCATTCTGGACGACGTGTGCAGGCATATGGAGCCCCTGCGAAGGCGCCCGCGCCATCCGAACCAATGGCAGGTCACACGGGAGCGCGTAGCCCCCTCACGTGGACTCGTAGAATCGGCTATTGAGGACGGGACCGCCACATATAGCGATCAATGGCACGCGGCAGCCGCAAAGCCCGTGCGTCATTCAACCGAAAGGGCGACGGCGGCGAGGAGGTCCTGCGAGGCTTTTGCGAGGAACTTGCCATAATGCCGGTCTATGATGGCTTCGCTCGTGTTGTGGGCTTTGGCCGTAACTGCCATGGGAATACCAGCGCGTAGCATCGTGACGATCCGGCTGTGCCTGAACCAGTAAGGCGTCGGCACCCTTCCGTCGTCCCGCACGATGCCCGCTTCGTCAGTTATCAATTGCCACGGCCGGTTTAGCTCAGCCGGAGCCCACGCGCCCCGCCGATCGCGACGCCATACGCCCACCGCGCCTTCGGTTTGAACGTGCCGCCAGCGCTCCAGCAAGGGATCGCGCTTAGGGCGGCCCACAGTAGCAGCGGCTAGCGTCTCATATGCGCTGGGCGTGATCGGCACGGGCTCCCGCTGGGTAGGGTCGGCGTCGCGTCCCTTGCGCGAGCCGGGAACGTGCAAGCAAGGGTCGGGCTGTAGGTCCCCCACCTTCAGCCGGCAGGTCTGCGAGTATCGCGCCCCGGTGGCCGCCAACACAAGCACCATCCGATAGAGGTCGCCGTCCCAGCCATCCCGTTCGTCCACTGTTCGAGCCGCCGCGAGCAGCGCGCGCACCTCTGTTTCGGTAAGTAGCTGCTCTGTGGTTATGGGCTGGGCACCATCACCGGACATCGTCTGGCCTTCGCGGGCGTCTATCTGCAAGCCCTCGGTGATCTCCTCGCGTAGGCCGGCGGGTAATGCACCTTTGGGCGCACCCCGGATGGCCATATGGAGCGCCGCTTTCACGTCGTTGCACAGCCGCTTGCGCGCCGTGGCTTTGAGGGCGGCCGGGGGTCCCTTCCGCCACGCCTTGAGGTGGTCTCTAGTCAGGTCATGAAGGGCCACGGCGGCAAGGGGCTGTGCAGCGACGGCCTTGGCCTCATTGCCTATCACATACTTCTTGAGCCGAGCATTGGCGTCGGACTTCACCCCCGGCCGCTCGCGCCAGACCGCTTCGCGTTCGTCTCGATAGGCTATGTATTTCGCAATCGCCGTCGCCACCGTCTGGATAGGCCCGGCGGCCTTGGCCTCTGCCTCACGGCGCGCATCTTCCACAGTCTCACGCGCCAGCTTTACCGCTGCGTAGTAGTCCAGCGTCCCCGTCGTGCCAGTATCGTCGGCAGCACCGATGGCCTTCTGCCAATACCCACCGTGCACCTCCTTGCCCTCGGAGTTCGACACCTTCGGCTTTGCCCAGCGGACGAGCCACACGCCGCCGCCGCGTTTGGGTTTCCGATAACCGATGTGCGTCGTGGGATCGATGCCGCGCCAGTGCGTACCGGGGTCTCGGTCGGCCCGCGCACCGGAGGTCGTTATCTTTGCATCTTCCACCACCCTAGCCATGCCCATGCTCCAAAATCGTCTAATATTCGTCAAATATATATGACTGCACGACAATGGACAATAGCGCACACACTCTAGGATTTATGGGGTTTTTGATGGACGGTGATGGACGGGGACACCCCCATTCAAAGCCCTCTCACGGCTGAAACACGGGTTCGATTCCCGTAGGGGTCACCAAAATCCTCTCCCAGAGGGTTCCAGAAGATGCCACAAGTGGCTGATTTCTGCGGTTTTTCGTGGTATAGGTATTCCCATACGGAGCGGCTTCGTTCCACCGGATACCACCGTCTTGATGGTATATCTGATGGTAGCGCGGTCCTCCCCATGTCGGAGATACCATCATGGCGCTTACCGCTATTGCAATCAAAAATGCCAAGGGCCGCGCAAAGCCCTATAAACTTACTGATGGCGACGGGCTGTTTCTGTATGTCACGCCCAATGGCGGACGCTATTGGCGCATGAACTACCGCCACCACGGCAAGCAAAAGACGCTGGCGTTCGGCGTCTATCCCGACACCGGCCTTGCCGAAGCCCGCGAGCAGCGCGACGCGGCCCGGAAGGTTCTGGCGCGCGGCTGCGATCCGGCCGAGCAGATCAAGCTGGAAAAGATCGCGGCGGCTGTCGCCGCATCCAACAGCTTCAAGGTGGTTGCCGACGAATGGCTTGCGAAGGTCGAGCGCGAGGGCCGTTCGGTTGTCACGATGAAGAAACTGCGTTGGCTGCTGGACTTCATCTACGAGTCCATCGGCCAGCGCCCTATCGCTTCCATCACCGCGCAGGAGCTTCTTGTCATGCTCCGCAAGATGGAGAGCAAGGGCCGCTACGAGACGGCCAAGCGACTTCGCAGCACTTGCAGCCAGATCTTCCGCTATGCCATTGCTACCGTCCGCGCAGAGCGCGACGTGGCGGCGGACCTTCGCGGTGCGCTCATTGCACCTCAGCCCGTCCACCGCGCCGCGATAACCAATGCCAACGCAGCGGCCGGGCTGTTGCGCGCTATCGAAGCGTTCGAGGGACACCCCAACACCAAGGCGGCGCTGCGGCTACTGCCCCATGTGTTCGTGCGTCCCGGCGAGCTTCGTTTTGCCGAATGGGCCGACTTCGATTTCGACAAGGCGCTTTGGATCATCCCGCCGCACAAGACCAAGATGCGGCGCGTCCACAGCATTCCGCTTTCCCGGCAGGCGGTGGCCATTCTCGAAACGATCGAGCATGACGCGGACTATAGCTCTTACCTGTTCCCGTCGCTGCGTTCGGTTGATAGGCCTATGTCGGAAAACACGATCAACGCCGCCTTGCGCCGCATGGGTTTCGCCCAGGACGAGATGACCGGCCACGGTTTCCGAGCGATGGCGGCGACGTTGCTCAACGAAATGGGGCTATGGCACCCCGACGCGATCGAGCGGCAGCTTGCCCATTGCGATAACAACGCTGTGCGCCGCGCCTATACGCGGGGCGAATATTGGGACGAGCGCGTCCGCATGATGCAGCATTGGTCCGATCATCTCGACTTCCTCCGCGATGGCGCGAAGGTCATCGAGGGTACGTTCCGAAAGGCCAAGGGCGGGCGTTAGCCCGGCCGCCCCTCACTCGACCCGATCTTCGCGGTAGCTGGTGGGATTGGCGATCCAGCGATTGACGGCGGATTCATGCCAGCCGGTGCCGTGGATGCTGATTTTCAACTGCGCCGGAAACGTCCCCTCGGCGATCTTGCGGTAAAGCGTCGAGCGGGACAGCCCGGTGCGGGCTAGGACGGTCTTGAGGCGGATGATTCTTTCAGGGGCAGGCATGGGGAGAACACACTCCATTGCTGACGGTTGCTGGGCTCCCCTGGGGCCAGAATGGTCATTCAGCCGCGTCGTGCAAGGGTATGGGCACTATGGTGCCGCTTTTGGAATCGAGGTCTGGCGTCCGCCGTCGTCCCGCGGCGTCGCTTGCCGTTTATCGGCGTAGGGAAAATATTTTCCCACGCCGTCTCAATCGCAACACTCACATCATGCGACGTTCAATCAATCCGAAGCATGATGAAAACGTGCCCTTGCCAAAGCAGCAGAACTTCCCGAAGATTCTCGGACATGCGCACCGACATCGACCATCTACCCACCGCGAAGCAGCGCGAGCTTGAGCGCATCGTCGAAATTCTCTTCGACGAGTTCGGCCAGGCGACGGAGAATGCGACCGGGCGCCGCAAGGGCGCCCGCATCCTCAAGATCATCCTGTTCGGCAGCTACGCGAGGGGCGATTGGGTCGATGCGCCCACGTCAGCGAACCAGTATAAATCCGATTATGACATTCTCGTCATCGTCAGTCAGAAGGAGTTGACCGACCGCGCCGCCTATTGGGCGCAGGCCGAGGAACGGCTGATCCGGGCTTACACGATCGAGAAGACGCTCCGGACGCCGGTCAATTTCATCGTCCATTCGCTTCACGAGGTGAACGACGGTCTGGCGCACGGCCGTGTCTTCTTCATGGAGGTCGCGAAGGATGGGATTGCGCTTTACGAAGCCGACGATCGCGAGTTGGCAGCGCCGAAGCCCAAGACGCCAGAAAAGGCGCTCACGATGGCGAAGGAATATTTCGAGGATTGGCTACCGAGCGCGCAGAGCTTCCATCGTGGATTTCGACACGCTGTTGATGATGGAGACTTCAAGAAGGCGGCATTCGATCTCCATCAAGCGACTGAGCGCCTCTATGGTTGCTTGCTTCTGACGCTGACCTTCTACGTTCCGTTCAACCACAATATCGCGTTCCTCCGCTCCCTCGCCGAAGGGCTCGACCGGCGTCTCTACGGCATCTGGCCCGAAACCAATCGCCGCGAGCGCGCGACGTTCCAGAAGCTGAAAGAGGCTTACACGAAGGCCCGCTACTCCAAGCACTACAGGATCAGCGAGGAAGAACTGGCTTGGCTTGGAGAACGCGTTGAGGAGCTTGGCCGCGTTGTCCATCAGGTCTGCACCGACAGGATCGCCGAACTCGAAACCGCAACGCGCAGGTAGCAAACGGCAAACTTGGGGTGGGAAGCGGACTGGTGGTTATCGGGATGGATGTTCAGAAACGGCCATCATGGCACTGATTGGGAATATCTCTGACATCAACGAAAAATTCAGTGAGCAGATGTAGGTTGGCCGTAGCAGCGAAAAGGGATTTTATATGTTCGGCCTTTTTACGAAACCGTCGCTACAATCTGACGAGATAAAAGGCGACAGGCCCCAAGATGAAGAAAAAGTTCAAGCGGTTTGTAAAAAAATTATATCTATCATTTCCCCCCAGATAGAAGCTATAGGACTACGGGTGGGGGATATTGGTCCAGAATGTGATGCGGCAAGCGGCATGTCCAGAGGGTATATATTTGGGCTTTGTATATACTTGGCAAAAATGCACGGCATTGAACGCGAGAGCGATGCTTTCTCGGCTTTAATAGTTTGGGCTTTTGACGAAATATATGACAAACTCGTTGGGTTTCATTTGCTGAGAGACACAATGGATCGCCATAGTGATGGCGATCCCCATGTGATGTCAGGAATGATAAGCGCATACAAAGACATTATATATGTTATGGAGCGCAACGAATGGCCGCACGGATTTTCCGATTGCGCAAGCGGAGGTTCCTATTCTCCTGAATAACTGTTCAAAAAGCGCTGATTTTCAATATTATGCATTTTTTCCTCACCGGAAAGCCAGCTCGCGTTGTTGCTTTGTTTGCAAACGGGGCGCTGATTTGCAGGGGCGAATATAGATAGTCGGTCGGTTTGAGCCATTGCGCCATCAACGGTAAGGCTCGCACGCAATTCCATCGCTGTCGCCGTCCATGCCCTCGCGGTATCCCGGCTCACCGCGATAGATCGGGGCCGTTCCTGCGGCGCGTGCATCGTCGCAGCCGCGCCAGTAATCACCCTCTTGAGGGGGGCGTTCGCGCATCATGCCCGTGGAGACGGCAATATCATTGGCATTCGCCATGAATGCCTGTCGTCCGCCGGGAGTTGTGACCGACCATGCTGCCCATACGGTAACGCCAAGGATGAGCGCGCCAACGATATAGCCACCGACCGGCGATGAGCGTCGGCTTCGCCGTGACCCGGCTGCTGCGTAACGACGCGGCTCATGATATCGATTGTACCGACGATGCTTCATGCTGTCGGAATAGCTCAACATCGGTAAACGATCGGTGAGGCTGGCTTGCGAGGATCTCCTCGGCGCGCCTCCGGAAGGATTAGCGGCGGCTGAACTTGCCCAGACCCCCTGATTCTGGCATAACCGCCGCCACGGGATGGAATGACTGGCGGCCATCTCCGAGGATTATCCTGCCAGCATCATGCAGGTCCGGCCGAGGGTCGGGCAGTTGCTGTAGACCGCATTAGCGGCACACAGCGAACATCGCTTGCACATCCGCGCGCTGTTGCGCGGACCGCCGCTGTGCGAGCTGCAAATGAATACCCCAAAACAAAAGGACTTCTACGCGCGCGAAGTCGTGATGGCGCGCGTCGACCATCTCATCCGCCGCAAGCAGGGCGAGATCGAGCGCATCACGCGCATCCTGCGCGCTTTCTTCGACCCCGGTCAGGTGCAAGCGCCCGAGCCGGGCCAGATCAGGCGCATCATCCTGATCGGCCCCTATGCTCGGCGGTCGTGGTATGAAGACGACGAGACGATCAACTTCTCGGAATATGAACTCTGGATCGTCGTCAATCACCCGCTCTTCAAGGAAGGAGGCTGCTGGGACCGCGCCCGTGAGGTGATCGAAAACGAGCTGGGCGACCGCTGCGCGGTCGACCTTGAGCTTTACTCCCAAGCCGACATCCGTATCGCGAAAGCCGAGCGCGACACCTTCATCCTCGACCGCATCGAGGCCGGTATCACCCTCTATCGCGCTTCGCGCGATGCACCGTTCAACGAGCGTGAACGCAAAGGCGCGCGGTCATGACCGCGCCCGTCTCGACCGCCACTTCGTTCGAAGCCTTCTATCGTGCCGAGCGTCTGCGGATGCTACGATATTTCGGGCGAAGGGCCGGGGGCGACGCCGCGCCCGACCTGGTGCAGGAAGTCTTCGCTCGCCTGCTGCGCAGCGGGGCATTCGATCGGGTCGAACGTCCGCAAGCCTATCTGACCCGGATCGCTCAGAATCTGATCATCGACGGCGGGCGCCGTAAGCATCGCGATCCGGTCATCTTTTCGCTGTTCGACGAAGAGCGAAACGCATCGTCGCGTCCCGAGCAGACATGGCGGATCGAGGCGATGGACCTGTTCCGCCTCTACCGGCAAACAGTTCGCGCCATGCCACCCAAGACCCGGCGCGTCTTCGTCATGCACCGAATGCGGCATCTGACCTACAAGGAGATCGCCGAGCGGCTCGGTGTCTGCATCCAGACGGTCGAATATCATATGATGCGGGCACTGACGCTCTGCCGCGCCGCGGTTGCCGCGCAATGGTGAGGCTGTTGCAGGCTTGGCGCCCCTTCAAACGCCTGCTCGGTCGCCGCATCTTGGAGGCGCCCGACGCTGTGCGTACCGAGCGGCTGGAGGCGCTGGTCATGTCGGGCCTCGACCATCAACGCTGCACGGCGATGCGGCGGTTGACACCACTCCCGCGCGCACTGTTCCTGCTCCACAATTTCTATGGCGTCGAGATCGGCGCGATGGCGGAAGAAGTTGGGGCGGATCGTGACACTATCGACGCCTGCCTCGCCGATGCGCGGACGATCGTCCGGGCGCATGTCTGCTATACGGAGCCGGTCCCCGGTATGGGAGCGGCAGCGATCGAACTGGAGGCGCGATTGCAGCAGGACTATCGGCGATCGCTCGCGGTCGCCTTCACCGAGAGCGGCTATCCGGGCGAGATGATATGGTCCAATCCTGCTGCCGACATCCCGACCGATCAGGAAGCCGCGGCCGCGTTTATCGTCTCGCAGTTGACGGCGACGCTGCGCAATGCGGTCCTGCGGTCGCGCCGGGCCGGTGTCGCCACTGTCGATCAATGGCGCTTTGTCAGACCGTGGCGCCGGTGTCGGCGTCGCCGCCTGCTTCGCGTCAACGACGCGCTCCGTTGCGCAGGCTGGCAGCCGTTCGATGAATGGCTGGCCGATCGCCTGATTCCCGATCATCGCTACCCGCACGGCTATGCCGAGTATCGCCGGCGGCGACGTCCCTTGCCCGAAGAACGACCGCTGACGGAGGCCGAGCAGAACGGCGAAGAGGTCGCCGACATCGTGAAGATACCGGAGCCGCTGACCCGTCAGTCCGAACTGACCCGGCACGTCTGGATATTCTTCCATCATTATGGCCGACCGACCGAAGAGATTGCCCGCCGTCTCGGCATCAGCCGCGCCAGCGTCAAACGCCGCCGCGAGCAGGCCGACTATGCGATCATCGGCATGGACTATCCGTCGCTGGCGTTTCGCATTCGCTTCGCGATCATGGTGCGAAGGCTCGGGCTAGGAATATGGTGGGACCGCATCCGGTCCGCCTTTTACGGTTGAAGAACAAACGCACTAATTGCTGCAAAGCGGACTGGAAATCCATATTCGATTAACCATTGCGCCGATAAGGATGACCTCGCAGTTTCGATGCCGCCGAACCTTCTTTCCCCAAAAAAGAATGGCGGCATCGTAAGGGCGGCGCCACAGGACGCGACCCCTGTCCGCCGCCCAACTGTATTTCGCAAAGAGAAAAATACTTCGCTTCCCCCGTCCTTGAAGCGACCGTAGGATGCGTGCATGTCACGGGTCGTAATCAGGTTGCGAACCGCGCTTATTGATGGAGAGTGGAATGGACGATTCTGAAACGCTGGTCACGCTGACCGCCGATATTGTTGCCGCGCATGTCAGCAATAACAGCGTCGCCATATCGGATATTCCGCTGGTCATCCGATCGGTGCACGACGCGCTCGCCGGACTTGGTCAGACCGCCGAGCCCGAAGTCAAACAGGAGCCCGCGGTGTCAATCCGTTCGTCGGTGAAGCCCGATTACATCGTCTGCCTTGAAGACGGAAAGAAGCTCAAGATGCTGCGCCGTCATTTGATGACGCATTACGACATGACGCCCGACGACTATCGCGCGAAATGGAACCTGCCGAAGGATTATCCGATGGTTGCGCCAGCCTATGCCGAGAAGCGCCGCACGCTCGCGAAGGCCATCGGCCTTGGCACCAAGGGGCGCGGCGGCGGACGCAAGAAGGCCGCCACAAGTCGCGCCAAATAGCCGTCAGACCTTCGCGTCGGCGTTCTGATCGAGCGCGTCGGCGATCATCGCCGCGAGTGTTTCCTCGGCACGGATGCGGGCGACCGCGTCCTTGCTGTCGAGATCACGCCTGATCCATTGCGGCGCCCGCTCGACCACGCGTAGGATGGTCTCTGTCAGTTCCTGCGTCATGGCGCGCCTATGACAGACGGGCCGGAGTCGGGCAACGCCTCCGCCTCGAACGCACGCTTCCCTCGTCGCTTCCACAGCGCAGCGGCATGATCGCCCTGGTCGCTTTGCAGCTTATCGGCCATCCACAGGAAGGCGCCATAGAGCATCGCGCGATCATCATCGGCGAGTTCGACCAACTCGGCTTTGACAACGAGCCCTCCCAACTCAATGAGTTGGCGCGTGCGCTCGCGGCGCTTGATCTGCCACTCGCGCATGTCGGTCCGCGCGTTCACCAGTTCAAGCCGATGCCGCGCCGCGATCGAACGGGAGAGCGCCGTCCGGCTCGCGTTCAGATCGCGGCGCAGGCTTTCGCGCCTTGCCCTGAAAGAAGCTCGCGCCCGCCTTGCGCCAGCCTTCCTTCGCGCCCGCATCCTTCGTCGCGACCGCGCCGAGCAAGGCACCGGCGAGCATCTCGGCATCGAGTGCATCGGCGCCGGTGGCGATGACGAGTTCGCCGAGCTGGCGAACGCGGCGTTCCTTGAGGCTCTTCGCTTTTGCTTCGAGTGTCTTCAGTTCCGAATCGATATCGCGGGGTTTACGCATGACAAAGTCTCCATTGAGTGTCGATGCGACCATGATAGAAGAGCGGCGTCGGTGATGCAGTAGAGTCGCCGGGACAGTCTGGAACAACCTAGTCCCTGCCGAGAATTTATTCGAGGAGGGCGCGCTTATACGTCGTTCCGACGTGCGCTTGAGAATAGTAAATGGATGATCGCTATGGCGATCTACCATTTCAGCGTTCAAGTCATCAGCCGCACGCAAGGGCGCAGCGCCGTGGGAGCCGCCGCCTATCGGGCGGGCGAGCGACTGCACGACGAGCGCCTTGACCGCGACCATGATTTTCGCGCCAAGTCGGGCGTCGAGCATAGCGAAATCCTGCTGCCCGAAGGCGCGCCCGAACAGTGGCGTGACCGCGAACGCCTCTGGAATGACGTTGAGGCGTTCGAGAAGCGCAAGGACGCACAGCTTGCCCGCGAGGTCGAGTTCGCCATTCCCCGCGAGATGACCAAGGCGCAGGGCATCGAGCTTGCCCGCGACTTCGTAGGTCAGGAATTTGTCGCGCGCGGCATGATCGCGGATTTGAATGTCCATTGGGATATTGGCGCGGACGGGTTGGCGAAGCCGCACGCTCATGTCATGCTCACCATGCGCGAAGTGAACGAGCAGGGGTTCGGCCAGAAGGAGCGCGACTGGAACCGCACCGAGCTTGTCGAGCAATGGCGCGAGCGGTGGGCCGAGCATGTCAACAGCCGCCTTGCCGAACTCGACATAGATGCACGGATCGATCATCGCAGCTACGAAGCGCAGGGCATCGAGCTTGAGCCGCAAGACAAGATCGGCCCCGCCGCTTCACGCATGGGCGAGCGCGGGCTTGAATCCGAGCGGATCGAGGATCACCGCACCATCGCGCAGCGCAACGGCGAACGCATCATCGCGGAGCCGCGCGTGGCGCTGGACGCGATCACCCACCATCAGGCGACGTTCAAGCGCCGCGATATGGCGATGTTCGTGCATCGCCACACGGACGGCAAGGAACAATTCGACCGCGCGATGAGCGCCGTTCGTGCATCGCCCGATCTTGTCGCCTTGGGCAAGGACGGGCGCGGCGATGATCGGTTCACGTCGCGCGAGATGATCGAAACAGAACAGCGGTTGCAGCGCGCATCGGAATTGATGGCGGAGCGCGAGCGGCACCGCGTGGACGAGAAGGACCGCGCCGCCGCGCGCGCGCGCGCGGAGGGGTACGGGTTGGAGTTGACCGACGAACAGCGCGCGGCGTTCGAGCATGTGACGGGCGAGCGCGGCTTGAGCGTCGTCGTCGGTTACGCGGGCACCGGCAAGAGCGCGATGCTTGGCGTTGCGCGGGAGGCATGGGAACGCGCCGGGTTCGAGGCGCGCGGCGCGGCGTTGTCGGGCATCGCGGCGGAGGGACTTGAGAACGGCTCCGGCATCGCGTCGCGCACCATCGCCAGCATGGAACATGGCTGGTCACAGGGTCGCGATATGCTCACCGCCCGCGACGTGCTGGTGATAGACGAGGCGGGCATGGTCGGCACGCGCCAGATGGAGCGCGTTCTTTCCCATGCGGCCGACGCCGGCGCCAAGGTGGTGCTGGTCGGCGACCCGCAGCAATTGCAGGCCATAGAGGCGGGCGCGGCGTTCCGGGCGATCCACGAACGGCATGGCGGCGTCGAGATTACGGAGGTTCGTCGCCAGCATGAGGGCTGGCAACAGGACGCCACCCGGCATCTGGCGACCGGCCGAACCGGCGAAGCGATCCGGGCCTATCGCGATCATGGCATGATCCACGCGGCCGAGACGCGGGAGCAGGCGCGCGGCGAGCTTGTCGAGCGGTGGGACCGCGAGCGCATTGCCGCGCCCGATCAAACCGGGATCATCCTCACGCACACCAATGACGAGGTGCGCGAGTTGAACGAGGCGGCCCGCGACCGGATGCGCGCCGCCGGAGAGCTTGGTGATGACGTGTTGGTGAAAGCCGAGCGCGGCGCGCGGGCCTTCGCCAGCGGTGATCGCATCATGTTCCTTCGTAACGAGCGCAGCCTTGAGGTGAAGAACGGCACGCTAGGCACCGTCGAGAAGGTGAGCCAGCAGGGCATGACCGTCCGCACCGATGACGGGCGCAGCGTCGCTTTCGACACAAAGGATTATCGCGACTTCGATCACGGCTATGCCGCCACGATTCACAAGGCGCAGGGCATGACCGTGGACCGGGCGCATGTGCTGGCGACCCCCGGCATGGACCGGCACGGCGCTTATGTCGGCATGTCGCGCCATCGCGACGACATGGCGCTGCATTATGGGCGTGACGACTTCAAGGACGACGCCCGCCTTGTCCGCACCCTGTCCCGCGAGCGCGTCAAGGACATGGCGAGCGACTACCGCCAGGTCGATCCGGCCAAGGAATTTGCCGAACGGCGCGGCATCGGCTTTGGTGAGCGCGTCATGGAAATGGCCCGCGCGGGGGCCGAGAAGGCGCGCGGGATCTTCGACGGGCTGCGCCTCTCACTTCCCGGTCAGCAGCGCGAGCCAACGGCCGCGCCCGAACCCCGGCGCGGCATGTTCGACGGCCTCGACCTTGGCCGTTTCGTGCCCCAGCCCGATCCGGCCCGCCAGCAGCAGCACGAGTATGACCCGCAGCCGCTACGGGCGGGCGGCGTGCGCGGCGCGGTCGAGCGCTACGCCAAGGCGCTGGACGCAATTCGGCAGACGCGCGCGCAGGGCATCGACCCCATGCCCCACCAGCGCGAGGCGCTGGACCGGGCCGGGCAAGCACTGAACGCGATCCGGCCCGAAGGCACCACGGACCTGAACAGCGCGTTCCGGGGCGGCCCTGAATTGATCCGCGAGGCGGCGCAGGGGCGCGGCCAAGACGCCGTGCGCGCGATGCAGGCGGAAGCGGAAATCCGCATAGACCCATTCCAGCGCGCCGACCACTTCATAGAGGGCTGGCAGCAGTTGCGCGAGCAGCACGCCGAGTTGGTGCGCGACGGCAATTTCCGGGGCGCGAAAACCACCGCGCAGCACATGGCCGACATGGCGAAAGGCCTTGAGCGCGACGCCCAGCTTGAATCCGTGCTGGGGCTACGCAGCCGCGAGCTTGGCCTTGAGATCGGCCACGACATGAGCCGCAGCATCGGCCGCGACCTCGCGGCTTCCATCCCCTTCGATCATGGCCGCGACATCGGCCGCGGCATGGAACGCTAGACCAAGGAGACGTGACAATGGACGAACAATCCCTGTTGAATGGGCCGGAACCCCAACCGCCGACCGGCACGGCAGCGGAGGCGTTCGCGCGCCTGGCGGCGCGCGTGGAGGCGATGGACGCACGGTTTGACGGGCGCTTGGCGGTGATCGCCCGCGCCCTTGAGCATATTGCCGTCGAGAAACAGAGCATCGAGGTTCCCGACTACAACCCGACGCTTGGCCGGATCAATGCTACGCTGGCTGACCTCGCGAAGCGCATGAAGGCGGTCGAGCAATCGGAGGCACTCAGGATTACGCCGGACAGCATGGCTGGGCGGATCGCAGCGGCGGCGGAAACGGCGCGCGAGGCCGACAGGATCGCCATCAAGGAGACGCGGGAGCTTCTTCGTCAGAACAATGCCACCATGAGCAATACCGTCGGCACGATTCGCGCGAAGGAGGAACAGCGTCGGCATATGCTTTATGCTATCGGCATCGCGATCCTCGCCATATCCCTGCTATGGTTGATCTATCCGGGATGGGCGGCGAGCATGGCCCCGCAAAGCTGGCACTGGCCCGAACGGGTTGCTCGACGCACAATGGGCGAGTCGACGCTATGGGATGCAGGCATCCGTCTGATGCGCGCCGGAAACCCGGAAGGCTGGCGGACCATCGTTGATGCCGCCGACATGCGGCAGGCAAACCGCGACACCATCGCCGCGTGTGAGAGGGCAGCGGAAAAGTCCAAGGAGCCGGTGCGATGCACGATCAGGATAGGGCGCTAGCGACCCGATCAAGCCACTCGGAGATAGGCTGGGAAGCAAAATCCACCATCATGTAAAGTTGCGCTTTGCTGGCAACTCCCTCATCACCATCAGCAACCGGTTATCCTCATATTCTGCATCCTTTAGCATGCGATTTTTATCGACTGCCGTGGGACAGTCGGCGAGGTTGCAACGCATTTCCCTTAACCAGTCCTCAAAATTATCTTCACCCGAGAGGTCGAGCCCTTCAAGAAACTCCGCAGCGTTCGGAGCGATATTGTGACGAACATCTGCCTCTGCAGCGACAAGATTGAGTCTAACAGTCCGAAAATCAGAGTGCAGCAGCGAAACACCGTAAGGGCTCGTCAGCTTGCGGAGACGGTGCAATTCGCGCCGGAGTCCAGCTTGTGCACGCGGTATTTCGAGCGAGCCCCATAATCTCTCCTGAATCCAAGATCGCCAGCGTTCGCCAGTCGGCGCGGTGGCAAGGAGCGCAAGCAGCGCGACCGCCTTCTTGCTGCCGATCTCAATACGATTCCCGTCAGGCGCGATCAACTGAAACGCGCCCAGAAACGTCAGTCGGTAGAAATGACCGCGCGGACGTCGGAGAGCCGGGCGCGCCTGTTGGTCGGTCGCAGCACAAACCTCGTCGAAGAAATTTAATCGCCTCCGCATGCCTATAGAGTGCGACATGAACAATCCCCTACGTCGAATAACCAAGACAGGTCCCTTGTCGAAACAAGGAGCCTAGCCCAAAACTCGACCCATGTAATTGCGCCCCGTCGCGAGATAGGAGCATCGTCCTTCCGCGTTATCCAATTTACGTTGCCGTCATTCTAAGCATTTTTCCACCCTAAAATAACTTTCATCTTCAATGAATAAGCTTTTCGCTTAATTGGCCGACAGCCACGGGCGATATGAAGATCGCTTTTTTGCCGCCTATTCGGGCACTGCTCCCAAACGGCGAAGCAGCGGCACGAGACGCGCCGACACATCTTTTCGAAGCTTCCGGATTTCCTCGATATTCTCCTCAGGGGTCTCGAGCGGCTTGCCGTCGCTGACGAGGCGTTCGCCCTGCGATGAGAGCCAGTCCCAGACCGTCGTCTCGACGTCTTTGACACTATCCGAGAGCGCGAGGAGGATGAGTTGCTGCACGCGCGAGACGGTGACGGCGGCGCCGATACGGGGTGCAGCGAGGTTATTGGCGCCGGCGCCATATTTCGATCGCCGGCAGAGCTCCTGGTTGAGTGCGACCGACGCCGCGAGATCCTCCTCGGGTGTCGCAGATTGCGCGGCAGGCGCGATATCTCCGCGGCCCGTCAGGACGAACAGCACTTCAGCGAGTTGGGTTCGTGTGATCCCCTCGCCCTGGACCGCGGCGGCGAGCGCCCCGAACGACGTGATGGCTCCCCTTTTTGCCATGAGCGCCTTCCACACGGGCTTGTAGATTTCTTCGCGCAAGCTTGCCGACCCGGCGGCGGTTGCGAGCGAAAGCGGAAGCTCTTTCGCATCATTCAGCGCCAA
This sequence comes from Sphingopyxis sp., assembly GCF_036261875.1. GTDB lineage: Bacteria > Pseudomonadota > Alphaproteobacteria > Sphingomonadales > Sphingomonadaceae > Sphingopyxis. Next base: position 67,749 of record NZ_DATAJZ010000026.1, on the reverse strand, counting down.
GAAGCTATATTCCTCAATTCCGTCGGCGATTTCGGCCGTGGTCATCTGGCGCTTGCCCTTGACGAAAATGTCGCGCCGGAACTGGCGGTTGACGAGATAGTCGCGCGTCGTTTCGTAGAGCGCCGGGTCCGTGATGCCGGCAAGAAGATCATGGCAATGCGCGGGCACGCCAAGCCCCGGCATATTGTCGATCAGGCTTGCCGAAGCAGCGAAATCGAGTTTGGCTTCAGCGAGGCGCTCCGAAACCTCGGAGAAGGATTCGGGCAGCCAGTGGCGGTTGAAATATTCATGGCTCACGTAGTTGCGATCGAGTTTCCCGATTGCCTCGACCATATTTCCGATCGCCGGATATTGCGCGAAATAGCCGGCATTCGTCTCGACGATGCGCCGAACGAAGTGGAGCGATTCCTCGACGCGCGCGAGCAGACCCCCGGTCGCGGCTTTCGCGGCGTAGAGATTGAGCAAATGGCGCAGCGGCTCGATCGGCGCCCAGCCCGGTTTGCAATTATAGCTGATGTAGAGAATGCCACCGGGCTTCAATTTGGTCCGGGCGATCTCGACGATGGCGTCGCGCGCCTCGCCGCTGACCCACGACCAGATGCCGTGCAGCGCGATGATGTCGAACTGGGGCAGATCGCGGCGGGCAAATTCCTCGAAGCTATCGTCGAAAATGCTGAGCGCTTTGCCGCTCGCGCGCGAGACCTGGCTTGCATAGGCCGCCTGCGAAGGATTGAAGTCGGTCCCATAGAATGAGCCCGATGAGGTCGCGGCATTGATGTTCAGCGACAAGCCCTGGCCGAAGCCGAGTTCGAGATAGTTCGGCCGATCTCCGACGTCGTGCGAGATGCCGCGCGAGAGAAGAGCGAATTTGAGCCGGACCGGCGCGAGCTCGGAGAAATAGCCGTAGATATAGTCGACCTCCGAGACATAGCCCGCATTCCACATGTCGTTTCTCCAAAAAAAAAGGGGGACGTGCGCGAGGCACGCCCCCCACGGGGGTTCCCCAGTGGACTGCTCTTCAGATCAGAACTGGAAGCTCACGCCGCCGCGCACGCCCGTCACCTTATTGTCGCCGCCGAAGGTCTGGCTGCCGGTGAAGAAGAGATTGAGCCTATCGGCGACCTTCGCCTCGAACCCGGCCTCGACCATGCCGTAGCTGTCGGGCTCGGCGCCGCGGAGGACGAACTTGTCGCCGCCGCCAACATAGCCCACCGTCACATCGTTCGGCAGGTTGCCCTGGAAGGTGTAGGACGCCTTCGCGAAGGGGCGCAGCGTCACGCTGTCCGAAAGCTCGGTTTCGGTGCCGAGCTTCACGCCGAGAACCGGCGAGAAGACCGTCTTCTTCCGGCCATCGACATCGAGGCTGAACGCGCCTGCACCCGTTTCGGTGAAGCCTTCCAGCGACGTGCGGCGGAGGACCAGCTTGCCATAAGGCGTGATCGTCACGCTGCCGGCGCGATAGTCGTAGCCGACCTCGAGGCTGGCATCGAGCTGCTTGGCGTTGATCGACGCTTCCGCCGTCCGGGCGAGGAGGCTCATCGTGCGGGTCGCGTCATAGTTGGTCCAGCCGAAAGCGAGCTTCGCATTGGCGTAGATCGGTCCGAAGCCCTGCGTGACATAAGCGCCCACGGTCCAGGTGCGGCCGTCGACCGCCTCCGGCGTGCCGCGCGCGGCGATGTCATGCTCGGCATAGGCGCCGCCGAAGCCGAACGCCCCGTTCGGCGCGTAGGCGAAATCGAGACCGCCGGCGATGCCGTAGCTGTTCGCGCGGATGTCCGATGCGCCGTAGGCGTCGCCGTCACCATATTTCGCCCAGTTGCCGACCGGGTTGAGCCAGAGCTGCGTCGCGAAGTCGCCCCCGAACGAGCGGCGGTTCGTCAGCATGTCGAGCGTCTGGCCGAAGACAGCGTTCTGGTCGACCGCGGCGAGCGAGCCGTAGATCTCGCCCGACGACAGCTCGTTGAAGAGCTCGGCGGCCTGATCCGACGACAGGCGGAAGTCGAGCGCGGTCGCGACATTGGCGATATCCTGAGCGTAACCCAATTCGGTCACCGATGCGAAGCCCGCGCCGCCTGCCGCATCGCTCCGGATGCGGCCGATCGCCGAGGTCAGCGCCGAGTCGAGGCCAACCGCGGCCGCCACGGCGTTGGGGTTGGTCGCCCCGCTCGCATAGCTGCTGCGCTTCACCTCGAGGCGGACTTCCTTCGTCGCCGTGTCGTGCACGAGGCTGAAGCCGACATAGGGCGAGGTCAGCGTCGGTGCCGCCGTCGCCGATACGTCGCCCGTACCGGTATAGGTGAACAGCGTGTAGCCATCGCCATTAGCGTAGAGGCTGTCACGATAGACGTTCACCGCGACCTTGCCGGCGAGGTTCAGGTTACCCGTGATGTCGACCCGCGAATTGTCGGCTTCATAGCCAAGCGCCTGCGGCGTGGTGAAATAGCCGACATAGACGCCGCCTGCCACCGGACCGAGCGGTTCGGGGAGAGTCGAGCCATCCACGACCTCGCTCCGGTAGACGCGAACCAGCGTCGGCGTGATGCCCACGACGGTCGTGCCCGCGGCGCTCTGGTTGAAGTCGCCGACCTGACGGACGGTGATGCCGTCGATCAGTTCGGTCTGGCCGACCAGGCTGTTGCCGAACAGGTTCTGGCCGGGAGTGATGCGGCGGCCGACGACGAGCGTCGCGGCGTTGTTGATGTTGCCGCGAACCCCGAATTCAGCGCCGTCCGACTGGCTGGTGGTCAGCTGGACCTCGCCCGCGTTGATGTTGAAGTTGCCGACATCGAGCGTGTAGGCTGGCTCATCGCCCGGGAGACCCGGGTCATAAGCCGCTCCGTTGATCACGAACGTTCCTGCGCCTTCCTTGTTCAGCGTTTCGACGCCAACCACGCGAACCTGATAATTCGAGCCGCCGAAGAGGCTCTGTGCATCCTTGCCGAGCGAGAGCAGCGGGTTGGGCTTGTCGGCACCGACCGGCCAGCTCTGGTTCGGGTAGAGGATGGCATCGGCGCCAAGGAAGCCCGAGCCGACGAGGTTGACCGTGGTATTGGTCGTCCGGTTGCCGTCTGCGTCGCGCTCGCCGGTGATGCTACCGAGCGTCGCCGACCCCGAATTGAGGTTGATCGTCGCCTTCACATCGCTGGTCAGCGCCGCGCCTTCGCCGGTCGGGTCATTGTCGAGACCGCCGATGACTGCAAAGCCGCCCGACACGCCGTTCTGGTCGACCGTGTAGGTCTGCGTGAGCAACGCATCCGCCGGGGTGAAGCTCGTGTCGGTCGAAGTATCCGTGCGGACTTCGGTGACCGACGCCGTGTCGATGTTGCGGCCGAGAACGGTCGTTCCACCAACGGTGCCATTGTTCGTGACGGTGCCTTCGCCGGCTTCGACAAGGATGTCGCCGCCGATGGTTGCCCCCGCCGCGTTCGTCACGCTCGCTTTGCCGAGCGCCACGACCGGCGTGATGGTTTCGGTGACCGTCTGCAGCGAGGCTTTGCCGAAGTTGGTCGTTTCGCTCGTCGTGTTCGAACCGATGACGATGGCGCTGGCGCTTGCCAGGTCGCCGATCTGGCCCGTATTGCTGACCGTCGCCGACGTTGCGCTCACTGCGCGCGCATCGTCGCCGATCAGGCCGGCGTTGGTGATCGAAGCCGGACCGCCGACGATCGTCGTCGTGGTCGAGCTTGTGAGGTTCACCGTGCCCTTGCCGTCATCGCTCGTCGTGCTGGTGCCGACCGTGTTGAAGGCATAGCTTTCGGCATCGACGTCGCTGGTGACGATCGAGCCCTTGGTCACGGTCACCGAAGCGCCGCTGACGCCGGCGGCATAGACGTCGTCAGTCGCTGCGACCGCCTTGTCCTTCAGCGCCTGGGCGGAGTCGACGAGCACGGTCGCCTTGCCGCCAACCGCTGCCGTTTCGGTGGTGACGCTTTCCTCGAACGTGCGGTTGGTGAGGCTGCTGACGAGCGTGCCGAAATCATCCGACGAGGATTTGGTCTTGCCGGTCCATTCGCGTGTCGCCTCGGACGTGGTGACGCTGCTTCCAGCAATCGCGCTCACATAGTCTTCCGAGACGCCGGTCAGCGTGACGGTCGCATCGCCGCGGCCGGCGTTGACATAGGTACCGCCTTCGACGGTGCCGGCGATCGTCGCAGTGGCATTGCCCTGCGCGGCGGCCGCCCCATAGGTCGAGCTCGAGGCTTCCGAAGCGGTCGCGACGCCAGTCGCCGCATCGCGGACATAGGAGCGTTCGGTCGACGTCTCGCTGTCGGTGCCATTGTTGGCGCTGACCGTGAGGTTGCCGCCGACGATCGCCTTGCTCGCGACGTCGGCCGAGGCCGACTTCACGCCATAGACCGTAACCGAACCGCCGACCGTATCCTGGCTGGCGGTCGCCTTGCCGGTGATCGACGCCGCGCCCACGCCGTCGTTGACGATCGATGTGCCGCTGCTCTTGGTATTGAGCTCGTCGGTAACATAGCTGCCCTTGGTGATCGTCTGGGCGATGTTGCCCGACTCTTCCGAGGTCTGCGCCGTCGCGCCCGAGGCGTTGCTGGTCACATCGTCGGCGACCGAGCCGCTGATGACCACCGTCGAGGAATTCGTGCCCTGCGAGCTGACGCTGGCGCTGCCGCCTGCGTTGCTGCGCGCGACCTGGCCCGAGATGGTGACCTTGCTGTCGCCGCCGGCCAACGCCGTCGTTTCCGACTTGGCGGCATATTCACCGGTATAGGCACCCGAGCCGTCGGCATCGAGAACGGTCGTCTCGGTGCTGCTGCTCTCGTAGGACGAGCTTGCGACCCCCGAATTGCCCGCGGTCGAGCTGACGTTGCCGAAGATGGCGCCGGTCGCATTTACGGTGCTCGCGAGATCGGCTACCTGCGTGACGTTACCGATGGCGGCGGGGAAGAAGTTCTTCGTGCCGTTCGCGCCGGCATAGGTGCCGGTGACGCTGCCGCCCGTCGCCGTGTACGAACCGCTGTCGGTCCGTTCCTCGGTGAAGCTGCTTCCACCCTTGCCGTCGAGCACCGACGTCGAGGCATAGCTGTTGCCGTTCGACGACGCGCCGCCGCTGCTTGCCGCATAGGTCGAGCCGCGAACTTCACCCTGGTTGAGGATCGTGATGTCGCCGCCCGCCGTCAGATTGACGTTGCCGACGCCATTGAAGCCGACGATCCCGCCTGCCGCATTGGTGAAATCGACCTTGCCCGTCGAGGCGGTGTTCGTCGATTCCTCGGCGTAATTATATTTGGTGGTGGTCGTCCCGGCGGTTGCGTCGACAACGGCCGCGGGCGTCAGAATCGTGCGGCTGAGGGTCGTGTCGTTGCCCGACGAGGCGCCGTTCACGCCGCCGCCGATCGTGCCGGCATTGGTGATCGAGACGTCGCCCGTCGCATTGGCGTTGACCGATCCGTCGACTTCGCCTCGCGCCGCGTTGACGACGGTGGCATTGCCCTTCGAGCGCGTATTGCTTTCCTCATAGACGTCGCTGAGGACGAGCGCGCCGGTGCTGTCGAAGGCGAGCGCCTGCTCGGTCACGCTGGCGGTGCCGTTTCCGGCGGTCGCGTTCAGATTGCCGCCGACCGAACCGCTATTATCCGCAGAGGCATCGTTCGTCGCGACGGCTAGCACGGTTCCACCCGTCGAGCCGGGTTCGGCGATCACAACCGACGCATTGCCCGCGGAAGGAGCGTTCGTTGACTTGGTCGTGTAGCCGAGCTGGACGCCCTTGCCGTCGAAGGTCTGCGTTTGATCGAAGGTCGACTGGGACCCGTTGCCCGCGCGAGCGGTCACGGCGCCATCGACCGCACCGGCATTGATCACCGATGCATCGCTGGTCGCCGTAGCCGACACGCTGCCCCCCACGGAAGCTTCTTCGGCGATCTCGATCGCGGCCTTGCCGACTGCGCTGGCCGACGTATTCGCTGTCACGATTTTGAGCAGGTCGCCGGTTGCATTCCGCGTCGTCGTGGTGCTGCCGGCGTTCGTCGACGCACCCGCACCGGCGAAGGCATCAAGCCCACCCTTAGCTTCTCCAGCATTCGTGATGGACGCATCGCGCGTGGCTTGGGCAAACGCCCCGCCTACAACGCCGGTTTCGGCGATCTTGATCGTGGAATTACCCGCAACGCCTGAGCTACTATATGTGTCGACCCGCTCGAGATCCACGGTGTTCGTGCTATCGCGTGTCTGAACGGTCTTGCTCGCTGAATTAGCATTGAAGACCGGGACTGCATTCACGCCGCTGTCGACCGTTCCCGCCACTGAAATCTCGACATCACCATTGGCCACGCCATTGACAGCATCAAGCTTACTGGTTGTCGCCGTCGTAATCTTGACTGAACCGGCCAAGAAAGTCGTGTTACTTTCGGAAGTCGTAATCGACTTGCTGGCCACTGGAACGGCTGCGGTATTGTCAACCGTAATCTTGGATCCGATTGTATAGCCCGTAACAGTACCTGCCACCCCCTTCGCCGTCACCTCGACGTTGCCAATCTGCGCAACAAATGTGGCATTGCCCTTGGTTTTTCCGTCAGCGCTCGCCACGTCGCCGAACACGCCCGTAACATCACCACTGGTATAAACGTCGGTTGTCGTATCTCCCGATACTGTCGACGCATTGGCAGCCACTGACTGAAGAGCCAGATCACCCGACCGGATGGCACCCGAGGAGGTCAGCGAAAGATCGCCGGGCCCTTGGATGGTGACACCATTGTGGATCGTCCCGCTGTTATCGAGCGACACGGTGCCGCCGAAACCGTTTGCTGAGAAGCCGCCGGTGATCACGCCGCTGTTGGTGGCGGTCAGCTTGTTATCGGCCTTGGCGGAGGAGCCGCCGAGAGCAACGCCGACCGCATCGGTCACGGCGCCGGTCTTATCGACAGCGCCGATGCTGCCGGCATTGCCGAAGACGATCGTGCCATCGCCCTGCCCTGCGGCGGGAGTGAGTCCGATCGTTCCGGGGCCCGTGACTTCGCCTTTCGACGTCACGGTGATCGTGATGTCGCGATCGGGTGTCGCCTTGGCGGCATCGATCTTCGCCTGAACGCTCGCAGCCGTTTCCGCCGCGCTCACCTCCACTGTCTGCTCGGCGTTTGCGCTGTCCGCGAGGAGCGCCGAAAGCGGGAAGGCCGCGGAGACGAGCAGCGCCCCCTTGGCGAAGCGACGCAAATGAGAAGTGGAGTTCGTCGTCATGTTTTATCCTCTGCTTGAAATAGTATGGCGAATTGGCGCACGCGCCCGAAGCCATCGGCGCGGCCGTCTAAAGACTGCGAAAAATCTTAGATGCTGAAGCATTCCCCCTGAGTCAGACCGGTCGCCCGGTCGATCACGAAGGCAAATGCCAATTGCTGCGTTCGCAAAGCGTAAGCGCTGCGTTTCTTAAGCGTTTCCTTAGCGTTATTAATTCGTCGCGCGGCTGTTCGGTATTGCTCCCACCTTCAGCAGCGTCTTAATCCGCCCTCCGGGAGGCGCGGCATAATCCGCGCGGGGAGAAGGGAAAGAGGGGTGGGGGTGAACGGTATGGCGCTTTATCGGCTCCGGCTTTTGGGAGCGTTTCAGCTGGTTGCGCCGAACGGACAGCGTATTGACGTCACCAGCAAAAAGGCGATCGCGCTGCTCGGTCTTCTGGCAAGTGCCAACTCGGGCGAGCGATGGCGCGCCTGGATTCAGGACAAGCTTTGGGGATCGCGCGAGCTCCGACAAGCGCAAGCGAGCCTGCGGCGCGAGCTCCATGGTCTCCGCAAGCTGACGGCAGGCTCGCCTTTTCCGCTCGTCGAGGCAACGACCCGGACGGTTCGGCTGAATCTGAACGTCGTCGATGTCGATATTCGCAATGAGGAGGCCGTCATGCTTTCCCCTGGTGAGTTCCTCGAAGGAATCGATATAGCGGGCGAAGAGTCTTTCGAGGAATGGCTCCGCGAAATGCGGAACAACATCGCGGATTCGTCTGGCCCGATGCCTTCGGCCGACAAGCAATACAATTCACCAGTGGGCCTCGATCAGACGCATTAGCCGCGCTCGCGCGCGTCGCGTCGGCAGGATTTCCATAGCTGCGCGCATTGTCGTTTCGCCACACTACCCCGGTTGGAAGGCATTGCCGCAGTTGGGGCCGGGACAAGGGTCAAAATGTCCCGGCCCCGTCAATGCAAGTTATGCAGCCTTACTCATCGTAGTCTCCGACGGCTTCGAGCACACTGCATGCCGTGCCTCTATTTCCGGATAATCGTGAGCGCTCAAGGAGCGGCTTCGCTCGTTCGCTCGGCAGGTACCGAGTCTTTAAGAATCCTTTAGAGCGCCTTCAAGACTTTGAGGAGAACGGCCACGCAAGGGCATGCGGGGATGCCATTCCGCAGATAAACGAGCGAGGCCGATGCTAATCGAGATGGAAGATCGACACCCGAGATATCGGCTGAAGTTGCTCGGAGCCTTTCAGTTGGCAGCGCCAGATGGCAGCCGGCTCCCTTTCTCAAGCAAAAAGGGGATCGCCTTGCTTGGTCTCCTTGCTACAGCCGGCAATGGCGAACGGTGGCGCCCATGGATTCAGGAAAAGCTCTGGGGCACGAGGGGACCTGCTCAGGCGCAAGGCAGCCTCAGGCGCGAGCTTCATGGTCTGCGCCAGGTTGGCACCGAGGTGGGGGTTCCGCTGATCGAGACGAACCGCCGCGTTGCTCGTCTGATTTTGGAGAATGTCGATGTGGACGTGTGGCGCGCCCCGCGACGCACCACTCGACGTCAGGAGTTTCTGGAAGGCATGAGCGTTGTCGGCGAGGAAGGGTTCGAAGAATGGCTTCAAAATGTGCGAAAGACACTCCGCGACCCAAGCGGCAGTGAACTTACCCGCGTCGGGGCCAGACAACCTAGCTAGGCCGGTGATGTCGACACACGCCACGTTAACCTCCTGTCAGTATCATTCATGCCCAAATAATCCCAATGGACAGATGGCATCTCTGATGGTATGACGACCATGCTAAAGGCAAATAGTAACATTAAATCAATACCTTGCTGCGGCAGCCGGGTGCCCGTAGGGGTCACCATTCCGACACAACATCGACCACGGGCCGGGGCAGACCCGCTGCGCACCAGGTGCACAGCGGGATGCGATCAAAGATCGAGGCCGAGCGCCTTTGCCACCCGTTCCCACGGCACCAGCTTGAAATTCTGATTCTCGGGCGGCGAGACGTTGCGGCCGTCCTGCGCGACCATCAGGCCGTGCGGGAAGTTGGGTCCTGCCGCGAGGCTGCTGACGTCGAGACCGTCGGTTTCGGAGACGCCGTCGATCCCCGCCGCCATGTCGGCGCCGATACGGAACGAGCCGACATAGGCGTTGTCGCCCTCGCGGCGGAACACCGCATAGCTGTCATTGCCCTGGCTCGAGACGACCAGGTAGCCCTTGCCGTCCGCCATCGCATAGAGGCCCATGCCCTCCATATCGTCCTTGAGCGCGGGATTGTCGGTAATTTTCGCCAGCATCGTGCGCGCGGGGCCGCCGCGCGGTTCGGCGCCCTCGCGCCAGATGCCGACATCCTCCTCGCCGGTATAGAGCATCCCCGTCTCATCATCGGCGACGCAGCCTTCGACCTGGCTCGCGAAGGGCAGGTCGCGCACCAGCTTCGCGCGCACCTTGCCTGCGGGGGTCGCGACCAGTTCCCACTGGCGCATCTTGCCGTCGGTCTGGTTGACGAAGACATAGGTCTTTTTCGTCTTCGCGCTGCGGTACATGCACAGGCCATAGGGGTCTTCGAAGCCGGTATTCTGCAGCCCGTCGGCGACGTCGGTCAGCCGGCGCGTCGCGGGGTCGAGCGCATAGATCGATATGCCCTTCGTCGTGCGGTTGCTGGCCGTCACCAGCGTCACGTCGCGTCCGCCGAGGCGGAAACCGCTGCGCAGGTCGACATTGTTCACGCGTCCGTCAGGCAGATATTGGAGCACCTTACCATCAAGGCCATAGACATAGAGCCCCGACTGCTTCTGCGTGCCGATGATGACGCTTTGCGCGGGGTCGGCGGGGTCGATCCAGATCGCGGGATCGTCGGCGGCATCGCCGCCGGTTTCGACCGGCGCGGTCTCGACCGTCGGGCGCGCCAGCGGCATCGTCGCGGGCGCCGGGGCGGCGGGGCGTTCGGAGAGGCCCGCCGCGGCGAGCAGCGCGGGCCAACTCACGATCTTGAAATTGGGCTGTTCGGGCGCATTGTCGTCGTCGGCGACGACCACGACCGGCCCCGCGATGGTGATGCTGCCCGCGTCCTCGACCCTGTCGGCGCCCGCCGCGAGCGCGACCGAGCCGAGATAGGCATGATCGTCGGCGGGATCGTAGATGTTGAGCCGGTCGGCCTTGGCGTCCGAGACGAGCAGCCGTCCGTCGGCGGCGATGGCGACGCCCTTCGCTTCGTCGGTGATATGGCCGAGGCGGACGATATCGACGATTTCGGGCTTGATCTCGGCCTCGGGCTCGGCGGCGAAGCGCCAGACGCCGACGGCTTCCTGCGAGACATAGACCGAGCCGCGATCGTCGGCGGCGCAATAGCCGATCTCCGACCCCAGCGACCAGCGGCGCGCGATCCGCCCGCTCATCGCGCCCGAGGCGTCGGCGGCGAGCCCCCATTGCTCGATCTCGCCCCGGTCGCCGACGAGGAAGAGATAGAGAGTGCCGTCGCGATGGCTGCGCGAGAAACAGAGGCCGGCGACCGTCATATCGGGCTTGATTCCGGTCAGCGCGAGCGGCGTGGGGGCGCCGCCGGCGCCGACGCGGAAAAGCCTGGGCGCGTTCGCCTTGCCGTCGAGCGCGGCAAGCAACGGCGCACCGCCCGGCGCGGCGTCGGCGCGAAGATCGAGCGCGCGGATATTGCCGACCTTGTGCGTCGCGACACGCTGTCCCTTCAAATCGAAAACTTCGATTCCCGCCGATTCGGCGCCCGCGAGAATCAGCGTGCGCGACGGATCGCCGGGATCGGCGATCACGGCGGCGCCATCGGCCCCCGACCCTTGCGTCGCCTGCGTCTCCGCCGAGGCGGCGACGGCAGGAATCGCGGCGCCATCGGGGGCAGCGGTCGCAATGGCGGGAACGGCCGCCAGCGCGGCGGCGATTGCAAACAGACTGGTTTTCACTCAACCCTCCCTCATTCGTCCGGAAAGACGGCGGCCGCCGGGATGCGATGGCTCGCCTTAAATTTCAGAATAATTTTTCTATCTTTATTAGAAAACAGAACGTATATTCATTCCATGCCAATGTCATCCCTTATTTCCGCCATGATCGCCGCTGCTCACGCCGCGGGCGAAGGATTGATCGCCGATCGCGCGCGCATCGCGACGCTCACGATCCACAGCAAGGCCGGCGCCGCCGACATGTTCACCGAGGCCGACCTGAAGGCCGAGGCCACCGTCCGCGATCGGTTGATGGCCCATGCCCCCGATTACGGCTTCCTCGGCGAGGAAGGCGGGCTGACCCCCGGCCGCGACGCCGACCATGTGTGGGTGGTCGATCCCCTGGACGGTACGACCAACTTCCTGACAGGATCCCCACTCTTCGCCGTGAATATTGCACTGGCGCGACAGGGCGAGGTGATTGCGGGCGTAACTTACGTCCCCGCGATGGACGAGCTGTTCTGGGCGGAAACCGGCAGCGGCGCCTGGCTGGGCGAGCAGCGCATCCATATTTCGGCGCGCACGACGATCGAGGAATCGGTGCTGGGGGTCGGCATTCCCTTTGCGACCAAGCCGGATCACGAACAATTTTACGCCGAGATGGAACGGCTGACCCCGCGCGTCACCGGCATCCGCCGCCTCGGCGCCGGGGCGATCGACATGGCGTGGGTCGCCTGCGGCCGCCACGACGCCTATTGGGAACAGAGCGTCAGCGCCTGGGACATGGCCGCAGGGGTCGCGATCGTCCGCGAGGCGGGCGGGATCGTCACCGACACGCTCGGCAACGCGCTCGACCTGATGAACGGCACGGTGCTGGCATCGACGCCGGCGATCCACGGGGAATTGCTCACGGCGCTGGCACGGGTTTAGGTTTGAAAAACATGGGGCTTGGAGTGGAGAGAGGACATTCCTTTCCTTCGTCATCCCGGACTTGATCCGGGATCCACTCTCTCAGCGCCGGATGAATGGATCCCGGATCAAGTCCGGGATGACGATGTAAGGTAGGCCGCCTTCCGGTCGTCAGCCGCCGCTTCCCCTCAGGGCTTCACCCAACCTTCCTCGCGGTGCGAGCGGCGGATCGCGTCGGCGACCTTCTCCACCGCCAGCGCATCGGCGAAGCTCCTTGCCGCTGAGGGCAGTCCCGCCGCGGCCTCGACCGCGGCCTTGACCTCGATCGTCTTCAAATCATTATAGCCGATCTGGTGGCCCGATGCGGGGCAGAAGGCGCCATAGTCGCCATGCTCAGGTCCCGCGCAGATCGTCGTGAAGCCATTGGTGCGGCCCGGCCCGGAACGATAGAGTTGCAGTTCGTTGAACTGCTCCTGCGTGAAGGCGATCGAGCCCTTCGTGCCGCTGACCTCGAACGCCAGCCCCATCTTGTGCCCGCTCGCGATCCAGCTCGCCGCGAGAGTGCCGGTCGCGCCGCCGGCAAATTCGACGACCGCGTCCATCTGGTCGTCGACCGTCACCGCGCGGTCGGTGCCCGCTGCGTCGCGGCGCGTCGGGTAAGCGGTATGCAGCCGGCCCGACACCGACGCGATGTCGCCGACCAGATGCTGCGCCATCGCGATGATATGGCTGCCGATGTCGGCGAGCGCGCCGCCCGCTTGCTCGGGCTCGCAGCGCCAATTGAACGGCGCGTCGGCCGACGCCATGAAATCCTCGGCATGGATGCCGCGAAAGGCGGTCACCTCGCCGATCTCGCCGCTGGCGATCAGGTCGCGCGCGAGGACGATCATCGGATTGTAGAGATAGGTGAAGCCGACTGCGGTCGGCCGCCCCGTTGCTGCGGCGGCCGCGGTCATCGCTTCGGACTCCGCAATCGTCGTCGCCAGCGGCTTTTCGCAATAGACCGCCTTCCCGGCCTGAAGCGCGGCGATCGCGATCGGGGCGTGGAGCAGGTTCGGGGTGGCAATCGCGACCATGTCGATCGATGCGTCGGCGATCGCCTCGCGCCAGTCGCCGCTTGCCTGCGGGATACCGAGCGAGGCAGCCGCAGCGGCCGCCGTCGGCAGATCGCGGTCGGCGAGGATCGTGACGCGCGGCGCTCGCGGCAGGTCGAAGGTCCGGTCGGCGGCGGCGAAGGCGAGCGCATGGGCGCGGCCCATGAAGCCGCTGCCGATCAGCGCGATATGGAGGGGAGCGCCGCTCATCCGCCCGCGACCTGGTGAAAGCGTTCGCGCAGCCGCTCGATCGTCTTGCGCTTCACCGGCTGACCGTCGCGCAGCTTGTACCAGCTATTCTGGCTGATCCGGTAGGTCTCGAACAGGCCTTCCCGCGTCGCGCACGGCAGATGCGCCTTCAGTGCCTCGAACTCGTCGCGCGCGATCGTCTCCATCTCGAAACGCATTCTCATTCACCTCCATAATAGCTGCCGCCGCGCTCCACGCGCTCGCGGCGTTCGAGTTCATGCGGGTCGATCGCTGCGCGCCAGCTCTGCTTGCCGTTGACCAGATCGGCGGCGCGCAGGACGACGGGTTTGCCCGACGCCGAAGCCCCGATCACGTCGCGAATGCTCAATTCGACGCGCGGCTCGGGATCGAAGCTGAACTCGAGCAGGCCGAAATTGGCGCTCCGCACCCACGGCGCACGCAATCGCACCTCGGGATGCTGATCGACGAATTTGGGCGCGAGATATTGGGCGAGACCCGAGCTCACCAGATCGTAGAAATCATAACCGCCCTGCTCGGACCAAGGCACACAGTTGAGTTCGCCCTGATGGACGTCGCCCGAAATGCCGAGACAGCCGCCGATCCGTTCATCGCGGATGAAATCGAGGATCTCGTTCCGCTCATGAAGATAGGCGGCCCAGCTGTCACCGTCCTTTTCGGCGAGCGTCCAGCCGGTGCCCGACGCAAGGATCTTGAACGCCGCCTTCGATGCCTTGAGCTCGCGCTTCAGCCACGCCTTTTGTCCCGCGCCGAGCATCGTCTTGGCCGGACTGTCGGGGTCCGACGGCGGGTCGCGATGGTAACGCCCGTCGAGCATGAAGATGTCGACCGGCCCAAAGCTGTGACGAAAGAAGATGCCGGGCGTATCGGGCAGCCCCGACGCCGGATTCGCCCACCAGCGGTCGAACAGGCGGCGCGTCATCGCCTTCGCGCCGTTGCGGCGGTCCGAATCATTATAGCCGAAATCATGATCGTCCCAGATCGCGAGCTGCGGCACCAACCGCAGCAGCGGGACGAGCGCCGGCACATTGCGCTGGCGCGAATAGAGCGCCGAAAAGGCGGTCTCGCTATCACTGTCGGCATAGATATTGTCACCGAGCCACAGGAAGAGGTCGGGCTCCATCGCCGCGACCGCTTCGAACACCGGTTGTTCGGGGTAGAGCTGGATGCGCGCGCACGAGCCGAAAGCGATGCGGATCGGGCGCGGCCGGTCGGGCGCGGTACGGGTGCGAAAGGCGAGCGGCTGGTGCCGGTCGTCGATCCCGTCGGCCTTGATGCGGTAATAATAGTCGGTGTCGGGCCGAAGCCCCTTCACTTCGATCGCGGTGCAGAGATCATTCTCCTGCGTCGCGGCGACCGGCGCGGTCGTCTTTGCATCGGCGAAGTCGCGGCGCGTCGCATATTCGACTGCGACCCCGAAGGCGCCGCTGGCGCGCGACCAGATCGTAATGCTTTCCGGCGTCGTCGCACCGACCATCGGGCCATCGAGCAGCCGCGGATAGCCGATCGCGGCGGCATAAAGCCGGCGCGGCAGCGCGGCGAGAAAGGCAAGCGCGGCGCCCCCGCGCAACAGATTGCGGCGATGCATCGTCATGTCCTTCAGTCGCGCAGCTTCGTGTTCCAGAGCGTCGTGGCGAGGATCGTCGCCAGCACCGAACTGCCGATCCAGAACCAGATCACCGGCCCGAAATCATAGACGTTCGCGCCGTTCGCCATATGCATGTTGGCGTCGATCAACGCCCCCGACACCTGTTCCTGGATCGCGGCGCCGAGATAGGAGAAGACGCCGACAAGGCCGAGCGCGGCGCCCGCGACGCGCTTCGGACAGATATCGATCGCGAAGAGGCCGCCGAGCGAGGTGACAAGGCCGGTCATGCCGAGCCCGAACAAAACCACCGCGACCAGAACGACGGCCGGATTGTTCGGGCCGAAGAAGAGCAGCAGCAGCCCGACGAGCTCGACGACGCCGAACAGCAGATTGGCGGGCGGACGCCGCGCGCCGAAAAATTTATCGGAAACGAAGCCGAAGGCGACCGCGCCCGCGACCCCCGCGAGCGTGCTCGCGGTGAGCACCGCGCCCGCCTCGGCCAGCGAATAGCCGCGCGCTTCCTGGAGATAGAGGATGCCCCAGCTGTTGATCGCATAGCGCGTCACATAATTGGCGGCGCTCGCCAGCGCGAGGATCCAGACCGCGGGGATTTTGAGGATCGAAAGCTGGGTCGCGAACACTCCGCGCTCGGGCGCGCCTTCGGCGGGCGGAGCATAATGATCGTTCCGCCAGTCGGCGACGGTCGGCAGGCCCAGCGCGCGCGGCCGGTCCGCCATCGCGTAAAAGGCGGCGATCCCGGCGAGGATCGCGGCGACGCCCGGCCCCCAGAAGCCCCAGCGCCAGCCGCCGAACGCGACGAGCGCCGAGACCGCGGCAAAGGTCAGCCCCTCGCCGATCGAATGCGCGGTCGACCAGATGCCGTAATAGCGCCCGCGCTCGCGGTTCGAGAACCAGCTCGCCAGCGCGACGACGCACGCCGGGGCGCCATAGCTCTGAAACCAGCCGTTGAGCCCCCAGATGAGCAAAGTCGCCCAGAAGAGCGTCGAAAAGCCCATCGCGATGTTGCACAGCGCCGACAGGATCATCCCCGCCGCGAACAGCCGCTTCACATTGCTGTGGTCGGCGACGAAGCCGTTGATCAGCTTGCCCGCGGCATAGGTGTAGAAGAGCGCCGAACCGATCATCCCGAGCTCGAGCGGCGTGAAGATGCCCTGATCGATCAGCGGCTTCTTGACGATGTTGATCGCGAGCCGACAGGTGTAGCTAACGGCATAGGCGAGCGTGATCGCCATGATGATCCGCATCCGATAGCTCTTGAAAGCGCCATCGACGCCGTCGTCGGTCCTGACCGGCAGGTCCGGCCCCGTCGCGAAATATCTCAGCATCGCCTCTCTCCCGCACCGGCGCCTCTGTCGTTCGGGCGTCCGGCGCATGATGTTATTTCATTTTATATATAAATGGAAGATTTGTTTCGTTTTACTTTGCGGCCGGCTCGAAAGTAAAGGAGCGGGTGTGTCCCCGCGAAGGCGGGGCCCCATCTCCTGATAGTTCCATTTCGCACCGGCCGGTGATGCCCCCCCGCCTTGGCGGGGGAACAGGGCATTTCTCACCCTGTCGGTTTCGAGCCTCATGACGTCGGAATGAGGAACGCATTGTCACCAGCACCGCCGTCGGGCCAGCGCTGGGTCACCGTCTTGACCTTGGTCCAGAAGCGCACGCCCTCCATCCCATATTGGTTGGTGTCGCCGAAGCCCGAACGCTTCCAGCCGCCGAAGCTGTGATAGGCGACCGGCACCGGGATCGGCACGTTGATCCCGACCATACCGACGTTGACGCGCTGCGCGAATTCGCGCGCGGCATGGCCGTTGCGCGTGAAAATCGCGACGCCATTGCCATATTGATGATCACTCGGCAGGCGGAGCGCCGTTTCGAAATCGGGGGCGCGGACGATCTGCAGCACCGGGCCGAAGATTTCCTCGCGATAGGCGCGCATGTCGGTCGTCACCCGGTCGAACAAAGTCGGGCCGACGAAGAAGCCCTGTTTGTGCCCTTGCAGCACCAGCCCGCGACCGTCGACGACCAGCTCGGCGCCCTCGTCGACCCCGGTCTGGATCCATTGTTCGATACGCGCCTTGTGCGCGGCGTTGACCACGGGTCCGTAATGCGCGTCGGGATCGCTCGACACCCCGACCTTGAGCGCGGCGATCGCCGGGATCAGCCGTTCGCGCAGCGCATCGGCGGTCTTGTCGCCCACCGGCACCACCACCGGCAGCGCCATGCAGCGCTCGCCCGCCGAACCGAAGGCGGCGCCGCAAAGGTCGCTGACCACCTGGTCGAGGTCGGCGTCGGGCATGACGATGCCGTGATTCTTCGCGCCGCCCATCGCCTGCACGCGCTTGCCCGCCGCGGTGCCGCGGCCATAGACATAATGCGCGATGTCCGACGAGCCGACGAAGCTGACCGCCGCGATCGCCGGATGGTCGAGGATCGCGTCGACCATCTCCTTGTCGCCATGGACGACCTGCAAAATGCCCTCGGGCAGTCCCGCCTCGCGCATCAGTTCGGCGAGGCGCACCGGCACCGACGGGTCGCGCTCGCTGGGCTTGAGGATGAAGGCGTTGCCCGCCGCGATCGCGGGGCCGAACATCCACATCGGGATCATCGCGGGGAAATTGAACGGCGTGATGCCCGCGACGACGCCAAGCGCCTGCCGCATCGCATAGACGTCGATTCCCGGCCCCGCGCCCTGGGTATATTCGCCCTTCAGCGCGTGTGGGATGCCGCACGAGAATTCGATCACCTCCAGCCCGCGCAGCACATCGCCGCGCGCATCGGCGACGACCTTGCCATGCTCGCTCGCGAGCAGCTCGGCGAGTTCCTGCATATTCGCCTCGAGCAGGTCGCGGAAGCGGAACATCACGCGCGCACGGCGCTGCGGATTGGTCGCCGCCCAGCCGGGCTGCGCGGCCTGGGCTGCGGCGACGGCGCAGTCGAGATCGGCGGGGGTCGAAAAGGCGACGCGAGCCTGAACCTGCCCCGTGCTCGGGTTGAAAACCTCGCCCGCACGCACGGAACCGCCGCCGGCGGCGTCGCCGGCGATGAAGGGGTCAATCTGTCTCATCGCTCTTCCTTACTGGCGCACGATCCACTCGTGCGCGGGGTCGTTGCGGAACACCCAGTTGCGCCGGGGCCCCGCCATCACGTTCAGATAATAGAGGTCGTATCCGTGCGGCGCGCCGACCGGATGATAGCCGCGCGGCACCATCACGACGTCGCCGTCCTCGACCGCCATCGTCTCGTCGATGTCGCGTTCGTCGGTATAGACGCGCTGGAAGGCGAAGCCCTGCGGCGGCGACAGGCGGTGGTAATAGGTTTCCTCGAGGAAGGTTTCCTCGGGGAAGGCGTCGCGGTCGTGCTTGTGCGGCGGATAGCTCGACCAGTGGCCGCCGGGGGTGATCACCTCGACGACGAGCAGGCTTTCGGCCTCGTCGGCATCCGACAGGATATTGCGGACGTGACGCGTGTTCGTGCCCTGCCCGCGCACCTCGACCGCGTCGGAGCGGATCAGCCGCACCGCGCCCGCGCCGGTTCCGGGCGCGGTGCAGATCGCGATTTCGGCATCGGACGTCGCCTCGATCGTGTAGCGATGGCCCGCGGGGATATAGACCGACGTCGCGGCACCGTCGAACACCGTCTCGCGTCCGCCGATATCGCCGAAATGCTCGCCCCCCGCATCGACCGACACGGTGCCGGTCAGGATCACGAGGCACGCCTCGCGCCCGTCCTCGACATGATTGTAGCGCGCACCCGCGGCCAGCCGGACCACGCGGAAGCCGACATATTGCCAGCCCGCGCTTTCGGGGGTGATGTCGAGCAGCGTGCCATCGTCGTCGGGGGCGTGCGGGCGGACGAGCAGCGACATCAGACCAGCGCCTCCTCGCGCGCGAGCCGCTTCAGCGTGTCGAGGCCGAGCTGGCTATAGTCGCGCGGATTGGCGATCGCCGGGTCCTGTTCGGCCTCGATCACGATCCAGCCCGAATAGTCCATGTCGGCGAGCGCGCGCATGAAGGGCGCATAATCATAGTCGCCGTCGCCCGGCGCGGTGAACATGCCGCCGACGACGCCATTGAGGAAGCTCGTCCCGTTCGCGAGAAACGCGTCATATTTCGCGGTGCGGACATCCTTGCAATGGACGTGGGCGACGCGCTCGGGGCGCGCCTTGATCACGTCGATCGGCTCGATTCCGCCGAACAGCGCGTGGCCGGTATCGAGCACCAGCCCGACATGATCGCCGGTCGCGTCGAAAAAGCGTTCGAGTTCATCCTTCGTCTCGACGACCGTCCCCAAATGATGGTGATAGGCGAAACGCAGTCCGCGATCGGTGATGAAGCGCGCGACTGTATTCAGCCGCTCGCCGAACTGCTTCCAGTCGGCGGCGGGGAGCAACGGATGTGTGTCGAGCCGGCTGCCATAGCGGTCGCCGTGGACCGCGTTCGACGTCTCGGCGAGGATGAATACGCTCGAATCCATATATTCGAGCAAAGCGAGATGCTTCGCCAGCGCCGCAATCTCGGCATCGGCGTCGCGGACCAGAAGGTTCGACGAATACCAGCCGCCGACGATGTCGAGGCCATATCCCGCCATGATCGGCGCCAGCACTTCGGGATCGCGCGGGAATTTATTGCCGAGCTCGACCCCGTCGAAGCCGATGTCGCGGACATCGGTGAGCAGTTCGTCGAGCGTCGTATCACCGCCCAGTTCGCGCATGTCGTCGTTGCACCAGGCGATCGGGCTCACGCCCCAGCGGATCGTCATTGTCTCTCTCCGTCGATTCGATGTTCATAGTCGCGCCGCGCGGCCTGCACTTCGGCGCGCGCCGACACTTCGGGGACGGCGACGTCCCACCAATGGCCGCCCGCCTCGGTGGTGATCGCGGGATCGGTGTCGATGACGATCACATAGGATTGGGCCGACGCCTTCGCGCGGCCGAGCGCGGCGTCGAGGTCTGCGAGGCCGCCGACCTTCTCAGCCGCTGCGCCGAGGCTGCGGGCATGGGCCGCGAAATCGATCTCAGGCAGCACGGCATGCGCCGCATCGGCGAGCAGATTGTTGAACGGACGCCCGCCCGTCCCCTGCTGCAGCCGGTTGATGCAGCCGTAGCCGCGGTTGTCGAGCAGCACGACTATGATCTTGTGCCCGAGCATCACCGAGGTCGCGAGTTCGGAGTTGAGCATCAGATAACTGCCGTCGCCGACCATCACGATGACGTCGCGCGCCGGGTCAGCCATCTTGACCCCCAGCCCGCCCGCGACCTCGTAGCCCATGCACGAAAAGCCATATTCGACATGATAGCCGCCGGGCCGGTGGCTCCGCCAAAGCTTGTGCAATTCGCCGGGCAGCCCGCCCGCGGCGCAGACGACGGTCGCATCCTCGCCCACCTGCCGCCAGACCGCGCCGATCACCTGCGCGTCGGACGGAAGCGTATCGCCGGGCGCGGTCGCGGTGTCCCACGCGGCGTTCCACTTGGCAATCGCGTCACAGTTCGCGTCACGCCACGAAGCATCGACCTGCCATCCGTCGAGCGCCTCGGCCAAGGCTTCGAGCGTTTCGCGCGCGTCGCCGACGACCGCCTCGGCGCCCTGCTTGATCGCATCGGGCGCAGCGATGTTGATCTGAACCAGCCGCTTACCCGCGAAGAGCGTGCGCGAC
Source organism: Sphingopyxis sp. (assembly GCF_036261875.1). Classification (GTDB taxonomy): domain Bacteria; phylum Pseudomonadota; class Alphaproteobacteria; order Sphingomonadales; family Sphingomonadaceae; genus Sphingopyxis. The sequence goes on along the minus strand of NZ_DATAJZ010000026.1, from coordinate 47,178 downwards.
CCGGTGGTGAAATCCTGCAGCCGCGTCCCGACGCCGATAATCAGGTCGGCGGCCTCGGCGGCGGCGTTCGCCGCGCTTGTGCCGGTAACGCCGATGCTGCCGAGTGCTTGCGGATGGTCCCAGGCGAGTGCGCCCTTTCCCGCCTGCGTCTCGGCAACGGGAATGCCGGTCCGTCCCGCGAGATCGGCCAGCACCGTCTCGGCTTCGGAATAGAGCACACCGCCGCCCGCGACGATCAGCGGCGCCTTTGCGGTGCAAACCGCTTCGACGAGACGGTCAAGTTCCACACGGTCGGCGCGCGGTCGGCGCTGACGCCAAAGGCGCGGGGTAAAGAAGCCCTCGGGATAATCATAAGCCTCGGCCTGCACGTCCTGACAGAGCGCGAGCGTTACCGGCCCGCACAGCGCCGGATCGGTGAGCATTCCCATCGCGCGCGGCAGCGCGTCGAGGATCTGCTCGGGCCGCGTGATGCGATCGAAATAGCGCGACACCGGGCGAAAACAGTCGTTGGCGCTGACCGTCGCGTCGGCGAAATCCTCGATCTGCTGGAGCACCGGATCGGGGCGGCGGCTGGCATAGACGTCGCCGGGCAGGAACAGCACCGGCAGCCGGTTGACGTGCGCGAGCGCCGCCGCGGTCACCATATTGGTCGCGCCGGGGCCGATCGAGGTCGTGCACGCCATCGCGCGGCGACGACGGCTCGCCTTGGCAAACGCGATCGCCGCGTGCGCCATCCCCTGTTCGTTATGCGCTCGGAAGGTCGGAAGCGTGTCTTCCATCGCGGCGAGCGCCTCGCCCATCCCCGCGACATTGCCGTGGCCGAAGATCGCCCAGATGCCTGCGAAATAAGGCTGCTCGACGCCGTCGACCTCGACCCGCTGCACCGCGAGCCAGCGCGACAACGCCTGCGCCATCGTCAATCTGACCGTCCTGCTCATGCCGCCACCCTAGCACGGCGGGCCGCGCGCCAGCCATCGGCAAGGACGCGCAGATTGGCGCCGAGCGCGGCGATCGCCGCCTCGTCGTCGATCGCGCCGGTCAGCCATTGCTGCGCGACGTCGTGAAAGATGGTGCGGCCGACCGCGAAGCCTTTGACCAGCGGAAAGGCGGCGGCGGCGACGATGCCCGCAAGCACTTCGTCCTGCGGCGCCGACAGGCCGAGCAGAACGATGCCGCGGCAGAGCGGATCGTGGCGCAGGATCGCGGCCTCGCTCGCGGCCCAGGCGGCGGCGTCGGTCGTCGGTTCGAGCTTCCACCAGTCGGGATAGATGCCGAGCGAATAGATATGGTCGATCACCGAGGCGATCGTGCCGCTGTCGACCGGCCCATGTTTCGAGGCGATGATTTCGAGCAGAAATTCGTGCCGCGTGCGGCGGCACGCGTCGAACAGCCGCGCTATCTGCCGGTCCTGCCGCGCGCGCATCTCGGCATCATCGTCCGGATGATAGAAGACGAGGCATTTGACGACATGGTTGGTCGGCCAGTCGCGCAGCGTCATGCCGACGTCGGGCGATCCCTCGAAGCGCAGCGGACGCGACCCCGGCACCTCGATCGGCCGCCCGATCCAGTACGGATGGTCGGCCGCCGCCTCGAGCGCGCGCGCGCCGAAGCGCCCGTCGAGCAGCACGCCATAGTTGGGATCGCCCGCACCCATGCGGTGCAGCGCCTCGAGCGCGAGATTCTTGAAATGATGAACCCGCGCCTCATCGCTTTCGCCGAGTTCGGCGAGCAGATCGTCGAACTGGCTGCGGTGATCGATCGCGAGCACGGTCAGTTCGTCGCGCTCGCCGTGGCGGTTGGTCGACCAGTGGAGCTGTTCGAGCTCGGCGCTTTCGCGCAGACGGTGCGGCCATTCACGGCCGAGAAAATGCTGCAATTCGTCCCACGACGCCATCGCCGGGGCACAGCCGTGCCGCGACACGACGAGCGCACCGCACGCATTGGCGATCTCGCAGCATTTTTCGAGCGGCATGTCCTTCAGCCAGCCGCGCAGGAAACCAGCCATGAAGGCGTCGCCCGCACCGAGCACGTTGAACACCTCGATCGGAAAGCCGCGGCCGACGATCCCGGCATCGAGCGACGCGGGGATCGCATCCGGAAAAGCAACGCATCCCTCGGCGCCGCGCTTGCAGACGAGCAGCGCCGGACTCTTCGCGCGGATCGCACCGAGCGCCGCCAGCGTGTCGGTCGAGCCGCCGAGGATATGGATCTCCTCCTCGGTGCCGACGATCAGGTCGCAGAGCGGCAGCACGCGCTGGAGCGCTTCGGTAACGCCGCTATCCGCGACGAAGCGGTCCTCGCCATTGTCCTTGCCCGCGAGCCCCCACAGCACCGGCCGGTAATCGATGTCGAAAACGACGCGCCCGCCGGCCGCCTTCATCAGCGTCGCCGCCTTGAGGCTCGCCGCGAACACCCCCGGCTGCGACAGATGCGTGCCGTTGATCAGCAGCGCGCCGGCCGAAGCGATGAAATCGGGGTCGATGTCGTCGGCGGCCAGCGCCATGTCGGCGCAATTCTCGCGGTAGAAGATCAGCGGAAAGGTATCGGGATCGCGGATACCGAGGAAAACGAGCGCGGTCAGCCGGTCGGGGTCGGAGCGGACGCCGCGCGTCGACACGCCTTCGCGTTCCAGTTCCTCGACGATGAAGCGCCCGAAATGATCGGCGCCGACACGCGTGATCAGCCCGGCCTTCAAGCCCAGACGCGACGCACCCACCGCGGTGTTGGTCGGGCTGCCGCCGATATATTTGGCAAAACTCGCCATATCCTCGAGCCGCCCGCCGATCTGTTCGCCGTACAGGTCGATCCCCGCGCGCCCCAGCGTGACGACGTCCAGCCGGCCCTCTCCGCCCCGTTCCTGCCCTTGTTGCGCCATCGCTTTCGAGACCATCCTTCCCTTGGTCTGAAACGCTTATTCCACTTTTAGAATGTTTGCAACATATGTTTCATCAGAGCACTGGAATGAAATAGCTATGCCGGCCCGTCCTCGCGCGCTTTGCCGTCGGCGCGTGTTGCTTCGAAGGCGAAATTGATGACGAGCGCCTGCGCGAGACACATCGATGCCGATAGCGAGCGGAATTTCCGCACCTCCGCCTCGCGAATCTGCAGGACATGCTCGGCGGGCTTGGCGACCGGGCTGACCAGGCTGTCGCTGATCGCGAGGACACGGCCGCCGCTCGCCTTTGCGGCGTTGACCACCGCGATCGTCTCTTCGGAATAGGGATGAAAGCTGATCGCGATCAGCAGGTCGTCGGGGCCCATCGCGTGCACCTGTTGCAGCCCCAGCCCCCCGACTCCGTCGATGAACACCGCGCGCTTGCCCGCCTGGAGCAGCGAATAGGCGATATAGGACGCGACGGGGAACGAGCGGCGGAACCCCGCGACATGCACGGTGTCGGCCGCCATCAACAGGTCGACCGCGGCGCGCATGTCGGCGCCGCTGACCGTCTGCAGCAGATTCTGGATCGCGAGGCTATTCCCCTCGACGAATTCGGAGAGGAGATTCGCGGGTTCCGCATCCTGCGCGCTGGTCGTCTGGTCGAGCTGGCGGACGCGCTCCGAATAGCCGAGCGCGGCATTGTTGCTGAGCAGCCCGTCGCGGAACAGACGCTGCATCTGGCTCGCGCCCTCGAAGCCGAAGCTCTTGGCGAAGCGCACAATCGCCGAGGGCTGGACGCCGCAACGATCGGCGATCACCGCGAGCGTTTCGAGCGCGATGTCGTTGGGCTCGTCGAGGATATAGCGCGCGATCTGCTTGAGCCGCTTGCTCAGCGTCTCGTATCGGCTCACGATCTCGGCGCGCAATTCTTCCGCCGAGGCGGGGGCGGTCGGGACGTCGGTCAAAATCATTCTCCCCCGTTGGTCGGAAAAACGGAATATCTGTTCAAAACTTGTAACGCAACTGTCGCCCTGCGGCTCGTTCCACGCTATGGAATATATGTTCCATATGATATAGAGTTGGAACAAGGTTTCAACTGGAAGAGGATAATATGCACGACATAGCCCTGATCGGCGCCGGGAGGATCGGCAAAATCCACGCGGCGAACCTCGCCGCCAACCCGCGCCTGCGGCTGACGCGGGTCGTCGATCCCTTTCCCGACGCAGCGGCGGCGATCGCCGCGCACTATGACGCGCGCGTCTCGACGATCGAGGAGGCGCTCGCCGATCCGGCGATCGCGGGGGTGGTCGTCGCGAGTTCGACCGACACCCACCTGCCCTACAGCCTCGCGGCCGCGGAGGCCGGCAAGGCGATCTTCTGCGAAAAGCCGCTCGATCAGGATCTCGCCGCCGCGCGCGAATCGGCGGCGCGGTTCGCGGCGCTCAAAGCGCGGTTGTTCCTCGCCTTCAATCGCCGCTTCGACCCGAATTTCGCGGCGCTGCAGGCGCGGCTCGCGGGCGGTGCGGTCGGCACGCTCGAAACGCTGCACATCATCAGCCACGACCCCGCGCCGCCGCCGGTCGATTATGTCAAAATATCAGGCGGCATCTTCAAGGACATGGTGATCCACGATTTCGACATGGCACGCTGGCTGCTCGGCGAGGATGTGACCGAAATCTTCGCCAGCGCCTCGGTGCTCGTCGACCCCGCGATCGGCGAAGCGGGCGACGCCGATACCGCGAAGACGATCCTGCGCACTGCATCGGGCCGGCTCTGTGTCATCTCGTCGAGCCGGCGGAGCGGCTATGGCTACGACCAGCGAATCGAGGCGTTCGGATCGAAGGGCATGATCCGCGCCCAGAACCAGCTCGAAACCACGGTCGAGACGTGGGGTGAAAATGGTGCCGCCGCGGACCGCTTCCAGAATTTCTTCCTCGATCGCTATGCCGTTGCCTATGCGCGCGAAGCCGAGCATTTCGCCGACATATTGGATGGCAAGACCACGCCACTGGTCGACTTCCGCGACGGCGTCGCCGCCCTCGCCCTCGCCGAAGCCGCCGCGCGATCGGCGCGGACCGGCGAGCGGGTGTTGCTCTAGCCGAACCTGCAAGTCCTCCCTGCGGCGAAGCCGTGGGGAGGGGGCGCGCTCGCGAAGCGAGTGGTGGAGGGACGGCGACGGCGCCTGGGATGACTAATGTCTGCCAGCGACCGGAAGCGGGCAAGATATCCTCCCCGGCACGGGGAGGATCTGCGACGGCAGCTCCCCCACCCCAAAGCAGGCATCACCGCAACCATCTATAGCCGCTAAAAAGAAAGGGGCCGGGTTTCCCCGGCCCCAGGTCCAGTGCCCCCTGCAGGGATCAGAATTTGAACTGGATGCCCGTCTTGACCGAATAGCCGTAGCGCTCGACCTCGTCGGTCCGCGACGAAATGCCCTGGAAGACGCGGTAGGGTTCGTCGTTGAGGTTCGACCCTTCGAGGAAGATCGTGACGTTCTTGACGATGTCGTAGCCGATGCGCGCGTCCCACTGGTTGAAGGAGCCGACATAAAGGTCGGTATCGGTATCCCCGCCGGGTTCGAGCAAATAGGCCGAGCGGTAGGTGTAGGCGATGCGCGCCGACAGTCCGCCCTTTTCATAGGAGAGGAAAGCCGACGCCACCCGGTTCGACTGGCTGGCGAGCGGCAGCCGTTCGTCGCCGCGGCCCGGAATGCCCTTGGCACGCGACTTCACGAAGGTGATGCTGCCGCCGATGCTGAAGCCGTCGAGCGGCGCGGGCAGGAAGCTGAGTTCGGTCTGCGCGTTGATCTCGATGCCCTTGACGAAGGCACTGTCGGCGTTGACCGGCATCGTCACCTGCGCATCGACGAGCGCCTGCCCGGCGAAGGTGCCGCTCTGCACGACGGTGGCCGTGTAGATCGGATTCTCGATCGTCTTGTAGAAGCCCGCGATGCTGATGATGCCCTTGCGCCCGATATAATATTCGCCCGCGAGGTCATAGTTGGTCGAGGTCAGCGGCTTGAGGTCGGGATTGCCCCTCGTCACCTCGTTATCGCTGGTGTTGACGACCGTCGTCGGCGCAAGCTGTTCATAATTCGCGCGCCCGATCGCCCGCGTCACCGCGGCGCGCAGGACGAGCGACGGCGTCGCGTTCCAGCGCAGGTTCAGGCCCGGGAAGAAGTCGGTGTAGCTCTGCGACCCGAAGCTGTCGTAATCCTTGTCGAGATCGGCGACGGTCGTCGTTTCGAGAATGTCCTTCGCCGCATAATTGCTCTTCGTCTTTTCCATGCGGACGCCGGGAATCGCGGTGAAGCTGCCGAATTTCAGCGTCGCCATCGCATAGGCAGCAAAGATTTTCTCGCGGATCAGATAGTCGGCGGCGAGGCTGTCGCCGACGGTGCCTTCCTCGTCGAGCTCGAAACCGGCGAGGTTCGACTGGAAGAAGCTGTCGGCGCTCGGGCGGCTGATCGTCGCACCGAAGGGGTAGCGGCCCTTGAAGATGCTGTCGATCGAGCCGTCCTGGACCTGATCGAGCGTGAAATCGTCGTCATAGCCGCCATAGATCACCGATTCGGCATCATTGGTCTTGCGCCGGCTCGTATATTTGACGCCGACCTGGATCGTACTGTCGTCGCCAATGCCGACCGGGGTGCGGAAATCGGCGCGCGCCTGATACAGATCCTCGCGCGCGCGGCGATGCTCGTAGCTGGTTTCGTCGAATTTATACTTGGTCGGATCGAACGCCGTCGCGTCCGATTGGTAGAGCGGAATCGTTCCCGACAGGTCGTAAGATCCCGTGATATTCTTGGCCCCGAAGATGATTTCGTCGCGATGCGGGTCGCGCTTGTTGGCCTGGGTATAGCTGCCCTCGACGCGCAGCCAGCTCGGGCCCAGATCGAACTCACCGCCGAACGACGAGGTGAAGGTGTCCGAATCCTCCTCGCGCGAGCGCAGCGCGCGCTTCGCCTTGGCGGCGGCGAAATCGCCGCTGGTCGCGGTCTGGTTCGTGATCTCCTCGTCGTCGAGATCGACCTGGAAGCCCGGACGCGATTCCTTGTCCTTATATTTGGAATAGAGGAAGCGCGCGAAGACCTTCACGTCATCGGTCGGGCGCCAGTCGAAATTGGCGACCGCCCCATAGCGCTGACGGCGGGTGTGATAGTCGCGGAGCGTCTGGCGCAGCGGCACGAATTCGCCGTTCACCTCTTCCCATTTGCCGCCCGACTGGATGTTCTGCGCCTCGAACTCGCGGTTCGAATAGTTGAGCGCGAAGACGAAGCCGAACTGGCGGTCGGGGCCGAAGCGCGACCCGATCGACGCATCGAATTCATAGGGATGCTTGCCGTTGAGATCATATTTGCCATAGGCGGCGCGCAGGCTGCCGAAGGTCCCCGGCCGGTCGAAGGCCGACACGGTCTCGATATTGGCGGCGCCCGCGATCGCGTTGGCGTCCATGTCGGGAGTCAGCGTCTTCGACACCGTCACCGCGCCGATCAGCGCCGAGGGGATGTCGTCGAGCTTTACCTGGCGCGAATCGGGTTCGGGAGCGGCGGCGGTCTGACCGTTCAGCGTCACGTTGAGCAGGTCGGGCGACACGCCGCGGACGGTCAGATAGCGACCCTCGCCCATGTCGTTCGAGACGCTGAGACCCGGCAGACGGCGCAGCGTTTCGGCGACATTCTGGTCGGGCAGACGGCCGACGTCGTCGGCGCGAACCTCGTCGACCTGGGTATCGGTGTTGCGCTTCGTCTCGAGCGCCGCGCGGTCGGCGGCGCGGCGGCCGCTGACGATGATCGCATCGCCCTGATCGGCCGCAGATGCCCCCTCCGTCGGCGCTTCCTGCGCCCAGGCGCCCGTCATCGGGATCGCCAGACATGTCGTGAGCAAAAGCGCCCGTCCGAACCGCCGTGTCATTATTGCCTCTCCTCCCCGGCACGGCTCCCTGCCGCGCTCGTTCGGGCATCATAATGGCACAATTATTCCATATTGCAAGTAAAATAGAATATATCTTGCACAACGGCTTGGCGAGACGCAGCGATGTGGCGCGCACGGCGCGCGATCTGACACCAGGCTGACAGGAAGTTCAGGCGGATAGCGTCCAGCCGACGCGGACTTCAAGCCCCCCGAGCGGCGAGCGCGCGAGGGCCAGATCGCCCCGCGACGCTTCAGCGAGCTCGCGCGCGATGGCAAGGCCGAGCCCATGGCCTTCGCCCCCCGAATCGAGGCGCGCGCCGCGCAGGATCGCTTCGTCGCGCTGCGCGCTGTCGAGCCCGGGGCCATCGTCGCCGACAATCAGCATCCGCTGGTCGCCTACCGTCTCCACCGCGACATGGACGAGGCGGCGGGCATGGCGCGCGGCATTTTCGAGCAGCGGCCCGAGCAGTTCGGCGGCATCGTCGCTCGCGAGCGGCAGCGTCGCGCTTTCGTCGCACGCCAGCGAGAAAGCGACGCGTTCGCCCGCCCCGGTCTGTTCGATCACCGCGATCAGCCGCTCGATCAGCGGCAGCGCCACCGTGCTGCGCCCTTCGGAAACGAGGCTGATCCGCGTCCGCGCCAGTTCGCCGTCGATCGCCGCGCGCATCGCGGCGATCGACGAATCGAGACCGTCGGCCATCGCCGCGGCGCCGCCCTCGCGCGCGCGCGCACTCTGCGCGGCGAGCGCGGCGAGCGGGGTCTTGAGGCCGTGCGCCAGATCGGCGGCGCGGCGGCGTGCGCGCACCAGATCGGCTTCGCGCGCATCGGCCAGCGCGTCGATCGATTCGATGAGCGGCGCGAGTTCGCGGGGATAGGTGCCGCCAAGACGCGCCGATGCGTCGCGGCGCAGCCGCTCGACCTCCTGCCCGACACGCCGCAGCGGACGGAGGCCCAGCCCGACCTGCGCCCAGGCCGCGAGCGCGAGCACCGCCCACAGCAGCACGAGGAACAGCGCCATCTCACGCCCGAACTCGCGCTGCGCTGGCGCCAGCTTGGCAAGGTCGTAGCCGAGCTGGACGATCACCGGCGGCTCCTGCGGCTGCAGGCGAATCGCGCGTTCCATCAGCAGCAGATGCTGGCCGAAGGGGCCGGCGGCGCGGCGAATCCGCCAGCGGTCGGCGGGCGCCGACGCCGCGGCGGGCAGGTGGCTGTCCCAGAGCGAAACCGAGCGGATCGCGCCGGCTCCGGTCGACGCCTGCCAATAGAGTCCGCCGGCGGGAACCGCGAAGCGCGGATCGGCGGGCTCCGACCCCGCGACCGGCACCCCGCGCGCCAATTGCAGATCGGCAAGAAGCGGCCGCACCTGAACGAGGAGTTCGTCCTCGACGCGCCGCTCGACATGGCCGTCGAACAGCCACGTCATCGCGAACCAGGCGACGAGCAGCGCCAGCGCGATCGCGACCCCGGCCCCCGCGAGCAACCGAAGCCGGAGCGAGCCGCCTGTCACGCAGCGGTCGCCGGCAGAATATAGCCGAAGCCGCGCCGCGTCTGGATCGTGTCGGCGCCGAGCTTGCGCCGCAGCCGCGCGACCAGCGCCTCAATCGCGTTGGCGTTTTCGGCATCGCCATCGCCATAGAGATGATCGGAAAGCTCGGTCGCGGGCACTGCGCGGCCGGCGTGATGGGCAAGATAGTCGAGCAACCGATATTCGAGCGGCGAGAGCTTGACGAAGGCGCCATCGAGGGTCGCGGTCATCCGGTGCGTGTCGATCCGGAGCGGCCCCACCTCGAGCGTCGGGCTGGACCGCCCCGCCGCGCGGCGGAGAAGCCCGCGAACGCGTGCGACCAGTTCCTCCATCGCCCACGGCTTCGCCATATAGTCGTCGGCGCCGGCCTCGATCCCGGCGACCTTGTCGGTCCAGTCGCCGCGCGCCGACAGGATGAGGACCGGAAAGCCGCGCCCCGCGTCGCGCCAGCGCTTGATCACCGAGAGACCGTCGAGTCGCGGCAGGCCGAGATCGACGATCGCGACGTCATAATCCTCGACATCGCCGTTGAACCAGGCCTGCTGGCCATCGCCGGCCAGATCGACGACGAACCCGGCGGCAGCCAATCCGCGAACCAGTTCGGAAGCGACGACAGGATCGTCTTCGACCACCAGGGCGCGCATCAATCATCCTCGATCTTGAGTATCCGGCCGGTGCGGGCATCGACCTCGACCTCGCGCACCCTGCCGCTTCGGGTGAGGATTTTCACCTCATATTTGAACCCGAAGGATTCGCGTTCCAGCTTGACCTTGAGCACGTCGCCGGGGACGCGTTCGGTCGCGATCGCGAGCACGCGCACGATCGGCAGGATCTCCCCGCGCGCCAGCGCCGCGCTGGCGGCGCGCTGATCGGCTTCATCGTGCTTGTCGCTCGCAAGCGTCAGGGCGGGAGTGGCGAGAGCGACCATCGCGGCCGCAAGCAGATAGATTTTCTTCATGGCCTTCCTTGCCACACTCAGGCTGACATCAAGCTGATAGCATCATCGGACATATTGTCCGGCGTCTCATTTTCTCGATGCCGGGCATTGATGAAATATTTTTTCTGATTTATACATGATCGATAAATTTATTCCACAAGGGAGAGAGTCCGTGAAGCATAGCCTGCTTTTGTCCGCCGCGCTGCTCGCGGCCTGCGCCGCGCCCGCGCCCGGCGCCGACGCATCGCCTGCCGCGCCGGGGTCGCTAAAGCTCGAAAAGGTCGTGATGCTGATGCGCCACGGCGTTCGCCCGCCAACCAAAGCGGCGGTGGTGCCGCCCGGTTATTCGGCCGAAACATGGCCCGACTGGCCGGTCGATTTCGGCCTGCTGACGCCGCACGGCGCGGCGGGAGTCAAGCTTCTCGGCGAAAGCGACCGCCTCGCTTTCGGCGGTCGCGGCCTGTTTCCCGAGGGATGCCCGGCGGCGGGCACGATCGTTCTCAAGGCAAGCTACAAGGAGCGCACGATCGCGACCGCGCAGAGCTGGGCCGCAGGGTTCATGCCCGGCTGCGCGACGGATGTCGCGCATCCCGCCGGTCCGGACGATGACGCGATCTTTCATGGGCTCGACGGCGGCCCCGCCTCGTTCGACGGCAAGCGGGCATTCGATGCCGCGCTCGCCCAGGCGCCCGAGGGCGGGCTGACCGCCGAAACCGCACGCCATCGCGGCGAACTGACCTTGCTCGCGAAAGTGCTGAATTGCGCGCTGCCCGCCTGCCCGCTGATCGCCGAGCCGAGCCGACTGGTCGCGCAGCCGCACGATCGCCCCGAGATCGAAGGCCCGCTCGACATCGGATCGACCGCGAGCCAGACGCTGGTGCTGGAATATCTGGAAGGCAAGCCGATGGCCGAGGTCGGCTGGGGCCGCGTGAGCCGCGCCGAAATCGAGCAGTTGCTGCGCTTTCACCCGCTCAAATTCCGCTATTCGAATCGCCCCGGCTATATCGCCGCCGCCGCCGCCGCGCCGATCGTCCACGAAATCGTCACGGCGCTCGGCGACCGGAGCCCGGCGCGGCTGACCTTGCTCGCCGGGCACGACACCAACGTCGCCGACCTCGGCGGCTTCTTCGACCTGCACTGGCAGGTGCCGAGCTATCCCGCCGACGAGGTTCCGCCCGGCAGCGCGTTGGGATTCGAACTGGTGAGCAATGCGAAGGGCGACCGCTATGTCCGCGCCTTCTATCGCGCACAGACGATGGACCAGCTCCGCAATCTCGAGCCGCTGGGGTCGGGCGACGCGCTGTTCCGCCGCTATCTTCCCATTCCGGGGTGCGGCAATTCGGTCGAGGCGACCGCGTGCGGCTGGAGTGATTTCGCCCGGCTCGCCGCGCCGCGCGGGTAAGCCTCACCCGCCGAAGCTGCGCTGGACGGTCAGTCCGACATAGCGTCCGCTGCGCAGCACCCGCAATTCCCGATAGCGCAGCGCGCTGTCGCCGCGGACGCCGGCATAGATGTCGCGCGTCCGCGTCGCGGGGCTGTCGGTCAGATTCTTGCCGAACAGGCGCAAGGTCCAGCGCGCATCGGGGCGATATTCGACGAACAGGTCGAGCCGCCCGGCCAGGCGATCGGCCTCGATCTCCTCGACCTTGAACGCGGTTTCGGTGCGCGCGAAGGCATAGCTGCCGCCCCAGCGCAGCTTCCACGCCGGAATGTCGTGGGTCAGCGCGATCTTCGCCTCGACCGGAAGATCGCCCGAAATAGGACGCCGCGCGCCGGTCGAGGGATCGGTCGCCCGGCCGCGCCGCGCGGCAAGGTCGGCCGTGACGACGACACCTTTGGCACCGATCCCATCGAGCGGCCATTTGAGCGACGCCTCGACGATATCGCGCTGCGCCGCACCGATATTGCCAACCGCGTCGTAGACGGTTCCATCGACGACGACCGGGAGCTGGTCGACCAGATCGGATATCCATTCGCGGCGCGCGGCGATCGTGAAAGACCCGGCGCCGAAACGACGCTCATACGTCGCCTCGATGCGCCAGAGGCTGTCGGGCTCCAGATCGGCATTGCCGGCGCTGATCGTTCCGCTGGTCAGCGAAGCGGCGCCGACGAAATCACCGAAATCGAGCTGACCGACCTCGCGTTCGGCCAGCAGCCGCAGCGTCTGGTTCGGCGTCGGCGTCCAGATGAGCCGTGCGCGCGGCTTCCAGAAAGCAAGCGATTTGACGAGGTCGATGTCGCCCGTCTGCGACAGGCGCGACATTTCATATCGGATGCCCAGTTCCGCAGTGATCCGGGCATTGAGCGGCCGGCTCGCGGTCGCGAAGAATTCGGCGCGATGCTCGGCGACGCGGACATCGGCCTGGGGCAGCAGGACGGGTTCGCCATCCTCGATCAGCGCGTTGCGGCTGTCGAGGATATTGATCGCGCCCTCGGCGCCGACCTCGAGCGCCCAGTCGCCGCGATGGTGGCGGAGCGCCGCGCGCAGGATCGCCTCGCTGGCGTGCGCGCGTTCGTCGGAGACGCTGCTGTCCGACGCCGCCGTCTCGCGATCGATGCCGACGGTCGCCACCGACCGGTAGCTTCCGACCAGTTCGAGATCGTTCGCGGCGCCGAGCGCGCGTTCGTAGCGCAGTCCCCCTTCCCAGGTGCGCGCATGCTCGCGCTCGCTGCCGGTGATCGCGGCGGGCGCGGGGAAGGTGATGGCATAGGCGATGTCGGCGAATTTCCTTTTGTCCTGCACCAGTCCGTTCAGGTGCACCGTCCCGCCGAACAGCGGCTGGCGATAGGCGAGCGTCGCCTGCGCGATGTCGGCGCCCTCGGGCTGCGCGTAATCGACCAAGCGCAGCGGCGTGCCATCGCGCGCGAAGCGGTTGCGGACGCCGAAGCCATGCTCGTCGTCGATCTCGCGATAGACGGTGCCGAACAGGTCGATCACCCGCTCGTGTCCGTCGAACGTCGCCTGCACCGAAACGCGCGGGGCCCGGCGCCCGTGGCGATAGAGGGCCTGCTCGGCCTCCACCCGGCCGCTGACCGTGCCGGCCTTTGTCAGGACGATATTGGCGAGCAGCGCATAGCCCTGCATATCATAGCTGGCCGAGCCGGCGCGGATCAGCTCGATCCGCTCGACGCGCGCCGCCGGAATGCGTTTCAGGATCGCGCTCAGCGAATCGGTCTTTCCCGCGGGGCGTTGGCCGTCGATCAGGACATTGCCCACCGCGCCCGAATAGCCGCGCACGTCGCCGTCGCCTTCGACGAGGGTGAAGCCCGGCAGCAGCGCCACCATTTCATAGGCGTTGGACGGCTGCATCCGGTCGAAGAAATGCCCGTCATAGGACGGGGCCTGCGCCCCGTCCTGCGCGACCACAGGCAGGGGTATCACGACGCCAAACGACAGCAGCCATGCGATGCGAACGCCATATGTCACGAACGAGCCCCTTCGGCGGGCGGGATGGCTTCCCGCTCTCCAAAGCCCTATCGGCCGGGCGCGCTGACAATTGCACTGCGATCGATGTCAGCCTGCTGTCAGCTTGGCCGCACTGCGGACCGATCGGATTCTCTTTCGGAGCTTTGGCACCCGGGGTATCGAACTCGCGGCCGCCGACCGGCTGCCTATACGCCCATCATGCCGGCGGTGGTCGCGCCGTCGATGACATAGTCGCTGCCCGAGATGAAGGCGGCCTCGTCGGACGCCAGGAACGCGACGAGCGCGCTCACTTCGTCCAGCTGCGCCATCCGCTTCATCGGCGCCATCCCCTCGAACGCCGCGCGCGCCGCGGCGGGATCGGGTGAACGGTCAATGACGCCGCGGATCATGTCGGTTTCGACGACGCCGGGCAGGATCGCGTTGACGCGGATCGCATAGCCCTTTCCCGCACAGTGGATCGCCGCCGATTTGACGAGCGCGACCGCCGCCGCCTTGGTCACCGAATAGGCGGCATAATTGCCCATCGCGCGGTGCGCGTTCATCGACGAATTGACGATGATCGAGCCGGCGGGCCCGTGCGGATTCTTCGCCATCGCGCGGATCGCGTGCTGGACGGTCAGCATCACGCCCGTCTGGTTCACCGCGACGATATGGTTCCAGGCATCGAGGCCGATCTCCTCGACGCTCGCATCGCCCGCCTCGGTCCCGGCGTTGGCGAAGGCGATGTCGAGCCGGCCATATTCGGCCTCGACCTCGGCCATCAATCCCTCCCAGGCCGCGGCATCCTCGACGCGGTGGGCGCGAAAGACCGCGCCGGTGTCAGCCTCGACAGCGGCGGCCGCTTCGGCATTGGAGCCGGTGAAGACCACCGTCGCGCCTTCGCGCGCCAAGCGCGCGACCGTCGCGGCGCCGATTCCGCTCGTCCCGCCGGTGACCAGGGCGACCTTGCCGTCCAGCCTCTGCCGCATCGCGCCTCTCCTCTCGCTGCCCTCTTTGCCAGTTTCGCGCCCCGCCGAAACCTATCAATAGAATAAGGTGACGCGGGCATGGCGCGCCCGCATGATGCCAGCGGAACAGGAGGAGAAAGAGCCGATGAGCGACAGCGAGCATCCGCCCCGCATCGATTGCGTGCTGATCTGCGGGGGTGTCTGGCACGACATGGATTATGCGCGGCTGGAGTTGCTGAAGCTGCTCGCCGAGGATCCGCGCATCCGCACCCGCGTCTTCGAAAATTACGAAGCGATCGAGGCGATCGAGGCCGCCGACATCCTGATCACCTATACCTGCGACGTCACGCCGTCGCTGCCCGCGCAGGAGGCGCTGAAACGCTGGCTGGATCGCGGCGGCCGCTGGTATGCACTCCACGGCACCAATTCGATCCTGCGCCTGCTCGACAGCGGATTGTGGGAGGCGCCACGCTGGGCGCCGCTGATGATGGACCTGCTCGGCTCGCAGTTCATCAGCCACCCGGCGATCGAGCCCTATACGGTCCGCGTCGCCGACCCCGACCACCCGCTGACCCGCGGCATCGAGCCGTTCGAGACGACCGACGAGCTCTATCACCTCGAAACCCATGGGCATCTGCACGTCCTGCTCGACACCCTATGCACGGGGCCCGGCACCGGCTTCGTCGAGGCCGAGGACGCACCGGGGACTTATCCGGTCTTCTACATCAAGCGGCACGGCGCGGGCGCCGTCCTCTACCTGACGCTCGGCCATTGCCGGGGGCATTACGACCTGCAGCCGATGATGGACTGGTGGCCGACGGTCGACCGCTGCGCCTGGGATCTGCCGGTCTTCCACGAGCTGCTGCGCCGCGGGATCGGCTGGCTCAAAGAGCGCGAGCGGGTCTAAGCGCGCACCGTCCGCCGGTCCTCGCGGATCAATTCGGCCGCGCGGAGCGCCAGCGCCATCGCGGGCGCGTTGGTGTTGCCGGTGACCGGCGACGGCATCACCGAACAGTCGACGACCCGCAGCCCGCCGATGCCATTGACGCGCAGCCGCGCATCGGTGACCGCGCGATTGTCGCTGCCCATGCGGCAGGTTCCCACACCATGAAGCCCCGAGGTCGCGAGGCGGCGGAAGGCATCGAGGATATCGGCGTCGCTTTGCACTGCCGCGCCGGGCAGCAGTTCGCGCTCGACGAAAGCCGCAAGCGCGGGCTGCGCCATATAGCGGCGCATCGCCCGGACCGCAGCGATCGCCGTGCGTTCGTCCTCGGGCGTCGACAGCCAATTGGGCTCGATCGTCGGCGCGGCATCGCTGCCGGGGCCGGTGATCGACAGGCGCCCTTCGCTCGTCAGGCGAAGGAGCTGGCCATAGATGGTCATCCCCGGCTTACGGTCGATGCTGTTCAGCGGCACCGGATGCTTGTCGTCGCCGAGCGCGAAGCTGTAGCCGCCGAGATAAAGCTGCAGGTCGGGCCGGCGGTCCGCGCTCGTCAGGTTGAGGAAGGCGCCGACCTCGAACGGCCCGGTCGCCATGATCCCGCCGCGCGTCAGCCAGTATCGCGCCATCGCGCGGGCGAGGCCGAGGCCATAGAAGCTGCGGCTGCTGCCGACGTCGCGCGACAGGCGGTGCGGCATGCTGAACCCCAGATGCTCGCGCATCCGGCCGCCGACGTCGGGCGCGTCGACCAGCGGCACGACCCCGGCGGCGCGCAGCCCATCGGCGGGACCGATGCCCGAGCGCTGAAGCAGCAGAGGGCTTTCCAGCGTGCCACCCGAGACGATCACCTCGCCCGCGCAATCGAACCGCTCTGGCCGCCCCGCGACCACTGCCTCGACGCCGGTGACGCGCCCGTCCGCGACGATCAGCCGTTCGGCCAGCGCGCGGGTGACGATGCGCAGATTGGCGCGCCCGCGCGCGCGGGCCAGAAAGGTCGTCGCCGCGCTTTCGCGCCGGCCGCGGCGGACATTATGCGCATAAAAGCCGACACGATCCGATGTCGCGGCGTTGAGGTCGTCGACGGGCGTCAGCCCCATCTCGGCCCCCGCCTCCACCATCGTCTCGGCGAGCGGATAGCTGTGGATTTTCGGCGCCACGCCCACGGGGCCGCCCGCGCCGCGCATCGCGCTGGCGCCGAGACCATGATCCTCGAGCGCGCGAAACGCCTCGGTCATCGTTTCGCCGTTCCAACCGGTACCGCCGCGCCTTTCCCATTCGTCATAATCGGCGGGCTCGCCGCGGCTCCAGATCATGCCGTTGATCGCCGACGATCCGCCCAGCCCCTTGCCGCGAATCCAGACCTCGCCCGCCGCCGCGCCAGGGCTGCGCGGCTGCGTCACGCCATAGGCCCAGATATGGTCGGGGTTGGTGACGAGCTTTGCCACCCCCTTCGGAATCGCGACCCAGCGGCTGTCGTTGGCGCCGCCCGCTTCGAGCAGCAGGACGCGGACCTGCGGATCGGCGCTCAGCCGTTCGGCGACGACGCAGCCGGCCGATCCCGCGCCGACGACGATATAGTCCCAGCTTTCCGTCATGCCGCGCCTCCCCGGATATCTGGTCCAGACTGGCAGCGAGGCGGCGGAGCGGCACCTAGCGCAATCAATAGGCCCGCGGGTCGCGGGCGCCGTGATAATTCGAAAGCAGAGCAAGGGAAGATCCGGCGAGGGAGAATGGGATGACCGGGCAGCAGGGCCGCATCGCGGGCAAGCGGGCGTTCGTCACCGGCGGCGCGTCGGGGCTGGGGCTCGACATCGTCCGCCGCTTCGTCGCCGAGGGCGCGGAGGTGGTGATCGCCGACATCGATGCTGCGGCGGGCGAAGCGCTCGCCGCCGACCTCGGCCAGCGCTTCATCCGGCTCGACGTGTCGCGGGAAGAGGAATGGATCGCCGCCTTCGACACCTGCGATCGCCTCGACATCCTCGTCAACAACGCCGGGATCACCACGCACGGGTCGATCGAGGCATTGACGCTCGAGGCCTTTCGCTACGAATTTTCGATCGACGTCGACGGCGTCTTCCTCGGCTGCAAGCACGTCATTCCCATGATGAAGGATCATGGCGGGTCGGTGATCAACATGTCGTCGATGTGCGGCGTGCGCGCGCAGGCCGATCTGGCCGCCTACAACGCCGCCAAGGCGGCGGTCACCCATCTCACCAAGTCGGTCGCGCTCCATTATGCACGCCAAGGCTATGGCATCCGCTGCAATTCGGTGCACCCCGGTGCGATCCACACCCCGATCCTCGACAAGGTGATGGCGCAAGTCGAGGACGGCCAGGCGCTTTACGAAAGCTGGGTCGCGACGCATCCCATCGGACGGCTGGGCAAACCCGAGGAGATTTCGGCGATCATCCTCTATCTGGCGTCGGACGAGTCCGCCTTTGCAACCGGCGCCGAGTTCCGCATCGACGGCGGCAGCTCGCTGTGACGGCCGGGCGCCTTGCGGGGCGGGCCGCGCTCGTCACCGGCGCCGGATCGGGAATCGGCCTCGCGACGGCGAAGCGCTTCGCCACCGAGGGTGCAAGCGTGCTGACCACCGACCGCGCGGGCGACGTCGACCTGGTCGCCGATGTAACCGAATCGGGCATCAACGCAAAGCTCGTTGCCGAGGCCGAAGCCCGCTTCGGCAAGCTCGACATCGTCGTGGCCTGCGCCGGCATCACCGGGATGCAGATGCTCGACGGGCATGGCGATGAATTTTTCGACCAGATGATGGCGGTGAACGTCACCGCGGTCTTCCGGTTGATGCGCGACGCGCTGCCGCTGCTCAAGCGTTCGCCGCACGGGCGGATCATCCTGATCGGATCGGTGATGTCGAGCTTCGGCGAGGCGGGGATGACCGCCTATAGCGCATCGAAACATGCGGTGCTCGGCATGACCAAATCGGTCGCGGCAGAGGCCGGCGGCTTCGGCATCACCGTGAACTGCATCCAGCCGGGCGCGATCGACACGCCGATGACCGCCCCCGCCTTTTCCGCGATGCCCGAATATCGCCAGCGCTGGATCGACAAGGCCGCGCTGGGGCGCCTCGGGCAGCCCGAAGACATCGCCGACGTCGCCGCCTTTCTGGCCTCCGACGACGCGCGCTTCATGTCGGGGCACGGCCTTTTCGTCGACGGCGGCGCCACGCAAAGGCAATAGAATCCCACATATTCAGGGCCTTTCGCGCCGCTACGGCGTGCCTGATATTTTTGATGATTGTTGAATCGCGGCATTCGGCGGACCTTGCCCCCAACGTGACCGGCGAGCCTATGCGCCGGCGCGAGAGGGAGGAATGACGATGACCACGCATGTCCGATTGCTGCCCGCCATCCACACCACCGTGTCGCTCGCCGCGCTCGCCATCGCCACGCCGGCCTTTGCGCAGGACGCCCCGGCGGACGACAACAGCGGCGGCGCCATCCGCGAAATCGTCGTCACCGCGCAAAAGCGCTCGGAAAGCGTCCAGTCGATCCCCATCGCGGTCACCGCACTCGACGAAAAGGCGATGGAGTCGGCGACGATCGACGACATTCGCGACATCGCGGGCCGCGTCCCCAGCCTCGTCGTCGATTCGGTCGGCGCGGGGCCGAGCGCCGCCGCCATCTCGATCCGCGGCATCAGCTTCGAGGATATCGAAAAGAGTTTCGACCCCGCGGTCGGGGTGGTCGTCGACGGCGTCTTCATCGGCACCAACACCGGCCAGCTTCTCGACAGCTTCGACATCGAGCGGCTCGAGGTGCTGCGCGGACCGCAGGGCACGCTGTTCGGCCGCAACACGATCGGCGGCGTCATCAACGTCATCCGCACCAAGCCGACCCAGGACTTCGGCGTGCGCGGCCAGTTCGCCTACAGCAATTTCGACACCAAGCGCGGCCGGCTGGTCGTCAACACGGGATCGCTGGGCGGCATCATCGCGCTCAAGGCCTTCGGCTATTACGACAAGACCGACGGCTATTATTTCAACGTCACCCAGAACCGGCGGCAGGGCAAATATGAAACGCTGACCGGCGGCGTCACCGCGCTCATCACACCGAGCGACGCGATCACCGCGCAGATCACCTATCAGCACAGCCGCGAACGCGGCGAAACCGTGTCGTCGGCGCTGTCCGAAACCAGCCGCGAGGTGCTGTGTGCCGCGCCCGGGGTGCCGGGCTTTTCGCCGCTTGCCGAATGCAACCGCTGGACGCTGCCCGACCACGGCCTCTACACGACCTTTTCGGCGATCGACACGCCGGTGCGCAACGACGCCGACAGCATCACCGGCAATGTCGATATCAAGCTCAGCGACCGGCTGACGCTGAGCTCGGTCACCGGCTATATCAAGAACAAGGAATCGGTGACGCAGGATTTCGACGGATCCTCGGCCAATTTCTTCGAGACCAAACGCGACCAGCGCTATCACCAGTTCAGCCAGGAGATCCGCCTGCTCGCCGACCTCGACCCGGTGAACCTGCTGGTCGGCGGCTATTATTTCAACAGCAATTACAAGCTCGACCAGTCGACGAATTTCGGCACCGTGCTGGGCGGCGGATCGACCGCGGTGCTACGCCAATATGTCGACCACACCGCCAAATCCTACGCCGCCTTCGCCGACGCGCAGATCCGGCTGACCGATGCGTTCAAGATTTCGCTCGGCGCGCGCTACACTGACGACAAGAAGGAAATCTTCAATAATTTCGGCCGCATCGGCGCGCTGGTCGGGCTGACCCTGCCGAGCTTCGACGGCAAGTCGTGCGTCGCGGCGACCGGCACTTTCAGCCCGGCCCCGGGGGTCGTGCTGCCGGTCTACACCGCCGCGAACAATTGCAGCGGCAGCGACAGCTTCGGCAAATTCACCTGGCGCGCGAACGCCGAATATACGATCGAGCCGGGCAAGCTGGTCTATGCCTCCTTCTCGCGCGGTTTCCGTTCGGGCGGCTTCAACGGCCGCGCGGCCTCGCCAACCTCGCTCGGCCCCTATCAGCCCGAGACGGTCGACGCCTATGAGGTCGGGCTGAAGGCCGACTGGCTCGACCGGACGCTGCGCACCAACCTCGCCTTCTATTACACCAAATATAACAACAAGCAGGAAGAGGTGGTTCAGCCCGCCCCGCCGGGGTCGTCGAGCCCGCAGGAGACGGTGGTGCAGAACGCCTCCTCGGCCGACATCAAGGGGTTCGAGGCCGAAATCATCGCGCAGATGTCGAACGCCTTCAGCTTCAACGCCTCGTTCAGCTATACCGACGCACAATATAACAGCTTCTTCAACGACATCGTCGGGCTGACCACGGGCAGCGCGGCGGACGGGATTCCCGACGACGTGTCGACGCTGACGTTGCGCCGCGCGCCCAAGATCCAATGGTCGGCGGGGCTCAACTATACGAAGGACGTCGGATCGGGCCGCATCGATGCCTCGACCCTGCTCCGCTACCAGAGCCGCTATGTCACCTGCATCACGCCGAACAAGCCAGTGGTTCCCGGCGCGGTGACCAACGACAACCGCTGCTTTACCGAGGATCGCGAAAATCTGTCGGCCGAGATCGGCTATACGCACTTCCTCGGCGAAGGGCGCGAGGTCAGCCTGTCGCTGTTCGGCCGCAACCTCACCAACCACAAGGGGCTGTCGTCGACCCTGCCGGTGGCGGGTCTCTTCACCTTCGGCGCGGCAATCCAGCCGCGCACCTATGGCGTCGAGCTCGGCTTCCGTTTCTGACGCGCCGTATTTGAACAGGGCCGGTGTCTCCCGCCACGGGCACGGCGGGATTCAAGCGAGCAAGGGGCGGCGCACGGCACCGCCCTTGTTTGACTAACGACCTACGATTTTTCGAGGGAGCAGGATGACGCAGGCCTTTTTCGACCATCCCTTCCTGTCGGGACATCATCAGCCGGTGCGGTTCGAGGCGACGGCCCCCGACCTGATCGTCGACGGCGCGATCCCCGACGACCTCGCCGGCGTCTTCTATCGCAATGGTCCCGAGCCGCTCTATCCGACGCGCGAAGGCGAGTATCACTGGTTCGACGGCGACGGCATGGTCTATGCCTTTCACATCGCCGGTGGCCGCGCATCGATGCTCAACCGCTGGGTGCGGACCGAGAAGTTCGAACTCGAAAAGGCGGCGGGCAAGCGGCTGTTCGGCCTGTTCGGCAACCCGATGACCGCCGACCCGTCGGTCGCCGGCAAGCGCTACAACACCGGCAACACCAATATCATCGTCCATGGCGGCAAACTGCTCGCGCTGATGGAGGGCGCGCCGGCGGTCGCGCTCGACCCGCGCACGCTCGAGACGCTGGGCGAAGACCATTATGGCGGGACGATCACCACCAGCTTTTCCGCGCATCCCAAGGTCGACCATGCCACGGGCGAGCTCGTCAATATCGGCGCGATGATCAACGGGCCGATGGGCGCGGCGCAGATTCGTTACGACGTGATCGCCGCCGACGGCAGCGTGCGCAAGGCCGAGGTCATCGACATGCCGCACAATGCGCTGATGCACACCTTCTTCCTGACCGAAAACTGGGTCGTCTTCCCGGTCATCCCGATCGACGTCGACCTCGGCCGCGCGATGAAGGGCGGGCCGATGACCGCCTGGGTCAACGATCGCCCGACCCGGTTCGCGGTGATGCCGCGCGACGGATCGGCGCGCGACGTCCGCTGGTTCGATTATGAGCCGCGCCATATGTTCCACGAACTCAACGTCTGGGAACAGGACGGCAGGATCATCGCCGACGTCGCCGCCGCGAACGGCACCGCACTCTTTCCCGATGAGACCGGCGCGAAGCGGACACACGGCGATACGCAGCAGAGCCTTCGCCGCTGGACGATCGATCCCCGCGCGAACGGCAACGGGACGTGGATCACCGAGGAGACGCTGAACGACCGCGACATCCAGTTCCCGCGCCCGGACGACCGTTTCATGACGCGCGCCTCACGCCACGCCTTCGCGAACATCAACCTCAATAGCCGCGACGGGCGCGCCGAGGGGATGGACGCGGTGCTGCGCTTCGATACGGTCGGCGGCCAGGAGGATGTCTACGACTTCGGCAGGGGCGCCGCGTGCGGCGAGCTGATCTTCGCGCCCAGGATGGGCGCCGAGGGCGAAGGCGACGGCTATGCGATGACGCTCGTCCATCGCGCCGGCGCGGCGACGAGCGAGCTGGCGATCTTCGCCGCGCTCGACATCGCCGCGGGGCCGATCGCAAGCGTGCGGATTCCTTTCCGCGTTCCGTCGGGATTCCATTGCAATTTTTATGCGGCCGACTCCCGCCTCTATCGCGAGGCGTTCGGCGAAGCGGATGCCTGAAGACAGGGAGCAGGAAACAAGGTGACGCAAGGGGTCGTATCATTTGCGCGGGTCGCCGACATCGCGCGGCGGGGCGGGCGCGAGCGTCCGGACAAGACGCTCTTTCATTTCGAGGGGCGGACGGTCGATTATCGTACGTTCGACGCCAACAGCAGCCACGCCGCGAACGGACTGATCGCGCTGGGGCTGAAGCCCGACGAGCGCGTCGCCCACATCGGCAAGAACAGCGACCTGTATTTCGAGCTGCTGATGGCGGCCGCCAAGGCCGGCGGGGTGATGACGCCGGTCAACTGGCGGCTCGCCTTGCCCGAGATCGCGTGGATCGTCGCCGATTGCGGCGCGCGCATCCTGTTCGTCGGGCCCGAATTCACCGATTTGGTCGCGGCGAACCGCGATGCTTTTCCGGGCGTCGAGCATGTCGTCGCGATCGAGGGCGCGGCGAACGACTTCGCCGACTACCGGAGCTGGCGCGACACATTTACCGACAGCGATCCCGACGTGTCGCGCGGCGAGCCGGATGCGGTGATCCAGATGTATACCTCGGGCACCACCGGCAAGCCCAAAGGCGCGGTGCTGACCAACGGATCGGTGCTGCGCTCGCGGCTCGACCGCGATCCCGCGCTGCTGGCCGAATGGGAGCGCTGGGAGGAGGATGACGTGGCGCTCGTCGCCATGCCTTGTTTCCATATCGGCGGCACCGCCTATGGTATTTCGGTGATGACCAACGGCGCGACCGGCGTCATCACCCGCGAGTTCGATCCCGCCGGGGTGCTCGACCTGATCGAGGCCTATCATATCTCCAAAATCTTCATGGTCCCCGCGGCGATGCAGACCATCGTCAATCAGCCCCGCGCGCGCGAGGTCGATTTCTCGCGCCTTCGCCATATCGCCTATGGCGCCTCGCCGATTCCGCTCGCGCTGCTGCGCCAGTGCATCGACATCTTCCAGTGCGGCTTCGTCCAGATGTACGGGATGACCGAAACCTCGGGCACGATCGCCGCGCTGCCGCCCGAGGATCACGATCCTGCCGGGAACGAGCGGATGCGATCGATCGGCAAGCCGCTGCGCGGGGTGGAGATGCGCGTCATCGGTCCCGAAGGCCATCCGCTGCCCCCGCGCGAGATCGGCGAGATCGCGATCCGCGCGCAGGCGAACATGCGCGAATATTGGGGACGGCCCGAGGCGACGGCGGAGACGATCGACGCCGACGGCTGGCTGCGCACCGGCGACGCCGGCTACACCGACGAACAGGGCTATTTCTACCTCCACGATCGGGTGAAGGACATGATCATCTCGGGCGGCGAGAATGTCTATCCCGCCGAAGTCGAGAATGCGATCTATGGTCATCCGGCGGTCGCCGATGTCGCGGTGGTCGGCGTGCCCGACGCCCGGTGGGGCGAAGCGGTGAAGGCGTGCGTCGTGCTGAAACCCGGCGCGATTGCCGAGGCGGCCGAGATCATCGGCTGGGCCCGCGACCGGATCGCGGGCTATAAATGCCCCAAGTCGGTCGATTTCATCGCCGCGCTGCCGCGCAACCCGTCGGGCAAGATCCTCCGCCGCGAACTGCGCGCACCCTATTGGGAAGGGCGCGAGCGGCCGATCGGCTAGGGCGCCGGCCTAGCTCTGCAATTTCGCCATCGCCGCGCCAACCGCAGCGGCGATGTCATGTTCCTGCGGATTGCCGCGCAGCGTAAGACCACCGTTCGGCTGCAGATTCTCGCCGGTCACGAAGGCCTCGTCGCTCGCGAGCCACAGGCAGGCGTTGGCGACATCCTCCGACGTGTTCAGCCGCCCCAGCGGGTAGCGCGGCAGAAAGGCGTCGACGAGTCCGGGCGTCGCGAAGGCGCCCTGGGTCATCGGCGATTCGGTGAACGCCGGCGAGACGATGTTCGCGCGAATGCCCGCGGCGCCGAAATCATTGGCGACGCAGCGGATCAGCGCCTCCGACCCCGTCTTGGTGCCGATATAGGCGGCGTGGTTGCCGATCGGCGCGCGCGTCGTTGCCGACGAAATCTGGATGATCGACCCGCCGCTCGGCGCGTTGGCGAGCATCGCGCCGACGAAGGTCTGGAGGAAATGATGCACCCCCGTGAATTGCAGCGCGACGATGGTGTTGAGTTCCTCCTCGGTGACGTCGAGCAAGGGCTTGAGCAGCCCCCAGCCGCTCGCGTTCACCGCGATGTCGACCCCGCCCATCGTCGCCTTCGCCGTATCGGCGAGCGCGAAGACCGACGCCCGGTCGGTGATGTCGCAAAGTGCGGCATGACCGTCGATTTCAGCCGCGAGCGCGTCGAGCGGTTCCTGCCTCCGCCCCGCGACCATCACCGTCGCGCCCTCGCGCGCGAAGCGCCGCGCGGTGACCTGCGCCATATTCCCCGTCGATGCCGCGCCGATGATGACGGCGCGCTTGCCGGCCAGCCTGCCCATATCGATCTCCCTAAAGCTTCAAGAGTTGCTTGCCGCGGTTCCGGCCGCTGAACAGGCGCTGCAATGTGTCGGGCGCATTCTCGAACCCGTGCTGCACATCCTCACGATAGGTGAGCCGGCCGTCGCGGACGAAACTTTCGAGGCGCCGGCGGATTTCGGGAAACTCGTTCGCCCAGTCGAGCACGATGAAGCCCGCCATCGATCCGCGGCGGAAGATCAGGTTGAAATAATTCTGCGGCCCCGCAGGCAGCGTCCCCATCTCGTAACGGCTGATCCCGCCGCATACCGCGACGCGCGCGCCGGTCGCGATCTCGCCGAGCATGTCGTTGAGGATCGCGCCGCCGACATTGTCGAAGATCACGTTGACGCCGCCGGGGCAATGCTCGCGAATCTGCCGCCGCACGTCGCCCGCCTTGTAATCGATCGCGGCGTCGTAGCCCGCTTCCTCGACGAGCCAGCGGCACTTGCCCTCGCCGCCCGCGATGCCGACCGCGCGGCATCCGGCGATCTTCGCGAGCTGGCCGACGACCGACCCTGTCGCTCCCGCCGCGCCCGAGACGAGCACCGTGTCGCCCGCGACCGGCCGCCCGACCTTGAACAGCCCGCAATAAGCAGTGACCCCGGTCGTCCCGAGCACCGACAGCATCGCGGTCGGCGGCAGTTCGGTATCGATCTTCACCAAACCCTCGCCGGCCGAGAGATGCCATTCGGTCCAGCCGGTCGACCCCATCACGAGATCGCCCACGGCGAAACCCGGATGGCGGCTCTCCACCACTTCGCTGATCGCGCTGCCGCGCATCACGTCGCCGATCGCCATCGGCGCGACATAGTCGGCGATATTCTCCATCCAGCCCTTCTGCGCCGGATCGAAGCCGAGATAGAGCGTCTTCAGCAGCAATTCGCCCGCGCCCGGCGCGCCGATCTCGGTCTCGACGAGCCGGAAATCGTCCGCCGCGATCCCGCGTCCGCGCGGATGTCCGTTGAGCAG
This sequence comes from Sphingopyxis sp., assembly GCF_036261875.1. Lineage (GTDB taxonomy): Bacteria > Pseudomonadota > Alphaproteobacteria > Sphingomonadales > Sphingomonadaceae > Sphingopyxis. Next base: position 20,877 of record NZ_DATAJZ010000026.1, on the reverse strand, counting down.
CCACTGGCGCGATGTCGGCATCGATATTCTCCCTGTCCGGCACCGAAATTGCGCCCGCGACGCTTCGCCAGCCACCGCCAAAAGTGCCAGTCGCGCGAAGGGCGTCCGCGCGTAGGGTGCGATCGGGGAGAGACATATGCCCGAGGTCCGCCGCAGTTTCTGCCGATTCTGCCACGCCAATTGCGCGATGCTGGTCACGATCGAGGACGGGCGCGTGACGAAGGTGCAGGGCGATCCCGACGATCCGGTGTTCGGCGGCTATAGCTGCATCAAGGGCCGCCAGCTTCCCGAGGCGCATCATGGCCCGCAGCGGCTGACGGTGTCGCAGAAGCGGGGCGCCGAGGGCTTCGCCGACATCGACACGATGGCCGCGCTCGACGAGATCGCCGCGAAGCTCGGCGCGATCATTGCCGGGCACGGCCCGCACGCAGTCGCCGTCTATGGCGGCACCTACGCCTTCCAGAACAGCGCCGGGGTCGGCAGCGCCCTCGCCTTCGCGCAGGGGCTCGGCACGCGCAACATCTATACCTCGGTGACGCTCGACCAGCCGGCGAAGGTCTATACGACCATGCAATATGGAAGCTGGATGGGCGGGATGCACACATTCGCCGAGGCCGACGTCGCTTTCTTCATCGGCAACAATCCGATCGTCTCGCACTATGGCCCGCCCGGCGGTCTGCCGCCCTTCTCGCCCTCGCGCCGCCTGCGCGATGCGCTGGGCGACGGGCTGAAGCTGATCGTCGCCGACCCGCGCCAGAGCGACGTCGCCGCGCTCGCGGACATCCATCTGCCGGTGCGGCCGGGCGAGGACCCGGCGTTGCTCGCGGGGATCGTCAACGTCATCCTGTCCGAAGGCCTCTACGACCGGGCGTTCGTCCAGCGCTACGTCGATGGCCTCGACGCATTGCAGCGGGCCGTCGCGGCCTTTCCCCCAGCGGCGGCCGCCGCGCGCGCGGGGGTCGAGGAAAATCAGCTCGTCGCCGCGGCGCGGATGTTCGCGAACGGCACCAAAGGCGTCGTCTCGACCGGCACCGGGCCTGAAATGGCAGGCAACGGCACCCTCACCCAATATCTCGTCTCGGCGCTCAACATCCTCTGCGGGCGTTTCTGCCGCGAGGGGGAGAAAAGCTCGATTCCGCGCGTCTTTACCCCCGTCACGCCGCGCCGCGCCGAGGTCGCGCCGCCGATGACGCCCTATGGCAAGGGCTTCCCCGCCTCGCGTTTTCGCGGCCTCACCCATCTCGGCATGGAGATGCCGTGCAACGTCCTCGCCGACGAGATTCTGACGCCCGGCGAGGGGCAGGTACGCGCACTGATCGTGATCGGCGGCAATCCGCTCGTCGCCTTCCCCGATCAGGACAAGATGGCGCGCGCCCTCGCCGGGCTCGACCTGCTCGTCGCGATCGACGTCAACGCCGAGTCCGCGACCGCGAAGCGCGCCGATTATGTCCTCGCGCCCAAAATGTGCCTTGAACGCGAGGATATCAGCAACCTTAGCGAATGGTGGTACGAAATCCCCTACGCCCGCTACACCGAGGCGATGATCGAGGCCCCCGAAGGCCTGATCGAGGAGTGGGAGATGCTCTGGGAACTGGCGCACCGGCTCGGCACCGGCCTGCCGCTCGCGGGTGGCCCCTGCCCGATGGACGAACGGCCGACCAAGGAGGCGTTTCTCGACCTGATGGTCGCGGGCTGCGCAGCGCTGCCGAGCCAGGTGCGCGCCGATACGGTGGACGGCAAGGCGGTAATCTATCCCGAGCTTCACCCGATCGTCGAAGCGGGCGACCCCGACGCGCCCGGCCGCTTCGACCTCGCCGCCGGCGGGATGCCCGATCGGCTGATCGCCTATGGCGCCGCCGACCAGCCGACCCCCGATTTCCCGTGGCGCATGGTGTCGCGGCGGAGCCGGCACCGCTTCAACTCGACCGGACAGAATCTGCCCGCGCTGCGCGCCAAACGCACGACCAACCCCGCCTTCCTGCACCCCGACGACCTTGCGCGGATTCCGTGCGGCGACGGCGATATCGTCCGCATCCGATCGGCGGCGGGCGAGGTCGTCGCGGTCGCACGCGCGGCGCCGAACATGCGCCCCGGCGTCGTGTCGATGGCGCACGCCTTCGGCGATCCCGGCATCGGCCCCGAGGGCGTGCGCGAGCATGGCGCCTCGACCAACCGGCTGGTGAGCGAGAGCGTGCGCTATGACCCCGTCACCGGCCAGTCGCTGCAAAGCGCGATCCCGGTCGCCATCACCCCCGCCTGAGGAGCCCCCATGCCCGACAATCGCCGCTTCCTGCTCGTCCGCCGTCCGAACGGCGAACCGGTGCGGGAGGATTTCTCGCTCGTCACCGAACCCGCCCCCGACCTCGTCGAGGGGCAGTTCCTGATCCGCAACCATTATGCCTCGCTCGACCCCGCGATCCGCGGCTGGATGGACGATGCGCCGAGTTATATGCCGCCGATCCCGCTCGGCGATCCGGTGCGCGCGACGACGGTGGGCGTGGTCGAAGCGAGTAAGGCCGAAGGCTTCGCGCCCGGCCAATGGGTGCTCGGACTGAACGCGATCGAGGACTATTCGGTCGGCGTCGCGGGCGGCTTCACCCAGCCGATCGATGCGGGGCTCGTGCCGTCGGTGACCAACTATCTCTCGGTGCTCGGCGCGGTCGGGATGACCGCCTATTTCGGCCTGATCGAAGTGTGCGAACCGAAGCCGGGCGACGTCGTGCTCGTCACCGGCGCGGCGGGAGCGGTCGGCTCGCTCGTCGGCCAGATCGCGAAGATCAAGGGGGCGGGCAAGGTCATCGGCATCGCGGGCGGCGGCGAAAAATGCGCGCGACTGGTCGACCGCTACGGCTTCGACGCCGCGATCGACTATCGCGGCAAGGACGTCCACGCCATAACCGACGCGATCCGCGCCGAGGCGCCCGACGGCATCGACGTCATCTTCGAAAATGTCGGCGGCGACATTCTCGACGCCGGGCTGATGAACCTGCGCCACGGCGCGCGCATCGGGCTCTGCGGGCTAATCAGCGAATATAACAGCCCCGACAAGGTCGGCGCGCGCAACATCTGGCAGCTCATCGTCCACCGCGCCGCGATGCGCGGGCTGCTCGTCGCCGACTATATCGACCGCTTCGCCGAGGGCGGCGCCGAAATGGCGGCGTGGCTCCAGCAGGGCAGGCTCATCGCCGACGAGCATGTCGACGAAGGGATCGAGAACAGCTTCGACGCCTTCATGCGGCTGTTCGCGGGGAGCAATCAGGGCAAGATGATCCTGAAGATCGCATGAGCGCCGCGCATCGCCTTCTCGTCCTGTCGGGCGGTCATCCCTATGAGGCCGAACCCTTCGCCGCTCTGCTCGCGAGCCTGGACGGCTGGGCGGTCACGCATCTGATCCATCCCGAGGCCGAGGCGGCGGTCGGCGCAGGTGCGGCGGACGACGCCGACGCGATCCTGTTCTATGATATGCCCGGCTACAGCTTCGAGGGCGGCAAGGCCGTGACGCGGCCGCCTTCCTTCCCCTATCGCCGCGCGATCGCCGACCATTTCGCGCGGGGGCGCAGCGCGGTCGCAATGCATCACGCAATCGCGGGCTGGGCCGCATGGCCCGAATGGGCGGCGATGATCGGCGGGCGCTTCCTCTATGCGCCGGGTGAGGCGAATGGTGAGCGGCATCTCGATTCGGGCTATCGCCACGACGTGCGCTACGACGCCGTCGTGCTCGATCCCGGCCATCCGGTGACAGCGGGCCTGCCGCCGCGCTTTCCGCTCCGCGACGAGCTTTATCTCGCGCCGGTGTGGGGCGCGGTGACGCCGCTGCTCCGCGCCGACCATGGTTTCGTCCGCGACAATTTCTATTCGGCGGCACAGGCGGTCGCCGGGCGGATGTTCAGCAACAGCGGCTGGGATCACCGCCCCGAAAGCGACCTGATCGCGTGGGAAAGGCCGGTCGGCAAGGGCCGCCTCGTCTATATCCAGCCCGGCGACGGTCCCGCCGCCTATGCCGATCCCAACCTCCGCCGCCTGATCGCCAATGCACTCGGCCATGTCGCGGCGGCCTAACGAAAATGTGCATCGCGCGGCCCGAGCCGCTGCATATAGTCGGACGCATAAAGAGAAGAACGAGGGAAGAGGCGCGTGAACGACATCGCCGCAGGCAGTTTTTTCGACCCGCAGGTCATCGCGGATCCGTTCGACTATTATCGCGCCTGGCTGCCCAAGAGTCCCGTCGTCCCATTGTCGGAGGGCATGTTCCTTGTCCTCTCCTATGATCTTTGCGTGCAGGCGACGGGCGCGGTCGATATCTTCTCGAACGATTTCCAGGCTACGCTGTCGGGCGCGATGGCCGAGGACGGCGATGTCGCCGCGATCCTCGCCGAAGGCTGGCCGCAGGTCGATACGCTGCTCACCGCCGACCCGCCGGTCCACACGCGCTTCCGCAAGCTCGTCAACCTCGCCTTCTCGATGAAGCGCGTCGCCGCGATCGAGGAGGACATGCGCCGCGTCGTCGTCGGCCTGATCGACGCGATGGCGGAAAAGGGCGAAGGCGATTTCGTCCGCGATTTCGGCATCCCTCTGCCCGTCGCGATGATCGCGGGCCAGATCGGCATGGAAAACGACCTCGACCGCGTGAAACGCTGGTCCGACGCGTTCGTCGACCGGCTCGGGCGGATGATCCCCAAGGAACGCGAACTCGAATGCGCGCGCGAGGTCGTCGAATTCCAGCACCATGTGAAGGCGAAGATCGACGAGCGGCGCGCACGCCGCACCGACGACCTGCTCTCCGACCTCGTCCATGCCGAGGTCGATGGCGAGCGCCCGCTCGAAGACGCCGAAATATTGTCGATCATGCAGCAGCTGATGGTCGCGGGGAACGAGACGACCACCTCGGCGCTCGCGGGCGGGCTGTTGCAGCTCATCGAAAATCCCGACCAGATGGCCAAGGCGGTCGCAGCCGCCGACGCGGGCGACGAGCGCACGATCCTCAACCTCGTCGAAGAGGTGCTGCGCATCGAAAGCCCGACCGCGGGGATGTGGCGCCGGGTGCTGACGGATACCCAGCTCGGCGGCGTCGCGATCCCCAAGGGCGCGATGGTGCAGCTGCGCTATGCCGCGGCGAACCGCGATCCCGCCAGATATCCCGACCCCGACCGTTTCGACATCGAACGCGCCAATGCGCGCAGCCACCTCGCCTTCGGCAAGGGCATCCATATGTGCATCGGCAATATGCTGAGCCGCAAGGAAATGGCGGTCGCCTATTCCGAGCTGCTGACGCGCCTGACCGATTTCCGCCTCGCCGACGGCCACACGCCGAGCTGGCCGCCGAACATGCTGCTGCGCGGCCTCGCCACCCTGCCGATCACCTTCCGGCGGCGCGCATGAATTTCGACCTCGACGACGACCAGCGGCTGACCCGCGACACGATCGGCCGCTTCCTCGGCCCGGTCGATATCGCGGCGCGGCACGCGATGCGACAGGCCGACGGTGGCTATCCCCGCGCGCGCTGGCGCGAGGTCGCCGACCTCGGCCTGCTGGCGCTCGCCGCACCGGCGGCGATGGGCGGCATCGGCGGGACGATGGTCGATCTCGGGCTCGTCGCCGAAGCGCTGGGCAAGGGGCTCGCGATCGATCCCTGGCTCGAGAATGGCGTGCTGCCGATCCGGCTCGCGGCGGCGGCGGGCGACGGCGCGCTGGTCGGGGACCTGCTGGCGGGCGCGCGCTTCGCGGCGGTGGCCTTCGCCGAACCCGGGCGCCGCTACAAGACCGAAGCCACCGCGACCAGAATCGAAGGCGACCGCCTCGTGGGCGCGAAGACCTTCGTCCTCGGCGCGCCGCTCGCCGACACGCTGCTGGTCACGGCGGCTGAAAACCGGCTGGCACGGGTCGCGGCGGATGCCCCCGGCGTCGTACGGCAGGATTATCCGGTGATCGACGGGTCGCGCGCCGCGACGATCGATCTGCACCGCGTTCCTGCCGAATTGTCCGATCTGCCCGCGCCCGGATTCGACCGCGTGATCGGCGACGTCCGCCTGCTCGCTGCGGCCGAGATGCTCGGCCTCGCGCAGGCGATGTTCGACGAGACGCTCGCCTATGTCGGCGAGCGCCAGCAGTTCGGCGCCGCGATCGGCAGCTTCCAGGCGCTCCAGCACCGGCTCGTCGAATGCTATGCCGCGCTCGAGCAGGCGCGTTCGATGGTGCTGCGCACCGCGATGCTCGACCCCGCGACCGACGATGCGAAATGGCCGCGGATCGCCGCGGGCGCCAAGGCCTATGTCGGCGAAGCCGCGACGCGAATCGGGCTGGAGGCGGTGCAGATGCACGGCGGTATGGGCCAGACCGACGAGCTCGCGATCGGCCATGCGCTGAAGCGCGTCATGCTGCTCGACAGGCTGTTCGGCGATCAGGCGCATTGCCTGAACGCTTATGCGAGGGCGGCATGAGCGCGCGCGTCCCGATCGCACCGGGCCTGTGGACCGACGAAGCCGAACCGCGGCTGATCGGCGGCCGCCGCGCCGATGGCGAGATCGTCTTTCCCATGCCCGACGGCGATGCCGCCGCGCGCGCCGAGCCGGCCCTGCTGTCGCGCCGGGGCACGCTCTGGTCGTGGACGACACAGGGCTTCGAACCCAAGGAACCCTATAGCGGCCCGCAGCCCTTTCAGCCCTTCCTGATCGGCTATGTCGAACTGCCCGGCGAAGTGATCGTCGAGACGCGCCTCGTCGATGCCGCCCCGGCCGATCTCGTCATCGGCATGGCGATGACATTCGCCGTCGTCCCCTTCGACGACGCGCGGTCAACCTATGCCTTTCGTCCGGAGCGCCAGCCATGAACGACGACGTCCATATCATCGGCGCCGGTATCCACCCCTTCGGCCGCACCGACGGCCGCTCGGGGCGCGACCAGGGCGTGTTCGCGGTGCGCGCGGCGCTGAAGGACGCCGGGATCGAATGGGGCGACGTCGAATATGCCTATGGCGGCTCGGCGGCGGCGGGATCGGCCGACATCATGGTCAACGAACTCGGCCTCACGAGCGTCCCCTTCATCAATGTCGCGAACGGCTGCGCGACCGGCGGCAGCGCGCTCGCCGCCGCGCGCAACGCGGTTGCCTCGGGCGCCTGCGACATCGCGCTCGCGGTCGGTTTCGACAAGCATCCGCGCGGCGCCTTCAACGCCAAACCCGCCGAATATGGCCTGCCCGACTGGTATGGCGAGACGGGGATGATGCTGACGACACAATTCTTCGCGCTCAAGATTCAGCGCTATATGGCGCTCCACGGCATCAGCCGGCGGACGCTCGGCCTCGTCGCCGAAAAGGCGTTTCGCAACGGCACGCTCTGCGACCATGCCTGGCGGCGCTCGCCGGTCGATCTCGACACGATCCTGAACGCGCCGGTCGTCAACGATCCGCTGACCAAATATATGTTCTGCTCGCCCGCTGAGGGCGCGGTCGCGCTGATCCTCGCCAGCGCGAAGAAGGTCCGCGAACTCGGCGCCGACGCGGTGCGCATCGCAAGCATCGCCTTTCGCACGCGCCCCGAGGGGTCGTTCGAGGTCTTCGCACCGTCGATCCGGGTCGGTGGCGGCGGCAAGCCGACCGAAATCGCCAGCCGCGCCGCTTTCGAGATGGCGGGAATCGGTCCCGAGGATGTTTCGGTCGCGCAATTGCAGGATACCGAAAGCGGCGCCGAGATCATGCACATGGCCGAAAACGGCTTTTGCGCCGACGGCGAGCAGGAGCACTGGCTCGCCGAAGGATGGAGCGAAATCAAAGGCCGGATGCCCATCAACACCGACGGCGGCTGCCTGGCCTGCGGCGAGCCGATCGGCGCCTCGGGCCTGCGGCAGGTCTATGAGAATATGGTGCAACTGCGTGGCCGCGGCGGCGAGCGGCAGGTGCCGAACGGCCCGAAAGTGGGCTATAGTCATGTCTATGGAGCGCCCGGCCTGTCGGCGGTGGCGATCCTCGAACGCTAGTCGAACGCATGGATCTCGATCTTACCAAGGCCGAACTGGAATTTCGCGAGGAGGTCCGCGACTTCCTCCGCACCTCGCTGCCCGACCATGTCCGCGAAGGCGCGCGGCGCACGCCCGGCGTGTTCGTCGAGCCCGACATCGGCCTAGTCTGGCACCGCATCCTCCACGACAAGGGCTGGGTCGCCTATCATTGGCCCGAGGATTGCGGCGGCACCGGCTGGACGCCGATGCAGCGCTATATCTTCGAAAAGGAATGCGCGATCGCGGGCGCGCCGGCGCTGTCGGTGCTCGGCCTGCGCCTCGTCGGCCCGGTTATCTGCGCCTTCGGAACGCAGGAGCAGAAGGACCGCTTCCTTCCCGCGATCCGCGCCGGGACCGATTATTGGTGCCAGGGCTATTCCGAACCGCAGAGTGGCTCCGACCTCGCTTCGCTGCGCACCCGTGCGCGGCGCGAGGGGGGCGACTATGTCGTCGACGGGTCGAAGATCTGGACGACCCACGCGCATCATGCGAACTGGATCTTCTGCCTTGTCCGCACCGACCCCGACGTGCGCAAGCAGGCGGGGATCAGCTTCCTGCTGATCCCCATGGACCAGCCCGGCGTCACCGTCACCCCGATCATCACCATGGCGGGCGATCATGAGGTCAACCAGGTCTTCCTCGACGGCGCGCGCACCCCGGTCGCCAACCGCATCGGCGACGAAGGCCAGGGCTGGACGATCGCCAAATTCCTGCTGGAGAACGAGCGCGGCGGGTCGTTCCACGCGCCGCGGCTGATCCGCGCGATCGACCACCTGGAGGCGCTGGCGGGTATCGCACCGAGCGGGCACAACGGCGCGCTCGCCGGCGATATCCAGGTTGCGACGCGGATCGCTCGGCTGCGGCTCGAGGCCGAGGCGCTCGAGACCACCGAACTCCGCATCCTCGCCGACATCGCGAAAGGGCGCCCGGCGGGGCCGCAGACCTCGCTCGTCAAGCTGCTGTCGTCCGAGCTTCATCAGCGGATCGACGGGCTGGCGATGGATCTGCACGGCTATGACGGGCTGCAACTGCCGACGGCGCGCCCGCTCTACGGCAATGAAGCGCCGCCCGCGATCGGCGACGCCGACGCGCAGATCGCCGCCGCGCGCTACCTCAACAGCCGCGCCTGGACCGTGTTCGGCGGATCGAGCGAAGTTCAGAAAAACATCATAGCCAAGACGGTGCTACGCCTATGACACATGCATTGCGACTTGCCGGTCAGTGTGAAATAGTTCCGGCCATGGGAGCCGAAGCAGCCCGGTTGCCGGACGACGGGCGCCCCCCTCCGATGAGGGTCAGGGCGCTTGTCGAAGCGGTCACGGTCCGCTGCGTGGAGGATATCCATGACGCGGCGGTGCTCCTGCGCGATTTCGCGGCGTCGCACGGCCTTCGCGCCGCGCTCTGCGATGACATCGCGTCCAAGGAAACGATGGTCGATGCCGACGGCGCAGTCCTCGCCGCCGACCTGTTCGGCTGGCTCGGCGACGGCGAGCGCTGGTGGGAGGATCACCGGCTCGCGCTCCATTCGCCCTTGCCGCGTTCGTGCCGCTACGAAAGCGAGCCTTTCTGGTGCAATGGCGATGGCTTTCGCACCGCCAATCCCAACCCCTATCTCGATGATATCGACCTTTCGCGCTATTTCGCCGCGAACGCACGCTACAAGGCGGCGATCGTCGTGCCGGTCCACCTGCCCTTCGGCCAGATTTCGGCGAACAGCTATCATCCGACGAGCCCCGATATCGTCGACCTAAGCGACATGTTCGCGGAAATCGGCCATATCCTCGGCGCGGCGACGCGGCGCTTCATCGCGGGCTATGCCTCGGCGATGCGGACCAAGCGCCGCATCCCCTCCGACTGTGAATTGTCGAAGCGCGAGGTCGAATGCCTGCGCTGGGCGGCGATCGGCAAGACCGACCGCGAGATCGGCATGATCATCTCGCTGAGCCACGCGACGGTGCGCTATCACGTCCACCGTGCGGGCGAGAAGCTGAACTCGGTCAACCGTGCGCAGACGATCTTCAAGGCCGGGCAATTGGGGTATCTGGGAGCGAACAGCTAGGGCCCGTCATTGCGAGCGTAGCGAAGCAATCTCCAGCCGGCGGCAGCGCTCGAATGATGGCTGGAGATTGCCGCGTCGCCTTCGGCTCCTCGCAATGACGAACCTACCCCAGCGATCTTAGCGGTTCGCGCCCGTCCCAGCCCTTGGCCGCGTCGCGCATCATCGCGAACAATTCGCGCGTGCCCGCCTGCGGTTCGAGCAGCTCGACCAGTGTCCCCGGCCCGGTGCCGGGATCGGCATAGATCACCCCGCCCGCATCGCCCACCGGCGCCTCGAAGATAATCTCCGCCCCCAACTTCGCGCAGCGCGCCCGTGCTTCGGCGATCGAATCGACCAGCACGCACACATGGTGCAGCCCCTCGCCCACCGCATAGTCGCCGCGATAGATCGACGGCGCGTCATTCTCCGGCCGGATCAGTTCGATCTGCATGTCGCCCCAATAGCCGAGCGCCATGGTGAAGACGGGATCACTCGGCGCGCCGCGATAGCGGCCGCCGGGAAGCGACATGTTCGGCAGCAGGAAGAAGGGTCCCGCACCCATGACTTCGGTCCAATGCTTCACCGCCGCGTCGAAATCCGACGGCACATAGGCGAGTTGCATGATGTCGCCGAGCGATGCGAGCGTTTCGGGTCCGGCCATCGGTCTCTCCCCTCAAAAGCGATAGCGCACAAGCGCCGGGCTTTGTGCGATAAGCTGTTCGAGACCCGGAATCATACTGGGCAAATTGTGAGGGATGCCATGGCCGAGTCCGATCCGAAGATCGCACCCCAGGACTGGTTCGCCGTCCGCAAACGCAACGCGCGCGCGGGGCTGCGCAAGCTGGTCGCCATCGTCGCCGAAAACCGCACCGACCGCGCGGCCGCGCCGTTGCCGCTGCACAAGTCGGTCTATACCGGCGAAGCGCGCCACGCCGCCGAAATGGCGCATATCTTTCGCGGCGAGCCGATCGTCGCGGGGCTGTCGGGCGACATTCCCGAAGCCGGCGATTGCCTCGTCTTCGACGCGGTCGGTCCGTCGATCCTCGTCACGCGCGGCAAGGACGGCGTCGCGCGCGCCTTCCTCAACATGTGCACGCACCGCGGCGCGAAGCTGGTCGAGGAGCGCGAGCCGTGGCGCGGCGCGCGGCCGCGCATCGTCTGCCCGTTCCATGCCTGGACCTTCGACCCCGCCGGCACGCTCGTCGGCCAGCCGGGCAAGGAAGGGTTCGCGGGCTGCGAGATCGGCGCCCGCAACCTCATCGAACTGCCCTGCGCCGAGCATCTCGGCCTGATCTTCGTCCGCGCCGATCCCGAGGGCGAACCGATCGACGCCGCGGCGCATCTCGGCGATTTCGGCCCCGTCCTCGCCCAGCTCGAACTCCACCGCGCCGAGCCGGTCAAGAAGGGCATCCTCACCGCCGATTCCAACTGGAAATTCGCGCTCGACACCTATGGCGAGGGCTATCATTTCAAGATGCTCCACGCCTCGACGATCGGCGGCACGCATTACAGCGACCGCAACGTCTATGAACCGATCGGCCGCCACCACCGCGTCAGCTTTCCCGACCTGTCGATCGGCGCGCTCGTCGGCAAGGAAGAGAGCGAATGGCCCGAGACCGATTATGGCGGAGTCCATTATCTTTTCCCCAACACCGTCATCTTCTTTGGGGCGGTCACCCCCGGCGTCTATTTCACTCAGGTCTTTCGCCTCTTTCCCGACGGCGCGGGGAAAATGTTTTGCCAGTTCGCGGTCTATGCCCCCTTCGGCATCGAAAGCGACGAGCATCGCGCGATGTGCGAGATGGCCTATGACGCGACCGCGACCGTCGTGCAGACCGAGGATTATCGCGTCGCGAGCAGCGGCTATGCCAACCTGATGACCGCACCCGCCGATTTCCATGTCGTGCTCGGCGCGAACGAGCCCGCGCTGCACGGCGTCCACCGCTCGATCGCCGCGGCTTGCGCCATGCCGCTCGACCAGATCGCCTGACCTTTCCGGAGCCTATCGATGAACGACCTTTCACCTCCCCAGGACCAGAACCGCGACGACCGCTGCCCCGGCACCAGCTACACCGACATGCTGAAGGCCGACACGCGGCGCGCGCCCGATTATCTGCTGATCGAATCGAACCAGGAGCTCGGCGACGCGCCGATCGCGATCGAGCGATATGTCAGCGAGGACTGGGCGAAGCTGGAACGCGAAAAAATGTGGCCGAACGTCTGGCAGTTCGCCGCGCGCGAAGAGGATATGCCCGATCCCGGCGATACGGTCGTCTATGACATCAACGAAAAGAGCATCCTGCTCGTCCGCCAGAAGGACGGGTCGGTGAAGGCCTTCTATAACGTCTGCCTCCATCGCGGGCGCAAGCTCCGCACCGAGAGCGGCCCCGCGGTTAACCTGCGCTGTCCCTTCCACGGCTTTTCCTGGCACCACGATGGCCGCTTCAAGGAGGCACCGTGCGCGTGGGACTTCCAGCATCTCGAAGACAAGGACATGAGCCTGCCCGAATTGAAGGTCGACCACTGGCAGGGGTTCATCCTGGTCAGCGAGAATCATGACCTGCCGCCGTTCCGCGAGTGGGTCGGCGCCGGGATAGAGCATTATGACAATTGGCGGCTCGACGAATGCCACACCGGCGCGTGGATCGGTCGCGTCATCCCCGCCAACTGGAAGGCGGTCTCCGAGGCCTTCATGGAGGCGTGGCACAGCATCGTCACCCATCCGCAGATTCTGGGCTTCACCGCCGACGCCAACACCCGCTACGACCTCTACGGCGATTTCCTCAACCGCGCGATCACCCCGGCGGGGGCGATGTCGCCGCACATCAAGGGCAAGGATCAATTCTATGTCCTGAAGTCGCTCGAGGATTTCATCGGCGCCGGCGACAGCCGCGCGCGGCGCAGCACAGGCTCGCCGCACGACCTCAAGGGTTTCGATCCCGACGACCCGATGCTGGCGCGCAAGCTGCTCGCGCAGGCGAACCGCGACGCCTTTTCGGCGATGAACGGGCATGATTATTCGGACGCGACCGACAGCGAGATGCTCGACAATTTCACCTACAACGTCTTTCCCAACTGGGCGCCGTGGGGCGGGCTGGTGCCGAACATCATCTATCGCTGGCGGCCGTGGGGCGACGTCGACCATTGCCTGATGGAGGTCCGCATCCTGATGCGCACGCCAAAGGGCGAGAAGGCGCCGCGCTCGACGCCGATGCATCTGATCCCCGACGACCAGCCCTTCACCAGCGCGAGCCATCTGATCGGCGCCGCGCTCGCCGGGGTGTTCGATCAGGATATGGAAAATCTGCCCTATGTGCAGGAAGGGATGAAATCGTCGCCGAACGGCGTGATCGAACTCGGCCATTATCAGGAAAGCCGCATCCGGCATTTCCACCGCACGCTGGGGAAATATGTGGGCGGGCAATTGCCGTAAACCGCCCTGAACTGCTTCGCTAAGCTCACAATGACAAATTGATGGATCGAGCCTTGTATCCAACTTACCGTTCCGTTCGTGTCGAGCGCAGTCGAGACACCCATCGGACAAGCGCAAGGCGGATGGGTGTCTCGACTTCGCTCGACACGAACGGCTTCAGACGGTGCGGATTTAACGCTCGGTACGCTAAGCCGAAACCTTTACCAGCGACCAATCCTGCCGCTTCGCCCAGTCGGCGAACGACGTCGGCGTCACGCCGAGCAGACGCGCCGCGGGCACCGCATCGAGCGCGACCGGCGACACCGGCTGGTCGTTGTACCAGCGATAGAATTTCGCCATCCCGTCATAGATGCTGAACGGCCGCACATCGCGCGAGCCCGTCACCAGCTCGCTCATCCGCGCGGCGAATTCGTCGGGCGACAGGCTCTGAAAACGCACCGGGCGTCCGGCCGCGACGCTCAGCCGCTCGGCGACCTCGGCGCCGACCAGCGCTTCGGGTCCGCCGACCGCGATCCGGTCCGCCACCAGATCTTCGTGGAGCAAGGCCGAAACCATATAGGCCGCAACATCCTGAAGGCAGACCCAGCTGATCTTCAGCGTCTCGGCCGCCGGATAAGCGAACACCCCGCTGTTCACGATCGCCGGGCGCGACCAGATGCGGATGATATTGTCCATGAACACCATCGGCTCGATGACGACATAAGGCACGCCGCTGTCGTGGATCGCCCGCTCGATGTCGCGCCGCCCGTCGTGCGCCGAGAGATCGAGGTCGCGCTCGGCGACGAAGCAGCTCGTGTTGAAGACGATCTTGCGCAGGCCCGCAGCGCGCGCCGCGGCGGCGATGTTGCGGCCCATCGTCGCGGCACGGACGCGGTCGAACTCGAACGGCAGGTGCATCGCGAGCGCGTCCTGCCCGCTGAACGCGGTGGTGAGGCTTTCGACATCGAACAGGTCGGCGGCGACTTCGGGGACATCGGGATGCGGCGTCGCCGCCATCGCGCCCGACCGCCGCACCCCGGCGGTCACGGCCAGCCCGAGCGCCTGCAACGCGGCGACCAGCGGAATCCCCTGATCGGCGGGGGCGCCGAGGACGATGACCTTCTTCATGCCGCGTTCTCCACCTGCTTCGCCGGGCAGGCGGCCGCATCGCGCCCCGCGAGGAAGCCGAAGACCATCCCCGGCGCGATCGTCCCGCCGGGCCCGCCGTAGGTCATGCCCATCGCCGATGCCATGACGTTGCCCGCGGCATAGAGGCCGGGGATCGGAACCCCGTCGACGCTCAGCACCCGCGCTTTCGCATCGGTCTGTGGTCCGCCCTTGGTACCGAGCGCGCCGCTCTTGATCTCGACCGCGAAGAACGGCGGCTCGCCGATCGGGCCGAGTGTCGCGGCGGTCGAGCCGCGTCCGTCGGGGTCGCCCCACCATTGGTCGTGCGCCGCGTCGCCGCGCCCGAAATCGGGATCGCGCCCGCTCGCGCAATGTGCGTTGAAGCGCTCGACCGTTGCTTTCAGCGCCTGGGAATCGATACCCAATCGCGCCGCAAGGTCGCTCAGACTCTCGGCGCGCATCGCCCATTGCGGCGGCGCGACGCCGCGCTCGCCGCTGATCATCCCGAAGCCGAAGCGGTCGATATAGCGCTGGTCGAAGATCAGCCAGCACGGCAGGTTCGCATAGTCGAAGGCGCTGACGTCCTGATCGTGGAACGCAGCGCCGATCGCGTTGTAATTCGCCGCCTCGTTGGTGAAGCGCCGCCCCTTGCGGTTGACCATGATCGAATGCGGCAGGCTGCGCTGCCCCGCGACGAGCGTCTTGCCGGTAGAGCACTCGCTTTCGGGCACCTCGGCGACGGGCATCCACCAGGCCTCGCGCATATTGCCGAGCATCGCGCCGACGCGCATCGCCATCCTGAGGCCGTCGCCGGCGTTGGTCTTCGGGCTCAGCGGATGCGTCAGCGGCCCGCGGATGAAGGCGCGGAGCAGATCGGCATCCCATTCGAAGCCGCCGGTCGCGAGCACCACCGCGTCGGCGGCGATCTCGACCGCGCCGGCCACCGTCTCGAAGGCCGCGCCGGCGACGCGATCCCCGTTCATCAGCAGCCGCACCGCGCGATGGCCGGTCCTGGGCTCGATCCCGCGATCGAGGCAAGCGCGCAGCAAGCGCCCGACGAGCGCCTGCCCGCTCCCGCGGAGGTCGCCGTCGATCCGGCGCTGCAGCTCTTCGGGCGCGAGCGGCGCGGGCTTCGCCTGCCCGAGCGGCGTGTCGTAGATCGAGAAATGCGGCGAGGGATAATAGGGCGACATGGTCACCTTCGCCGCCCACGCGCCCAATTCGTGAAACGAATAGAGCGGGCAATCGAGCGAGCGCCCGCCGTGCGGCATCCCGCCGGGAAATTCGGCATGATAATCGGGAAACTCGGGGATCGGCCGGAACTGCACCGGCGTATTCGCTTCCAGAAACGCCACCATGTCCGGCCCATGGTCGAGGAACGCCTCGACCAGAGGCTGCTGCATCAGCCCGTGCGACATCGACATGAGATAGGTCAGCGCCTTGGCGCGGCTGTCCTCGACGCCCAATTCAGCTTCGTGATGATTGTTCGGAATCCAGATCATCCCGCCCGACCAGGCGGTCGTGCCGCCGACCTGATCGCCCTTCTCGAACAGCGAGACCCTCGCTCCGGCTTCGTGCGCCGAAATGGCGGCGGTGAGCCCTGCACCGCCGGTGCCGAGGACGAGGACATGCGGCGCGTCTGCCATCGCCTTATGCCTGCAACTGGCCGACCATGGCGGCAGTGTCGAAATAATGGATGCGCATCGACGCCATCTTGCCGGCATCGTCGAAACGGGTGACCTCGGCGATATGCGTGTCGAACCGCTTGCCCGACGCGCGCGCCGTCACCGTGAAGTGAAGCAGCGCAACGGTGTATTGTTCGCCGCCGACCAGTTCCTGCCACGCGACGACCGGATCGTCCCAATAACCCATGACATGCGCGTAGAGCCGCTGGAGCGCGTCGCGCCCGCGCCATTCGCCGCCATAGGGAAGCGAGGCGGGTTCGTGGATGACGAAATCATCCGCCATATAATCGGCAACCGCGTCCCAATTGCCCTTGGCGACTTCGGCATACATCGCCTTGCTGGCGTCGAGCGGCGTCATTCGATCGTCCCGACGAGCGCACCGACCGGATAGACCGCGCCCTCCATCCCCGTCGGGCGAATGGTCCCCGCGACCTGCGCCTCGACCTCGACCGTCGTCTTGTCGGTCTCGACCGTATAGATGACGTCGCCAACCTCGACCCGCTCGCCGTCGCCGACCATCCATTCGGTCAGCGTCATTTCGGTCGCCGACATGCCGATCTTCGGGATGCGCAATTCCTCCGCCATCGCCTCAGCCCTTCCAGTTCACGGCGGCGCGCACCGCATCGGCGATCGCATCCTTGTTCGGAATCCAGGCCTGTTCGAGCGCATTCGCCATCGGCACCGCCGAGAAAGCGCCGCCGATGCGCGTCACGGGGGCTTTCAGCTTGCCGAACAGCGCTTCGTTGAGGCGCGAGGCGATCTCGGCGCCGGTGCCATATTGCTTGACCGCCTCGTGCAGCACGACCGCGCGGCCTGTTTTTTCCACGGACGCCGTGACCGTCGCTTCGTCATAGGGGGCGATGGTCCGGAGATCGACGACCTCGACCGAAATCCCTTCGTCGGCGAGCTTTCCCGCGACCTCGAGCGCGTCGAGCACGGTGCGGCCATAGGTGACGATCGTGCAGTCGCTCCCCTCGCGCGCCACCGCCGCCTGGCCGAGCGGCACGACATGCCCCGGCCCCGGATCGTCGGACTTCAGGCCATAGCAAAGGATATTTTCGATGAAGATCACCGGGTCGTTGCACGCGATCGCCGCGCGCATCAGCCCCTGCGCATCGGCGGCGTTCGACGGGGTGACGATCTTCAGCCCCGGCACATGCGCGAACCAGGCCTCCAGCATGTCCGAATGCTGGCCGCCGAACCCGACCCCGACGCCGGTCGTCGTGCGAATCACCAGCGGCACATTCGTCTGCCCGCCCGACATGAAGCGCAGTTTCGCTGCGTGATTGACGATCTGGTCCATCGCGACGGTGGTGAAGTTCATCAGCATGATCTCGGCAATCGGGCGAAAGCCCGCGAGCGCCGCGCCGACGCAGGCGCCGACGATCGCCTGCTCCGAAATCGGCGTCGCGCGGATGCGCTGCTCGCCATATTTTTCGGTGAGGCCGGACGAGATTTTGAACACCCCGCCACCCTGCTTCGCGCCGACGTCCTCGCCGAGCAGGATCACGCCCTCATCCTCGGCCATCGCCTCGTCGATGGCGCGGTTCAGCGCCTGCGTCATCGTGATCTGGCTCATGCCGCAATCTCCTCTTCGAAGACATCCTTGCGGATTTCCTCCGGCCCCGGCAGCGGACTGTTCGCGGCGAACTCCGCCGCCGTGTCCATCTGCGCGTCGAGGTCGGCGACGATAGCGTCGAGCTCGGCCTCACTGAACTGGTGGTCGAGCATCAACTGGCGCAGCCGCGGCAGCGGGTCTTCGGCCGCCATTTCGGCGAGATGCTCCTGCGGCATGTAGGAGAAGTCGGCGCCGAAGAAATGCCCCATCATCCGGTAGCACATCGCCTCGATCAGCGTCGGCCCCTCGCCCGCCCGCGCGCGGACCGCCGCCGCCCTGGCCGCCTTGTAGGTCGCGATCGCGTCGTTGCCGTCGACCTTGACCCCCTGCATCCCATAAGCGGCGGCGCGGGTGACGATCGAATCGACCTTCGTATGGTCGGCAAAGGCGGTGTGCTCGCCATAGCGATTGTTCTGGCAGAGGAAGATGACGGGCAGTTTCCAGAGCTGCGCCATATTCATCGCCTCGTGAAAGGCGCCGATATTGGTCGCGCCGTCGCCGAAGCAGACGATCGTCACCTTGCCGTCGCCGCGGTTCTGCGACGCGAGCGCAAGGCCGTTGGCGATCGGCAGCCCCGATCCAACGATCCCGGTGGTCACCATCACCCCGCTTTCGGGATGGGTGATGTGCATCGACCCGCCCTTGCCGCGGCAGGTGCCGCCCGCCTTGCCCGCAATCTCGGCGAACAGCGGGTTCAGCGGCACGCCCTTGGCGATCTGGTCGTGCTGGCCGCGATAGGTGGTGACGAGATAATCCCCGGGTTCGAGCGCGGCCATCGCCGCCGCCGACACCAGTTCCTGCCCGCGCACCGTGTAATACATGACCGCCAGCTTGCCCGTCATCAGCAGCGAACGGAATTTCTCGTCGGCGCGCGCGACGCGCATCGTCCGGGTATAGATATCGCGCAACGTGTCGCGATCGATCGTCGTATCGGTCATTCAGCTGTCTCCGATGCCCTGCTGGGGGTTGGCGCTGGCGGCAGCGCTGGGTCGCGCATCGACGCGGCCTCGCCACGCGGCGAGATGGGCGAGCGCGGGGTCGAGCGACTGGCCGACCGCGCCGCCAAACTCGACGAAGGAATAAAGCAATATGTCGGCGAGGCTGAAGCGCGCACCCGCCACCCACGGCCCCGCGCCGACGATGCCGTCGATCTGCGCCAGCCCGTCGGCGGCGAGCCGTTTCAGGTCGGCGGCGGCATCGGGCAGGCAGAGCAGGCGGCTCTCGAACATCGGCAGCCCCTCGGCGCCGCGAAAGCCCGCGGTCATCGGCACGACGACGAGCTGGTCGATCATCCGCACCAGCATCCGCGTCTGCGCCCGCTCCTCGGCCGCCCCGCCGAGCAGCGCGTGCGCGGCCCGCGTCTCGTCCAGATATTCGCAGATCGCGATGCTCTCGGCGATACAGCGGTCGTCGTCGAGTTCGAGCAGGGGGGTGTGGCCCAGCGGGCTTTTGGCGCGAAAATCGGGCTGGCGGTTCTCGGCCGCCATGATGTCGACGAACTGCCGGTCGACCGTCAGCCCGGTCTCGGCGAGATACATCAGCACCACGCGCGGATTGGGGCCGAGCGACTGATAGAGCTTCACCGCGCTCGGCCTAGAATTGGACGCGCTTGGTGAAGCCGCCATCGACGACGAGATGCGCGCCGGTCATATAGGGGCAGGCGGGTGAGGCCATGAAGACGATCGCTTTCGCGACCTCCTCGGGCTCGCCGAAGCGCCCCATCGGCATCTGCGCGAGCGTCGCATCGTAAAGCGCCGGCACCGCTCCCTTGATCGTCTCCCAATTGCCGCCGGGATAATAGATGGCGCCCGGCGAGACGATGTTGACGCGGATGCCCCGCGGCGCGAGCGCCTGGCTGAGCTGGGAGCCATAGGTGATCAGCGCGGCCTTCAGCGCATTGAACGCCTGCGGAACGATGAAGGTCTCGACCGCCGCGGTCGACGACATGAAGATGATCGATCCCGATCCCGACGCCGCGAGCGCCTCGGTCAGCGTCTCGACCCCATGCACCGCGCCCATGATGTCCATATCGAGCCCGCGTTGCCAATCGCCGGTTGCGCCCTGCCCCGACGAGCTCGCGGTGTGGATGAAGATGTCGCAGCCACCGAGCGTATCGCATGCCCGGGTCAGCCAGTCGCGATAGCCGTCGGGATTGCCGGTCATGTCGAATGGCTCGCCATGCACCTTGCCCGGCCCCGCGGCATCGATCGCCGCGACCGCCGCCTTCACCTTGTCGGCATCGCGCGAAAGAAAGGCGACGTCGGCGCCTTCGGCCGCAAAAATCTTGAGCGACGCGAGCCCAAGCCCATGCGCCCCACCGTTGATGATCACCTTCTTGCCGGCCAGACCCAGATCCATCGCATCCTCCTCATCCGAATTTTGCGAGAAAGAGTAACGCGATCCTCCGAGCCGAGACATCAGCAAAAATGGGAGCGGGCAACGTGCTTTCGGCGGCGGCCGCGCGAAAGCCGTGCGTGATGGTCGCGCATCAAGACCCCGCGCCTTCGCGGCGGCGCCAAGTCGGCTCGAACGAGCGAAAGAAAGGAATGGCGCACCCGACAGGATTCGAACCTGTGACCTTCGCCTTCGGAGGGCGACACTCTATCCAGCTGAGCTACGGGTGCTTCGCGGCGGTGCCTAGCCGGTCGAACGGGCATCGGTCAACGGATTCGATGAGGATAGAGTCGACTGATCGGTTAGCGACCGCGCTACCCTGCTCCAATCCTTCGTACGCTATGATACTATGCGGTATGCTTACGCGGATGAATTTGACCAAATTGGCTCACGGCGAACAGGAATAAATTTATTTATATATCAGAGGTTTGGGTTGCCTATTACGCTAAGATTTGGGACTTGACCTCTGCCTTCGGAGCAATTTAAGCTGCCCATCCGAAAAACGCGATAGGGCACGCTATGGTACGCTATCCACCTGAAACCACTGGATATTTCGAGTTTAGGGAGCGACGTTCTTATCCGATATCCCGCTTCAATTTCCGCGCTGCTG
>NZ_DATAJZ010000002.1:0-23333 GCF_036261875.1 Sphingopyxis sp. | reverse complement strand
TAGGGTCAGGACTCATTGATCAGAGCCAGAAGATGACGGTTGCGGCGAGAGCGATGGCGGAGAAGAAGGCTCTGGGGCATCTGTCGTAACGCGTAGCGACCCGCCTCCAGTCCTTGAGGCGACCGAACATGATCTCGATGCGGTTGCGGCGTTTGTAGCGACGCTTGTCGTATTTTACGGTCTTGTTCCGTATTTTTCGGCCCGGGATGCAGGGCGTGATCCCCTTTTCCTGCAAGGCGTCGCGGAACCAGTCGGCATCATAGCCTCGGTCTGCCAGCATCCATTGCGCTTTGGGCAAACTGTCGAGCAAAGCGGCTGCGCCAGTGTAATCGCTGACCTGCCCAGCGGTCATGAAGAAGCTGATCGGACGACCATTCGCATCGGTCACAGCATGCAGCTTGGTGTTCATGCCGCCCTTCGTGCGGCCGATCAGACGTCCCGGACCCCCCTTTTTACCCCAAGGCTGGATGCCGTGCGGTGCGCTTTGAGATAGGTCGCGTCGATCATGATCGTCTTGCGTTCGGGAGCCTGAGGTGTCGCCAGGCCTTCCATCATGCGGATGAAGATGCCTTTGTCGCTCCACCGCTTCCAGCGATTGTAGAGCGTCTTTGCCGGGCCATATTCTCTCGGCGCATCCCGCCACCTCAGCCCATTACGATTGACGAAGATGATACCGCTCAGAACGCGCCGGTCATCAACCCGCGCACGGCCATGGCTCTTCGGAAAATAGGGCTGAAGACGCGCCATCTGCTCGTCCGTCAGCCAATACAAATCACTCATCATTCAGGCTCCTCGCGGTGAGCCTGAATCACAGCGGCCTGCTCAAATCAATGGGTCCTGACCCTAATGCTGGTCAATGATCCGCAACGCGGGCTGAATCGCATTTTGAACAAGCAGAGCCGATCGGCTGAAGCCGAGCCTCTGCCCCAACAACTTCAATTGTTTGAAGGCCTGCTCCGTGGTTCTGCTCAATAGGCCTCTTCTGACACTCGAATATCCCGACGCCTCCCAATTCCGTCCAGAGCCATCGGCACTGTACCTCTTCGGGGCGCGATCGGAAGACCGTTCGAGGAATCTGGAAGTATGGCGCAATGATGCAACAGATCTTGATGTTATTGAGATTTCGGCCGATGGAACAGACGGCATCCGTATCGTCAGCGACGGTAATCGTCGTGTCGCACTGCGCGATTTCGGCGAACTGCAGTCGATCTTCGAAGGTAAATGGGGTCGACCGCTCTATTTGGACATCACAGGACTATCAAACCACGTCTGGCCAGCGATACTTAAGACGGTTGAGGGGCGGATGCCAGTGAACGTCATGTACGTCGAGCCCGTCAACTACGCCTACAGTCCATCGCCGCGGGAGAATGTCTTTTTTGATCTCAGTGAACTCATTATTGGCATTTCGCCCATCCCGCAGTTCAGCAATCTTTACGAGCCCGAAGAGGATCATGTGACGCTTGTCCCGCTGCTGGGTTTCGAGGGCGCTCGTTTTACCCATCTCCTCGAAGAGGTGCAGCCGCCAGGCGACAACATCGAACCGATCATCGGCGTTCCTGGATTTCGGGCTGAGTACCCGTTCTTCACCTACCAAGGGAATCAGATTCCACTCAAAAATTCAGGCGCATACAAGAACGTACGATTCGCGAAAGCCAATTGCCCGTTCAGCGTTTATTACAGTCTTCTTGAAGTCGTTGCGTCTTATCCTGCCGAGCAGTTCTTCAAGATTGGGCTGATTGGGACGAAGCCGCACGCACTTGGAGCCGTGCTTTTTTGCCTTACAAATCCAGATCGCGTGGAACTGATCTATGATCACACTAAGCAACTCGCCAACCGATCAAGCGGGCTATCACGTTGTCTGGTATATGAAGTTTCGGCGTTCCTAGATCATATGCGGTCCGTTTCCTGACGCGGTCAGGGATCGCTCGTGCGAAGGCTATCACACGCCCTAGAACTGGGGAGGATCGGTGCCTTTCTCGCTCGCATAATAGGTCTTGCATGATCTTAGCACGCGGCGGGCGAAATCTTGATCACTGTCCCATGTCGCCCGGAAGGCCCTTACACAGTTAGTGTGAGGATAGACGTTTTCCACAATTCGCCTCGCGAGTTGTTCGTCGGCCTCGTCGCCTCGACCGTCTGCAAGATTCACGAGGGCGCTGCCGAGCAGCACGATCATATTTGCTCGCTGCCTATGAAGTTCCTCTCTTCTGTTCAGGTCGAAAAAGTCGATCATAATCTGTCCGCGTCGACGGTCATGGCAGGTATTGCCTTTGGGAACGGCAGTGGTTGCAACGAACGTCAATAATTCTTCAGGGTCGGTGTCCGAAGTACCGATTGGATAGCATAGGAATGGCTGCTCAGCGGTTATGCCCTGTTGAGCTGTCCCCCGATTTCCGGCGATTGGAAAATAGTTCGACTTGAGGTTGGTGTTACAGTTTTTGCAGGATGCGGCGTAGTTCGACAGTCCGTACGCGAGCCAGTAATAGCCGATTGCCGCATGGTCCCCGGTTGGGAAATCATACGCATAGGTGTGTCGGGCGGGATCGGGCCACTTCGCTATCGATGATTTGGGTCGAAAATGTTCTAAATCAAACTCGATCTTGCCGTGAATAGCGTCTTCGAATTGCCGCTCGCAGAAGACGCATTTGTTCGACTGAGCAGCCATGTAGACAGGCTTCACCTCGCTCCAGATCGAGGAGGCTTCTTCATATTCCCCGGCTGCAATGAATCCCGCTGTCCGGGCGGCCGCGCGCGTCCGCCAAGTTGGACTGATGGCGTCAACGGCGGTGTCTAGTTTTTCAGTGCCAACGTCGTATCGGATCATTATGCGTCGCCGCGGGTCTCGCGACCTTCATCTTTGGCTTCAGTGTCATCTTTGTCGCGCGATAACCCGACAAGTTCCTGCTGCGCTAACGCCGGAGCTGCCAATCTGTCGAGAAATGTGAGTGCCGCCTCTTTATCGCCCGATGCTGCGCTTTTCAGCAATTGCTCGGATTCTGACACAAACTCTTGGGATCGCGTAGACTCCAGACCAAAATACGAACTGAGCAGGATCTGCTCTGCGCTTCGCCCAAAGACATTCTCTTCAATCTGCTTGACCGTGGCGGTCCCATCATCGGCATCGGCCGTGATAAAGATATTCTCTTTTCGGACCGCACTGGCGACCAAGGGGCTGTGTGTCGTGCAGATAAATTGAAGGCTGGGAAAGGAACGCGCAAGCGTTGGAAGAATGGTTCGTTGCCATTCAGGATGAAGGTGCAAATCGATCTCGTCGATCAAGACAACGCCAGAAATATCGGTGAGAGATGCACCGTCCGGGCACACATCTGCCAAATGACCAATCAAGTCGCCGGCCATGCCGATGAATGCCTTGTATCCGTCGGAAAGCGATGAGAACGGCGTTTCATTGTCGCCGAATAGAAAAAGGAACTGCTGGTCTCCTTCGTCGAATTTCCCTTCGAAGCGAATATTTGACGGTAGGATCGAGTTGATAATGCCCAAGGCTTGCTGCCGGTGATGGGCACGCAGTTTCGGAAACCAAGATTGCAGCGGTCGCACAGCGATGTGGTCTTCGAACAACCCTGCGACGCGATGATACCGCAATCCCCGCTGCCGGCGGGCGCTGCTCTCGCTGTAATCGCTCGTTTCGACTCGTCGCGTCGCGCCATAGCCGACAACGAAGAACGCGGGTGAGTAATCGTCATATATTCGCTCGGCCACGGGCGTATTGGGTGTCTTTTCGAGGCTTAGCCGATCTCGATTCGAGTTTTCCCGTGCCTCGAACCGCGCAACGAGCTCGTGATAAGAGCGGCGTTTCGGGTCCAAACTTGTCTCGGAATACTCCGTCCCGTCGAAGATGGCATCGACTCTGAGCAGGGCCGATTTACAGTCGGGGCGGCGCACCATCCTATATGCAACAAAGCCTGTCTCCTGGAGGACGGGCGCGAGCACTGCTATCGCCACGGCACGGAGTATGGACGATTTGCCGCCGCCGTTATCACCGAGAATCAGATTGACGTTATTCAGCTCCGACGCGCCGCTTGTCTCTCTGCCCGGATACTGGAAGTCCAGTTTCGCCTTGCCGAAACAGCGAAAATCATAAGCTGCTAACGATTTTGCATACATGGGGATCGCCCTAGGTGTTCGCGGAATTTGCAAGTTAGCTGCAACGGAGCATGAAACATAGCAGAGTTCGTGAAGCAGCTGTACGATGCTCCAAAGCTCGCCGGTAACCGGCGGATTAGGTAAATTGTTGGGCGCCACGACGGGGCAACGGGTAGCGCTGGCATTGCGGATCGGGGGAACTGTGGCGACTGATCAGCCAGACATATCAATCGTGGGTCAAGACGGTCGGATCCTTCTGCTCAGCTGCCGGCGTTTCATCGATGAAATCGTCATGGGTGACGCTTGCTTCGTCTGCAGTGCATCGCCTCAAGACAAATCTTTCAACGACGAACACATCGTGCCCCGATGGGTACTGAAACGCTATGGACTGTTCGACAAAGAAATCACGCTGCCGACCGGGGAACGTCGTCATTACCGCGGCTATCGCATTCCTTGTTGTGTGGACTGCAACAGCTTGTTGGGGAAACGGATGGAAACACC
Source organism: Sphingopyxis sp. (assembly GCF_036261875.1). Classification (GTDB taxonomy): domain Bacteria; phylum Pseudomonadota; class Alphaproteobacteria; order Sphingomonadales; family Sphingomonadaceae; genus Sphingopyxis. The sequence goes on along the minus strand of NZ_DATAJZ010000002.1, from coordinate 18,728 downwards.
CGTTTCAGAACTGTTGGACGGAACCTACGCTGAGGTGGCGGAACGGTTGAATGGAGCAAACTTGCGGTTGCTGTTTACCTGGGTGTCGTTACTCTTCTTCAAAGTCCACCTCAAGGATCGATCCGTAAGGGTGCACAAGGATCCGCGGCTCGGAGCCGACATAGTCGGAGACATCTACGAATGGGGCGACATGCATCACCTCCACGCCGTTGCCAGATCACCATATACCGGGGCGACCTTGTTGCCTGAAGCGCTCGGATCTCTTCGAGTTTTTGAGATCGCTGACGAACTGACCAACGACGGATACGATTATCTCGACTTCACTTTCGACCAAACGGTGGTCGTTCGGCTTGGCAAAATTGGAATCGTGGCGACACTGAATGACTCGACAGCTGCAGAGAGTGCTTGGTCCGACCGCCTCGACCTAATCGATGGACCGATATCCGAAATCCAGTTGCGAGAAATCGCCGCGATGTTCGCTCTTGCAAACCGCGATCTGATAACGAGGCCCGTATTCGCAACGCTAGTCTACGACAAAACGACCGTGATGATCAACGCTCGACGGCCGCCCCTTCGCCTCAAGGAGTTCGAGCCGGAGGCCTTTGGGCATGCGTTGCTATTTGCAGTTCGTAATTTTGTCGATGCCCGCGCAATCGCCGTCAACGGTACTCGAGATCCTGCGAAGGTCGCGGCCGCGATCGCAACCGGATACGTCCGATTCCTGACTTCCGAAGGCAAGTTCATCCGACCAGTAGCGCACCGCGGAGAAGTAAGCTGATTTGAGACTAAACCCAGTAGGGCTCCTGCTCCATCTTCGCATTGACGGCGGTTTTTTGCGAGTTCGAACACGCTCGGAACTGTGGAGAATTTAGGAGTATCGTCGTCCCTATCCAAAGGACGGTCTCCGTTTTGGAACACGATCTGAGATCGTCGTAATGGCCGACATTAGGCGCGCAGCGTCAGATCGCTGAAAAATCGAGCGTCCGCTTACGGGTGCTAATACGCGTCGGCTTCAATGGCCGACATCGGGCGCATATCAGCCGAACGCTACTCGGGGGAGCGGACGGTAATGTGAATCCTCAACCGAGGTCGGACAGAAGCGCCTTGCAGGCTCCGCTCCTTGCTCTTGCCATTTGAACCGAGGTGATGAGAATGCCCGGTCTGCTCGCGGGGATCAAAAATGCAAGACGGACTAGTCGATCGGATTTACGAATGCTCGGTGGTGCCCGAGGCGTGGCCGGCGGTTCTAGACGAGGTGGCGGCGCTCTCGGGATCTGCAGGTGGGCTTCTCTTCTCGGCGCGCAAGGCGCTGAACTGGACCGCGTCCGAGCGCATAGCCGACGTCTTTGCGGCCTATGTCGAGGAAGGTTGGTTCGGCAAATGCAGTCGACGCGTTTGCCTGATGGGCCGCGAAGAACCATCCTTTTTCGTGGAGCATGATTTCTGGAGCGACGAGGAAATTGATGCCGACCCGGTGTATCGCGATTTTTTCCGTCCGCGCGGGCTGGGATGGTCGGCGGGAACCGGGGTCCAGGTGCCGACCGGAGACAATATCGTTTTCAGCGTCGAGCGGGCCTTTTCAGAAGGCCCGGTCGCGGCTGAAAGCGTGGCGCGGCTCAACCTGCTGCGACCGCATCTGGCGCGGAGCGCGCTCGTCAGCGCGCGCATGCAGCACAAGCGCGCGCAGGGCGCTGCCGAGGCGCTGACCGCGATGCAACTGCCGGCATTTCTACTGCGCGCCAGCGGTGAAGTTGTCGAGATGAGCCCGCTTGGCGCCGATGTGTCTTCGCTTGTGATATTGGGCGCACACGGCCGCCTGCACTTGGCCGACAGACAGGCCGATGTTCTCTTCGACGATGCCCTCGCATCGCTGACCTCGGCGCCCGAAATCAGCGCGCGATCGTTTCCGGTGCGCGACGCGGCGGGAATGCCCCGGCAGGTTGCGCATCTGATCCCTGTCCCGCGCGGCGCACACGATGTCTTTGGGGATTCCTACGCTTTGCTGATGATGGTGCCGGTCGCGTCGGATCGCGTGCCCTCAGCCACGCTGCTGAAGTCGCTTTTCGACCTGACGCCGTCGGAAGCGCGCGTTGCCAGCGGTATCGCCCGCGGCGAGACGCCCGATACAATCGCGGCATCAGGCCAGGTCGCCATCAGCACGGTTCGCAGCCAAATTCGCAGTGTGCTCGAAAAAACGGGCACGTCACGACAGTCCGACCTTGCCGGGCTGCTCGCCCGGATCGGCGCAACCGCCCCGAATTAATCGAAAAACTCCGTTCCATCCTCCATATGAAGGATGAACCACACGCAGGCTTGGGCTCTATTCGCAATCGCTGACGGCGATCTGCGACCCACAGTCGTCAGCGGGCGGTGCGCCTGACCCATCGGGCCAGGCGCACCGCCGCCAGATCCGACCCGATCACGAAGCAGCGTCGCCGCTCGGCGGTCAGCCGGTTTGGCCAAGACTTGGAGGGGGCGAGGAGGACCGTCGGTCGCATCGAAACGATGAGCGAATTCGAGGGGCAGGTTCAATTTCTTGGGATCGGCAATTGACAGCCACAGCGAGCGCGGCGCGCCATCGTTTGGCCAGAACATTCGCAGCCGCGCTGGTCGCGGCGGTGGCGCTGTTCACGCCGGCAACCGTGGTGGCGTCCGCAGCAGCGGACGAGCCCGCTGACGCGTTCGCGCTGCACCAGGCCGCCCTTACCGCGGAACGGCAGGGCGAGATGACGCTGGCTATCGAGAGTTTCGACCGCGCCTGCGCCATGAAACTGGCACCCTCTTGCACGATGGCAGGGCTTGCCAAGCTGGACGACGCGAACGGCAGCGAAGACCTGATGGCCGCCGCACGCGATCTTGCAACCGGGTGCCTCGCGGGGAGCGATTTCGCGTGCGCAAAAATGGGCGTGGCGCTTGGACAAGCCTTCCCCGGCGTGGCGAGCGCAGAGGGTATTGCCGCGATCGCACTGTTGCAGATGGGCGAAGATTGCCGCGCCACCCCGAACGACATCGCCTGCTACGACGCGGCCGCCCTGTTGCACGCCGAGGAGCGGGGCGGCGCGGATATGAGCGCGATTCAGCGCTATGCTGCCACAGCCTGTAACTGCAAAGCCTATCCAGGATGCCTGCCCGTGGCGGCTTTGCTCGCAGACGAAAGTGATGCAGCAGAACGCGCGTCGGCGCATTGCCTTGCCGCTCGCGCGGATGGCTGCATTACTTTGCTGGCGTTTCTTCTGAAAGACGAGGAGCGCGTGAAGGCGCCCGACGCGCTGACAATCCTCCAGCAAGCGTGTGCTGTGCAAATCGGCATCGCCTGCGCCAACTTAGGCTTATTTTACGCAAACGGCCCGACTCGCGCGCGTGACGATAGCGCCGCGCGCCGTTTCATGCGCGCAGGCTGCGATGGTGCGGTCGCGCAGGCCTGTTTCGCCTTCGCCGTAATGCACAAAAAGGGCATCGGCGGACCCGTCCATAGGAACCGGTCGGTGGAACTGGTCGCCCACGCCTGTGACCTTGGTTGGGCAGTGGCGTGCGAAACGCTGGCGACGATCATCGGAGACGGCGACGCGTCGGCGCAGCCCGACCAAGACGCCCCCGCGCTGCGCCAAAGAGCCTGCCGACTTGGCAGTGAAAACGCCTGCGGCGCGGGCACGTCAACCTTGACTTCACCGGTTTGAAAGGCGGGTCAGCTCGTTCCATGGCAATTCGCAAAATCCTGTCGCGCATGTCCATCAAGGAAGCCTGCCGGCTTGGGCACAAGCAAGCCTGCACCCTCACAACCACCCCTTTGCAACCGGGAGCATGATGATGTTTTGCCCTTCACCCGCACGGCCCCTGACCCTGATCCTCGCAGTGGCGGCGCTCTCCGCGCCAGCCCTTGCCCAAAGCGGCGGTCTCGACGATCTGGTGGATGGCCTAGCTGCCGAATCCAAGGAAGCGCTGGAAGCATCCGAGGCGCGGGTGAAAAAATGGTTCGCTGATGCCGATATTCAGGCGCTCAAGGCACGCGCCGATGCGGGCAATGCGTCCGCGCAGGTCGCTTTCGCTGATAGGATTCGCGACGATCTGCTCGGCGAACCCTGGGCACGCGAAAAGACCCAGCAACAAATGCTGAAATATTATGCGCTCGCGATGGCGCAGAACAACGGGCTGGCGTTCGCGCGGGTCGGCGAAATTGCGGAATCGCCCGACTACAGCTGGAAAATGAAACGGCGCTCGCGCGATCGCGGCGAAGCGATATCCTATTATGAAAAGGGCGCCGTGCTCGGCAATCGCGAGGCGGCGGCAGGCTTCCTCAGAATTGCCCTCGATCCCAACTATTGCAGTTTCTGTGAGGATCAGGGCGAACTGAAATTTGACCGGACGAAACGCGAGGCTGCCGGTCTTCTTGACAAGGAGTCGGGCGAACTCTCCATCGCCTACCGAACGGAAAAGACAGAGGCCCTGGCAAAGGCCATCCGCTATGCCACCCCCGTCCGGCTGCGTGCGGGCGACGCGGCAGCGCACCTGCTCGCCGCGCAATATCTGACCGGTGTTCAGTATCACTGGAGGTCCGGGATCGGCATTACCGACGCGCAAAAACCCCGCTGGCAGCTGCTGGAGGGCGACTATCTGCTGCCTCGAAACACCGCGAAGGCGATCGAGATACTGACCGAATTATCCGGGCGCGGTGACAATCTTGCTAGCCGTAAGCTGGCATCGCTTTACTTTACGGGCAGGAATGACGGCGGCGGGGCGCTGCTGCGCGATTATGACAAATATATCTTCTATATGGACCGGGCGGTGACCAACGGCAGCGTGCTCGCAGCAAACGACCTCGGATTTGAGCTGCTATCGGGCCGCAAGCTCCCGGCGGATCACGCGCGCGGTTTCGAATATATCGCGAAGGCCGCGCTCAAAGGATATGGTCCCGCCGAACTATCCGCCGGCTATGCACTGCGCGACGGGCGCGGCGTGACCAAGAATGAGGCGCAAGCGCTCGAGATGTTCAAGCGCGCCGCCGACCACGGCGAGCTAGACGGGGCGGTGCAAGCGGCCGCGATGTATCGTGCCGGGCGCGGAACGACAAGCGGCCGGGCTGAAGTCCCGAACGCTTATGCCTATGAAAAGAAAGCTGAGGCGATGCGAAAGCTGACGCCCGCGATGGCGGAAGTCGTTCGTCGCGGTCATCAGGACAAGTTCGACTGATCCGATCAAGTCCGCGAGTACAGGGTTCGCCGAACGTCGGGAGCACGGATCAAGGCCAGAAGACGACTACACCATTTTGGCGCGACTGGGCGTCACCGCGAGGTGTTCAATTTAAGGAGAGCCTTCCGTGACATCGGCATTAAAAACAATTCCCGCGGCCGTGGCAGTTTCGCTCGGACTGGCCGCCCCAGCCAACGGCAAGGAGCGCGTCGATAGCTACCTCGTGCCGGATGCGACGGGTGGCGACCCGGTCGTGCTGAAGAGCGTGGGAGACTGGCACAAGGAAAAGAGCGTTCGCGCTGCAGTCGTCAAGTCCGGCGTTCCGATCGCCAAAGACCAGAAAGTGCCGGGGACTCGACATCATCAGACGCTAAAGGACGATGCCGTCTATCTGCGTGGGATCACCGACGTCAAAGGCAAGGAGGTGCTGCCCCGCGCCTATCGCATGGCAGTGCCCATATCCTCGCGCACCGCGCTCGTCCGCCGCATGGATGAACTATATGGCCTCGTCGACCTCAAGACGCGCGAATTCCGAGCGCTGCCGCCAGCCGCCAGTTTCAAGACCTTTCCTTTCGGGTCCAAAGCTCCCATGCGGCTCGTACTCGGCACGCGCCAGTCGGATGGGACATATTCGTACTGCGTTGTCGGTGCGACGGGCGATTGCGATGCCAAAATCACCAAAGTTGATGGAAGCGCGACCAGCAACCGGCTCGAAAGCAGCATTCATGGCTTTGCAGACAATTTCGTCGTGCGGCATCGCGAGGGTGATCGCACCTGGTCTGCGAGCTATCGTTGGGATCAGACGGTGGTGGCCGCCGCCCTGCCGCCGGTGACCGTCGTGCAGCGCTATGATCGGGACACCAACAGTATCCGGTTCAATTCGCTCCTGTTCGAATTGCCAATACCGCCGCGACGCTTCGGCACTGTCCTGACCAAACTGTATTGGCCGATAGACGATAGCGGTAGTCCCGCAGCAATGCCGGGCGATTTCGTCGGCATGTTCCCTTTCGATCCGATACGAACGGACAGCAAACATGTCGAAGCGTGGGAAGGCTTTGTCGTCATTCGTCTGGTTGATGGCGAAGAGCGATACTGGATTGGCGATCGCATCCAGCGCGGAAGCGAGGTAATATATTCGCCGGAAGTACTCGCGAAAATGAGTCATGCACTGGTCGGACCCTTCACCGATGTCTGGATCGAGGGCGGCGCGACCGACGCAAGGGGTGATATTCCGGATCGATTTTATCGGCTCGCCGTCCGGAAAGCGGGAACGGGCAACGCCGCGCAATGGGTTTCTGCCGAACGGCTCGGCCCGACGGTGCCGCTCATGACTCGTCTGAGAGAGGCGCAGACAAGCGCGCTGACTGTAAGCGACCCCGTGCTCGCGACGCACCTTCAACTCGGCGCCGATGCACGCCGCCGCGACGCGGCGTTCGCCGCCTACAAGGCGCAAACCGATCAACGCGGCAAGATCCTGTCCGATTTGCGCGCCCTGCCGCGAACATTCGTGTCGGCCCCAGGATCTTGCTACCCCTTTTATGCGCATGCGAAGACCAGCCTTGGCCACGAACCAGGTCTTTTCGTCCGTGCCTATGATACCAATCCCACCGAAGCGTGTCGTTTTGTTCCGGAGTCGATCTATGCCGGCATGGAGCGTGCCGGACTGGTCCGGTCGGGCGGGACCGCGAGCAAGCCGCCGGAAAAGACCTTTGCTGAAAAGGTCGCGGACTGGAACCGGGACATCGAAAGTCGGGGCAAGGCCAAAGAGCTCGAACGGTCCACCACGGGACGCACGTGCGTCACCGTGGTGCATGTGCGTTATTGCTAACGCACAAATTTGCCTCCTCAGCGGGGGGCTGCCTCGCAATCCGCATTCGCGACGGTTGGCGTGCCGCTCAAGGATGCGCATAAGGGGAATTTCACGGAAATTCGCAAAAACTGCCGTGCTGCGAATTCTCAATTTTATGGCGGAAATCGAGTGTGGACCGGTCGATGCCACGACCGCTTTTGGGCCGCATTAAACGGTATGCTGAACGACCGAAATCAGGCGCGAAGCCGACAAAACCTCTGGCCGCTCAGCTGCTACTGAGTGCGCACGCGGCGAAGGAGCATGAACCGAGCATCCTAGCGTCACTGTCTCGCGTCGGCTGATCGGTGCGATTTACCGGGTCTGGACACTTCCGTCCTCCCGGAGCGAACTCTTGACCCCCACCAAGCTGTTGATCGGCCAAATCCTTATCGTGTTCGCGATCGTCATCGCGGGCATCTGGGCCGCGACGCAATGGTGTGCGGCGCAGCTCGGCTATCAATCGCAGCTTGGACCCGCCTGGTTCATGGCTGGGGACACGCCCGTCTATCGGCCGTGGTCCATCTTCCCGTGGTGGTATCATTACGACGCCTACGCGCCACACATATTCGACAAGGCGGGGATGCTCGCTGGGGCGAGCGGCTTCCTCGGCTGCGCCGCCGCCATCGCCGGGTCGCTATGGCGCGCGCGCCAGTCGCGCCAGGTTACCACCTATGGCTCCGCTCGATGGGCGACGCCGCGTGAAATCGACAAGGCCGGCCTGTTCCAAGACGCGGGTGTATTCCTTGGTCGCCAGCGCGGCCGCTATCTTCGCCACGACGGGCCGGAGCATGTCATGGCCTTCGCGCCGACCCGCAGCGGCAAAGGGGTCGGGCTTGTTATCCCCACGCTGCTGAGCTGGACCGGCTCGGCCGTCATTCACGATATAAAGGGCGAGAACTGGCAGCTTACCGCGGGCTGGCGCGCGCGCTTCAGCAACGTCCTGTTGTTCAATCCGACCGACTCCGCTTCCGCCAAATATAACCCTCTGCTGGAGGTCCGGCGGGGCGTGAACGAGGTTCGCGACGTTCAGAATATCGCGGACATTCTCGTCGACCCCGAAGGGGCGCTCGAAAGAAGGTCGCACTGGGAAAAGACCAGTCATTCGCTTCTCGTCGGCGCCATCCTCCATGTCCTCTACGCCGAAGAGGATAAGACACTCGCGCGCGTCGCGACCTTTCTGTCCGATCCGCAGCGCCCGTTCGTTACGACGCTGCGCCGGATGATGACCACCAATCACCTCGGCACCAAAGAGGCGCCGCAGGTTCATCCCGTCGTCGCCAGCGCAGCGCGCGAGGTGCTGAACAAGAGCGAGAACGAACGATCGGGCGTCCTGTCCACAGCGATGAGTTTCCTTGGCCTCTATCGTGACCCGACCGTCGCGGAGGTCACGTCGCGTTGCGACTGGCGAATCGCGGATTTGGTCGATGGCGACCATCCCGTCTCGCTCTATCTCGTCATTCCGCCGTCGGACATTTCGCGGACCAAGCCGCTTGTGCGTCTGGTGCTCAACCAGATCGGCCGTCGCCTGACCGAGAAGCTGGATGCCGACCGGATGCGGGAACGCAAGCATCAGCTCCTGATGATGCTCGACGAATTTCCGGCGCTCGGCCGTCTGGATTTCTTCGAGACGAGCCTTGCCTTCATGGCGGGCTACGGGATCAGGGTCTATCTGATCGCCCAAAGTCTCAATCAGGTCGATAAAGCCTACGGCGAGCATAATTCGATCCTCGATAACTGCCACGTCCGCGTCGTTTTCTCGACGAATGACGAGCGGACGGCAAAGAGGGTTTCCGATGCTCTCGGCGTCGCGACCGAGCAGCGCGCCATGCGGAACTATGCGGGCCATCGGCTCGCGCCCTGGCTCGCGCACGTCATGGTCAGCCGGCAGGAAACGGCCCGCCCGCTGCTGACCCAAGGCGAGGTCATGCAGCTTCCGCCCGCTGAGGAGCTGGTTCTTGTGTCGGGCATGGCCCCGATCCGGGCGAAGAAGCTGCAATATTACAAGGACGCCAATTTCCGCGCGCGGCTCGTCCCGCCGCCCGCGCTTGCCAATGGCGATTACCCCGACCGCCCCAAGGGCCGCCCCGACGACTGGACCGGGATAGTTCGCACAACCGATATCCGGCTCACGGCGATCGACGAGGAAGCCAGCGTGGCCGAGGACGGCGGCTTGCAACAACAGCGTCACCCCGGCCTCGGCGAAGAATCGGCAAAGAAGCCGGAGCCGCCCAAGCAACTCGATCTTCTCGGCCTCGACAACGACGACGCCAGCCCTGTCGTCGACAAGCACGCGATGGATCGCGCCGGCACGACCGGCACGCTGATCCGCGCCCACACCATCAATCAGGGTCGCGATAGCGACACGCTTCCGAGTTTCTGACGATGGCGTCGACCAAACCCAGGCGCGTCCGCTACCAGCTCTTCTTGCCGGAGGACTTGAGCCACCGCTTCGAGGCGCTGGCTGCCGCGCCAGGCGCGTCCAAGTCCGCGATCCTGACCGACGCGCTGACCGCATGGCTCAGTCGGCAAGCGGCGAGCGAACTCGAAAACCGGTTCAATCAGCGGCTCGATCGCATGTCGATGGCGCTCGGGCGCATCGAGCGCGACGGCCATATTCTGCTCGAAAGCCTCGCTCTGTTCGTCCGCTATGAGCTGATGGTGCAGGCACCCTTGCCCGAAGCCGACGAGGCGGCGCGCGCGATCGGCCGCGACCGCTTCGAGGCGTTCGTTACCCGCGTCGGCGAAGCCCTCGCCAGCGGCCAGCGCACCCTTGCAGCACCCCCGAAAGGCAATGGAGGCTCACGATGAGCGATGCGCGTTCTTCCGCCGATAACTCCTTTGGGCGCCGCCGCGCGATGCTCCGCACCGCGATGGGACCGGGGATCGCGGCGGCCCTGTCCGACCCCGCCGTGATCGAAATCATGGTGAACCCCGACGGGGTGTTGCGGCTCGACCGACTTGGCGAAGGCCGGATAGATACCGGCACCCGTTACGACCCGGCGCAGATCGAGCGCATCATTCGCCTGGTCGCGAGCCACGCGCGCACCGAGGCCCATGCGGCGGCGCCGATCATATCGGCCGAACTGCCTCCGCACGGCGAAGGCGCGGGCGAAAGGTTCGAGGGCGTGTTGCCGCCGGTCAGCCTCGCGCCCTGTTTCTCGATCCGAAAGCCCGCTGCGCGTATCTACACGCTGCTCGACTATGTGAAGGACGGCATCATGTCGGCCAACACCGCGCGGCTCTTGTCGATGGCCGTCGTAGAGCGGCGGAACATCCTGGTCGCGGGCGGCACATCGTCGGGCAAGACGACGCTCGCCAATGCGCTCCTCGCCGAAATGGCCGGCCTCGACGAGCGCGTCATCATCATCGAGGACACGCGCGAACTGCAATGCGCCGCCTTCGATGTTGTGACGCTTCGCACCCGCTCGGTCGGCCCGAGCGGAACCGGAGCGGTGACGATGGCCGACCTTGTTCGCTCGACGCTGCGCCTTCGGCCCGACCGCATCATCGTCGGTGAGGTTCGCGGGCGCGAGGCGCTGGACATGCTCAAGGCATGGAACACCGGCCACCCCGGCGGCATCGCTACCGTCCACGCGAACAGCGCGGCGGCCGCGCTCTATCGGCTCGAACAGCTTGTTCAGGAAAGCGTGGTCACCGTGCCGCAGCGGCTGATCGCCGAAGCCATTGACATGATCGTGTTCATTTCCGGGCGCGGCCTCGCGAGGCGCGTGGACACCATAGCGCGCGTCGCCGGCCTCGACGCGCAGGGCGGTTACGCCGTCCACGACCTCACCCCCGACCAAACCCCCGAAACCCAAGGAGATTGACTATGCACGTCCGCGCCCTCGCACCGAGGATGACAAAGGCTCGCGCCCGCGTCCCCGAATTGCTCCGGCTCGCCGCAGTCAGCGTCAACGTCGGCCTCGTTCTCGGCATTGCCGGCGCCGCCCATGCCGCCGGCTCGGGGATGCCGTGGGAGGAACCGCTCCAACAGGTGTTGGAATCGGTGCAAGGCCCGGTCGCGAAGATCATCGCCGTCATCATCATTATCGTCACCGGCCTGACCCTCGCGTTCGGCGAGACGGCGGGCGGTTTCCGCCGTCTCATTCAGATCATTTTCGGCCTGTCGATCGCCTTCGCGGCGTCGAGCTTCTTCCTGTCCTTCTTCTCCTTCGGCGGCGGGGCGCTCATCGCATGATCAGGGCCGGCAGCCATATCGAGGGCTTCGAGGCGCCGATGCACCGCGCGCTGGCAGAGCCGCTCCTGCTCGGCGGCGCGCCACGCGCCATTGCGATCGTCAATGGCACGGTCGCGGCCGCGCTCGGCCTCGGCTTGCAGCAATGGATTGCGGGGCTGTTGATGTGGGCGGTCGGCCACACGCTCGCGGTGTTCGCGGCGAAGCGCGATCCGGATTTCGCGCCCGTCCTCGCCCGCCATCTTCGCCAGCGGGGATTCCTGTCATGCTGAACCTGCGCGAATATCGGAACACCGCCGACCGGCTTGCCGACCATCTGCCGTGGGCGGCGCTGATTGCGCCGGGCGTCGTGCTGAACAAGGACGGCAGCTTTCAGCGCACCTTGCGCTTTCGCGGGCCCGACCTTGAAAGTGCGACCGAATCCGAATTGGTCGCGGCCTGCGCGCGGGCAAACAATGTCCTCAAGCGTTTCGGGTCGGGCTGGGCGCTCCACTTCGAGGCCGAACGCCGCGAGGCGCTGGGCTATCCCGACAGCGACTTTCCCGATGCCGTGTCATGGCTGGTCGATCAGGAGCGCGCGGCGACCTTCGAGAGCGCGGGCGCGCATTTCGAGAGCCGCTACCATGTGACGCTCACATTCCTGCCGCCGCCCGATCAGGCCGACACCGCGGGCCGTGCGCTGGTCGAGCGCAGCGACGATGTGAAGGGCCGTGACTGGCGGCAGGCACTCGCCGGCTTCGTTGCCGAAACCGATAGGGCGCTGGACCTGTTTTCGGGCTTCATGCCCGAGGTGCGCGCGCTCGATGATAGCGAGACGCTGACCTTTCTCCACGGCACGATCTCGACCCGGCGCCATGCCGTCAGTGTGCCCGAGACGCCTATGTATCTCGACGGGCTGCTTGCCGATACACCGCTCACCGGCGGGCTCGAACCGATGCTCGGCGACCAGCATTTGCGCACGCTCACCATCCTGGGGTTCCCGGGCGTTAGCCGGCCCGGCATCCTCGATGCGCTCAATCACGAAGATTTTTCATATCGTTGGGTCACGAGGTTCCTAGCCCTCAACAAGACCGATGCCACCAAGGCGCTCACCAAGCTGCGGCGCCAGTGGTTCAACAAGCGCAAGTCGGTGACGGCGATGCTACGCGAGGTCATTTACAATCAGCCGGCCCAGCTTCTCGATAGCGACGCCGACAACAAGGTGGTCGATGCTGACCTAGCCTTGCAGGCGCTTGGCGGCGATCATGTCGCCTTCGGCTATCTGACGACCACGATCACCGTTGCCGACGAGAACCGGGGCCGTGTCGAAGAGAAGGTGCGAGCGGTCGAGCGGATCGTCAACGGCCTCGGCTTCACCTGCATCCGCGAGGGCATCAACGCGGTGGAGGCTTGGCTGTCGAGCTTGCCGGGGCATGTCTATGCCAACGTCCGGCAACCCATCGTCCACACGCTGAACCTCGCCCACCTTATGCCGCTATCGTCGGTATGGGCGGGGCCGGCGCGCAATACCCATCTGGATGGGCCGCTGCTGCTTTATGCAGAGACGAGCGGGTCGACGCCGTTCCGCCTGTCCACCCATGTCGGCGATGTGGGCCATATGCTGATTGTGGGGCCGACGGGGGCCGGCAAGTCCGTCCTTCTCGCGCTCCTGGCCTTGCAGTTCCGCCGCTATGCGGGCGCGCAGGTCTATATCTTCGACAAGGGTTTCTCGGCGCGCGCCGCGGTGCTGGCGATGGGCGGCGCGCATCATGCACTCGGGCTTGGCGGCGAGGATGGCGCCGACGATATGGGGGGCGGCCGTGCCATCGCCTTCCAGCCACTTCGCGACATCGACCGCGCCGACGAACGGGCGTGGGCCGGCGAATGGATCGGCGCCTTGCTCGCCCATGAGAAGGTGCTTGTCACGCCGGAGGTCAAGGAATCCGTCTGGTCGGCGCTGACCAATCTCGCGACCGCGCCGCAAGAGGAACGGACGCTGACCGGCCTGTCGCTGTTGCTCCAATCGGCGCCGCTGCGATCGGCGCTCGCGCCCTATACGCTCGAAGGGCCGTTCGGCCGCCTGCTCGATGCGGCCGAGGACGACCTAGCCACTGCCGACGTTCAATGCTTCGAGACGGAGGCGTTGATGGGGCAAGCGGGCGTCGTGGCCCCAGTCCTGACCTATCTGTTCCATCGTCTCGAAGAGAGGTTCACCGGGCGGCCGACGCTGCTCATTCTCGATGAGGCCTGGGTATTCCTCGACCACCCTCTATTCGCGGCGCGCATACGCGAATGGCTGAAGGTTCTCCGCAAGCGCAATGTCGCCGTGGTGTTCGCCACGCAGAGCCTCGCGGACATTGCCGACAGCACGATCGCACCCGCGATCATCGAGAGCTGCCCACAGCGGATATTGCTGCCGAATGACCGGGCGATCGAGCCGCAGAGCCAAGCCGCCTATGTCCGCTTCGGCCTCAATGCCCGGCAGATCGAGCTGGTCAGCCGCGCCGTGCCGAAGCGGCAATATTACCTCCAATCGGCGCGCGGCAACCGGCTGTTCGAGCTGGGACTAGGCCCGATCGCGCTCGCCCTTTGCGGCGCGTCCGATCCCGATACGCAGAAGCGTATCGACGCGATCCTCGCCGAACATGGCGCGAGCGATTTTGCCGCGCACTTCCTGATCCAAGCCGGCCTCGACTGGGCGGCCGACCTGCTTGGCCGATTTCCCGCCGCCCAACCTCTGGCAGAAAAGGAGTAACAACATGCGACGTCCCCCCGTCCGCAAATTTCTGATCGCATCCGCGCTCGGCCTTGGTGCAACCGGCGTCGTCATCGCCGGCGCCGGGATGCTGACCACGACACGGGCATTGGCGCAGATCAGCGTGTTCGATCCGACCAACTACACGCAAAACCTGCTCACCGCCGCGCGGACGCTCCAGCAGATCAACAATCAGATCCAGAGCCTCCAGAACGAGGCACGGATGCTCGTCAATCAGGGCAAGAACCTGTCCCGCATCGACTTCCCGCAGCTTCAGGAGCTTCAGCAGCGACTCCAGCAGATCGACAAGCTGATGGGACAGGCGCAGAGCATCGACTTCCGCGTCGATCGACTGGACGAGCAATTCCGCAGGCAGTTCCCAAGTAATGTCGGCGAGGTGATGGAGCGCGATCAGCGTGTCGCAGCGGCCAGGCAGCGGCTTGACAATGAAATGGCCGCGTTCCGGCAGACGATGCAGGTCCAAAGCGGCATCGTCGAGAATGTCCGCGACGACGCGCAGGCGCTCAGCGAGATCGTCGCCAAGAGCCAGGGCGCCGAAGGCAGCTTGCAGGCGCAGCAGGCAACGAACCAGCTTCTCGCGCTCGCGACCAAGCAGCAATTTCAGCTTCAAAACCTGATGGCCTCGCAGTTCCGCAAGGAATCGCTCGAAGCCGCGCGGCGCGGACAAAGCGAGCGCGAGGCCCGCGCGCGGGCAACCCGATTCCTCGGCGACGGTAAGGCTTACACGCCGCGTCAGTGAGCTTGGGGCGGCGCTGCGCCCCAGCTCCCCGGCGAGCGCCGTCTCGTCGCGGGGGCCGCATGGCTTCCTCCCACTCCCGGCCAGCGGTCCCCGCGACACCCTTCGACCTTATTCCCAAGGAGTCCCGCGAACATGGACGATATGAACATCATAGATCAGTTCATGCAGGCGTTCGTCACCTACATAAACAGCGGCTTCGGGCTGCTCGGCGGCGATGTGGGATTCCTGACCACGATCCTGATCGGCATCGACATCACGCTCGCCGGCCTGTTCTGGGCGCTCGGCGGTGAAAATGATGTCATCGCCAAGTTCCTCAAGAAGATTCTCTATGTCGGTGCCTTCGCGCTCATCCTGAACAGCTTTCCGACGCTGACCGACATCATCTTTCGATCATTCGCCGGTCTTGGTTTGACAGCCGGCGGCAGCACGATCAGCGCCGAGGATTTGCTGATGCCGGGGCGGCTCGCCGGAACGGGTTTCGAGGCGGCCTGGCCGCTGCTCTTGCAGGCGAAGGAGTTGGTCGGGCCGATCGACTTCTTCAACAATTTTATCGAGATTGCGGTGCTTTGCATCGCATGGTTGGTCGTCATTCTCGCCTTCTTCGCGCTCGCGGGGCAAATGTTCATCTGCATTCTCGAGTTCAAGCTGACCTCGCTCGTCGGCTTCGTCCTGGTTCCCTTCGCCTTGTGGAACCGCACCAGCTTTCTGGCCGAGCGCGTGCTTGGGTCGGTCGTCAGTTCGGGCATCAAGGTGATGGTGATCGCCGTCATCGTCGGCATCGGCTCCAACTTCTTCTCCGATTTCATCAACGGCTTGCAGGGACAGGAGGTCGATCTGGCGCAGGCGATGAGCCTCGCGCTGGCCGCGCTCGTGCTGGGACTGTTCGGCATCTTCGCGCCGTCGATCGCATCCGGTCTGATTGCGGGCGCGCCGCAGCTCGGTGCGGGATCGGTCGCCGCGACCGCAGCACTGGCCGGCGGCACGATCGTGATGGGCGGCGCCGGTGCGCTCGGCGCTGCGCGCGGCGCAGCCGGCGCGGGCCTTGGTGCGCTGCGCGCCGGCACGTCGATGGGGAGCGCTGCATCGACTGCCTACAAGCTCGGTCAGGAAACATCGGGCGCCGCCACCGTGGGCGCCGGCATCGGCGGTATGGCGACCGCTGCGAAGGGCGCTGCCGCCAACAGGATGCGAAACGCCTTCGGCCTTCGCGCCGCCGCCGAGCGCGGTCAGCAAGCCGCATGGGCGGCCGGAACCAGCGGCGCATCGAGCGCCGCCAGCGGCAGCGCCGCCGGTGACGCATCCCCGCCCGCATGGGCGCAGAAACTCCACGCCACCCAGACCAGCCGGCACCGCCGCCAGATGGCGATCCACGCGATCCAGTCGGGCGACCGCGGCGGCGCGGGCGCAGCCCCCGACATAAAAGAAAGGGATTAAGTCATGCGATTCAAAAGGACCGTGCAGCGTTACGGACAGACGCCCGAACCCGCGACACCCTATCAGCGCGCAGCGCAAGCGTGGGACGACCGGATTGGCGGCGCCCGCGTGCAGGCGAAGAACTGGCGACTTATGGCGTTTGGAGGCCTCGTCCTCACCATCGGCCTGTCGTCGGGCCTGATCTGGCAGTCGATGCAAAGCCGCGTCGTTCCTTATGTGGTCGAGGTCGACCAGCTCGGCGAGGCCCGCGCCGTCGCGCCCGCCGCCACCGACTATAAGGCGACCGATCCGCAGATCGCCTGGCACTTGGGCAAATTTATCGCCAATGTCCGCTCGCGCTCGCTCGATCCCGTGTTGATGCGCGAAAATTGGCTGTCGGCCTACGACTTCGCGACGACACGCGCCTCGCTGTTCCTCGGCGAATATGCCCGCGCCGACAATCCGTTCGCGGAGGTCGGCCGCCGCACCGTCTCTGTTCAGGTTACAAGCGTGGTCCGCGCGTCGGACTCCAGCTTTCAGGTCAAATGGTCCGAACAGGAATATGAGCGCGGCAGCCTGTCCGGCACCTCGCGCTGGACCGCGATGTTGACCGTCAAGATCAAGCCGCCCCGATCGGCCGACGTGCTGCGCAAGAATCCGCTCGGACTCTATGTCGATGCCATCGACTGGAGCCGTGAACTCGACACCGATGTGCCACGGTCCCTCGATCGCTTTCCGAGGCCGGAGGACCTGGTCGCGCCGCCATCGGCGGAGGCACCGTTCGCCGACCCCGCACTCGGCCCGCAGCTCGATCCCGACCCGTCGCAGACCCCCGAAAGGAGCGAACTATGATCCGCGTCCTCATCCTGTCGGCGAGTGCCTTTGCGCTTGCCGTTCCAGCTTTCGCTCAGCCCGCCGCGAAAGTGGCGGCCGCGAACAAGGCCGCGCTGCGCGAGCCGTCGAGCGCCGGCTTCGTTCGCGCCGTGCAGGTCTATCCCTATGCCGAAGGCGCGCTCTACCGGCTCTATGCTTCGCCCGAGCGCATCACCGACATCGCCTTACAACCGGGCGAGACGATCACGTCGGTTGCCGCCGGCGATACGGTGCGCTGGACGGTCGGCGACACGACCAGCGGCAGCGGTGCAGAGCAGCGCACCCATATTTTCGTGAAGCCCTATTCGGCCGGGCTTCGTACGAACCTCGTCATCACGACCTCCCGGCGCGTCTATCACATCGAACTGGAAAGCCGGTCGAGCGGCGCGATGGCGGCGCTGTCGTGGACTTACCCGCACGACGAAATGATCGCGCTGCGCCGGGAGCAGGATGCAGCGGCAGCGGCGGCGCCGATCGCATCGGGCCTCGCGGTCGAACAGCTCAATTTCAATTATGCGATCAGCGGCGACAAGACCGCATGGCGGCCTGTTCGCGCGTTCGATGACGGGCGGCAGACCTTTATCGAGTTTCCGCCGTCGATCGCCGTGGGTGAGGCGCCGCCGCTGTTCGTCATCGGCGATGACGGCGAGGCCCAGCTTGTCAACTATCGCATGGCCGGACGCTATTATGTCGTCGATCGCCTGTTCGGTGCTGCCGAACTCCGCCTCGGCGGCAAGAAGCAGAGGGTCGTGCGGATCGAGACCGCGCAGCCGAAGCGGAGGCACGGTCGTGACTGAATCCGTCGAATCGCCCGCCCAGAACGCATCGCCGAAGCCCGCCCCGCCCAAGGCCGATCCCGAAACCCTCGTGCTCCGCGCCGCGCCGGGGCGCGTGACTCGTTTCCGTCGCGGAGCGATCGTCACCATTGCCGCCGTCGGATCGACCGCGATTGTCGGCGTCGCATGGCTGGCACTGAAACCCGCGAGCATTGGCCTGGTGGCCCCGTCAGACGACAAGCTGGTCGGAGCGAAAGCACCTCCCGATGCCCTTGCGGGCGCGCCGACAAACTATGGCGACGTTCCGCAGCTTGGCGCGCCGTTACCCGGTGATTTGGGGCGGCCGATCCTCAACCATCAACGCACACTCGAAATGGTGCCGGAGGACGGCGGCGACGAAGCCGCACGGCGCGCGGCCCAAGAGGCGGAAGCCGAGCGCCAGCGTCTCGCGGCCGAGCAGCGCGCGGCCCGCGAGTCCGGCGTGATGCTGCAAGTCGCGGGCAATAGCGCAGCGGCCCGCCCCACCGCGGTCGCGGCCGAGGCAGCCCCCGATATGTCCGCATCCGTGCAGGCGGCCGACGATCCGAACGCCCAGCAGCGCAAAAATGCGATGGTCGGCCGCGCCAACGAGGGCAGCGACGTGAACCCGCACAGGCTGACCGCGCCCGTCTCGCCCTGGACCTTGCAGGCCGGAAGCGTCATCGCGGCCAGCCTGCTAACGGGCCTCAACTCGGAGCTTCCAGGGCTGGTGACGGCGCAGATCACTGAGAACGTCTATGACAGCGTGACCGGGCGAAGCTTGCTTATCCCGCAAGGCTCGCGGCTGGTCGGCAGTTACGATAGCGTCGTCGCGTTCGGCCAAAGCCGCGCGCTGGTGGTCTGGCAGCGCATCATCCTTCCCGATGGTTCGTCAATCCGCATCGACAATGTTCCCGCGACCG
>NZ_DATAJZ010000001.1:0-39611 GCF_036261875.1 Sphingopyxis sp. | reverse complement strand
CCAATTATGGCTCATCGCATGATCGGCGAGCGCCGCCGCGACGTCGAGCCGTGCGAGGACGTCGCACGATGCGGCGATCGCCTCGCGCCGCGCCACCGCCTGATCGGTCAGCGTTTCGAGATGCGCCGCCTCGGCCGCGAGCGCATGAACCCCCGCCTGCGTCACCCGGCTCGCGGCTTCGTGCAGATCGGCCGAGTTGAAGCGGACGACGCCGGCGAGCGTCTGGCGATGGGTGAAGCCCGATTCGGGCGCCATCAGCGCATCGGCATGTTTCGCAGGCACCTCGACATGATAGCCGAGCACGCCATTGTGGCGGATCTTCAGCGGAGCGATGCCGGTGCGGTCGCGATACTGCGCTTCGAGCGCGGCGATCGCCTTGCGCCCGTCGCGTGCCGTTTCGCGCAAGGCGTCGAGCGCATGATCATAACCCTCGGCGACATAGCCGCCCTGCGCCGCGTCGACCGGCGGCGTCTCGATCAGCGCGCGGGTCAGCTCGTCGACGAGCGCGCCATGGCCGTCGAGACCGGGCAGCAGCCGCGCGAGCAAAGGCGGCAGGTCGGGCCGTCGCGCAAGCCGCTCGCGCAAGAGCCGCGCACCGCCGAGCGCATCGCGAAGCTGGGCAAGATCGCGCGGGCCGCCGCGCCCCGCGACAAGCCGGCCGAGCGCGCGCCCGGCATCGGGCAGCGCGCGCAGCGCGGCGCGGAGATCACCGCGCCACAGCGCATCGCGCGCGAGCGCGTCGACAAGGTCGAGCCGGTCGAGGATCGCCGCCTTGTCGGTGAGCGGGCTCGCGAGATCGTCGGCGAGCAGCCGCGCGCCCGCCGCGGTGACGGTGCGGTCGATCGTGCCGAGCAGGCTGCCGTCGCGCGCTCCCGCCATCGTGCGCACGAGCTCCAGGCTTTCGCGCGTCGCGGCGTCGATCGCCATCCGCCCCGACGCCGATACGCGAAGCGGCGGCTGGAGGAAGATCGGTTGTCCGGTCGCGACATGGTCGAGATAGGCGGCGAGCGCGCCCATCGCCGCCAGCTCGCCGCGGGAGAACTGGCCGAAACCGTCGAGCGTGCGGACCCCGAAAAAGCCTTCGAGGCGCTTTTCGGCGGCCGTGCTCGAAAAATCCGACGATGGCCGCCGCACGACCTGGCGCGCGACCCACTCGGGCACCTCCTCGGCCTGTTCGCTGACCAGCAGTTCGGAGGGCGCGAGCCGCGCGAGCTCGGCATCGACCTGTTCGGGGCGCACCGCGACGACCTCGAACCGTCCGGTCGAGATGTCGGCGGCGGCAATCGCGACCTCGCCCTCGCTTCCGACCCGCGCCAGCGCCGCGAGCCGGTTCGCGCTGCGCCCCTCGAGCAGCGCCTCTTCGGTCAGCGTGCCCGCGGTGACGAAACGGATGATGTCGCGCGCGACGAGCGCTTTCGAGCCGCCGCGCGCCTTCGCCTCGGCCGGGGTCTCGATCTGCTCGGCGATCGCGACGCGGTGCCCCGCCTTGATCAGCCGCGCGAGATAAGATTCGGCGCTATGCACGGGAACGCCGCACATCGGCACCGGCGCGCCGCCATGTTCGCCGCGCGAGGTCAATGCGATGTCGAGCGTCGAAGCGGCCGCCTTCGCGTCGTCGAAGAACAGCTCGAAAAAGTCGCCCATGCGATAGAAGAGCAGGCAGTCGCCCGCTTTCTCCTTCAACGACCAATATTGCGCCATCATCGGGGTGGCGGCGGGGACGCTGTTACTGTTGGCGGCGGGGCGGGCGGTGGCAGGCATCGCACTCTGCTTAGTGATTGGGGGCGGCATGGCAAGGTCGGGCGATGCGACGGCGGCTTTGAGGGGGAGAATGGACGCCCCCACTTTCGTCATTCCCGCGAAAGCGGGAACCCAGAGCAAGCGTCGGCTGACTCCGCGCTGGGTTCCCGCTTTCGCGGGAATGACGAAGATATATGACCCGAGTCCCTGTCGCCACCGCCGACGCACAACATTGCCGGTTACATTTCGCCAAGGTGACGCTAGGGGATTGGGAAACGGGCGCGCGTCTGGAATCGAACCAAGGGGAAAAACATGGACAGCGGCAACAAGGTGCAATTCTCGGACCGCGAGGCCCTGCTCTACCATAATTACGGCCGGCCCGGGAAAATCGAGATCATCGCCTCGAAGCCGATGGCGACCCAGCGCGACCTCAGCCTCGCCTACTCGCCCGGTGTCGCCGTCCCGGTCAACGCGATCGCCGAGGACCCGGCCAAAGCCTATGATTATACGATCAAGGGCAATCTGGTCGCGGTGATTTCGAACGGCACCGCGATCCTCGGCCTCGGCAATCTCGGCGCGCTCGCCTCGAAGCCGGTGATGGAAGGCAAGGCCGTCCTCTTCAAGCGCTTCGCCGACGTCGACTCGATCGACCTCGAGGTGAAGACCGAAGACCCGCAGGCGTTCATCGACGCGGTCGAACTGCTCGAACCGAGCTTCGGCGGCATCAACCTCGAGGATATCGCGGCACCGAACTGCTTCATCATCGAGGCGGCGCTCAAGGAAAAGATGAACATCCCCGTGTTCCATGACGACCAGCATGGCACCGCGATCATCACCGCCGCCGGCCTGATCAACGCCTGCCACCTGACCGGCCGCGATCTCGGCGAGATCAAGGTCGTCGTCAACGGCGCCGGCGCCGCCGCGATCGCCTGCACGGCCCTGATCAAGGCGATGGGTGTGCGGCACGAGAATGTCATCATGTGCGACCGCAAGGGCACCATCTATCAGGGTCGCACCGAGGGGATGGACCAGTGGAAGTCGGCGCACGCGGTGCCGACCGAGGCGCGCGACCTGACCGCGGCACTGAAGGGCGCCGACGTCTTCCTGGGCCTGTCGGCCGCGGGCGCGCTCAAGCCCGAGATGGTCAAGGACATGGCCCCCGCGCCGATCATCTTCGCGATGGCGAACCCCGATCCCGAAATCTCGCCCCCCGATGCGCGCGCGGCGCGGCCCGACGCGATCATCGCGACCGGGCGCTCGGACTATCCGAACCAGGTCAACAACGTCCTCTGCTTCCCATTCATCTTCCGCGGCGCGCTCGACGTGCGCGCGACCGCGATCAACGAGGAGATGAAGATCGCCGCCGCCTACGCCATCGCCGACCTCGCGCGCCAGCAGGTGCCCGAGGAGGTCGCGGCGGCCTATGGCGGACGCGCGTCGAGCTTCGGCCCCGAATATATCATCCCCTCGCCCTTCGACCCGCGGCTGATGGAAATCGTTCCCGCCGCCGTCGCCAAGGCGGCGATGGACACCGGCGTCGCACAGCAGCCGATCGCCGATCTGGAGGCTTATCGCACCAGCCTGCGCGCACGGCTCAACCCGACGACCTCGGTGCTGACGCTCGCTTATGAAGCGGCGCGCGCCAATCCGAAGCGCGTCGTCTTCGCCGAGGGCGAGGAGGAAGTGGTGCTGCGCGCGGCGATCCAGTTCCGCGACGGCGGCTACGGCATTCCGGTGCTCGTCGGGCGCGAGGGGCTGCACGACAAGCTGCGCGCGATGGGGGTCACCGATCCCGAAAGCTTCGAGGTCCACAACAGCGTCAATTCGCCGCACGTGCCGCAGATGGTCGAGATGATGTACGAGCGGCTGCAGCGCCGCGGCTACCTCCGCCGCGATATCGAGCGCATGGTCAACCGCGACCGCAACATCTTCGGCTCGCTACTGCTC
The DNA here is from genome assembly GCF_036261875.1 of Sphingopyxis sp. Classification (GTDB taxonomy): domain Bacteria; phylum Pseudomonadota; class Alphaproteobacteria; order Sphingomonadales; family Sphingomonadaceae; genus Sphingopyxis. Next base: position 35,924 of record NZ_DATAJZ010000001.1, on the reverse strand, counting down.
AAGCTCGGTCTCGGCGACGCGATGATCACCGGCGTTACCCGCACCTATTCGCAGACGATGCGCGAGGTGCGGCGCGTGATCGACCCCGCCGAGGGCAAGACCGCGTTCGGCATCCACGTCCTCGTCGGCCAGCATCACACGGTGTTCATGGCCGACACGACGGTCAACGAACGCCCGTCGGCCGAAATGCTCGCCGACATCGCCGAGCGCACCGCGCAGGTCGCGCGCCGCATGGGGCACGAACCGCGCGTCGCCTTCCTTTCCTATTCGACCTTCGGCAACCCGCCGGGGTCATGGCTCGATAATATCCGCGAGGCGGTCCACATCCTCGACGAGCGCAAGCCCGAGTTCGAATATGAGGGCGAAATGGCGCCCGACGTCGCGCTCAACGCGAAGGTGATGGAGAAATATCCCTTCTGCCGCCTGTCGGGGGCCGCGAACGTGCTGATCATGCCGGGGCTGCAATCGGGCAATCTGTCGGCGAAGCTGCTGCGCGAACTCGGCGGCAGCGCGGTGATCGGCCCGATGCTGATCGGGATGGAAAAGCCGGTGCAGGTCGCAACCATGGCCTCGCCCGCGTCGGACCTGGTGACGCTTGCAGTGCTCGCCGCGGGGGGAATTGCGGGGTAACGAGAGGGCTCCCCTCCGCTACAGTCTGTCCTGTTGAGATGGATTCAATCGGCGCAAGGCATTTGTGCGCAAAAAAGCTGTGTGTCCCCGCGAAGGCAGGGACCCATCTCCGGTCGGTTCAAAATAGCACCGGCCGGAGATGGACCCCCGCCTTCGCGGGGGAACAGTTGTTTTTTAAGGACAAGTCAGGCTCCCAGACGGATCAACCTGAACAGGACATCGATAATCTTTACTGCCCCTGCGACCCGCCACCGCCGGCCATGCCGGGGGCGCCGACCGCGCCGATATTGCCGAAGATGTCCTCGAAGAAGCTGCGGTGACGACCGAGCGTCGGGGTCTTGTCGCCTTCGGGGCTGATCTTGCTCACCAGTTCGAGGCCGGTCTTGTCGACCCCGACGACATTGCCCGCGGGATCGAAGCGCACGCGGAGCACCTGCTGCGCGACGGGGCGCGGGCGGGCGAAGGCGAGCTGGCGGGTTTCGCGCGACACATAATAATATTCATTGTCGCTGAACTGACCGACGAAGGTTGGGCGGCCCAGCGTCTTTTCGACCGATTCGCGATTGTCGACGCCGGGGGTGATCGCGGTGGTCAGCACCGGATCGACGACATAACCCTGCCGCCCCTTGAGCTGCGCGCAGCCGCTGGCGGTCAGCGCGAGCGCCAGCCCGGCGACGATCAGGCGCACGGGGCGGGCGGGAAGCATGGGGGTCTGGATCGGCATCAACTATCTCCGTTGCGCCGCTTTGCGCGAGCGCTGGCAATCGCGCCTCTTAACCGCAAGCAGACGGCAGGCACAAGCGGCTTATGCCGCGGCAATGCTTGCGCCAAGCTGACTCGATTTTGGTGGAGACGGCACCGGCCCGCTCCCCCACCCGGCCACCCGACGGCAGTATCCTATGGGTGGCCCTTCGACGCCACGCGTCGTCTTCGGGCGGTGGGGGAGCGGGCCGGTGCCGAACGGTTTTCGCGCAGCGGAAACCGAATCCGACGCCCCTTTTCGGATGGGGCGATTCGGCCTAAGCGAATCCCATGTTCTCATCGCTCCGCAAGCTCTTCAAACCCGCCGCCGACCCGCGCGAGGCGCGCCGCCCGCTGTGGAACGCCGTGGTCGCCGCCGCCCGCGCGCCGCACTGGTATACCGACGGCCAGGTTCCCGACACGCTCGACGGCCGTTTCGACATGATCAGCCTTGTGCTGGCACTCGTCCTTCACCGCATCGACGACGCCCCCGACCAGGCGCTCGCTGGGGTCCAGCTCACCGAATTGTTCGTCGACGACATGGACGGCCAGATGCGCCAGATCGGCTTCGGCGACATGGTCGTCGGCAAGCAGATCGGTCGGATGGTCGGCGCGCTCGGCGGCCGGCTCGGCGCCTATCGCGCGCCCGATGGATCGGAGGAGCTGAAGGCGGCGCTGGTGCGCAATCTGTGGCGCGGTAAGGCGGCGCCCGACGCAGGGCTGGCGCATGTTCTGGCGGGCGTCGCGGACTTGCGCGCGGGCCTCGCCGCGATGCCGGTCGCGACGCTGATCGTCGCCGACCATCTGCCCGGATCGCGCGCATGACCGCGCCCGAATATTCGCACATCGTCACGCTGGCCGAGGCGGGGCAGGGCCGCACGGTAGCGATCGAGGCCGACGAGACGGCGCGCGCGGCGATCGCGCGGCGGCTGGCGCTCGTCGCGCTCGACCGCTTCGCGGTGACCGCCGAGGTGCGCAGCATCGCAGGCGGGATCGCGGCGACGGGCACGATCGACGCGAAGGTCGTGCAAAGCTGCGCGGCAACCGGCCTGCCGGTGCCCGCCACGCTCCACGAGCCCTTCGACCTCCGCTTCCTGCGCGATGCGAGCCCCGCCGGGAGCGGCGAGGAGGAGGTCGAAATCAGCGACGCCGACTGCGACATCCTGCCGCTGGAGGGCGAGCGGATCGACCTCGGCGAAGCGGCGGTGCAGACGCTGTCGCTGGCGCTCGATCCCTTTCCGCGCCATCCCGACGCCGATCGCATCCTCGCCGAAAAGGGCGTGCTCAGCGAAGATCAGGCGGGGCCGTTTGCAGCGCTCGCGAAGCTGCGAGGGCAAGGCCAGTCTTAGGTTCCGCCGTCATCCCGGCGAAGGCCGGGATCTCACCTTCTCCTCTTGACGCACCGGCGGGATCCCGGCTTTCGCCGGGATGACGATAGTTACTCGCCTTCGGGCTCATCCTTCGGCGTTTCCTTCACCAGATCGGCGGCGACGGCGTCGAGGCCGGGGTCATCGCTGGCCGGCGCGTCCTTCGCGGGCGTTTCCTTCGCGTCGCCGTCGTCCTTTTCATGCGCGACCGGCAGCGATCCGCCCAGCGCTTTCGCGAGGCCGACGAGTTGTTCGCCGAGCACCTTGTCGACCGCGGGCGCGATGTCGGCGACCTTGAAGCGCATATAGCCGCCCACGACATAGTCGAAGCGGATCGCGCTGCCTGTCGCGGTCGGCTTGATATGGATCGTCAGCGTGCCGGTGACCGCTTCGCTCTGGAGCGGACCGAAGGCGCCCGACAGGCGCATCATCTCGCCCGGCTTGGCGAAGATGATTCGCGCGTGCTGGACGCTGCCCATCGCGCCGCCCTCACCCGGGAGCTTTTCGCAGAAGCAGCCACCGGCCTGCGAATCGAGCCAGAAGTTCGCGGCGTCGCCCGACCAGCTATGTTCCTTCGACCACCATTTGTCGGGGAGGCGCAGCATCTTCCAGACATCGTCGGGGGTCGCCGCGACCTGCGCGGTATGCGCGACGGTGAAGCCGATGTCGCTCTGGTCGATGACCTTCGCCTGCGCCGGAACGACCATTAGCGACGCCACCGAAAGCAGCGCCGCGCCAAAGATTGTCTTGAAATACATGCCCTGTCCCCTTCGCCGCCTTCATAGACGGCGACGGGGGCACTGGCTAGCTGGCCTAGCTGCCGAGGATGGCCTCGATCGCGTCGTTGACATGGTCGATGTCGGCCATGCCGTCGACCTTGCTGACGATGCCGCGCGCTTCGTAGATCGGCAGGATCGGCGCGGTCTTGGCGCGATATTCGGTCATGCGCGTGCGCACCGTTTCCTCATTGTCGTCGGGGCGGCGCTTGAAGTCGTGGCTGCCGCAGACGTCGCACGTATCGGCGACCTTGGGCAGCTTGTAACGGTCGTGATAGCCTTCGCCGCATTTGGCGCAACTGAAGCGCCCGGTGATGCGGTCGACGAGCGCATCCTCTTCGACCACCAGTTCGATCACATGGTCGAGCTTGCGGCCGCGCACCGAGAGGATCGAATCGAGCGCGTCGGCCTGCGCCGCGGTGCGCGGATAGCCGTCGAAGATCACCGAGGTTTCGCCGCCGAGCTCGTCGAGCCGTTCGCCGATCAGGCCCGAGACGATTTCGTCCGACACCAGTTCGCCCGCGTCCATCACCGCCTTTGCCTGGAGGCCGATCGGCGTTCCCGCCTTGACCGCGGCGCGGAGCATGTCGCCGGTCGAAAGCTGGACCATGCCATGTTCGCTTTCGAGCCGCGAGGCCTGCGTTCCCTTGCCCGCCCCCGGCGGACCCAGCAAAATGATGTTCAGCGTCATGGAAGCCCCTGTTTCCCGTTCCGTCGGGGTGGCCCTAACCGACCGATCAGCGCCGCGCAACGCCGCCCTTCAATTTGGCCTTCTTGATCAGGTCGCCATATTGATGCGCGAGCATGTGGCTCTGGATCTGGCTGATCGTGTCGATCGTCACGTTGACGATGATCAGCAGACTGGTGCCGCCGAGCTGGAACGGCAGACCCGACCCCGCGATGAAATATTCGGGGACGAGGCAGATCAGCGCCAGATAGACGGCGCCGATCACGGTGATGCGCGTCAGCACGAAGTCGAGATAGGCAGCGGTGTTCTTGCCCGGACGGATGCCGGGGATGAAGCCGTTCTGGCGCTTCAGATTGTCGGCGGTCTCCTCGGGATTGAAGACGACCGCGACGTAGAAGAAGCAGAAGAAGATGATGCCCGCGGCATAGAGCGCCATATAGAGCGGCTGACCGTGCGCGAGATACTGGTTGATCGTAACGAGAAATTCGCCCCACGCCGTGTCCTGCTGAACATTGTTGCCGAGCATCTGGGTGACGGTGAGCGGCATCAGCAACAGCGACGAGGCGAAGATCGGCGGAATCACGCCCGAGGTGTTGACCTTGAGCGGCAGGTGGCTGCGATCGGCCTGCATCATGCCGCGCTGCGTCGCGCGCTTCGGATATTGGACGAGGACGCGGCGCTGCGCGAGTTCCATGAAGCTGATCACCGCGATGATCAGGACCGCGCCGCCGATCACGGCGAGGATCGTGCCGCCGCCCATCGAGCCTTCGCGCACCTGCGTGAACATCTGCGCGAAGCTGCGCGGAAGCTGGGCGAGGATGCCCGCCATGATGATCAGCGAGACGCCGTTGCCGATACCGCGGCTGGTGATCTGTTCGCCCAGCCACATCAGGAAGAGCGTGCCGCCGACGATGCTGATCACGGCGCCGATGCGGAACATCATGCCGGGGTCGACGACCGCCGCAACCCCCTGGCTCTGGCCGAGCGTCTCGAGGCCGACGGCGATGAAATAGCCCTGGATCGCGGTCAGGAAGACGGTGCCGTAGCGCGTATATTGATTAAGCTTCTTGCGTCCGCTCTCGCCCTCTTTCTTGAGCGCGGCGAGGCTGGGAGCGAGGGCCGAGGCGAGCTGAACGACGATCGACGCGGTAATATAGGGCATGACGCCGAGCGCGATGATGCTCATGCGCTCCAGGCTGCCGCCCGAGAAGGTGTTGAAGATGTCGAGGATGCCGCCCGACGCCGCCTGCGAATAGAGCCGCGACAGCGCGACCGGATCAACCCCCGGCAGCGGCACGAACGACAGGAAGCGGAAGACGATCAGCGCGCCGATCGTGAACCACAGGCGATTCTTGAGTTCGGTCGCCTGGCCGAACTTCGAAAAGTTCAGGCTGGAAGAAAGCTGGTCGGCGCGAGAGGCCATGGGTGTTATTCCTCGAGTGGCGGACCGCGCCCCCCGCGACCCGGCGCCTATGTGCGTTCGACGGTCACGAAGCGCAAGGGGAAAGGCCCATTTAGCGGTGAGCCGACGCTCCAAGGCCGCTTTTGATATTTGTTGGCATCGGGCGAAGTCGAGATGCCCCGCGGCATGGAGCCATTCCGATGGGCGTCTCGACTTCGCTCGACACGAACGGAAAAAGGGTTCGTGTAATGATAATGGGGCGGCTCCTGAGAGCCGCCCCATCCGATATCGTTTATTCCGCCTTGGCTTCCGGCGCCGCGGGCAGTTCGATCTTGCCGCCGGCCTTTTCGACCGCCTCGATCGCGCCCTTCGACGCGCCGGCGACCGCGAAGGTCAGCTTGGCGGTCAGTTCGCCCTTGGCGAGGAGGCGGACGCCGTCCTTGCCACCGCGCGCAACGCCCGCGGCCTTGAGCGCGGCGTGATCGACGGTCTTCTTGGCGTCGAGCTTCTTTTCATCGATCAGCTTCTGGACCTGGCCCAGGTTCACGATCGCATAATCCTTGCCGAAGATGTTGTTGAAGCCGCGCTTCGGGATGCGCATGTGGAGCGGCATCTGGCCGCCCTCGAAACCGTTGATCGCGACGCCGCTGCGGGCCTTCTGGCCCTTCTGGCCGCGGCCGGCAGTCTTGCCCTTGCCCGAGCCGATGCCGCGTCCGACGCGCATCCGGCCCTTGCGGGCGCCATTATTGTCACGAAGATCGTTGAGCTTGATAGTCATTGCACTCGCTTTCGCTGTGTTCGCGCTAGAGACCGTCCCGAGGGACTAGTCCGGTTCGATTTCACTCGACGGCTGAAAGCCGGGATAGGGCCCGGCCTTCTCCATCACGATGGCCTGGGCGACATAGCCGCGGCCATCGACCTCCGTCATCGAGGGGCTTCCGTGCAGCTGCCACCCCCGGTTGAGCAGCCCCTCGACGCGCGCGCAGAAGGCGGCGTCATCGGGACCAGTCAACAGGCGATAGAGCTTCATTCAGCCCTCGACGACTTCCACCATGTGCGGAAGCTTGCGGATCATGCCGCGCACTTCCGGGGTGTCGACCAGTTCGACCTCGCGGTTCATCTTGCCCAGGCCGAGCCCGGTCAGGATGGCACGCTGGCTCTTGGGGCGACGGATCGGCGAACCGATCTGGCGGATCTTGATCTTCTTGTCGGCCATCGTCTTACTCCGTCACCGCCGCGGCTTCGGCCTCGGCTGCGCGGTCGGACGAGCCGCCACGCTTGATCAGGTCCGAAACCTTCTTGCCACGGCGCTGCGCGACCGACTTCGGGCTGGTCTGCTCGCCGAGCGCCTCGAAGGTCGCGCGGATCATGTTATAGGGGTTCGAGGTGCCGACCGACTTGGTCACCACATCGGCCACGCCCAGCGATTCGAACACGGCGCGCATCGGGCCACCTGCGATGATGCCGGTCCCGGCGGGCGCCGAGCGCAGCGTGACGTTGCCGGCGCCGAACACGCCGCGGCCGTCATGGTGCAGCGTACGGCCGTCGCGCAGCGGAACGCGAATCATAGCCTTCTTCGCGGCGGCGGTCGCCTTCGAAATGGCTTCGGGCACTTCGCGCGCCTTGCCATGACCGAAACCGGCGCGGCCCTTGCCGTCACCGACAACGACGAGCGCGGCGAAACCGAAGCGCTTGCCGCCCTTCACCGTCTTCGAGACGCGGTTGATGTGGACGAGCTTTTCGATCAGCTCTTCGCCGCCATCCTCGTCGCGCGGGCGACGATCGTCGCGGCGACCACGGCCACCATCGCGGCCACCCCGGCCGCCGTCACGACCACCGCCACGACCGCGGCGCGGAGCCTGGCCTTCGGTGGGGGCGGGGGCTGCTTCGGGGGCGCCTTCGGCGTTCTGAACTTCGTCTGCCATGATTAGAACTCCAATCCGCCTTCGCGCGCCGCGTCGGCCAGCGCCTTGATGCGCCCGTGGAACAGGAAGCCGCCGCGGTCGAACACGACCTGCGTCACGCCCGCCTTCTTGGCGGCGTCGGCAAGGCGCTTGCCGACGTCGGCTGCCGCCGCCGCGGTGGCGCCGGTCTTGCCGCGCACATCCTTGTCGAGCGTCGAAGCCGCGGCCAGCGTCTTGCCGGCGGCGTCATCGATGAGCTGCGCATAGATGTGGCGGCCCGAACGGTGCACCGAAAGCCGCGGCCGACCGGCGGCGCGCTGACGGAGCGCGGTACGGACGCGCTGGCGGCGTTTTTGGAAAGTGGTAAGATGTGCCATGGCTTACTTCTTCTTGCCTTCTTTGCGGAAGATGTACTCGCCGCGATATTTGATGCCCTTGCCCTTATAGGGTTCGGGCTTGCGCCAACGGCGGATTTCCGCCGCGACCTGGCCGACCTTCTGCTTGTCGATACCGCTGATCTCGATCGTCGTATTGTCCGGCGTCTTGATCTCGATGCCCTCGGGCACCGCGAAATCGACATCGTGGCTGTAGCCGAGCTGCAGCTTCAGATTCTTGCCCTGCGCGTTGGCGCGATAGCCGACGCCGGTGATCTCGAGCACCTTGGTGAAGCCTTCGGTCACACCCGTGATCAGATTCTGCACCAGCGTGCGCTGCATACCCCAAAAGGCACGCGCCTCGCGGCTGTCGTTCGCGGGTTGAACCGAGATGCTGCCTTCGCCGACTTCATATTTGATGTTGTCGGACAGCGGCATCGCGAGCGTGCCCTTCGGCCCCTTGACCGACAGCTGGCCGCCGTCGATCGCGGCGGTGACACCGCCGGGAACCGCCACTGATTTTTTACCGATGCGCGACATCAGAACACCTCCGCCAGCACTTCGCCGCCGACATTATGTTCGCGGGCTTCGGCGTCCGAAAGAACGCCGCGCGGGGTCGACACGATGGTGATGCCCAGGCCGTTGCGCACGATCGGCAGCTCTTTCGAGCCCGAATAGACGCGGCGGCCCGGCTTCGAGACGCGGGCCACGTGGCGGATCGCCGGCTGGCCCTCGAAATATTTGAGCTCGATGCGGATGCCCTTGTGCTGGCCCTTCGCGCCCAGCGTTTCTTCGCTGTAGCCGCGGATATAGCCTTCGCGCTGGAGCACATCGAGAACGCGGACACGCAGGGTCGAGGCGGGGGTCAGGACGCTGTCCTTCTTCGCCTGCTGGCCGTTGCGGATGCGGGTGAGCATATCACCCAGGGGATCGGTCATTGCCATCTTCTAGTCCCTTACCAGCTCGATTTCACAACACCGGGGATCAGGCCCTTGTTGGCCAGATCGCGGAGCTGGATACGGCACAGCCGGAATTTACGGTAATAAGCGCGCGGACGGCCCGTCAGTTCGCACCGGTTGCGGATGCGGGTCGGGTTGCCGTTGCGCGGGATTTCCGCCATTTTGAGGCGCGCGATCAGACGCTCGCCATCGTCGAGCGAGGTGTCGGCGGCAATCGCCTTCAGCTTTGCGTAACGGCCGGCATATTTCTTCACCAGCTGCTTGCGACGCTCGTTCTTGTTCATCGAACTCAGTTTCGCCATGACTTAAGTTCTCTTTCCTTCTTGAAAGAGCCGGCCTGGTCCCAAGGGGATCAGGCGGCTTCCTTTTCCTGCGCTGCGATCGGGAAGGGGAAGCCGAACAGCTTGAGCAGTTCGCGGGCTTCGTCATCCGTGCGAGCGGTGGTGGTGACGATCACGTCCATGCCGCGCACCTGGTCGATGCGGTCATAGTTGATCTCGGGGAAGATGATCTGTTCCTTCAGGCCCATGGCATAGTTGCCACGGCCGTCGAAGCTGGTCGCCGACACGCCGCGAAAGTCGCGGATGCGCGGCATCGCGATCGTGATCAGGCGATCGAGGAACTCGTACATGCGTTCGCGGCGCAGAGTCACCTTGCAGCCGATCGGCATGCCTTCGCGCAGCTTGAACTGCGCGATCGACTTCTTTGCCTTGGTCACGACGGGCTTCTGGCCGGCGATCAGCTCCATTTCGGCTGCCGCGGCTTCGACCTTTTTCTTGTCCTGCGTGGCTTCGCCGACGCCCATGTTGAGCGTGATCTTCTCGATCTTCGGCACTTCCATCACATTCTTGTAACCGAATTTCTCGGTCATCGCCTTGACGATCTTGTCGTCATAGAGCTTGCGCATGCGCGGGGTGTAGGTGTCAGCCATTGATCGTCTCCCCGGACTTCACGGCCACGCGGACCTTCTTGCCGTCCTTGGTTTCAAAGCGGACGCGCGTCGGCTTGCCGGTCTTGGGATCGGCGAGCGCGACCTTGCTCGCGAAGAGCGGCGCTTCCTTGCGCTCGAGGCCGCCCTGCGGGTTCTGCTGGGTCGGCTTGCGGTGGCGGGTGATGACGTTGACGCCCGCGACGACGACCTTGCCGTCCTTCGGCAGGCTCTGCGTCACTTCGCCGGTCTTGCCCTTGTCCTTGCCGGACAGGACGACGACCGTGTCACCCTTCTTGATCTTGTTCGCCATGGTCAGAGCACCTCCGGCGCCAGGCTGATAATCTTCATATAGCCCTTGCCGCGCAGTTCGCGGACGACGGGGCCGAAGATACGCGTGCCGATCGGCTCCTCATTCTTGTTGACGAGCACCGCGGCGTTGCTGTCGAAACGGATCACCGAACCGTCGGCGCGGCGCACATCCTTCGCGGTGCGGACGATGACGGCGCGATGCACGTCGCCCTTCTTCACCTTGCCGCGCGGCTGGGCTTCCTTGATCGACACGACGATCACGTCGCCGACGCCGGCGACTCGACGCTTCGAGCCGCCAAGCACCTTGATGCACTGGACGCGCTTCGCACCGCTGTTGTCGGCGACTTCCAATTGTGACTGCATCTGAATCATCGATGCACTTCCTTCTTCCTTGGCCTACCGGGGCTCCCCGGCGGTTCCGTGAAACTCTTTACGCTTGCGCGTCGATCTCGTCGGCCTTCTTCGCCTTGGTCGAGATTTCGACCTTGTCGAGAACCTTCCAGGTCTTCAGCTTCGAAATCGGCTTCGTTTCCTCAATGCGGACGGTTTCGCCGGCCTTGATGGCGTTGTCCTCATCGTGGGCGTGATACTTCTTCGAGCGGCGGATGATCTTGCCGTACAGAGGGTGCTTGACCTTCCGTTCGACCTTCACGACCACGGTCTTGTCGCCCTTGTCGGACACCACCGTGCCGGTCAAAATGCGCTTCGGCATGGGTTGGTCTCCTTACTTGGCGGCCGAGCGCGCGCGCCCGGTCTGCTCGGTCTTGACGCGCGCGATGGTGCGGCGCACTTCCTTGACCCGCGATGCCTTTTCCAGCTGGCCGGTGGCGGCCTGGAAACGGAGGTTGAACGCCTCACGCTTCAGTTCGCCAAGCTGTTCGGCGAGCTGGTCGTCGGTCTTCTTGGTCAGATCTTCGGTCTTGGCCATGGCCCTCAACCCTCCAGGTGCGAGGTGTCGCCGAGGCGGGCAACGACCTTCGTCTTGATCGGCAGCTTCATCGCCGCACGTTCGAACGCCAGCGCGGCCACCGGACCGGGGACGCCGTCGAGTTCGAACAGGATGCGGCCGGGCTTGACGCGGGCGGCCCAGAATTCAGGCGAACCCTTGCCCTTGCCCATGCGGACTTCGGCGGGCTTCGACGACACGGGAACGTCGGGGAACACGCGGATCCAGAGGCGGCCCTGACGCTTGATCGCACGGCTGATCGCGCGGCGAGCCGCTTCGATCTGGCGCGCGGTGATGCGCTCGGGTTCCATCGCCTTCAGGCCGTAGGAGCCGAAGTTCAGGCTGGTGCCGCCCTTGGCGAGGCCATGGATGCGGCCCTTGAAAGCCTTGCGGAACTTGGTTTTTTTCGGTTGCAGCATGTCAGCAGTCCTTAGCGGCGATCGTCACGGGCCGGACGGACGCCGGTCGTCTGCGCATCGAGCATCAGACGGTCGGTCGCCATCGGGTCATGACCCAGGATCTCGCCCTTGAAGATCCAGACCTTGATACCGCAGACACCGTAAGCGGTGTGCGCTTCGGCCTCGGCATAGTCGACGTTGGCGCGCAGCGTGTGCAGCGGCACCCGGCCCTCGCGATACCATTCGGTGCGCGCGATTTCCGCGCCGCCAAGACGGCCGGCGCAGTTGATGCGGATGCCCTCGGCGCCGAGACGCATCGCCGACTGCACCGCGCGCTTCATCGCGCGGCGGAAGGCGACGCGGCGTTCGAGCTGGTCGGCAATGCCCTGGCCGACGAGCTTGGCGTCGACTTCGGGCTTGCGGATCTCAACGATGTTCAGCGACACGTCGCTGCCCGTCAGCTCACCGAGCTTCTTACGCAGCTTCTCGATATCGGCGCCCTTCTTGCCGATGATGACGCCCGGACGGGCGGCATAGATCGACACGCGGCACAGCTTCGCCGGACGCTCGATCACGACCTTCGAGATCGCGGCCTGCGGCAGGGTCTTGAACACATATTTGCGGATCTTCAGATCCTCGACCAACATGCGGCCATAGTCCTGGCCCTCGGCGAACCAGCGGCTGTCCCAGGTGCGGTTGACCTGCAGGCGCAGGCCGATCGGATTGCTCTTCTGGCCCATCTTACGCCTCTTCTTCCTGTTCGCGGACGACGATGCGGATGCGGCTGAAGGGCTTGACGATCCGGGTCGACTTGCCGCGGCCGCGAGCGTGCCAGCGCTTCATCGAGATCGACTTGCCCACGCTCGCTTCCTTGACGACCAGCGCGTCAACGTCGAGGTTGTGGTTGTTTTCCGCGTTCGCAACGGCGCTGGCGAGAACCTTGCGCACATCGACGGCCATCGCCTTCTTCGAGAAAGCGAGGACGTTCATCGCGTCTTCGACCTTGCGGCCGCGGATCAGCGCGGCGACGAGGTTCAGCTTCTGCGCCGAGCCGCGAATCTGCGTGCCGACCGAGAGCGCCTCATTGTCCGCAACGCGGCGGGGGGACTTTTCCTTGCCCATTAGCGTTTGCCCTTCTTGTCGGCCGCGTGGCCGGGGAAGAAGCGCGTCGGCGCAAATTCACCCAGCTTCATGCCGACCATGTCTTCATTGACCGACACCGGCACGAACTTGCGGCCGTTGTAGACGTTGAAGGTCAGCCCGACGAACTGCGGCAGGATGGTGGACCGGCGCGACCAGGTCTTGATCGGGGCAGAGCTGCCGCCGTCCTGGGCCGTTTCGGCTTTCTTGAGGAGATGAAGGTCGACAAACGGACCCTTCCAGACCGAGCGAGCCATGGCTTACCTCTTCTTCTTCGCGTGACGCGACCGGATGATCATCTTGTCGGTCGACTTGTTATGGCGGGTACGAGCACCCTTGGTCGGCTTGCCCCACGGGGTCACCGGATGACGGCCACCCGAGGTGCGGCCTTCACCACCGCCGTGCGGGTGATCGACCGGGTTCTTGGCGACGCCGCGAGTCAGCGGACGCTTGCCGAGCCAGCGGCCGCGGCCCGCCTTGCCCAGATTGGTGTTCTGGTTGTCGGGGTTCGACACCGCGCCGACCGTGCCCATGCACTCGCCGCGAATGTAGCGCTGTTCGCCCGAGCCGAGACGCACGATGACGAGGCCGCGGTCACGACCGACGACCTGCGCATAGGTGCCTGCCGAACGGGCGATCTGGCCACCCTTGCCCGGCTTCATCTCGATATTGTGGACGATCGTGCCGACCGGCATCTGCGACAATTCCATCGCATTGCCCGGCTTCACGTCAGTCTTCTTGCCGGCAACGACAGTGTCGCCGACGGCCAGACGCTGCGGCGCCAGAATATAGGTCTGCTCGCCGTCCTCATATTTCACGAGGGCGATGAACGCCGTGCGGTTGGGGTCATATTCCAGACGCTCGACGGTGGCCGGCATGTCCCACTTGCGACGCTTGAAGTCGATGAAGCGGTACTTCTGCTTGTGGCCGCCGGCGATGCCGCGCGAGGTCACATGACCCTTGTTGTTGCGGCCGCCGGTCTTGCGCTTGCCTTCGGTCAACGCCTTGACGGGCTTGCCCTTCCACAGCGACGACTTGTCGACGAGGATCAGGCCGCGCTGCGCGGGGCTGGTCGGGTTATAATGTTTGAGTGCCATTTTCTCTGCCTTCCCGAGCCGCTCAGACGCCCGTGGTGACGTCGATCGACTGGCCTTCGGCCAGGCGAACGATCGCCTTCTTCACGTCGCTGCGGGTGTAGGGCTTGCCCTTCCAGCGCTTGGTCTTGCCCTTAGTGACGAGCGTGTTGACGCCGACGACCTTGACATCGAACAGCGCCTCGACGGCTGCCTTGATCGCGGGCTTGGTCGCGTCATTCGCGACCTTGAACACCACGGCGTTGTTTTCGCTGAGCAGCGTCGACTTTTCGGTGATCACCGGAGCGAGGATCACGTCATAATGACGCGCATCGACAGTTTTTGCGTTAGCCATTGAAACGGGCCTCCAGCTTTTCGACCGCCGCGCGGGTCAGGACCAGCGTGTCGGCACGGATGATGTCATAGACATTGGCGCCCGCGGCCGGCATCGCGTCGATGCCGATCAGGTTAGCCGATGCCATCGCGAAGCTGGCGTGGACCGCGTCGCCGTCGATGAACAGGGCGCGGTTCCCGAGGTCGAGCTTGCCGAGCTTGCCGGCGAGCGCCTTGGTCTTCGCGTCCTTGAGCTCGAGCGTGTCGAGAACGACGAGCTTGCCGCCCAGCGCCTTGTCGCTCAGCGCCATCTTGAGGCCGAGGCTGCGGATCTTCTTGTTCAGCGAGTGACCGAAGGTGCGGGCCCGCGGGCCGTGCGCCTTGCCGCCGCCGATGAAGATCGGCGCCTTGCGATCGCCGTGACGAGCCGTGCCGCCGCCCTTCTGGCGACCGAACTTCTTGCCGGTGCGGGCAACGTCGCTGCGCTCGCGAGCGGCGCGGGCGGGGCCGCGGCGCTTTTCGAGCTGCCACGCGACGACGCGGTGCAGGATGTCGGTGCGCGCATCGACGCCGAAGACGTCGTCGTTAAGGTCGATGTCGGCGCCAGCCTTGCCATCGAGGGTCTGAACCTTGACCTTCATGATCAGGACTCCTGTGCGCCGTCGGTGGCCGCGGTGTCGACGACGGTTTCTTCGACCGGCGTTTCGACCGGCGCGTCAGCCGGGGCATCGTTGGTGTTGGCCGCGCTCTTGATGCCCGCCGGATAGGGAGCCTCAGGGTGACGCGGCAGCTTCACCGCATCGCGGACGAGCAACCAGCCGCCCTTCGAGCCAGGGACCGAGCCCTTGACGAAGAGAAGGCCGCGCTCGACGTCGGTGCGGACGATTTCGAGATTCTGCTGGGTGCGGTTGCGCGCGCCCATGTGGCCGGCCATCTTCTTGTTCTTGAAGACGCGGCCGGGATCCTGGCGGTTACCGGTCGAACCATGCGCACGGTGACTGATCGACACGCCGTGGGTCGCGCGCATACCGCCGAAACCCCAGCGCTTCATCGCACCGGCAAAGCCCTTGCCTTGCGTGACGCCCTGGATGTCAACGATCTGGCCGGCGACGAAGTGATCGGCCGACAGTTCGGCGCCGACGTCGAGCGTCGCGTCGTCGGCGACGCGGAATTCGACGAGCTTCGCCTTGGGCTCGACCTCGGCCTTGCCATAGGCGCCGCGCTGCGGCTTGGCGACGTTCTTCGCCTTGGCCGATCCGGCACCGAGTTGAACGGCCACATAGCCGTCGCGGTCTTTATCGCGCACGGAGACGACCTGGCAGCCTTCGAGGCTCAGGACGGTGACGGGCACGTGGCGGCCGTCGTCCTGAAACAGGCGGGTCATCCCCATTTTCTTCGCGATCACGCCAGTACGCATGATCATACTCCTCAACAGAGGCCGGGCGGACCATTCCGCACGGCTTGCGGGACCCACCGAGGCAGACCCCGGCGGAACCCTCCCAGCCCAAGATTTCAATGCATCGCCCCGTCCGGGCTGAGGTGCCGCCATCCCGAAGGATCTGCGGCGAGACGGGGGACGCAGCCCGGACCATGATGCTTCAAGGAAGCGGTCCGGCGGTATCCACCCTATCGTCGGTCCGGATCGCTCCGGACGGTGCCGGCACCGAAGTGCCTGGCCGATAGAGACCCCCGCGAAAGCGGGGGCTGCGTTGACCTTAGGCCAACTTGATCTCGACGTTCACGCCCGCGGCGAGGTCGAGCTTCATCAGCGCATCGACCGTCTGCGGGGTGGGCTGCACGATGTCGAGCAGCCGCTTGTGGGTACGTACCTCGAACTGCTCGCGCGACTTCTTGTCGATGTGCGGACCGCGGTTCACGGTGAATTTTTCAATACGCGTCGGAAGCGGGATCGGACCGCGAATGAGAGCGCCCGTGCGACGTGCCGTATCGGCAATGTCGGTGGTGGCCTGATCGAGCACGCGGTGATCAAAGGCCTTCAGGCGAATGCGAATATTCTGCGTTTCCATGACTGTTCCAGTCGAATCCCGTCTAACGATGCGAAAGAGCCGAAATGGCCTGCCCCGGCCTCCTGTTGGAAGCCGGTGAGGCCATCAAAAACCTTTAAGCTACGAGCCGCGCGAATCGATCCGAATCGCGCGGCTCGCGGCCCTATATTACTTTGTGATCGTCGCGACAACCCCTGCGCCGACCGTGCGGCCGCCTTCGCGAATCGCGAAGCGCAGACCCTGGTCCATGGCGATCGGGGCGATCAGCTTGACCGACAGCTGGACGTTGTCGCCCGGCATGACCATCTCGGTGCCCTCGGGGAGGATAACCTCGCCGGTGACGTCGGTGGTGCGGAAGTAGAACTGCGGACGATAGTTCGCGAAGAACGGCGTGTGACGGCCGCCTTCGTCCTTCGACAGGACATAGACTTCCGAGGTGAACTCGGTGTGCGGCGTGATCGAGCCGGGCTTGGCCAGAACCTGGCCGCGCTCGACTTCTTCACGACCGACGCCGCGGATCAGCGCACCGATGTTGTCGCCGGCTTCGCCCTGATCGAGCAGCTTGCGGAACATTTCGACGCCGGTGACGGTCGTCTTCTTGGTGTCCTTGATGCCGACGATCTCGACTTCTTCACCGACCTTGACGACGCCGGTTTCGACGCGGCCGGTGACGACGGTGCCGCGACCCGAGATCGAGAACACGTCTTCGATCGGCATCAGGAAGGGCTTGTCGAGCGGACGCTCGGGCTGCGGGATCCAGCTGTCGACCGCGTCCATCAGCTTCAGGATCGCGTCCTTGCCGATGTTGTCGTCGCGGCTTTCCAGCGCGGCGAGGGCCGAACCGGCGATGATCGGAATATTGTCGCCGTCGAAGTCGCGCTTCGAAAGCTCCTCGCGGATTTCGAGTTCGACGAGCTCGAGCAGCTCGGGATCGTCGAGCTGGTCGACCTTGTTGAGGAAGACGACCATGGTCGGAACGCCGACCTGCTTCGCGAGCAGGATGTGCTCCTTGGTCTGCGGCATCGGGCCGTCAGCGGCCGACACGACGAGGATCGCGCCGTCCATCTGCGCGGCGCCGGTGATCATGTTCTTCGCATAGTCGGCGTGGCCGGCGCAGTCGA
Source organism: Sphingopyxis sp. (assembly GCF_036261875.1). Lineage (GTDB taxonomy): Bacteria > Pseudomonadota > Alphaproteobacteria > Sphingomonadales > Sphingomonadaceae > Sphingopyxis. The sequence continues at coordinate 18,826 of NZ_DATAJZ010000001.1, read as the reverse complement.
CGTGCGCATAGTGGCGACCGTTCGTCTCATATTCGACGTGCGCAGTCGAAATAGTGATGCCGCGCTCGCGCTCTTCGGGCGCCTTGTCGATGTTCGCGAAGTCGACGGCCGCGTTGCCCGCGATGTTTTCCGCCAGCACCTTGGTGATCGCTGCGGTCAGCGAGGTCTTGCCATGGTCGACGTGACCGATGGTGCCGATGTTGCAGTGCGGCTTCGTCCGCTCAAATTTAGCCTTAGCCATGATATGGAACCTTCTTGTTCATGTGTTTGGGTTGATCAGTTTGGACGAGCCTGCTGAATCAGGCGCCGCCCTTAGTAGGTCTTGCCGCGCGGCGCAAGTCCGCGCGGCTTGAGCCCATCAGGCCATCTTGGCCTTCACCTCTTCAGCGACGTTCGTCGGCACTTCTTCATAATGCGAGAACTGCATCGAATAGCTGGCGCGCCCCTGGCTGAAGCTGCGCAGCTGATTCACATAACCGAACATATTCGCCAGCGGCACGATCGCCTCGACGACCTGGGCGATGCCGCGGCTGTCGGTGCCCTGAATCTGCCCTCGGCGGCTGTTAAGATCGCCGATCACGTCCCCCATGAATTCCTCGGGAGTCACGACCTCGACCTTCATCACCGGCTCGAGCAGCTTGATGCCGGCTTTCGCCGCCACTTCGCGCATCGCCGCGCGGCCCGCGATTTCGAACGCCAGCGCCGACGAGTCGACGTCGTGATACGCGCCGTCCGTGAGCTTGATTTCGAAGTCGATGATCGGGAAGCCGATCATGTGACCGTTTTCGGCCGATTCGCGCATACCCTTTTCAACCGACGGGATATATTCGCGCGGGATGTTGCCGCCCTTGATCTCGTCGATGAAGGTGATGCCCGAACCGCGCTCGCCGGGGGCGACGCTGACCTTGACGCGGCCGAACTGGCCCGAGCCGCCCGACTGCTTCTTGTGGGTATAATCGACGTCGACCGGCTTCGCGAGCGATTCGCGATATGCCACCTGCGGCGCGCCGACATTCGCCTCGACCTTGAACTCGCGCTTCATGCGATCGACGAGGATGTCGAGGTGGAGTTCGCCCATGCCCTTGATGATCGTCTGGCCCGATTCATGATCGGTCGAAACGCGGAACGAGGGATCCTCGGCGGCCAGGCGGTTGAGCGCGATGCCCATGCGTTCCTGGTCGGCCTTGGTTTTCGGTTCCACCGACAGCTCGATGACCGGCTCGGGGAATTCCATCCGCTCGAGGATGATCGGCGCGTTGGTGGCGCAGAGCGTGTCCCCGGTGGTGGTTTCCTTGAGGCCCGCCAGCGCGACGATGTCGCCCGCATAGGCTTCCTCGATGTCCTCGCGGCTGTTCGCATGCATCAGCAGCATACGACCGACCTTTTCCTTCTTGTCCTTGACGGAGTTCAAGTAGGTGCCCTTGTTCAAGGTGCCCGAATAGATGCGAGCGAAGGTGAGCGAACCGACGAACGGATCGTTCATGATCTTGAACGCGAGCAGCGACAGCGGCGCCGAGTCCGAAGTCTCGCGCGAGTCGGGCTGGTCGTTCGCCGGGTTGATGCCCTGGACGTCGGGAATGTCGAGCGGCGAGGGCAGATAGTCGACGACCGCGTCGAGCAGCGCCTGGACGCCCTTGTTCTTGAACGACGAGCCGCACAGCACGGGCACGAAGGCCTGCGCCAGCGTGCCCTTGCGGATCAGCGCCTTCAGCGTCGCGACGTCGGGGACGGTGCCCTCGAGATAGGCTTCCATCGCATCGTCGTCCTGTTCGACGGCGAGCTCGACCAGCTTTTCGCGATATTCGGCGGCCTTGTCCTTCATGTCCGCCGGGATGTCTTCATAGAAGAATTCGGCGCCGAGGCTTTCGTCCTTCCAGATGATCGCGCGCTCGTTGACGAGGTCGACGAGGCCGACGAAGTCGCTTTCGGCACCGATCGGCAGATACAGCACCGCCGGCGTCGCGCCGAGGCGATCAATGATCGTCTGCACGCAATAATAGAAGTTGGCGCCGGTGCGATCGAGCTTGTTGATGTAGCACATGCGCGGAACTTTATATTTGTCCGCCTGGCGCCACACGGTTTCCGACTGCGGTTCGACGCCGGCAACGCCGTCGAACGCGGTGATCGCGCCGTCGAGGACGCGAAGCGAGCGCTCGACCTCGATCGTGAAGTCGACGTGTCCGGGGGTGTCGATGATGTTCAGGCGATGCTCGGGCCCCTTGCCCTCATCGGCCTTCCACAGACAGGTGGTCGCCGCCGACGTGATCGTGATGCCGCGTTCCTGTTCCTGTTCCATCCAGTCCATCGTCGCGGCGCCGTCATGGACTTCGCCGATCTTGTAGGACTTGCCGGTGTAATAGAGAATGCGCTCGGTCGTCGTGGTCTTGCCGGCGTCGATGTGCGCCATGATCCCAAAGTTGCGATAGTGTTCGAGCGGATGGCTGCGTGCCATGGTCTTTTCCTTGGATTTGGGGGGCGGCCGGTGGGGCCGCCCCCGATATAGGAAGGTTTGTTACGATTGCGAGACGGCCCCAGAATACGGGGACCGTCCGCGCGAATTACCAGCGATAGTGGCTGAAGGCGCGGTTCGCTTCGGCCATGCGATGCGTGTCTTCGCGCTTCTTCACCGCGTTGCCGCGGTTGTTCGACGCGTCGAGCAGTTCGCCCGACAGGCGCGCGGCCATCGTGGTTTCGCTGCGGTTGCGCGCGGCGGCGATCAGCCAGCGGATCGCCAGCGCCTGCGCACGGTCGGGACGGACCTCGACCGGAACCTGATAGGTCGCACCGCCGACGCGGCGGCTGCGGACTTCGATGTTCGGGCGGATGTTCGCCAGCGCTTCGTGGAACACGCCGATCGGTTCTTTCTTGGCGCGGGCTTCGACCGATTCTAGGGCACCGTAGACGATGCTTTCGGCGACGGACTTCTTTCCGTCCAGCATGACGCTGTTCATGAATTTCGACAGCACGACATCCCCGAAACGGGGATCGGGCAGGATTTCGCGACGTTCAGGACGACGACGACGAGCCATAGGTAATTCCTTTTACAACAGCATCCCGGCGCAAGAGCAGCCAGGGATGATCAAATAGCCGAAAGAGCGGTCCTTACTTCGGACGCTTCGCACCGTATTTCGAACGGCTCTGCTTGCGGTCCTTAACACCCTGCGTATCGAGCACGCCGCGCAGGACGTGGTAACGCACACCGGGAAGGTCGCGGACACGACCGCCGCGGATCAGCACGACGCTGTGTTCCTGGAGGTTGTGGCCTTCGCCGGGGATGTAGGTGATGACTTCGCGGCTGTTGGTCAGGCGGACCTTGGCAACCTTGCGGAGCGCCGAGTTCGGCTTTTTCGGGGTCGTCGTATAGACACGGGTGCAAACGCCGCGCTTTTGCGGGTTCGCTTCCATCGCCGGGACCTTGGAGTTCGCCTTTTGCGGCGTCCGACCCTTGCGGACCAGCTGGTTGATCGTGGGCATGAATGCTTCACCTTTTTGTGTTCGCCCATCAAAGCGAACGGTTACTGTACCGCGGTGGATGAAGCTCCGGCCGCTTACCCGCCAAAAAGGGCGAAAAACGGCCGACCTGATAACAGCAAAAGACCCCGGCGGAATCGCATTGATCCTCCGGAGGCTCCATCCGCGCCAGCAATGTTCAAGCGCTGTTGTAACTGAAAAAGGCAGCAAACTGCCCTTTTCGGTCGAGCGCGCCCCTAGCGGCGATTCCCCCGATGGTCAAGAGGCAGGGCTCCGCAGCCGGTAATATTGTTGCGCCGCCGCGTCCGCGCTATCCCCCTGCCATGCCCACCGCGCGCCACGCCAGCTTTGCCCCGCACGTCGCCCTCGATACGCGCCTGCTGATCCTCGGCAGCCTGCCCGGCGCGCGGTCGCTCGCCGAACGGCAATATTATGCGCATCCGACCAACCAGTTCTGGCGCCTGCTCGGCGATGTCCTCGCCCGCCCGCTCGCGGCGCTGCCCTATGCCGAGCGGCTGGCGGAGCTGCACGCGATGAAGGTCGGGCTGTGGGACGTGATCCGCAGCGCCGAGCGCCGCACGAGCAGCGATTCGCTGATCCGCGAAGCCGAGCCGCACGACCTCGCCGCGCTGGTCGCCGATCTGCCCGCCCTCCGCATGATCGCGTTCAACGGCGGCAAGGCGGCGGCGATCGGCCGGCGCCAACTGCCGCCGCTCGAAGGCATCGCGATCATCGACCTGCCGTCGAGCAGCGCCGCGCACACGATCGGCTTCGCGGCGAAACGCGATTCCTGGCTCGCGCTGCGCGCCGCGCTTTAGAACCCCATCTTAGAACCCCATCGAAAAGCGGAGCGCCGCACCCTTGTCGTCGGGCAGCGCCGCGATGTGACCCGGATCCCGGCGCCACCATGTGTTGGCGATGAGATCGCCGCCGAACAGCGTCAGCGCGTAGCTCGCCTCGACCACCAGTTCGCGGCCGCTCGGCGCCAGATTATAGGTGCGTCGCCCGAAAGTGGCGGCGCCGGTGTCATAATCATAGGCGACGGACAGCATCAGATCGAGGCCGCCATGGGTAACGCGCAGCGGCTGCGCGAAACGCAGCGCGGCCCGATCGCCGGTCCCGAACAGCCCCGCCTTGGCGATGTCGAACGAAAAGGCGGTCGAGCGGAGCGTGCCGCCCGCGATCAGCCCGCCATGATCGGGCCGCGTCCACATCTGGCGCCACGCCCCCGACAAGCTCCAGCCGCCGTCGAGATCGAGCCCGAGACTAGCGTCGCCGACGAGGCTGGCCGCGCCGCCGGCTCCGAAAACGGAGCCGAGACGCGCGCCGAGAAGGCTGTCCGATTCGCGAACCCAACTGCCCCCCAGCATCGCGCGGACGCGGCCGAAGCGCCCGTCCCACGCCGCCCCCAGCCGCTGATAGCGGCTGTCGCGGCCCGAACGATAGCGGAGCAGCGGATCGTCCTGCCAGCGCGATCCCGACACCCAGCCATTCTCGGCGGTGAAGCTGAGCCTCTGTCCATGGTCGAGGTCGCGGCGAAGCAGCAAACCGGCGCCCGGGCTCGCCGCGAAGCCGAGGCCCTCCTGCGCCGCGACGCCGATCAGCATCGCGTGGTTCGATTCGCCGCGTTCGCCGGCAACGAGGCCGCCGAGGCCGCGCCCCGCGGCAAAGCCGATCCGCGTCCGATCGTCCAGCCGCGCGATCATCGATGCCGCGATCGTGCGCGCCTGTCGCGCGTCGCGAAAGGGCAGCCCCGCCAGGGCATCGCTGCCGGGCGCGGTCAGGACCGAGAGCGCCAGCGCGTCCGACGCGGCGCTTTGCTGGCGGACAAGGCCGCCGATCGCGCCCGACAATTTGAAATCGGGGCGCCGCGGCATGAGCGACCGGCCGAAATCGACGTTGAAGGCGCGGCCATATCCGTCGGTGACCAGTCCGACGGCGGTCGCCGCGCCCGTGCCGCCCGCATCGCCCATCGGACCGCCAAGCAGGCCGAGCGCGGTGTCGAGCCGCACCGCGCTCGCGGTGCCCGCCAGCGTCGTCGCGCCCATCGGCTGAAAGGCCCGCGCGATGTCGAGAATGCCCTGCCCGAACACCGCATCCTCGCCCGCCGCCCCCGCGTCGCGCGCCGACTGATAGAGCAATTGCACGATCTGCTGGCTGGTCAGATTGGGAAAAGCCTGCGCGATCAGCGCGACGGCGCCCGCGATCTGCGGCGCGGCAAAGCTGGTGCCATTAAGGACGAAGACGAAATTGCCTTCGGTCTTGAGCACGCCATTTTCATAGGCACAGCAGACCCCCTCGCCAAGCGCCGCGAGATAGGATCCGGCATAGCCGCCGGCGCGGTTGCTGAAGCTGGAGATCACGCCCCGGTCGTCGACCGAACCCGCGATGATCACCAGCCCGCCGCCGGCATCGCGCAGGCCCTGCGCGAAAGGCTCGGGATTGTTCGGATCATTGCCGTTCGCGGTCGTATCGCCTTCGTTTCCGGCCGAGAGGACGACGATGATCCCCGCCGCGGTCGCGCGCGCCACTGCGGCGCGCAGCCCCGTGCCGGGCGGGTCTTCGCCGCCCAGCGAGATGTTGACGACGCGCGCGCCGGCGCTGATCGCGCGGTCGAGCCCCGCCGCGATCGCACTGTCGCCGAAGCGGCACCCGCTTTCGTCGTCATCGGGATCCTCGGTCGCACAGCTTCCCGGCCGGTCGGCGCGCAGCACGAGCAGATTGGCGTTGAAGGCGATGCCGAAGGTGCCCGCGTCATTCTTGCCGCCGAGCAGCACCTGCGCGACGTTGGTCCCGTGCGTCCCCTCGGCATCGATGCCGCGCGATCCGGCGACGTCGGCCGAGGCGGGCGAAATGCGCCCGGCGAATTCGGGGCTGTCTTCGTCGATCCCGTCGTCGATCACCCCCGCCAATATCCCCTGCCCGGTCGCGCCCGCCTGATAGGCGGTGATCGCACCGTGGAAATTCACCCCGTCCGAGCGCCGCGTCTCGGCGGTGTTGAAATTGCCGGTCGGAGGCGGCGTGGGGGTCGGAGCAGGGGTAGGAGTCGGAGCGGGAGTGGGGGCCGGAGGCGGCGCGGGCGTCGGCGACGGCCGCGTTCCGCCTCCGCCGCAAGCGGCGAGCGACAGGCAGGCGACGCTCAGAAGCAGCGGCAGGGGTCGCCGGGCAATCTCCCGGATCGAACGGCGCTGCACGCTCTCCATCATCGCCCGTCTCCCCTATCCCCTCACGATCATAGCATTTTCCGGTTTAGGCCCAAAGCCATTGCCGCAAAGTAAAGCATCCGCCTTGCCGCCGCGTCGCCCGGCCCTTATGCGGCCGATCACCATGACTGTGCCGATCGACCATATCGACAATTGGATCTTCGATCTCGACAACACGCTTTATCCGCCGTCGGCGAAGCTGTTCGATCTGATCGACGCGCGCATGGGCGCGTTCATCATGCGCCTGCTAAGCGTCGATGCGGTCGAGGCGCGGCGGGTGCAGAAGCAATATTTCCACGACCATGGCACGACGATGGCGGGGTTGATGCGGCACCATGGCGTCGATCCCGAGGCTTTTCTGGTCGACGTCCACGATATCGCGCTCGACCGGCTGACGATCGACACGCGGTTGCGCGCCGGCCTCGAACGGCTCCCGGGGCGAAGGCTGGTCTTCACCAATGCCGACGCCGACTATGCCGCGCGCGTGCTCGAAGCGCGCGGGATCGCCGATCTGTTCGACGGCATCTGCGACATCCGCGTCACGCGCTACACGCCCAAGCCCGATCCCGAAGCCTATTCGACGATGATCGCGCACCTCGGCGTCGATCCGGCGAAGAGCCTGTTCGTCGAGGATATGGCGCGCAACCTGACACCTGCCAAAGCGCTCGGCATGACGACCGTCTGGCTGGACAATGGCAGCGAAAGCGGCCATCGCGACCACCTGCCGGACCATGTCGATTTCCACGCGACCGACATCGCCGACTGGCTCGACGACCTGCCTTTACCTTGGGGATTTTCATGACCGACCTGCAAACGACGATCGAAGCCGCCTGGGACGCGCGCGACACGCTGGGGCTGACGACGACCGGCGCGGTGCGCGAAGCCGTCGAGGCCGCGATCGCCGGGCTCGACGACGGCAGCTTCCGCGTCGCGGAGCGCGACGCCGGCGGGACGTGGCAGGTCAATCAGTGGCTCAAGAAAGCGGTGCTGCTGTCATTCCGCCTCAATGACATGAAGATCATCGAGGGCGGGCCCGGCGGTGCGACCTGGTGGGACAAGGTGCCGTCGAAATTCGCCGGCTGGGGCGAAAACCGTTTCCGCGACGCCGGCTTCCGTGCGGTGCCCGGATCGATCGTCCGCCGCGGCGCCTATATCAGCAAGGGCGCGGTGCTGATGCCGAGCTTCGTCAACATCGGCGCTTATGTCGGCGAAGGGTCGATGGTCGATGCCTGGGCCACCGTGGGAAGCTGCGCGCAGATCGGCGCGGGCGTCCATCTGTCGGGCGGCGCCGGAATCGGCGGCGTGCTCGAGCCTTTGCAGGCGGGTCCGGTGGTGATCGAGGACGGCGCCTTCATCGGCGCGCGCGCCGAAGTCGCCGAGGGCGTGATCGTGCGCGAGGGCGCGGTGCTGTCGATGGGCGTCTATCTCGGCGCCTCGACCAAGATCGTCGACCGCGCGACCGGCGAGGTCTTCATCGGCGAAGTGCCGCCCTATGCCGTCGTCGTCCCCGGATCGCTCCCGGGCAAGCCGCTCCCCGACGGAACGCCGGGTCCGTCGCTCTACTGCGCGGTGATCGTCAAGCGCGTCGACGCGCAGACGCGTGCGAAGACCGGCATCAACGAACTGCTGCGCGATTGATCCTGTCGTCGCCCCTGCCTTCGCGGGGGCCGCGGGCAGCGTTGCGCTACATCGATAGCGGCCCCCGCCTTCGCGGGGGCGACGGTTTTCAACGCTCGCTCAGATAATAACGCTCGCGCGCCGTCAGATCGTTGTCGAGATCATAGACGATCGGCTGCCCCGTCGGAATCTCCAGCCCGGTGATGTCGGCGTCCGAAATGCCCGACAGATGCTTGACCAGCGCGCGCAGGCTGTTGCCGTGCGCCGAGATCAGCACCGTCTTGCCGGCCTTGAGCTCGGGCGCAATCGCGCTTTCATAATAAGGCAGAACGCGGGCGATCGTGTCCTTGAGACTTTCGGTCGACGGGATCGCAATGCCCGCGTAGCGCGGGTCTTTCGACAGGTCCCAGGGCGAATCGGCGGCAAGCGGCGGGGGCGGGGTGTCGAAGCTCCGCCGCCAGATCTTGACCTGTTCGTCGCCATGCTTCGCCGCGGTCTCGGCCTTGTCGAGACCGGTGAGGCCGCCGTAATGCCGTTCGTTGAGGCGCCAGTCCTTGGTCACCGGCAGCCACAGGCGGCCCATCGCCTCGAGCGCCAGATTCAGCGTCTTGATCGCGCGCGTCTGGACCGAGGTGAAGCCGACGTCGGGGGCGATGCCCTTGTCCTTCATCAGCTCGCCCGCGGCCCACGCCTCGGCCGCGCCCTTTTCGGTGACGTCGACATCCCACCAGCCGGTAAAGCGGTTTTCGAGATTCCACTGCGACTGGCCGTGGCGGATGAGGATGAGCTGCGGCATGGTCTGTCCTTCGGCTGGAGGGGGATTCGCCGCCCCCTTAGCGCGGGTTTTTGCCGAACGCCAATCGCCCCCTTGAAATGGTTTCATCCGTTACCAGATGGAGGACATCCGGCCGCCGATACGGGGCCGGACGGCGATCGCGGCACGTCGCATGATTCGGGCCGCGGTCCCTTTGCTTCGCTTTGACAGGAAGGAATGACCCATGCGTAACAGCTTCGACTGGACCCCCTATCGCCGTTCGACCGTCGGCTTCGACCGACTGTTCGATTTCCTCGAATCGAGCGGTTCCGCGGACAATTATCCGCCCTTCGACATCGAGAAGATCGCCGACGATCATTTCCGCATCACGGTCGCGGTCGCGGGCTTCAAGAATGACGAGATCGACATCACCGCGCAGCAGAACATGCTGACCGTCAGCGGCCGCAAGGCGCCGGCGAAGGAAGGCGAGGGCCGCCAGCTTCTCTACAGCGGCATCGCGACGCGCGCGTTCGAGCGCCGCTTCCAGCTCGCCGACTTCGTGCGGGTCGACAAGGCCGATCTCGCCGACGGCCTGCTCATCATCGACCTGGTGCGCGAAGTGCCCGAGGCGATGAAGCCGCACAAGATCGCGATCGGCGGCGTCACGCCGTCGGTGATCGAGGACAAGAAGGCCGCCTGAGCCTTTTGAGCCTTGCCCTTCGGGGCATCAGAGCGGGGTCCGGCTTCCCTCTCCCGGACCCCGTTTTCTTTTGGCGCTCGCGCAAAGACGCGAGGGCCGGATGGGTATCCGCTGCTTACGATCAGAGCCGCCGGGTCATGAAGCGGCTGAAAGGGTCCGGCCGATAATCGGCGAAGGGCTCACAATCCTCGAAACCGTGACGCCGATAGAGCGCCAGCGCGGGTTCGAAGGCCGTGCCCGATCCGGTTTCGAGGCTGAGCCGCTCGGCGCCGTGCCTCCGCGCTTCGGTGATGATATGGCCGAGCATCCGCGCGGCGACGCCCTGACGAAGGAAAGCGTCGGCGGTGCGCATCGACTTGATTTCGCCGTGCGCGCCATCCAGCATCTTGAGCGCGCCGCAGCCTGCCAGCACCCCCTCCTTGTGGATCGACCAGAAAGTCACGCCGCCTGCGCGCAGGCCGTCGAAATCGAGGAAGTGACAGCTTCCGACCGGCGAATTGGCTAGCATCCCAGCGAAATGCCGTTCCAGCAGCGTGCGGATCGGCGCGCCCGACAGATCATCCTCGACGATCCGCCAGCTATCGCTCACAGCATCTGGTCGAGCGTCTGGAGACAGGCGTGCGCGAGCAGCTTCGAGCGTTCGGGCGACCAGCCCTGCACCGGATCCGGCAGGTCGCGATTGTCCTTGAACGGCATTTCGAGCGTCATCGACACCGCACCGAAACGCTCGGCAAGCTGCGTCGTCGACATGCTGAGATTCGCCTGGCCCGGCGCCGAAAATTCATAGCCGAGCTCGACCTGAAAATCGGGGGTATTCGCGGCAAGCGCGGTCTGAAACGCCCGATATTTTGCGGTCTGCGCATCCGTCAGTGACGGAATGCCCTCGAACCCCGCGAGGAAGACCGCGGGGATCGCCTCGTCGCCATGGACGTCCATCGCCCAATCGACGCCGCTTTCGTCCATCGCGTTCCGCACGCACAGCACTTCGGGGCTGCGTTCGATGGTGGGATTGTCCCATTCGCGGTTGAGGTTCACCCCGGCATAGTTGGTGCGCAGATGGCCGCGCCGCGACCCGTCGGGATTCATGTTCGGGACGATATGGAAACGGCATTTGCCCAGCAGCGACCGCGCGTAGGGGTCGGCGGGATCGGTGAGCTTTTCGAGCGCGCCTTCCATCCACCATTCGGCCATCGATTCGCCCGGATGCTGGCGCGCATAGAGCCAGACCTGCGTGTCGCCGCTGCCCATTTCGAGGCAGTCGATCGGCTGCCCCTCGAGGCTGGTGCCGAGGCAGCGATAGGTGACGCCTTCGCATTCGGCGACCGAGGCGACCAGATCATGGTGGCGTTCCATCGAATAGGGCGCGAAATAGGCGATCCAGAGCAGCGGTCCTTCGGCGGTATGGCGGACCGTCAGCGTGCCGGCCTCATAGCTGGTGTCGAGGCGGAACCAATGCTCGCGGTCATAGCTCGCGGCGGCGGCATAGCCGGGCCAGCCGTCGGGATAGGCCGAGTTCGCCAGACCGGCGATCGCCAGTTCCAGCGCATCGCCGGCGCTGCAGGCGACGCGAAAGTGAAACCATTGAAAGAAATCGGATTCGCGATCCTTGCGGATGGAAAGACGCGCCGAAGTGCCTTCGACGCTGTCCACGACGATATTGCCGCTGTCGAACGCGGCGTTGATGCTGATAGTCATGGGACGCTGATAGTGCGTCCCGATTCGCCGGGAAAGTCCCTGAATAAGGCTTCGGCCAATTTCGCCGCGGCGAGCGACGGCTGCGAGGCGGGCGCCTTCACTGGAACCGCGGTCAGCGCGCGGCCTTCCCACAGGGCCTGACCCGATGCGGCATCGTCGATGCGCACCGACAATTGAAGGTCGGCCATCCGCTTCGGCCCGCCGCCGAGGTTGATCCCGACGCCGAGCCCGACCCCCGAGCCATAGCTACCGGTCGAACCGCCGACCCCGACCGAAACCGGCGAGCGCCGTGCCGCGGGAGCCTGTTCGTTGCGATCGAAGCCGATGCGGACCTTGAGCGGCGCGCGCTCGCCGGTGGCCGCGGCGACGAGGCCCTGGCGCTGCAGTTGCTGTTCGACCGCGGTGCGATAGCTCGACCATTCGAGCGACGCCGCGTTGGCGCCCACCATCGCCGCCGGATCGCCGAGTGGCGCGTCGTCGACGGCATAGCGCGTGCCCGGCGCCCAGCCCGCTGGGGCATTGCCGTGAAAACGGGTGACTTCGACCGGCGGCACGGCTGTCGCACAGCCGCCGAGCGCGAGCGACGCTGCGATCAGCAGCGTGGCAGGGAGATGACGCGTCATGCGCGCATCATGCGCCACAAAATCTGGCCTGGCAATGAACGGGATGCGCGGCTCCACCCATTGAACCAGCCGTCATCCCGGCGAAGGCCGGGATCTCTTCCGTGCGTCAGTATGCGAGGGCGGGATCCCGGCCTTCGCGGGATGACGGAGGGCGGCGATAGCGTTCCGCCCGCTCCCTTCACCGATAGAAGATATGATTGTCGATCGACGCGACGCGCGTCTTGCGCCAGCCCGGCGAGACATAGCGTGCGTGAAAGAAGAGCGCGCCCGGCGCCTGCGTCTTCCAGCTTCCGTCGCGGGCGATCTGCGCGATGGCGACGGCGTTGTTCCACTGAGCAGCGTTGCGGATCGCGGGCATCTTGCCGTGGCGCACGAAGCTGAACTGGCTCGGCTGGTGGACGACGCCGCACAAGCTCTTGGGAAAGCGGCCCGACTTGGCGCGGTTGATCACGACATGCGCGACCGCGAGCTGGCCCGCGAGCGATTCGCCGCGCGATTCGAAATAGACGGCGCCGGCGAGGCACCGCAGCTCAGGATCGATCTCGGCCGGACGGTCGGTCGCGGCGACGAGTTCGGCCAGCGAATCGATATCCAGCACCGGCTTCGGTTCGGCCGCGGGCTCGTCCCTGTTTTCGGGAAGGGGGCTTTGGGGAAGGGTCACGACCGGCTGTTCGCTTGTCGTCGTGGCATCCGCCGGGCCGCTCTGCGGCGCATCGGCGCCCGGCAGGGTGATGGCGGGAAGATTCGCGCTGGTCGCGAGATCGCTCGCGAAGCCCGGTTCGGCCAGCAGCAGCATCGCGGTGGCCGTCATGCCGACGGCGGCCACGCTGGCGGCGTTCAAAATGCGACTCATATAATCCGTCAAAAGGGCGGCTGATGGACCGAAACCTCAAGACAGGCGGGTGAGCTGTATCTGGCTCTATGCCGCCTGCGGCCATCATCCGACTGCGTGTCCGAACCGTTTTTCGGGGCGCTTGCCAAGGCAAGGCAACCCACGGAACGACCTACGCGTTATGGAATGGGCGCCAGTTATTGTGCGGCGCAACAGAGTCAAGTTAACGCAGCCCACTCCGCGACGAGTTGTGGCGCATCTGCGATATCCAGTTCGACGATCCACAGGTCGGGATCGGCCTTTCGCCGCCGTTCCCGATAGTTTGCGCGGGCTTCACCATCTTTTGGGTCATCGGGCCCCACGGCCTGCCAGATATAGCGTCCGTCCAGCGAAAAGCGGCGTTCCAGCAGCGGTCCCGGCTCGCCGCGATCGCTGCATTGGACGAGGATGATCCCGGAGGTTTCGTCCCCCCGCGCGAGGATCGCCGCGAAGCCGCCGGCCGCTTCGGTGCGGCGGAGGAGGAGGTCGACGAGAAAGCGACTCTTGAGCCGAGCCACGGAAACGGTCGCGCGCCTAGGCCGCGTCGCGCGTTTCGGCGTCGACGAGCATCGCATAGAGCGCCTCGTCGCTTTTCGCGCCGCGCAGCCGTTCGGCGATGCTGTCGTTACGGAGCATCCGCGACACGCCGGCGAGCGCCTTCAGATGATCGGCACCCGCGTCGAGCGGCGACAGCAGCACGAACAGCAGGTCGACCGGCAGGCCGTCGACCGCCTGGAAATCGATCGGGCGGGCCAGTTGCAGGAACAGGCCGCGCACCCCGGTGAGGTCCGCCATCTTCGCGTGCGGAAGCGCGATGCCGCGGCCGAAGCCGGTCGAGCCGAGGCGCTCACGCTCGAGCAGGGCTTCGCTGACTTCGCCGGCGTCGAGGCCGAGCGAGCGCGCGGCAAGATCACCGACGAGCGGAAACAGCGCCTTTTTCGAATCGAGCTGGACATGCGCGCGCACGGTCGCGGGGTAGAGAAGGGAAGATAGGTTCATCGCTTTGGTCAAATCATATCCGCCGGGCGCCGCCCGGTTCATCCTGTTGGCAAACGATCGTGGGATCGGTCGTGTGGCAGGCCCCGCCATCCGGGTATCAATGGGCGCGGCCCTTAGGCCGGATGGCGGAGAAAATCCAGTCCTATTGTCCGGAGCTTCTATCCCTGGCGCGGCTCGACCCAGCCGATCGTGCCGTCGTCGCGGCGATAGACCATATTGTGCGACCCGGTCTTGCTGTTGACGAACAACAGCGCGTTGGTGTTGCGAAGGTCGAGCATCATCACCGCATCGGACACGCTGCTGGTCGGGATATCGACGCGCGTTTCGGCGATGATCGCCGGGGCGTCGCCGGCCTCATCCTCGTCGGCGCCGCCATCGAACACGACATAGCTCGCATTTTCCACGAAATCGTCGATCGACGCGGCGGATTGGCCGTTGAGGTTCCCGCGGTCCTTCAATCGTCGCATATAGCGTCGAAGCTGTTTTTCGATACGCTCGGCGGCGGCTTCGAAAGCGACGTGCGCATCCTGTGCCTGGCCATGCCCCTTGAGCACGAGCCCCTGCATCACATGCGCGACGATATCGCACTGGAAACTGTCGTGCGGCCCCTTGCCGAAGGTCGCGTGCGCGCCGAGCGCGCGGGAGAAATATTTGTCGGCAATCGCGTTCATCCGGTCTGACACACGCGCCTGCAGCGCTTCGCCGGTTTCGATCTGGTGTCCAGAGACGCGGATTTCCATTTTTCTTCTCCTTCCAGAATCGCGGCGGCGGCCGGGGCCGCCGTCACGGACTATCGTGCCAGAGCGGTCCAGTGAGCTTGGCGACGAATTCGGCATGGCGCGCCAGTTCGGCCGCGCTGGCGGCATGGGCGCGCGGTTCGCGAAAGGCGCGCGGTGGCGCGGCGGCGCGAACGGGATCGGCGGCGGCCTGCCCGGCCGGCGCGGTTTCCGCCGCCAGGCCAAGGCCGATCTGCCGCCCGCCGGTCATTTCGATATAGAGATGCGCGAGCAGTTCGGCATCGAGCAGCGCGCCATGCTTGACGCGGTGGCTGCGGTCGATGCCGTAGCGCGTGCAGAGCGCATCGAGGCTGTGCTTGGCGCCCGGATGGAGCTTGCGCGCCATCTGCACGGTGCAGCACATGCGCGCCATGTCGAGCGCGGGACGTCCGGCGCGCGCAAGCTCGGCGTTGATGAAGCCGAAGTCGAAGGCGGCGTTGTGCGCGACCATCGGCGCGTCGCCGAGAAAGTCGATCAGTTCGTCGACGCGGGTCGCAAACAGCGGCTTGTCGGACAGGAACTGGATCGACAGGCCATGCACCGCCTCGGCCTCGGCCGGCATGTCGCGTTCGGGATGAAAATAGGCGTGAAAGGTCCGGCCCGATTCGCGGCGGTCGATCAGTTCGATGCAGCCGATTTCGACCAGCCTGTGCCCCGCTCTGGGGTCGAGTCCCGTAGTTTCCGTATCGAAGATTATCTCACGCATCTTCGAATCAATATTGCCCCTATCGGGCGCGGAAACAAGAGGCGATGGCGCGGATTTGACGGTGCGTCTCGCTTTTGGGGCGGCCCGTTTCGATCACGAAATCGGCGCGGGCGCGCTTGACGCGGTCGGGCACCTGAAGGCGCCGGATCGCCTTCAGCTTGGCGGCGGTCATTCCGGGGCGGCGCATCACGCGCTTTCGCTGCATCCACGCCGGCGCGGAAACGACGGCGATCGCGCCGACGCGGCGCCAGCCGCCCTTTTCGAAGAGCAGCGGAATGTCGAGAACGATCAGGTCGCGGGCGCGGTGGCGCGCGAGAAAGCGTTTCTGCGCCTTGCCGACCGCCGGATGAATGATCGCCTCGAGCGCGGCGAGTTCGTGGGTGTTGCCGAGCACCCGCGCGCCGAGTTTCTGCCGGTCGACTCCCGCCGGCCCGGTGGTGCCGGGAAAGCGCGCCTCGATCGCGGCGACCAAGGCGCCGCCGGGTCCTTGCAGCCGATGCACTTCGGCATCGGCGTCGAAGACGGGGATGCCTTCGCGCTCGAACATCGTCGCCGCGGTCGACTTGCCCATACCGATCGAGCCGGTCAGGCCGAGGATGAACGGACGGCGGAGCCGCGAGGCGGGGCGCGGGTGATGCGTCATGCGGTCAGCAGCGCGCGCAATTCCTCGTCACGGCCCTCGGGGGGCGGCGCACCGAAGAACAGTTCGAAGGCGAGCGCGGCCTGACCGATCAGCATGTCGAGCCCATCGACGGTGTCGAGCCCGCGCGCCGCGGCTGCCTTCAACAGGCCGGTCTGGAGCGGCGCGTAAACGAGGTCGTAGACGACGGCGTCTTCGGGAAGCGGCGCCAGGTCGAGGTCGAGCGGCGGCTGGCCGGTCATGCCGAGGCTGCTCGCATTGACGAGCAACGCGGCCGGCGGGAGCGATGCATCGAGCGGGGCGACATCGCCCTTCAGCCCGAAGGTCGCGAGCAGCCCCATCGCTTTCAGCGGCGAGCGGTTCAGGATCGTCACGGACCCCACGCCCGCGCGGGCGAGCGCGAACAGCACCGCCCGGGCGGCACCGCCCGCCCCGACGACCACGACCGGCGCGCCTTGAAGGTCGAGCTCGGCGAGCGGCGCATAAAAGCCCGCGGCGTCGGTATTGGTGCCGATCAGCGCGCCGTCGGGCTGGCGCACGATCGTGTTCATCGCGCCGATGGTGCCGCGGATATTGCCGGGATCGTCGACGAGATCCATCACCGCGACCTTGTGCGGGATGGTCACGTTGCAGCCGCGCCAGCCGGCGTCGACGCGGCGCTCGCCGATATAGGCGGCCAGATCCCCGGGGGTCACATGCCGGCGGCGGTAATCGCCCTCGATCCCGAGTGCCTTCAGCCAGAAACCATCGATCAGCGGCGACTTCGACTGGGCGATCGGGTCGCCGATCACCTCCGCATAGGGCGCGCTCATGCCGGGGCCAGCCCGGTCGCGCGCAGCCAGGCGAGCAGCGGGAGCATCGGCATACCGATGATCGTCCAGGGATCGCCTTCGACCCGGTCGAATAGTTGCACGCCCGCCCCCTCTATCTCGTAGCAGCCGACGGTCCAGCGGATGCTGTCCCAGTGGCGCGCGACATAGTCGGCGATGAAGGCGTCCGGCAAGGGGCGCATCCACAGCCTTGCCTCGCCCACTGCGCGCCAGACGGGCACGCCGTCGCGCGCGGCGACCACGCCGCTGAACAGGCGGTGGCGCGTTCCGGCCATGCGGCGAAGATGATCGGCGGCCTCTGCGGGGTCCGCAGGTTTCGTCAGCATCGACCCATCGTCGAGCGCCAGCGTGGTGTCGGCGCCGATCACGGTGACGCCGGGAAGCCGCGACGAAATCTTGACCGCCTTCGCTTCGGCGAGCGCGTCGGCGATGTTGCGCGCGGTCTGCCCGGCCGCAAGCAGCGAAGCGGTCAGCGCCTCCTCGTCGACATGCGCCGCGCTCGTCTCGAAGCTGAGCCCGGCGGCGCGGAGCATTGCGGCGCGGCCGCTGCTCTGCGAGGCGAGAAGAAGCTGGGTCATGCCGTGCCGCGATCCTCGACCAGCTTGATCACCGCGGCGGCGGTCTCCTCGATCGAGCGGCGCGTCACGTCGATCACCGGCCAGCCGTTGTCGGCGAACATGCGCCGGGCATAGGCGATCTCGGCCTTGACCCTTTCGTCGTCGACATAGGCGGTTTCGGGCGCCTGATTGAGCGAGAGGAGGCGGTTGCGCCGCACCTGCACCAGCCGGTCGAGCCCGGTCGTCAGCCCGACGACGAGCGGGCGTTTCAGATTGTAGAGCGCGTCGGGCGGCGGCGATTCGGGAACGATCGGGATGTTCGCGGTCTTGTAGCCGCGATTGGCGAGATAGATGCTCGTCGGGGTCTTCGAGGTGCGCGATACGCCCGCGAGCACGATGTCGGCCTGCTCCCAATTCTCCCAGCCGATGCCGTCGTCGTGCGCGACGGTGAATTGAATCGCCTCGACCCGCGCGAAATAGGCGGCATCGAGGACATGCTGGCGGCCGGGGCGCGCCTTCGCTTCCTGTCCCAGCATCCGCGACAGCGCATCGGTGACCGCGTCGAGCGCGGGGACGAGCGGCAGGCCCTGCGCCTGCGCGCGCCGCTCGAGGCTGGCGCGCAGCTCGCCGTTGACCAGGGTGAACAGGATCATGCCGGGGCTGGCCTGCACTTCGGCGATGATCCGGTCGAGATGCGATTCGGATCGCACCATCGGCCAGAAATGGCGCACGACCTCGACATCGTCGAACTGCGCGATCGCCGCCTTGGCGATATTTTCGAGCGTTTCGCCGGTGGAATCGGATATGAGGTGCAGGTGGAGCCGGTCCATGGCCCATATTTCGCAGCGGCGAAGGAAAAGGCAAGCCGGGCTTTGCTCGCATCGCTCCCCGAACGGCCTTGTGGATAAGCCTCGGCATAACCGCCGGGACAAGATCGGCACACGGGATTCATCCCCGACGCTGCCGATTCCGCTCCACCCCTTGTCCACAAGCGATGATATTTATCCACAGGCTGTGAATTAGGAGGAAAGCCGCTGGCGACTCCGTGACGTTACCCGTGACGCACAGAGTCAATATGTTGGCAAAAGCGGCGCCCGCGCCTAAAGCCCCGCAATCCGCCGACCAACAAACCACCACAATCATCTTTAAATATATATGAAGAGAGAAAGAGAGACCGCGTGAAGGCGTCGTCGAAGAGCTTGCTGGCAACGCTGCGCGGGGTGCGGCAGGAGCGGCCCGCGCTGTGGCTGATGCGCCAGGCCGGGCGTTATCTCCCCGAATATCGCGCGCTCCGGGAAACCAAGGGGGGCTTCCTCGAACTCTGCTACGACAGCGAGGCCGCGGCCGAGGTCACCTTGCAGCCGATCCGCCGCTTCGGCTTCGA
>NZ_DATAJZ010000034.1:0-227644 GCF_036261875.1 Sphingopyxis sp. | reverse complement strand
CCGCCCGGGCGCGGATGGCGAGATCGGCGGCTTCGGCGGCCTGTTCGACCTCAAGGCGGCCGGCTTCACCGATCCGGTGCTGGTCGCGGCCAATGACGGCGTCGGCACCAAGCTGAAGCTCGCCATCGACCATGACCGCCATGACGGCGTCGGCATCGACCTGGTCGCCATGTGCGCCAACGACCTGATCGTGCAGGGCGCAGAGCCTTTGTTCTTCCTCGACTATTACGCCACCGGCAAGCTCGACAATGATGTCGCGACCGACGTCGTCGCGAGCATCGCCGAGGGCTGCAAGCGGGCGGGCTGCGCGCTGATCGGCGGCGAGACCGCCGAAATGCCGGGCATGTATGCGGACGGCGACTATGATCTCGCGGGCTTCTGCGTCGGCGCGGTCGAGCGCGACCAGGTGCTCACCGCCGACAAGGTCGCGGCGGGCGACGTCATTCTCGGCCTTGCCTCGTCGGGCGTCCACTCGAACGGCTTCTCGCTCGTGCGCCGTCTCGCCGCCGACAAGGGCTGGAAGCTCGACCGCCCTGCTCTGTTCGACCAGAATATCCTGCTGATCGACGCGCTGATGGCGCCGACGCGCATCTATGTGAAGAGCCTGCTGCCGCTGGTGAAGACCGGCCGCATCCACGCGCTCGCGCATATCACCGGCGGCGGGCTGCTCGAGAATATCCCGCGCGTACTGCCGAAGACGCTCCACGCGCATATCGACGCCGACGCGTGGGACCAGCCGCGGCTGATGGCCTTCCTGCAGGCGCAGGGGAATATCGAGCCCGAGGAAATGGCACGCACCTTCAATTGCGGGATCGGCATGGCGGTGGTCGTCGCCGAGAGCGACGTCGCCGAGGTGACGGCGGCGCTCGAAGCCGCGGGTGAAACGGTGCACCGGATCGGGCATATCGCCGAGGGTGAGAAGGGTTGCACCGTATCGGGCGGGTCGGAGACGTGGAGCGCGATGGCGGCGTGGAGCGCGACGCATAATGCGTGAGATCCTCCCCCACAGGGGGAGGGGGACCGCCCGCGAAGCGGGGGGTGGAGGGGCGCGTGCGGCGTCATCCATCCTCAAGACGTCGCCCGACTCCGCTTGTGCCCCTCCACCATGCTTCGCATGGTCCCCCTCCCCGTTCCCGGGAGGATCGGTGTGAAAGCCAAGGTCGCCGTTCTCATCTCCGGCACCGGCACCAATATGGCGGCCTTGCTCTATGCCGCGAAGGCTGCCGATTGCCCCTATGAACTCGTGCTCGTCGCCAGCAACAAACCCGATGCAGAAGGGCTGGCGCTCGCCAAGGCCGAGGGCATCGCGACGTGGGCACACACACACAAGGGCATGGACCGCGAAGCCTTTGACGCGCTGGTCGACGAACAGCTCCGCGCGGCGGGCGCCGACTATGTCGCGCTGGCGGGCTATATGCGCATCCTGAGCGACGATTTCGTCGCGCGCTGGGCCGGACGGATGCTCAACATCCACCCGAGCCTGCTTCCCAGATACAAGGGGCTGAACACGCATCAGCAGGCGATCAACGCGGGCGACTCCCACGGCGGATGCAGCATCCATATCGTCACCCCGGCGCTCGACGATGGCCCGGTGCTCGCGCAGACGCCGGTCGCGATCGCGCCGGGCGACACCGCCGAAAGCCTCGCGCGGCGGGTCCGCTTCGCCGAGCATCAGCTCTATCCCGCCACCCTCGCCGCCTTCGTGTCGCGCGAGCGCTCGCCCGACTGGCTGCTCGGCCGCGTCCGCGAGTTGGCGATGGCGCTGCCCGAGGCCGACGAGACGACCTCGCACGGCATGCCCTGCTTCGGCATCGTCAAGGGCAAGAAGTTCGCCTGGTTCACCCACGACCATCACCGCGACGGCAAGACCGCGCTGCTCGTCAAGATCAGCGGCGCCGACGAGCAGGCACAGCTCATCGAACTCGACGAAGCGCGCTATTATCGCCCCGCCTATTTCGGCGACGGCTGGATCGGCATCCGCCTCGACCTCGGCGATACCGACTGGGACGCGATCGGCGAATGGCTCCGCAAGAGCTGGCTTACGATTGCGCCGAGGAAGCTGGCGGGCCTGATGGCGGTGGCGGAGGATTTCTAGAGCGCGGCTGGACTTAACCACTCCGTCATTGCGAGGAGCCGAAGGCGACGCGGCAATCTAGAGCAGGCGTAAACCGCTCTGGATTGCTTCGCTCCGTTCGCAATGACGAGGATTCCCGAGCTGGGAACCCCCATGCCTGCCTCCCAAAAATTCGCGCTGGCCTTTTCCGCCGAAGCGCGGTGAATTGCAGGCAATGGAATTCGATTTCGCCCTGATCCTGTCTGCGGCCTATATCGCCGCTTTCATCGTCATCATGGGGCGGATCATCCTGCGGCCGCAGCGCGAGCCCGCGTCGCGGCTCGCCTGGCTGATCGCGACGATCGCGGTGCCGGTGGTCGGCATCCTCGCATACCTGCTGCTCGGCGAAGCGCGGATCAGCGCCAAGCGCCGTGCGCGCTATGCCGCGATCGAGGCGCATCTGCCGCACCCACACGAGCGCGCCGAGGTGCGCCGCGCGCTCGCACGCAGCGCCTGGGCTGCGCCCTTCGCGCTCGCCGAGACGGTCAATGCGCTGCCCCCGACCGCCGGGAACCGCGCGCGCCTCGCGGCGGACAGCAACGCTGCGATCCGCGAGATGGTCGACGATATCGACAAGGCCAAATCGACCGTCCACCTCTGCTTCTATATCTGGCTCGCCGACCACAACGGCTTCCGGATCAAGGACGCGCTGGTCCGCGCGGCGAAGCGCGGCGTGAAGGTGCGCGTGCTCGCCGATGCGCTCGGCTCGCGCGGCTTCATCCGCTCGGCCTATTGGATCGAAATGCAAAATGCGGGGATCGACGCGCGGATCGCGCTGCCGATCGGCGGCCTGATCTGGACGCTGATCCGCGGCCGCTTCGACCTGCGCAACCACCGCAAGCAGTTGATCGTCGACAATCGCATCGCCTGGTGTGGCAGCCAGAATCTCGCCGATCCCGAATTTCGGATAAAGTCGAAATACGCCCCGTGGGTCGACATCATGACGCGCTGGGAAGGGCCCGTCGTCCGCGATTGCCAGTTCGTCTTCGCCGCCGACTGGGAAAGCGAGCGCGGCGACGACATCGGCGACCTGCTCCGCGACGGCGCCGAGCCCGAACCGGCGCAGACACCCGGAATCGCGGCGCCCGGAATCGCGGCACAGGTGATCGGCACCGGCCCGAACCTCCGCTATGCCGCGATGACCGCCTGCTTCACCTCGCTCATCCATTCGGCGCGGCGCGAGCTCATCGTCACCACGCCCTATTTCGTGCCCGACGAGCAATTGCTCTTCGCGCTGCTCGACTGCGCCCGGCGCGGGGTCGAGACGGTGCTGGTTCTCCCCAAGCGCAACGACAGTCGCATCGTCGCGGGCGCGAGCCGCAGCTATTACGCCGATCTCGTCGCGGCGGGAGTGAAGCTTTACGAATATCGCCCCGGCCTGCTCCATGCCAAGACGATGGTCGTCGACGACGAGGTCGCGCTGATCGGATCGGCGAACCTCGACCGGCGAAGCTTCGAGCTCAATTTCGAGAATAATATCCTGCTGCGTGACAAGGCCTTCGCCGCCGAACTCCGCGTGCGGCAGACCGAGTATATCGCCGCATCCGACCGCGTGACGGCTCAGGACGTCGCGGGCTTTGGGATCGCCCGGCAGCTGTGGCAGAATCTCGTCGCGACGGTCAGTCCGCTACTCTGACGCACTTCCGCAAGCCAAGGCCGTATAATGGGCGTCCTTGCGGACGGTCTGCCCCGGCACGTTACAGAAACGCGGGACACGCATCCGCTGGCGCTCTTCGTTGCCGTTCAGGAAACCACCCTTGTCGATGGGGTCGCTCGCTTGCGGCACCGCGACCTCGAAATGCACATGGTCGAGCATCGCCACCGCTGCTTCGTCGCCCACATATTGCCCCGCCCGGACATGATCGCCGACCTTGAGCCCCGCCTTACCGCTCGTCGAGCCGGTCGCCATGTGTCCGTAGAGAGTCCATTCGCCGTTCGGGTGCGCGAGCCACAGGAGATTGTTGCGGCATTCCGACGCCGCCCGGCCACTCTGCTGCTCCGAATAGCCATCCTGAATCGCCATGACCGTACCGTCCGCCGCCGCGACGATGCGATGGAGTTTGCCTTCGCGCGGTTCGCCGACAAGATCGACGGCGCCGACCGGCCGGTGCGACGCGGCGGCGTCGAACACCGAAACCTCGGTCCCGTCGGCGAAAGGCAGACGGTACAGCCCCGACGATGCAGGAATAGCAGGCGCCTCGGTCGCGATCGCGCCGGAGGCCAGCGCCGCACCCATCAGGACAAAAACCGACTTCATCGTCATTTCCTCTCGCAAAAGGGGAAAACAAAAAGGCCGCCGGAATGTTCCGGCGGCCCCTTTTACCCTGCTGGGATCGGTCGGCTCAGCCGACGATCTCTTCGGGCTTGAAGAAATAGGCGATCTCGATCGCGGCATTTTCGTCGCTGTCCGAACCGTGGACCGTGTTCGCCTCGATGCTCTCGGCCAGTTCCTTGCGGATCGTGCCGGGCGCGGCGTCCTTGGGGTTGGTCGCGCCCATGACGTCGCGGTTGCGCTGCATCGCATTTTCGCCTTCCAGAACCTGGACGACGACCGGACCCGAGGTCATGAATTCGACGAGCTCGCCGAAGAAGGGGCGCTCCTTGTGGACCGCGTAAAAGCCTTCGGCCTGTTCCTTGGTCATGTGGATACGCTTGGAAGCGACGACGCGGAGGCCAGCGTCTTCCAGCATCTTGGTGACGGCGCCGGTGATGTTGCGACGCGTCGCGTCGGGCTTGATGATCGAAAAGGTGCGGGTGACCGCCATGGGAAAGCTCCTAGGTTGGTATTTTCTGCAATGCGCGCGCCTCTAGCCGCGCTTTTGCTGCACTGCAAGGTCGGAGCGCAGTCGGCCCCTACCCGCCCGAGCCATAGGTGATCGCGCCATTGACCATGTCGCCTTCCTGCGCCGCGGTGACCTGGATCGTCGTCTTTTCATCGCCGGGCTTTTCGGCGCCGATGATCATCGTGTCGTCGGCGGTCATCTCGGATTTGACCTTGAGTCCCGCCGCCTCGATCTGGCTGCGGTAATGGGCGACGACGTCGGCGACCTTCGCCTTGACCTCGAACCCCGCCATGCCGCCCTGCTTGCCTTCCGACGATCCCGTGAAACCCCCGGTCATCTTCGACCCCGGATAGGGGGTGAGGCCAGCGGGCAGCCTGGCATCGGTGCCGAAGCGCATCTCGCCATCCTCGGTCTTGACGGTGACATTGCCCTCTTCGCCGTCCTTGCTGCCGCTGACCTTATATTCGGTCGTCTTGCCGGTTGCGGGATCGGTATAGGTGCCGCTGGCGACCTCGCTCTCCGACTTCGAGCCGCAGCCCGCGACGAGCAATGCCATGGCGGCGGCAAGGGCGAGATTCGTGCGTATCGTCATATCCAAGCTCCTGAAAAATCACGGCCCCCGTCTGCAACGCGGCGTGCCTCTTGTCGGTGACCCATATCACAAGCGACGGGTCAGGGTCCTTCGGACCAGCGTCCGCGATCATCCTGCTTCCAGAAGCGATTGTCGACATCCTCGCGCACCGCCAGCGCACGCCATGTCGCGCGGGCGTCGTCGATGCGGCTATTGTCGAAAAGCAGGAAGGCCCGCGCGAAACCGAGCGCCTCCTCGCGCCACTCGCCATCGGCAAGCGCGACGTGCGTCGCGCCGTTGGGCGCCCCGGCGGCGATCGCGCCCGCGAGCAGGATCGGCTCGATCGCCTCGTCGGGCGAGCCGGCAGGACCGTGCGGCAGGAAGCCGGCGGGCTGCAACGTCCAGAGCGCGCCGTCGATCGCCTGCCGCTGCATCGCCGAGGCCGCGACCACCAGCAGGCGGTCGCCATTGCCGAGGATTCGCGTAGCGATAGCAGGGAGCACCCGCTCGACGGGGTCGCGGGTCAGCCGGTAGAAATCGACGCGGGGCATGCCTTATCTCACCATCGTCATTGCGACCCCGGCGAAAGCCGGGGGAAGCAATCTCCAGCCATCAGCCTCGCGCAAGGCCGATGGCTGGAGATTGCCGCGTCGCTACGCTCCTCGCAATGACGGGTATAGTGGATCACCCTTCGTGATAATCCGCGATGAAGCGGTCGAGCAGGCGCACGCCGTAACCCGTCGCGCCTTTGCCATAGACCGGGCCGTCCTTGTCGGCCCACGCCATGCCCGCAATGTCGAGATGCGCCCAGGCGACGCCCTCGTTCACATAGCGCTTGAGGAACTGCGCCGCGGTGATCGAGCCGCCTTCGCGCGGGCCGATATTCTTCATGTCGGCGATCGGGCTGTCGATCAGCTTGTCGTAAGCGGGCGACAGCGGGAAGCGCCACAGCTTGTTACCGCTCGCCTCGCCCGCCTCGAGCAGGTTCGCCGCGAGCGCTTCGTCGTTCGCGAACATCCCCGCATATTCGTGGCCGAGCGAGATCACCATCGCCCCGGTCAAGGTCGCAAGATCGACGATGACCTTGGGATCATAGGCTTTCTGCGCCCAAGCGATTGCATCGCAGAGGACAAGCCGGCCCTCGGCGTCGGTGTTGAGCACTTCGACCGTCTGCCCCGACATCGTCGTGACGATGTCGCCGGGACGCATCGCATTGCCGTCGGGCATATTCTCGACGAGGCCGACGACGCCGACGACATTCGCCTTCGCCTTGCGCCCGGCGATCGCCTTGATCGCGCCCGCGACCGCGCCCGCGCCGCCCATGTCCCATTTCATCATGTCCATGCCCGGCCCGGGCTTCAAGCTGATGCCGCCGGTGTCGAAGGTGACGCCCTTGCCGACGAACACCACCGGCGCCTCGCCCGGATTGCCGCCGTTCCAGCGCATCGCGAGCAGGCGCGGCGGGCGGGTCGAGCCCTGCGCGACGCCGAGCAGCGCGCCCATGCCGAGCGCCTTCATCTGCCGCTCGTCGAGTACTTCCAGTTCGACGCCGAGGTCGGTCAGATGCTGGCAGCGCTCCACGAACGTCTCGGGATAGAGGATGTTCGGCGGCTCGGCGACGAGCGTCTGGGTCAGCGCGACGCCGTCGGCAACCGCCGAATAGCGGCCCCAGCGCGCCGACAGGTCGCCCGCGGGCGACGCGATCACGATCGTCTTCAGGCTGGGCTTGGCCGTGTCGGCCAGCCGGGTGCGATAGGTATCGAGGCGCCAGTCGCGCAGCCGCGCGCCCATCGCAAAGGCCAGGACGTCATCCTCGTCGCTCTGCCCGGCGCTCGCGAAATCGACATGGACTGCTGCGACGCCGCTCGTCTGGAGCTTCGCGGTCAGTGCCGCGCCGCCGCGTTCGAGGTCGTGCGCGGTGCCGTCGCCGATCCCGACGAGCAGCAGCCGCTTCGCCTGCTCGCCGTCGAGCGCCGCGGTCTCCGCGACCGCGCCCGCCGCGCCCTCGAACCGCGCCTGCGCCGCCGCCGCGCCGAGCAGCGCGCCGAGCCTGGCGGCCTCGCCCTTGCGGACCGGAAAAGCGACGACGTCGGCAGACGCATCGATTTGCGCGACAAACTGGATGTCCATGCCTTAACTTTCTCATGCGATGATTGATTGGAACGTGCCGGACCGATAGGGGTTTCGCCTGCGAGTTGCAAAACAAAGCAGCCGGCCCGGCACGGGTGGACACTAGATAAGGCGTGGGACAAAGATAGCAAATGAACTGGGCTTTGTTCCATCGGTCCCCCCGCGCGCAGCCCCTCTGGCTTGCGACCGCGAGCGGCGTCGCCCTTATGGCGTGCCCCGTCGCCGCGCAGCAAACGGTCGAGCCGCCGGTCGTGCAGGCCCCGCAGGATCAGCCCGATCTGCAGGACCGTGACGTCTCGGCCGATACGGTCGACGCTCCCGCGCCCAAGTCCGACGAACAGATCGGTTTCGCCGCCGACAATCTCAACTACGACAATGAGACCGACGTCGTCGTGGCCGAGGGCAATGTCGAGATGAAGCGCGACACGGTCGAGATGCGCGCCGACAAGGTGACCTGGAACCGCAAGACTGGCGAGGTCGTCGCCGAGGGCGATGTCGCGCTGAAGAATCCCGAAGGCGACACCGCCTATGGCGACCGCATCGTCCTGACCGACACGCTGCGCGACGGGGTGGTCGAGAATATGCTCGTCGTGCTCGATAACGGCGCGCGCCTCGCGGCGGTGAAGGGCACGCGCTTCGACAACGGCAATATCGAGCTGGAGAACGCCGCCTACACCCCCTGCCCCGTCGAGGACGGGTCGGGTTGCCCCAAGAAGCCGAGCTGGCAAATCCGCGCCGTCCGCGTCATTTACGATCGCGGCAAGAACAAGGTGCGCTACAAGGGCGCGCGGGTCGAAATTTTCGGCCTGCCGCTGATCCCGCTGCCGGGGCTCAGCCATCCCGCGAACAGCGAGGCGGGCAGCGGCCTGCTCGTTCCCGAAATCCGTCTCGACCGCACCAACGGCTTCGAAATCGCGGTGCCTTATTATCTGCGCATCGCGCCCGACCGCGACATCACGATCACGCCGCACCTCTACACCGGATCGGTGCCGATGATCGAAGGCGAGTTTCGCGCGCTCACCGACATCGGCTCGTTCCGCATCAACGGCTATGCGACCCACAGCTCGGTCGTTCCGGTGTCGGGACAGGTGATCGATCCCAACCGCCAGTTCCGCGGCTATCTGGAAAGCGCGGGCAAATTCCAGTTCGATCCGCGATGGAGCCTGTCCTATTCGGGCCGCATCACGACCGACCGCACCTTCATGCGCCGTTACGACATCAGCCGCGACGACCGGCTGCGCTCGACCTTCGAGCTCGAACGGATCGGCGGGCAGAGCTATTTGTCGATCGCGGGCTGGGCGACCCAGACGCTGCGCCGCAACGACGTGCAGGGCCAGCAGCCGATCGCACTGCCGATCATCGACTATCGCCAGCGGCTCGCCGACCCGCTGCTCGGCGGACAGATCGAATTGCAGCTCAATACGCTGGCGATCGCCCGCACCGCTGGGCAGGACACGCAGCGCGCCTTTGCGGGTGCAACCTGGAATCTGCGCGGCCTGACCGGCCTCGGCCAGGAGGTCGTGCTGACCGCGATGGTGCGCGGCGACGTCTATCACAGCGATGAAAATCTGCTGACCGCGATCCCCGGCTATCGCGGCAAATCGGGCTGGGAAGGCCGCGGCATCGCGGCGGTCGCGGCCGACATGCGCTGGCCTTTCGTCGGCGAATTTCTGGGCGGCACCCAGACGCTGACTCCGCGCGTCCAGATCGTCGCGACGCCCAGCCTCAAGAATCTCGACATTCCGAACGAGGATTCGCGCGCCTTCGACCTCGAAGACAGCAATCTGTTCGCAATCAACCGCTTCAACGGCTACGACCGATTCGAGGACGGCGCGCGCATCACCTATGGCGTTGAATGGAATTTCAGCCGGCCGGGCCTCAACATCAACAGCATCATCGGGCAAAGCTATCGCCTGTCGGACAAGCCCAGCCTGTTTCCCGACGGCACCGGCCTGACCGACCGCACGTCGGACATCGTCGGCCGCACCACCATCGCCTACAAGGATTTCCTACGGCTGACCCACCGTTTCCGGCTCGACAAGGATAATCTGGCGGTGCGGCGGAACGAGATCGACGCGATGATCGGCAGCCGCTCGACCTATGCCGTGCTCGGCTATTCGCGGCTCAACCGCGACATATTGCTGCTCGGCGAGGATTTGCAGGATCGCGAGGAAGTGCGCGCCGGCGGCCGCGTCGCTTTTGCAAAGAACTGGTCGATTTTCGGATCGGCGATCGTCGATCTCACGCGCAAGAGCGACGACCCGCTGGGCGTCGCCGACGGCTTCGACCCGATTCGCCATCGCCTAGGCCTCGCCTATGATGACGACTGCCTGTCGATCGCGCTGACCTGGCGCCGCGACTATATCGACACCGGCGACGCCCGGCGCGGCAACAGCTTCTCGTTCCGCATCGCTTTCCGCAACCTCGGGTTCTGACCGGAACGCTCTGCGGCCGGCCGGCACCGCTCAGCTTCCATTCAGCGTCGCGAACCTAGATCGGAGCCCAGTTATGGACATGCTGGCGCGGATTGCGCTGGACCATCGGGCGTGTCCGCTGATACGGAGCGTGCCGGTATTTCTCGAATAGGATGGCAATGACCAAATTTTCGACCATGATCGGGCTGATCACCGTGGCCGCCGTGGGTGTGACGCCGGTGCTGGGCCAGACCGTTCCCGACACCGAAGTTCCGACGACGAGCCTCAACATCCCCGGCAACGTCAAGCTGTATGGCGACGACAAGCCGAACGTCTATCGTCCCTCGGCGACGGTGAACGGCGAGATCATTACCGCGACCGACATCGAACAGCGCATGGCGCTGATCCGCATCGCGAACAACAATGCCGATCTGCCCGAAGACGAAGTGCAGCGGCTGCGCCAGCAGGTGTTCAGCAACCTGATCGACGAAAAACTGCAGATTCAGGAAGCCAAGGCCGCGAAAATCGACATCGACGAGAATGTCATCAACGAACAATTCGCCCGCCTGGCCGCGCGCTTCAAGCAGACTCCCGAGGAATTTTCCAAATATCTCGAGTCGAAGGGATCGGCCGCTGCGGCCGTGAAGCAGCAGATTCGCGGCGAATATGCCTGGGATCGCTTGCTGTCGCGCAACATCCAGTCGACGACCAACGTATCGACCGAGGAAGTCGATTCGATCGTCAAGCAGATGAACGAGGCCAAGGGGCAGGACGAGTTCCACCTCGGCGAAATCTATTTGTCGGCGACCCCCGAAAATGCCGCCGCGGTCGTCGAGAACGCGCGCAAGATCATCCAGGCGCTTCAGGCCGGCGGCAGCTTTGCCGCCTATGCGCGCCAATTCTCCGAAGCATCGACCGCGGTCGTCGGCGGCGACCTGGGCTGGGTGCGCGGCGGCCAGTTGCCCGCCTCGATGGCCGACGCGGCGCAGCAGATGGCGCCGGGTCAACTCGTCGGCCCCCTCGAAGTGCCCGGCGGCATATCGATCCTGCTGATGATCGATCGGCGCCAGGTGCTGACCGCCGATCCGCGCGATGCGGTGCTGAGCCTGAAGCAGGTGTCGCTCGACTTCGCGCCGGGGACGAGCGAATCGCAAGCCGCCGAGCTCGCGAGCAAATTCGCTGAGGCGACGCGCGGCATCGCCGGATGCGGCGGCGCAGACAGCGTCGCGGCCTCGCTGGGCGCGCATGTCGTCGCGCGCGACAATATCGCGATGCGCGCGCTGCCGGCGCCGCTGCAATCGACTCTCGCGACGATGCAGGTGGGCCAGACGACGCAGCCGTTCGGCGCCGCGAACGAGGGCATCAGCGTGCTGGTGCTGTGCGGTCGCGAGATGCCGAACACGGCATCCGAACCCGATCGCGCCCAGATCGAAGAGAAGATCCTCGAGGACAAGGTCAACAAACGGGCCCAGCGCTATCTGCGTGACCTCCGGCGCGACGCGGTGATCGAATATAGCTGATGCCTGATATCGACGAGCGACGACCGATCGCGGTTGCCATGGGCGACCCGGCGGGCGTCGGCCCCGAAGTTGCCGCACGGGCCTGGGCCGCGCGGCGCGAACACGGCTTGCTGCCCTTCGTCGCCATCGGCGACATCGCCGCGATCGAGGCCGTGTGGGACGGCCCCGTGGCGCGTGTCGGCGACATGGAACAGGTGGCGCGGGCCTTCGACGCCGCCCTTCCCGTCTGGCATCTTGAGGACAGCGGGCCGCTGACCCCCGGGCACCCGACCGCGGCGGGCGCGACCTGCGCGCTGCACGCGCTCGAAACCGGAATCGGCCTGACCCGCAACGGCGCGAGCGACGCGCTCGTCACCGGATCGGTGTCGAAACATGCGCTGCACGGCATCGGCTACACCCACCCCGGCCAGACCGAATTCATTGCCGAGCGCTGCGGCGTCACCGCGACCAACGCGGTGATGATGCTCGCGGGACCGACGCTGCGCGTCGTGCCGCTGACCGTCCACATTCCGCTCGCCGAGGTGCCCGAGCGGCTGACCGCCGAGCTGATCGCCGCCAAGGCGCGCATCGTCGCACGCGGCCTGTCGCGCGATTTCGGCATCGCGGCCCCGCGCCTCGCGATTGCGGGGCTCAATCCGCACGCAGGCGAGAACGGCCAGCTCGGCGACGAGGAAATCCGCATCATCGCCCCCGCGGTCGCGCAGCTCGCCGACGAGGGCATCGTCATCGACGGGCCGCTCGCCGCCGACGCGCTGTTCGCGCCGGGCATCCGCGAGCAATATGACGCCATCCTCTGCGGCTACCACGACCAGGCACTGGCACCGTTCAAGGCGCTGCATTTTCACGACGGGGTCAATCTGACCCTCGGGCTGCCGATCATCCGCACCTCGCCTGACCATGGCACGGCATTCGACATCGCGGGGACCGGCCGCGCCGATCCGGGGCCGACCATCGCCGCGATCGCGATGGCGGCGCGCATGGCGACCGCTCGCGAGCGCAGCAGCGCCCCGGCAAAGTGACCGCCGCGCCCAATCGCCCGCTGCCGCCGCTGCGCGAAACAGTGCGCGCGCACGGCCTGTCGGCAAGCAAGGCGCTGGGGCAGAATTTCCTGTTCGACGAGCAATTGCTGGGTCGCATCGCGGCGCTGCCCGGCAACCTCGACGGCCAGACGGTGTTCGAGGTCGGCCCCGGCCCGGGCGGACTGACGCGCGCGCTGCTCCGCGCAGGCGCGACCGTGATCGCGGTCGAGCGCGACGACCGCTGCCTGCCCCTGCTCGGCGAACTCGGCGACGCGTTCGATGGGCGGCTGACGGTGATCCCCGACGATGCGATGGCGATCGACGCCGATGCGCTCGCGGGCGGCCCCTATCATATCGTCGCGAACCTGCCCTATAATGTCGGGACCGCGCTGTTCACGCGCTGGCTCGAACCCAAAGCCTGGCCGCCGCTCTGGCGCTCGCTGACCCTGATGTTCCAGCAGGAGGTTGCCGAACGCATCATCGCGCCGGTGGGAAGCAGCGCCTATGGCCGGCTCGCCGTGCTCGCCCAGTGGCGTTCGACCGCCCGGATCGCGATGAAGGTGCATCGTTCGGCCTTCACCCCGCCGCCAAAGGTGATGTCGGCGATCGTCCATGTGACGCCCGCCGAACAGCCCGAAGGCGTCGATCCGCGCATCCTGTCGAAGCTCACCGAAAAAGGCTTTGGTCAGCGGCGCAAGATGCTGCGGCAAAGCCTCAAGGGCATGGCGGGCACGGTCGAGGCGCTCGACGCGCTCGGCATCGCCCCGACCCGCCGCGCCGAGACGGTCAGCGTGACGGAATGGGTCGCACTGGCACGAGCGCTAACCGGCTGACCGGGTTTACCATTGAACCGCGTGACGCGGTTCTTCCTGCGAAAAGAAGAGGAGAGGGAGCAACGTCCGCTCCCTCTCCCCTTGAAGCAGTCTGACGCCGCCCCTTCAGTTGAAATCGAGCTGGATGATATCGCTCGGCGTCGCGCGGCAATACATTTCGAGCGACTTGGCACCATCCGGATAGGTCGCGGTCATCGCGGCGCGGATGCGCCAGCCGCCATTGCCCTGCTCCAATGAGACGAGTTTGTCATAGGACAGCCGCGTTCCGCCGGTCGCGCCGATCTGCCGCGCGGCATCGTTCATGCAATTCTGCACCGACGGACGCGAAGCACTCGGCAGGCCGCTCAGGTTCGCGCTGAGCGTCGCAGGACCGCTGGCGGCGGGCGGCGTCGTGCCGGCCTCCGCGCTGCCGTCGTCCTTCTTCTTTTTCTGGCTCGCTAGCAACGCGAGCAGTCCGCCCGCGACGACGATGCCGCCGATGATCAGGCCGGTGCTCGGTCCTTTGTCTTTTTCGGGTTTCGGACCGGGCAACGGCGCGAGATTGGCATAGCCATAGCCGAATTCGGCGCGGCAGCCGTTCGTCACCCAGATCAGGTTCGCGTCATACCCCCATTGGCGCCCGGCGTTGCATTTGCCGCCGAGTTTGCGGAGCAATTCGACGCGCCCGTTCGTCTGGACATTGCATTGTTCGTAGCGATTGCTGCGCGACTCGCAGCGCAGCGTCCCCGCATAATCGCGACCGGGATAGGAGCCCCCGTTTGAATAGCCGTAGCGAAACTCGGCGCGGCAGCCGCCCGAAACCCATATCTGATTGGCGTCGAAACCCCAGTCGCGCCCTTTCGAGCAGCGCCCGCCGATCACCCGGGCCAGTTCGACGCGGTTGCTTGTCTTGACCTTGCAGCGCTGTTGCCGGTTGTTCCGGGATTCGCAGCGGATCGTGCCCGCATAATCCCGGTCATATCCCGCCGATCCGCTCGGCGGTGGATAGGGGTAGGTGGTCTGGGCAAAGGCCGGGACGGCAAGCTGGCCGATGACGAACGATACGGCCGTGGCGGCCGCGACGACGGGATTTCGCATAGCAGTTACTCCCCTGTTGAATCTCTTGCCCTATAATCCTCATTTCTTTCGTCTATCCGGCCCGGATGGTTTCACATTTTCACGGTGAGCGCCATCACCAAATGCCGGTCATGAGCGCGCCGTCGCGGCATCCGCTTGCGCGCATCCGCGCATCCGCTAAGGACAGCCGATGGATCAGATCGTCATTCGCGGCGGCCAGCGACTCAAGGGCCGTATTCCCATCTCCGGCGCCAAGAATGCGGCGCTCACCCTGTTGCCCTGCGCGCTGCTCACCGACGAGCCGCTGACCTTGCGCAACCTGCCGCGGCTCGCCGACGTCGACGGCTTCGGGCATCTGCTCAATCAGCTCGGCTGCTCGACGACGATCGAGGGGTCACGGCCCGAGGATTTCGGCCGCGTGATGACCGCGCGCGCAACCACCCTCACCTCGACCGTCGCCCCCTATGACATCGTGCGCAAGATGCGCGCGTCGATCCTCGTCCTCGGCCCGCTGCTCGCACGCGCGGGCGAAGCCACCGTGTCGCTGCCGGGCGGCTGCGCGATCGGCAACCGGCCGATCGACCTTCACCTGAAGGCGCTCGAGGCGTTCGGCGCCGAAATCGAGCTCGCCTCGGGCTATGTGAAGGCGAGCGCGCCCGGCGGGCGGCTGGCGGGCGGCAAGTTCACCTTCCCGGTCGTGTCGGTCGGCGCGACCGAAAATGCGGTGATGGCCGCGGTGCTCGCCAAAGGCACCTGCGTCCTCGAAAATGCCGCGCGCGAGCCCGAGATCGTCGATCTGTGCAACTGTCTCGTCGCGATGGGGGCCGAGATCGACGGCATCGGCACCGAGACGCTGACGATCGAGGGCGTCGACCGGTTGCACGGCGCGACCTATCGCGTGATGGCCGACCGCATCGAAGCAGGCAGCTATGCCTGCGCCGCGGTGATTACCGAAGGCGACGTCGAACTGGTCGGCGCCAAGGCCGACGAGATGGAGGCGACGCTCGCCGCGCTGCGCGAAGCGGGCGCGACGGTCGAGGAAACCAAGGCGGGCATCCGCGTCGCCATGTCGGGCCGCGCGCAGCCCGTCACCCTGTCGACCGCGCCCTACCCCGGCTTCGCGACCGACATGCAGGCGCAATTCATGGCGATGGCGACGCTCGGCACCGGCGCCTCGCTGTTCACCGAGACGATCTTCGAGAACCGCTATATGCACGTCCCCGAATTGGCGCGCATGGGCTGCGACATCGATGTGCGCGGCCGCAGCGCGGTGGTGCGCGGCGTCGACAAGCTGATCGGGGCGCCGGTGATGGCGACCGATCTGCGCGCCTCGATGAGCCTGATCATCGCCGGCCTCGCCGCCGAGGGGCAGACCGAGGTCAACCGCGTCTATCATCTCGACCGCGGCTACGAACGGCTGGAAGAGAAGCTCCAGGCCGTCGGCGCCGATATCGAGCGGATCAGCGCGGGGTAAGATGTTCGGCGCGGCCATAGGCGCCGCGCACATCGCCCTTGATCCAGTCGCCGAGCAATTTCAGATAGCCGTCGGTGAGCCGCGTGACGTCGCGCGATCCGTCGGGATGCTGGACATATTCCCACATGCCGTGATCGGTTTCGGGAAAGAGATAGACATCGACCGGCCTCCCCGCCGCCGCAAGGTCCATCAGCGCGCCGCGCGTCGTTTCGATCGGCGCTTCGCGATCCTCGCCGGCGAGCACCCACAGCAAGGGCGTGTCGAGCTTTTTCAGCACCGCAACCGCGTCATAGTCCCAGATCAGTTCCAGATTGTCGAAGCGCGCACGCCCGATCCGGCGCAGTTCGGCGTCGGAGAGGCGCGCCATCGCGCCGCTATATTCGCCCTCGACCTTCGCGGCCCACGGCTTGCCCGCCATCTCGCGCCGCACCGCATCGAGTTCGGCATAGCCCTGCGCGAAGTTCGACAGCAGCACGGTCGCGGTCGCCTTCGACAGGCGGTCGACGAGCGCCTCGGCATCGGCGCCGAGTCCGGCGGCGCGGACTTCCGACACCATCTGTTCGCGGTCCTCCTCGATCGGCGAGGCGACGAGGCCGAAGCCGACCGCGACGAAATCGGCCTTGGTCAGCGTCGCGGCGCGCGGCGCGACCCAGCCGCCCTGGCTGCCGCCGAAGAAGCCCGCGCGGCCGAACCGCCCCGCCGCCATCCGCCGCGCCGTGTCGAGCGCCTTCGCCGCGTCGGTCGCGAGCAGCTCGAAATTCTGCGTATAGTCGCCCTCCGAGGCGCCGGTACCGCGCTTGTCATAGACAAAGACCGACAGCCCCTGCGCCGCCATCGCATAGCCATAGAGGCCACCGATCGGCGAGCTCCGTTCGGAACCGTGTACCATCACCACCAGCGGGCGCCTGGCGTCGGCGCCCGGCGGTTCGATCAGCATTCCGGCCAGCTTTGTCTCGACGCTGTCGAAGGTCGCGGGCGTTTCGCGAAAGGCGATCCGCGCCCACGCCTTGCCCGCGATGATCACCGCGCCCGCATTGCAGGCCAGCGGCGCGCTCGCCTCGTTCGTCGCGCCGCGGCGCCCGTCGCGGAACTGATAGCGAAGGCCCGGTTCGGGAACCGCCGGTGACGGCACCAGCACGACGAAATCGCCGTCCGCGGCGCGATAGGTTCCGGGCTGGCAGGCGCCTTGGGCCGATGCCGGGGTTGCCGCGGCGGCGACGACAAGGGCGATTGCGATGGAGAGGATTTTCATGAAACCGTCTTATCGACATAAGACAGCCGTGACAATCAGGACTCCGGTTCGACCGGCACCGACACCATATTGCCGCTGACCGACGGCCGTTCGGGCCGTTTCGCCACCGCGATCACCAGCCCGACGAGCGCGACCGCGCCGCCCGCGATCGACAGCGGCGCCCAGCGATAGCCCTCGAACGCCGTCGAAAAGCCCATCGCGATGATCGGGATCAGCACGCTCGACCATGCCGCCTGTCCCGGCCCGACCGCACGGATGACATTGAAATAGAGCGGAAAGGTCACCGCGCTCGCGACGATGCCGAGATAGAGGATGCCGCCGAGATAGACGGGCGTCGGCTCGACCACCGGCGGCCCGGTGGTGATCCAGGCATAGCTGCCGTCGGCGAGCACGCCGAACAGCATCGCCCACGCGATCATGACAACCATCGACTGCGCCCGCGCGATCGCGGTTCCCTGCATGACATTGGCGGTCGATGCGCTCATCACGCCGGCAAGCGTCAGCGCGGTGCCGAGCAGCACCTCGCCCGCGCCGAGCGCCGCGGCGCGATATTCGTGGAGGATCATCAGCCCGACGCCTACGATCGCGATCCCCGCACCGGCAAGGAAGCGCTTCTCCAGCGGCGATTTCAGGAACAGGCGCCCGAGCAGCGTGTTCGGCACGATCAGCAGCGCAAAGAGCACCGCGACCAGCCCCGAGGTGATATGCTGTTCGGCGCGATAGACGAAATTGAAGTTGAAGGTGAACTGCGCAATCCCGAGCAGCACCGCGAAGGCCATGGCCCTGGGCTCCAGCAGCAAGCGTTCGCGCCGGATCGCCGCAAAGGCGAACATCGCGATCGCCGCCACCGAAAAGCGATAGGTGACCGACCAGCTCGGCGGCACGATGCCGAGTTGCCCCTTGATGACGATCCACGTCGATCCCCAGATCAGCGTGACGAGCGCGAAGGGGATGAGGATGCGCGGGCTGAGCAGCGTCGCCGGCTGCTCGCTCATAGCGCCGCGATGGCGGCCGCGAGCGGCGCGACCGCCGCGGCATCCTGATCCCAGCTCGTGACGAGGCGCGCCGCGCCTTCGCCCCAGTCGTAGAAATCGAAGCCCCGGCCGCGCAGCGTCGCCGCTTCGGCCGCGCTCAACCGGACGAACAGCTCGTTCGCCTCGACCGGATACATCAGCCGGCTGCCGCAGGCCGCCGCCAGCACCGCCGCGCCGGCATTGGCCCCGCGCGCATTGGCGAGCCACAGATCGTCTTTCAGCATCGCGCGGATCTGCGCCGCAACGAAGCGCCCCTTGCTGAGCAGGTGGCCGCCGCGCTTCTTGAGTTCGCGCACCCCGGCGCCGCCGCTGCCGCCGAAGAAGACCAGCGCTTCGGCCATCATCGCGCCATTTTTGGTGAAGCCGAAGGACAGGGCATCGACTCCGGCCCGCCACGTCACATCGGCGGGCGAACAGCCGAGGAAAGCGACCGCATTGGCGAAGCGCGCGCCGTCCATGTGGAGCTTCATGCCGTTGGTCCTCGCGATCTCACTGATCGCGCCGACTTCATCGGGCCGCCACGCCAGGCCATATTCGGTCGCGTTGGTGATGCTGATCGCGGCGGGCTGCACCTGATGGACGTCCTTGCGGATGCCGGCAATCCGCGCCTTCAGGGCCTCGGCGTCGATCTTCGCGCCGGTGCCGGGCAGAGTCATCAGCTTGGCGCCGCCCGAATAAAAGGTCGGCGCGCCGCATTCGTCGACCTCGATATGCGCTTCCTCATAGCAGAGGATGCCCTGCCACGGCCGCACGAAGTGGGCGAGGATGATGCTGTTCGCGGCGGTGCCGGTCGAAATCCAGACGACTTCGCATGTCGTCTCGAACAGCTCCGAAAAGGCGGCGTCGAGCGACTGGCTGAGCGCGTCGCCGTCATAGGCGGTATCGACATGGTTGGCGGCGGCGAGTGCCTCCATCACCGCGGGATGCACGGCGGCGGCATTGTCGGAGAAAAAGCGCGAGGCGGTCATCGAGGCGCCCTTAGCGCAGGAAAGCGCGCCGCGCTAACGCATTAATTTTTTGAGAGTCCCGCCGGATCGTCGGCGTCATCACCGCCCGCCGCGCCATGCGCCAGGCTGGCACCGCCAACGACGCCGAGCCCGCCCGCCATGCCCATTCCGCCGCCCATGCCACCGCCGCCACCGCCGCCGCCGCGCCCTCCTCCCCCGCCGCCTTCGCCGCCCCCTCCGCCGCTGCGCCCCGAACCGCCGCCTTTTCCGCCGCTCGACGGCCGGGTCGGGCCTTGCAGCGGGATCGCCGAGTCGGACGGCACCGGGTCGAGGTCGAGCGCGGCGCGGATGAAATCGCGCAGCGCGACGACCAGATCGTGGACATGTACCGGACGCCCCTC
Organism: Sphingopyxis sp.; assembly: GCF_036261875.1. Lineage (GTDB taxonomy): Bacteria > Pseudomonadota > Alphaproteobacteria > Sphingomonadales > Sphingomonadaceae > Sphingopyxis. The sequence continues at coordinate 208,097 of NZ_DATAJZ010000034.1, read as the reverse complement.
GACCAGTTCGCGCGCCGCGCGGCTGGCAAGACGGACCTGGTCGGCGGTGCCGAGCAGGATGATGTCCGACAGCGCCGCCTCGACCGCGTCGCGAATCCGGCGCGGCCGGTCCGAGTCGGCGCCCGCGGGATCGACGGCAGGTTCTCCGGCCTCCGTTCCGGCGCGGCGGAGGTCGCGCAAGTGACGCGGATCGACCGCCAGATTGCCGGTGAACGAACCGCCGAGCGTCTTATAGGCCGCGATCAGCGTGCGCAGCCGTTCGTTGATCTGGCGATTGATCCGCTCGCGGCGCTGCTGGATCGTCATCATGACCACCAGGCGGATGCCGACGCCGATCAGCGTGAAGAGCGCCAGCCCGAGCAGCGTGGCCCCGATGCTCTGCCACGAGGAAAAATCGAAATTGCGCACCGGTGATGTCCCCTGCGGCGAAAGGCCATCCCTTCTGCCGCCTGCCCGGCGACCGCGCCAGCCCCAATATCAGTCGTCCTGATCGTGGTCATGCTCGTGGCGGTGGCGATAGATCCAATAGCCATGGGTCCGCGACCGCCGCGCGAAATAATCCCCCGGCAGGATCAGCCGCGTATAGGTTCCGTCGCGCGTCATCAGTTTCGCGATGCGGGGAAAGAGCAGCGAACAAGGCCGCCATTCATAGGGCGAAGATTCTTCGGACGGGCCGTCGGACATCGGCCACCAACCTTTCTGTCGGCAGCACCCCCGCGAATCCTATAGCATTCCGCCGCCCGATCGCCAATCCGCTGGCGAAGGGACGCGCCCGCCGTCCCGCAGGATCAGCGATCGCGCCGCGCGAGCAGTTTCAGACGCAGCGCGTTCAATTTGATGAAGCCCGCCGCATCCTTCTGGTCATAGGCGCCCGCGTCGTCCTCGAAGGTCACATGGCGTTCGCTGTAGAGGCTGTGCGGCGACTTGCGGCCGACGACGCTGGCGTTGCCCTTGTAGAGCTTGAGCCGGACGGTGCCGCTGACCTTTTCCTGGCTGTGATCGATCGCCGCCTGCAGCATCTCGCGCTCGGGCGCGAACCAGAAGCCGTTGTAGATGAGCTCGGCATATTTCGGCATCAGCTCGTCTTTGAGATGCGCCGCGCCGCGGTCGAGGGTGATGCTTTCGATGCCGCGATGCGCGCGGGCATAGATTTCGCCGCCCGGCGTCTCGTACATGCCGCGCGACTTCATGCCGACGAAGCGGTTCTCGACGAGGTCGAGGCGGCCGATACCATGCTTGCGGCCAAGGTCGTTGAGCGCCGCAAGCAGGGTCGCGGGCGACATCGCCTGTCCGTTCAGCGCGACGCCGTCGCCGCGCTCGAAATCGATGGTGATATATTCGGGCGCGTCGGGCGCATCCTCGGGATTCACCGTGCGCGAATAGACATAGTCGGGGGTCTCTTCCCACGGATCCTCGAGCACCTTGCCCTCCGACGAGGTGTGAAGAAGATTCGCATCGGTGCTGAACGGGCTTTCGCCGCGCTTGTCCTTCGGCACCGGAATCTGATTCTTTTCGGCAAAGTCGATCAGCGCGGTGCGGCTGGTCAAATCCCATTCGCGCCACGGCGCGATCACCTTGATGTCGGGATTGAGCGCATAGCAGGACAGTTCGAAACGCACCTGATCATTGCCCTTGCCCGTCGCGCCGTGCGCGACCGCGTCGGCGCCGGTTTCCTTCGCGATCTCGACCAGCCGCTTCGAGATCAGCGGCCGCGCGATCGAGGTGCCGAGCAGATAATCGCCCTCGTAACGCGCATTGGCGCGCATCATCGGAAAGACGAAATCGCGCACGAACTCCTCGCGGACATCGTCGATATAGATATGCTCGGGCTTGATCCCCATCAGCTCGGCCTTGGCGCGCGCCGGCGCCAGTTCCTCGCCCTGTCCCAGATCGGCGGTGAAGGTCACCACCTCGCAACCATAGGTCACCTGCAGCCATTTCAGGATGACGCTGGTGTCGAGCCCCCCCGAATAGGCAAGAACGACGCGCTTGATGGACTCGGACATGGGGACACCTTCTGGCGGGACACAGTGCGGGCGCGGCTAGCAGGCCCGCCCGCGCGGCGCAACGGGCTGATCGGGCGAACGGGCGGAAAACTGCCTAACTTCACTCGCGATTCCGTTTTTCGACCCTCCCTTCGCAGTGCAGCGGATGGGTCCAAAGTTCATAAAAGTTCACCCTTGCGCACATTCTTTTCGGCCCCGACAGCCCGCCCGCGAAAGCTGTGCCGCGGGCGCGTGACAGGCACGCGGAGGCGGCAGAGGAGAAGAGACGGCACGGCATGCGAGAAAGCTAAGGCGCGCCGGTTTTGTAGGACAGCGGTTTTTTTGCGGGCGGGCTATTTAGGGGGTTTCGCACCTGTCACCGTAATTCCATATTACCTACCTACCCCATTGCCTTAGCGGCATACCAGATACGCGGAATCCTTCTGATCCGGTAAAAGAACAGCCAGTATGTCATTACTGTCATTCGAAATATCATAGACGATCGCATCGTCGATCTGCGCAACTTGCGTCAAGCGTCCGAATATTGCTTCATCAATACGCGGTGAATCATACGAGATGGTAGAACGCCGAGTTAGCTTGTACGAATCCAGAATCTCGTCGGGCTGAATTAGCATTCTTGGCTGAAGCCCCGAGGATGAAAGGATGAAGGTCGAACCCAATCTTGCCGATGCAGGGCCCGAGAGGGTGGTCGCGCCGGTCTCCACAAAAGCCACGCCATAATATATCGGGCTCATCAGTTCGCTATATGGACGTATCTCAGCCAGCGCATGATTGCGCGTGTCTGCGCTGACATGCGCGGATAGCTCTTCCGCCCTGATCTGATCCACAGGTGAGATGTCATCCTTATATGAATCTTGATTCAAGCCATGCTTCGAGAAGTCGATCGTATCCGAAAGCGAAAGAGGGAAACGTCTTGATCGCGGCTGGTTGGCTCCATCGGCCTTTCGCTGCGTTGCAAATGCGACAGGATCGGCAACAACTTCAAAATCACGCAAAAGATAGAAGTTTTTGCCACGCCAGCTTAGTGGAACATACTGCCCTCTTATCTCCCTCAGATATTTCCACATTTTCGGTAACTTAAGATCAAACGGGCGATACTTCAGCGCGACGCGCCCAAAGTTTCCACACAGATCGTGCTCTTTCACAAGTGCGCGGGCCTTCTCAAAACCTTCCGGCGTGGGCCGCTCATAATTCCAGAGGATCGGCGATTCTAGCGGCGAAGAAGGATTGGGCGGGGGAGACGGTAGCCACTGCGGTACAGCGTTTGGCAACTCTTGATCAGAGTCATTCGGATGACCATCCGCCGCGGCGCCATTGCAAGCAGAAAGCATGAGGAAAAGCCAACCAATATGCGATGATATTCTACGCCTATTCACCGTCTAGCCTTTCACGGAAATTACGGTGACAGGTGCGTAAACCCCTAAATTCCAATTGGAGATTTCCGCGCCCGTCACCGCAATCCAATTCCACCATATTCCCTCACCGCTTCGACTTGCCCGGATGGGGCCAGCATTTTTCGCAGCGGCGCCAGCATGTGACGCCGGGCATGGCGTCGCGCGATCGGGTCGGGTGCGGCGGGCGCACGCCCGCGGTGATCGCGGGGTCGAGGCCTTCGGGAACCGCCGTCTTGTGGCACATCATGCAGTTGCGGCGATAGAATTGCGGCGTCAACTCCGGCTCCGGCGGCTTCGCAAAGGCCGGATCGGCGCCGATCAGGCCGAGCAGCAGCAAGGGCAGGAACAGGCTGGATGGAAGCGGCCGCATGATCCCTCGCCTTTCCTCCCGACTCCGGATTATCGTGACAGCGGGCTTAGCACAAAATCCAGCGCGCGCGTCTAATCGAGCCTGTCCGGCATATTGCTGGCAAACCACGCCTCCAGCCGCGCGCAGGCTTCGCCCGCCATATCGGTCGTCACGGCATAGCTGAAGCGGATGAAGCTGCCGCCGCGCTCGGGGTCGAAATCGAGTCCCGGCGCGGTGGCGACGCCCGTGTCCTCGAGTAGCCTTTTGCACAGGGCCAGGCTGTCGTCGGTCAGATGGGCGATCGAGGCATAGACATAGAAAGCGCCGTCCGACGGGGCGATGTCGGTGATGCCGATCCGGGCCAGGCAGTCGATCAGCAACTGGCGATTGCGGCGATACATGGCGACGCGCGCGTCGAGCTCTTCCTCGCAGTCGAAGGCCGCGAGCGCCGCCTGCTGGCTGAGCGCGGGCGGCGACAGGAACAGATTGCCGAGCCGGGCGCGCGCGCCCGCGACCAGATCGGGCGGGCAGACGATCCAGCCGAGGCGCCAGCCGGGCATGCCGTAATATTTGGAGAAGCTGTTGATGACGAAGGCGCCGGGGTCATATTGCAACATGCTGTGCGTTTCGGCGCCATAGCTCAGCCGGTGATAGATTTCGTCGGAGATGATGCGGACGCCGCGCTCGCGGCAGGCGTCGGCAAGGTCGGCGAGCTCGGCAGGCGGAATGATCGTCCCGGTGGGATTGGCGGGGCTCGCGACGATCAGGCCGTCGGGCGCGGGATCGGCTTCGCGGATATGGCGCGCATGAATCTGGAAGCGGTCGGCCGCGCCGCATTCGACCTCGACCGGGATCATCTGCAAGGCGCGCAGCGAATTGCGATAGGCGACATAGCCGGGCCGCGCGGTCATCACGCGGCTGCCCGCCGCAAAGCCGGTCAGCAGCGCCAGCACGAGCGCGGGCGAGGCGCCGCAGGTCAGCAAAATCCGCTGCGGATCGACATCGACGCCATAATGCTCGCCATAATGGCGCGCGATGCGCTGGCGCAGCGGCACGCTTTCCCAATAGCCCATGTCGGGTTCATCCAGCGCGGCGCGCGCCGCCGCGACGGCGCCCGCGGGGGCGCCGTCGGCGGGCTGGCCGAACTCCATATGGATCACCGACCGGCCCTCCGCGCGCAATTTGCGCGCGAGGGCGCTGATCTCGATGGCCCGGAACGGCTCGATGCCCTGCGACGGGGGCAAATTGGTCATGGTGCGATCCCGCAAGAATATAGAGAGGGGATGGCCCCCGGTCGGCTCATAGCTCTTTGACAGTGGAGATTCCAACGGTGCGTTTAGGGCGTTTCGTCATTGCGAGCCCTTCGACTGCCTTGCAGACGCTCAGGATAAACTGCGCGAAGCAATCCAGAGCGGTTTACGCACGCTCTGGATTGCCGCGTCGCCTTCGACGAAGTCGAAGTTTATCCTGAGCGGCCGGCCTGCCGGCCAGCCGAAGGGGCTCCTCGCAATGACGGTCCAAACGAAGGTCACCGTTATGCCAAACCTATTTCGCGATAGGCCGCTTCGGCCTCGGCCATGTAATCGCGCGTCAGCGGCAGCGCGTGGCGGCTGCGCGCGAACTGGATCTGGTAATTGCCCATCCCGCCGCTCTCGAACGCCGCGGTCGCCCCGGCAAGGTAGAAGGTCCACATGCGGAAAAAGCGCTCGCCCATCATCTGGGCGATCTCGGCCTCGTGCGCCAGCGTGCGCGCATACCATTGGCGCAGCGTCAGCGCATAATGCAGCCGCAGCGTCTCGACATCGGTGACGATCAGGCGGCTCTTCTCGCTTGCCGCCAGCGTCTCGCTGAGTGCGGGAATATAGCCGCCGGGGAAGATATATTTGCGCGTGAAGGCGTCGGTCGCGCCCGGCTTGCCGAAGCGCCCGATCGTGTGGAGCAGCATCACGCCCTCGGCGGTCATCAGGTTCGCGCAGGCGCGGAAAAAGACGTCATAGTTCGGCGCACCGACATGCTCGAACATGCCGACCGAGACGATGCGGTCGAACCGCCCCGCCTCGCGCGCGGCAAGGTCGCGATAGTCGATCAGCTCGAAGCGGACGCAGTCGGCGACCCCCGCCGCCTCGGCACGCTGCCGGGCGAGCGCGAGCTGTTCGTCCGACAGGGTGATCCCCAGCACCTCGACCTGCTCGAGCTTCGCAAGGGTGATCGCCATCCCGCCCCAGCCGCAACCGATGTCGAGCACGCGCTGCCCCGGTTTCAGCGCGAGTTTCGCCGCGATATGCGCCTTTTTCGCCGCCTGCGCTTCGTCGAGCGTCATGTCCGCGCGCGGCCAGTAAGCGCAGCTGTACTGCATGTCGGCGTCGAGGAAGAGGCGGTAGAGGTCGTTGCCGATGTCGTAATGATGCTGGACATTGGCGCGCGAGCGGCGGCGGCGGTTGACCGAGCCGAGCCGCGTCTTCACCCCCTCGACCCGCCGGCCGAGCCACGTCTTGTCCTTGAGCTTCGCCCCGCGATCCCACGGCGTGTTCATGCGCAGGAGGCCGATCAGCGCCATGATATCGCCGTCGGTCAGTTCCACCTCGCCGTCCATGAACGCCTCGGCCGCGCCGAGACGCGGGTCGAGGATCACGCGGCGCATCGCGCGGCGGGTGGCGAAGCGCACCGCGACGTCCGGAAAGCCCGGCGCGGGCTCGCCGAAATGCTCGGCCCCGCCGTCGGGATCGACGACGGTCAGCCGGCCGTGACGAATGACGCGCGACAGGAAGGGGCGGAGAATGGACATGGGCGCGACCTCATGATCTTTTTGAGCCCCTGCCGGTTCAGGATAACGGGATCGCGTTCATAATCAATGCGGTCGTCGGTAGGGGGCCTTTGAACAGGGATTTTGGACAGATCCCATCCAGTCTCGCGCGTCACCCCAGACCTGATCCGGGGTCCCGCTTTTCGAGCGTCGCCGAGCGGGATCCCGGATCAAGTCCAGGATGACGAAATATGTCGGAAGCCGGCGGGTCTTGCCCTTCCGTTCCGCAAGCAAATCAGGCGACGACCTCCGCCGCATATTCCTCGCGATATTTGGTGCGCAGGGTCACCTTGTCGATCTTCTCGCTGCCGAGCTTGGGCAGTGCGTCGTTCGACATCCAGATCCTGAGCGGCACCTTGTAGGGCGCGAGGCGCTGGCCGAGGAAGGCGGCCATGTCCTCGGCGGTGACGGCGCTGCCGGGTTTCATCCAGATCACCGCGCCAACCACCTCGCCCAGCCGCTCGTCGGGCAGGCCGAAGACCGCGCATTCATTGGCCTCGGGATGCTCGTAGATCGCGGCCTCGACTTCCTGGCAGCTGATATTCTCGCCGCCCCGGATGATGATGTCCTTCTTGCGGTCGACGATGAACAGATAGCCGTCCGCGTCGACATAGCCGAGGTCGCCCGAGCGGAAATAGCCATTGTCGAAGAAGGCCGCCTTCGTCGCTTCGGGATTGTTCCAATAGCCCTCGAAATTGGCGACCGAACGGATGCACACCTCGCCGACGCCGCCCTGCGGCAGTTCGTCGCCATTGTCGTCGAGGATCGCGAGATCGACGAGCGGCTTCGACGCGGGACCGGTCGACAGCGGCTTTTCGAGGTAATTTTCGTTGATGATGCCGCAGCCGACGGCGTTGGTCTCGGTCAGGCCATAGCCGAGCAAGGGCTTGCCGTCGCCCATCTCGGTCGCGAGGCGGCGGACATGTTCGGGCGGGCGCGGCGCGCCGCCGCCGGCGTAGCTCTTGCACGTCGACAGATCGTAATTCTTGCGGTTCGGGCTGACGAGAATTTCATAGCTCATCAGGGGCACGCCGACGAAATAATTGACCTGTTCGTCCTGGATCAGCCGCATCGCCTCGTCGGCGCTCCATTTCGGCATCAGCACGAGCTTGCGGCCGAGTGCGAAGCTTTGCAGAAACACCGGGATTTCGGCGGTGACATGAAACAGCGGAGTGCAGATCAGCGTCGCGGGCTGAATGTCCGACATCTGCCCGTCCTCGGTCAGCAGATGGACGATGCTCGCGGTCTGCGTCACATAGTTGAAGATCGCCTGCACGACGGCCTCGTGCCGGGAAAAAGCGCCCTTCGACTGGCCGGTCGAGCCCGAGGTGAAGAGGATCGTTGCGAGATCCTGACCGGTCAGCGCCGGCAGCGCGGTATCGGCGCTGCCGCCCGCGTCGGTGATCGGCGCGAGCGCGGCATCGAGCGGTTGCGCGATGTCGAGAGTGATCAGCTTCGCGCCATGCGAGACGCCGGGCTCCCGAAGCCGCGCGGCACGCTGAACGTCGGCGATGACCAGCATCGCTTCGGCATCGTCGATCCCCGCCGCCAGTTCGGCGCCCTGCCACCAGCCGTTGAGCAACGTCGCGCAGCCGCCCGCGAGCAGGATGCCGAGATAGGTGACGCACCACGCGTTGGCGTTGCGCATCGCGATGGCGACGCGGTCGCCGCGCTGCACGCCGTGCCCGTCGATCAGCGCCGCCGCGACCCGGCGCGCCGCGGCATGGACCTGGGCAAAGCTCAGCCGTTCGTCGCCTTCGACCAGAAAGGTCGCGTCGCCGTGCAGCGCGCTGAAATAGGCGACATAGTCGGCCAGATTCGTCGGCGCGTTGGTGATGAAGGGCAGCTCGCGGCCGGAACGTTCGACGGAGCCGACCGCGATCGGACCGCCCGGACCGGTGATCAGGTCGTAAGCGGTATCCAGGCGCAAATCGAGCGCGGAAGGCATGGGGCATCTCTCCTCTTGGTCTCGCTCGCCTTACCCCCTATGGGGAAGGCCTCTCCTGGGGAAGGACAGCGCGACTATATGTTTCTTTTTGCAACCTTAGCCGAAGCGACGCAATATCTTAACTTCCGGGAATTCATGGGAGAGCATAGCGAGATCGCGTTCAGCGTCTTCGGCCTGCCGATCCGCTGGTATGCGCTCGCCTATCTCGCGGGAATCTTTCTCGGCTATTGGTATCTGCTCAAGCTGATCGCACAGCCCGGCGCCCCGATGGCGCGCCGCCATGCCGACGACATGATCTTCTATGCCATGCTCGGCATCATCCTCGGCGGCCGGCTCGGTTACGTCCTCTTCTATAATTTCGAGGTCTATTCGCAAAAGCCGCTCGATATCTTTCGCCTGTGGGACGGCGGCATGTCGCTGCACGGCGGGGTGATCGGGGTGCTGATCGCCATCTGGTATGTGACGCGCAAGGAGAAGCTCAGCTTCCTGCGCTTTTGCGACTATATCGCCTGTGTCGTGCCGATCGGGCTGTTCCTCGGCCGCCTCGCCAATTTCGTCAACGGCGAGCTGTGGGGCCGGGTCGCCTACGTCCCTTGGGCGATCGTCTTTCCGAACGGCGGCCCCGAACCGCGCCACCCGAGCCAGCTTTACGAAGCCGGGCTCGAAGGAATCGTGATGATGGCGGTGCTCGCCTTCTTCTTCTGGCGCACCGATGCGCGCTACAAGCCGGGTTTCCTGTTCGGGCTCGCGGCGATCGTCTATGGCCTCAGCCGCTTCACCGTCGAGTTCGTGCGCGAGCCCGACGTCCAGCGCCAATGGGTGGTCGACATGACCGGCCTGTCGATGGGCCAGTGGCTGACGGTGCCGATGATCCTGATCGGCCTCTGGCTCGCCCTCACCGCGAAGGGACGCCGCCAGCGCGTCGAGCCGATCGCGGGGACGGACAGCGTTGCGTGACGGTCCGCCGACCCCCGAACGGCTGATTCAGGACATCGCCGCCGCCCGGCCGACGACGGTCGCCGACTATATGGCGGCCGCGAACGCGCATTATTACGCGACGCGCGATCCGCTCGGCGCAGCGGGCGATTTCACCACCGCGCCCGAGATCAGCCAGATGTTCGGCGAGCTGATCGGCCTGTGGATCGCCGACCTGTGGACCCGCGCGGGGAGCCCGCCCTTCCGCTATGTCGAGCTCGGCCCCGGTCGCGGCACGCTCGCCGCCGATGCGCTGCGCGCGGCGGCGCGCTTCGGCTGCGCGCCGCTCGGCATCCATCTGGTCGAGACGAGCCCGACCTTGCGCGCCGCCCAATCGGCGCGGCTGCCGGAGGCCGAGCATCAGGACGAGGTCGACGCGTTGCCGGATGATGCGCCGCTGGTCATCGTCGCCAACGAATTTTTCGACGCGCTACCGGTCCACCAATATGTTCGCACCGCCGGGGGCTGGCGCGAGCGCATGGTCGAACGGCGCGACGAGGCGCTGATGCCTGTCGCGGGCGCGATTCCAGCCGACGACGCCATTCCCCCTGCCCTCCGCGACCAACCCGACGGCACGATCGTCGAGACCGCCCCGGTCGCAGCCGCGATCATCCAGCGCTGCGCCTTCCGTCTCGCGCGGCAGGGCGGCGCGATGCTGGCGATCGACTATGGCCATGCCGGTCCCGCCGCCGGCGACACGTTGCAGGCGGTACGGGCGCATCGCTTCGCCGACCCCTTCGCCGATCCCGGCGAGGCCGACCTGACCGCGCATGTCGATTTCACCGCGCTCGCCGAGGCGGCGCGGCCCGCCGGGGTGGCGGTCAGCGGCCTTGCAACGCAAGGCGACTGGCTGCGCCGGCTCGGCATCGACGCGCGGCTGAAAACATTGACGACCGCGACGCCTGGGCGCGCCGACGAGCTCAAGGGCCAGCGCGACCGGCTCGTCGAAACCGATGCGATGGGCGATTTGTTCAAGCTGATCGCCTTCACCGCCCCCGGCTGGCCGCAGCCGGCAGGATTTACCGGAGACCCCGCATGACCGCCATCCAGCTTGCGAGCGCCGAAGAGGCCGCGGAACTGTCGCGCTTCGCCGAGGCGTCCTTCGTCCACACCTTCGGCCATATCTATGACCCCGCAGACCTTGCCGCCTTCCTCGCCGACTGGAACCCGCCCGCGCGCATCGCGGCGCAGATTGCCGACCCCGAATGGACCATCGCGCTGATCCGCGGCGAAGAAGGCGCCATCCAGGGCTTTGCCAAGCTCGGCCCGATCGATTTCCCGATTCCCGCAGGGCATCCCACCGATGACGCGACCGAACTTCACCAGCTTTACGTCGCGCCCGAAGGCAAGGGCACCGGGGTCGCGGCGGCGCTGATGGACTGGGGAATCAGCTGGGCGCGGGAGCGCGCATCGATCCTCTATCTGTCGGTCTTCACCGAAAATCCGCGCGCGCAGGCCTTTTACCGGCGCTATGGTTTCGTCGATATCGGCCGGAATGCGTTCCGCGTCGGCAACCATATCGACGAGGACCGCATCTGGAGGCTCGACCTGTGACCCCGCCTTTCACCACCGCCGCGCCGCTCGCGGACGTGCCGCACGGCTTCTTCGGGCGTAGGGGCGGCGTGTCGAGCGGCGACCTCGCCTCGCTCAATTGCGGGCTCGGATCGGGCGACGATCCGGCGCTGATCGCCGAGAACCGCCGCCGCGCCGCCGATGCGATCTTGCCCGGAGCGGCACTGACGGGCCTCTATCAGGTGCATGGAAACCGCTGCGTTATCGTCGATGCGGCGAGCGATCTGGCCGCGCGGCCCGAGGCCGACGCGCTCGCGACGCGCACCCCCGGCGTGCTGCTCGGCATCCTGACCGCCGACTGCGTCCCGGTGCTGTTCGCCGATACCGCCGCAGGAGTCGTCGGTGCGGCCCATGCGGGATGGAAGGGCGCGATCGCCGGGGTCACCGACGCGACGCTGGGCGCGATGGAAAGCCTGGGCGCGACCCGCGCGCATATCGTCGCCGCGATCGGCCCGTGCATCGGCCGCGCCTCCTATGAAGTCGACGAGGGGTTCGTGCAGCGCTTCGTCACCGACGACCCCGCGAACGAGCGTTTCTTCGCGGCGGGCAAGCCGGGGCACGCGATGTTCGACATCGCCGCCTATGTCGCCGCGCGCCTCGCCGCGGCGGGGGTCGGCACCGTCGCGATCGGCGGGCAGGACACTTACGCCGAGGAAGTGGAATATTTCAGCTATCGCCGCGCGTGCCACAGGCAAGAAAATGGCTATGGGCGGCAGATTTCGGTGATCGGGCTTGCATGACGCCGCAAAAACCGAAACCACGCCCGCCATCCCGGCGAAGGCCGGGATCTCACCGGCGCGTCAGAACGATAGGGTGAGATCCCGGCCTTCGCCGGGATGACGGGTAAAGGCCGAAGGAATTGGGGGACGGAATGAAAGCCCTGGCGATACCGCGCAAGCGCCTGTTGTCGATCATCGGCGGCTCGGCGGGCAATCTGGTCGAATGGTACGACTGGTTCGCCTATGCCGCCTTCGCCATCTATTTCGCCCCGGTCTTCTTTCCCAAGGAGGACCCGACCGCGCAGCTTTTGAGCACCGCGACGATCTTTGCCGTCGGCTTCATCATGCGGCCGATCGGCGCGTGGGTGATGGGACGCTTCGCCGACGCGCGCGGGCGCAAGGCGGGGCTGACGCTGTCGGTGGCGCTGATGTTCGGCGGCTCGCTGCTGCTCGCCGCCGCGCCGACCTATGCGCAGGCGGGGCTGTTCGGCCCCGCGGTGCTGATCGCCGCGCGCATCCTGCAGGGGCTGTCGCTCGGCGGCGAATATGGCGCGAGCGCAACCTATCTTTCCGAAATGGCGCCGCGCGCGCATCGCGGTTTCTGGGCCAGCTTCCAATATCTGACGCTGATCGGCGGCCAGCTTTGCGCGATCTTCGTCGCGATCATATTGCAGGCCTTTCTGACCGAGGCCGAACTGACCGCCTGGGGCTGGCGCATCCCCTTCGTCATCGGCGCGCTGCTCGCGCTCGGCGTCTATGTGCTGCGCCGCAGCCTCGCCGAAACGCCGTCGTTCGAGAATCAGGCGGTCGACCGGCCAGTCTCGACCGCGAAGCTGCTCTGGAAGGAGCATCGGCGCGAAAGCATCCTCGTCGGGATGCTGTCGGCGGGCGGCGGGCTCGGCGCCTATACCTACATCACCTATATGCAGAAATTCCTGTTCAACAGCGTCGGCTTCGACAAGGAGACCGCGACCTGGATCATCGCCGCAGCGCTGCTGTGGTTCGCGGCGATGCAGCCGGTGTTCGGCGCGCTCGCCGATCGCTTCGGGCGCAAACCGATGCTGCTGCTGTTCGGGATCGGCGGCGCGATCGTCGCAGCGCCGACCTTCTTCGCGCTCGAAACGGTCACCTCGCCGGTGACCGCGACGCTGCTGATCCTCGTGCCGCTGACCCTGCAGAGCGGCTACACGGCGAACAATGCGCTGGTGAAGGCCGAGCTGTTTCCCGCGCATATCCGCGGGCTCGGCGTCGCACTCCCTTATGCGATCGGCAATGCGATCTTCGGCGGCACGGTCGAGATGGTCGCGCTGTGGCTCAAGGGCCAAGGAGTCGAATGGCTCTTCTATTTCTATGTCGCCGCGGTGATCGCGATGGCGGGGGTTGCGACGCTGCTGCTTCCCGAAACGAAGGAACGCAGCCTGATCGTCGAGGATTGATCGGGGGATTAGGCCCCTTCGTCATTGCGACCCCGGCGCAAGCCGGGGGAAGCAATCTCCAGCTATCGTCCTGAAAGGAGGCGGGCTGGAGATTGCTTCGTCGCTTCGCTCCTCGCAATGACGCCCCCCTCCGCGCAAACGAGGAAATGGCCCGCGCAATTTAGTTACAATCGAAACCGGTGCTGTTATAGCGGGACCGATCATTCACAGGAGCATTCCCATGGCCATGCGCGGCACCCCCAAGACGAACGGCAAGAAAATCGGCGACCGCGACCTCAGCCCCGCGACGCTGATGATGGGGCTCGGCTATGATCCCGTGCTGTCCGAAGGATCGCTGAAGCCGCCGATTTTCCTCACCTCGACCTTCGCCTTCGAAAGCGCAGCCGCGGGCAAGCGTTTCTTCGAGCATATCACCGGCAAGCGTCAGGGGCCCGCCGACGGCCTCGTCTATTCGCGCTTCAACGGGCCGAACCAGGAAATCCTCGAGGACCGGCTCGCGGTCTGGGACGGCGCCGACGACAGCCTCGTCTTTTCGAGCGGCATGTCGGCGATCGCCACCCTGCTTCTCGCGCTCGTCGGCCAGAACGACGTGATCGTCCATTCGGGGCCGCTCTATGCCGCGACCGAGACGCTGATCGCGCGCATCCTGTCGCGCTTCGGGGTCAGCTTCGTCGACTTCCCCGCCGGCGCGACGCGCGAGGAACTCGACGCGATCCTCGCGCGCGCCAAGGCGCTCGCCGCCGAAAAGGGCGGCAAGGTGTCGCTCGTCTATCTCGAAAGTCCGGCGAACCCGACCAACGCGCTCGTCGACGTCGAGGCGGTCCGCGCGGCGCGCGACGCGGCCTTTCCCGGCGAGCAGAAGCCCGCAATCGCGATCGACAATACCTTCCTCGGCCCGCTCTGGCAGCAGCCGCTGAAGCAGGGCGCCGAACTCGTCGTCTACAGCCTCACCAAATATGCGGGGGGCCATTCGGACCTCGTCGCGGGCGGCGTGTCGGGCGACCAGAAACTGATCGACGTCATCCGCCCGATGCGCAACACGATCGGCACGATCTGCGACCCCAACACCGCGTGGATGCTGCTGCGCAGCCTCGAAACGCTCGAACTGCGCATGAGCCGCGCGGGCGAGAATGCGCTGAAGGTCTGCACCTTCCTGCGCGATCATCCGAAGGTCGAGGGGCTCGGCTATTTGGGCTTCATCGCCGATCCGCGGCAGAAGGATATTTTCGACCGCCATTGCTCGGGCGCGGGATCGACCTTCTCGCTGTTCATCAAGGGCGGCGAGGCCGAGAGCTTCCGCTTCCTCGACGCGCTGAAGATCGCCAAGCTGGCGGTCAGCCTCGGCGGCACCGAGACGCTCGCGAGCCACCCCGCCGCGATGACCCACCTGTCGGTCCCCGACGAGCGCAAGAAGGCGCTGGGCATCACCGACAATCTGGTGCGCGTATCGATCGGGATCGAGAATGCCGACGACCTGATCGCCGATTTCGCACAGGCGCTGGACGCGGTCTGAACATGGCGCGGCCAAAGCGATGGGCCGGTTGCAAACGCGGACATCATCGCCCGGTCGAAGATGCCAATCTGCAGCCAACCATGCCAGTCGCTCTTTCCGCAAGGCGGCGCGCCGAACCTTGCCGGCTTCATCGCGTAAATCGGCCTCGGTAATCTCGTAGCTTGCGGACACTCTCCTTTCGTGACGCCGGTTTGCAAGCAGGCGTCATCCGGCCGAGAAAGGGATCACGCCAAACAGCAGCGCCGCACCGATAAGCACGAAGGAAAGGCAAAGCGCATATTTCCATGCAAAGCGCTGAAGATCGCCGAGTTCGATGCCCAGCAAGGCGCATTTCAGATAAACCGCTGCGACGAGCGGGCTCAGCGAGTGCATCGGTTGACCCAGGAGGGACGCCCGGCCGATCTCTTCGGCCGAAATGCCATAATGACTTGCCGTTTCGGCCAGCACCGGCACGACGCCGAAATAAAAGGCATCGCTCGACAGGAAGAAATTCATCGGGATCGAAAGCAGTGCCGTGATGCCCCCCAGATAGGGGCCGACCGCGGGCGGCAGTATGGCGAGGATCGATTTCGCCATCGCGTCGATCATCCCGGTGCCCGCCATGACGCCAGTAAAGGCGCCGGCGGCGAGAACCATCACGCCAACGCTGAGCGCATTGCCGGCATGGGCAGTGAGGCGCGCGCGCTGGTCGGCGAGCTTCGGATAATTGACAACGAGCGCGGCGGAGAGCCCGCCCATGAACAGGACCGGCAGCGGGGCGAAACGGATGACGACCATTGTCATCAGGCCCAGCGTCAGTGCGAGATTGAACCAGATCAGGCGCGGTCGCAGCGCATCGGGGTCGGCCTGAAATATCTCCGCGATGCGCCGGTCGTCCAAATTCTGATCCTTTGTCGCCTCACCTGCGTTCCCTTTGCCGAGGCGCGCGCGTTCGCGGCGGCCGAACCACAGGGCGAGCAGGAAAACGAAAAGGAGGCCCGTCGCTGCGACCGGCAGCATTGGAATGAACAGCGCCGACGGATCGACGTGCAGCGAAGCCGCGACGCGCGCGGCGGGACCGCCCCATGGACTCATGTTCATGATGATGAAGGACATGCCCCCGATCACCGCGAAGATCATCACATCGATGCCGAGGCGCCGGTAGACGGGCAGCATCGACGACACGCCGACGAGCGCAGTCGTGGTGCCGTCGCCGTCCAGACCCACCGCGCTCGCCAGCGTCGCGTGCCCGACCGTCGCCCGCGCCGGATCATTCCCGACCCAGGCGATGATGCGGTTGACGAGCGGCTGGAACAGTCCGGCATCGATCATGATACCGAAATAGAGAATCGCGAAGATCAGCATGACCGCGGTCGTCGCGACCTGCGTCACGCCTTCCATCATCATCGTTCCGGTCTGCAGGCCGGTACCGGCCAGGCAAGAAAAGACGAGCGGCACGAAGACGAGGGCAGGCACCGCAGTCATCCGCCGCGACATAACGAGCAGCATGAACACGCCGACCATGGCGAAACCGAGAATTGCTGGTGACATGCGGCCGGTTCCTAGTCGAGATCGACGGACAGCAGGGGAACGAAATATTGCCCCGCGTGCGAATCCGCATCGCCGGGCGAGCCCTGAACATGCGGGCGCGGAAAGCTGATCTTGAAGACGTGGATCGAAGGCAGCCGATACTGCCGGATCATATTCTCCGACACCCCGAACAGCCGCGCGACCGCGCGCGGCGCGAGAGCCGGCGACCCGGCGATCCGGTCGAAGCTCGCGGCATCCTCGCAGAAGATGTCGATCGTCACCCAGAAAGGGCCCGCGCTTTTCGACCGGATATATTTTGCGACATCGCCGAGCTTAGTCACGAGCACCCTCCCCGATCGTTTCGAAGACGGTTCGGGCAAACGCATCGGGGCGGTCGACCGTGACGGCATGGTTGAGCTTGAATTCATACTGGCGCCCGAGTTCGACCTCGGCCGGGGAGAAGGGAAAGGCGAAGCTCGGCAGAGGGTCGTCGGGGTTGAGCGGGAAATGGAGCAGCATGGGATTGCAATATTTGGCGATCTCGGTCGCCAGCTCCTGCGTCGGCGCCCAGACGAGCGTCATCAATCCGACCTCGTGCGGCGGCACGGCGGGCGGCACCGGATTGAGCGCGTTCATGCCATAGGCCCGGAAATCGAGGCCATAATCCGCTTCGCCCAAACCGAACACGCGCGCGATGCCGGCGCGGAGCCAGGCATCGAGATTGCCGAGCCATTCGTCGAAGCGCGCGAGCAGCTTGGGATCGGCGATCGCGCTGAACACCATCGTGCGGTAACCATGACCGCCCGCGCCTTCGAGCTTGATCGTATAGGGCACCACCTCGGCGCGCGACCCGGTGACGCGCACGCGCCGTGCGTCGAGCGCTTCATAGCGGGCATCGGCAGCGTCGAGGATGATCCCCGGTTCCTTCAGGCGAAACGGATCGGCGTTTTCATAGAGCAGATGGGCGGAGACGGTATAGGGCGTGCAACTGTTCGCGCCGTCGAGCGGCTCGATCTCGAAACCGTCAGCATCGATCGTGAAGAACACCCCGCCCCGCCGCGTCTCGATCGTGCAGAGCCCGCCGCATTCCGCAGTTTTCGCGGCGTGCCACGAGGCCCCTGCGGGAAACCCGCGCATCAGCGGCACGGCCGACAGGACCGCCGTATCGGTCGTCCGCCCCGAAAGCACGATGTCGGCCCCGTCCGCGATCGCTTCCGCCAAAGGCTCGTAGCCGAGCAGGCCGACAATATGCTCGCACTCCTCCACCCGTTCCGCCGTCAGCGGCAGCGCGGGATCGAGCGGCGCGGTGCGCCCCGTTTGGATATAGGGAAGCAGCGCGCCGGGCCCGATTTCGGAATAGACGAGCGCGAGCCGCGCCTGGAACCCCTCCTCGCGCGCGATCTCACGGGCGATGTCCGCCATCCAGTCGACCCCGGCGTCGGTTCCCGATGTTCCGCACGATCCGACGAGCAGCGGGACGCCGAGCCGGTCGCGCGCGAGCATGAGCTGGCGCAAGTCGTGTTTGGTGGCCTGCCGCGTCATCTTCGACGTGCCGGTGCCGAGATAATAGGGCCCGCTGTCGGTCGAGCCGCCATCGACCGCGATACAGTCGGGCGCGAGCGAAACGCCGCGCGCCAGCGCCTCGTCGGGGCAGCCCGAGCCGAGCACCCCCGAGGGCACGAGCACGCGGCAGGAAGCGGGCGCCTCCTTCACTGGAACTTGGCCCGCAGGGTCACGCCGAACTGCCGCGGTGCGCCATATTGGACATATTGATAGACGCCGCCATTGGTCTGCCAGATCCGGTAGACCTTGTCGGTCAGATTATGCCCCCACAGCTGCACCGAATAACGGTCGTCGAAATTATAGGTGAGGCTCGCGTCCCACAAAGTGCGCGGTTTGCGATATTCCTTATAGTCGTTGATGTTGTTTTCGAACGCATCGCTCTGATAGTCCATCGACACTTCGGCGCGCAGCCATCCCCAGGCCGCGTCGCGCGCACTCTGCAGCCCCAGCGTCGCATTGACGGCATGTTTCGGCGTCCGGCTCATCCGGTTGCCCGCACCGTCGACGAAGGTCGGCGTGCCGTCCGCCAGATAGGCCGAAGTCTGGATGAAGCGCGTGAAATAGGGATGGAGATAGGTATAGCGGACGTTGGCGTCGATCCAGGTCGCGGGCTGGAAGACGAACTCGGTTTCCACCCCCTTGATCGTGGCATCGGCGGAATCGATCGCGACGCGCGTTCCTACCGGCGCCTGCGCGGCGTCGGGGACATATTTGATCGTCTGGAAATCGCGATAATCCATCCAGAAGGCCGAGACATTGGCGCGAAGCGTGCGACCGAACCAGTCGGTCTTGAGGCCGATTTCGTAGTTGGTCAGCCGTTCGGGATCGGTCGGAATCCGGGCCAGTTCCGCACTACCCGGCTGTTCCTGAAACGCGCCCGACTTGAACCCCGTCGACACGGTCGCAAAGGCGAAGACATTGTCGCTGAAACGATAATCGGCACCGACGCGATAGGTGAACACGCCCTTGTCGAACACGCCCGGCGTCGTCTCGGTATCATAGCTCGTGACCGGAGCCGCCAGCGGCCCCTGCAGGCGCCGCGCCCGATAGACCTTCTTTTCCTGGGTGAAACGTCCGCCGGCGAACAGGCGCAAGCCGAAGTCGAACTTGTACTGCGCTTCGCCGAACACGGCATAGCTGTTGTTGACCGAATGGCCGAAGAAGCGATTGATCGTCGTCGGCGTCACCGACTGCTGCGTTTCGCGCTCGCGATAGACGTCGTCGCGGTTGTAGAAGACCCCCGCAACCCAGCTGAAGGGGCCATTGCCGAGCGACGAAAGGCGGCTTTCGACCGAATAGGAATCGGCCTGCTCGCGCGCCAGCACCTGCAACCCGCTTACTGGCAGCCCCGTCGCCGCATTGGTCGCCGCGTCGGTGCCGTCGAGATCGTTCGAGAAATCATAGTCGAGCGTCCGCCACGCCACGACCGTCGTCCAGTTCGCGAAACCGAGCGCATCGGTCGAGAGTTCACCGCGCAACCCGCCCGTCTTCGATTTGGTGAACCCCAACCGGTCGGGATTGGCGCGGCGCGGATTGTCGAAATCGGCATAGCCGACGCCCGGCGTGAACGGGTTGAGCAGCACGTTGAACCGCGAACTGTCCGAAAGATCCTGCTTGGCAATGTCGCCAGTCAGCAGCAGCCAGGTATCCGGCGACAGGTCGGCGCGCACATGCAGACGGGCGCTGAGCTTGTTTTCGTCGTCGAGCGCGCGGCCATCGAAGGTCTTGCGAAAGCCGTCGTTGGTCACCGCGCCCAGCGTCAGGCGCGCTGCCAATCCGTCGGTGATCGGCGCGTTGAGCATCAGATTACCGTTCATCTGGCCATATTCGCCGAAGGTCAGCTGGGCATTGGCTTCGGCATGGTCAACCGGCTTGGCGGTCACGAAATTGACCGAGCCCGCAACGACATTCTTGCCCCACAGGGTGCCCTGCGGTCCCTTGAGCACCTCGACGCGCTGCATGTCATAGAAGTCGATGCCCAACATGGCCGCGCGGCCAAGATAGACGCCGTCGAGAAAGGCGACCGACGACGGATCGCCGCCCGCGCCCTGATTGCTGCTGCCGACGCCGCGGAAGAAAGGACGCGGCGCAGCCTTGGGGAAAGCGTCGAAATTGATCCCCGGCGTCGCCTGCGCCAGACGGCTGAAATCGGTGATGCCCTTTTCTTCGAGCTGGACGCCCGAAAAGGCCGTGACGGTGATTGGCGCGTTCTGCAGCGATTCCTCGCGGCGGCGGGCGGTCACGATGATCTCGCCGATGCCGCCTTCGCTGGCCTGGGTCTCCGTGCCGGCGTCGCTCGCGGGCGGAGCCTCTTGCGCCAGCGCCGGAGTTGCGACGGTCAGGGCAAGCGCGCCCGAAGCCCGAAGCAGATTGCGTGTCGTAGATGTAATATCGCCTCTCCTGTTCCGTGAGCCGGATTGGGCCGGTCCCGTGATTCGGGGGCTGTGTGCACCGAAGCGACGCACGAGGCATGACACCTATGTTACACAGGGCTGCGGCACGATGATGCTACAACCGCAAGAAGGAGAGAAGGCGGAACCGGCCCATGCAGAGGATCATTACCCACGAGAACTGGATCGGCGACTTGCCCGCGCCGGTCCGCGACGCAGTACTCGCCCGGACGGTCGAGGTGATCGTCGAACCCGGCGAAGTCATCGCCGAAGCCGGCCGCGACGCGAACCGGATATTCCAGGTCGTCGAAGGCTATGTTCGCCTCGTCGGTCTGCACGAGGACGGCAGCGAGGCGCTGATCACCATCTATGTCGCGGGCAACTGCTATGCCGAAACGGCGATGGTGTCGCGGCGCCCCTATAATCACACGTCGGTGGCGATGGTACGGAGCCGCATCCGCATTCTCCATGAACGCGATTTCTGGGATCTTTATTACAGCCACGCGGCGATCCCCGAGGCGCTGTGCCGGAAATTCGCCGACGCGATCAGCCGCCAGCTCGCGGCGCGCGAAATGCGCGCGACCACACGTCTCCGCCAGCAGATCGCCAATATGTTCGCCGATTTCGCCGAGCGATGCGCCGGCAGTCCGGCCGGTGGCCCGATCGAACTCGATTTTCCGTTCACGCAGAGCGACATCGCGAGCATCTTCGACGTAACGCGCCAAAGCGTGCAGCGCGAAATCACCTTCTTCAAGGATCATGGGCTCGTCGAGAAGCGCGGCGGATTCTGGGTGGTGATCAACCTCCAACAACTACGCCGGACGGGTTGAAATTAGCCCGGCGGCGATGACACGACGAAGCGAGTCTCGCCGATCTTGCCGTCGAACCCGAAGGGCGCATCGATGCCGTCGAGAACGGTTGTGCCCGGATCGGCCCCGATGTCGAACGTCTCGTTTCCCGAAAAGATGAAGACGGAGAGCGCACCCTGGAAAGATGACGTGGCGACATCCTTGCCGTCGACACTGATCGTCGCGCGCGCCTCCTCGGGTCCGATCCGGTCGAAGCGGAGGCCGATTTGGGACTTTCCGGTCAGCCTGCCGGGTGCCGCGAGGCGCGACAGCTTGCCGTCCATCGTCCGCAGCGCCAGGACAGGAACGCCGTCGCGCAGATAGAGACCGAGGCCGCCGAACCGCCCCCCCATCGCCATCAACGTCCCGTTGCCGCGCTGCCCCGGATCGACGGCCATCGTCATCGTGAAGCTGTGGGTATGAATCGGCGGAGCGAGCGCTTCCGGAATCCGGCTCACCCGTCCCTGATAGCGGAACAGCCCGCCGGTTTCGGCCAGCCGGCGCTCGGCCTTCGCGGCCATCAGCCGCTGCGCCGCCCCCGTGTTGGTCAGCGGGTAGACGTTATATTTTCTCGCTTCGCGGTCGAACAGGCGCTGGAGTTCGGCCAGCTTTCGCGGATTTTGCGCGGCGAGGTCATGCAGTTCGTTGAAATCGCGCCGCTGGTCGAAAAGCTGCCATCCCTGATCGGTGATCGGAGGCTGCTTCTTGAAATCCCAGGTCTGCAGCCGGTGCGGCATGACCGCCTTCCAACCGTCCGCCCAGATGGAGCGATTGCCGTACATTTCATAATATTGGACTTTTTTGGCGTCCGGCGCGCCCGCATCGGCGAAGCTATAGGTCAGCGACGTGCCGCTGATCGGTTGCTGGCGGACGCCGTTGACGATCGCCGCGGGCTTTACGCCGGCGGCTTCGAGAAGCGTCGGCATCACATCGCTGATATGGGCATATTGGCTGCGGATCTCGCCATGCGCCGCAATCCCCCTTTGCCAGGCGACGATCAACGGAACGTGGATCCCGCCCTCGAACGCCGTCTGTTTGTAATAGCGGAAGGGCGTGTCGCCGGCGACGGCCCAGCCGACGGGATAAAGCGGATAGGTGCCACGCCGCCCCCATTCGTCGATATGCGCGAGATTTTCCGCGACGGTGGCGAAACGCCCGTTCGCCATCAATTGCTCGCTATAGGTGCCCGACACCGCGCCTTCGCCGCTCGCGCCATTGTCGGAAGTGACGACGATGATCGTGTTGTCGAGTTCGCCCTGTGCCTCGAGCGCATCCAATATCCGCCCGAATTCATGGTCCGCATGGGCGAGCTGAGCGGCAAAGGCCTCCATGGCGCGCGCATAGAGGCGGCGTTCGTCCGCCGAAAGTTCGGCCCAGGGCTTCATGCCCTCGGGTCGCGGCGGGAGTTCCGCGTCCGCGGGCACCAGTCCGAGCGCTTTCTGCCGCGCGAGTATCCTTTCCCGCGCAACGTCCCATCCTTCGTCGAATTTGCCGCGATAGCGCGCGAGCCATTCGTCGGGGGCATGGTGCGGCGAATGCCCGGCGCCGGTGGCCCAATAGAGGAAGAAGGGAGCCCGCGCGCCCCCTGCCGCCTGCCGCGCGCCGATCATCGCGATCGCGCGGTCGGCCATGTCGCTGCTCAGATGATAGGCGGGATCGGCCGGAAGCGGCGCAGGGCTGTGGTCGCTCCACAGCAGCGGCGCGAAATTGTCGGCGTCATAGGAAAGGAAACCGTAGAAGCGATCAAACCCCTGGCCGCTCGGCCAATAGGTGAAGGGCCCCGCGGCCGACGCGTCGCGCGGCGGCAAATGGTCCCACTTGCCGACAGCGAAGGTTTCATAGCCCGCCTGGCGGAGATTTTCGGCGATGGTCCCCGCGCTGCGCGGGACAAGCGCATCCTGCCCCGGAAAGCCGATCGCCATCGCCGAATGCCCGCCGACATGAACTTCGTGCGAATTGCGCCCGGTCAAAAGGGAAGCGCGGCTCGCCGAGCAGATCGGGGTCGAATGATAATTGGAATAGCGCAGCCCCATCGCCGCCACGCGGTCGATATTGGGGGTATCGACGAGGCCGCCATAGGCCGACAATTGCCCGAAACCGGTATCGTCGATCACCCAGACGAGAATATTCGGAGCGCCCTGTCGCGCCGCGGGCCGCACCACGGGCCCCTCCACCGACGTGTCGATCGTCCGGCCGATCACCGCCTGCCCGGCTGCGGTCGGCGCCGCAGCGACGACGGCCGCGGTCAGTGCGAGCCAGGATAGCCGCGCGTGCAAACGGTGGGCCTTCATAAAGCCCGACAGGTCGCGGCGACGGGAATGCCCCCGACCGCGGCTCTGGCAAAGCCGATGGCGTCGGCGGCCGCGGCGTTCACGACGCCCGAATGGTCCTTGTCCTTGTAGATGCGAGCCTCGACCGTGTTACCGCGGCTGCACAGGTCGTTGACCAGCGTCAGCGTCGTCATCGGCAGCGCGGCGGTGTCGGTCGAGCCGATCCCGAAGAACAGCGGCATGTCGAAAGCGAGCAACGGAAAGGACCGCAGGTCGACATCGGTATCCCAGAGCGTCTTCAACATACCGGGCCGAAAGGTCCGTGCCGGATCGAGCCCCTTGGCGGCGGCTTCCTGCATCAGTTCGGGCAGGCAGGCGCTGCCGACATGGGCCTCGAGCTCGCGGCCCTGCGGCGTGAATATCTCGTCGGCCGACAAATCCGGATGGATACGGCTCAGTTCATAGCCGATCATCGCATAGGCGCCGGTGACCATGACGTCGGTCGCGCTCGAGGCAAGGCCGCTTTCGATCGCGGCTTTCGACAGATTGGGCGCCCCCGTCGCCACGACGCCGCGGATCGCGAGATCGGGCGCATAGGCGGGTGCATAGCCCGCCGCGGCGACGACCGCCCCCGCGCCCTGCGACTGGCCGGCGAGGATGACCTGGTTCGCCGCATGATAGCGCGGCGTGGCGAGCAGCGCCCGGGCGCTGTCGAGCAGGCTGTAGGAATGGGCGCGATAGTTGGAATAGGGATGGATCCCCGGCGTCCCCAATCCCTGATAGTCGCTGGCCACCACGATGAAGCCGCCGCTCAGCCAGCTCGACAGATATTGGCTGTCGCGCGCCCCGCGCGGCCTGGCCGACGGCGCGCAGATGTCGGCGATGCCCGTGGTGCCGTGCGCCCACGCCATGATCGGCCATCCGCCGGCCGGCGGCTCGCCCTTCGGCACGAATACCGCGGCGGATACCGCAACGACGCCATGGTCGGTAATGCCGTCGCGCGCCGTGTAGAGGATGCGGACCGCTTTCGCCGCGCCGGGCACCGAATAGTCCGCGGGCAGCGGCTCTTCGGCGACGATGGCGCCCGGATCGGCGGGGAGCGCGCCGCGCCAGTCATAGAAAGCGGGAAGGCCGCCGTCGCCGACATCGCCCCCGCCGGGAGCGGCGCGAAGCGCGGGCGACAGGACCATCGCCGCCGCCAGCACCACGGTGAGGCGCAGCGACGTCCTCCTCCGCCGCATCAGAATTTCACCGACGCTTCGAGATAGATTTCGCGCGGATTGTCGACGAAGGCCGACATGTCAGCCCGGACGCCGGCGGCCGGGGGCGTGGCCGTCGACCCGGTCCCCGTCCCGCCCGCAAAGGGGATGTCGGAACCGCCCGTCACCACATATTTATTGCCGAGGTTGCGGCCGATCAGGGCAAGGCTCCAGCGCTTGTCGGGGCCGTTGAGCCGCAGCGACGCATCGAATTTGGTGAAGCCCGACTGCACGGCATCGGGGCGCAGCGTGTCGGAGAAATTATATTTGGAGCTATAGCTCATGTCGCCGTTCAATTCGAGCGACCAACCCGAATCCGACAGCGGGACTTCATAGCCGGCACCAAGCCGACCCGCCCAGCGCGGCGCCTTGGGCGGCGTGCGGCCGTCATAATCCTGGCTCGTATAGTCACCGGTCGCGCCGGCAAGCAGGTTGCAACCCTCCGCGACCGTCTGCCCCGCATAGCATTGGCCGACGTAGTCCTTGTACTGCGCATGATTATAGGCGAGCGCGCCGCGCAGCGAAAAGCCGCCCGAACGCCAGTTGAAATCGCCCTCGATCCCCTGAACGCGCAGCGTGCCGGCGTTGGCGACGACCTGGCCGATGGTCACCGGGTCGAAACTCTGCACCTGCAGGTCGAGATAGTCGTAGAGATAGGCCGTGGCGTTGAGCGACAGCGCGCCGCCCAGCAGAATGGCCCGTGCCCCGGCCTCGCCGCCGCGAGCGCGCTCGGCACCGAACTGCCCGGCCGCGACGCTGGCCCCGGGCGTCAGCGACTGCGAGATGTTGAAACCGCCTGATTTGAAGCCCTCCTTGTAGGCGGCATAGAAAGTCAGGTCGCGCGACGGCTTGTAGCGCAGCGTGACCTGCGGCGAGACATCGCCTTCGCGATAGCGATCGTCAAGCCGAATACCCGCCGGGAAGGCGGCCGCGAAAGCGGCGTGCGCGGGCAGCGATTCCTGATAGGAATCGCGCGATTCATAGCTCCAGCGCGCGCCCGCCGCGAGTTCGATCGCTTCGGACAGATTGGCCGTCACCTCGCCGAACGCCGACATCGAACTGCCGCTGAAGCCATTGTCGCGCTTGAAGGTGACATAGGTGCCGGTGGACGGATCGATCGGCACCGGGAAGATATAGGCGTCGGTGTTGAAGATGAACTTGTTGCTCGACGCGAACAGCCCGAACAGCACGTTGACCGGCCCGTCCCATTTCGACTGGAAGCGCAGCTCCTCGGCGGTCTGGCGATAGTCGGCGAGCTGCGAGAAGCTCGCCGGATAGGCTTCGCCCGACACATTGTTGAGATCGGTCTGCTTGAAGCGGTAATAGGAAGTGATCGACGTCACGTCGAACACGTCGCTGGTCAGCGTCGCGGTCAATATGCCGTAGCCGGACTTCAGGCGCGAATACATGCGGCCGTCCCCGGCATAGCGATAATTGGCCTCGGCCACCGCGACCGGCAGGGTCGAGCTGTCCGAGCGGCCGTCGATCGCGCAATCGGCATTGGGGCTCGGCGGAATGCCGTTCGCGGAGGAAGGAACGGTGCGACCGCCGCCGCAGATACGTTCGATCAGGTCGGTCGGCCCGCCGTCCTTCTGGTCGGTATAGCCGGTCTTGAGCTGGAAGGTCAGGTTGGGCGCCGCGTCCCATTCGATCGTCGCGCGGCCGCTGTAGGTGCGGCCGCCGCCGCGATATTTGCTGTTGCGGTGCCGTTCCATGCCGAGCGGGTCGAGATAG
Source organism: Sphingopyxis sp. (assembly GCF_036261875.1). Taxonomy (GTDB): domain Bacteria; phylum Pseudomonadota; class Alphaproteobacteria; order Sphingomonadales; family Sphingomonadaceae; genus Sphingopyxis. Next base: position 181,809 of record NZ_DATAJZ010000034.1, on the reverse strand, counting down.
GTTTCGGCAGCGGTGTTGGTGAAGGCGCCCTCGCTGTCCGAAAGGCGGAACGCCAGGCGCGCGCGAAGCGTGTCGGAGAGCGGGCCGGAGATATAGCCTTCGCCATATTTCTCTTTCGCCTCGAAGCCATAGCCGGCCTTGAAACCCGCCTCGAAGAAATCCTTCGGGCTGTTGGTCGTCACCGAGATCAGACCCGCGGTCGCATTTTTGCCAAAGAACAGCGCCTGCGGCCCCTTGAGCACCTCGACCCGCTGGACGTCATATTGGCTGAGGCTGATCTCGCGGCCCCGGCTCATCGGCATACCATCGACGACGAAAGACACCGACTGATCGAAACCGGCGCTGAGCGCGGTCGAACCCACGCCGCGCAGAAAGATGCTGGCCGAAGAGCCGGAGGCCGCCTTGCCCGCAACCATCGTCGGAACGAGCGAAGCCATGTCGGTAAATTCGGTGACCGCATAATTGTCGAGCGCCGCACCGCCGAGTGCTGTGATCGCGACCGGCGCGTCGATCAGCCGTTCGTCGCGGCGGCGCGCGGTGACGATGATCTCGCCCTCGGTCGGGGCGCTTGCCGTCTCGTCCGCAGGTGCCGTTTCAGTTGCGGCGGTTTGGGCATGGGCGGGAAATGCCATCCCGGCGGCGGCGATGATCGATGCCAGACAGGCGTGGCGGATAGCGCGAAGCGAAGCACTGCGGTCCATGACGGGTCCTCTCCAAAACGGGCCGTCATCTGCGGCCTTGCGCAATAACCTATCTTCATTAGATTTAATGTCAATCGAGAAAATTAACGCCGTAAGGTTTTTGTGATGCAGATATAAATATTTGATATATATTATTTTTATTTCGCCGCCTGCGCATCGGCTGACAGGATGCGCCGCGCGAAACCGATCACGCCGTCGTTGAAAGCATCGTTGCGATCGCCGGCAACCATATGCCCCGCTCCCGCCACGTCGAGCAGTTCGAGCCGCGGCAGCATATCCCGAAAGGCGGCGATACCGGCGTCGCTCACCACGTCGCTGGCAAGGCCGCGCACCAGAAGCACCGGCAGATTCGGCAGGCCGGCGAGCGAGCGCGCCGCGTGCTGGACGACGGCATGATGATGTTCGGGAGCGGCGGCGATGATTCGCGGGTCCCAATGCCAGCGGAACCGCCCGTCCGGCCGCATGCGCAGATTCTTCATCAGGCCGCTGTGGTCCGCCGACGCCCGGTGCCGGGGATTATAGGCCGCGACCGCCGCGGCGGCGTCATCGACGGTGGCGAAACCGTCGAGATGGTCGCGCATGAAGGAGACGATGCGGCCGATGCCGCGCGGATCGGGCTCCGGCACGATATCGACGAGCACGAGGCCGGATGGACGGAGCCCACGATCGATTGCGACGATCGACGTCGCCCCGCCCAGCGACGCGCCGACGAGCAGGAAGGGCACATCGAGATTCGCCGCGATCGTCGCCAGATCGTCGGCGCGGTCGGTCAGTTGATAGGCGCCTTCGGGCGACCAGTCGCTCTCGCCATGCCCGCGCGCATCATAGTTGACGACCTGAAACCCTTCGGCGAGCAGCCGCTCGACCGCGCGGCTCCAGCTATGCCGCGTCTGCCCGCCGCCGTGGAGCAGGATGACCGCAGGGGCATCGGCGCTTCCCCCCCGGTCGCCGACCAGCCTGACGCCATCGCGCGCCACGAAGACGGTTCGCCTCAACTTGCCGGTCATTGCCTGTCCCTCCTGCTTGCCAAAAGCCTGCGCTTCGCATTATCTAACGTCAATAGATTTATGATTTTGGGAGATGCAGGATGATCCGGTTCGATTTTCAGGGCAAGCGCGCGCTGGTGACGGGCGGCACGCAGGGGATCGGGCTGGGCATCGCGGAAGCGTTCGCCGATAGCGGAGCCGACGTGATCGTCACCGGGACGCGGCCGAGCGCGGGCGAATATCCGGACGATCTGTCGCGCTTCGCCTATGCACAGGCTCGCCTCGACCGGCCCGCCGACCGCGCCGCACTCGTCGAGGCCGCGGGTGCGATCGACATTCTCGTCAACAATGCCGGCCAGGCGCACCCCGACGAATATTCGATGGAAGGCTATGGCCGCGTGATCGAGGTCAACCTCAACGCCGCCGCCGAACTCTGCTATCTTTTCCACCCGGTCCTGCGCGACCGCGGCGGTGCGATCGTCAACGTCGGCTCGTGCGCCAGCTTCATCGCGATCGGTTATGCGCCGGCCTATACCGCGAGCAAGACGGGCCTGTTGGGCTTCACCCGCGCGGTTGCCGACCAGTGGGCGCGCGACGGCGTGCGCGTCAACCTGGTCGCCCCCGGCTTCATCGAAACGCGTATGACGGCAGCGGTCCGCGCCGACGAACGCAAGGCGGGCAACACATTGCGCGCGATCCCGGTGCGCCGCTTCGGCACCCCGGCCGAGGTCGCGGCGGCGGCGCTGTTCCTTGCCTCCCCGCAAGCCTCCTACATCACCGGCCAGAGCATCGTCGTCGATGGCGGCCTGATGCTGCGGTGATGGAATATGAACCCTAAACCGACTCCTTTTAGGCTGGCACTTGCGCGCCGCTGCTGCCATGAGCGGCCGAAACAGGGGAAATCCTTTTGGCACGACCATCCAAACCGCTGATCTCGCGCAGCAATGCCGCCGAAGCCGCGCTCGAGGTGATCGACGAACATGGGCTGGAGGCCCTGAGCCTCGGTCTCGTCGCCAAGAAGCTCGGCGTCCGCCCGCCCTCGCTCTATCATCATTTCAAGGACAAGTCGGAGCTTCTTCAGGAAGTCGCGCGCATCATGCTCGTGCGCATCACGCTGATGGACAGCGGCGATGAATCCTATGAGGAGCGCATCATCGACATCTGCGTCTCGACGCGCCGCGCGATGCTCAAGCATCCCAACGCCGCGCCGCTGATCCTGCGCTATTTCCCCAAGCATATGCTGCTGGCCGCTTATGACCGGGCGGCGCGCGACGAACCCTTTCCGACATCGATCCAGCTTGTCGTGATCGAAGCGATCGAACGGCTGACCTATGGCACCGCACTGTTCGAGGCGGCGGCTCGCGCCCGCGGCGTCGCGCCGATGCCCTTTGTCGATCCGGGCAAATATCCCAATCTCGCCAAGGCGATCGCCGACAGCCCGTTCGACGACGAGGCGTTGTTCGTCGAATCGCTCCGCATCTTCCTGACCGGAGTGCGCGCACGCCTCGATCAAGGCACGGTCGGCAAGTCGCTCAAACCCGCGACGGCCTGACGGGATTCACGGCACCTCGTTTCCGAAGATCGCCGAGCTGACCGTCGGCGCGCCGGGGCCGCCCGCGAGCAGGCAGGTCCGGGCGCCGGGCACCGGATTGGCGGACTCGCCGCGCAGTTGCTTCACCGCCTCATAGGCGGTGCCGATGCCGTGGATGAAGCCTTGCGCGAAATTGCCGCCTCCGGTGTTCACCGGCAGCTTGCCGGTCGGCGCGATCAGATTGTCGAAGCGGACGACCTCGGCAACATTCTCATAGGTGCAGAAGCCGTGATCGATCAGCGAGGCGACGCCCTGCGCGCTGAAATTCTCGTAAAGCTGGACGACGTCGATGTCGGTTGGCAAAAGCCCGGTCTCGGCATAGAGCCGCCGCGCGATCGGGCGAAAGCCCGCGGTCGGATAGAGCGCTTCGTCGTCATTCTCGAGCAGATCCCCCCACCCCTTCTCGGCGCCGTTCGCGCAGCCGAGCAGATAGACGGGCGGCTTCTTCAGGTCGCGCGCGCGCTCGGCCGACACGATCAGGAACGCGGCGGCGCCGTCATTCTCGCGGCTGCAGTCGAACAGGCGGAACGGCTCGGCGATCCAGCGCGAACTCCGCATCTCTTCCAGATCGAGCTCGGTCCGATAGGCCACCGCCTCGGGGTTACGCGATCCGTGATAATAGGAGGCGCGCACCAGTTCCTCGGCGACCGATCGCGGCACGCCATGATGTTCGTACATCCGGTTGGCGCGGATCGCGCAGACCTGCGCCGGCGCGACGATCCCCGCCGCGAGCATATGATCGTTGAGATGGTGCGCCATCACCGCCGCCGACAGGCGCCCGCTCGATCCCTCGACCAGCGCGCGGAAGACGACGACCGCGCTCGCCTGCCCCGACAGAATCGCCGCCGCGGCGAGCCCGAAGGCGCCCGCGACGCCGCCGCCGCCGCCGCCCCAGACGACGCTCGACCATTTGAGCTCGCGCGTGCCGAGCGCCGGCATCACCCGCACCGGCTCGTTCTTGTCGTCGCCGTAGGAGACGAAGCCGTCGACCTCGGCCGGATCGAAGCCCGCATCGGCGCAGGCGGCGCGGATCGCCTCTGCCAGCACGCCCTGCTCGGGCAGCGGCGAGGCGCCGCGCCGATACTGGCGCATCCCGATGCCCGCGACCGCGGTGGTTCCATAAAGCGGATGCATCAGCCGCGGCTCCAGATAATCGTGGGAATGTCGCGGCCTTCGACGCGCGTCGCGCCGACCCGGCCCGTGATCGCTTCGCCGATCAGCGGGTCGATCTGGTCGGGATCGTCGAGGCGTCCGAGCAAGCGGATGCCGCAATCGTCGACCGTCGCGACGATCGAGACGAACGGCAGGTCGAGGCTTTCGGTGAAGCCGAAGCGGTGCCACGTCCGGGTCCACGAAAAGATCGCGCCCGCCATCGCCCGCTCGACCCATTGGATCTCTTCGCTGCCGCACGTCCCGCAGCGGCTCAATGCGGGCCACAGCCATTCGCCGCAGCCGCCGCAGCGCGGGAGCAGCAGCCGCCCTTCGGCCAATCCGTTCCAGTAGGGCGCGTCGGCGCCGTCGTTGATATTCATCTCAAACCGCCGCCGTCCATTCGAGGGGCAGCGTTTCGAGCGCCATCACCGTACCGATGCGAAAGGCATGGCGTTCGCCCGGCGTCGCGCGGAAGGTGGGGATGCGCTTCACCCACTCCTCGGTCAGGATGCGCAGCTCTGCACGGCCGAGGACGTGCCCGACGCACAGATGCGGCCCCGACGAGAAGGTCAGGTGCGCGCTGTTCTTGCGGTCGAGATCGAAGAGGTCGGGGGCGTCATATTTCGCCGGATCGCGGCTGCCGAGACAGAGGATGTTGAGCACCATCTCGCCCTCGCGGAATTGCGCTTCGCCGATCTGCTGATCCTTCACCACGAGCCGGGGCGTGTTGACGACGCCATAGAGGCGCAGCGCTTCGTTCACGAAAGCGGAAATCAGCGACGGGTCGGCGGCCAGCCGCGCCTGCACGTCGGGCATCCGCGCGAGCTGCTGAAAGGCGAAGCCGGTGACGTTGGTCACCGTGTCCATGCCGCCGAGAAAGAGGACGAAGCTCATCGCCAGGATTTCGTCGTCGCTCATCGTGCGCCCGCCGACATCGACGGCGATGAAATGCGACATCAGCTTGTCGTCGGGCGCCGCCTTCTTCGCCTCGATCAGCGCCTTCATCTCGCCGAGGATTGCGGCGCTGAGCCGTCCCATCTCGGCCTCGTCGTTCTGGGCCGAGAAAAAGGCTTCGGCCAGCGCGCGGAAATCGCCGAGGCGCGACAGGTCCATGCCCATCAGTTCCATGAAGACGCTGACGGGGAACAGTTTCGCCACATCGGCCTGGAAATCGCAGGCGCCTTTCACGGCGATGCCCTCGACCAGTTCGACCGCCCATTCGCGGATGCGCGGTTCGAGCGCCTTGATCGCGGTCGGCCCGAACATCGGCATCATCGCCTTGCGATAGGGCAGATTCTCGGGCGGATCGAGGCTGAGCGGGATGAAGAAGGGCGGATTCTCGACCCGCGGAATCTGCATCTCGCGCACCGAGAAATGCTCGGGATCGAGGACGATCCTGCTGATCGCATCGAAGCTCTTGACGATCCAGTGTCCGCCGTTGCGCCGCGTCCAGAAGATGTCGGGCGCATCGGCGAGCGCGGCCGCGTAAGTCCCCTGCACATCCTCGCCGATGCGCGGATCGGCATAGATGTCGAAATCGAAGACGAGATGCGCCGGGATATGCGGCGGCACCGAGGGGGCGGCGTGGTCCAGGGCGGTCATGTCGGGCTCCTCATCGCACGCGCTCCATCGTCTCGTGGGCGCGGGCATAAAGCTCGCGCACCGCGGGTTTGGACAATTTGCCGGTGGCCAGCCGCGGCAGCGGGTCGGCCGAAAAAGCGACGTAGCGCGGCACCTTGTAATTCGAGAGATTGGTGTTGCAGTGATCGATCAGCGCCGCGACGTCGACCTCGGCCGCGCCATGATAGACGACGAACGGCGTCTCCCCGAACTTGGGATCGGGCGCGGCGATCGCCAGCGCCTCGACGATGCCGGGAAATTCGCACACCACCCGCTCGACCTCGGCGGCCGAGATATTGAGCCCGCCCGAGATGATCAGGTCCTTCATCCGGTCGACGAAGGTCAGCAGGCCGCGCTCGTCGAGCATCCCGATGTCGCCCGACCAGAGCCAGCCGTCGCGGATCGCCTTCGCCGTCTCTTGCGGGTTGCGCCAATAGCCCTGCATCATGCCCGGCGAGCGCATGACGATCTCGCCCGGCTCGCCGGGGTCGCAGGGGCTGCCGTCGGGGCGCAGCACGCGCACCTCCATGAAGATGCCGCCCCAGCCGCATTTCTCGGGCTCGTCCATCGCCAGATGCTCGGGCATCATCGTGACGTTGCCGCCGACCTCGGTCTGGCCATAGATCTGGCGGATCGTGATCCCCTTCGCCTTCCAGCTATCAAGAAGCTGCCGGCTGACCCGCGCGCCGCCGGCGGTGGCTAGGCGGATCGACGACAGGTCGGCGTCGGCGAAACCGGGGCAGCGCGCGATCGCCTCGAAGAAGGTCGGTACCGCACCGAAGCAATTGATCTTCTCATCCTCGATCAATCGCAGGATCGCGTCGGGAACGAAGGCGGGTTCCATGAAGATGGTGCAGCCCTGCGTCGTATAATGGACGAGCTGGACGAAGCCCGCCGACGTGTTGAGCGGCGCGAGGCTGATGATCCGCGCGCCCGCCGAAGAGGACGGCTCCTCGAGCGACCAACAGGCGGCATAGGCAGTCATCGAACGGTTGGTGAAGACGACGCCCTTCGGCTTCGCCGTCGACCCGCTCGTCGCGATGATGACGACGGGAGCATCGGGCGCCGGATCATGCGCGGGCGAAGCGGGGGCGCCGTGACGCAGGGCCTCGACCTCGGCCATCGGCCGGGGCGTCAGACCCGCCGCCGCGACATTGGCCGCAAAGTCGGGCGCGGCGAAGGCGAAGCGCGGCTCGGTCGTCTCGCAAAGTTCGCGAATTTCGCGCGGGGTGAAGCGGAAATTGACCGGATTGACGATCCCGCCCGCGCGGATGATCCCCATGATCAACGCGCAATAGGCGAGGCTGTTCGTCGAGCAGATCGCGACGCGATCGCCGGGCTTCAGCCCGTCGGCCTCCAGCATCGCGGCAACACGATCCGACCACGCCTTGTAATCGCCATAGCTCAGCCGGTCGCCGCCGAGCACCACGGCCGGCTGTTCGGGCCGCATCCGTGCCCACCAGGCCAGCGCGCTGGACAATGTCTGCGCCATCAATCCCTCTCCATCCGGTCTGTCGCCGGTTCAACGATCACAGAAGCGCTTCGATCGCTTCATAATAGCGCACGATATTGGTCTCGAGCCCGCAATAGACGGTTTCCTCCGGCACACCTGCATTGAGGCCCTGCTGGCTGATCTCGGCCGCCCGGAAATCCTCTCCGCCGAAGACCCCGAGGATCAGCTCATAGGAGCGCGCGAACACCTCCTCGGCCTTGGGGGTCGTGGCGACCTCAGGCGTCAGCATGAAATATTCGACCGTCGTGCGATCGGGGCCGCGCGGCATCAGCAGCATGACGCTGGTATAATATTGGCTCGTCACCAGAACGCAGTTCGGGAAAGCCGTATAGGCGTGGGTGACGAGCTTGTGGACGTTCGCCGCCGGATCCTCGTCGAGCATTTCGGGGACATAGCCGATGCGCCCCGACACCTGCCGGATATTCGGCCCGAACATGTCGACGATATTGGGGGCGTCCTGAAACTTGTCGCCGATCGACGCCGCGTGCAGTCGCTGGACATGATAGCCTTCGAGAAAGGGTTCGAGCACCATTTTCCAGTTGGCCTTGAGATCGAAGGTCTTGCGGCCATAGACATGCGCCGACGGAATCCCGAGCGCGGCAAAATCCTCGGCGACCTGTTCCGACAGGTTGGACCAGTCGGCCGGAATATCGCGGTTGAGCTGGACATAGACGATGCCGCCCCACTCGCGTGCTTCGAGCTCGACGAGTCCGCGCTTGCTCTTGTCGAGATCCTGAAAGGCCTCGCTACGCGACACGCCGATCAGCTTGCCGTCGATGCCATAGGTCCAGGCGTGATAGGGACAGGTCATCCGGCTCTGCTTGTGAACCGCACAATCCTCGATGATCTTCGACCCCTTGTGCTGACAGGCATTGATGAAGGCTTTGATCGTGCCGTCGCGGGTGCGCGAGACGAGCATCGGAAAGCCGTAGCTGTCGTTCGCGACGACGCTGCCGGGTTCGAGCAGCGCCGACACGGTGACCGGAACCGGATAGCGGCGAAAGATTTTTTCCTGTTCGAGATCGAATCGCTCGCGCCCGGTGAAGATCGCATTGGGCCGGGTCGCACCGAAGGGGACGACGACCGCGTCCTTCTCGGCCGGGATCTTGCGGATCGCCGCGATCTGGCTGGGCGTCAGGTTGGCCAAAGTCGTCAGCTTGCGGGCGGGCCGCGCAATGTCTGCAACATCGCTCATTTGCAGATTCCTCTCCTTATTGTCGGGCATAGCCTATTCCACCCTTTACCTAATGACAATAGTTTTTTATGAGGACTGCGAGAGCGCTGCAAAAGCGGCCGAAATCGAGGGATAATGAGGATGGATTTCGACTATGTCATCTGCGGGGCCGGCGCGGCGGGGTGCGTTCTCGCCTATCGATTGTCGGAGAATCCCGCGATCAGAGTCGCGCTGATCGAAGCGGGTCCGCGCGACCGCCATCCCTTCATCGCGATGCCCAAGGGGCTTGCCAAGGTGATGCAGGATCCGAAGCACCTCTGGGTTCATATGAGCGAGCCCGAGGCGTCGACCGCGGGCCAGTCCGAAGCCTGGGTGCGCGGGCGCGTGCTCGGCGGCTCGTCGTCGGTCAACGGCATGATGTATGTGCGCGGCCAGCCCGCCGATTTCGACGCGATCGCGGAGAAATCGAGCGATGATTGGAGCTGGACGCATATCGGCGCGGCCTATCGCGCGCTGGAGAATCACGAACTCGGCGGCGCGGCGACGCGCGGTGATGCGGGTCCGATGAAAATTTCGATGCCGACGCAGCGGCTGCCGATTTCGGATGCGCAGGTCGCGGCGGGCGAAGCGATGGGGTGGACCAACAAGCCCGACGTCAACGCACCCGACGACCAGGTCGCGATCGGCTATGCCCCGCGCACGATCTGGAAGGGCAAGCGCCAGAGCGCCGCGCAGGCCTTTCTGCGTCCAGCCGAGAAGCGGCCCAATCTGACCGTGCTGACCGACCGCACCGTCGACCGCGTGATCTTCGACGGTACACGCGCGGTCGGGGTGGAACTGCTCCACAATGGCATGCGCGAGACGATCGACGCGGCGCACGAGATCATCGTCTGCGGCGGCGCGATGGCCAGCCCGGCGATCCTCGAACGTTCGGGCATTGGCGACCAGGACCGCCTCGCCGCGCTCGACATCCCGCTCGTCCATCACAACCCCCAGGTCGGCGAAGGGCTGATCGAGCATCGCGGCATCATCATGCAATGGAAGCTGACGAAGGAGGCGCTGTCGCAGAACCGCGTCTTCGGCGGCTGGCGCCTGCTGCTCGCGACGCTGCAATATTACCTCACCGGCGACGGGCCGATGTCGGCCGCCGCCTATGAAATCGGCGGCTGGTTCAAGACGCGGCCAGGACTGAACCGTCCCGACGCCCAGATGCTGATCGCGCCCTTCAGTTTCGACATGGCGACGCAGCGCACGCAGCTCGAGAAGCATCCGGGCATGAACGCGGTCATCTATCCGCTGCGCCCCACCTCGCACGGCAGCATCCATATCGCGACGCGCGACCCTGATGTCGCGGCGAGCTTCAAACCCAATTATCGTGCAACCGAAGAGGACCGCGCCGCGATGATCGGCGCGGTGCGGATGATGCGCGCGTATGCGAAGCAGGCACCGCTCGCCGCCATGATCGCGGAGGAGACGATGCCGGGGCCTGCGTTCGGCACCGACGCCGAAATCCTCGATGCCTATGATCGCTTCGGCACCTGCGGCTATCATGCGGTCGGCAGCTGCAGGATGGGCAAGGATAAGGATTCGGTCGTCGATCCGGCGCTCCGCGTGCGCGGCGTCGAGCGGCTGCGCGTGATCGACACCTCGGTAATGCCCGCGATTCCGTCGGGCAATACCAATGGACCAACGATGGCGATGGCCTGGCGCGCCGCCGACATCATCCTGCGCGATGCGCCGCAAGCGAAAGCAGGTTGAGATGGACTATAAGGACGCTCTCGATGCCCGGTTCGACCGGCTGAAATCCGGCGAGGTCGGCTGGGCGGCGCTTGCCGATGCCGGCGTGCTGGGCCTGCCCTTCGCCGAGGCGCATGGCGGGCTTGGCCTGCCGTCACGTGACGGCTTTGCCGTGCTCGAAACCCTCGGTCCGCGCGGCATTGCCCTGCCCTATCTCGAATGCGTGCTGCTCGCCGGCGCCCTGCTCGACCGGTCGGGCGGCGATCATGCAGCGCATTGGCTGCCGCGCGTCGCATCGGGCGAAGCGAAGCTTGCCTTCGCATGGATCGACGACCGCGAGCCCGCACGCGCCGAAACGGGCGCCGCGGGCTGGCGCCTGTCGGGCGGCAAGCTGCTCGCCATCGGCGCGGCCGAAGCCGATGCGGTGATCGTCACCGCCGCGACGGACGATGGCGCCGCAGCCTTCGTAATCGCGCGCGAGGCGCTGGCGATGAAGGCCTATCCGACGATCGACGGACGCCGCGCCGCGGACCTGCTGCTCGACGATGTCACCGTGCCCCCCGGCGCCAGGCTGCTGCTCGACCCCGACGACATCACCCAAATCCGCGACATCGGCGCGGCCGGCATTGCGGCCGAAGCCGCGGCGATCATGGCGCGCCTCGTCGCCGACACGCGCGACTATAGCGTCCAGCGCGAACAGTTCGGGCAAAGCATCGCGCGCTTTCAGGTCGTCCAGCACCGGCTGGTCGATATGCATATCGAGGCGCGCCGCGCCTCGGCCGCCGCGGCCCTTGCCGCCGATGCGCTCGACCTCGACGCGGCCGAACGCGCGAGGGCGGTCAGCGCGGCCAAGGTCACCATCGCCGACGCCGGGCGCTTCGTCGGACAGAATGCGGTGCAGTTGCACGGCGGCATGGGAATGACCGAGGAATTGCCGGTGTCGGCGCTGTTCAAGCGGCTAACGGTAATCGAGAGCGAGTTCGGCACGCGCGACGAGCATCTCGCGCGCTATATGGCGCTGAGCTAAAGTCCCAGTTCCGCCTTCGCCAATATGTTGCGCTGAATCTCGTTGGTCCCGGCATAGATGCTGCTCGCGCGCTCGTTGAGATAATGGAGCGGCGCGATCGCCTGCCACACCTCGCCGCTGCAATAATCATCGAGGCCGTGGCCGGGGATCGGCCCGCCGGGCATCGCGACGCCGGGCTGAAAGGCGCGGGCGAGCGGCCCCGCGGCTTCGAGCGCGAGTTCGGTGACGCGCTGCTGCAATTCGGTGCCGAGGATCTTCATCATCGACGCATCGGCACCGGTCGGCGCGCCCGCCGACAGCCGTGAGAGAATGTCGCTTTCGAGCCGCGCCAGAATGTCGCAGCGGATACGCGCCTCGGCGATGCGGACTTCGAGCAAGGCGCGCGCATGGCCCGCAGGCTGCGCGGCGACCTGCCCGGCCAGTTCATCGAGTGCAACCTCGATCTCAGGCGCATAGGCGCTGCCGCCGCGTTCGAATTCGAGCAGATATTTGGCGACGGTCCAGCCCTTGTCGATCTCGCCGAGCACGTTCGTCACCGGCACCCGGACATTGTCGAAGAAGATCTGGTTCTGGATATGCTCGCCCGACGCCATGACGATCGGACGCACCTCGATCCCCGGCGACGTCATGTCGATCAGCAGGAAGGTGATCCCCTGCTGCTTGCGTTCACTCTTCGCGGTGCGGACCAGGCAGAAAATCCAGTTCGCGACATGGGCGTGCGTCGTCCATATCTTCGTGCCGGTGCAGACGAAATCATCCCCGTCGCGCACCGCCTTCATCTGCAGCGCGGCGAGGTCCGATCCGGCGCCGGGCTCCGAATAGCCCTGGCACCAGACATGCTCGCCGCTCAGCATCCGCGGCAGGAAAAAAGCCTTCTGCTCCTCGGTGCCAAAGCCGATGATCGCGGGGCCGCACATCTTGATCCCCATCGGCGATACCGGCGGCGCGCCCGCGCGGATGCGCTCGCTCGCGAAGATATGGTGCTGGACGACACTCCAGTCGCAGCCGCCATATCGGACCGGCCAGGCGGGCGCCGCCCAGCCCTTCGCATGGAGTTTCGCTTGCCATGCCATTTGCGACTCATGGTCTGCATAGACGCTGGTCATCAGCTTGCCGGCCCGGCGAAGCTCGGGCGTGAGTTCGGCCGCGAAGAAGGCGCGAACCTCTTCGCGGAAATTTTCGTCTTGCGCGCCGAGTTGCATCGGCTCAGGCCGCTTTCGGAATGAAGATCGCCTTGGGCCGGGTGAATTCGAGCAGGCCGGGGACGCCATTTTCCTGCCCGAAGCCCGACTGCTTCGCGCCCGCGAGCGGCGTGAAGGGCGTCGACTGGAGATTCTGGTTGATCCAGACGGTGCCGGTGTCGAGCCGATGCGCGATCGCGGTCGCCGCCTCGACGTCGGCCGACCAGACCGCGCCCGCGAGGCCATAGTCGCTGTCGTTCGCGCGCGCGACGACATCGTCGATGTCGATGAACTTGAGCAGCGGCAGCACCGGGCCGAAGGCTTCCTCGACGACGACGCGGCTATCCTCGGGCGGATTGTCGACGAGGGTCAGCGGCACGAAATAGCCTTTCTCGGGGACCGGACCGCCTTCGAGCAAGGTCAGCCCATTGGCGCGTGCATCGTCGAGCAGCGCGAGAACGCGGCGATATTGCGGCTCGTTCTGGATCGGGCCGTAGCGGTTGCCCTGCTCCGCCCCGTCGCCGACGGGCAGGTCCCTCGCAAGCTGGTGCAACCGGTCGCGCAGCCGATCATAGATGTCGGCGTGAATATAGAGCCGCTTCGTCGCGACGCAGACCTGTGCGGTGTTATGGAAGGCGCCCTCGAACAGTTGCGCCGCGACGGCGTCGACATCGACGTCGGGCAGCACGATCGCGGCGTCGTTGCCGCCGAGTTCGAGCGTGATGCGCTTCAAATCCTTCGCCGCCGATTCCATCACGCGGCGCCCGGTCGCAGTCGATCCGGTGAAGCTGATCTTCGCAAAGCCCGGATGCGCGGTCATCAGCGGGCCGAGCGCGTCGCCGCCGCTGATGATGTTGATCACGCCCGCCGGGAAGATGTCGCGAACAAGTTCGCCGATGCGCAGCGTGCAAAGCGGCGTGAAAGGCGAAGGTTTCAGCACCAGCGTGTTGCCGGCCATCAGCGCCGGACCGATCTTCCAGGAGGCCAGCAGCACCGGGAAGTTCCATGGCACGATGCCGCATACCACCCCCAGCGGCACATGATGGATCTCGATCCGCCGCGTATCCGAATCCTCGGTGACATCGACGGGGATGTCGAGCATCGTCGTTGCCTTCATCCACATCGCGGCGCCGAGGATTTCGGCCTTCGCGCCGGGAAACGGCCGCCCCTGTTCCTTCACGAACAGCGCCGCGAGTTCATCGGCATGGGCCTCGATCGCCTCGGCAGCTTTTGTCAGGCAGGCCTTGCGCTCGGCGATCGGCGTGTCGCGCCACGCCGGAAAGGCGCGGGTCGCGGCCGTAACCGCGGCATCGAGATCGGCGGCATCGGCATCAGGCGCGGACGCGAACACCTCGCCCGTCGCGGGGTTGAGCACGTCGATCGCCGCCTTAGCCCCGGCCGCGCGGCCGTCGATGGTCATCGCAAATTCGTCGCTCATCTGCCTCTGCCCTCTTGTGCGGCCGATCCATGTCGGCTCCATTGTCATCTGCGTCTTTACAAACTAACGACGTTAGATAAAAGCGCAAGCACGAAAAACGAAGCGGGAGAGCGAGCGATGTCCGAAATCGAAGGCGGCTGCAATTGCGGCGCCGTCCGGTACCGTCTGACGGGCGATCCGCTCGCCGTCGCCGTTTGCCATTGCAGCAATTGCCGCCGCCAGTCGGGCAGCGCCTTTTCGGTCAATGTCGTCGTCCGCGACGAGGCGATGCGGATGACGGGCGACGTCGCGACGTGGGAGGATCGCGACACCGAAAGCGGCCAGCCGGTGCTGCGACAATTCTGCGCGACGTGCGGATCGCCGATCCGCTCGCTGTCGGCGGCTTCGCCCAAGGTGGCGATCGTCAAGGCGGGCACTGCCGACGATCCGGGCCGGTTCGTCCCCGCCATCCACGTCTGGACCTCGTCGGCGCTGCCGTGGGTCGAGATCCCCGCCGGCCTGCCGCAATTTCCGCGCAACCCGGCATGAGCGCCGATCGCCCACTGTCGGGGCTGCGCGTCGTCGATCTCGTCGAGGGGCCGCTCGCTCCGATCACGCGCTATCTGGCCGAACTCGGCGCGCGCGTCGACCGCTTCGTCGCCGCGACGGGAGACGCTGCGGACGTTGCCGCCAATGCCGGAAAGATCGTCCACGCCGGCGCCCCGGATGAAAGCCTGCTTCGCCGCGCGCACATCATCGTGTCGTCCCCTTCGGCGGCGATCGATCCTGACGCCCTGCTGGCCAGCCATCCGGCGCTCGTCCTGATGCACGTCAGCAATTTCGGAACGGGCAACAGTTTCAGCGAATGGAAAGCCAGCGACGCCGTGCTGCACGCGCTGTCGGGCAGCCTGTCGCGATCGGGCCTTCGCGGCCGGCCGCCGCTGCTCCCGCCGGGCGAGCTCGCATGGCAATGCGCCGCGGCACAGGGCGCCTATGTCGTGCTCGCCGCCTGGTACAAGGCGTTGCGGTCGGGACGCGGCGACCGCATCGATTTTTCGGCGCTCGACGGCGCGATGCAGGCGCTCGATCCTGGATACGGCGTCAACGGCAGCGCGACGATGGGGCGCCCCACCCATCTCCTCTCGCGCGACCGCCCCGCCAAGGGAACCCAATATCCGATCTTTCCCTGCATCGATGGACAGGTCCGCATCTGCATCCTCGCCCCGCGGCAATGGCAGGGCATGTTCCGCTGGATGGGAGAGCCGGAGGCGTTTGCCGGCCCCGAGTTCATGAAGATCAGCACGCGGCAGCAATCGGCCGAATTGCAGGCCGCGCTTGCCGATTTCTTCCGGTTGCGCACCCGCGCCGAGCTGGAGGCCGAAGGTCAGGCGCATGGCGTTCCGATCGCCGGCCTGCTGAGCTTTGCGGAATTCGCCGCAAGCGAGCAGGTTGCGGCGCGGCAGGCCCTGACCGACGCATCCCTTCCCGATGGCACACGCGCGCTGGTCGCGAACGGCGTGCTGACGATCGACGACGTTCGCATGGGTCCGTTCGGCGAAGGGGTAGAGGGTGAAGCGCCGACACTGGGCAATGCCGGGATCGCACGTCCGTTCGAGGGTCTCAAGGTTCTCGACCTCGGCGTCATCGTCGTCGGCGCCGAAGCCGGCCGGATGTTCGCCGACGGCGGCGCCGATGTCGTGAAAATCGAGAGCGCCACTTTCCCCGACGGGTCGCGGCAATCCTATCTCCCCTATGGCCTGTCGGCCAGCTTTGCCGCGGGGCATCGCAACAAGCGCAGCCTGGGTCTGGACCTGCGGCAGGAGGACGGCCGCGCGCTCTTTCTCGATCTTGTGCGCGAAGCCGATGTGCTGCTGTCGAATTTCAAGCCGGGGACGCTCGACTCGCTCGGCCTCGATGCCGCGACGCTCGCGGCGATCAACCCGCGTCTCGTCATGACCGACAGCTCGGCCTTCGGCCCGACCGGCCCTTGGGCCAAGCGGCTCGGTTACGGCCCGCTTGTCCGCGCCGTGACCGGCCTCACGCACATGTGGCGCTATCCGGGCGATCCCGAAAGTTTCAGCGACGCGGTGACGGTTTACCCGGACCACGTCGCCGGCCGCATCAGCGCCCTCGGCGCGCTCGCGCTGCTCGTCCGGCGCGAACGGACGGGGCGCGGGGGCAGCGCGAGCGTGTCGCAGGCCGAGGTGATGCTGGCGCAATTCGCCGCCTATCTCTCGCCGGACCGTCGCAGCGAGCAAGTCTCTGCCGTCTTTCCCACAGCCGGCGACGATGCATGGTGCGTCGTCACGGTCGACGCTGACGAGAACGATCTGGCCGATATCGCCACGGCGATCGCAGGCCGGGACGCAATGGCGGCGGCAAAGGAGCTTCAGGCAAAAGGGATCGCGGCAGCCCCCATGCTGCGCGTCGCCGAGTTGACCGATTTTCCCTATTATCGCGAGCGCGACAGTTTTCGCATCGACGAACACCCCTATCTGGCCGAGCCGGTCATTTCCGAACGTCATGCGGCCCGCTTTCTGTCCGAAAGCTGCCCCCCTTGGAGCCCGGCGCCCCTCGCGGGCGAACAAAGCATCGACATAGTAAGGGCATGGCTAGGCATAAGCGATGCCGAGACCGGGCGGCTCATCGAGGCGCATA
This sequence comes from Sphingopyxis sp., assembly GCF_036261875.1. Classification (GTDB taxonomy): domain Bacteria; phylum Pseudomonadota; class Alphaproteobacteria; order Sphingomonadales; family Sphingomonadaceae; genus Sphingopyxis. The sequence continues at coordinate 165,052 of NZ_DATAJZ010000034.1, read as the reverse complement.
TCCTCCAGCCCACCGGGGACGAGGTATTCGAAACCGTCCGCGAGCATCTTCATGGTCGCGCCCGAACTTCATCTTAAGCGAGAGCGACGGCTCGCTCTCTCAAGGACGGCTGCCGAGTAGCCTCCACCTTTGTCTTTTCCGCAGATTCCTCATCACCGGTCTTGATTTGGCGGCCGCCGCCAGCGCTCGGAGACCTCGACAGTCTCCCAGAGTCCGGGGCCGACAAACAGCAGCGCGCTGCCCGCGCTTCCGCAAAGGAAAACCGCCGCCGCAAGCAACATCATGAAGAATGTCGCATCGCGCGCCGATGTCGCCAGCGCAAGGTCATTCAGCCGGACGGCGACCGGCCAGCCGATAGCGAGCAGCGCAAGGCCGCCAGTCCGCAGGCCCAGATCGGCCGCGTGCGTTTCATGCCATTTCCTCATGAAAACCTCCACCGGAGGTCATTCAACTATGCAGGACGGCGTAGGATTTCGAGACCGGGAAATGCGACGCCGCGTTGAAATTGCATAGGATCGCTCGCCCCGGCCCCGATCATATCAGCGCGGCACCGGGCCTATTCCTCCTCATCCCCCACCTTCTCGGTTCCGAGCCGCAGGCGATAGCCGATCCCGAGTTCGTTGCTGATGATCTGCGGCTGCTGCGGATCGGCCTCCAGCTTCTGGCGCAGCGTGCGGATGAGCACGCGCAGATATTCGACATGATGCTCATGCTCGCGCGGCCATACCTCGGCCATGATCTGCTTGTGGGTGATCACGCGGCCGGGAAAGCGGGCGAGCTGCGCGAGCACCGCATATTCCTTGGGCGTGAGATGAATCTCGCTGCCGCCCTTCGTCACCGTCCGCGCGATCATATCCAATCTGACGTCGCCCGCCGTTACGACAAGATTGCCGCCGTCGCGCGTCAGGCGATTGCGCAGCGCAACGCGCACCCGCGCGAGCAGTTCGTCGGTGTCGAACGGCTTGGTCAGATAATCGTCGGCGCCAAGATCGAGCGCCGCCACTTTCTCCTCGGTCGCCTCGCGCGCCGATACGACGATCAGCGTCGTTTCGGACTGCTGCTTGAAAAGCGGAACCAGTTCCAGCCCGTCGCGATCGGGCAAGCCGAGATCGAGCAGGGTGATGTCGGGCCGCTCTTCGCGGAGTTGCTCGATCGCCGCGCGCGCGTTTCCGGCCTCGACGATCGCATAATCGGCGCGTTCCAGCGCCGCGCGGATCAGGCGGCGGATATGCGGTTCGTCATCGACGATCAGAATCTTGTGCCGAACCTTCATCGGATATCCTTGTCGGTCAGATCGGTGGCGATCAGCGCCTCGGGGATACGGATCGTGAAGCAGGCGCCATGCGGCTCGCTGTTGTTCCCCGCTTCGACCGTCAACCCCATCGCCTCGGCAAAACCCTTGACGATCGCAAGCCCGAGCCCGGTGCCATGCTTCACGCGGTCGCTGCCCTCCAGCCGCGTGAAGGTTTCGAAGACGCGCTTTTCGCTGCCCGGCGCGATGCCCGGCCCCTGATCGATCACCGAGAGCAGGATGGCGTCGGCGGTGCGGTTTGCCCGGATGGCGATAGGGGTGCCGGGATCGGCGTATCGCCCGGCATTGTCGAGCAGGTTGATCAGACAGTGATGAAGCAGCACCGGATCGACCCGCACGAGCGGAATGCTGGACGCGATGTCGATCAGGACGTCGTGCCCCGCAAGCGACGCGCGAGTATCGTGCGCCGCGCTCGCCGCGGCATCGAATAATTCCGTCGCTTCCACTTTCATCGGCAGGGCACCGGCCTCGACCCGCACCATGTCGAGGAGGTTCGAGACGAAGCGGTTGAGGCGCAGCGCTTCGGCCTCGATCGTTTCGGCCATTTCGGCCGACGGATGACGCCGCATCTCCTGCGCCGCCGACAATATCGTGGTGAGCGGCGTGCGAAGGTCATGACTCACCGACGACAGCAGAGCCGAGCGCAGCCGATCCCGCTCATCGACCTGCCGCGCGTGCAGCGATGCCTCCTCCAGCTCCATGCGGTCGAGCGCGATCGAGGCCTGATCGAGCAAGCTCATCAGCAGCGGCACCTGATCGGATCGCACCGGCTCGCCCGCGTCGTCGCGGGTCAGCCCGAGCACGCCGAGCACGCCGCGTGTCGTTTGCAGCGGATGAAACAGCCAGTCCGAGGCGGTGAGCGTGGCCGAGCCGCGCCCCGCAGGCTGCGCATTGTCGATCGCCCATTGCGCCGCGGCGCGCTCGATCTGTTCGAGCCGGTCCTCGGGCGGCACCGCGGCGCGCAACGTCGGTCCGTCCGCGGACGGCAGCAGCAGCACCGCACGAACGTCGAGCAATCGCCCGACCTCGGCGCAGATCGCCTGCATCAGCGCGTCCTGATCGGACGCCGCGGTCAACTGGCGCGAGAAACTGGCGAGCGCGGCATTCTGGCGCGCGCTCGATTGCGCCAGGTCCGCCTGCGCCCGCACCCGCGCCGCGAACTGGCTGGTGACGATCGCAACCCCGAGCAGCACGAGGATGCTGACGACGTTTTCGGGATTATTGACCGTCAGCGTGCCGGTCGGCGGCAGGAAAAAGAAATTATAGGCGAGGCTCGACGCGAGCCCGGCAAACAACCCCGCGCGCAGGCCGAAGGTCGCGGCCGCGAACATGACGGGGACAAGGTAGAGAAGTGCAATATTGCCGAGATCGATGGCTTCGAGCAGCAGGCGACCGAGCGCGGTCATCGCGGCGACCATCGCGAGCGACACGGCATAGTGCGACGGCTTGCCCCAGCGCCCGGGCTGAGCCGCAGCGCTCCGCTGGCCTGTCGGCTTGTCGACTTCGCCGGGCAGGACATGGACCGCGACATCGTCGATCGTCCGGACGAGCTGGTCGACGATCGAGCCGTGGCGCATCTCGAACCACCAGGGTCGGGTCGACTTTCCGATGACGATCTGCGTCGCACGCGCATCCGCCGCAAAGGCGCGCAGCCCCTCGGCGACGCTCGCGGCGGGAACGGTCGCGGTCGAGGCGCCGAGCCTGGAGGCGAGCGCCAGCGTGTCGGCAAGCTGCCTGCGATCCTCATCGGACATCGCCCGGCTCCGCCGCGTTTCGATATAGACCGCCGTCCAGTGCGCCTTCAGCGCATCGGCAAGTCGCTTGCCCGCGCGGACGAGCCCGGCCGCCACGGGAAGCTCGCTCACCGCCACGACGATGCGCTCGCCGACCGCGAAGCTGCCCGCCAGCGCGTGGCTGCGGACATGGTCGAGCATCTGCACATCGACGGCCTGCGCCGCCCGGCGCAGCGCCAGTTCGCGAAGCGCGGTGAGGTTAGATTTGGAAAAGAAGTGCGTCAGCGCACGCGATGCCTCCTGCGGAATATAGACCTTCCCGTCGCGCAGCCGCTCGATCAGCTCGTCGGGCGGAATATCGACGACCTCGATCTCGGCATTTTCCAATATGGTGTCGGGCACCGTCTCACGGACGCGAACGCGCGTGAAGGAGGCAACGATGTCGTTGAGGCTCTCGACATGCTGGATGTTGATCGTCGAATAGACATCGATCCCCGCGTCCAGCAGTTCCTCGATATCCTGATAGCGCTTGGGGTGACGGCTTCCGGGGGCGTTGGTGTGTGCCAGTTCGTCGACCAGCACGAGTTGCGGCCGCCGTTCGAGGATCGCGTCGATGTCCATCTCGCCAAGGCTGTGCCCCGGATGATCGACCGCGCGCCGTGGGATGATCTCATAACCCTCAACCAGCGCCTCGGTCTCGCGCCGACCATGGGTTTCGACGACGCCGATCACCACATCCACCCCGGATTCGCGGCGGCGACGGCCATCGGTCAGCATTTCCCAGGTCTTGCCGACGCCGGGCGCGGCGCCGAGAAACAGCTTGAGACGACCGCGGCCTTCCTGCGCCGCCTGGCGCAGAAAAGCCTCGGGTGGTGGTCGATCCTTTTCGGTCACGCGGCGGGTTTAGCCCCAAGTGCATCGAGTCGTCGATTGAGCTTGAACAGATTGACCCGCGGCTCGCCGAGGAAACCGAGCAATGGCGTCTCGATTGCCTGCTCGACGATCCTGCGCACGTTCGCCGGATCGAGCGAACGCGCGTGCGCGACGCGCTCGACCTGATAAAGAGCCGCCTCGGGACTGATATGGGGGTCGAGCCCCGAGGCGGAGGCCGTCACCAGGTCAGGCGGGACGTTCGGCCCTGGCGCCGTTCCGGAAAGCCGCGCGACATCCGCCTTCACGCGGGTTGCAAGTGCCTGCGAGGTCGGGCCGAGGTTCGACCCCGACGAGGCGAGCCCGTTATAACCGTCGCCTGCGGCCGAGGGCCGGCTGTGGAAATAACGGTCGCTGGCGAATGCCTGCCCGACGACGGTCGAACCGACGACCCGGCCGTTGTCGCGCACGAGGCTGCCGTTCGCCTGAACCGGAAAGAGCGCCTGTCCGACGGCTGTGATCGCGAGCGGATAAGCAAGCCCGAGCAGCGCCGCGAACAGCAGGGTCATGACGAGCGCGGGGCGCAGCGAGCTGATGATATCCTTGTCCATGCGTGTTTCCTCAGGCGAGACCGAGGCCGCCGACGGCCAGGTCGATGAGCTTGATGCCGATAAAGGGCGCGACGAGGCCGCCGAGACCATAGACGGCGAGGTTGCGCGCGAGCAGCGGCCCCGCCCCCATCGGGCGATAGGACACGCCCTTGAGCGCGAGCGGCACGAGCAGCGGAATGATCAGCGCGTTGAAGATGATCGCCGACAGGATCGCGCTTTCGGGGGTGGCCAATCCCATGACGTTGAGCACGCCAAGCCCCGGATAGAGCGCGACGAACATCGCGGGAATGATCGCGAAATATTTGGCGACGTCATTGGCGACCGAAAAGGTCGTGAGCGCGCCGCGCGTCATGAGCAATTGCTTGCCCAATCCGACGACTTCGATCAGCTTGGTCGGGTCGCTGTCGAGGTCGACCATATTGCCCGCCTCGCGCGCCGCCTGCGTGCCGGTGTTCATCGCGACCCCGATGTCGGCCTGCGCCAGCGCCGGCGCGTCGTTGGTGCCGTCGCCGCACATCGCGACGAGCCGCCCGCCCGCCTGTTCCTTGCGGATCAACGCCAGCTTGTCCTCCGGCGTCGCCTGCGCGAGGAAATCGTCGACCCCGGCCTCGGCAGCGATCGCAGCGGCGGTGAGCGGATTGTCGCCGGTGATCATCACCGTGCGGATGCCCATCGCGCGCAGTTCGCCGAAACGGTCGCGGATGCCCGCCTTGACGATATCCTTCAGAAAGATCGCGCCGAGCAATTGCCCGTCCTTCGCAACTGCCAGCGGCGTTCCTCCGGCGCGCGCGATCTCGTCGGTGATGCGGCGCAGCTCGGTCGCGGCGGCGGTCGCGCCCGCGCCGGGATTGGCGCGCAGAATCGAGTCCACCGCGCCCTTCTGGATCACGACGCCGCCGATCCGGACGCCCGACAGGCGCGTCTGCGCGGTGAAGGCGATGATCTCGGCCTCGGCGGGCAGCGCTGCCGTCTGGCCAAAACCTTCGCGCGCCAGCACCACGATCGAGCGGCCCTCGGGGGTTTCGTCGGCAAGGCTCGCAAGCAGCGCCGCCTCGGCAAGCTGCGCCGCCGAATGGCCGCCCACGGCGCGAAACTCGCTCGCCTGTCGGTCGCCAACGGTGATCGTGCCGGTCTTGTCGAGCAGCAGCACGTCGACGTCGCCCGCCGCCTCGACCGCGCGGCCCGACTTGGCGAGGACGTTGAAGCGCACCAGTCGGTCCATGCCCGCGATGCCGATCGCCGAAAGCAGCGCCGCGATCGTCGTCGGGATCAGCGTGATCAGCAGCGCAGCCAGAATCGCGACGGGGATCGCGCCGCCGGCATAGGAGACGAAGGCGGGAATGGTGCCGACCGCGATCAGGAAGATAATCGTCAGCCCGACCAGCAACAGCGTCAGCGCAATCTCGTTCGGCGTCTTCTGCCGCTCGGCGCCTTCGACGAGCGCGATCATCCGGTCGAGGAAGCCCTGCCCCGGCCCCACAGTCACCCGCACGCGGATCGCGTCCGAAATGACGCGCGTGCCCGCGGTGACCGCGCTACGGTCGCCGCCTGCCTCGCGGATCACGGGCGCGCTTTCGCCGGTGATCGCCGCCTCGTTGACCGACGCCACACCCGCGACGACCTCGCCATCCGACGGGATAAGGTCGCCCGTTTCGACGAGCACAATATCGCCGACCCGAAGCGCGCTGGCGGGCACCGCTTCATGCACCGGCCCCTCGCCCTTCAGCCGCTTGGCGGTAAGCTCGGCCTTGGCGGCGCGCAGCGACGCCGCCTGTGCCTTGCCGCGTCCCTCGGCGAGCGCTTCGGCAAAGGTGCCGAAGAGCACCGTGAGCCACAGCCAGAGGACGAGTTGGAGCTTGAAGCCGGTGGCGAGTCCGTCCTGCCCGACGACGAGCAGCATGGTGAGCAACAGCGCGACGACCGCGGTGGTGAACATCACCGGGTTGCGGATCAATTGCCGGGGGTCGAGCTTGCGGACGGCGTCGCCGATCGCCGGGACGATCAGGTCAGCGGTGAACATCGATTTTTGCACGGATCGGGCCATGTGCAGGGATCCTTAGAAAAGCTGGCCGTCGATCATCGCGAGATGATCGGCGATCGGGCCGAGCGCGAGGCTGGGCAGGAAGGTCAGGCCGCCAACGATCAGCACGATGCCGATCAGCAGGCCCGTCCACAGCGGTCCGGTGGTCGGGAAGCTGCCCGTGGTCGCCGGCGTATATTTTTTCGCCGCCAGGCCGCCCGCGATCGCCAGCATCGGCACGATGATGAAGAAACGGCCGATCCACATCGCGACGCCGAGCAGGCCGTTATAGAAAGGCGTGTTGGCATTGAGCCCGGCAAAGGCTGACCCGTTGTTCGCGACCGCGCTGGTGAAGGCGTAGAGGATCTCCGAAAAGCCGTGCGGCCCCTTGTTGAGCGGCCCCGCGAGCCCCGCCCCGGTCACCGACGCGATCGCGGTGAAGCCAAGGATGACGAGCGGCAGCACCGCGATCGCGAGCACCGCGAGCTTGACCTCGCGCGCCTCGATCTTCTTGCCGACATATTCGGGGGTGCGCCCGACCATCAGCCCGGCCACGAAAATGGCGAGGATCGCGAAGAGCAGGAAACCATAGATGCCCGCGCCGACGCCACCGACCACGACCTCGCCGAGCTGCATGTTGAACAGCGGGATCATCCCGCCCAATGCAGTGAAGCTGTCGTGCATCGCATTGACCGCGCCGCACGAGGCCGCCGTCGTGACGACCGCGAACAGCGCCGACTGCGCGATGCCGAAGCGCACCTCCTTGCCTTCCATATTGCCGCCTGCGGCGCCAAGCTGGTGCAGGATCGGGTTGCCGGCGGCTTCCTGCCAATAGGCGATAGCGGCGCCCGCGAGGAACAGGAGCATCATCGCCGACAGGATCGCCCAGCCCTGACGCGTATCGCCCACCGCTTTGCCGAAGCAATAGGTGAGCCCGGTGCCGATCGCTAAGATCGACAACATCTGGACGAAATTGGTCAGCGCGGTCGGATTTTCGAACGGATGCGCGCTGTTGGCGTTGAAGAAGCCGCCGCCGTTGGTGCCGAGCAGCTTGATCGCTTCCTGCGACGCCACGGGACCGAGCGCGAGCGTCTGTTTCACACCCTCCAGCGTCGTCACATCGACCGAACCCGCAAGCGTCTGCGGCACGCCGCTCGCGATATAGAAGACCGCGATCACCACGCATATCGGCAGCAGCAGATAGAGCGTCACGCGCGTCATATCGGCCCAGAAATTGCCGATCGTCTTCGTCTCGCGCCGCGCGAAACCGCGGAACAGCGCGAAGGCGAGCGCGATGCCGGTCGCCGCCGACAGGAAATTGTGGATGGTCAGACCGAGCATCTGGCTGAGGTTCGACATCGTCGATTCGCCGCCATAGCTTTGCCAATTGGTGTTGGCGGTGAAGCTGACCGCCGTGTTGAAAGCCAGGTCCGCGCTCGTCCCGTCACGACCAAGCGGATTGAGCGGCAGCACGCCCTGCAAACGCAGCACCGCATAGGTGAAGAGCAGCAGCGCGGCATTGAGGATCAGCATATGGACCGCATAGCGGCGCCAGCCCTGTTCCTCGTTGGGCTCGATGCCCGACAGACGGTAAAAACCCCTCTCGACCGGGCCGAGCAGGCGGTGGAGCGGCGTTCGCCGCCCTTCGTAGAGCGCGAAGAGCCAGAGGCCCATCGGCTTGGCGAGCAGGAGCAGCAGGCCGGTGAAAACGGCGATCAGCAGCCATCCCTGAAAGGTCATGGCGCGCCTCCCCTAAAAGCGTTCGGGCCGCGCGAGCACCGCGACGAGGTAGAAAAGAAGGCCGAGCGCGGTGAGGCCCGCGAGCCAGAGGTCGAGAGACATGGGCACCGATCCCTATGCGTCGTCGCACAGCCGCGCATAGCCAAGGCTCGCGGCGAGGAGAGCGAGGATGATGCCGATCCAGATCAGATCCTGCATGATGTTGCTCCGGCAAGACGCGGGCCGCGGAACGCGACGCGATTCGTCTGCAGGAGGCTCAAATAGAAGCGGAGCGCGTTTGAATTCGAGAGCGCGGAAGCTCGGAACGCATAGTGTTTGCGTATGATTTTTCGGACCGTCGATCATCTCGCCTCTGGGACGAAGATGAACTCCCGGGGCTTTTCTCCGCTACACTTCGAACAAGGCCTTCAAATCCTTCTTCAGTATCTTGCCGTTGGCGTTGCGCGGCAGCATGTCCGCCGCAAAGCGGATCGCGACCGGAACCTTGAAGGCGGCGAGACGCGCGCGCACCCAAGCCTGGAGTTCAGCCTCGGTCGCCGATGTCCCCGGCGCAAGGTGGACGACCGCGACCGGCTCCTCGCCCAGCGTCCGGTGCGGGATGCCGATGACCGCGGCATCGGTCACGGCCGGATGCTCGTAGAGGATGTTCTCGACCTCGGACGAATAGATATTCTCGCCGCCGCGCAGCACCATGTCCTTCGCGCGATCGACAATATAGAGAAAACCTTCCTCGTCGAGCCGCGCGAGGTCGCCGGTACGCACCCAGCCGTCCACGAAAGTCTCCGCCGTCGCCTCGGGTTTGTGCCAATAGCCCTTCACGATCATCGGGCCCCGCGCCCACAGCTCGCCGACCGTCCCCACGGGCAATAGGGTAACCCCATCGTCGGCGCGGATTTCGAGGTCGGCGACCGCGACCGGCGGCCCGGCGCTGGTCGGACGAGCGAGATAATCCTCCGCCCCGTGCGAGGTGACCGTCGCCGTCGTTTCGGTCATGCCCCAGCCGTTACCCGGCAGCGCCCCGAATTCTTCATAGATGCGCTTCACCAGTTCGGGCGCCGAGGGCGCGCCTCCATAGGAAATCGCCTCGAGCGAAGAGAGGTCGTATCGGCCGCGATCGGGATGCTCGATCAACTGCCAGGCGATCGTCGGAACGCCGCCGGTCATATTGACCTTCTCGCGCTCGATGATCTCCATCGCGCGCACCGCGTCCCATTTGCGCATGAAGATGGTGGTGTGGCCCGCCGCCATCGCCCCCATCAGCATCGCCGAGCAGGCGGTGACGTGGAACATCGGAATGACGGTCAGCAGCGTGCGCGGCACCGGATCGGGCACCGGCTCACCGCGGCGCAGAAAGCTGCGCGCCGCCGAAAATCCGCCCGACAGGATATTGGTGACAAGATTGCGGTGCGTGCCGAGCGCCCCCTTGGGATTGCCGGTGGTGCCGCTGGTATAGAAGATCGTCGCCTCGTCATCGCTCTCGATTGCGACCTGCGGCCGGCCCTCATCGGGCAATTCGCTCCAGCCGTGCGGCGTGCCGACGATGTCTTCGAGCGCGATCGCGCCCGCGACCGGCGCATCGGCGCGCGCCACGATCAGATGTTCAACCGCGGACATCGCTTCCAGATGCTCGTGGATGCGCGCGTGACGCTCGGCATCGACGATGAGCAGCTTCGCGCCCGAATCGCGGATGCCATAGGCCAGCTCGGCGCCGGTCCACCAGGCATTGAGCGGCACCGCGATCGCGCCGATCGTCACGATCGCGAAAAAGATCATCGGCCATTCAGGAAGGTTGCGCATCGCGAAGGCGACCCTGTCCCCCTTGCCCACGCCCATCGACCGGAACGCACGCGCAAGGGTAGCGGTCGCGCGCCAATTCGCCTCAAAGCTGACGCGCTCGTCGTCGAGGATGGTGAACAGATGCTCGCCGTGGGTGCGGGAGAGGTCGAGAAGCGCGCCGAGATCGTGCGGGGCATTCTTCCAGATCCGCGTCGGAACGCCGCCGATGACGGCGCGATCCATTTCGAACTTGGCACCCGGCGCGGTCAGCAGAGCGTTCGCCTCGGCAATCGAGATGGCGGGCCAGGCGGGATCGAGCGGAACGACGCGTTCGCTGGTCGGATCTTCAGCCATCGGCAAAGCCTCCATCATCTCTCTCCTCGCGCCGGGATCAGGCCCGGCATAGCGCTTCGGTAGGCCGCAGTTGACGTTCACGTCAACTGCGGGCGCGCAAAAATGCAAACAATGGGATCGCGAAGGTGCGGCAACCGCGGGCATCCGCCCTTGTCAAAGGTCCAGCGCCCTCCTATCCGTCGCATCGACAGCCCGGGGGCACATATCAACCAGCGGACGCCGCGACCAAAGATTGCTTCAGCTGAACCCTGTTCCAGCCACTCCCTACGTCGAACAGCTCAGCATCGGGCCTGGGCGCCGCACGCTTGCCATAAGCCTGGCCGTGCTGATCACGGCGCTGCTGCTGTTCCTGCTCTTCTCCTTTGGCCTGGGAAAGCCGCCCGGTACCAAGCAGGAACGCGTCACCGTAGTGAGCCTGAGCGCCGCCGAGGCTGGGAAAGAATCGCCCGAACCGAGCAAATCGAAGCCCGAGCGGACGAAGGAGCGGTCGCAGCCGACCCCCGAAAAACCGCTGCAGCCGAAACCGCCCGAGCCGCTTCCCCCGCCACCCATTACGCCGCCGGCCGCGCCGCCGCTGGCGGTGCCGCCAGCGCCGCCCAGCCCGCCGAGCGTCCTTCGTCCGCCAAGCGGGCGGGTGTATGGGCCGCCCGACACCGGCGGCTCCCCCGCCTCCCGCGATTCGGAGCGGGTGGGAACGGCGCCCAATGGCGAGCCGCTCTATGCGGCGAGCTGGTATCGCGAGCCGAGCGATGACGAACTGCGCGGCTATCTGTCCACCGCCAGCGGCCCCGGCTGGGGCCTGATCGCCTGCCGCACGGCGCCGGATTATCGCGTCGAGGATTGCGTCGGGCTCGACGAATATCCCACTGGTTCGCAGATCAATCGCGCGGTGCTCGCCGCGGCGTGGCAGTTCAAGGTGCGGCCGCCGCGGGTCGGCGGACGCGTATTGGTGGGGAGCTGGGTGCGGATCAGGATCGATTACGGACGGCGCTGATCGTCGCCCCGTCGATGTATCCGGCGTGCATTTTTCGGCTGGAGATAGCACCCGCCCTTCCCTTCGCTGTCGGGTTAATTTACAATTTACCATCTGCCCGCGGCGTCGAATCCCCGATTTGCGCCGCTGGCACGGCGCTTGCTTGGATGGGGATGATGCTGAAAAAGATCGGACGCCTGTTCGTCATCAAGACCCGCTTCGAGGCGTGTCTGATCGTCTATGCGCTCGCGATGGGGGCTATGGCGCGCGGGGCAGCGTATCTGCATCAATTTCCCGGTTTCGGCGGCCATCTGCTGATGGTGGCGTGCAGCGGCTCGGTGTTCCTCGCCGGCGCGAAGATTTTCGACTGCCTGCGCTATGAACAGGCGGCCAAAGCCGCGGCCGAACCGCAGGCATAGCGACGCGCGGCCTTTCACCCGTCATCAAGCTGTGCCAAGGCTGAGACCATGAGCAGGATCAGCGGCCGACCCTCGATCAGCACCGAACATGTCTATGGCCTCAGCCTGCGCGTCGCGCGCTGGCGCGAAGGCGCGGGCGGCACGCCGCTCCTCTTCCTCAACGGCATCGGCGCCGACATCGCCGCCGCCGCGCCGCTGCTCACGCAGATCCATGGTCGCGAGGTGTGGACGCTCGACATGCCCGGCGTCGGCGGCTCGCCCGACGCGCTGCTGCCCTATAGCGCGCCGACGATGGCGGCGACGGTGATGGAGATCGCGGGCCGCTTCGGTCATGGCTTGCTCGACGTCGCGGGGTTCAGCTGGGGCGGCGCGCTCACGCAGCAGATCGCGGTGCAGTTTCCGGAGCGCGTGCGCCGGCTGGTACTGATGGCGACGACGCCGACGGTCGGCGCGCCCGGCATCGGCTGGGCGGCGCTGCTCGACGACGATATGCTCGCCAGCGGATTGAAGCTGCCGACCGCGACCCCGCTCGGCCTGGCCTGGCAGACGATGGCGATGGCGGGCTGGACGAGCGCCGCGATGCTGCCGCATCTCCGCGATATGCCGACGCTGATCCTAATGGGCGAGCGCGACGGCGTCGTGCCCGCGTGCCACGGACAGGCGATCGCCGAATTGATCGACGGCGCGGTGCTGGAGGTGGTGCCGGGATCGCACCTTTTCCCCTTCACGCACGCCGCGACCATCGCCGCGCGGATCAACGACTTTCTGGAGCAGGCGCCGCCGACGGCGCGAGCCGCCGCGTAAGGAAATCGGCAATCGCCTTCGCGGTCGCGTCGGGGGCTTCCTCCATCGGCAGGTGGCCGATACCGTCGAACAGCACGACCTCCGACCCCGCGATCCGCTCGTGGAAGGTCTGGGCCGCGGTCGGATTGATCAGCCGATCCTCCTTGCCGAACAGGATCAGCGTCGGCGCCTTGATCTCGCCGATCCGGTCCGCCATCGCGGGCTCGCGGTCGATCCGCGCGCGGAGCGCCGTCGCCTCGCGATTGCCGGGAAAGCGCAGCAACTCCCAATAGCGGTCGATCATCGCATCATCGACGATGTCCTGCCGCGCGACCGAGCCGCGCAGCGATTCCTCGACCAGCGAGCGCGGGGTGATCTGCGTCGCCAGCCAGCGCCCGAACGGATATTGCAGGATGCGAAAGCCGATGTTCGATTCGGGCGCTTTCTCGCCCTTGCGCAGCGGCATCCCCGCCGCGTCGAGCAGCAGCAGCGCGTCGACCCGGTCGGGCCGGTCGAGCGTGTAGCGCCACGCCACCCAGCCGCCCATCGAATTGCCGCCGAGGATGAAATGGTCGAGGCCCAGCTTCGCCGCGACGACATCGACCGCCGCGATCATCCCGTCGGCGGTGTAGTCCTTGTCGGGCGTGCCGCCAGTCAGCCCGTGTCCCGGCAGGTCGAGCGTCACGATGCGCCAGGCGGGGCCGAGCCGCTTCACCAGCGGCTCCCACGTCTGAAGGCTCGAATTGGCACCGTGGAGCAACACGATCACCGGCCCATCGCGGCGCCCCTGGTCGCGGTAATGGATATGCTGCCCCGCCGGGCCGGCCGCGAAGGCCGCGTCCGCGCCGCCATATTTGGCGATCATCGCGTCGCGGTCGGTATCGGGCGTGCGCAGCGCCAGGAAGATCGCGACGATCGCAAGCAGCAGCGCCAGCGGGATCAGCACCCGCTTGCGCCGGATCAGCGGCCGCCGCGGCGGCAGCGGTTCGAAATCATCTTCGTCGATCGTCGGCATCAAGCCCCCCTCAGAGCGAGGGAGACCCTAGCGGACCGGGGCGCGACGTCAACCGACGCGCGTCACCGCCCCCTTGTGCGCGCCGACGCCGCCACGGCGCGGGCGAAAGCGGCGCTTGCGCTGCGGCTGTGCGGCTTCGCCCGCCGGCACCTCACGACGCGGACCGCGGTTCGGCTTCTCGCCGTTACGGCGCAACGCATCCTCGCGCTGACGCTGCGGATCGCGGCCCTTGCCGCCGGTGTTGCGCGGCGCCTGCACCGGCTTGGGCAGGTTGCGCACCATTTCGTTGAAGCCGTCGGGCAGCTTCACCGGCTCGGCGCGGGTGCGCGTCACGCGCTCGATATCGCGCAGATAGGCTTTCTCGTCCGGCGCAACGAAGCTGATCGCAATGCCTTCCGCGCCCGCGCGCGCGGTGCGGCCGATGCGGTGGACATATTGCTCGGGAACGTTCGGAATCTCGAAGTTGATGACATGGCTGACGCCGCTGACGTCGATCCCGCGCGCCGCGATGTCGGTCGCGACGAGCAGGCGCACCTGCCCCGAGCGAAAGGCCTGGAGCGCCGTCGTGCGCTGCGCCTGGCTCTTGTTGCCGTGGATCGCATAGGCCTGGATGCCCGCGCCCGCGAGGTGGCGGACGACGCGGTCGGCGCCATGCTTGGTGCGCGTGAAGATCAGCGCGCGGTCGATCTCTTCGGTCTTCAGCACATGGTGGAGCAGCGCCTGCTTCTCCTTCTGCTCGACGAAGCTGATCTGCTGGCGGACCTTTTCGGCGGTCGTCGCCTGCGGCGCGACCGACACGGTGACCGGGTCGTTGAGGAACTGGTCGGCAAGGCCCGCGATTTCCTTCGGCATCGTCGCCGAGAAGAAGAGATTCTGGCGGCGCGAGGGCAGCAGCTTGGCGATGCGGCGCAGCGAATGGATGAAGCCCATGTCCATCATCTGGTCGGCTTCGTCGAGAACGAAGATCTCGACATCGTCGAGGCGCAGCGCGCGCTGGTCGATCAGGTCGAGCAGGCGGCCCGGGGTCGCGACGAGAATGTCGACACCCTTCGCCAGATCGCGAATCTGCTTGTTGATCGGCACGCCGCCGAAGACGGTCGACACACTGAGCTTGGTGAAGCGGCCATAGTCGCGGCAGCTCTGCGCGATCTGTGCGGCGAGCTCGCGGGTCGGCGCGAGCACGAGCATCCGGCAGCCGCGCGGGTTCGCGCGATGCGGATAGGTCAGCAGGTGATGGATCGAGGGCAGCGAAAAGCCCGCGGTCTTGCCGGTGCCGGTTTGCGCGATGCCGCACAGGTCGCGGCCCTTCATCAGCGGCGGAATCGCCTGCACCTGAATCGGAGTCGGGGTGGTGTAATCCTTGGCGGCGAGCGCGCGATTGATGTCAGCGTGCAGGCCAAAGTCATTGAAACTCGTCATAAAATACTCACATAGGGCGACGCGCAGGCGCATCCGTTCGCATCGAACGGACGGCGCACGGCCGCGGGTTCGAAACGACCCGCGTGAAAGGGTGCCTCTGGGGACAAAGCGCCGGTCCGGCTCGCCCGCGCCTGATATGGGCGGGAAAATCACGCTGCCGGTGGTTACGGCGGGGAAGCCCGCCATGCTGCGCTGCACAACATATGGCATGGGTTGCGCGAAATTGCAAGATTATTGCTTGGCAACCTATTCGCGTTCGTCCCGAGCTTGTCGAAAGGCCGTTCTTTCTTCATGAAATGGGAAGGGAAGAGCTGTGCTTCGACAACCCCGGATCAAGTCCGGGGACGAACGGATGAGGGGTAGTGTTTTGGCCGAAAAGATCATCGTCATCGACGAAGGCACCACCTCCACCCGCACGATGCTATTCGCCGCCGACGGCACGCCGCTCGGCAACGCGCAGCGAGAATTCCGGCAGCATTACCCGGGGCCCGGCCTCGTCGAGCATGACGCCGCCGAGATATGGGACGCCACCCTCGCCTGCACGCGCGAGATGATCGAGCAGGCGGGCGGCGCGGGTGCGGTCGCGGCGATCGGCATCACCAACCAGCGCGAGACCGTCGTCTTCTGGGATCGCGCAACCGGCGAACCGCTTGCCCCCGCGATCGTCTGGCAGGACCGGCGCTCGGCCGCCGACTGCGCCGCGCTGAAGGAAGCGGGGCACGAACCGCAGGCGCAGGCAAAGACCGGCCTGCTGCTCGATCCCTATTTCTCCGGCACCAAGATCGGCTGGGCGCTCCGCCATTGGCCGCAGCTCAAGGAAGCCGGCGACCGGCTCGCGGTCGGGACGATCGAATCCTATCTCGTCTATCGCCTGACTGGCGGGGCGCATGTCACCGACGCCACCAACGCCTCGCGCACGCTGCTGATGGATATCAACGGTGTCGGCGGCTGGGACGAAGAATTGTGCGATCTGCTCGGCGTGCCGATGGCGCTTCTTCCCGAAATCACCGGCTGCACCGCCGCCGTCGGGACGACCGATCCCGAACTGTTCGGCGGCGCGATCCCGATATCGGGCATGGCGGGCGACCAGCAGGCGGCGACGATCGGCCAGGCGTGCCTGTCGCCGGGACAGACCAAGGCGACCTTCGGCACCGGCGCCTTCATCCTGTCGGCCAGCGGCACCACGCGGCCCATCTCGAACAACCGCCTCCTCGCGACGGTGCTGGTGCAGGAAGGCGACGTCCGCTCTTATGCGCTCGAAGGATCGGTGTTCGTCGCGGGCAGCTTGATCAAATGGCTGCGCGACGGGCTCGGCCTGCTTGCGAGCGCGGGCGAGAGCGAGGGACTCGCGCGTTCGGTCGCCGACACCGGCGGCGTCTATCTGGTCCCCGCCCTCGCCGGCCTCGGCGCGCCGCACTGGCGGCCCGATGCGCTCGCGGCGCTGTCGGGGCTGAGCTTCGCCAGCACCAAGGCGCATGTCGCGCGCGCGGCGCTCGAGGCGCAGGCCTATCAGGCGCACGACCTCAAATCGGCCTTCGCCGCCGACGGCGTCGACTGGGCCGAAGTGCGCATCGACGGCGGCATGGCCGCGAACGACTGGATGGCGCAGGACCTCGCCGACATGCTGGACATCGTCGTCGAGCGCCCCGATTTCGTCGAAAGCACCGCGCTTGGCGCCGCGATGCTCGCCGCGACCGGCGCCGAGCTCTATCCCGATCTGGCGAGCGCCGCCGCCACGATGCGCGGCACCGCGACGCGCTTCACGTCCGCGCTGGACGCCGACAAACGCAAAACGCGCCTTGCCGGGTGGCAAAGCGCGCTTGCGAAGGTGCTTTCATAACGTCGTCCCAGCGAAAGCTGGGATGACGGAGGTCAGCGCTTGAGCGTCAGTCCGCCGAAACGCTTGTTGAACTTGGCAACCTGGCCGCCCGCATCGAGCATACGGCCCTGGCCGCCGGTCCAGGCCGGGTGCGCAGTCGGGTCGATTTCGAGCGTCATCACGTCGCCCTCTTTGCCCCAGGTCGAGCGCGTCTGATATTCGGTGCCATCGGTCATCTTGACCGTGATCATGTGATAATCGGGGTGAATGTCTTTTTTCATGTCCAGCTCCTGTGCCGCTGGTTTCCGACCAGCGGCTGAGTCGATGCGCCCGAGGGCACGAAGCCCGCGCCTTTAGTGGGCGACGGGAGGAAATGCAACACCAACTCCGTCATTGCGAGGAGCCGAAGGCGACGCGGCAATCTCCAGCTATCGACCTTGCGCAAGATCGATAGCTGGAGATTGCTTCGCTCCGCTCGCAATGACGGAGTTGGAGGAAGGGCTTCTGCCTCAATCCGTCGGCGGGTCGGCGATCATCGCGGTGAACTGGCATTCGGTCGCCAGTTGATCGCCCAGCATCGCCCGTCCCTCGAACTTGCAGATGTTCCGCTTCGCCTGAAGGATGGTGACGTGGAGGTCGAGCAGATGACCGGGCTCCACGGGCTTGCGGAACTTCACGCCGTCGATGCCCATGAAATAGACGAGCTTGCCCGAGCCCGCGAGGCCGAGCGATTCGATCGCGAGCACGCCGCCCGCCTGCGCCAGCGCCTCGACGATGAGGACGCCGGGCATGATCGGTCGGCCGGGGAAATGGCCCTGAAAGAAGGGCTCGTTCATGGTGACCGCCTTGACCGCGTGGATCGACTGGTCCCGGACCATCGATTCCACCCGGTCGACGAGCAGCATCGGATAGCGATGCGGCAGGAGGCCGAGAATCCGGCGGATGTCCGCCGGACCCATGGCTTCACCCTTTTCCCCGTCCGCCATAGGGCTTAGCGCGTCGTCGGCGGAGTGCCAGCGGCCGGCGTGGCGGCGCCCGGCTGCGCGGCGCGCGCCGCGTCCATAAGCTGCTGGTTGCGCTGCTGGACGAGCTGGCCGGGCTTGTAGCCGGCCGGCGGAGTGATCGTCACGCTCGGCAGAATCTTGTTGAGCTCGACGACCACCGCATCGGTGATGTCGACATTATTCTCGCGCGCCAGCACGGCGTCGGGCTGCAGCAGCAGGTCGACCTTCTTCGCAGTCATCGCGGCCTTGATCGCCTCGTTCATGCGGACGCTGATCTGATCCTCGACATAGGCGAGCGCGAGTTCGACGGGCTCGCCGATCTTGCCCAGCTCTTCCTGCGCGGCCGTGCGCTTGTCCTGCACCGCCTTCGCGGCCGCTTGCAGCGCGGTCTGGTTCTGCGGGCTCTTCTTCGCCTCTTCATTATATTTGGCGATCAGCACATTCATTTCGGCCTGCAGCGTCTGGCCGCGGGTTTCCTGCTGATCGATCTGCGCCTTGTAGGTCGTCTGGATCTGCTGCGAGGCGACGGTGAAGGCGTTCGACTTGGCGGCGGCGGCGCGCACGTCCGCGACCGCGGTCGAGCGGGCCTGCGCCGCGGCGGGCGCGGCGACCATGGGCGAAACCGACAGCGCGGCGATGGCAAGCGCCGAAGCGGTGAAAATTTTCTTCATCAGAATTGGGTTCCTACGTTGAATGAGAAGCGTTTGGTATCGTCACCCTCTTCTTTGCGGAGGGCATAAGCGAAATCGATCCGGAAGGGGCCGAAGGGAGAGTTCCAGTTGACGCCAGCGCCGATCGCGACGCGCGGCATCCAGCTATCGCCATAGAAGCGTTCCTCGAACGGCGCGAGCGCGGTATAGCCGTTGGCGCTGTCGCAGGTCGAATAGAGCGTCGTGCTGCCCGTCGTCAGCGTCGCGAACTTGGTGTCGCCAGTGCTGGCGTTGCGGCACTTATATTTGGTCAGACCGTCCGACGGATCCTTGAAATCGGCGAGCGTGGTCAGTGTCGGGCGCTTCACGCTCCACACCGATCCGACATCGAGGAAGATCGACGGACGCAGGCCCAGCTCCTTGGCGCCGGTGCCGAGCGGAATGTCCATCTCGAGCCGACCCTGATAATAAGCGCGCCCACCGAGCGCATCGTCGATCAGGTTATTGCGGTTCTTGAGGTCCGTGTTGAGCACCGGATTCGACGGATCATCCAGATTGACGTCGGTAAAGCGGATCACGCGCGGACCGATGCCGCGAATGTCGAAGCCGCGCATCTGCGGCTCGCCGAGCTGGAAGCGATCGACGAGGCGGACCTTGTCGCTCGTCGGGGTCGGGCGCCCGCCGAACGGATAGATATAGCCGCCTTCGGCCGAGACGTTGAGGATGAAGCGATTGCCGAGGTTGAAATGCTTGCTGCCCTGGACGCGGGTGCGGGCATATTTGACGCTGCCGCCGAGCCCCGCGAAATCCTGGCTGAGCGACAGCGACTGGCCGCGCGTCGGACGCAGGCGGTTGTCGCGATCGTCATAGGCGAGCGTGTAACCGAGCAACGAGGTCGTGCGCTTGCCGATCGCGTCGCACAGATAGCGGCCGGCAACGAGCGGGTCGCACTGACCGCCGAAATAATAGAGATTCTTGTCGAGCGACACATCGTCGAAGTTGATCGTGTAGCGACCGAAGAAGGACATGAACTCGGTCAGCGGCACGCCGATGTTGATCTGGGCGCCGGTCGTCGTCTGTTCGAAGGTCGTCCGGCGGTCGTTGTTGATGAAGTTGAACGAATTGAGATCGCGGCGATAGATGCTGCCGCCGATCGAGATATTGCGGTCGAACAAATAGGGTTCGGTAAAGCCGAGCTCGACCGATTTGGAATAGCTCGAATAGTTGACCGACGCCTGCAGCTGCTGGCCGAGGCCGCGGAAGTTGCGCTGGCGGATCGAGCCCTGGAGCAGGAAATTCTCGATCGACGAGAAACCGGCCGACAGCGACAGTTCGCCGGTCGGCTTTTCCTCGACATTGGTCTCCAGGATGATGCGGTCGGGGGTCGAGCCTTCCTTGCGCTCGATTTCCAGATTCTCCTGGAAATAGCCGAGGCTGTTGAGACGGTTCTCGGTGCGCTTGACGCCGAAGCTGTTGAAGGCGTCGCCTTCGTTCAGGCGGAATTCGCGGCGCACCACCTTGTCGTGGGTCAGCGTGTTGCCGTTGACGTCGACGCGCTCGACATAGGTGCGCGGGCTTTCCCCGACGTCGAACGAAATATCCATCGTCCGCGTTTCGGGGTTGCGGTGAAATTCGGGATTGATGTCGGCGAAGGCGTAGCCGAACAAGCCGGCGGTCTCGCTCAGGCTTTCGACCGTATCCTCGACCTGCTTGGCGTTATACCAGTCGCCGGTGTGCATCGGCAGCAGCTTTTGCAGCATCTCGGGCTTGAAGTCGCGCAATTCGCTCTTCACGCTGACGTCGCCGAACTTGTAGCGCTCGCCCTCCTCGACGACATAGGTGATGATGAAATCCTGCTTGTTGCTCGTCAGTTCGGCAACCGCCGAGATGACCCGGAAATCGGCATAGCCGTTCTGCAGGTAGAAGAGGCGCAGCTTCTGCTGGTCATAGGCCAGACGGTCGGGATCGTAGCTGGTGTTCGACGACAGGATCGTCAGCAGGCCCGATTCCTTGGTCGCCATCTCATCCTTGAGGTCGCCGTCGCTGAACTTTTCGTTGCCGATGATGTTGATCTGGCGGACCTTCGATTTTGGTCCTTCGTTGATCTCGAACACCACATCGACGCGGTTCTGGTCGAGCGAGACCATTTTCGGCTCGACGGTCGCGGCGAAACGGCCCTGGCGCTTGTAGAGCTCGATGATGCGCGCGACGTCGGCGCGAACCTTCGAGCGCGTGAAGATCTGGCGCGGCGCGAGCTTGATCTCGGGGCGGATCTTGTCTTCCTTCAGGCGCTTGTTGCCTTCGAGGATCACGCGGTTGATCACCGGATTCTCGGCCACCTGGATCGTCAGCGCGCCGTCTTCGTCGCTGATCTGATAATCCTTGAACAATTCGGTCGCCGCAAGGTCCTTGAGCGCCTGGTCGAGCGTCGCGCGGGTATAGGGCTGGCCGACGCGCAGGCGCAGATAGGAAAGGATCGTCTGCGCCTCGAGCCGCTGGTTGCCGGTGACGGTGATCGACTTCACGGTCGTCGCGGTCGGCACCGCCTCACCCGTGGGCGCGGGGACGTTCGGCGCGGGAACGGTCGGCGGTGCGGCTTCCTGTGCGTGGAGCGCCGCTGTCGGCCATGCGAGCATGGTTCCCGCCATAAGAAGCGCCGATAGCTGGGTCCGCGCCCGGATTTTTTGTGAAGCCACGCTGTTCATCCCGCAAAAATAACTCAAAAGCGACAAACCCGCTTGCCCACAGGTCCGCGCGCACTCCTGCCCCAGTCCGCTTATCCAATCAAGCGCGCGATCCGGTCCCAGACCCCGATTGAGCCCAAATCGTTGAAAGTCACGACCAGCATCAGCGTCACGATCGCCAAAAAACCGAATCGGAACGCCCATTCCTGCGCCTCGGCGGGGGCAGGACGGCGCCGGATCGCCTCATAGGCATAGAAAAGCAGATGGCCGCCATCGAGCATCGGCAATGGCAACAGATTTATGAACCCCAGATTGATGGAGACGAAGGCGATGAAGAAGATCAGCGCCGCCGCGCCCAGCGTCGCCTGCTCACCCGATTGCTTGGCGATCCGCAAGGGACCGCCCATATCCTTGACCGATCGTTGCCCGGTCAGGAACTGACCCAGAATCTTGCCGGTCAGGCGAACGATGCTCCACGTCTGCTCGGCGCTGGCCTCCACGGCAGTCAGCGGCCCCGACGGGGCAAGGGTCGGCGGGACGGACATGATGCCGATAACCGCCACCTCGGCCTTGTTGCCGAATTCGTCGCTCTGGACAGTGATCCGCGGCTGCAGCCTGACATCGACCCGGTCGGCGCCGCGTTCGATTTCGATTTCGGCCGGCCGGCCAAGATCATAGGCGACGGTCCGCTGGATATCGCCGAACGTGTCCATTGCCTGCCCGTTGATGCGGGCGATCCGGTCGCCGACGCGCAGCCCGGCTGCCTCGGCCGCACTCCCCGGCTGCACTCCGCCGACCACCGGCGGGGTCATCGGAACGCCATAAGCCATGAAAAAACCGGCAAAGATCAGGATCGCGAACAGGAAATTGGTCATCGGTCCGGCAAGGACGATCAGCGCGCGCTTCCACACCGGCTGGGCGGGAAAGCTGTGCGCACGCTCGGCCTCCGGCAGCTTCTGCCAATCGGCATCGGGCTGGCTGACCGCGTCGCGGTCGCCCGCGAACTGGACATAGCCGCCGAGCGGCAGCCAGCCGATCTTCCATTCGGTGCCGCGCTTGTCGGTCCAGCCGACGATCTTGCGCCCGAAGCCGATCGAGAAAGCGTCGGCCTTCACTCCGCACCAGCGGCCGACGATATAATGGCCATATTCGTGCACGAAGACGAGCGGCCCGAGCACGAGCAGGAAGCCGACAATATAGAGCCAGGGGGGCACGTTAGACATGTTCGAGCTGGTCCACAAAATGCTGCGCGGCCGCGCGCGATGCGGCATCTACGCTGAATATGTCCTGAAGCGAGGCAGGCACCGCAGGCGCCGCCGCATCGATCACGCGGCGCACCGTATCGACGATCGCCGGGAAGGATATGCGTCCCGCGAGGAAAGCGGCGACCGCCACCTCGTTCGCGGCGTTGAGCTGCGCCGGACGCGCCCCGCCCTCGGAGATCGCGGCGCGGCAGAGCGCGGTCGCGGGAAAGCGCGTCTCGTCGGGCGCCTCGAAATCGAGCCGCGCGATGCTGGCGAGGTCGAGCGGCGCGCACGGCGTCGCCATCCGCTGCGGCCAGGCGAGCGCGCTGCTGATCGGAATCCGCATGTCGGGCGAGCCGAGCTGCGCCAGCGTCGAGCAATCGACATATTCGACCAGGCTGTGGATCACCGACTGCGGGTGGACGAGAATCTCGATGCGGTCGAGCCCGACGGGGAACAGGTGATGCGCCTCGATGAGTTCGAGACCCTTGTTCATCATCGTCGCCGAATCGACGCTGATCTTGGCGCCCATCGACCAGTTGGGGTGCGCAACCGCCTGCGCCGGGGTGACATGCGCCATGTCCGCTGCGCTCATCGTGCGGAACGGGCCGCCGCTGGCGGTCAGCATGATGCGGCGCACCTGATCGATCCGCCCGCCCGCGAGGCACTGAAAGATCGCATTATGCTCGCTGTCGACTGGCAGGATCGTCGCGCCCGATTTGCGCGCCGCCGCGGTCATCAGTTCGCCCGAGGAGACGAGCGCCTCCTTGTTGGCGAGCGCAACATCGACGCCCGCCTCGAGCGCCGCCATCGTCGGCGCGAGGCCGGCGGTGCCGACGATCGCAGCCATCACCAGATCGGTCGGATGCTTCGCCGCCGCGATCAACGCCTCGGCCCCCGCCGCGACGCCGATGTTCGTGCCCGCGAGCGCTTCCTTAAGCTCGCCATAGCGCGCTTCGTCGGCGATCACGACGAGTTCGGGCCGAAATTCGAGCGCGAGGCGCACCAGTTCGCCGACGTCGCTGTTCGCGGTCAGCACGCTGACCCGCCACGCCTCGCCATCGCGGCGCACGAGGTCGAGGGTCGACTGCCCGACCGACCCCGTCGCGCCGAAGAGCGAGAGGCGGCGCATGATCAGCCGGCCGCCCGCACGGCGATATCGCCCATGAAAGCCAGCGCGCCGAGCAGCAGCGCAACGGGCAGCAGTCCGTCGACGCGGTCGAACAGCCCGCCATGGCCGGGGATCAGCTTGCCCGAGTCCTTGACCCCGGCGCGGCGCTTCATCCAGCTTTCGCCGAGGTCGCCGAGTTGCGCGAGCAGCCCCATGAACAGCCCGATCCACAGCGGCACGCCGGTGATGCCGGCGCGGTCGCCGATCGTCGCGCTGGCGATGAGCGCCGCGACCATGCCGCCGATCAGCCCCGACCAGGTCTTCGACGGGCTGATCGCGGGCGCGAGGCGCGCGCCGCCGAAGGCGCGGCCGGCGAAATAGGCGCCGATGTCGGTCGCCCACACCATGCCGAACACCCAGAGCGCCGCGGTCATGCCGAGATGGTCGCGGATGAACCAGAGCCCCGCCATCGCCCCCAGGATCGCGAGCGGCCCGAGCAGCATCAACGCGCCCTTCGCGCCGCCGCCCAGTGCCATCGCGCGGACGAGCGCCAGCCATTCGACGACGACGAGCGCGCCGCCGACGAGCAGCAGCAGGCCGAAGGCGATCCCGCCGAACCAGAGCGCGGTGCCCGCGATCGCGAACAGGACGATCGCCGATCCCACGCGGGTCCAAAGGTCCGACCTAGCCTTGTTCGCGTCCGGCGCCATATCCTTAAAGTCCCCCGTAGCGGCGCTCGCGCCGCGCAAAATGGTCGAGCGCCGCCTGCAGGTCGGCGGGCTTGAAATCGGGCCACAGCGTATCGGTGAAATAAAGCTCGGCATAGGCCGATTGCCAGAGCAGGAAGTTCGACAGGCGCACTTCGCCCGAGGTGCGGATGAGCAGGTCGAGCGGCGGCAGGTCGGCGGTGTCGAGATGCGCCTCGATCGCCTCAGCCGTGATCGGCCCCGCCGCGGCGGCGGCGGTGGCCGCGCGCACCAGTTCATCCTGCGCGCCATAGTTGAGCGCGACCGCCAGCGTCGTGCGACTGTTCCCCGCGGTGCGACCCAGCGCCTTTTCGATCAGCTCGACGACGTCGGGCGACAGTGCGCGCCAGTTGCCGATGATCTTGAGCTTGACGTCATTGGCGGCGAATTCGTCGAGGTCGGACAGGATGAAGCGCTTCATCAGCCCCATCAGGTCGCTGACCTCTTCCTCGGGGCGTTTCCAGTTCTCCGACGAAAAGGCATAGAGCGTCAGCGCCTCCAGCCCCATTTCCGCCGCAGCGCGCACGATATTGCGTACCGCCTCGACCCCGGCCTTGTGCCCGGCGACGCGCGGCAGGAAGCGCTTCTTGGCCCAGCGGCCGTTGCCGTCCATGATGATGGCGACATGGCGCGCGCCGTGGTGTGTTTCGGACACTGGAGAAACCTAAAACTCCGTTCGCCCTGAGCTTGTCGAAGGGCCGTTCTTTCTTCCGGAGAAAAAGGACGGGGCTCCGACAAGCTCAGCCAGAACGGCTGAGAGGGAAGCGCGGAAACGCACTAGCCCAAAATTTCCTTTTCCTTCGCCGCCGCCGCCGCGTCGAGTTCGGCGATCGTGCTGTCGGTCAGCTTCTGGACCTCGGTTTCGGCGCGCTTGCGCTCGTCCTCGCTGATTTCCTTCTTATTCTCGTCGGCCTTGAGATTGTCCATGCCGTCGCGGCGGACGTTGCGGACCGCGACGCGCGCCTTCTCCGCATACTGCCCCGCGAGCTTCGACAGCTCCTTGCGGCGCTCCTGCGTCATTTCGGGGATCGGCAGGCGCAAAAGCTGGCCGTCGACGATCGGGTTGAGACCGAGGCCCGCCGAGCGGATCGCCTTGTCGACCGGGCCGACGTTCGATTTGTCCCACACCTGCACCGCGAGCATCCGCGGCTCGGGAACGCTGACCGAGGCGACCTGGTTCAGCGGCATGTGACTGCCATAGACCTCGACCGTCACCGGATCGAGCAGCGCGCTGTTCGCGCGGCCGGTGCGCAGGCCCGCCAGATCGTGCTTCAGCGATTCGACCGCGCCGTGCATCCGGCGTTCGAGGTCGGCCTTGTCATATTTCGCCATCTGTCTTTCCTCTCTTGATCTCGTCAGTCGGCCTGGCCGACGACGGTGGCAACACCCTCGCCCGCCAGCACGCGCGCCAGATTGCCGGCCTCGCGGATGTTGAACACGACGATCGGGATATTGTTGTCGCGGCAGAGCGCCACCGCGCTCGCGTCCATGACCTTCAGATTGTCGGCGAGCACGCGATCATAGCTGAGGCTGTCATAGCGGACCGCGTTCGCGTCCTTCTTGGGATCGGCGTTGTAGACGCCGTCGACGCTCGTGCCCTTTAGGAGCGCATCGCACTTCATCTCGGCGGCGCGCAGCGCGGCGCCGCTGTCGGTGGTGAAATAAGGCGCGCCGACGCCCGCGGCGAAGATCACCACGCGGCCTTTCTCCAGGTGGCGCTCGGCGCGGCGGCGGATCACCGGCTCGCACACCTTGTCCATCTCGATCGCCGACTGGACGCGCGTCTGGACGCCGAGCTGTTCGAGCGCATTCTGCATCGCGAGCGCGTTCATCACTGTCGCGAGCATCCCCATATAATCGGCCTGCGCGCGGTCCATGCCCTTGGCGGCGCCCGCCATGCCGCGGAAGATGTTGCCGCCGCCGATGACGAGGCAGATTTCGAGCCCGCGGTCCTTCGCTTCCTTGACCTCGGCGGCCATGCTCGCGACCGTTTCGGGATCGATGCCGAAGGGGGTGGAGCCCATCAACGCCTCGCCCGACAGCTTGAGCAATATGCGTTTCATGCCGGGCAAAGCCATGTCGGGGGGAACCTCTTGCAAACTCACCAAATGCGAATGGCGCGCACCCTAGTGAAGGCGCGCGCCATTGCCAAGCGGACTGCCGCGCCTTGGCGCAGCAATCCGTTCCTTCTTTTTAGACGCCGGCGGCCGCCGCGACTTCCGCCGCGAAGTCGCTTTCTTCCTTCTCGATGCCTTCGCCGAGCTGGAAGCGGACGAAGCCCTTGAGCGTGATCGTCGCGCCGACATCCTTGCCGGCAGCGGCGACGACTTCGGCGACCGGGGTCTTGCCGTCCATCACGAAGAGCTGCGACAGCAGCGCGTTTTCCTTGCGGAACTTGGCGATCGAGCCGTCGACCATCTTGGCGACGATCTCGGCGGGCTTGCCCGACTGCGCCGCCTTTTCCTCGGCGATCGCGCGTTCGCGCGCCACGAGGTCGGCGTCGAGGTCATCGCCGTTCAGCGCCAGCGGGTTCGCGGCGGCGACGTGCATCGCAAGCTGCTTGCCGAGCGGTTCGAGAACATCGGCGCCCGCGGTCGATTCGAGCGCGACGAGCACGCCGATCTTGCCCATGCCGGGCGCGGCCGCATTGTGGACATAGCCGGTGACGACGCCCGAGCCGACCGACAGGATCGCGGCGCGGCGCAGCGACTGGTTCTCGCCGATCGTCGCGATGTTGCTGGTCAGCTTCTCGGCGACGGTGCCGCCGGTCGGATAGGTCGCGGCGCCGAGCGCGTCGATGTCGGTGATATTGTTCGCGAGCGCGACCTGCGTCACGTCGCGGACGAAGTCCTGGAACTGTTCGTTCTTGCCGACGAAATCGGTTTCGCTGTTCACTTCGACGAGCGCGCCCTTGGCGCCGTCGGTCGCGAAACCGACGAGACCTTCGGCGGCGACGCGGCCGGCCTTCTTGGCGGCGGCGGCGAGGCCCTTGGTGCGCAGCCAGTCGATCGACGCTTCGATGTCGCCGCCGTTTTCGGCGAGCGCCTTCTTGCAGTCCATCATGCCGGCGCCGGTGCGGTCGCGCAGTTCCTTGACGAGGGCGGCCGTGATCTCAGCCATGGGATATTCCTTTCCAAAGGGGCGGGCGCGTTCGGGCCCGCGGGACGCCCGCGCGCATGGCGGGGCGATAAGTCAAATGAATGACAGGGACGACGCAGACCTTGCCGCGCCGCCCCGTCATGCACGAGCGCGCTTAGGCGTCGCTCTGGCGTTCGGTTTCGGCTGCCGCTTCGGCGGGAACCTGTTCGTCTTCGTTCGGAGCGGCTTCGACCAGCGCCGGTTCGGCGACGGGCTCGACGGCCGCGCCCAGATCCTCGCCGCGATCGGCGCGGGCCTGCTGGCCGCCGCGGGTCGCCGCCTGGGCCACCGCGTCGCAGTAAAGGCGGATGGCGCGCGCGGCGTCATCGTTCGCCGGAACCGGGAAAGCGATGCCGTCGGGCGAGACGTTCGAATCGAGGATCGCGACGACGGGAATGCCGAGGACGTTGGCTTCCTTGATCGCCAGCTCTTCCTTGTTCGCGTCGATCACGAACATCACGTCGGGAATGCCGCCCATGTCGCGAATGCCGCCGAGCGACATTTCAAGCTTGTCGCGTTCGCGGGTCTTATTGAGCACTTCCTTCTTGGTGAGGCCCGAGGTGTCGCCCGAAAGCTGCTCTTCGAGCGTCTTGAGGCGCTTGATCGAGTTCGAGATCGTCTTCCAGTTGGTGAGCATCCCGCCCAGCCAGCGGTGGTTGACGAAATGCTGGCCCGACGCGCGAGCCGCATCGGCGATCGGGCCCTGCGCCTGGCGCTTGGTGCCGACGAACAGCACCTTGCCGCCGGCGGCCGAGGTCGACGAAATGAAGTCGAGCGCGCGCGCGAAAAGCGGCACGGTCTGCGACAGGTCGAGAATGTGGATGCCGTTGCGCGCGCCGAAGATATACGGCTTCATGCGCGGGTTCCAGCGGTGGGTCTGGTGGCCGAAGTGGGCGCCAGCCTCGATAAGATTCTGCATCGTGACGACAGGGGCCGCCATAGTCTTTCTCCTTCCGGTTAGTCCTCTGAAAGGCAAGAACCGAGGCATCCGCTGGGGATGGACCCGGCACCGGTATGTGCGCCTTCCATGTGGAATGGGCGGCCCGTTAGCGGGGCTGAGGCGGAAAAGCAAGGGGGAAGCGCCACGCAACGGCCAGCGGGCTTTGAAGCGGGAGATAGGAAAGGGGCGCTATCGACCGATGACTAACCCATCCCACATCGTCATCCCGGACTTGATCAGGGATCCATTCATCCGGCGCTGAGAGAATGGATCCCGGATCAAGGCCGGGATGACGAAAGTTTGAAAGTCGCGCGCAGCATCTCTTATCTTTGTCATTCCCGCGAAAGCGGGAACCCAGAGCATGCGTCAGCTAACCCCACTCTGGGTTCCCGCTATCGCGGGAATGACGAATGATGGGGGAAGATGGGGAATGTCCGCCGCTCTCCCAAAGCCAACGCCCCGAACGCCCTCAATTCATCGACGAAACAAAACGCTTCATCGCAACATCATTGAGAACAAAACAGGAACATGGAACGAAGAGCGCAAGGAAACCGTCCAATGGACACAGGTTTCGCACATCGAAGCCGGAAGGACAAGATCATGGTTCAGGTCGCCGCCGCTCTCCTCTTTGCCGTCGCCGCCGGGCTCGGCCTGACCGTCATCCTGGCGATGCTGAAGAATAACGAGGCCGCCATTCTCTCGGCGCTGATGGGCGAAGGCGCCTTTCCGGCCGGCGCCGCGCCGCAGCCCGGCCCGGCTTCGCGCGTCATTACGCTGCGCCGGTCGCCCGAACGCCGCGATGCGCCGCGCGCCCTTCGCACCGCCGTCCGCGCCCCGATCAGCCGCGCCGCCTGATCCTGGCATAGCTCGCGACGCCGAAAGGCAGCAGGGTCACATAGACGGCACACACCGCCAGCAAGGTCTGCCACGGCGCAGTGACGAGCGCCGCGCCGAGCAGGCCGACGCCGGCAAGCGCGAACAGCCGCCACGATCGGCGCAAGCGGATCGACGACCAGCTATACGTCGGGATCGCCGAAATCATCAGCATCGCAACGCCGAGCGCCCAGGGCATCACGACATACCATTCGCGAAACAGGTCGTTGCCGCTCGAAAGCCAGAGATAGACCGGGACGAAGGCGAGCCCCGCCCCGGCGGGCGCGGGAATGCCGGTGTTGAAGCCCGCCGACTTATGCGGCTGAATGTCGGCATCCATGCGCGAATTGAAGCGCGCCAGCCGCAGCGCGCAGCCCACCGCGAGCGCCAGCGCCGCAGTCCAGCCGAATTTCGGCGCGTCGGCCAGCGACCACAGGAACAAGATCATCGCCGGCGCGACGCCGAAAGCGATGACGTCGGAGAGCGAATCGAGCTCGGCGCCGAACTTGCTCTGCGCGCGCAGCAGACGGGCGATGCGCCCGTCCATCCCATCGAGCACGCCGGCGAAGATCACCGCGGCGAGTGCCTTTTCCCATTCCTCGCCGATCGCGAAGCGCACGCCGGTCAGCCCGAAGCAGAGCGCGAGTGCGGTGATCGCGTTCGGCGCGAAGGCACGCAGCGGGATGCCGCCCAGGCGGCGCTGTTCGGCGTCGACGCTCGTCTGCGGCGCGTCGGTCATTATTTTCCGATGCCGTCGAGGATTTCGGACGTGCCGATCCGCGCGATCACCGTTTCGCCCGCGAGCGCGCGCTGGCCGAGCAATATCTGCGGCGTCGTGCCCGCGGGCAGATAGACGTCGACGCGGCTGCCGAAGCGGATCAGCCCGACGCGCTGCCCCGTCTGAAGCTCGGTTCCCATGCTCACGAACGGCATGATGCGCCGCGCGACGAGCCCGGCGATCTGGGTGAAGCCGATGCGCACGCCGTCGGCGCGCTCGACGACGAAATGCTGGCGCTCATTCTCCTCGCTCGCCTTGTCGAGGTCGGCGTTGACGAACTTGCCGGGAATATAGACGAGCTTGCGCAGCGTTCCTGCGACGGGGGTGCGGTTGATGTGGACGTCGAAGACGCTCATGAAGATCGACACGCGCAGCATCGGCGCGTCGCCAAGCCCATCGGCGCCCGCGATCTCGGGCGGCGGCGGCACTTCGGCGATCTGCGTCACCAGCCCGTCGGCGGGCGCGATCACCACATCGGCGCCGGTCGGGGTGACGCGCACCGGATCGCGAAAGAAGGCCGCGACCCAAAGGGTGATGCCGAACGCCAGCCAGCCGGCGATCTCCCACCCCAGCAGCCAGAAACAGAGCGTGACGACCCCTGCGATCAGCAGGAATTTGCGGCCTTCCGGGTGGATCGACGGCCAGCGCCATTTGATGCCGCCGCCCGGACGGTTGGAAGAGAGGATAGAGGACATGCCGGTCTTTCTAGAAAGGCGAACGGTCATAGACAATCGAATAAGCCGCCCCGCGGGTTCCACCACGGCCATTGATCAATCGCGCCGCTTTCCCTAAGGCCCGCTGCAACTCCGACTCCCCAAGGAAAAAGGCTGAACGCATGGGCAAGATCAAGGTAGTCAATCCGGTCGTCGAACTCGACGGCGACGAAATGACCCGGATCATCTGGCAATGGATCCGCGAACGGCTGATCCTGCCCTATCTCGACATCGACCTCCATTATTACGACCTCGGTATCGAGGAACGCGACCGCACCGACGACAAGATCACCGTCGAGGCGGCGAACGCGATCAAGAAGCATGGCGTCGGCGTGAAGTGCGCGACGATCACCCCCGACGAAGCGCGCGTCGAGGAATTCGGGCTCAAGAAGATGTGGAAGTCGCCCAACGGAACGATCCGCAACATCCTGGGCGGCGTCGTCTTCCGCGAACCGATCGTGATGAAGAACGTCCCCCGCCTCGTGCCCGGCTGGACCGACCCGATCGTCGTCGGCCGTCACGCCTTCGGCGACCAGTATAAGGCGACCGACTTCCGCGTCCCCGGCCCCGGCAAGCTGCGCCTGGTGTTCGAGGGCGAGGACGGCACGCTGATCGACGAGGAAGTGTTCCAGTTCCCCTCGTCGGGCGTCGCGATGGGGATGTACAATCTCGACGATTCGATCCGCGATTTCGCGCGCGCCAGCCTCAACTACGGCATCGCGCGCCAGTGGCCGGTGTATCTGTCGACCAAGAACACGATCCTCAAGGCCTATGACGGCCGTTTCAAGGATTTGTTCGAGGAAGTCTTCATCGACGAGTTCAAGCCGAAGTTCGATGAGCTCGGCATCACCTATGAGCATCGCCTGATCGACGACATGGTCGCCTCGGCGCTCAAGTGGAGCGGCAAGTTCGTCTGGGCCTGCAAGAATTACGACGGCGACGTCCAGTCGGACACCGTTGCGCAGGGTTTCGGCTCGCTCGGCCTGATGACCAGCGTGCTGATGACCCCCGACGGCAAGACCGTCGAATCGGAGGCCGCGCACGGCACCGTCACCCGTCACTACCGCATGCACCAGCAGGGCAAGGCGACCTCGACCAACCCGATCGCGTCGATCTTCGCCTGGACCGGCGGGCTCAAGCATCGCGGCAAGCTCGACGGCACGCCCGAGGTGACGAAGTTCGCCGACGACCTCGAAAAAATCTGCGTCGCGACGGTCGAAAGCGGCAAGATGACCAAGGATCTCGCGCTGCTGATCGGCCCCGATCAGAACTGGCTGACCACCGAAGGCTTTTTCGAGGCGATCGTCGAGAATCTCGACAAGAAGATGGGCGCCTGACGCCGGCTTCGGATCGGCGCCGACGTTTATGCTCCTCCCTGTCGCGCAGCGATGGGGAGGTGGCAGCGCCCTTCGACTGCCTTGCAGGCGCTCAGGATAAACTGCGCCTTTGGCGCAGCGCTGACGGAGGGGTAGAGCGCGCAGCGCTCGCTGATGCTCGCGGCCCCTCCACCACCGCTTCGCGGCAGTCCTCCTCCCCACGGCTGCGCCGCAGAGAGGATTCATCAAACAAGCGTTTCGATTGACAAAGGCGGTAGCCAAGCCCGGCCCCGCTCCCTAAGACCTTTGCATGTCCATCGAAACGGAAGCATCCAGCCTCGGCAACGCTCTGGTCGTGCTGGGAGCAGCGGGGATCGTGATCCCCGCTTTCGCGCGGTTTCGCATCACGCCGGTGATCGGCTTCATTCTCGTCGGCCTGCTCGTCGGGCCGTCGGGGCTCGGCGCGCTCGCGGGCCAATATCCCTGGCTCAAGCATGTCACGATCCGGTCGCCCGAGGATATCGCGCTGTTCGGCGAGTTCGGCATCATCCTGCTGCTGTTCTCGATCGGGCTCGAGCTTTCGTTCCGCCGCCTGTGGCAATTGCGCAAGCTGGTCTTCGGGGT
This sequence comes from Sphingopyxis sp., assembly GCF_036261875.1. Taxonomy (GTDB): domain Bacteria; phylum Pseudomonadota; class Alphaproteobacteria; order Sphingomonadales; family Sphingomonadaceae; genus Sphingopyxis. The sequence goes on along the minus strand of NZ_DATAJZ010000034.1, from coordinate 132,387 downwards.
CGGCGCCGCCGAACTGCTGCTGAGCGGCGCGATCCTCGGCGGCGTCCTCTATATGATCGGAACGCTGTCGCTGCCCGCCGCGCTCGGCCTCGGCACCGCGCTCGCGCTGTCGTCGACCGCGCTGGTGCTGCCGATCGCCGGGACCAAGTCCGCGGTCGGCCAGGCCTCCTTCGCCATGCTGCTGTTCGAGGATCTGGCGATCGTCCCGATCATCTTCGTGCTCGGCGCCTTCGCGCCCAGCACTGCCGGTCACAATGCCGAGTTGCTGCTGACGACGCTGTGGCAGGGGGCGCTCGTCGTCGCGGCGCTCGCGATCGGCGGCTGGTTCCTGCTGCCGCGCATCTTTGCCCAGGCGGCGCGCGCGAAGGACCCCGAACTGTTCCTGGCGGCCAGCCTGCTGGTCGTCATCGTCGCCGCGCTGGCGACCGCGGCGGTCGGCCTGTCGCCGATCGTCGGGGCGCTGCTCGCCGGGCTGATGATCGCCGAGACCGAATATCACGGCGAAGTCGAGGCGATCACCGCGCCCTTCAAGGGGCTGGCGCTCGGGGTGTTCCTGATCAGCGTCGGCATGGGGCTGAACCTCGCGACCATCGCGCGCAACTGGACGGCGCTGGTCGCTGCCGTGGTCGGGGTCGTCGCGGTGAAGGCGATCGTCACCGCGGCGCTGCTGCGCTTTTCGGGCTCGGCGCGGCGCAGCACCGCGGCCGAGGTCGGCCTGCTGATGTCGAGCCCGTCGGAAACGACCTTGATCGTGCTCGCCACCGCTTTCCAGGCACAGCTCATCAGCCGCGCGACCGCCGAATTCTGGCAGCTCGTCACCGCGATCGGCCTGACGATCACGCCGCTGCTGGCGCGGATCGGCCACGATGTCGCGCGGCGCATCGAGATCCGCAACAGCGACGTCGCGGAGGAAGAAGAGGCGCCGCCACGCCGCACCGTCGTCGTCGGCTTCGGCCGCGTCGGCCGCATCGTCGCCGACCTGCTGCGCGAGCATGACCGGCCCTATATCGCCGTCGATGCCGATATCGACACGGTAGCGGCGGCGCGGCGCGACGGCTTCGTCGTTCGCTATACCGACGTCGGCCGCCCCGGAAGCCTCAGCAAGCTGGGGATCGAGAATGCCGAGGCCGTCGTGCTGACGATGGACGACCCGGTTCAGCAGCTTCGGATGACGCGGCGGCTGCGCCGGAAATATCCCGATCTGCCGATCATCAGCCGCGCGCGTGGGGCGGATCATGCCGCCGCTCTCTATCAGGCCGGGGCGACCGACGCGGTGCCCGAAACGCTCGAAAGCTCGCTGCAACTCGCCGAAGCGGTGCTGATCGACCTCGGCGTCGCGATGGGCCCGGTCATCGCCTCGATCCACGACGTGCGCGCGAAGATGCGCCACGATATCATGACCAAGGGTCATCTCGATCACGAACCGCGGATGCCCAAGCTGCGAACGCCGGGGAGCTAACGCATGGAGCCTTAAATCTATCTCCCCCCGTCCCGTTCGTGTCGAGCGAAGTCGAGACACCCATCAGCGTAACGCTACATCGATGGGTGTCTCGACTTCGCTCGACACGAACGGAAGAGAGGATGGCGCAGATTTAACGCTCGATACCCTACCGCCCGCCCTGCGCCGCCGCCTTGTCGAGCGCGGCGGCGTCCGCCAGCGTCATGCCCTTCGGCAGGATCGCCACCGACCACTGGCGCTCCGACACCAGATATTGCCGCGCGAGCCGCTGGATATCGGCCGGGGTGATCGAGGACATATCGCGGCCGATCGACAGCGCCGCCGCGGCAACGCGCGGATCGCGGGTCGCGCCCTCGAGCAGGAACATCCAATAGACATTGCCGGTCGAGGCGCGCTCGATCTGCTCGCGCAGCGGCCCGGCATTGCGCGCCAGTTCGTCGGCGCCGACCGGGTTGGCGACCAGATCGGCCGCGATCTCGCGAACGATGCCATAGAAGCGGTCGACGTCCTTCGGCGCCAGCAGGCTGCCGACGACCAGATAGCCGCCGCTGCCCTCGAAACCCGTCGGCCAATGGCTGTCGGCGCTGGGGCCATAGCTTGCCCCCTGCTCGGCGCGCAGCCGGTCGAACAGGCGGTCGTTGAAGATCGCCGCCAATATCTCCAGCCCATGCGCGTCGCGCGGATTCGCAAGGCCGCCGCTCGTCGGCCAGGCGGTCATCGCCGCCGCCTGCCCCTGTTCGCCCTTGTGATAGGCGATCATCGGCGTCGTGTTGTGTTTCGCGAAAGCGACCTGCTGCCCGCTCGGCGGCGCCAGCTCCTTGCGCGGGGGCAGCGCGCCCAGCGTGTTCGCCAATATCTGCTTGTAATCGACCGTCGACAGGTCGCCGAATATCTGGACCTCGATCGGCCCGCTCGCCAGCCGCGGTTCCCAAAAGGCGCGGAAAGCGGCGGGGGTCAGCGCCGATATCGCCGCCTTGTCGGGCGCCGCCCAGCGCGCGTCGTCGCCGGTCAGCCAGCCTTGCAGATTGCGGTCGAGCACCGCGTTCGGCGTCGCGTCGTTGAGGTCGTAGCCGGTCAGATAACCGACGCGCAGCCGCTCGACCGGCGCGGCGTCCCAGCGCGGCATGGCGAGCTTCGCCGCCATCAGCTTCATCTGATCGGCGAGGTCGGCGGGCTTGCTTTCGGCCGACAGTTCGAACGCATCGTCCTCGACCGAGAAATTCATCTGGATCTGACGGCCGTTGGTGAGCTGATCGATCTCATTCTGACCCCACGGGCCGATGCCGCTCGCGACCAGCGCATAATCGCCGGTCCACAGCAGGTTCGGCGCGTCGGCGGCGACGCTGCGATTGCCGGTGCCGAAGCGGACCTTCACCCGCACCTTGCCGGGTTCGACCTGATTGTTCGACACCAGCGCGGTCACGCCGTTGGCGAATTCGATCCGTTCGGCGCGCAGCCCCGGAAGCGGCGCCGTCGACACGATCGATCCCGGCTTGCCGATCGCTGGCAATTGCTTGAAATCGACGTTCGTCGCGGCCAGCCGGTCGCCCTGTATCTTGGCGGGCGCAGCCAGCGCCGCGATCAGCGCGCCATCGCCGCCCGGAATCGCGGTCGGGGTGGTCAGCACGACGCGCGTCACCGGCGCGCTGAAGATCGCCTTGCTGATCTTCAGCATCACCTGCGGCGTCGCGGAGGCGCGGATCGCCTTGAACATGTCGACCTGCCCCTGCGGGCTCGCGACCGTTTCGCCGATATCGACCGCGCGCACCATGTCGTCGGCGAGCCGCGCGCCGGGTTCGTTGCGGGCGTTGTCGAGTTCCTTGAGCAGGAACGCCTGAATCTCGTTCGCTTCGCGATCGATGTCGGCCTGCGACGGCGGCGTCGTCACCGCGTCGGCAATCACCCCGCGCACGTCGGCGAGTGCGGCCTTCCAATCGCTGAGCGGCACGATCTGCGTCATGGTGACGTCGGCGCTGCGGCTGACATATTGCTGCTCGACCGTCGCGACCAGAAAGCTGCCGCCCGCCCGCGCGCGATTTTCGAGCCGCCGGTTGACGAGCGCCTGCGCGATGAATTCCAGATACAGCCGGCGCGTATTCTCGACCGTGTCGATCCGTTTCTTCCACGGCCGGATCATCGCGAGCGTCAGCGCGAGCGGCTGGTTGGGCTCGACGATCACCTTCGCGACCGGCGCCTTGGGGTCGGGCTTGCCGAAATCGGGCGGCGTCGGCACCGGGCCGTCCCCTTGCCAGTCGCCATAATATTTGGCGATCAGCCGCGCGAACTCGGCCGGATCGCCGTCGCCGGAGATCACGACCACCGCGCGATCGGGCCGATACCAGCGATTGTGAAACGCCTGCACCGCCCCCGCGCGCGCCGCGCCGAGCGAGGCGACGGTGCCGATCGGCGAGCGGTCGCCGAGCAACTGCCCCGCGAACAGATGCGCGGTGGTGAGATCGGCGATCCGCTTTTGCGGCCCGTCCGATTCGCGCAGTTCGGACAGGACGACCCCGCGCTCGGCGGTCACCGCCGCCTCCGAAATCCGGGGCTCGCGCACCATGCCGGCGAGCAATTTCATGCTCTCGTCGAGGTTCGCCGGGGTCACGCTCGGCAGGTCGAGCTGATAGACCGTCTGCGTCGGCGTGGTTTGCGCATTGGAATCGCTGCCGAATGTCACGCCGAAACGCTGCCAGATGCGTTTTGTCTCACCATCGGGAATATGCTCCGACCCGCGAAAGGTCAGATGCTCGAGCAGATGGGCAAAGCCGCGTTCGGCGTCGGTTTCGAACATCGATCCGACATCCATGCGGACGCGGATCGACACCTGCCCCGGCGGCACCCCATTGTTGCGGACGGCATAGCGGACCCCGTTGGGCAGGATGCCGAACTGCCATGCGGTATCGCGCGGAATGTCGCTGCCCGCATAGAGCCAGTCGCTGGCCTGCCCGGCCTCTGCCGGCACCGAAACGGCGGGGGACGAAGCGGGTGCAGTCTGCGCGGCGGCGACCGGCGCGAGCAGCATCGCCGCGGCGACGGCGCTTGCCGGAAGGAAGGATCGCAGGAAAGAACGGGGCGTCAGCGGGGGAGAATAGGACATTGCCCCCTCTTATCGCGTTCGAACCTTGCTGGCCACTGAACTTCGCCCGCCCGCCCCGCGCGTCGGGCTTGCTGCGGGCGCGGCTTGGGCTTAGCCAGACGCGATGGAAACCGCCCCCGCTCCGCTCGCCGCGCTCGTCCAGATGACGAGCGGCATCGACCCCACCGTCAATCTGGCGACGATCGACCGCGCGCTGGCCGAGGCAGCGGCAAAGGGCGCCGTGATGGCCTTCCTCCCCGAAATGGCGCTGCTGCTCGATCGCGACCGCCAGCGCTCGGCCGCGCATATCGTCCGCGAGGCGGACAGCCCCTGGCCCGCCGCGCTCCAGCAAATGGCGCGGCGCCATGGCCTGTGGCTGCACAGCGGATCGATGCCCCTGCTGTCCGACGACGGCGCCCGGCGCGTCAATCGCAGCCATGTCATCGCCGCCGACGGCAGCGTCCGCGCGCGCTACGACAAGATTCACATGTTCGACGTCACCCTGCCCTCGGGCGAGAATTGGACCGAGTCCGCCGCCTATGCCGGGGGCGACGCCATCGAGGTCGTCGAGACGCCGCTGGGCCGGCTCGGCCTCAGTATCTGTTTCGACCTGCGCTTTCCCGAACTCTATCGCGCGCTGGTCGATCGCGGCGCCGATCTGATCGCGGTGCCCGCCGCCTTCACCGTCTCGACCGGCGAAGCCCATTGGCACCTCCTGCTCCGCGCCCGCGCGATCGAAACGGCGTGCCATGTCGTCGCGGCGACCCAGAACGGAACGCACGCTGACGGGCGGGCAACCTACGGCCACAGCCTCGCGATCGATCCCTGGGGCGCCGTGCTGGCCGAAGCGGCGGCCGGCAACGCCGATGGTGATCGCGGCTATGATCTGATCCTCGCCCCGATCGCCGCCGATGCCGCCACGCGCGCGCGGCAGGCGATTCCGCTGGCCCGATCGCGCGCTGTTCGATCGATCGAAATTTAGGCTGTGATCAAATTTCCTATGCCGGCTTTCGACCGGAAGCCGACCTATCTTACATCGTCATCCCGGACTTGATCCGGGATCTATTCTCTCAGCGCCGGTTGATGGATCCCGGATCAAGTCCGGGATGACGAGAGTCTGAAAATCGCGCTCAGCATCTCCTATCTTCGTCATTCCCGCGAAAGCGGGAACCCAGAGCGTGCGTCGGCTAACCCCACACTGGGTTCCCGCTTTCGCGGGAATGACGAAAGTAGGGAATGTCAGCTTCCCACCCCGCTTCGACCATCTGCTGTTCGGCCAATGAGCGAAGCTCAATCCCCAAACCCCAGACGCACAAAAGGCCCCGAACTTTCGTTCGGAGCCCCTTGGTATAGCTAAGCGATCAGCCGCTATTACGGGCTGGTCGGGTTGTCGCTATTGTTGTCCGATGCCAGGATGATGCCACCGATGATCGCGGCCAGAGCAACGATAGCGATGATCCAGCTGGTGCTGCCTTCGAGTTCGCTTTCGCCGCCGACAACCGACGTCGCACGAGCCGAATCAAGCGAGGTAGCAGCCGAAGCGGCAACCGGAGCCACGATCATCGACGTTGCCGCGAGGGAGATCGCAGCTTTCTTAAGCAGGTTCATCTTCTTCTCCGTCCACTGGAACTAGTCTTATCGAATCACACCAACGCACTGGCTATCGCTGTGAATCTACTCAGCCTCTGTAGGCATAGTCATTGCCGATTGCAACGATGATTTGACCTACCCCCCATTTGTTATGAATTTGCTAAACCAGAGAAAAGCACCGCATTGGCACCAATTCATCCGCGTCGGATACGATCGAACGGCTCGCTTGTCACCGGGTAGCCGAGATGATCGGGGATGCACAGGTGCGCGCGACCGTCGCGCTCCTCGATCCACGGCGTGACCAATTCGACCGGAAAATCCCCGGCGTGCGCCGAAAAATCAGCAAAACCATCCGCCTGCGCCAGCCTCTCCAGATTGCGGCGGGTCGGGAAAATGATCGACACGTCGCCGCGATCGGCCATCGCCAGCGTATCGCCCGCGCTTGCCCAGAAGATGTGGCTATGCTCAGCCTCTTCGACGGTCAATTCATGCCCGTGCGGCGGCGCGGCGACGGCATAGAAGCGGGTGTCGAAGGTCCGCGCTTCCTTGAAATTGGGACACCAGCGCGCAAAAGGCACGAGCGATTCGAGCGCGAGTCGCTCGCCGCGCGACGCCAGCATGTCCGACAAGAGCGCGCCGCCGAGAAGCGCCTGACGGATCGCGCCCGTTTCCTGATCGGCGAGCGCCGGCCAGCCGACCGCAAGGCCCGTCTCCTCGAGCGTTTCGCGCAGCGCCGCGACCCGCGCCGCGCCCTCGACGTCGTCCGGCGCGAAGCCGTGCCGCTGTGCCACCACATGATCGTCGGGGTCGATGCGTCCGCCCGGAAACACCACTGCGCCCGCCGCGAACGCCATCGTCGTCGAACGCTTGACCAGCAATATCTCGTCGGGTCCGCCGCCGCCCGCGGGGCGCATGATGACGAGCGTGGCGGCGGGGATGGCGTTGTCCGGCACGGCGGACGGCGAAGCGGATGAACTCATGCCGAAACCCTAACCGCGCGCACCGCGCTTGTCATCCGGCCATTGCAGAGGCGCGGACGAGGGTGCAAGAAGGACCTCCAGTGGGAGCAGGACCATGGGAATATTGGAGATTCTGGGTGTCGCCGGCAGTCTCAGCCTGCTTGCGGGCTGGCGGCTTTATCTCACCATCCTCGCCACCGGCATCGCCATGCATTTCGGCTGGCTGCCGCTGCCCGAACATCTGAAGGCGCTTCAGGTCCTCGCCAACCCCTGGGTGCTCGGCGTCGCGACCGTCGGCACGCTCGCCGAATTCTTCGCCGACAAGGTCGCGTGGATCGATTCCATCTGGGATACGATCCACAGCATCATCCGTCCGCTCGGCGGCGCGCTACTCGCGCTCGCGCTCGTCGACAGTTCCGATCCGACGTGGCAGGTCGTGGCCTTCCTCCTCGGCGGCGGCGGCGCGCTGCTCAGCCACGGCGCCAAGGCGACGACGCGCGCGGTCGTCAACATCAGTCCCGAACCATTCAGCAACGCCGCAGTCTCGACCGGCGAGGATGTCGCGACGACCGGGCTGCTCGCGCTCGCCATCGCCTATCCCGCGCTCGCGATCGTGATCGCCATCCTGCTCGCCGCCGCCGCGGTGGTGGTGATCATCGCGCTGCGCCGCCTGCTCCGCAACATCAAGACGACGCTGAAACGCGCGCTCGGCGATCTGCCGCCGGAGGCGGAGCGGTTGCCGCCGGTCTAGGCCGGCGATTCGGCAATCGGTCCTCCCACCACTTCACGGCAGGGAGGATCGGATAGCGATCAACCTGCGAGCAATTCCTTGAGCGGGGTGTTCGTGTCGGCGAGCTGCTCCGCCGTCGCGACGAGCCCGGCGGTGACGATCATGCGACCCTGGACATAGTCCTTGGTCGCATTGACGCAGTCGAGCGCGATCACCCTGCCCGCCTTCAGATAGACGATCGAGAAGCTGCGGCTCGCGATGTCGCCGCGCACGACGGTCTGGTCGTGCCCGGTCGACAGGCCCGCGGTCTGGAGCTTGAGGTCGTACTGGTTCGACCAGAACCAGGGAATCGCGTGATAAGGCGCTTCGTCGCCGACGACCCCCTTGGCGACGACATTCGCCTGGTCGTTGGCGTTCTGCACCGATTCGAGCCGGATCGTCGCGCCCTCGGCAAATTCGTTCACATGCGCCGCGCAGTCGCCGATCGCATAGATGTCGGGCAGGCTCGTCTTGCAGTGCCGGTCGACGAGCACCCCGTTGCCGCCCTCGGCGCCCGCCGCGATCAAAGGCTCGACCGCCGGAACGATGCCGATGCCGACGATGACGAGATCGGCGGGGACGACCTCGCCGTCGGCCAGCCGCACGCCCGTGACATGATCGCTCCCCTCGATCGCCGTGACCGAGACGCAGAGGCGGAGGTCGACGCCATAGTCGCGATGCTCCTTCTCGTAGAAGCGCGACAGATCCTCGCCGGCGACGCGCGCGAGCACCCTGTCGAGCGCCTCGAGCAGCACGACCTTCTTGCCCGCCTTGGTCAGCACCGCCGCCGCCTCGAGCCCGATATAGCCGCCGCCGATCACGACGATCTGCCGCGCCGTCTCCGACGCCGCCTTCATCGCATCGGCATCGGCGCGCGTGCGAACCCCCTGCACGCCGGGCAGGTCGCCGCCGGGGATCGGCAGCATGCGCGGACTGCCGCCGGTCGCCCAGACGAGCTTGCCGTAACCGATCGTCTCGCCGCCGTCGGTGGTGACACTATGTGCCGCAGGATCGACGCTCACCACACGCTTGCCGAGCAGCATCGTCACTTCGCGCTCGTCCCAATATTTGGCGGGGCGAAGCTGGATGCGCTCGAATTCCTTCTCGCCCGCGAAATATTCCTTCGACAGGGGCGGGCGCTCATAGGGCAGTTCGGGTTCGTCGCCGATGATCGCGATGGAACCTGCAAACTTCTGCGTCCGCAGCATCACCGCGACCTGCGCGCCGCCGTGTCCGGCCCCCACGATCACCACGTCGAACTGCATAATCCCTCCGTTACGGCACGCTCGCTTTTCGGCCGTGCCCTTGCACGCCGCAGGCGGCGGCACAACAAACATTGGCTATCAGGCGAACAGTATCACCTCGTCGCGAAGCGCGACAAGCGCCGCACCCAGCGCCTCGACCTCGGCCTCGCTGCGCGATCCGGCGACGAACGAAGCGGATAGGCAGAAGCCAGGGGCGATGTCGGCGATTCCCGCGGCGACGGTGCAGACGCCGCGGTGGGCATATCCGCGATCGACCGCAAAGCCCTGCGTCGCCGCCGCCGCGACCTGCCGCGCATAGGCGTCGAACGGCAATTCGTCCTGCCAGCGCACCGGGGCGTAGCGCCGTGCCAGTTCGGCCTCGCTCACCCGTTGCACCGCGGCGATCGCGCGCCCCGCCGCCCCGCTGCCGAGCGGCTGGCGCTGGCCATCGGCGAGGCTGAGGCGCATCCCCGCATCGCTTTCGGCGCGCGCGGCAAGTTCCATGCGGTCGCGCGAGACGATCTTCCACAGTCCGACCGCCGCCTCGGCGCTTTGGGCAAAGCGCGCCATCAGCGGCTGCGCGCGGTCGGCCAGCCGCGCGGCGCGGGTGTCGCGCAGCGCATCGGCCGCCTGCCACGCCGACGCCAGCCGATACTGCTTGGTTCGCGCATCGCGCTCGACTGCGCCCTCGGCGACAAGCGTCTTCAAAAGGTTGAGGCAGCTCGACGGGCTGAGGTCGGTGAGACGGCCGATATCCGACAGCGTCAGCGCCCCCGATTCCGCGAGCAGGCGGAGGATGGCGAAAGCCTGCGAGACGGAGCGAACCGGGCCGGTCATGGATCAGAGATATTTTCAATATGATGAAAAATCAATTCTGAATGTTGAAATGATGCACGCGGTCGCTTATCGCGCTATCGACACGAATCGAACGGGAGAGCGGCCATGAGGAAATGCCTTGACGGAAAGGTCGTCGCGATCACCGGCGCCGGGCGCGGCATCGGCCGCGAACTGGCGCTGCATTGCGCGGCTCAGGGCGCGGCGGTGGTCGTCAACGATCCGGGCGTCGCGCAGGCGGGCGACGGCGGCGATGCCGCTCCGGCCGAAACGACCGCGGCCGACATCATCGCTGCGGGCGGCAAGGCCATCGCCAACTTCGGCAACGTCGCCGACCCGAAGGAGGCCGCGAGCATCGTCGAGGATGCGGTCGCCAAATTCGGCCGCATCGACGCGGTGGTGAACAACGCCGGCATCCTCCGCGACACTATCTGGCACAAGATGAGCTACGAGGACTGGAAGAGCGTCATCGAGGTCAATCTGACCGGCGTTTTCAACGTCTCGAAGGCCGCGACACCCTATTTCCGCGAACAGCAGTCGGGCAGCTTCATCCATTTCACCTCGACCAGCGGGCTGATCGGCAATATCGGCCAGGCCAATTATTCGGCCGCCAAGCTCGGCGTCGTCGCGCTGTCGCAGTCGATCGCGCTCGACATGGCGCGCGCCGGCGTCCGCTCGAATTGCATCGCGCCCTTCGCGTGGAGCCGCATGACCGCCTCGATCCCCGCGACGACGCCCGCCGAACAGGAACGCGTCAAGCGCATCCAGGAAATGTCGGCCGACAAGATCGCGCCGCTCGTCGCCTATCTCGCCTCCGACCTGTCGCAGGACGTGACCAACCAGATTTTCTCGGTGCGCAAGAACGAGATCGTCCTGTTCTCGAAACCCCGCCCGGTGCGTTCGATGACCAAGCTCGAAGGCTGGACGGCAGAGGCGATCGCCGACGAACTGATCCCCGCTTTCCGCCCGAGCTTCGCGCGCGCCGACGAAGTGTCGGCGCACGTCTTCCCCTACGACCCGATCTGAGGAACGACCCATGAGCAATCCCGGCAGCAACCCCGGCATGGACGCGGACGTCTTCGACCAGTTCATCGAGCAGCTTCAGCGTTATGTGCGCGAGCGCCTTCTCCCCGCCGAGAAGGAGATCATCGAGACCGACCGCATCCCCGACGACATCCTGTCCGAAATGCGCGACATGGGGCTGTTCGGCCTGACGATCCCCGAAGCGTTCGGCGGCGCGGGGATGAACGTCAGCCAGTATGTCAGGACGATCTACACGATCAGCTATGCCATGCCGGCCTTCCGTTCGATCATCTCGATCAACATCGGCATGTTCGCCTCGGCGCTCAAGAATGGCGGAACCGAGGCGCAGAAGGCCGAGTGGCTGCCGCGCGTCGCGGCGGGCGAAATCGCCTGCTTCGGCCTGACCGAGCCGGGGTCGGGATCGGACTCGGCGGGGCTGCAGACGACCGCGACCCAGACCGACAATGGCTGGGTGCTCAGCGGCACCAAGCGCTACATCACCAATTCGCCCTTCGCCAAGGTCGGCCTGATCATGGCGCGCACCTCGAAGGAGAATCTGCCGAAGAACGCCCATGTCTCGGCCTTCGTCGTGCCGATGGACGCGCCCGGTGTGTCGATCGGCAAGTCGGACAAGAAGATGGGCCAGTCGGGCAGCCACATCGCCGACATCGTGATGGACGACGTCCGCGTCGGCGGCGAAGCTTTGCTCGGCGGCGAACTCGGCAAGGGGTTCGCTTTTGCGATGATGAGCCTCGACAACGGCCGCATGTCGGTCGGCGCCGCCGCGACCGCCTACGCCCGCCGCGCGCTCGACAGCGCGGTGCGTTACGCGACCGAGCGCAAGGCGTTCGGCGAGCCGATCGCCAACTTCCAGCTGATCCAGCAGATGCTCGCGCAGAGCGAGATCGACATCTACGCCGCCGAATGCATGATGGCGGACGTCACGCGCCGCGCCGACGCGGGCGAGAATGTCCTGCGCAAGGCTGCGGCGTTCAAAGTGTTCGCGTCCGAAATGTGCGGCCGCGTCGTCGACGCCTGCGTGCAGGTCTATGGCGGCGCGGGTTATCTCGCCGAATATGACGCCGAGCGCTTCTTCCGCGATGCGCGCATCTATCGCATCTACGAAGGCACGACGCAGATTCTCCAGCTTCAGATCGCCAAGCATATGCTGCGCGAATTCGCGGCGGCGAATTGAGGGTGAGGAACCGCTTTCCCTCTCTTCCACCGTGCCCCTGCAAAGGCAGGGGCCTATCTCCTGCCCTAACGATACAGAGCAAGCGGTGGCAGGAGATCGATAGCGTCGGAGATGGGCCCCTGCCTTTGCAGGGGCACGGCGGGAAAGAATCTGATGTATAACCTCCTCTCCGGCCTCCCCGTGATCGAGGCGTCGTCCTTCGTCGCCTCCCCCACCGCCGGCCTCTACCTCGCGCAGTTCGGCGCCGAGGTGATCCGCGTCGACCAGATCGGCGGCGGTCCCGATTTCCGGCGCTGGCCGGTGACGGCGGAGAACAACTCGCTCTATTGGGAAAATCTCAACCGCGCGAAAAAGTCGGTCGCGCTCGACCTCGCCCGGCCCGAGGGGCGCGAACTGCTGCAGGCGCTGGTGCGCGCCACGGGCCAGTTCGTCACCAACTTCCCCGCCGGCGGCTTCCTGTCGCACGAATTGCTGGCCGAGGGCTGCTCCGACCTGATCACCGTGCGCGTGATGGGCTGGGCCGACGGCTCGCCCGCGCTCGACTATACCGTCAACAACAGCGTCGGCTATCCGATGCTCACCGGGCCGGGGCCCGAGCCGGTCAATCATGTCCTGCCCGCCTGGGATCTGCTTACCGGCGCCTATGCCGCCTTCGCGCTGCTCGCCGCGATCCAGCGCCGCGCGGCGACCGGCGAAGGCGGCGAGGTCCGCCTGCCGCTCTCCGACGTCGCGATCGGCACGGTCGCCAATATGGGCGGCATCGCCGAGGTGCTTTATACCGGCGAGAACCGCCCGCGGCTCGGCAACGCGGTCTATGGTCTGTTCGGGCGCGATTTCACCACCCGCGACGGACAGCGGACGATGATCGTCGTCGTCACGCCGCGCCAATGGGCAAACTTGATCGCCGCATTGAATCTCGGCGAAGCGGTGGCGGCGATCGAGGCGGCCCGCGGCGTCTCCTTCGCGAAGGACGACGGCCTCCGCTTCACCCACCGCGACGCGCTCTATCCTTTGTTCGAGCAGGCGATCGCGGCGCGCGACCACGCCGACCTCGCCGCTGCCTTCGATGCGGGCGGGATCGTCCATTCGCCCTATCGCACGATGCTCGACGCCGCGAACGACCCGGCGCTGGTCGCCGACAACCCGATCTTCGGCGCCGCTGCCAATCCGAGCGGGTTCACCTATCCCGCCGCGGGCGCCTTCGCGACCATCCCGCAAGCCGATCGTCAGCCGCCGCGTCCAGCTCCGCGCAATGGCGAACATTCGGAAGCGGTGCTGGCAGAGCGCCTGTCGCTCTCCTCGGGCGAAATCGCCCGCCTGATTGACGCGGGGATTGTCGGTGTCGGCTGAATCCCTTCCCTCCGTCACCCCGGACTTGATCCGGGGTCCATTCTCTCAACGTTGCTTTGAATGGACCCCGGATCAAGTCCGGGGTGACGATCCAGCTTATCCTTCGATATTCAATGGAGACATAACATGACCCTGCGCCGCGCCGCCATCGTCGCCCCTATCCGCACCCCCGTCGGCAAGTTCGGCGGTTCGCTCTCGTCGATGACCGCGGGCGATCTCGGCGCCGTCATTCTCAAGGCGCTGATCGAGCGCACGAAGATCGACCCCGCGCGCGTCGACGACGTCGTCTTTTCGCAAGGCTATGGCAATGGCGAGGCGCCGTGCATCGGCCATTGGTCGTGGCTCGCCGCGGGCCTGCCGCTGGAGGTGCCGGGCTATCAGCTCGACCGCCGCTGCGGCTCGGGGCTGCAGGCGATCGTCAACGCCGCGATGATGGTCCAGACCGGCATGTCGGACGTGGTCGTCGCGGGCGGCGTCGAATCGATGTCGAATGTCGAGCATTACAGCACCGACATCCGCAAGGGCGTGCGCGCGGGCAATCTCACCCTCCACGACCGGCTGACGCGCGGGCGCGTCATGTCGCAGCCGGTCGAGCGCTTCGGCGTGATCACCGGCATGATCGAGACGGCTGAAAATCTGGCGAAGGATTATGGCATCGGCCGCGAGGCGTGCGATGCCTATGCGGTGCGCAGCCACCAGCGCGCTGCCGCCGCCTGGGCGAATGGCCTGTTCGACGACGAACTGGTGCCGGTGTCGGTACCGCAGAAGAAGGGCGATCCCATCGTCTTCGCCCACGACGAGGGCTATCGCGCCGATGCGAGCATGGAAACGCTCGGCAAGCTGCGCGCGCTGGAAGGCGGCGTGGTCACCGCGGGCAATGCGAGCCAGCAGAACGACGCCGCCGCCGCCTGCCTCGTCGTCGCGGAAGACAAGCTCGAAGAACTCGGTCTCGAACCCATCGCCTGGTATCACAGCTCGGCCGCTGCGGGTTGCGACCCGAGCCGCATGGGCATCGGCCCCGTTCCCGCGGTCGAACGGCTGTTCGCGCGGAACGGCCTCGGCTGGGGCGACATCGATCTCGTCGAACTCAACGAGGCCTTCGCGCCGCAGGTGCTCGCGGTGCTCAAAGGCTGGGGCTGGTCGGACGACGACAGCCGGAACGAAATCCTCAACGTCAACGGCTCGGGCATCTCGCTCGGCCACCCGATCGGGGCCACCGGCGGCCGCATCCTCGCCAATCTGACGCGCGAACTGGTTCGCAGGAACGGCCGCTATGGCCTTGAAACCATGTGTATCGGCGGCGGCCAGGGCATCGCCGCAATCTTCGAGCGCGCCTGATGGACCTGCGCTCAGCCCTGCAAGCGGCGCAGGCCTATCGCGGTGCGGCGCAGGCGGCGCTCGCCGAACGACTGGCAGCGCGGCCGATCGATCGCGAGCAGCGCGCGGCGCACGGCTTTGCCTGGGTTGCGACGACGGTGGCAGCGCTGGAAGCGACACAGGATTGGTTTGAAACAGGCAATGGCGCGAACCCGCTCGACGGCCAGATCGCCACCCTCGCCTTCGCCGAAGGTATTGGCCAGCTCACCGGCGGCCTGCCGATGGGGCAGAACGAGATGTTCCGCCCGGCCGACCTCGGCCTCGCCGCCGCCGCGCGGGCGCTGGCGGATGCCTGCGCCGACCTGCTCGACGCCGACCATGCGGCAACGCGCGCCGCGGTCGCCGCCGCGCTCGCCGAAGGCCATTGGCCGAGCGAGACGCTGCACGACGCCGACCTCGATGCGATCCGCGAGCAGTATCGCCGCTTCACCGACGCCGCGATTATCCCGCACGCGCACGGCTGGCACCTCGCCAATGACCTGATCCCCGACGCCACCGTGCAGGCGATGGCCGAACTCGGCACCTTCGGCGTCTGTATCCCCGAAGCCCATGGCGGCCTCGGCCTCGGCAAGCTCGTGATGTGCATCGTCACCGAGGAATTGTCGCGCGGCTGGATCGGCGCGGGCTCGCTCGGCACGCGCTCGGAAATCGCGGGCGAACTGATCGCGATGGGCGGCACCGACGCGCAAAGGGCCGAATGGCTGCCGAAGATCGCCAGCGGCGAGATATTGCCCACGGCGGTGTTCACCGAACCCGACGTCGGCTCCGATCTCGGCTCGCTCCAGACGCGCGCGCGGCGCGAGGGCGATCATTGGGTCATCGACGGCGCGAAAAACTGGATCACCCACGCCAGCCGCTCGGACCTGATGACCCTGCTCGCGCGCACCCTCCCCGACGCCAAGGGCTATGCGGGCCTCTCGATGCTGCTCGTCCCCAAGCCGCGCGGGACCGAGGCCGATCCCTTCCCCGCCGCGGGAATGACCGGCAGCGAGATCGAGGTGCTCGGCTATCGCGGGATGCGCGAATATGCCCTGCAGTTTGACGGCATGACCACGCCCGCCGACGCGCTGCTCGGCGGTGAGGAAGGGCAAGGCTTCAAGCAGCTCATGCGCACTTTCGAGGGCGCGCGCATCCAGACCGCCGCGCGCGCCGTCGGCGTCGCGCGCCGGGCGCTCGAACTCGGGCTCGACTATGCGCTCGCCCGCAAGCAGTTCGGCAGGGCGATCGTCCATTTTCCGCGCGTCGCCGACAAGCTCGCGATGAGCCTCGTCGATTTCGTCACGGCGCGCGAACTCTCCTACGCCGCCGCGCGCGCCAAGGATTCGGGCAAGCGTTGCGATATCGAGGCGGGAATGGCGAAGCTGCTCGGCGCACGCGCTGCCTGGTCGAACGCCGATGCGGCGCTGCAGATCCACGGCGGCAACGGCTATGCGCTCGAATATGAGATCAGCCGCGTGCTGTGCGACGCGCGCATCCTCAATATCTTCGAGGGGGCCGCCGAAATCCAGGCGCAGGTGATCGCGCGCGGACTGACCGGAGGACGCAATTGATGAGCAGCTGGGACGACTGGATCGGCCGCGAGGATATCCGCAATGACCACATCGATCCCGCCGCGGTGACGCGCTGGCTCGCGACGCTCGACCGCACCGCCCCGGCAGACGGCAGCGTCCCGCAGGCTTATCACTGGTGCCTCGGCCTGCCCGATGCGCCGACCGCGATCCTCGGCGCCGACGGCCATCCGGTGCGCCAGGACAGCAACGACAGCTTCCTGCCGCCGATTCCCCTGCCCCGGCGTATGTGGGCGGCGAGCAAGGTCGAATTTCTCAGCCCCCTGCGCCCCGGCCAGTCGGTGGCGCGCACCTCGCGCGTCGTCGCGATCACCGAAAAACAGGGCGGCAGCGGCAAGCTCGTCTTTGCCGAAGTCACCCACGAAACCCGCGGCGACGGCGAACTGGCAGTGCGCGAGACCCAGTCGATCGTCTTCCGCGAGCCGGCCCCCGCCGGCGCGCCGCCTGCCCCGCCGCCGCCCGGCGACGACAGTTTCGATCCGTCGCCGTGGGACACGCACCACATGCTCGTTCCGTCGGAGGCGCTGCTGTTCCGCTATTCGGCGTTGACCTTCAACAGCCACCGCATCCACTATGATCTGCCCTATGCGCACGAACAGGAGGGCTATCGCGGCCTCGTCGTCCATGGCCCGCTCACCGCGACATTGCTGCTCGACCTCGCGCAGCGGCAGTTCGGCGACAATGCCGTCAAACACTTCGACTTTCGCGGCACCTCGCCCGCCATCTGCGGCGAGGAACTGCACCTTGCGCTGCGCGGCAGCGGCGGTGCGATCGAGCTCGGGGCCTTTGCGGCCGACGGGCGGCAGGTGATGGCGGCAACCGCGTCCGTCTGACCGGGCGCGCATTTCTCTCTTCCATAAGATCGCGATGCCATTAAGCGAAGGTCATGCGTCTCGCGACCATCACCAACTGGGCCTATGGCGCGACGGTCGTGCTGACGATCGCTTCGTCGACGACGATGCTGCTCGCCTCGAACGCGCAGCAGCGTGAGCGCGAGGCGGTCGAGCAACGCTACCGGCTCGATCAGGCGACCGCGACGCTGGGCGACGACATCTTCGCGCTGAGCGACCGCGCGCGCCAATATGTGAACAGCGGCGATGCGACCTATCTGGTCGGTTACCGCGCCGAAGCGGCGGCGCTCAAACCGGTCGAGCAGCGAATCGCGCATATCGGCGATGCCGGCGCGTCCGAAAGCGAGCTCGCGGCGCTCGGCGAGGCGGTGCGGCTCGCCGACCTGCTCCGCGACGAGCAGAGCGCGGCGCTGGCGGCGCATGAAAAGGGCGATGAGGCAGAGGCGCGCCAGCTTCTGTTCGGCGCCGAATATGAGCGGCAGCTCGACCGTGCCGAAATGAACCTCAGGCGCTTTCAGGACCGGCTCGAAAGCCGCACCGAACGGCAGGTCGCGGCCGCCACCGACCTGTCGCGGCTGTGGAAGCGCATTTCGGAGATCGTGCTCGCGCTGACCGCGCTGCTCGTGCTCTGCGTCCTCTATTTCGTCTTCAAGCAGCGCGTGCTGCATCCGGTCGTCAAATTGAGCGACGTCGTTAACCGCCTCGCCCG
The DNA here is from genome assembly GCF_036261875.1 of Sphingopyxis sp. Classification (GTDB taxonomy): domain Bacteria; phylum Pseudomonadota; class Alphaproteobacteria; order Sphingomonadales; family Sphingomonadaceae; genus Sphingopyxis. The sequence continues at coordinate 114,383 of NZ_DATAJZ010000034.1, read as the reverse complement.
GCAGGATTTCGAGGCCGAACCGCCCGCGATCGACCAGATCGACGAGATCGGCGACATGGCGCAGGCGATCCGCATCTTCCGCGAGAACGGCCTCGAACGCCTGCGGCTGGAGGCCGAGCGCGACGCCGACCGGTCGATGCGCGACCTGCTGTCGCGGATGACGCAGCGGCTGCAGGGCTGCGACACGATGGATGATCTGAAAGAGGTCGTCGGCCGCTTCATGCCGGAGATCGCGCCGGGACTCGCGGGGCGCCTCTATCTGCTCGACCGGCGGCGCAACATGGTGGTCGAGGCGACCAACTGGCTCGATCCCCTCCATTCGAGGCCCGAGTTTTCGGCGCTTTCCTGCTGGGCGTTGCGGCGCGGCGTTCCGCACCGGCCCGCGGGCGCCAGCATCGACGTGCCGTGCGATCACGTCGAGCGGACCGGCGAAGCGCCGCTCGACACGCTGTGCCTGCCGCTGATCGCGCAGCGTGAAACGCTGGGCCTGCTCTATCTCGAACCCAAGGATCCGCAGGGCGACGGCCTGACCGGCCCCGAAATCTATCTCGACATATTGGCCGAGAATATCGGGCTCGCGGTCGCCAACCTCCAGCTCCGCGAAACGCTGCGCGAAATGGCGCTCGCCGATCCGCTCACCGGCCTGCCGAACCGGCGGCAGCTCGACCAGCTTCTGGAGGTGCAGCTCGCCGAGGCGGGGCGGCTCGGCCGCGATCTCGGCTGTCTGATGGTCGACGTCGATCATTTCAAGCGCTTCAACGACGTCCACGGCCACGATGCCGGCGACATGATCCTGCGCGAAGTCGGGCGCGTGCTGGCGAATGCAACGCGCGAAGCGGGGCTCGCCTTCCGCTATGGCGGCGAGGAGTTCATGGTCCTGCTGCCGGGCTTTTCCGCAGACCAGGCGAGCGCACGCGCCGAGGAGATCCGGCAGCGGATCGCCGGCCTGCAGCTCGGCAGCGAAGCGGGCAATCTCGGCCCCGTCACCGTCTCGATCGGGGTTGCAATCACGCCGTTCCATTGTCCGCCCGACCGGCTGGTGCGCACCGCCGACGCCGCGCTGCTGCGCGCGAAGGCGATGGGACGCGACCGCGTCGAGATGGCGCAGCAGCGCGATTCCTTCGCCGCCGGCTGACGCTAGAGCGTCGCGCGTTAAATCCGCACCACCCCAATTCCGTTCGTGTCGAGCGAAGTCGAGACACCCATCGCTGTAGTGCTGCCTCGATGGGTGTCTCGACTTCGCTCGACACGAACGGGGCGGTGGGTCCGATCTAGGGCTCGTCGCTCTAGGCGGGCACCGCTTTCTTCCGCCGCACGATCGTCTGCGCATTGGTATATTCGAGCAAGCCTTCGACCCCGCCCTCGACCCCGACGCCCGACTGCTTCATCCCGCCGAACGCCGCGGTGGGCGACAGATGCTGGACCTCATTGACCCAGACGGTGCCGCTCGCGATACGCTCGGCAATCGCGAACGCCTTGTCCTCGTCCGCGCCCCAGACCGAACCGCCGAGGCCGTAATCGGTCGCATTGGCGCGCGCGACGACCTCGTCGAGATCGTCGAATTTGAGGAGCGGCAGCACCGGGCCGAACTGCTCCTCCTGCACGATCCGGCTGTCCTCGGGCGGGTTGTCGAGGATGGTGACCGGGATGAAATAGCCCGGCACCTCCGCCGCCTCACCCCCGACGAGGAACTTGTAGCCCTTGTCTTTCGCGTCCTGAATCAGGTCGAGCACGCGGCGGTATTGCGCCTCGTTGTTGATCGGGCCGATCTGCGTCCCCTGTTCGGACCCGTCGCCGACCTTCACCGTCTTCGCATAGGCGACGAGCGCTTCCTTCAGCGGCTCGTAGATGCCCTTGTGGACATACATGCGCTTGGTCGCGATGCAGATCTGGCCATTGTTGCGGAAGGCGGCCCAGAAGAGCTCCTCGGCAACCTTTTCGACATCGACGTCGGGCATGACGATCGCCGCGTCATTACCCCCGAGTTCGAGCGTCACGCGCTTGAGGGTAGGCGCCGCCGATTCCATCACCCGGCGCCCGGTCGCAGTCGAGCCGGTGAAGCTGATCTTGTCGAAGCCCTTATGGCTCGTCATCCAAGGGCCGAGCGCATCGCCGCCAGTGACGATGTTGAGCACGCCCGGCGGCAGCAGATCCTTGACCAGTTCGCCGAACTTGAGCGTCGCCAGCGGCGTGAACGGCGAAGGTTTGAGCACCATCGTATTGCCCGCCAGCAGCGCCGGGCCGACCTTGAACATCGCAAGGATCATCGGGAAATTCCACGGCGCGATGGCGCCGACGACGCCGAGCGGAACGTGGCGCGTCTCGCTATAGCGTTCGGCGCTGTCCTCGTTGACCGTGACCGGCAGATCGAGGCTCGCGGCGCCCATCAGCCAATAGCCCGCTCCCATGATCTCGCCCTCGGCCTCGGCGTGCGGCTTACCCTGCTCGGCGGTCAGCAGGCGCTTGAAAGCGTCGGTATTGGCGAGCACCGCCTGCCCCATCGCGTTCAGCGCGGCCTTGCGTTCGGCGATCGGTGTGGCGGCCCAGCCGGGAAAAGCGGCGCGCGCCGCGGCAATGGCGCGGTCAAGATCGTCCCGGCTCGCATCGGGAACGCTGGCGATCACCGCTTCGGTCGCGGGGTTGAGCACGTCGAAACGCGCGCTGCCGGCCTCCAGCTTGCCGCCGATCAGCATCGCATAGTCGCAGTCGAATTCCATCGTCTCTCTCCAGCCTTGTCGGTTTCTCAGGGTATCAGCACGACCTTGATGCATTCGCCGCGCGCCTGCGCGGCGACGGCTTCATTGATCCGGGCAAGCGGGAAAGTCTGGATCAGCGTATCGAAGGGGAAGCGTCCCGCAGCGTGATGCGCGATCAGCTCGGGGATGAAGCTCTGCGGGTCGCTGTCGCCCTCGATGATCCCGATGATGCGGTGCCCCGGAGTCATCAGCGCCGCGATATTGACGCTGATCGCGGCGTCGCGTTGCGCAGGCACGCCGACGAGCCCGATCGCGCCATGGCTGCCGAGCGCGGCGAGCCCCGCCTCGATGACCGGCACGACGCCGCTGGTGTCGAACGCGAAATCGAGCCCGGCCGGAACGATCGCGCGCAAAGCTTCGGCCAGATCGTCGGCCTCGGCCGGATCGACGACATGCGTCGCGCCGAGTCTCCTGGCGATATCGCGCCGCGCGGCGATCGGTTCGACGAGGATGATCGTCGAACATCCCCGGATCACCGCGCCCATCACCGCCGCCAGCCCGACCGGGCCGCCGCCGAAGATCGCGATGCTCGATCCCGCGGGGCAAGCGAGCGAGTTCATCACCCCGCCCGCGCCGGTCTGGAACCCGCAGCCAAGCGGCCCGAGCAGTTCGAGCGCGACCTTTGACGTATCGACCTTCACCACATTGCGTGCGCGCGTGACGGTGAGTGCCGAGAAAGAGGACTGACCGAAGAAATGTGACGTGATCCGCTCATCGCCCTTCGCATAGGCGGTCGACCCGTCGTCGAGCCGCATCCCGGCATAGTTCAGCGGCACGAAAGTCTGGCAATAGCTCGGCAGATGCTCGTCGCAGCGCGGGCAGGCGCCGCAGCTCGAAAAGCCGACGACGACCGCGTCGCCGACGGCGAGGCCTTCGACTCCCTCGCCCACCGCCTCGATCACCCCGGCGCCTTCGTGGCCGAGCACGCCGGGCAGCGCGAAGGGCGCGAACTGATCGCGAAAGATCAGGTCGGTGTGGCAGAGCCCGACCCCCGCGATCCGCACCCGCACCTCGCCCGCGCGCGGCGCCTCGACCGCAATCGTCTCGATCGTGAAATCGCCGCCGGGCTGTCGCACCACGGCGGCCGTCGCTTCGGTCATATCCTTCTCCGTTCAATGAAGCCCGCGCCGCTCCTGCTGGCGATAGTCGCTCGGTGCCATGCCGAACCAGGCGCGAAAGGCGCGGCTGAAATGGCTCTGGCTGGTGAAACCCGTCGCCTCGGACAGCGCCGCGAGGCTGAGGTCGGTCTGGACGAGCATCTGCTGCGCGCGGTCGAGCCGTGCCTTCATCACATATTGGTGCGGCGAGATTCCCGTCGCCTTCTTGAACAGGCGGCAGAAATGCGACGGCGTCACCCCCGCGACCGCCGCCATCGCCTCAAGGCTATGCTCTTCCGCCGGATTGGCGAGCACCGCATTCATGATCTTGTGGAGGCGGTAGGCCGAAAAATCCGACACCGGGATCTCGGTGGGATTGCCGTGCGCGGGCGGCCCCGAGAGAATATGCGCTTTCAACGCATTGACCATCGCCGAGACATAGGCGGTGCGCTCCTCGGCCTGCGGCGCGTAAAGCTCGGCGAGAATCTGGCGGGTCAGCGCAACCCCCAGCGGATCGGCGAAGGCGAAGCGCATCCGGCTGAACTGATCGGCGTGCGGCTGCCCCGCGAGCACATCCGACGACATCGACAGCGTCACGACGTCGAGCTCGCCATCGACGAGCCAGCCGGTCGGCATCCCCGCGGGGACGATCGTCGCGCAGCCGGGGATCGAGCTCGTTTCGGTCCAGCCGTCCCTGTCCCACGTCTTCACCTGCGGCTTGCCCGCGACATGGACGGTGAAGATCGGCTGCGGCAGCGCGGGCAAGGTATAGCTGCCGACGAACTGGCGCCAGCGGCAGAGCGACCAGCCGTCGCCGAACGATCCCATCTCGACATCGGGCGCGCGGCCGAGGACGTCGCAGATGATCTCCTTATTATCCCAGACGCTGTCCTGTTTCACGCCACCAGCCTGACCTCGAGCCGCTTGAAGCCGTTGATGAAGTTCGACCGCACGCGGCGCGGCTCTCCCACGACCTCGAAGCGCCGAACATGCCGCGCCATCCAGGCAAAGGCGAGTCGCAATTGCATCTCGGCCAGCCGCGATCCAACGCAGACATGCACGCCCGCGCCAAAGGCGAGATGCTGGCGGATCGGGCGCGTCACGTCGAAGCGGTCGGGGTCGGCGAACATGGCGGGATCGCGATTGCCGGCGGGATAGAAGACGACGACCTTGTCGCCCTTGCGGATCGCCTGTCCACCAAGCTCTGTGTCGCGCGTCGCGGTGCGGCGCATGTGGATCACCGGGCTGGCATAGCGGACCATTTCCTTGACCGCATTCGGGAGCAGGCCGGGATCGGCGCGGATCGCATCCCACTGGTCGGGATTGGCCGCGAAGGCGATCAGGCTGTGATTGATCGAGTTGCGCGTCGTCTCGTTGCCGCCGACGAGCGCGAGGATCAGATTGCCGATGAAATCGCCGAGCGGCACCGGTGCCCCCTGGATTTCGGTGTTCGCAAGGAGCGAGGCGATGTCGGGGCCGGGCCGCGCGCGGCGTTCGTCGAACAGCCCGGCGGCAAAGCCCATGAATTCCTGCATGATCGCCGCCATCGCCTCGGGCGACTGGCGGAAATCGGGATCATCCTCGCCGACGAAGGCATCGGTCCAACGGTGAAGATCGTGCCACATCTCGGCGGACACGCCGAGCAGTTCGGCGAGCGTCAGAAGCGGCAGCGGGACGGTGAGCAGCGGCAAGATATCGACCGTCTCGTTCAAGGGCACGTCGGCGAACAGCCGCTCGACCCGTTCGGCGATCCGCGCCTCGATCCCGTCCAGCCGCGCGGGCGACAGCGCGGGCATGACGAAGCGGCGATATTGCGTGTGCGTCGGCGGATCGCGCGAGATGAACGGGATGCCGATCGCCGCTTCGCCCGCTCCGGTCAGCCCGACCTCATTCTCGTTGAAGATACGGTGCCCGCCGTTCTCGTGTGCCGAGGAGAAAAGATCGGCCTGCCGCGACACCGCGATGATGTCGTCGAACCCCAGCACCGCCCAGAAGCCAGCGCCATCGGCCTCGGGGTTCCAGTGCACCGAGCCCGCGGCGCGCATCGCCGCAAGCTCGGCATAGGGCATGGCGCCGACGTAGAGATCGGGGTCCTTGAGGTCGACCGCGACCATGGTCAGAAGCCGTAACGCAGGCTGACGCCATAGGTGCGCGGCGCGGCGGGGACGAGGAAATTGAACGGGAAGCCCGCACCGCGCAGGTCGAGGCCGTAGCCGTATGTTTTGCGATCGAAGAGGTTGTTGGCGAACAGCCGGACGGTCAGCGCGTCGTTCGACCAGCTCAGCGATGCGTTGACCTTGGCGTTCGCCCCCTGCTGCAACTCGCTGTTCACCTGCGGCGTGCCGGGCGCATCGACCGCGTTGAACGGCGAAAAATACTGCCGGCTCGAATAGGCCATGTTCGGCGCGAAGGTCAGCTTGCCGCCCGCGACATCGACCATGTCCCATTCGAAGCCGAGCTGCGCGGTGAGCTTGGGTGCGAAGGGGAGCGAATTGCCCGAAAGGTCGGCGCCTTGCAGCGTCAGCTCCTTATATTTGGAATGCAGCCAGCCGAGCGACGCATCGATGCGGAAGCCATCGACAGGGCGCAGCGTCGTTTCGACTTCGAGGCCATAGACCTCCGACGCCGGGGCGTTGACGAGGAAGGAGACCGGCCCTGCACGCGTGTCCTGAAGCTGCTGGTTCGCATAGTCGTAATAGAAGGCCGATGCGGCATAGGTCAGCAAGCGCCCGCCCGCGCGGCCCTTGATTCCGACCTCATAGGCGTTGACCCGCTCGGGCTCGATGTAGGAAATGCCGCTCGACGAGGTATAGCCGCCGCCGTTGACCGCCCCGGCGCGATAGCCGCGGTTGTAGCTGGCATAGAGCAGCATCCCGCTGTCGAACGTATAGCTCAGGGCCACGCGGCCGGTGAGCGCGTGATTGGTGTCGGCGAGCGCAAAGCGCGCATCGGGATCATAGGGACAGGTGCCCGCGACGCCCGCGCAGGGCACCGTCGTCGCGATCGGCGTGTCGGGATCGTCGACCCCGCCGACGAACAGATAGGCGAAAGCGTTGTCGTAGCGCGATTTGTCGGTGGTATAGCGCGCGCCCAGCGTCAGCACGAGCCGGTCGGCGAGGTCGATGTCGGCCTGGCCGAACACCGCATAGCTTTTACGCACCTGCCGGTAATGCTGGAAGAAGCCGCCCGCCGGGGGCAGCGGCAGGTTGAACCGGTTGTCGGTGATATTCCGGTCCCAGCCATAGAAGAGTCCGCCAACGAAGGTGATGCCGTCGCCGTCGTAATTGGCGCGCAATTCCTGGCTGAACTGGCGGTAGCGCGAGCGCCAGTTGATATCGAGCAGGTCGAGCGGCGACCCGTCGGCCGCCTGCTGCAGGTCCTGCTTGCCGCCGTCGTAGCTGGTGATCGAGGTCAGGCTGAGCCGGTCGTTCAGTTCCAGCGCGATATTGGCCGAGAAGCCCCAGGCGTCGGTACGGTTCTCGCCAATGCGATTCTCGTCGGTCTCGAAGAAGCCGAGCCCGGTGCGAAAGGCGCCGAGGCCGTGGACCGCCGCCTGCGTCCCGCGATCGCGCCCGCCATAGGCGCGCAGCACGATGTCGAGCGTTTCGGTCGGCTTGACGCGCAGCGACGCGCGGCCCTGCAGCGTATCGACCGACGCCGCGTCACGCCCGCCGGGGAAGATATTTTTGATCTGTCCGTCGCCCTTGGCATAGTTGACCGCGAGGCGAAGCCCCGCGACATCCTCGGCAAGCGTCGCCTCGGCGGCGCCCTGCGCGGTGATCGTGTCGAAATTGGCGTAGCCGAGCTGGACGTAGCCGTTCGTGCCCGACAGGCCCGGCTTCTTCGTGATGAAGTTGATCGCGCCGCCGGTGGTGTTGCGCCCGAAAAGCGTCCCCTGCGGCCCGCGCAGCACCTCGATGCGGTCGAGGTCGAACAGCCCCATGCCGTGGCTGGTGCGCGGCGCCAGATAGACGTCGTCGAGATAGACCCCGACGGGCGACGCCTGATTGCTGTTATATTCGTTCGCGACCCCGATGCCGCGCAGCGAGAAATTGGGCTGCGTATCGCCATAGGGGCTGTTGATCTGAAGATTGGGGACCGCATCGCCAAGCTGCGCCGAATTGGTGATGCCGCGTTCGGCGAGCGTGTCGCCGCCGAGCGCGGTGACCGCGAGCGGCACGTCGAGCAGCGACTGTTCGCGGCGCTGCGCGGTGACGACGATGTCGCCGTCGGCGGCGTCGGTCCCGGCGGACGCGCCGCCCGTCTCCTGCGCCAGCGCGGCGGTCGATGTCGAAATTGCGAGCGCGGCAAGAAGCGCGCGCGAAAAGGCCATGCTTGCCATATCATCTCTCCCGATCGAGGCCTCTGCGAACCTCATGGGACAGAATTAGATCGGCGTCTCCCGCGTGGCTTTAGCCTCGCTTGCAACGAGATTTGACATTTCTTGCGCGCCGAGCGCCCGGCCTGTCGCCCCCGATCAGGGGATGATGACGCCCGTTTCGGCCTTCACGCGGTCGAGGGCGATCAGTGAGCGGAAGCTTTCGATAGCAGGATTTTCGACGAACAGGCGCCGCGTCAGCGCCTCATAGGCGGGCATGTCGATCGTGACGATCACCAGCGCAAAGCTGATCCCGCCGGTGACATAATAGCATTGCTGGATTTCGGGCGTGGCCCGGAACAGCGCCTTCGCGGCTGCGACCGTCGCCGCATGTTCGTCGATCAGCCGCACCTCGACGATCGAGGTGATGGTCAGCGCCGCCGCCGCCGGGTCGATGAGCGCGACATTCGCCCGGATGATCCCCGCCGCCTCCATCGCCGCGATCCGTCGCTGCACCGCCGCCGCGGAGAGATTGACCGCTTCGCCGATCGCGCGCTGCGGCATCTTGTTGTCGCGCTGGACGAGGCGAAGGATCGCCTTGTCGAACGAATCGAGCGCGCGCGGGGAACGGTGGACGGGGCGGGACATGGACGCACTTTTGTTGCATTTGCCGGTGCGATCAAGAGCGCTTCGCTCGCCGCGTCGATGCTATCGCCGCGCCGTTCGACAGCAAAGGAATCGGGGCCATGGCGCAAGGCGGAAAGGCGACCCTCGCCGGGGTGGCATATGGCATGGGAGCCGGCGCGCTCTGGGGTCTCGTCTTTCTGGCGCCGCAACTTGCCGCGGTCTTCGGGCCGCTGCAACTGACGATCGGGCGCTATCTGGCCTATGGCCTGTTGTCGCTCGTCCTGATCGCGCCGCGCCGCCGGATGCTCGCATCGCATCTCACTCGGCGCGACGGACGCGAACTCGCCCTACTCGCACTGCTCGGCAACACACTCTACTATGTACTCTTGTCGGCGGCGGTGCAGGCGGGCGGCATTGCGATGACCTCGCTCGTCATCGGCTTCCTGCCGGTCGCGGTGACGATCATCGGCCGACGCGACGCCGATGCCGTGCCGCTCCGACGACTGCTTCCTTCCCTCCTCCTCTGCGGCGCCGGAGCGATCTGCGTCGGATGGCAGGCGTTCGCGCTGCTCGGCAGCGCATCGATCGAGCCGTTGATCGGCCTTGCCTGCGCGATCGGCGCACTGGCATCATGGACCGCCTATGCGGTCCGCAACAGCCGCGCCCTCGCCCGCCTCGACGCGATTTCCGCCCACGACTGGAGCCTGCTCATCGGAATCGCCACCGGCACTCAGTGCCTGCTGCTGCTTCCGCTCGCACTCTTCCTCGAAAATTGGCACCATGGCGCGCCCGACTGGCTGCTCTTCGCGGGCGTGTCGGTCGGCGTCGCCCTGCTGGCGTCGATCGCCGGCAACGCCCTCTGGAACCGGATGAGCCGGCTGTTGCCGCTCGCGCTCACCGGCCAGATGATCCTGTTCGAGACCTTGTTCGCGCTCCTCTACGCCTTCTGGTGGGAACAGCGCGGACCGACCGCGCTCGAAGCGGCGGCGTTCGGCTTCGTCGTCGCGAGCGTTCTCGCCTGCATCGCGGCGCACGGCGGGGCTGGCGCACGGCGGACGAAGCTGGCAATGGAGGCTCCTGAGTAATTAGTTTACTAAGGAGTTTCCGCATGACGCACAGCCGCCCGATCGCCACCATCTCCGCCGCCGCCGCACGCGAACTGACCGACGCGGCCGCGGCGGCCGCCGCGGAAATCGGCGTGCCGATGTGCATCGCGGTCACCTGCGCCGCGGGCCATCTCATCCATTTCCTGCGCATGGACGGCGCGCCACTGCTCAGCACTGACATCGCGATCAACAAGGCCTATACCGCCGCCGGATTCGGCATGGCGACGCACGCGTGGCACGAGTTCATCAAGAACGACCCGCCGCTTCTCCACGGCATCGTCCACACCAACCGCCTCGTCACCTTCGGCGGCGGCTATCCGGTCAAAGAGGAGGGCGCAATGATCGGCGGCTTCGGCATCAGCGGCGGCCATTATCATCAGGACATGGAGGTCGCGACGAAAGCGCTCGCCGCGGTCGGCCTCGCCGCCGAATAACGCCGCAACCTCCCTGCCCTGCCGCCGCGTCAGGATATCCGGCCGAACGGCAATAATTGCTCGGCGAGGCGGGAGGCCCCCTTGTTGTCGCCAGCGCGGATCAGTGCCACGACGCGCTTCGCGGCCGCCTGCGTGATCCGGTCGACTTCGGCCGGCGCCGGCGCGCGCACCGCCTTGTCGAGCAGCAGCTTTGCCGCCGACGCGTCCTTCGCGTCGAGCGCGATGCGCGCCAGCCCGGCATAAGCGGGGAAGAAGGCGCGGTTGCCGCCAAGGCTCACTGCCTTGTTTAGCGCCGCCAGCCCCTTGCTCTTGCTGGCGCCGAGCGCCGAGCCGCCGACGAACCCGCCAACCTCGTTGATCACCGTGAGATGCCATCCGCCGAGCGCGATCTGCGCCTCGGGATCGCTCGGATGGCGGTTTGCAAAGGTCGTCAGCAAATCGCGCCCGCGCCGGGCATCGCCCAGCGACCGCGTCAGCTTGCCGCGATAGCCATAAGCGATCCCCTGCTGAAGCTGGGCGTCGCGATTCCCGGGCTCTTTCGCCAGCGTGGCGTCGAGCGACCGGATCGCCTGGTTCACCAGCGCCAGCGCCTGCGTCTTGCCGCCGGTCTGAAATGCGGCGGTGACGAGCGTGGCGCGCGGGCTCGCGGCCGAGGCTGCAGGCGCGGCGAGAACGATCGCGGCGGCGCCCAGAAAGGCAGTCGATTTATGCATATGTCGAAAACTCCCGTCGGTTGCCCTGTTCGAGATTGGATTGCCTGTATTTGACATTGATGTCAATTATAAATAGTGATCGCGCCGCCATTCCGTTGAATGGAGCGTAATTTTTGGCGATCTGCTCCGTTCTGATGGGCATTAATATAATCCAATGTCAAATTCATGGAGTGCACCGATGGTGAGCGAAGAGGATATCCGGGTGCAGCGACGACGGAATCACCTGCTCCGCTGGGCACCGCGGCTGAAGGTGACCGGCGGCGTGCGACTGTGGCTCACGCGAGGCTTTCTGCGCGCCGCGACGATCGGCTCGGCCGCGCGAGTCCGCCGCCGCGGCATCGCCCTGACCCTGTCGCGCCTGCCGACGCCCGATCGCACCCGCGTTCGTATCCTGCGACCCAAGAGTCCGCCCAGGGGCGTGCTGATCGATTTCCACGGCGGCGCCTGGGCGGTCGGCCTCGCCGCGATGGACGACAAGCTCAACGCCGGCTTTGCCGCGGCGTGCGGCCTGTTGGTCTTTTCGGTCGACTATCGGCTCGCAATGCCGCGCGCGATCGCCGCGATCCAGGCCGAGTGCGCGGCGGCGGCGCTGGCGATCGCCGAACGGCCGGACGCCGCGCACTTGCCGATCTTCCTCACCGGCGAATCCGCCGGCGGCCACCTCGCGCTGTCGGTCGTGCTGAGGCTCAAGGACCGGCCGGAATGGAGCAGCCGCTTTCGCGGCATGGTCCTGCATTATGGCGTCTACGACCTCGGCGGCACGCCCAGCGCCATGACCGCGGGCAAGGACAGCCTCGTCCTCCACGGCCCGACGCTCGAACCCCAGATCGCGCGGCTGTGTCCCGGCTTGACCCGCGAGGAAAGGCGCTGGCCCGACCTCTCACCGCTTTACGGCGACCTGACCGGCTTGCCGCCCGCGCTGATCGTCGTCGGCGACATCGATCCGCTGCGCGACGACAGCGTCCAGCTTGCCGAGCGGCTGCAAGCCGCCGGGGTCGAGGCCGAGCTGGCGCTGCTGCCCGAGGCGCCGCACGGGATCATCCACTTTCCCGGCGCCTATGCCGCGAAGGTCCGCGCGCGCGGCCATCGCTGGCTCCGGCAGAGGCTGGCCGCCATCCCCGCCTGACCCTCCCTCTTCCGGCCCGGCGCCGCCTTCGTGCGCGCTGTCATATTGACGAACGCGCGGCGGCGGTTCAGGAGTCACGGCATTGTGCCGTCGGCGGCCACCCCGCCGCGCCGACGCGCCGCCGTCCCACGCACCGGGGGAATAGAGGGACCATCATTGACCGAAGTGGCGAAAGTTCCGAAGGAACCCCGGGTCCGGCGGCGCAAGTGGATGGGGGACAAGGCGCGCGAGGAAGGGCTGATCGCCGCGCGCAAGCTGCTGCTCGAAGGCGGTCCGGGCGCGGTGACGCTCGCCAATGTCGGCGAGGCGATCGGCATGTCGCACGCCAACGTCCTCTATCATTTCGGCTCGGCCGCCGATCTTCAATCGGCGCTGATGGGATCGATGATCCGCGACCTGACCGACGCGCTCGACAGCGCGGTCGAGCGCATCAAGACCGACGGCGCCGCGCCGCGGGTGATCGTCGATCAGGTGTTCGACGCCTTCGGCGAGGGCGGCGCCGGCCAGCTAGCCGCCTGGATCGCTTTGTCGCGCGACTTTTCGCATCTGGAGCCGGTGCGCGAGGCGGTGAACAGCCTGGTCGTCGCCTTTCGCGACAAATTCCTCGACGAGGACGCCGACCCGCGCGTCCGCTCCGCCGTGCTGATGGTCGCGACCTGTGCGTTTGGCGATGCAGTGATCGGCCCGCACCTGCGCGACATGCTGGGCCAGGACGAGGACGCGATGCGTAGCCTGGCGGCAAAACTGCTGCCGATGTTCGTCATCGGGCCGCTTTAGCGCCTGCCTCGCCCGCCAAAAATCGGGTGGGCACCCCCGACGGACAAGGCTATGGCATCGCGGCGGTGGGCGGAGCCGAAAGCAACGCCTTCAACTCCTGGGTGAGGTAACCGAAGCGGGCCATCTGGACGTGATGCCGCCGGACGATGCGTTCGATCTGCTCGGGCATCAGTATGTCGCGCCACTGCCCCGCCGTCCCCGACCGGAAGAAGCGTTCAGCTGCCTTGGGCTTCTCGCGATAGCCCTCCGCCTCTTCCTGCCGGCGCAGTTCGTCGAAGGACGAGCGTTCGATCGCAAGGTCGAGCTGCTCCGGGGTCGGGTCGAGTAGCAGGTGATCGGCCAGCGCAGCGAACACCCGGCGCGGATCGGCGAGCATGTCCTCGTACCGCATGACGAAGATCGTCCGGTGCGGCTTGCGCGTCCAGCTTTCGACATGCTGGCTCCACGAGCCATAGACTTCATAGACGCTCTTGTCGCTGGTGGCGGTCTCGAGGTCGGTCGCGCCCATCACCGCGATCGCCTCGTCAACGCTGCCGCCTCGGTGCGCGGCGAAAGAGACGGCGACATCGAGCGGATTGCGGACGATATAGATAGCGCCCGAGGTGATCTCGAAATTGATCGCAGGTACGCCGCGATCGAGCACCAGCGCGTGGTGTGTCTTGACGATCGCCAGCCCGTCGGTCGCCTCGGCGATCTCGCGCTGCACCTGCGGGCGCGTCGCGGCGATTTCGTCGAGGCTGACTTCGGTCATCGGCTTGCCGAGGATGCGCTCGTAGCGCTTGGCCGAAATGTCCCAGACGGTGAACTCGCTCATCTTGTTGATGTCGTGCGCGCGTCCCTCGTCCTCGCCTTCCAGGATGCGCAACAGGTTGTTGAGCAGCGCGCGCGTCCAGGTGTTCCCTGATTTCGGATAGGAGGCGATCCACAATATACCTTGCGGGACTTGCGGGCCGGATGATGCGGTCGTCATGCCGGGCAGTCTATCTCATTGCGGAGCGTGACGCGACGGCAGGACGAAAAAGCGGGGCGGGTCTGTCGACCCGCCCCCCAGTGGACGCTTCCCGGAGTGCGGGTGGGAGAGCGCGTTGGATCATTTGCCGAAGCCGATGCTCAGCTTGATGAAGGGGCCGTGGATCGTGCGGTCGTAGCTTTTGGGGCCACTGGCGTCGCCGCCGTCGATGGCGTTCCAGTAGCGTTCCCAGCGATAGCCCGTCTTCACCGCGACGCGACCCAGGCTGTAGGACAGGCCGAGACTCCCGCTCAGCGTCGGCACCGTCGCGCGGTGCTTGCGCTCGGTCCGCAGTGTCGCCTTGTCGACGCTGCTCGGCAGCAGTTGATTGCCGTTGCTGGTGCTGACCGCAATCCGCTCATACAGATATTCGGTCGTGTCGGTGAAATTATAGACCGTCTCGTCGTCGCTGATCTGCGCCTTGCGACGACCGAACAACACCCCGCCGGTCGCCGACCAGTCGAGCGCGACCTTGCCGGTCTCGTCCGACCCGAACAGGTCATAGGACCCTTCCCACTGCGCGATCGGCCCCGCGCCGCTGAACGAGCGGTTGACGGCGGAGAAGGCCTGATATTTGTGGAAGGGAATGATGCCGCCGCTGATCATGTCGTCATTCACGACAAAATCGGGCCGACCACTGACGTCGATCACCGTGTCCGAATCGAGGCGGGCGAGGCGCGCGCCCAGCCCGATGGACGAGCGGCCCCGGCTGCCGATGCCGACATCGTGGCTGGCGATGAAATCGACCATCAGATGCTTTTCGCTGTCCTGCACCGATGCATCGCCGAAGTTGGTGAAGGTCTGAGTGTAAAAATCGAGATATTCGCTACCCGGGTCGCAGCCTCCATATCCCGTGAGCCACTCCAGGCACTTGGTTTCACTCGTCTCCTTGCGCCCGTAACGGGTCGCCCCCTCCACCTTGCCATAGCGCAGGTTGGCGGTCAGCTTCCACGGCGTGCCGGCCGGCTGGACGATCAGCGAGACGTCGGTTCCGTCCTTGGTCCGGAAGCCCCGATCCTGCTGCATCGGCCCTGCCGCGTCGAGGGTGCCGCCGGCATAGGCGTCGCCGAACGCGAAGGCCGGGCGATGCGGCGCGGCGTGCGCCTTGCGGCGCAGCAACTCGACTCCGCCCTCGATGGTGATCGGCCAGGGCGTGCCGGGCGTGTGATTGGCACCGGCATTATAACCGAGGCCGAACGGCAGGCCGTTGAATTCCTTGGTCACGCGCAACCCATAGCGGCGCGGCTCGGTCAGGAAGATGTTGGTGGTCAGGCCGGTGTCGTCGCTGTTGAGGAAAGTGCCAGTGATCGCGGTCTTGTCGAAGACATTCTTGACATAGGCCATGATCGACCAGCCGCCCGGCTGGTTGTTGAGCAACAGCGCGAGATTGACGTTGGAATAGCCGCGGATGCGGTCATAGCCGGGGGTGTTGTAGATGCGCGCCCACGAGGAAGACTGGTAATAATAGTCGCCGTGCAGCGTGCCGATCCAGTCGCCGCCCAGCGGCAAGCTGAAATCGGCGGTGACGCTGGCGGTGATGTGCGGCGTGTTGGGCAGTTCGTTGCCCGACAGATCCTTGAAGATGCCCTCGCCATTGTTCGGAGCGGTCGAGGGATCCCACCCGATATAGCCGGGACGATAGGCCAACCCCGCCGCCCCGGGCTTGTCGACCGTCGGGTTCGGCACATAGGGAAGCCCGGTGACGGGATCGACGCCCAGGACATAGGCCAGTTCGCATCCGCCAGGATTGCCGCCGCCCACGCCGCCCAGGCCGATCGGGATCGGCGTTCCCGGCGGAGCCCCGTCCAACTGGTCATGCGATATTCCCTGGAATAGCCAGGTCGGCAGGATGCAGCTCGACGGAAAGCTCGGGAAGGGACGGACGAGCGTCCAGTTGGGGTCGCCCGCGGTGCGGTCCATCAGGTCGATCGCCTGCGATCCCTTGGCCAAACGGCTGCCCTGCCAGCCCAGCTTGAAACCGAGCTGCAGATTCTGCGTCGGGCTGTAGCTGGTTTCCAGTTCGGCACCCCAGATTTTCGCGTCGAAGTTGAGGTTGGATGCCGAACGGTCGACGATCTGCGAAATCTGGTAGTTCTTGTAGTCGTAGAAGAAGCCGGCGAGGTTGATCGTCAGCTGGCCGCCCGCCAGCGTGTTCTTGGATCCGATCTCGAAGGCGTTGACATATTCGGCCGCGAAGGTCTTGGGATGCGTCGCCGAGTTCGCGGCGAGCCCGTCCGCCACATCTTCACTGGCATAAAAGGTATAGGCGGGGCCTGGCGGATTGGCGCCGCCGGCCTTGTAACCACGCGATACGGAGGCGTAGAGCAGGCTGCTGTCGGTGAAGCCGAGGTCGGGTTTCCAGTCGAGGCTGATCTTGCCTGTCGGCTTGGTCCAGCTTTGCCGGATCACCTCGGCGGTCGGATAGCCGAAGGAATCGGATGCGAGCAGTTCGCTCAAAATGCGCGGCGCCACCTTCCTGTCGCGGGTCAACCGGCCACCCGCCGTCAGCCGCAGATTGTCGGTGAGGTCGTAATAGGCCTCTCCGAAGATCGAATAGCTGTTGAGCGTATAAGGGTTATTGCTGAGGAAATAATTATGCCCCTGGCCGTTCAGGCTGTCGATCGGATTGGGATCGACATAGCTGCATCGCGACACCTGATAGGATTTCGTGGCGTCGGCGGGATCGAGGCCGTTGGTCATGCAAAAGCGATTGTCGGTGACGCCCCCCACATAGGGTATGTAATCGACGGGGTTGCCGCCTTGCGGCGCGAGCACCGAGAGCATCGTGAGGGTGTTGAAGAACACATAATATTTCGTGTCGGTCGTATAGCGAAGATAATTGGCGCCGACGCTGAAATTGAACGGGCCGTCGTTGCTGGAGGTCAGGCGAAGCTCCTGACTGAACTGGGTCGAGTTCGCCCTCGCAAGATCGGCCCCGGCAAGGCGACCCGAGCAGCCGATCTGCGGATCACAGAAAATGCCGTTCGGTGAGTCTACTCCCTGCGGAACAAAACTGGGCAAGATCAGCGAACCGGGAGTCAGAACACCTTCGCGGTAGGTACCGCCCAAAATGCCCAACGTGCGAAACGCCCCGTCCGCGGTGTTGAAGCGGTTGAAGTCCTGGGTCGAGAAGGTGAAATCGGTGTTGTAGGCGGTTTCCGAGGTCAGTTTCAGATTGTCGCTGGCCTGCCACCCCAATTGCAGCTCGAAGATATTGGCGCGCGCGCGATAGCTCGGTTCGATCGACGATTCGATTTCCCTGAGGTTGGTCGATTGCGAGCGGCTGGCATAAGGATCGCGGAGTCCCACCGGCAAGCCGAGCACGCCGAGCGGAACATAATAGGGCAGCATCAGCCCGTTGGGCGTCCCGAAGGATTCGGGCGCATAAAGCGACGCCGCCTTGCAACCCTGGCTGAAGGTCGCCTGCGCGCCGGAGAAAAGGTTGCCGTTTTCGCCGATGTAAGCGCCCTGACCATTGCTGGTCGTGAAATGCGTAAGGAGGAAACCCGCAATCTCGGTCTTTTCGTCCGTCGCACAAAGCTGCTTTCCCGAGCGCAGGCGGTCGTCATCCTCGTTGAAATGTTCCCAGACGACATTCGCCTCGAAATTATCGGTCGGCCGGAACAGCAGGCTGGCGCGGGTGGACCACAGGTTGCGGCCGTCGGTCTGGCTGTCGGTGATCGTGTTCTTCACATAGCCGTCGCGCTTCGTCCACGCCCCCGCGATGCGCAGCGCCAGCTTGTCGTCGAGCAGCGGGATGTTGATCATCCCTTCGGCGCGGATCTGGTGATAGGTGCCGCCATCGACCGACAGCTTGGCCTGGGGCTCGAACTTCGGTTTCGCTGAAATCAGGTTGACGACGCCCGCCGTCGCGTTGCGGCCATAAAGCGTCCCCTGCGGCCCGCGCAGGATTTCGACCCGTTCGAGGTCGTAAAATTCCTGCTCGAAGAAGCGATTGCTGATGAAGGGAGTGTTGTTGAGCGCGACGCTGACCGCCGGGTCGGTGGTCGCCGAGATCGCCTGCGTGCCGATCCCGCGAATCTGGATCGAATAGCCGGTGAAATTGGTCTTGGTGAAGGTCATGTTCGGAACCTGGGTGATCAGGTCCGGGCCACCCGTTACCTGCCGCGTCGTCAGTTCTTCCATCGACACCGCAGTGATTGCCTGCGGAATGCTCTGGATCGACTCGGCCTTCTTGCGCGCGGTGACGATGATGTCGTTGCCACTGCTCTGCTGTTCCGCCTCCTCGGCCTGAGCAGGCACCGCAAGCGCGACGGAAACCGCCATCAGACTGACGGCCGCACCGGCCCGCGAGACGCTTCTCGACCCCATATCATCCTCCCCTGAAGACGGCGGAATCTGGTCCGCCTGTTCTTGTTGCCCGATCATGGTTTCGTAAATTTACTTTGATGTCAATATCAAAATATTGGAGGTGGTGTGGTTTGTGGGAATCCATCGATTTCCCCTCCTTCGTCATGCCGAACTCGTTTCAGCATCCATGGCCCGTCCTCTTAATTTACGCTTCCTTTTCCGCATGATTCGGCCGTGGACGCTGAAACGAGTTCGGCATGACGGAAAGGGCGAGGCAGGTGATTCCCACACGCCCCTTGGGCATCCCTGACATTTTTATATTGACATCGATGTATAATTATTCCTATTTTGACATCATTGTCAAAACGGAGTCGAACCCATGATCCTCGAAAAACGCCTTTCCTCCAAGAGCCCCGACGATCTGTCGATCACCATCCGCAACCTCCGCTTCCGGTTCGATGGGGACGCCGCCGCCAGGGACGGCAACGCACGCGGGCGGCGCTGGTGGCACGGCGGCGATCCGGTCGCGACCGCCTTTTTCAACGCGCTGTCGGCAACCTTCCCCGATGGCGAGAAATTCTTCATGGATAGCGTGCGCGAATATCGCCACCTGACCAGCGAACCGCTGCGCTCGCAGATCAAGGATTTCGTCGGCCAGGAAGCGGTGCACAGCCGCGAGCATCGCGAATTCAACGCGCTCGCCACCGATGCCGGTTACGACATCGCCCGGCTGGAAGCGCGAACGCAGCGCGTCATCGCGCTCGGCAAGCGCAACGCGAAGATACGGCAGCTCGCGGCGACCTGCGCGCTCGAACATTTCACCGCGATCCTCGCCCACGCGCTGCTTGAGGCGGACAGCACCGACCTCGTCGGCGCGCCCGACGAGGCGAAGCGCATGTGGAGCTGGCACGCGATGGAGGAGCTTGAGCATAAGGCGGTCGCCTTCGACACGATGATGGTCGCGACGCGAAACTGGTCGTCGCTGCGCCGCTATTTTCTTCGCACCGTCACGATGGTCGCGAGCACCCTGCTCTTTTTCTGGACGATCGGGGCCAATATGGCCTCGCTCTATCGCGAGGACCGCATCAACACGCCCGCGACCTGGTGGAAGACCGCCAAATATCTGTTGGGCAAGCCCGGCGTGCTCCGCCGCTGCTTCTTTCCCTATCTGCAATATTACCGGCCGGGCTTCCATCCCTGGGACCATGACGACCGCGACCTGCTGGCGCTGACCGAGGCGAAATACGGGCTGGCCGCGGCCTGATGCGCTACGATCTTGCGGGGCGCACTGTCATCCTGACCGGCGCCGCGAGCGGCATCGGCGCCGCGCTGGCGAGCCATCTCGCCGCACGCGGTTGCCGGCTGGTGCTGGTGGACCGCGACCGGACGATGCTCGAACTGGCTGCGGCACCGCTGGGGCCGGCAGTGTCGAGCCTCCACGGAGTCGACGTGACCGACCGCGCGGCGGTCGCGGGGCTACCCGCCAAGATATTGGGCAGCGACGGCATCGCGCATGTCGATATCCTCATCAACAACGCCGGCATCGCCGCGATGGGCCGTTTCGACCAGCTCGGCCTCGACGAGTTCGATCGGGTGATGGCGGTCAATTTCGGCGGCGTGCTGGCGACGACCAAGGCCTTTTTGCCGCACTTCGGCCCCGATGCCCGGATCGCCAATATCTCCAGCCTGTTCGGCCTGATCGCGCCGCCCGGCCAGCTTCCCTATGTGACCAGCAAGTTCGCGGTGCGCGGTTTCACCGAAGCGCTGCGGCACGAACTGGCCGGGACCGGGATCAAGGTCACGGCGATCCATCCGGGCGGTGTCCGCACCGCGATCGCGCGCAATGCGGAGATCGCCGGCGCGATCGACCCCAACCGTGCCCAGGCGGCGACGGCGGCGTTCGGAAAGCTGCTGCGGATGGAGCCCGATCGCGCCGCCGCCCTGATCGTCCGCGCCGTCGAAAAAGGAAAGCCGCGGCTGCTGATCGGCGGCGACGCCGTTTTCGGCGACCTGCTCGCGCGCCTCGCCCCCGCGCGATACGGGCATGTGCTGCGCGCGCTGATGGGCGGTATGCGCGAGCATGTCGGGTCGATGGTGCGCGGGGGGCAAGCGTCGTGACTCCCATCGAACCCGAAGACCGCGTCGAGGTGCTGATCGTCGGTGCGGGGTTCAGCGGGCTTTGCCTCGGCGCGCGGCTCGTTCGCGAGGGGCAGCGGGATTTCGTCATCCTCGAAAAGGGAGGCAGCGTCGGCGGCACCTGGCGTGACAATCGCTATCCGGGGTGCGCCTGCGACATCCCCTCGCATCTCTATTCGCTCTCGTTCGGGCCGCGGCCCGACTGGTCGCGCTATTATCCGACCCAGCCCGAACTGTTCGCCTATCTGGAGGAGGTGGCGCGCCATTTCGATCTCGGCCCGCACCTGCGGCTGAATACCGCCTTCGCCGACGCCGAATGGGACGCGAACGAAGCCTTGTGGCGGGTGCGGACGCGCGACGGACGGCTGTTCAAGGCCGCAGTCCTCGTCTCGGCGATCGGGGCGCTCCATGTGCCCGAAAAGCCCGCCATCGCGGGGATCGAGACCTTCCCCGGGGCGGTCTTTCACTCCGCCGAATGGCCGACCGATTTCGATGCGACCGGCCGGCGCATCGCGGTCGTCGGAACCGGCGCCAGCGCGATCCAGTTCGTGCCCGAGCTGACGAAAGCGGCGGCCTCGCTCACCCTGTTCCAGCGCACCGCGCCGTGGGTGCTGCCGAAATTCGACTGGCCGATCGGGGCGCTGCAACGCGCGGCACTCCGGCATGTGCCGGGTTATCGGCGCCTGCTGCGGGCCAGCCTCTATTGGCTGCACGAAGCGCGGCTGCTGGTCTTTACCGGCGGGACACGACTGCGCCGTCTGGCGCGCCGTCACGGCGAACGGATCATCGCCCGCGCGATCCCCGACACGGCGCTTCGCGCCGCCGTGACCCCGGCCTACGATCTCGGCTGCAAGCGCACCTTGCTGTCCAACGATTATTACCCGGCGCTCGCTGCCCCGAACGTGGCGGTGCGCACCGGCGGCATCGCGCGGGTCGAGCATAATCAGGTCGTGACCGCGAGCGGCGAGCGCGTCACGGCCGATACGATAATCTTCGGAACCGGCTTTCAGGTCGTCGAGTCGCTGAAACGGCTCGATATTCGGGGCGTGGAGGGCGCACGGCTCGCCGAGGCTTGGCGGGACGGCCCCGCCGCCTATCTGGGCCTGTCGGTTCCGGCTTTTCCGAATTTCTTCCTGATGCTCGGTCCCAACACCGGGCTCGGGCATAATTCGCAGATCCTGATGATCGAGGCGCAGGCCGAGCATATCGTCCGGGCGCTGCGCTGGATGCGGCGCTCGGGCGCAGCCGCGATCGAGGTTTCGGCCGCGCGCGCCGCCGCCTTCGATCGCGACACCCAGCGCCGGCTGCGCACCAGCGTCTGGGCGCGGGGCGGCTGCCAAAGCTGGTATCAGGATCTCACCGGCCGCGTCGTCGCCCTGTGGCCGCGTTCGACGTTTCTTTACATCCTGCTCTGCCGGCGGCGCAAAGCCGGGGAATATGGGATCATCGCCCGCGCCCCGTCGCAAGCGCGGGTGATCGGACCGTGAGCCGGCCCTAGCCGCTCTCGCCGAACAGCTCGCGCTGCGACGCTTCGAGTTCCTCGAAGTAGCGGCGGCGGGCATGTCGCTCGGTCACCACGCCAATCACCTGCTCGTCGTCGTCGATCACGACGAGTTCGTCCGCCGACGCCTCGTCGAACAGCTTCAGCACCGACCGGATGTCCATCGTCCGGCGCAGGACGATGCCCGACTGCATCGCCAGCCCCGCGACCGCCGATGCGCCGTCAAGGTCGGGATGGAAGGCCGCGGCCGTCGGCACGATTCCGCGATAATGACCCTCGGCGTCGATCAGGATGACCTTGGCGGTCTTGCCCAAGGGTACGCGGTCCCGGAATTCGGCGACGGTCATATCCTTGCTCACCGCGGTCCAGTCGGTCCGCATGATGCGTCCGGCGGTCAGCGTCATCAGCCGTCCGATGTCGCGCGGGCTGCGGATGGTCGAACCGCGCAGGTGCAGCCGCCAGGTCGAGAAGGAATAGCCGAACATCTCGCGCGTGACGGCGCTGGACACCAATGTCGCGGTGAGCACGACGCCCATCAGGGCAAAGTCGTGCGTCGTCTCGAGCATCAGTACCGCCAGCGTCATCGGCCCGCCGACGATCGAGACCGAAAGCGCCGCCATGCCGACGAGCGCGGCGTCGTTCGGATCGATGATCGCGCCGAGCGGACCCAGATTGACGAGGCCCGCGAAAATCTGCCCGATCAGCGACCCCAGGAAAAGCGAGGCGAAGAACAGCCCGCCGCGAAAGCCGAAGCTGAGCGAGATCACCGACGCCGCGATCTTGAGCAGCAGGACGATCGCGAGAAAGCTCAGCGCCGGGCGCAGCACCAGATCGAGATGGAGCGCGCCATGCCCCGCCGACAGCGTCTGCGGCGACAGCATCGCCAGCGGAATGAGGAGGAGCCCGCCGACGACCGGCTTCCATCCGGCGATGCGCCGCCAGCCATGGACGCGCAGTTCGGTGAAGGCGACGAGGCGCATGATGAGCATACCGAACAGCGCGCAGAGCAGGCCGAGCAGCGCGTAAAGCAGATAGTCGGACACCGAAAAAGCCCGCCCCGCCGTCGTCGCGATCAGATAGGGATCGGCGCCCAGCGCGCGGGTCACGAATACGGCGGAGAGGGCGGCCGCCATCACCGGTGCGATCGCGGCCGGGGTGTAATTGCCGATGACGATCTCGAAGGCATAGAAGGCGCCGGTCAGCGGCGCGCCGAAGGCCGCGCCGATCGCCCCGCCCGCCCCCGCGCCGACCAATGTGCGCAGATCGCCCCGGCGCAGCGTGAACCATTGCCCGAGCTGCGATGCGACGCCCCCACCCATCTGGGCATAGGCCGCCTCCAGCCCCACCGACGCGCCCGCGCCGTTCGAGATGATCGTCTGCGACGCGATGACCAGATTGTCGGCGAAGGGAATCCGCCCGCCATGCAGCGCATTAGCCTCCACCACGTCGACGGGAATGCGCTGGCGGTTACGCAGTCCGCGCGCGAAGAGCATCAGCATCAGGCCGCCGATCGGCAAGGCCAGCAGCTTCCACGGATGATGGATCACGCCGAGCGCGCTCAGCCGGTTGATCGTCACGCCATAGAGCAGGCTCTGGATTCCGTGCGCGATGAGCTGCTGGACATTGGTCAGCAGGCCCGCCGCCAGTCCCGCGACCGCCGCGAGCAGGATGAAGGCAGCCTCGCTCTCGCGCAGCCGCCGCCGCTGCCGGGCCGCGGCGATCACGAAAGCGGATTTGCGCAGGCGGACCATTGCGAGCGCTCCAACCGCGTCCGTCGCGGCGGGTCAAGCGCTTTCGGAAACAGTTCAGCCGATCACGCGCATCAGGCGCAGCCAGAGCTGCTGATCGAAATCATCGTCGGGCGCGTCGGCGCCGGTGCGGACGACGACCAGATCGAGGCTCGGCACCACATAGAGCCGCCGGTCGAGAAAGCCGAAGGCGCCGACCAGATCGGCGGGCGCCGCGGGGATCAGCGGCCCGGCCCGGCGTCCTTCGGTCGCGCGAACCGCATAGGCGCCGCCGTTGAGCCACCAGAGCCGCCCATAAGCGGGATTGGTCGGCGAGCGCTCGAACATCGCGTTCAGCTCGGTCTTCGACACGATGCGCGTGCCGTCTTCGGCGACGCCGCCGTTCAGGATCATTTGCCCGAAGCGCGCGGTATCGCGCGGCGAGGTGACGAGCCCGGTGGCATTGCCGACGTCGGCGAGCGCCGCCGGCCGCTCCCGCCACGCCGTTTCGGCCATGCCGGCGGGCACGGTCAGCCAGTCGCGCGTCAACTGGTCGAGCGGCAGCTTGCTCGCCGCGGTCAGGATGCGCTTGGAGACCGCATACACCGCGGTGTTGTAGAAGAATTGCGTCCCGGGCGGCGCGACATAGCCGAATTTCTCGTCGAGCCCCGAATTCATCTGCAGAATGTTGATGACGCGGATCTGCCGTTCCTGCGCGGGCGAAGCTTTCGACCAGCCGGCGCCGAGATAGTCGCCGACAGGCCGATCGACGTCGATCAGGCCCTTGTCGACCGCGACGGCGACGAGCACCGCGATGAAGCTTTTCTGCTGCGACGCGACATCCTCGAGCAGCGCGCCGCTCGCGGTCTTGCCGTAAAGGAAGATCGAAAAGGTCCGGTCGTCGGGCGCCGGCCAATTCTCCTCGACCAGCGTCCGCCCGCCGCGCACGACGAGGAAGCCAGTGCTGCGCTGCCCCCGCACATAATCGAGCAAGTCCCGCATCGCAGCGCTCCGATCAGGCGCCGCGTCTGGTCCGGGTGCGGGCGGCGAAGACGCCTCGGTCGCGACGGGCGCGCAGCCCGCGAGCAGCCCCGCCATGATCCCCGTCGCCAGTCGCGCAATCCGCCGCACTTTCTTCTCCCCTGTTTCGCTGGTGTCGTTACCGTCGCATGGCGGGTTGACCAATGCAAATCGATCACGCCATGCTTGCCCGAACCGGCGAGAGGCAAGATGATGATCGACAGCAGCAGGCGAAGCTTTCTGGGCGCGGGCGCGTTGCTGCCGCTGGCAGGCGCCGGGGTTCGGGCCGCCGCCTCCCCCGCGAGCGGTGCGATCGAGGCGGACCTGCTGCGCTATGTCGGTTTCGGCAACAAGCGCGCCGGCGGCCCCGGCGACATGGCGTGCGGCGCGTGGCTGGCGGATGAACTCAAACGCGCGGGCTATGCCGTCGAGCGACAGAATTTCGCGGCTCCCTGGTTCGACGCGGCCGTCGCCGAACTGATGTGCGGGGACCGGACGGCCCCCGTCTATCCCCAACCGGTCGTCATCCCGACCGGCCCCGGCGGCGTTTCGGGACCGCTGGTCCGCGTCGATCCGCGCGGCCGCGCCGCAGCCGCGCTGCACGGCGCGATCGCGCTCGTCGATCTGCCGCACGCGCGCTGGTCATCGATGCTCGCCAAGGCAGCGCGCGGACCGATTGAGGCAGCCTTCGCCGGTGGCGCGAAAGCCGCGGTGGCGATCACCAATGGCCCGACGGGCAAGCTGATCGCGCTCAACGCCGACGGCCGCAAGCCGATGTTCGCGGGGCCGGTGGCGCTGATCGCTCCCGAAGACGCCGACCCCTTCCTCGCGGCCGCGATGCAGGGCGGCGAGGCACGCCTGACGATCGACGGCCAGGGCGGCACGCGCCCGGCCTTCAATTTCGTCGGCCGGATCGATCGCGGCAAGGGGCGCTGGCTGGCGATCTCGACGCCGCGGTCGGGCTGGTTCGGCTGCGCCGCCGAGCGCGGACCGGGCGTCGCCGCGTGGCTCGACCTCGCGCGCTGGGCGCCGAAAGCACTGCCCGATCACGACCTCGCTCTCATTTGCAACACCGGCCATGAATATGAATATCTCGGCGCCGCCGAGGCCATGAAGCAAATCGCGCCGCCGCCCGCCGTCACCCGTTTCTGGCTGCATATCGGCGCCAATGTCGCGGCACGCGACTGGCACGATCTCCCGGGCTATCTGACCCCGCTGCCCAGTGTCGACAGCCAGCGCTTCCTGTCGATATCGCCGGCGCTGCTCCCGCTGGCGCGCGCCGTATTCGCGGGCCAGATCGGCTATGAAGCCCCGGTTTCGAGCGAAATCCTGTCAGCGGGCGAGCTCGATGAGGTCATCAAGGCCGGCTATGCCCCGGCGGCCGGAGTCTTCGGGATTCACCGCTATCACCATGTCGCCGACGACGACGAGCGCTGCCTCGACGTTCCCGCCACCATCGCCGCGGCGCAGGGTTTTCGCCGGCTGGTCGAAGCGGTCGCCGGCACGCCGGGCTAAGACGAGACGCGCCGTCGCGCGCCTCGCCCGCCGGACTTGACCGATCAGGGCATCGCGGCGGTCACGATGATCTCGACCTTATAGGCATCGGTCGCGAGGCGCACTTCGCCCGTTGCACGGGTCGGCGCATTGGCGCCGCCGAGCCAGTCTTCCCAGACGGCGTTCATCGCCGCGAAATCGCCCATGTCGGCGAGCCAGATGGTCGCGGTGAGCAGGCGGTCGCGGCTGGTTCCCGCTTCGGCGAGCAGCGTGTCGATCGACGCGAGCACCGCGCGCGTCTGCGCGGTCGCATCCTCGCCGGGGGCGCCGATCTGGCCCGCGAGATGAACGATGCCGTTATGGATCACGGCCTGGCTCATGCGCGGGCCGCTATGCAGGCGTTCGATGGTCACTCTTCATTCTCCTTCGATTGAAATCGTCAGCGCGCATAGCGCGAAAGCGCCATGTCCGCATGGTCGATCGGCGGCGGCGTTCCACCGATCAGGCTGGCGATCAGTCGCCCGGAACCGCATGCCATCGTCCAGCCCAAAGTGCCATGGCCGGCATTCAGGAAAAGATTGGGCAGTCGCGTCGCGCCGATGATCGGCGTGCTGTCGGGGGTCATCGGCCGCAGCCCGCTCCAGAAATTCGTCTCCGCGCCCTGAACGGCGGCGCCCGGGAACAGGTCGTTCAGCGAATGCAACAACGTCTCTTCGCGGCGCGGCGAGAGCGCGCGGTTGAACCCGGAGAGTTCGGCCATACCGCCGACGCGGATGCGGTCGCCCAGCCGGGTGATCGCGATCTTGTAGCTTTCGTCGAGCAGCGTCGACACCGGCGCGCGGCTGTCCTCGGCGATCGGGACGGTGACCGAATAACCCTTGACCGGATAGATCGGCACGTCGAGCCCGAGCGGACGGAGCAACCCCGGCGAAAAGCTCGCCAGCGCCGCCAGATAGGCGTCGCCCCGGATCGTCCCGCGATCGGTTCGCACCCCGGCGATCCGCCCGCCTTCGGTTTCGAGCGCTTCGATCGCGGTATCGTAGAGGATTTCGACGCCCATCGCTGGCAGGCGATCCGCGAGCGCGCGGGTGAAGAGGTGGCAGTCGCCCGTCTCGTCGCCGGGCAGCCGCAGGCCGCCGACAAAGCGATCACGCGTCGCCGCGAGCCCCGGTTCCGCGCGGACGCAGCCGTCCCGCTCCAGCAGCTCATAGGCGACCCCATAATCCTTCAGGACCGCGATATCGCTCGCGCTGTCGTCGAACTGCTTTTGGGTGCGGAAAAGCTGGAGCGTGCCCTGCGAGCGATGGTCATAGTCGATCCCCAGCACCGTCCGCAGCGCGACAAGCTCGTCGCGGCTATACTCTGCAAGGCGGACCATGCGGCTCTTGTTGAGGGCATAGCGCCCGGCCGTGCAGTTGCGCAGCATCGCGAAGATCCAGCGCAGCATCGCGGGGTCGAAGCGCAGTTTCAGGATCAGCGGCGCATGATGCATGAACAGCCAGCGCAGCGCCTTGACCGGAATGCCCGGCGCCGCCCAAGGCGAGGCATAGCCCGGCGAAATCTCGCCCGCGTTGGCAAAGCTGGTTTCGAGCCCCGGCCCCGGCTGGCGGTCGATCAGCACGACCTCGTGCCCGGCCTCGGCGAGATAATAGGCCGACGTGACGCCGATGACTCCGGCGCCGAGAACCACGATCTTCATGCCCTGTCTCCCACATCGAGCGACGGACCGGCCTCGACGAAAATCCGCGCATGACGCGATCCGAGGCGGGTCAAGATTTCATAGGGGATCGTCCCCGCGTCGCGGGCGACGTCGGCGAGCGACTGCGACGGCCCGATCAGTTCGACCAGATCGCCTTCGGCAAGCGCCGCGGCGCGCGGGTCGCCGATGTCGATCGTCAGGCTGTCCATCGACACGCGCCCGATGATGGGGAGCGGAACATCGTTCCACCAGGCACGGCCGACGCCGCCGAGATGGCGCGGCCAGCCGTCGGCATAGCCGATGCCGATCGTGGCGAGCCGCTGCCGGTCGCTCGCGACATGGTCGAGCCCATAGCCGACGCCGGTGCCCGCCGCGATCTCTCGAATCTGGAGAATGCGCGCGTGTAGCGTCGCAACCGACTGCAGGCCCGTCGCGGCCGGTCCGGGATCGACGCCGAACAGCGTCACGCCGGGACGGACGATATCGCCATGAAAATCTTCGGGCAGGAACGATCCGCCGCTGTTGGCGAGCGAGGCGGGCACGCCCGGAAACAGCGCGCGGCCCGCGGCGAAGGTCGCAAGCTGCGCCGCATTGGCGGGGTGATCGGGCTCGTCGCCGCACGCGAGATGGCTCATCACGAGGCGCAGGTCGACTTCGCGCGCGAAGACGGAATCGCGCGCAAGAAGCTCGGCCTCGGCGAGCGGAAGGCCAAGGCGCGACATGCCGCTGTCGAGTTGCAGCGCCGCCGGAAGCGCCGCCCCGCGCGCCGCCGCGAGCCCGCGCCACGCCGCCACCTGCGAAGACGAATTGAGAACCGGGATATGCCCCGCGTCGGCGCAGCGCGGCTCGGCGCCGGGGTCGAGGCCGTTGAGCACGAAGATGTCGGCATCGGCGCCGAGCACCGTGCGCAAGGCGTCGGCCTCGACGAGCCGCGCGACGAAGAAGGTCCGGCATCCCTCGCGATAGAGCGCCGCCGCCACCCGCTCGGCGCCGAGGCCATAGCCGTTGGCCTTGACCACCGCGCCCGCGCGCGCCGGCGCGACGCGGTCCGCGATCGTTCGATAATTGGCGCGGATTGCGTCGAGATCGACCCGAAGGATGCTCGACGACAGGATTTGCGGCATGATCCCTCACTCTCCCCGAAACGGGAGATAGGCAAAGACTCTTCCAATTTGTCGCCCATCCGAAGTAGGAACCTGCAGGATCGACGCTTCGATTCGAATAATATGCGGAGATTTCGCAGAACATGCAGTCCCTTGACGCCATCGACCGGCGCATCCTCAACCGCCTGCGGCTCGATGCCCGGATCACCAATCAGGCGCTCGCGAGCGAGGTCGGACTGTCGCCTTCGGCCTGCCTGCGTCGCGTGCGCCTGCTCGAACAATCGGGGGTGATCCGCGGCTATGCCGCGATCGTCTCGCACGCCGCGCCGCACGAAGGGACGACCGCGATCGTCCAGATCGAGCTCGAACGGCAGACCGAGGAATATCTCGTCCGCTTCGAAAAAGCCGTGCGCGATCACGCCGAGATTCAGGAATGGTATCTGATGTCGGGAAGCGGCGATTATGTCCTGCGGGTGCAGATCGACGGGATCGACGCCTATGGCGCCTTTCACCGCGACGTGCTCTCGCGACTGCCCGGCGTCTCGCGGATCATGTCGAGCTTCGCGATGCGCAGCAACCGGCGGATGTAGGCAACGGCCGACATCCCTTCGGCCGCCCGGATATCCCGCATTACAGGAAATGGTTCGCGATCGTTCCAACGCCGTCGATGCCGCCCTCGACGACATCGCCCGCGACGATGCGGCCGACGCCGGCCGGGGTGCCAGTGTAGATCAGGTCGCCGGGCCTGAGTTCGACATAGGTCGACAGTTCGGCGATGATATCGGCGACCGGCCAGATCATGTCGGCGATGTCGCCATCCTGCCGCACGTCACCATTGACCGACAGCCAGATGCGCGCACGCTGCGGATGGCCGATATCGGCGGCGGGGCGGATCGGCGAAAGGACGGCGCTATGGTCGAACCCCTTTGCCATGTCCCACGGCCGCCCGCCGGCCTTCGCGTCGGCCTGCAAATCGCGGCGCGTCAGGTCATTGCCGACGGCATAGCCGAAGATGTGAGCCTCCGCGTCGTCCGACGCGATATTGTTGCCGCCCTTTGCGAGCGCCACGACCAGTTCGACCTCGTGATGCAGATTGGCGGTGCGCGGCGGCATCGCAATGTCTCCCGCGCCCGCCACGAGGGCATCGGCGGGCTTCGAGAAGAAGAAGGGCGGCTCGCGGGCCGGGTCTCCGCCCATCTCGCGCGCATGGTCGGCGTAATTCTTGCCGACGCAAAAGATGCGGCGGACCGGAAAGCGGTCGTCGCTTCCGGCGATGGCGGTGGTCGGAGCGGAAACGGAAAACGGCAGACTCATGCGGGCATCCTCGATTATCAGGCTGGCCAAGGGGAGGCGCGGGTTTCACCCCGCTTTCGCGGCGATAGCGGCGCCATAGAGCTTGCCACCCGCCGCGACCAGAGGAGCTTTCAAGCTGACACAGGAAAGACCTAGAACCAGGCGCGCACTCCCAGAACGAAACTGACGCCGTCCGCATCCTCGCCGCCCGCGCGCGCGAAGCGCGCGGTGTCGCCGAGCTTGCGCGCCCATTCAACCCCGACATAGGGCGCAAATTCCCTGACGATCTCGTAGCGCAGCCGAACCCCCAGTTCGACATCGGAAAGCCCCGATCCGGTGCCCGTTTCGGGAACGTCCTGAAGCGCGAAATTGACCTCTGCCCGCGGTTGCAGAACCAGCCGCTGGGTGATGCGCTGGTCGTAATAGCCCTCGACACGCGCGAGCAGATCGCCCTTGTTCGACAGGAACAGCGCGCTCTCGACCTCGAACCAATAAGGAGCGAGTCCTTCGAACCCGACGACGGCATAGCTGCGGTCCGGCCCTTCGCCCAGATCCTGCCGCACACCGGCCTGGAGGTTGAAATAGGGGCCGACTGCCCGGCTGTAGAGCAGCTGGAGTTCCGCCTCCTCGATCCCCTCGCCCCACCGGCCTTCGCCTTCGCTCTTGAGCGTGACGCGGTCGATGTCGCCGCCATACCAGCCCTCGGCGCCCCAGCGATATCCGTCGCGCCCCTTGCGCGCCTGATATTCGGCGCGGTCGAGGCTGAGGAAGGCGATCGTCTGTCCGCCATTCTCCATCATCATCTCGTGACGCGCGCGATCCATCTCCGCCTTCGGATAGATATGGTCGGCATACCAGTCGCCGGGCGGCGCGGGCGCGGGGGCATCGCCCGGCGGCAGGTCGGTGCCGACCGCGGCCGTTTCCGGAACCGGCGGCATCGCGCCGGGCGTGCAATGGCCCATCGCGGCATGGTCCGGCGGGCATAGGGGATCGGACACGGGCGCCGCAGACTGCATATCGTGCATCGCATGGCCCTGCGCGCCGGCCGGAACGGCGAAGGCCAGCGCCGGGACGGCGACGATCAGGGCGAACCGGGTCATGCCGTCTCTCCCCGCGGCCGGACGCTGACGACACGCATCATGCCCGCATACATGTGATAGAGAAGGTGACAGTGGAACGCCCAGTCGCCGACCGCGTCGGCGGTAAAATCAAAGGTCGCGATCCCTCCCGGCTGGACAAGCACCGTATGCTTGCGCGGCGCCCGGTCGCCCTTCCCCGTGACCAGCTCAAAGAAATGGCCGTGGAGATGGATCGGGTGGCTCATCATCGAATCGTTGATCAGGTTCACGCGCACCCGCTCGCCCTCGATGAAGGGGATCGGTTCGTGATGGTCCGACATCTTCATGCCGTCGAACGACCACATGAAGCGCTCCATATTGCCGGTCAGATGGATGTCGAGCGAGCGTTCGGGGGCGCGAACGTCGGGATTGCGGTCGAGCGCGACGAGATCCTTGTAGGTCAGCACCGCGTGCCCGACATCCTCGAGCCCCTGGCCGGGCTCGCCCATCCGGTCGACCGGCATCGGCGAGATCGTCTGCACGCCCGGGTCGCGCGTGACCTGCGGCGCGGCGTCGAAGTCGCGCATGGCATGATCCATGGCGCCGCCCGATCCGTGATCCATGCCCGCCATTGCCCCGCCGCCGGTCGCCGGCGTGCAATGCCCCATCGCGGCATGTTCGGCGGGACACGCGGCGTCACCGCTCGCCATCGCCCCCATGTCGCCCATCCCCATATCCTTCATGGTCGCGAGCGGCCGCGGTCGCAGCGGCGGAACCTCCGCCGCCATGCCGGGGCGCGGTGCGAGCGTCGCTCGCCCCATCCCCGACCGGTCATTGGCTTCGGCGACGAGCGTATAGGCGCGATCCTCGACCGGGGTCACGATGACGTCATAGGTCTCCGCGACCGCGATCTGGAATTCGTCGGTCTCGACCGGAACGATGTTGAGGCCGTCGGCCTGCACGACCGTCATCCGCAGCCCCGGGATACGGACATTGAAGATCGACATCGCGGAGGCGTTGATGATGCGCAGCCGGACGCGCTCGCCCGGATGAAAGAGCGCGGTCCAATTGTCGCGCGGGCCGTGTCCGTTGACGAGGAAGCTGTATGTCGAACCATTGACGTCGGCGACGTCGGTCGGGTCCATCCGCATCCGGCCCCAGTCGATCCGCTCCCCCAGCGGCTGATCCCTGCCGCCGAGCAGACCGGACAGCGTCTGGCGCTGCCTGTTAAAATGGCCGGGATTGACCTTGAGCTTGTGAAAGATCGCCTCGGGCGAAATCCGGCTGTGATCGGACAGCACGACGACATGCTCGCGGTCATAGGCGATCGGATCGGCGCCTTCGGGGTCGATGACGATCGGCCCATAATGACCGATCTGTTCCTGCAGGCCCGAATGGCTGTGATACCAATAGGTGCCCGACTGGATTACCGGAAATTCGTAGACGAAGGTCGAGCGCGGCCTGATCCCCGGAAAACTGACCCCCGGAACACCGTCCATCTGAAACGGAAGCAGAAGCCCGTGCCAGTGGATCGAACTGTCCTCATCGAGGTCGTTGACGACGGTGAACCTTGCCGTCTGCCCTTCCTTCAGGCGCACCAGCGGCGCCGGCACCGTCCCGTTGATCCCGATCGCGCGGCTCGGCTTGCCGTCGACCCGCAGCGTCTGGCGCGCGATGCGCAGGGTGATGTCGCTGCCCGACACCGTCGGGATGGGGGCGGTGATGCCGGACGACACCGGCTGCGCCCAGGCGGGGAACCACGCCGCCGCCGTCGCGGCGGCCCCGCCCCCCAAAACCCCGCTGACGAACCGACGCCTGTTGATCTGCATGTTCATTCCGACCGTTTATGTTTGTTCTTCATTTTCATACGCAGGCGCCACCACCACCCCTCACGCCAATCGGTCGCTCACCGCATCAATAGCGTCTGTCGTCGCCCTTACCGGCAAGCAATTGCCGCAGTTTCGCGCGTGCGCGATAGAGCCGCGTTTCGACCGTCTTCTCGCTGACGTCGAGCAGAACCGCCGTTTCCGCCTGGCTCATCTCTTCCACCCCGCGCAGCAGCAGAACCTCCCGCAAATTCCGGGGCAGATCGGCCATCGCGGCGCGGACGCGGGCGAGTTCGGACCGGTCGCCCGCCTCGCTATCGGGCAGCGGCGTGGCGCTGGCGACGTCATGCGCGGCTTCGATCGGGAGCGCGCGCGCGAAAAAGGCGCGAACCTTGCGCCGCCGCGCCCAGTCGCGGCACTTGTTGATCGCGATCCGGCTGATCCAGATGCGAAAGGGCCGCTCGCCATCATAGCGATCGATCGCCGCGAAACCCGCGACAAAGGCCTCCTGCGTCAAATCCATCGCCTCCTCGGCATCGCCGGTCTGCCGGACGATCAGCCGGTAGACCCCGGCCTTGTAGCGATTCAGCAGTTCACGGCAGGCGTCTTCGCGCCCCGCGCACGCAAGCGCGGCAAGGTCCGCGTCCGACCATTGCGACGGGCCGGCACTCACCGCGCATCGGCGGTCAGCGCCTTGACCACGCTCTTGTCGAACATGCGCGCCTGATCGCGGTCGAGGACGGCGCGCATCGCAAAGAGATGTTCCAGCGTTTCCTTTTGCAGCGTTCCCATGACCCGATGGCTATGGTCGATCGCCTCGGTGACGCGCGGGCCATAGCCATGCTCGGCCTCGATCGCCTGGGCGAGCGCGACATTGGCGGCGCGCATCTCCTGCTCCAGCGCGCCCCGGCGGCCCGCGAAATCGGCCTCGATCGTGTCGATCCGGACCTTCTGCGCGGCCGTCAGGTCGAGCTGGCTGTGCAGGAGCGCATGAAGCTCGGTTTCATTGGCCCTCGGCACGTCGGTCGCCAGACGGCCGACGAACACCCCGGCGATGGCGGCGGCAAAGGCGATGAGGCCGACCAGAAGCACCCGGCGAGAGGGCATGTTATTGCGCGTCCAGCAGCGACGAGGGCGCCAGCACGCTGGCCGGGGCGAGCGGGCTGAGCGGGCTCGCCGCCTCCGCCGGACGCGGCACCACGCTCCCGGCGAGTATGCCGCCGCCGAGCGACAGGACGGCGGCGAGCGTCATCACCCGGCGCATGACCACCGCCTCGCGGCGCCGGACGCCGAGCGCGCGGATGACCCGGTCGTCGAGCGCGTCGAACGCCGCCGGCAGATCGACCCGGCCCAAGATGCGAAGTTCGTCGTCCATGAAACCTCTTTGCCGAACAGCCTTCCTATATAGAGCATACGCGCCCGCGGCGATCATCCCTCAAACCGATCGATGAGGGAAATCCGCCCGCCCGCGTATTAGCAGGACAGACCCGATATTGGAGGTTTTATGCTCAAGTCCCTTCTTCCATCCGCAGCCGCTGCCCTCGCCCTGCTGGTGGCGCCAGTCGCGGCAAGCGCGCACACCCGACTCATTGCTTCGACCCCTGCCGCCGGCTCGACAGCCTCGAAAGTGACGTCGGTGAGCCTGCACTTCAGCGAAAAGCTGATCCCCACGACGATCAAGACCAGCCTTGTCATGACCGCCATGCCCGGAATGACCGACCATCCGCCGATGAAAATTCCCTATTCGTCGGCGATGGGCAAGGATGGAAAGTCGATGACGCTCCTGCTCAAGCGTCCGCTCGCGGCGGGCAGCTATACGTTGAGTTGGTCGGCGGCGGGCGCGGATACCCATCGCATGGGCAGCGAATTCAGCTTCACGGTGAAATAGGGCGGTGAGCGACCCCGTCCTGATCGGCATCCGGTTCGCGCTCTATGCCGACCTGATGCTGATCGCCGGTCTCGCCGCTTTCCCGCTCCACGCCCTGACGCGGCAAGACCGCGCAAGCCCCGAACTGACGGACGGCATCTGGCGCGCCGAACGGTGGCTCTGCGCGACCGGCCTTCTCCTGTCGGCGCTCGGCATGGGGGTGCTCGCGGCATCGATGCAGGGCGTCGGGCTCCTCGCGCTCGACGCGCAGTCGTTCCGGGACATCGTCGGGCAAAGCGACGTCGGCACCGCCTGGCTCTATCGCAGCGCCGCGCTCGCCGCCGCGCTGGCGGCGGCAATCTGGATGAGGCGGTGGCCGACCGCCGTCGCCGCGCTGTTCGCGGTGGCGGGCCTGGTGGCGGTCGGGACGCTCGCCTGGTCAGGCCACGCCGGCGCGACCGAAGGGGTCGCCGGGACCATCCACCGGATCAGCGACATCGTGCATATGACGGCGGCGGCGGTGTGGATCGGCGCGATCGCCGCCTTTCTGCTACTTCTGTCCCCCCGGCGCGGCGGCCCGTCGCCGACGACGGTCGTGATCGCCTTGCGCAGCCTCGATCGCTTTTCGGTCGTGGGGACGATCTGCGTCCTGACCATCGCAGGAACCGGGCTCCTTAACGGTCAGATGATCATCGGCGCGGAGAATCTCGGCCGGTCGCTCGCCGCGCCCTATGGACAGGGACTTCTCGCCAAGCTCGCGCTGTTCGCGCTCATGCTCGCCCTCGCCGCCGCCAATCGCTGGCGGCTTACCCCGGCGCTCGGCGCCGCGGTCGCGCGGATGGACGCGGGCGACGATCCATATCCGTCCGAAGCCATCGCCGCCCTGCGCAGGAGCCTGATCGTCGAAGCGGTGGCCGCCTTCGCGATCCTGGCCCTGGTCGCCTGGTTCGGGACGCTCGATCCTTTCGGCGGCGAAGCGATGTGATGCGAAGCACGGGTCGAATTACGGCGCCGCCGAAGCGGCGATCGCCCGCAGCTCGTGCTTCAGCACCTTGCCCGACGCATTGCGGGGCAGTTCGGCCAAGATGCTGAGGCGTTCGGGCGTCTTCTGTTTCGCGATGCCGGAAGCGAAGAAATGCGCGCGGAGATCGTCGAGCGTCAGCGCGGCGCCGGATTTCAGGACCACGCAAGCGCGGACGACCTCGCCCATCCGGTCGTCGGGGGCCGCGACCGCCGCCGCGTCGGCGACGGCTGGATGCGCAAGCAGCAGCGCCTCGACCTCTTTCGAGGAGATATTCTCCCCGCCCCGGATGATGATGTCCTTCTTGCGGTCGGTAATCAGCAAATAGCCCTCATCGTCGAGCCGTCCGATGTCGCCGGTCCGATACCAGCCGCCGGGCAGAAAGGCATCGGCATTGAGCGCTTCATCGAGATAACCGCCGAACAATTCGGGTCCGCGCGTGCATATTTCCCCGTCCATTCCCGGCGGCACGTCGCCCCCGTCGTCGCCGATAAAGCGAAGCTCGACACCCGCGATCGGCCGTCCTTCGGTATGGAGCTGCTTGTCGAGCGGATCGTCGACCACGCCCGAGGTGACGGTCGGATGCTCGCTCGATCCATAGCAATGATAGACCGACAGGCCCTGCGCCTGGCAGCGCGCGATCAGTGTGGGCGGGACCGGCGCCGCCCCGACGAGATATTGCCGGAGCGAGGTCAGGTCGCGACCATGCGCATCGGCGGACGCCATCAGACCCGAGAGATGGAAGGGCGTGCCCGAGGAGGTCGTGACCCGGTGCCGATCGATGAGTTCGGCCCCGACATCGGGCGACCATTGGTCCATCAGGACGAGCGGCGTTCCGTCGCACAGGAAGCGGTACATCGAAAGCGCGCCCGCGACATGCCCCGGAGGCCAGGGCGAAAGGACCACCTCCGCACCAGCCCGCCCCCGCGATTCGCGGAGCGACGCCAGTTCGGCGAGCATGCCCGCAGCCGAATGCTTGACGCCTTTCGGCGCCGCCGTCGTGCCGGAGGTGTAGACGAGCAGTGCCAGGTCTTCCGCCGCGCGCTTCGCAGGCTCCGTCACGAATCCCTCTTCCTCGAGCCGGGAAAATTCCGCACCGATCGTTACATGGCGCTCTAGCGCGGGAAGCGGTCCGCAGGCCGCGACGATCGCGGGAAAATCCTGCCCCCGAAAATGCTCGGGGGTGAACAGCCATTTGGCGCCCGATTGCCGCAGGATGAAGCTGAGTTCGTTCGGTCCATAAATGGTCACGATCGGCAGCATGACCGCTCCCGCCTGCGCCGCAGCGACGGCAACGACGAGCCACTCGCGCCAGCCCGGCACCATGCAGGCTATGACGTCGCCCGGACCGATGCCCTCTCCGGCAAGGCGCGTGCCCATCCGGCGGCCGGCGGTCACGACTCCGGCAAGCGTCGTCACGCACGGACGGGTTTCCGAGGCAACGACGAGGCTCGCTCCAGGGACGCGTTCGGCCGCCGCGATCATCGCCTCGATGAAATTTTCGTTCATGCCTGTCCTTCTTTCCCCTTCGCCCCTCAGGCGACGCGCTTCTCATGGCCAGCCCAATAGCGGTCGCGTATCTCGCGCTTGTAGAGCTTGCCCGTTTCGTGGCGCGGCAGTTCGGCCACAAAATCGATGCTGCGCGGGCATTTGACAGCGCTCAGATGCGCCCGGCAATAGGCGATGAGTTCGGCTTCGAATTCCAGCCCGGCGGCAGCGGCGTCGCGCGGCTGCACGACGGCCTTGACCTCTTCGCCCATCTCGGCGCTCGGCACGCCGATGACCGCCGCATCGGCCACCTTGGGATGGACGATCAGCAGATTCTCGACCTCCTGCGGATAGATGTTCACCCCGCCCGAGATGATCATGAAGCTCTTGCGGTCGGTGAGGAAGAGATAGCCGTCCGCGTCGAGATAGCCGATGTCGCCGAGCGCCGACCAGCCAGAGTGGTGCGGATGGCGCGACTCCTTCGTCTTTTCGACGTCGTTGAGATATTGGAAATCCCAGCCGCCCTCGAAATAGATCAGCCCCTGCTCGCCGGGCGGAAGTTCGCGGCCGTCCTCGTCGCAGATATGGATCGCGCCCCAGTCGGCGCAGCCCACCGAGCCCTTCTTGCGCAGCCATTCCTGAGGCGTGATGAAGGTCGATCCATTGCCTTCCGACCCGCCATAATATTCATAGATGATCGGCCCGAACCATTCGATCATCCGCTCCTTGACCTCGACCGGACAGGGCGCGGCCGCGTGGATGACATGGGTGAGCGACGAAATATCATAGGCCGCGCGCTGCGTGTCGGGGAGCCGCAGCATCCGCACGAACATCGTCGGCACCATCTGGGTGATCGTGACGCGATATTTTTCGATCGCCGCAAGCGCGTCTTCGGGCGTAAATCTCGGCATCAGGATCACCGTGCCGCCGAGCCGCTGGATCGAGGTGGTGAAGGCGAGCGGCGCCGTATGGTAAAGCGGCGCGGGCGACAGATAGACCGAGTGCGGGCCGGCGCCGTAGCGGCTTTGCTGCCGCTCGGCGAGCATATGCGGCTCCGTTGCCGGTCCGCCCGACAGCGGCAGACGGATACCCTTGGGCCGCCCGGTCGTTCCGGACGAATAGACCATGTGAAAGCCGGCGCTTTCGTCCGCGATCGGCGTCGCAGGGAAATCGGCGATCGTGCCCCAATCCGGAAGGTCCGCGACTCGCGCACCGACGGTGTAGATATGGCGCAGAGCGGAGGGCGCCTTTTCCAGCAGCGCGCCAAGCTGGTCGATCTCCCCGCTGGTCACGAGCAGCCGCGAACTGGAATCGGTCAGGATATAGGCGGCTTCCTCGGCCGTCAGCTTGGTCGAAAGCGGCGTGATATAGAGGCCGGCGCGCTGAGCCGCCCAATAGACTTCATAATATTCGAGCCGATTCGGAAGCCATATGGCGATCGTGTCCCCCGCCGCGATGCCAAGGCTGCGAAACAGATGCGCACCGCGATTCGCCCGCGCCTCCAATGCGCCATAGGTCAGGGCTTCGCCGGTGTCGGAACGAATCACCGCAGCCTTGTCGGGAAAGGTTTCGGCATGAAATCGCGGGTGCATGACAGTTCCTTGCAATCAATCGGGATCAAACATCGGCGGGAGATTTGGAGCTAAGCCCGTATCGCGCGGGGCCGAATTTCGCCCCGGCGGCGGCTATCCGATTGCGGCGCGCCCTTTTGCTGCTGTAAGCTGCTGCGCAGAATGCCCTCCCCGGAAGAGACGAGGAACGGAAGAATGACGACGGCGAATTCGTTCGACGAACAGCTTGCACGCCTATCGACGGAGGCCGTGCAGCACCCCGATCGGTTCGGGCCGGGGGTCCGCCTCCTCTTTTCATGCGGCGCGCGCGACATGGTCGCCTCTCTCGCGGCGGCGGAAGCGCAGGGGATCGATGCGCGCGGCGTCGGCCGTATGCATATATTGGTCGAGTTCGACGATGTGGTTCCGGATACGCGATGGGCCGAATCGACAGGCGCAGCGGTCGGGCGCTATTTCGAGGCGATCGGCGGCAAGCGCCCGCAGATCGGCATCGACCGCGCCGCCGGATAGAGCCGGCCGCCGTCCTGATGCCGAAGGCGCGATTCTCGCAGCAGAAGGCGGCGGAGACACAGGCGGCATGGGACAGCAAACTCCTATGTTGCGAGAGCGCGACGGTCATCGTCCCCGCTCCCTCGATCAGTTATATAACTACGTTTACTTTCTTTGTCGATTATCTTATAGCGCTTTCAAAGTCGGCCGCCAGCGGCGGGACCGCTGAAGGGAAAGGATCGATCGAATGGAATTGAAGCCGGGGTCGCGCTGGAAAAGTGCGGTGTGCGATGCGCAGATGGTGGTGGTCCGGCCGCCGAGCGGCGCAGGCGAACTGCAGTGCGGCGGTGCGGCGGTCCTGCCGATCGACGATGCGGCCGCGCCCACCGGCGCCGTCAGCCCCGATTTCGCCGAGGGTGTCGCGATCGGCAAACGCTATATCGACGAGGAAAGCGGGCTGGAGGTGCTTGGCGCCAAGGCGGGCAAGGGGTCGCTGGCGTTCGACGGCAGGCCTCTGACGCTGAAAGGCGCAAAGCCGCTGCCCGCATCGGACTGATTCCATGCGCACGCCCCTGCTGCTCGACATCGCCGCCGACGCGGCTTTCGACCGCATCGCGCTCGGCACGCGCGAAGACGGCTTCGATTTCGACGCCTATCGCGCGCGCGCCAGCCAGGTCGCAGCCTGGCTCCGGAGCCGAGGCAAGGCGAACACTGCTTTTCTGGGCATGAACGGAGAGGCGTTGCCGCTGCTGCTGTTCGCAAGCGGGATGGCCGGAACGCCCTTCGTGCCGCTCAACTATCGTCTCGCCGACAGCGATCTCAACAAGCTCGTCGCACGCAGCGCACCCGCGGTGCTGATTGCCGACGACGACATGCTGCCGCGCATCGCGCCGGCCGAAGGCATCGAACTGATCGCTCGCAGCGATTTCGAGGCCGAATTCCTGGCGGGCGCGACGCCCGAGCGCGCCGACCTGCCCGAAGCCGAGACCGACATAGCGGTACTGCTGTTCACCAGCGGCACGACCGGCGACCCGAAGGCGGCGGTGCTGCGCCACGCCAACCTGACTTCTTATGTGATGCAGACGGTCGAGTTCCTTGGCGCCGACGAAGGCGAAGCCGCGCTGGTCAGCGTGCCGCCCTATCATATCGCCGGAATCTCGGCGATCCTGACCGCTGCCTATGGCGGGCGGCGCATCGTCTATCTGCCCGCCTTCACCGCCGAGGATTGGGTGACGACCGCCGCGCGCGAGGCGATCACCCACGCAATGGTCGTGCCGACGATGCTCGACCGCATTCTCGACGTGATGGCGGAAACCGGCGAGACGCTGCCCGCCTTGCGCGCGCTCTCCTATGGCGGCGGCAAGATGCCCGAACCGGTGATCGCGCGCGCGCTGGCGATGCTGCCGCATGTCGATTTCGTCAACGCCTATGGCCTGACCGAGACAAGTTCGACGATCGCGCTGCTCGGGGCCGAGGATCATCGCGCCGCTTTCGCGTCCGACGACCCGCTGATCCGCCGCCGCATCGCGTCGGTCGGTCAGCCGTTGCCGAGCGTCGAACTCGAAATCCGCCGCGAGGACGGCTCGTGCTGCGCGCCGGGCGAGCATGGCGAAATCCATGTGCGCGGCGAGCAGGTATCCGGGGAATATCTGCACAAGAAGGCGATCGCCGACGACGGCTGGTTCGCCACCAATGATGCGGGCTGGCTAGACGAGGGCGGCTATCTGTTCGTCGAGGGACGCCTTGACGATGTGATCGTGCGCGGCGGCGAGAATATCTCGCCCGGCGAGATCGAGGATATGCTGCGGACCTTCGACGATATCGCCGACTGCGCGGTGCTTGGCATTCCTTGCGAAAAATGGGGCGAGAAGGTCGTCGCGGTCATCGTGTCGCGGTCGGGCCACCCCGATATCGAGGCGATGGGGCAGACGATCCGCGCGCAGCTTCGTTCGACCAAGACGCCCGAGCAATGGTTCGTGCGGGGCGCCCTCCCCTATAATGAGACGGGCAAGCTGCTACGCCGGGTGCTGAAAGCCGAACTGGCGGAAGCCGTCTGCGCCGATTAACAGGGCAGGATGACCGGCCCCGACCATCTCGACGCGGACCGCCTGTCCGCGCCGGGCGGGCAGCCGGTGCTGGTCGTCGATGCCGCGGGCTGGCGGCGGCCGAAGGTGCCGATCCAGGCGGTCGTGATCGGCGTCGACCGCGAGGGCCTGTTGCCCGCGGTAGCCGCCGACGATTTCGATCTGTTGCTGACCATCGCCCCCGATGCGCCGCACCCGTGGGTGTCCGACCCGCAGCCCGAACGGCTGGCGGACGCAGCGCGCGCGAATCCGCTTGCGGCGACGATCGCCGCCGAGGTGCTGAGGTTGACGGCGGAACGGCCGCTCGCCGAAGCGCTACGGATCGAATCGCTCGCTTATTCCGCCTTGCTCGGCGGCGGCGAGTTTGCGCGGTGGCGCGACGGCGCTCGAGCCGAAGCATCGCCCTTCCCGCCCGAGCCGCTGGCGATCGCACGGGACGGCGACCGGATCAGCCTGACGTTGAACGATCCCGCGAACCGCAACGCCATATCAGCGCCGATGCGCGACGCACTCTATGAAGCGCTCGCCAATGCGCTCGACGATCCGAGCGCCCCCGACGTGCTGCTGCAAGGCGCGGGCAAATGCTTCTCGACCGGCGGCCTCATCGCCGAGTTCGGAAGCGCGCGCGATCTTGCCGAAGCGCATGCCGTGCGCACGCTGCATAGCTGCGCGCGCGCGCTCGACGCGCTCGGCGGACGCGGGACGGTACAGTTGCACGGCGCCTGCGTCGGCTCGGGCATCGAGATCGCGGCGGCGGCGCACCGACGGACCGCCGCGGCCGACGCCTGGTTCCAGCTTCCCGAGATCAGAATGGGACTGATCCCCGGCGCGGGCGGCACGGCGACGATCGCGCGCGCGATCGGGCGCCACCGCACGCTCTGGATGTTGCTGTCGGCGAAACGCATCGGCGCGCGGCGGGCACTCGAATGGGGGCTGATCCACGCGATCGAGGATAGGCCGTGACCGCGCTGCTCGACGCCGTCGCCGAGGCGGGCGCGCGGCTCGTGACGGCGGCGCGCGGGCGGATCGCCTTCGATCCGCGGCGAGCGCTGTCGCGCCACGACGATCTGGTGCTCGGCGAGCCCGGAATCTGGTCTCCGAACCGCCATTGCCGGCTGATCGCCTGTCGCGACGACTGGATCGCCGTCTCGCTGGCGCGCGCGGAGGATCGGGATATGATCCCGGCATGGACGGGCGCGGGCTTCGACGACGACCCATGGGAAGCTGTCATCACGAACGCAGCCGGGCGCGATGCCGCGGAGATGGTCGCTAACAGCACAATGCTTCACCTGCCAGTTGCCCGCGTCGGTGAGGCCGAGCCGTCGCCGCTCCAGCAGTTGCGTGGTGGAGGGAAGCGCGATGGCCCGGTCATCGACCTGTCGGCGCTCTGGGCAGGCCCCTATTGCGGCGGGCTGCTTGCCGAGGCGGGGTTCGACGTGGTGAAGATCGACAATCCCGAGCGCCCCGACCCCACGTCGGTTCACACGCCGCATCTCGACGCGCGCCTCAACGGCCGCAAGCGGCGACTGACAATAGACCTTGAATCGGAGAAGCTGTCCGAACGGATTGCGGCGGCACGCATCCTCATCACCGCCGCACGGCCGCACGCGCTCTCCCGGCTCGGGCTGGACGAGGAGCGGCTGTTCGCGATCAACCCCGGCCTGCTTTGGATCGCGATCACCGCGCACGGTTGGCGCGGAGAAGCGGCGATGCGCGTCGGTTTCGGCGACGATTGCGCGGCGGCGGGCGGGTTGATCGGCCTGGAAGGCGAAGAACCGCGATTCATGGGCGACGCGCTCGCCGATCCGCTGACCGGACTGACCGCCGCGACGCTGGCGCTGGAAGCCATCGAGGCGGGCCAGTGCGGTTTGCTGGACGTCCCGCTGGCGGGGACGGCGGCCGGGTTTGCCGGAGCGCTGCGGTGATCTTCGAT
The DNA here is from genome assembly GCF_036261875.1 of Sphingopyxis sp. Lineage (GTDB taxonomy): Bacteria > Pseudomonadota > Alphaproteobacteria > Sphingomonadales > Sphingomonadaceae > Sphingopyxis. The sequence continues at coordinate 70,799 of NZ_DATAJZ010000034.1, read as the reverse complement.
CTGCTGATCCGCAATGCGCGCGACGCGCGCGGGGCGGCGTTGAGCCTTGGCGTCCGCGGCGGCCGCATTGCCGCAATCGGATCCGAAGTGGATGGCAGCGGCCCCGAATATGACGCGCGCGGCCTGACGGCAGGGGCCGGGCTGCACGATCACCACCTGCACCTGCTGGCAACGGCCGCGCGGATGGAGTCGGTGGACCTCGCCGGTTGCCGGACCGAAAGCGAAGCCATCGCCCGCTTGCGCGCGCGCGCGGGCACGCCCGGGGACTGGGTGCGCGCGACGGGCTATGACGAGCGGATCGCCGGGCTGCCGGACCGTCTGCAGCTCGATGGATGGTTGCCCGACCATCCGCTGCGGATGCAGGATCGCACCGGCGGCTATTGGCTGCTCAACAGCGCGGGAATCGCAAAACTCGGCGGGCCGCCCTTTCCGCCTTGTGTCGAGGAGGACGCAGCCGGCCAACCGAGCGGCCGCATCTGGCGCGGCGACGCATGGCTGCGCGAGCGGATCGGTGGTACGCCGCCCTCGCTAGCGGCGCTCGGGACGCGGCTGGCGCGGTGGGGCGTGACCGGCGTAACCGACGCGGGGGCGTCGAACGGTCCGGCCGAAGCCGCGCTTCTGGCAGACGCCATGCCGCAGCGCCTGGTGCTGATGGGGACCGAAAGCCTGCTTGCCGGTGAAGACTATGCCTTGGGGCCCGTAAAGCTGCTGCTCGACGAAAACGACCTGCCGCCGGTCGAAGCCGTCGTGGCGCGCATCGCAGCAGCGCGATCGCTCGGCCGCAATATCGCGGCGCATTGCGTGACGCTGGGCGAACTTCTCTTCATTCTGGAGGCGCTCACCCAAGCGGGCGGCCCACGGCCGGGCGACCGGATCGAGCATGGCGGGATGATAGCCGAAAGCCTGATCGGCGACATCGCGGCCGCCGGACTGACCGTCGTGACGCAGCCCAATTTCATCCACGACCGCGGCGACCGTTATCGCGCGCAGATGGCACCGGAGGAACTGGACGATCTGTATCGGCTCGGCTCGCTGCTACGAGCGGATGTGCCGATGCTCGGCGGATCGGACGCACCCTATGGCGATGCCGACCCATGGATCGCCCTTCGCGCCGCGACCGATCGACGGACACGCGAGGGCGCGGTGATCGGCGGCAGCGAGGCGATCAGCCGGACCAAAGCGCTGGCGCTCTATCAGACCGGGCCGCTGCGGGTCGGCGGACCGGCCGATCTGATCCTTTACGACTGGCCGGGCGATCCCGGCGCACTCGCGACGGTGGCCCTCACCCTGATCGGCGGTGAAATCGCCTGGCAGGCCTAATCACGCACCAGCAGCATCGCGCCCGCCAAAGGCCCGCCCGAGGTCGATGTCGCGCAAACCCGCGGCTCGCCTTTGACCTGCCGGTCGCCCGCCCTTCCCCAAAGCTGCGTGCAGGCTTCGTGGACTGCGCCATAGGCGTGCAGCCGCCCCGCCGACAGCGCGCCGCCGCCGGTGTTGACCGGAAGCGCGCCGTCCAGCGCGATGCGCGTGCCGCCCTCGATGAAATGCTTGGCTTCATAGCGTTCGCAAAAGCCGAAGTTTTCAAGCCAGTTGATCGTGTGAAAGCTGAAGCCGTCGTAGAGCTGCGCGATGTCGACGTCCGCAGGCTTCAGGTCGGTTCGGTCCCACAGCATCTCCGCGACCTTTGGCTGCGCCTGCGTGTCGAGCGCGTCGAGTTGAGTCCAGCTGTTGCGGTAGCGCATCGACGAGCCGATCGCCTCGATGCGGATCGGTGGGTTTCTGAGCGTGCGCGCGACGTCCATCCGCGAAACGATGATCGCGGCCGCGCCATCGATGGGCACGTCGCAATCGTACAGGCGGAGCGGGGTCGCGATCAGAGGAGCTTCGAGATAATCCTCGATCGTGATCGGCGTCCGGTAGATCGCTTTCGGATTGAGCGCGGCGTTGCGGCGCTGGTTCACTGCGATCTGCCCCACCTGTTCGGGCGTGATTCCGCTCTTGTGGGCATAGAGGTTGAAGAAAAGCGCCTGCTGGAGCGCCGCGGCATAGGTGTAATAGGGTGCATACCAGGCGAACGGCCCTGCCTGCCTCTGTCCCTCGCGCAGCAGTGAATTGGCGTAGGCGGTCTTGCGCGCGGTCGCTTCGTACATGGTGCGAAAGATCAGGACATTGCGGCAAAGTCCCGCCGCGATCGCCCCGATCGCGTTGAACACCGCGCCATATTGCCCCGGCGCTTCGCCGCCGCCGGCGTACCAGCCGACCTCCAGCCGCAGCGCGTCCTGCACCGCAGCACAACCGACCGGCGAGAAACCCGATCCGTCGGCGCGCTCACCGGGCCAGGTCGCGATGCCGTCGATCTCGGCGCGGGTCAGCCCCGCGTCGGCAATGGCCTCGAGACACGCGTCGACCGTCAACGCGAGCGCCGATTTCGTCGCGCCGCGCGAGACGTCGGACATGCCGATACCGGTGATCGCGGTGTCTTTTTCGGCGAAGCGGGTCATGCGCGCACCGGACGGAAAAGCGGCACCCAAAGATCTTCGCACGCCTCGAAACACGCCTCGACCGGCATGTCGAACGTGACGTCCTCGGGCGCGCAATCGACGATGTTGCAGGCGATCCGCACATCATCCTGCTCGTCGATCGCAACCAGCGCGAGCACATAGGGGACGGCGAGATCCGGCACCCATGCCTTGTGGTTGACGGTGAAGGTGGCGACACGACCGCCGCCCGACACCGCGTGCGGCCCGACGTTTCGGCCCTCGCATCGCGGACAGAAAGGGACCGGCGGATGCACATAGCCGGCGCAGTCGGCGCAACGATGGATCGCGAGCTTTCCGTCGCGTCCCCAGGTCCAGAACGCTTCATTATCCTTGTCGATCACCGGTAATATGCGCGCCGTCATCATCCTCTCCCCGATTTTCCGGTCAACTTATATAACCAGGTCATAATCCAATAGTTGACACATCGTCAATTTTTGCGATGATGCGCGTAACGAGAAGCAGCGAGAGAGGAGAGTCGCCATGCAGATGGACGACATGATCATCATCAGCGTCGACGATCATGCGGTCGAGCCGCCCGAAGCCTTCATCCGTCATTATCCCGAAGGAAAGAAGGATCGCGCGCCGCGCATCGTGCAGGATAATGGCAAGGATATCTGGCTGTGGAACGGCCAGCGCTTCCCGACGATCGGGCTCAACGCCGTCGTGGGCCGTCCGCGCAGCGAATATGGCATGGAGCCGAGCGCGTTCGACCAGCTTCGCCCCGGCACGTACGACCCGAAATTGCGCGTCGATGACATGAACGCGAACGGCGTGCTCGCCTCGCTGAACTTTCCGACGATGCCGAGCTTCGCCGGCGGCACCTTCGTCGGCATGGCGCAGAAAGCGCCCGAGGAAGCGCTGCTCGCCTGCCGCGCATGGAACGACTGGCATGTGCAGGAATGGTGCGCCGCGGCGCCCGGCCGCCTCATTCCCATGTGCCTGATTCCGATGTGGAACATGGAGGAAACGCTGAGGGAAATGAAACGGATGAGCGACCTCGGCGTCCACGCCGTCAGCTTCTCCGACAACCCGTCGAACATCGGCCTGCCGAGCATCCACAACGAATATTGGGAGCCCTTCTGGAAAGCCTGCTCCGATTACAAGATGGTGATCAACTGCCACATCGGCACCGGTGCCCGCGCGCTCCATCCGTCGCCCGAAAGCCCGATCGACGCATGGATCACCGCGATGCCGATCTCGATCGCCAATTCGGCGGCCGACTGGACCTTCGCCAAATTCTGGCAGCGCTACCCCGACCTGCGCATGGCGCTGTCGGAGGGCGGCATCGGCTGGATTCCCTATTTCCTCGAGCGCGCCGATTTCACGCACGAGCATCATCACGAATGGACTTTCACCGATTTCCATGGCGAGCGGCCCTCCGACCTGTTCAAGCGGCACATCATCTGCTGTTTCATCGACGACCAGTTCGGGGTGAAGAACCTCGAATATATGAATGAGGACATGGTCGCCTATGAATGCGATTATCCGCATTCGGACACGGTGTGGCCCAATGTTCCCGAATATCTGTGGGCCTCGGTCAACGCGCTGAAAAAGGAGACGATCGACAAGATCACGCACCTCAACGTCATGCGCGAATATAGCTTCGATGCCTTCGCACTGAACGGCGGGCGCGAGAATTGCACGGTCGCCCACCTGCGCGAACTCGGCAAGGATGTCGACGTCAGCCCGCGCCACAACCTCGGCGGGCTCAAGACCGACAGCATGGATGCGATCGGCAAGGCGCGGCGCCCCGTGACGTCGGGCGACATCGAACGCATGTTCGCCTCGGCCTGATCGATGACGACCGTCACCGAACATCGTCCGGTCGCGCGGGCCGGGGCCGATGCCCCGCCCGTCCCGGCGCATGTGCCGCCCGAGCTGGTGCTCGACACGCGCTTCGCCGCCGGTATCGTCCCCAACGATCTGGTCGAACCCTATCGGCCGATGGACGTGGTGCGCGACGCGGATTTCCCTCGCATCCATTATTATCCCTGGCCGGTCAGCGGCAATCGCCACGGCGCCTGGGTCGTGACGCGCTATGAGGACATCCGCCGCGTCTATGAGGACAACGGCCTTTTCTCGTCCGAAGGCGTCGCGCAGTTTCAGGCGCTGGCCGGCGAGAGCTTTCCGTCGATTCCGCTCGGCATCGATCCGCCCGATCACGGCAAATACCGGAAGTTCCTGAATCCCTGGTTCACTCCCGTCGCGATGAACGCGCGCGAGCCGCGCATCCGCGAGATCATCGGCGGAATGATCGACCAGTTCGCCGCCAAGGGCGAGGTCGATATCGCCTATGATTTCGGCCGCGTCTTTCCGGTGCGCGTCTTCCTCGACCTGATGGGTTTCCCCTTCACCATGTTCGAGCAGTTCCTCGACTGGGAATGGAACATCCTGCACGAAGAGGAGATTGCGAAGAAGGCGGAGGCGGTGCGCGGCGTGCTCGCCTATCTGCGCGGCTTCATCGCCGACAAGCACGCGGCGGCCGACGACACGCTCGGCAGCTATATCGCCAACGGCACGATCGACGGGCAGCCGCTGACCGACGACGAGATCATCGGCATGACCTGGTTCCTGTGGCTCGGCGGGCTCGACACGGTCGCCTCGACGGTCAGCCAGATGTTCCGCCGCCTCGCCATGCACCCCGAGTTGCAGGCGCAGATTCGCGCGGACAAGGGGCTGATCAACTCGGCGGTCGAGGAATTTCTGCGCACCCAGCCGCTCGTCAATTCGGGACGCAAGGTGAAGCGCGATTTCGAGTGGCACGGCGTGCAGATCAAGGCCGGCGACTGGGTCACGGTGTTCAACACCTCGGGCAATTTCGACCCTGAACAGTTCGAATGCCCACACCGGTTCGACCCCGCGCGCAAGAACAACCGCCATTTCACCCTCGCGGGCGGGGTCCATATCTGCCTTGGCGCGCACCTCGCGCGGCGCGAGCTTCGCGTGCTGCTCGACGAATGGTTCGACCGCATCCCGCAGCCTTTCCGCGTCAAGGAAGGCGCCGACACGACCGTGGTCCCCAGCCTGCTCTCGATCCGCAACCTGCCAATCGTCTGGGACGCTGAATAAGGACTGACACATGGCCTTTCTGAAGTATGACGACGCCATCTACATCGGCGGCGAATGGGAGAAGACCGACCAGCGCGAGGCGGTGATCAACCCCGCCGACGAAAGCCTGCTGATCGAGGCGCCGGTGGGCAGCGCCGCGCAGATCGACGCTGCGATCGGTGCCGCACGCCATGCATTCGATCGCGGCGACTGGCCGCACCTTCCCGTCGTCGAGCGGCAAAGGATATTGACCCGCTTTCTCGATGCGCTCGACGCCCGCAAGAGCGCAATCGTCGACATGATCATCGCCGAAGCAGGCGCGACGCGGATGCTCGCCGAATTTCTGCAATATGGCATCCCGATGAAACATGCGCGGCGGACGGTCGAGGTCGCCTCGCGTCCCGCCGTCACTCCCCTGCCGGTCGAGCTGACCCCGAATGCGCAAGGCCGCACGACGCTCGGCACCGGTGTCGTCAGCCGCGAACCGGTCGGCGTCGTCGCCGCCATCTCGCCCTATAATTTTCCTTTCTTCCTCAACATCGGCAAGGTCGTTCCCGCGCTCGCGGTCGGCTGCACCGTGGTGCTGAAGCCCTCGCCCTATACGCCGCTCGAGGCGCTGGTGCTTGGCGAGATCGCCGACGAGGTCGGGCTGCCCAAGGGGGTGCTCAGCATCGTCACCGGCGACGTCGAGGCGGGCAAGCTGCTGACCGCCGACCCGCGCGTCGATCTCGTCCATTTCACCGGGTCGGACAAGGTGGGCGCAATGATCCAGGCGCAGGCGGCGCCGACGCTCAAGCGCATCGTGATGGAACTCGGCGGGAAGTCGGCGCTGATCGTCCGCGCCGACGCCGACATCCAGAAGGCGGCCGCGGCGGGCCTGATGGGCTTTACCACCCATTGCGGCCAGGGCTGCGCGCTGACGACGCGCCACCTCGTCCACAACAGCATCCGCCCGCAATTCGTCGAGGCAATGAAGGCGATGCTCGGCCATATCAAGATCGGCAACCCGGTCGATCCGAGCGTCAGCTATGGTCCGCTGATCCGCGAAGTCGCGCGCAAGCGGACCGAGGATTATGTCGCGATCGCACAGGACGAGGGCGCGACGCTGGTCGCGGGCGGCAAGCGCCCCGAAGGCTTCGACAAGGGCTTCTTCTACGAACCCACCCTGTTCGACAATGTGCGGAACGACAGCCGTCTTGCGCAGGAGGAAGTGTTCGGACCGATCGGCGCGGTGATCGGCTTCGACGATGACGAGGAGGCCGTCGCCCTGGCGAACGCCAGCGACTTCGGCCTGTCGGGCGCCATTTACTCGGCGGATGCGGGCCAGGCCTATCGCATGGCGCTGAAGGTCCGCACCGGCGGCGTGTCGATCAACGGCGGCGCCGGAACGATGCAGTCCGACGCGCCCTTCGGCGGCATCAAGCGATCGGGCTACGGCCGCGAATATGGCGAGGATGGGCTCAACGAATTCACCTATCAGAAGGTGATCGGCTTCCACGCCGAATAAGGGAGACGGCAAGTGACAAAAGTCATGGAGGGCATCCGCGTTCTCGAGGTCGCACAATTCACTTTCGTGCCTGCCGCGGGCGGCGTGATGACCGACTGGGGCGCCGACGTGATCAAGATTGAGCATCCGGTGCGCGGCGATGCACAGCGCGGCATCCAGATGCTCCAGCGGCTCGCGGTAAACCCGCAGCGCTCGTCGCTGATGCAGCATCCCAATCGCGGCAAGCGCAGCGTCGGCATCGACATCTCGACCGAGGAGGGGCGCGAGCTTCTCTATGAGATCGCGAAGACCGCCGACGTCTTCCTGACCAACTATCTCCCCTCGGCGCGGCAGAAGCTGGAGATCGACATCGAGCATATCCGCGCCGCCAACCCGAACATCATCTATGTCCGCGGCAGCGCCTTCGGCGACAAGGGGCCCGAGCGCGACAAGGGCGGGTTCGACAGCACCGCCTATTGGGCGCGCGGCGGATCGGCGGTGCTGGTGACGCCCAAGGCGCTCGACGGCCCGCTGACGCAGCCCGGCCCCGCCTATGGCGACACGATCGGCGGCATGAATATCGCCGGCGGGATCGCCGCGGCACTGTTCCATCGCGAACGGACCGGCGAAGCGACAGAGGTCGACGTGTCGCTGCTGTCGTCGGGTATCTGGGCCACCGCCTGTTCGGTCGACGTCGCGATGGAACTGGACAAGGACCCGTTCGAAAATCTGATGCCGGGCGGCGGCCAGGCGGTCGGCACCAACCCGTTCATGGGGGTGTTCAAGACGTCCGACGGCAAGTTCATCAACCTGACCGTGCTATCGCCCGGACCCTATATCGACGATGTGTTCGGCCACCTCGGCATCCCCGAAGCCGCGAAGGATCCGCGCTTCTCGACCGCCAAAGCAATCATGGCGAACGCAGCGGAGGCCTATCCGCTGGTCAGGGAAGCGATCGCGGCCCGGTCGTTCGACTATTGGACCCGGCATCTCAAGACAATGAAGGGGCAATGGGCGGCCTATCAGTCGGTCCACGACGTCGCGAGCGACGAGCAGGTGCTCGCGAACGACCTGATCTTCGAGGTCGAGAGCGCCGACGGCGGCGCGCCGATCCGGCTCGTCGCCAATCCGGTGCAGTTCAATCATGCGGGCGTCGAAAACACGCGCGCGCCCGAGGCCTCGGAGCATACCGAGCTGTTCCTGATGGAGCTGGGGCTCGACTGGGACCGCATCGAGGAACTCAAGACCAGGAAGGCGATCGCCTGACGGCGGCCGCGCGGACATGGCCCGCTCTCCGCTTCGCGTCGGCATCATCAGCGCCGCTTGGGGTGCGAAAGCGCATTTGCCCGCGTGGCGCAGTCTCGAGGGGATAGAGGTCACCGCGATCTGCACGTCGCGCGCCGAGACGGCGACGAAGGCGGCGGACGAGTTCAAAATCTCGCGCGCCTTTCATGATTTCCGCACGATGGCGGCCGATCCCGATATCGACATCGTCGATTGCGGCACGCGCCCGCCGTTGCGCTACGCGATGGTGATGGCGGCGCTCGGTGCGGGCAAGCATGTCTATAACGGGATTCCCTTCGCCAAGGATCTTGCCGATGCGCGGTCGATGGCAGAGGCATCGCGCGCGACGGGAACGGTCGCGATCGTCGATGCCTTCATGCAGGCCGTGCCCGCGATGGTGCAGATGAAGGCGATGGTCGAGGCGGACTGGATCGGCGAGGTCTTCGGCGCCGATATTGCGTTTGAGGTGCCGCTGTTCAGCGCGGCGCAGACCAATGTGCCCGGCTATGTCTGGTTCGCCGACCCGGCCAACGGCGCCAGCGCGGGGCGCAATCTCGGCAGCCATATGCTGCACCTGCTCGTGCACTTCTTCGGTCCGGTCGCATCGGTAGCGGCCGATCAGTCGCTGGCGCTGAAAATGTGGCCGCTGGACGGCAAGATGATCCAGCCGCAGGTGCCCGACCGTGCGTCGCTGCTGTTGCGCCATGGATCGGGACTGCCGACGCGGGTCGAGGCGAACTGGAGCAAGATCGGCGGCGAAGGCTTTCGCTTCTCCATATGGGGATCGAAAGGCCGGCTTGAAGCTCGCGCGCCGGTGTTTCCCATGGCGCACGACACGCGGCTGTTCGGAACGCGGAACGCGATGCTGGGCACGGCGCGGATGGATGAGATTTCGGTCGAGCCCGAATATCTGACGGTTCCTGGCTGCCGCGCGGTCGCCGACCGGCCCGAGACGGGGCTGCTCGCGCTGGCGTCGATCTTTGCGGCGATGCGCGACGCGATCAACGACAAGGGCGTCGCCGCGCCGGATTTCGCGCAGGCGCTGCATGTGCACGAGGTGGTCGAAGCTGCGGCGCGCGCCGCCGACGAGCGGCGCTGGATCGACCTCTAGTCCCGCCGGAGCATCATCGCGCCGGCGATGAAGCCACCACCCATCCCGCATACCGCCGTCTTCGCACCTTCGACCTGACGCCCACCGCCCTGTCCCCAGAGCTGGATACAGGCCTCGTGCAGCAGGCCGAAGCCGTGCAGTCGCCCGCCCGAGAGCTGGCCGCCGCCGGTGTTCACGGGAAAGCGTCCGCCAGGGCCGATATTGCCTTCGGCGATGAAGTCCTTGGCCTCGCCATGCCCGCAGAAGCCGAAAGCCTCGAGCCAATAAGGCACGAAAATGCTGAATCCGTCGTAGAGCGCGAGCACATCGACGTCGGCGGGCTTCATGTCGGTGCGCGACCACAGGTCGGCGCAGGCGTCGTGGGCGCCCATCGTCGTCAGGTCGGCACGCTGGTCCCACGTCTCCTGCGAGCCGAGTGCCGAGCCCAGCGCCTCGATCGTCAGCGGCGCGCGCGCGCAATCCCTCGCGGCATCGACAGCCGAGACGATGATCACGCCGGCACCGTCGATCGGTACGTCGCAGTCGAACAGGCCGAGTGGAGAGGAGATCATCCGCGCGCCGAGATAATCCTCCATCGTCAACGGCGCCTGCATCACCGCGGACGGATTGTGCTGCGCGAAGGCGCGCTGGCCGGTCGCGACCATGCCGAGATGCTCGCGCGTCATGCCGAATTCGTGAAAATAACGCGTCGCCATCCAGCCCGCCCAGTTCGACGCCGACATGGCGTTGGCGGGAACCAGATAGGAGTACCATCCGCCGAGCCGCGCGCGACCCGCACCGGGGATGCTCGCGCGCTGCGCCGCGGTCTGCGAGCTGCTTTCGGTCAGCGCGCGAAAGCAGAGGACATGGCGCGCCTGCCCGGTCGCGACCGCCATCGCCGCGACCATGATCGGCGCCATCTGCGCCGGGCCGTCGGGCACCGCGCTGTGCCAACGCGTCTTGAGGCCCAGCGCATTGCGGACCTCTCCCGTCCCGAGCGGCGACATGCCGGGCGAATTGTCCGCCTTGCCCGGATAGGTGCAGATGCCGTCGATGTCGTCCTTCGTCAGTCCCGCGCAGTCGAGCGCGCGGCGCGCCGCTTCGAGAAGATGCGCCATAGCGGGACGCCCGGTCTTGCGGCCGATGTCGGACATGCCGACGCCGGTAATGGCGGCGTTCATCGTCATTGCGCGGGCTCCCACTGCGGAAACCAGACATCATCGATGTTGAGGAAGGTCACGCGCATCGTCTGGTCGATGGCGACGCTTTCGGGGTCGGCGCCCACGACCTCGGCCGTAACGCGGACGCCGGGGGCGCCATCGACATCGACCACCGCGAGCGCGAAGGGCACCTGCATCTCCGGCGCCCAGGGCTGGTGATTAATCGTGTAGCTGTAGACGCGGCCCGTTCCCGCGACCGCGCGGGTCTCGACATTTTCGTGCCAGCATCGCGGGCAGACGATCTGCGGCGGATGAATGGCCTGGTCGCAATCCTTGCAGAAGGCGATCATCAGCTTGCCCTCCGCGCCGCCGGTCCAGAAGGCGGCGTTTTCGGGCGTGAGTTCGGGAAGAGGTCTCATGGCATGTCCGGTTCGATGTTGCGAGGAAGCAGGAAGGAAACGAGGATCGCCCCGACGCAGAGCGCGACGATCGCGATCACCGCAAGGTCGTAGGCGAAGGGCGAAGGGTAGGATTCGCCGCCGCGGCTGACGACGTCGACCGCGAGCAAGGTCGTCACCATCTGCGCCCCGATACCGAGGAAAAGCTGGCGGATGACCGTAAGCATTCCCGAAATCTCGCTGATCCGTTCGGGCGGCGAGACCTGCGCAATGATCGTCGGCGCGACCGAGAAGAGCATCGTCGCGCCGAAGCTGATGAGGATGAGCTGCACGACGATGAGCGGGAAACTGTTCACATCGACGAGAAACCAGAGCAGCCAGCCCGCAGTCGTCACCAGACCCCCGACGACGAGCGCGAACCGGCCGCCACCCCGTCCCGCGAGCCAACCGCCGAGCGGCCCGGCAAAGGTCGAGCTGAGGTTCGAGGGCAGCTTCGCGACCCCCGCGAGCGTCGCCGAGAAGCCCAGCCCCGCTGCGGTCCAGACCGGCGCCTGCATCAGCAGAGAAAAGAAGACGGTGATTTGAAGCGTTCCCATCGAAACGAGCGCGGTGACCGCGCAGCCGACGGCGATCGTGCGATCCGAGAAGCTGCGCACCGCGATCAGCGGGTTCGGGCTCGTCAGGCTCGCGCGCCACCACCAGCCTACAAGCAGCAGGCCCGAGGCGAGCGCCCCTAGCGCCCAGGGGTTTGCCCACCCCCATCCCTTGCCCATGCTGAAATAGACAAGGACGAGCGCGACGCCCGGCGCGAAGGCAAGGCCCGACAGCCAGTCGATCGGAGCGCCGCCCGCGCGCCGGGGGGAGGCAGGCACGAACGCACGGGTTGCGAACGCGGCAGTCAGGCAGAGCCCCGCACTGGCGACGAAGATGCCGTGCCAGCTGAAACTGTCGACGATCATGCCGCCGACGACGAGCCCCGCGGCGGTGCCGATCGACGCACCCGAGATCATCAGTCCGATGCCCATGGGCGCGCGTTCCTTGCCCATATTCTCATGCACCAGCCCGATGCAGAGGGGCAAAATCGCGCCGGTGACGCCCTGCATCAGTCGCCCGGCAAGCAGCACCGCAAAATTGCCCGACAGCGCGCTGGCCAGCGAGCCGGCGGCGCCGATCGCAAGCACGGCGATCAGCGTCTGCCGCCGCCCGAACAGGTCGCCGAGCCGTCCGACGATCGCCGCAATCGCGGCGCCGACGATCAGATAGCCGGTGATCAGCCAGCCGACCAACGCGGGATCGCCGAAATCCTGGATCAGCCGCTTGAGCGCAGCGAGGATCATCGCGGTCTCGAACGATCCCGTGACCTCGGCGACCCAGAGCGCGCCGATCAGCAGCGGCAGATTGCGGCGAGCGCTCACTCAGTCGGCGACCTGCTTCGCCCCTTCGGGCGCGCCGGTCTGCGCAGCGCGCACTTCGATCAGGTCGACCCCGATGTCGGCGGGAAGACCGATCACCGCGAGCAGCGAGGCCGCCATCGATTCAGGCGTCGCGGACTCACCGCTCATCGCCGCATGGCCGGTGGCGACAATCTTCTTGTAGAACGCTTCGATCGTTTCCTGCGACCAGGCCTTGCCGCCCGAGCCGCCCTTGACCGATCCCGAGCGAAGCACGGTAACGCGAATATCGTCGGAGCGCAGCTCATCGCGCAGACCATTGCACAAGGTTTCGACCGCCGCCTTGGTCGCCGCATAGAGCGCCAGCATCGGAAAAGGCATGCGGACGGATTCGCTGCTGATCGCGACGATCTGTCCCTTGGTGGCGCGCAGATGCGGGATACTGGCGCGGATCAGCCAGGAGACGCCGAGGATGTTGATATCGACATGGCTGCGGATGATGGCGTCGCTGCCGCTTTCGAAAGCGAAAGGATGGTATACCGCAGCGTTGGCGACAACAACGTCGATGCGGCCGAAGCGTTCGACGGTCCGCGCAACCGCGGCATCGACCGCGACGGGATCTGTCACATCGCAAGGGAGCGCAAGCACCGCGTCGCCGAATTCGTCGGCAAGGCTCGAAAGCTCCTCCGACGGCCGCGCGAGGCAGGCGACGCGCATCCCCGCCCCTATCAGCGACGCGACGAAATGCCGTCCCATGCCCTTGGACGCGCCGGTTACGACCGCGACTTTGCCAACAAGCTTTTCCATCCCGAATCCCCGATTTCCCCTCATTCTGTCGTTATTTTTGACGATACGTCAATTTTTTGCCAAACCGCAAGTCCGCGGTTAGGATCGCGGATGCAATCGAAACAGGGATGGCGATTTGACAGGTGAACCGGCAGTACAGGCCACGATCACGGAAGCGGACATCAACGGCCGCAAGCTCGGCGCCAAGGGCCGCCGAACGCGCCAGCAACTTATCGACGCGACGGTTGCGCTGCTCGAAACGCACGGACTGCGCGACGTGTCGGTGGTCGATGTCGCCAAGGCGGCGCAGACCTCGCCCGCGACCTTCTATGTCTATTTCAAGGGCGTGCCCGAAGTCGTTCTGGCGGCGCTCGAGACGGCGACGCAGACCTCGCCCGAACTCGAAGCGCTTGTCGCGCGCGATTGGCTCGCCCCTGGCGCCGCCAAGGCCGCCGAAGCATTCGTCGACGGCTATACGACGATCTGGAACCGCCACCGCACCATCTTCGTCGTCCGCAACCTCGCCGCCGAGGAAGGCGATGTGCGTTTCTATGAGACGCGCATGAGGCAGGCGGTGCCGATGATGAACGCGATCAGCGGGCAGGTCGCGCGCGCCCAGGCGGCGGGCCGGACGCCCGCGCACCTGTCGCCGCGATCCTGTGCCGGCACCATATTGATGATGCTCGAACGCCTGTCCGCCATCGGTCCGATCAGCCGTGATGATGACGGGGTCAGCTATGGCGAGCTCAAGGCCGCGGCGGCACACAGCATCGCGATGATGCTCGGCGCGCACGCCTAGGCCGCCGCAGCTTCGGCGATCATCTTCTGGATATCGAGCACGCCGGTCGCGAGCCCCCCCGCGAGCCCGGCGTCGACCGGCAGACAGACGCCGCTGATGAAGCTCGCGGCATCGCTGTTGAGCAAGATCAGCGGCAACGCCTGTTCCTCGGCGGTCGAATAGCGGCCCTTCGCTTTCGCGAAGGCGCCGAGCACCGCGTCGCCCGCCACCTTGCGAAATTCGCCGAGCATCGGCGTGTCGATCGGACTAGGCATGGTGCAGTTGATGCGAATGTCGCGCGCGATCAGATCGGGCGCGCGGACCTGCGTCCAGGTGTTGATCGCTTCCTTCGCGAGGCTGTAGGGGTCGCCCACTTCCTCGGCGCGGTCGCGATACCATTGCCGCGCTTTATCGAAATCCTCGATGGCGATGAATTCGCGCAGCAGCGGCTGGCGCGTCAGCCATTTCATGCCGCCGAGCGACGACACCGACACGATCGCCGCGCCGGGATTGAGGTGCGGTACCCAGCCTTCGGTCCAGGCGCGGATACCAAGAAAATTGACGGTGATCACATCCTCACCGGGAAAGGTCTGCGGCAGGCCCGAGACGTTGAACAGCGCATCGACCTTGCCGCCGATCTTCGCAATGCCCGCGGCGATGGCGTCGGGGTCTTTCAGATCGACCTCGGTGAAGGAAGCAAGGTTCACCGGCGACGGCTTGATGTCGGCGCCATGCACCTCGGCGCCGAGATCGACGAGCGCCCGGGCGCAGGCTTCGCCCGTCCCCGAGAAACAGCCCATGACGACGACGCGCTTGCCCTTGTAGCCCAATATATCTTTCGACATGTCCCTCACCTTTCCGATTTCATTGTTCCAATGGCGCGAATTTCGTCGCCGCGAGGCCGCCCATCGCGTCGGCCATCAGCGCCGCCTCGCGCGTTTCGTGCGCGTTGCAGAGGATGATCGCGGACGTCATGGCAATGCGGTCGCCCGCCACTTCGTCGCAGAAGGCTTTCCATGCAGCGGCATGATCCTCGAATTCGAAGCCGAGCGCCGCCTCGATCTCGCGCTGCTCGGCGGCGTGGAAGCCGGGTTCGAAGCGTTCGATCGCCCGCCACCATTTGATCAGCCGGGCGAGACCCTTTGCCTTCACCGCAGCCTGCTGGTCGGCGACGCGGGGGACGATGACCTCCTTGAGATCGTCGAGCGCGAGGGCGAAGCTGCGGTCGTGGGCGCCGGACGGCGCGTCGGGCAGCGCAACCGGTGGCAGCGTGACGCCCGCCGCCTCGGCGAGCGCTTCCGACAGCACGCGGCGGTGGATGGTCGAATAGACGAGGTTCATTCCCAGATTGGGCGGTGGCGGCGCGTCGGGATCATCGTAGCGCGCGCGGCGCGCGAAGCCGGTCTGGAACAGCAGCCGCCAGTAACGGACACGCGCAAGATCGACCCTGTGGCCGCCCGCTGCCCGATAGGCGGCAAAGGCGCGCGGCAGCGGGACGAAGTCCTGAAACAACATCCGCAAGCACAGCATCGCAAGATCGGCCATCGGATCGCCGTAATGGACGAGCTCCCAGTCGAGCAGCGCGGTGACGCGGTCGCCGTCATAGAGGAAATTGCCCGGCCCGGCATCGCCGTGGACGATGACGGGGGGCGGCATATTCGCCGGAATATTCGCTTCCAGCCAGCCGAGCGACAGATGGATCAGCGGATCCCACGCCCGCCCGCTGTTCGCCTTGCGAAGGTCGGCGATGCGGCGGCGGACGAGGGTTTCAGTGGGCTCGATGGGGCCCATTCCCTCGACGAGGCTTGCGGCGACGTCGATATGATGGAGCGCGGCGAGCTGGCCCATGAAATCCCTGGCAAGCGCGTCGCGCTGCGCCGGGTCGGCGATCGCCGCGAAACGGTCGCGGCCCGGCACCAGCCCGCAGACCAGAGCGCGCTGTTCGGGAACCGATGCATGGTAAGGGGCGACCCGCACGCCTGCATCGGCCAGCGTTCCGGACAGCGCGCGCAGGATCGCCGCTTCGCGCAGGAAAGCGGCGTCGTCGCCGGCGCCCGCCTTGTGGACATCGTAATTCATATAGACGCTCGCCGCGCGCCCGTCGGGCCAGGCGAGGTCGAGTTCGGCCCCCTCGCGCGAGGCGCCGCCGCCGCCGCGCGGACGCACCGCCGCGATACGCGCGCCGGTCGCCGCCTCGACCGCAGCCGCAAGCCCTTCTGGCAGTAGTGCGGCGAGGCCCGTCATCCGACGATCTTCGCAGCGCGCAAGGCGGCGATCTCGTCGTCGGAATAGCCGATTTCGCGCAATATCTCGTCGCTATGCTCGCCGACCGCGGGGCAGCAACGCCTGAAGACGACGGGGACGTCGCCGAAATGCCAGAAGGCGCCCGGCTGTTCGACCATGCCGTAGAGCGGCTGCGGCAGGACGGAGATCAGATTCAATTCGCGATTCAGCGGATCGTCGAAAAAGCGATGCATCGCGTCCTCGAAGACAACCATATCGCACGGGACACCGGCGGTTTCGAACGCCGCGAGCAGGTCGGCGGCGTTGCGGTCCTTTGCGGCGGCCTCGAAATCGTCGCCGAGCAGGCCCTGCATCGCCGCCTGCTGATCCGGCTTGTGCGCGGCGACCGCGATCCAGCGGCCGTCCGCGCAGGCATAGATGCGGTGGTAAGGCGAAAAGCCGGTCTGGTCGCCCGTCAGATGATAGGTATCGGTGAGCGCGCCGTCGGGACCGATCAGCCGCTCTCCCTGCGTGAAGGCCGCCATGCCGAGCAGCGAAGTCTGCGTCGTATAGCCGCGCCCGGTCGTGCGCCGCGCGTAAAGCGAGGCCATCAGTTCGACGAGGCTGCTCTGCGCGGTGGCGACGTCCATCGTGCCGGGACGGTTGAAGACGGGGCGGTTGCCCTCGCCCGCATTCTCGAACTCCCAGCCGGCGATAGCGTTGAAGATCGAGTCGTAGCCCGGCCAGTTGCCGCGGCTCCCGCGCTGGCCGTAGGCGCTCGAATAGTTGAAGGCGACCTGCGGGTTGCACCGGCGGATGCCCTCTTCGCTGAGACCGAGCTTTGCCGCGCCCTTGAAGCGCATATTGTGGTGGACGAGCTCGGCCCACTGGATCAGCCGTTCGAGGATCGGCTGCGCTTCCGGCCGCGTCAGGTCTAGCGCGAGGCTGCGCTTCGATCGCGCCGCGGCCTGATAATAGCGGTGCATGAAGCGGATGCGATCGCCGGTCAGCGCCTCGACCTTGATGACGTTGGCGCCCATGTCGCCCATCATCGACGGTCCCATCGGCCCCGCGAGGAACATGCCGAGGTCGAGGACGCGGACGCCTTCGAGGACTTCGGTGGGTGCTTCGCCGGGCGCTGGTGCCGGCTTGGGTGCCCAGCCCTTGTCGCCGCGCTCGCCGAGCCGGGGAGCCGGACGGCCTTGCGGCAGGTCGGCGTCGCTGTGGAAGGGCGTGTTCGGCTGGCGCGTCAGGCCCAGTTCGGGGTCGTCGACCTCGACGACATAGCGGTTCGCCACGACATCCTCGTGGCGCAGCACCTCTCCCATCGGGAAAGCGGGTTCGGCGGCGATGTCGGCGGCGCGAAGATCGGCGAGCCACGCCGCGAGCGGGCGGCGGCGGAAAGCGTCCGCCTGCCCCGCTTCGGTTTCGAGGTCGATGTCGGCCTCGGCCATCACCTCCCACATCGTGGGCATCGTCGCGTAGTCGAACTGGCGCGTCGGATCCATGATCTGCAGCCAGTCGCCGCCCGCGCACTGGAAAAGCTGCACCGCGATCGGGCGCGGCTGATCGGGCGCATAGGTGGCGGGATTGGGCATCGGCCCTTCGCTGTTGCGCGCCCAGACGAGCGGCAGCGTGGCAAGATAGCCCTGAAGGATCGAGGTATGCGCGGCGCCGCCCTTGCCCGATTGCAGCCGCATGACGAGCCGCGCGAGGATCGACGCGGCAGCAAGATGCGCCGCGGACCAGCTTCCCTGCCGATAGCGATAGACGATGGGGCCCGCGCGGTGACCGTCGTTTTCATAAAGAACGCCGAGCCGCGCGGCGACGAGCAGTTCGTCGTCGCTGCGTTCGACATCGGGGTGATCATGGGGCGACCCGGTGATGCCGCAAACGACCAGATGGGGATGCATTTCGGCCAGCGCCGCATCGTCGAGCCCCAGCGTCTTCGCCCGCGCGGGGGTGAACTGATGGAGCAGCGCATCGGCGCCCGCGAGACGCTCGCTCAGCACCGCGCGCCCTTCCGGCGTGTCGAGGTCGAGGACGAGGCTGCGCTTGCCGCGGTTCCAGTTGGCGAAGGGCGCGGTGCCGCGCGCGGGGTCGCCGCCGGGACGTTCGACCTTCAGCACGTCCGCGCCCAACTCCGACAGCATGAGCCCGGCGACCTGCACCGCCATTCCCTCGCCGATCTCGACAATGCGCAGGTCGCCGAGCATCGCGTCAGCTCTTGCGGAAATTGGGGAGAACCCAATCGTCCTGGATCGACGTCCATTCGACCGCGACCTTCATGCCGATATGCACTTCATCGGCGTCGCAGCCGGTGACATTGGCGTTGAGACGCGCACCGGGGGCACCATCGAGATCGACGACGACGGGAACATAGACATAATCCTCGCCCGTCTTCGGATTCTTGTTGCACACGACATAGCTGAAGACGGTCGCGGTGCCGGGAAGCGCAGGCCAGATTTTCTCGCGGCTGCCGCAATGGGGGCAGACCGCGGTCGGCGGCATGCGGAACTCGCCGCATTCGCCGCACTGGCACGCGGTGAGCTTATGCTCCTTCGCCGCTTGCCAGAAAGGCTCGGTGTCGGGATTGGTGGTGATGCGGATCTGTTCGCCGGGAAGCACCCGCGCCGGACCATATGCCATGTCAGTCCCTCCTCAGGATCAGGCTGGAAACGGGAAGCGAGGCGGGACCGCCCGAGGCGAGCGCGAATTCGGCATCCTTCACCTGATTGATCGCGGTGCCGCGCACCTGTTCGACCGCCTCGACGAGATGCGTCATGCCGATGATATAGGCTTCGTTGAGATTGCCGCCGTGAGTGTTCACCGGCACGCCGCCGTTCGCCTTGCCCCCGGTCGTCGCATCGTAGCGGATCTTGCCCGAGAGGACATAGTCGCTGCCCTCGCCGCGCTCGCAGAACCCATAATCCTCGAGTTGCATCAGCACCATCGGCGAGAAATGATCGTAGAGCAAAGCGACGTCCATATCCTGCGCCTTGAGGCCCGATTGCGCCCAGACGCGATTGGCGGTGAATTCATGCCCCGCGCTCGCGAAATAGGGATCGGGCATTCCCATCCAGGCAAAGGCGCGGCCCCATTCGCGCTGACCGCCGTGCGCGCAGGCGTGGATCAGCGCGGGCTTGTGGCGGCAATCCCTGGCGCGGTTCTTCGTCGTCGTGATCACCGCGACGGCGCCGTCGGTTTCGAGACAGAAGTCGAGGCGGCGCAGCGGATCGGCGAGCATCGGCGAGCCCCAATATTCCTCGTCCGACAACGCGTTCTTGCGCACCGCCTTCGGCCGATTGTGCGTGTTCGCCCGCGTCGCCTGGACGATCTCCTTCAGCGCCTCGGGCTTGGTGCCATAAAGGTGCATGTGCCGCCGCGTCAGCATCGACATCAGATGCCCCGGCCCGACCAGTCCCGATGGCTGAAGGAAGCTGTTCTCGGGATTGGGCGCAGCGGCGCCGAAGACGACGCCCAGACGGTGCTGCGGCAATTGCTGCAGCGCCATCAGCGTCACGACATAGGTGCAGTCCTCGTTCATCAGCCCCGCGGTCGCGAGGCCGACCGCGCCGACGCAGCCACCGCCGCCGCTGGTCAGCGTCGCCGAGAAACTGATGTGCGGCATGCCCAGCGTTTCCATCAGGCTCGCCGTGTCGAATTTGTCGAGATAGCCCGCGCCCGCGGTCGAATAATAAGCGAAGCCGTCGATCTGCCTGTGGCTGATCCCGGCATCGGCACAGGCGTTCATGATCGCCTCGGCCGCCATGTCGTTGATCGTGCGCGGCCAGCTTTTGCCGCGAACATAATAGTCGGTCGCCCCGACGCCGACGATCGCGCATTCATCCTGATGCGACCAGGCCATATGCCTCTCTCCCGAGTCCAACTTATATAACTTAGTATGATATGACGCTTTCCGCGAGCGTCAAGCGAAATGCAGCTTCCGATATTTTCCGCGGAAATAGAGCAAGGGGTCGCGGCGGGGTTCGAAGATCGCTTTCAGCACCCGCCCGACCAGGATGAAATGATCGCCGCCGTCGTGGACCGCATCGCGCGCGCATTCGAAGCTGGAGAGCGATCCGGTCAGCACCGGGGTGCCATATTCGCCGACTTCCCACGATGTCGCAGCAAAGCGGTCCTCGCCCTTTCCGGCAAAGCGGTTCGAGGCCGGCTGCTGCCCGATCTGAAGAACATTGACCGCGAAACGCTCCGCCGCACGCAGCACGGCGGCGCTGCCCGCCGTATGGGCGATGCAGACAAGGAGCAGCGGCGGGTCGAGCGAGACCGAGGTGAAGCTGTTCGCCGTCAGTCCGATCGGCGTGCCGTCGGGAGCGATCGCGGTGACGACCGTGACGCCGGTCGCGAAACAGCCGAGCGCGTCGCGGAAGGTGCGCGCGTCGGACCCGGCGCGATATTCGGGCGAGGCGCGCGGCGCGCGGCGTTCGAGGAAATCGACCAGATAGCCGCCGAGCGCGTCGATCCGGTCCTCGCGCACTACCAGCGCGGCATCCTCGACTTCGGCGAATTCGCCGTCGGGCAGCTGCGCGACGAAGGCAGCGGCATCGGCGTGCGAGACGATCTCGCTCACCGCACCGCGCACATAGAGCGTCGGCAGCGCGATGTTCGGCGCCGCCGACGCCATGCGCCCCGCCGCGGCCGCACTGTCGAGCGCGCCCATCATTCTGGCATCCCACGGCGCCTGCCCCGGCGCCAGCCCCGCAGTCGCGCGCAATCGCTCGCCGATCCGGCGCGATACGTCGGGATCGATCGCGACAGGCACATCGACGAGCACGAGCCCCGACGCCAGCAGCGCCGCGTCACGTTCGAGCGCCGCCGCCGCGACCCAGCCGCCGAGCGTCGAGGCAACGACGACCGGCCGCGTGCCGAGTTGAGCGAGCACCGCGCGCAGATCCTCGACGAAGGCGTCGAAATCATAGCGGCCATCCGTCGGCCATTCGCTGCCACCATGGCCGCGCAGGTCCAGGCTGATCACGCGCCGCCCCGCCATTTCGAGCGCTTCGGCGACGCTGCCCCAGACCGCGCGCGTCTGCCCCGCGCCGTGGACGAGCAGCACCGCGGGATCGGTTTCGGCGCCCGCCACCTCGGCCTCCAGCCGGACACCGGCGAAGCCGCGAAATTCGATTATGCTCATGCCATGCCCCTCAGCCATTCGTCGAACTGGCGCGAGCGCCGGTTCATCATCAGCCGCGCAACCTCGGGGTCGCCGTCGATGATCGCGTTGCACAGGCTGCGCTGCATCGCGCGCGTCCGCTCGCGCCGCTCCGGGTCGGCGTAGAGGTCGCTGCCCCGCTCATCGAGCCCGAAGCTGTATCCGATCTCCATCACCAGCTCGACGACCGGGTTACCGCTCATCCCCGCGATCAGCCGCGCGAGCTCGACCTCGGCGGCGATCAGCGCGCGCGGCGTGTCATGATCGTCGATCGCGGCGACGAAGGCCTGCAGCCGCTCGACGTCGGCTTCGCCGCGCTGCCCGGCCGCCGCGACCGCCGCCTCCTCCGACACCGGCCGCGTCACCTGGATCACGTCGCCGAGCGTCGCGCCCTTGAGGCGCAGGAAGCGCGCAAGCGACTGGATCGCATCGCGCGCGTCGGGCCGTTCCGCGAAATAGCCGCCCTTGATGCCGCGGCGAATGCTGATGAGCCGGTCACGCTCGACCAGCTTCGCCGCCTGGCGCAGCGTCGGACGGCTGATCCCGAAGCGCAGGAGCAGATCGTCCTCGGCGCCCAGATGGTCACCCGGGGCCGCCGCCAGGCTGAGATCGGCCAGCGCCCGCGCGGTCCGGCTGGCGAGCGTTTCGACGCGTTCATCCATGAGCACCTCCTAAATCAGATATCTTTTTATCGCCATTATTCGCTTCAATCCATAAAAACATGCGCTTGACTTATATAACTAGGTAGTTGTTTAATGCTCAAAACCAGAGTCCGAGTCGAAAGGAGACTGCCATGAAACCCTTCGTATTCAGCGCCGACAGCCACATCATGGAGCCCGCGGACATCTTCCTCGAAGGGCTGCCTGCATCGCTCAAGGATCACGCCATCCATGCGCGCAAGGAGGGCGAATATCTGATCACCGGTACCAAGGATAAGATCATCTATCGCCTGCGGGTCGGCCAGCATCGCGAGAAGGAGCTGGGCGATGCGCAGCGCAAGGGCATCCGCGAGATTCCCGGCCGCCTGGAGGATATGGAACTCGAAGGCATCGACGCCGAAATCTGTTTCCCGTCACTGGGCCTGTGGCTCTATTGCCTCGACAATGCCGACGCCGAAGCGGCCTCGGCGCGGCTCTACAACGACTGGAACGACAGCTTCCTCGGCGGTCACCGCAACCGCTTCGTGCGCTGCGGCATGCTGCCCGTGCTCGACTTCTCGAACACGCTGGCCGAGCTCGACTATCTGGCATCGAAGGGCTTCACGGCGGCGATGCTGCCGGCCGTCTCGCCGCCCAACCTGCCGAAATACAACAACGAAGCCTGGGATTCCGTCTTCGCGCGCGCCGCGTCGCTCGGTATCGTCTTCGTCATGCACACCGGAACCGGCCTCGAAACCGTGATCGTCGAGCGTGGCCCCGGCGCGGGCATCATCAACTACACCAACCAGATGAACGACGCGCAGCACAGCGCCATGCATCTGGTCGCGGGCGGCGTGCTCGACCGCAATCCGGGCGCGAAGGTCGCCTTCATCGAAAGCGGCGCGAGCTGGCTCGTCGCGCTCGCCGAGCGCATGGACGAGGTCTCGGTCGCGCACGCAAACTTCGTCTTTCCGAAACTCAGCCGTTCGCCGAGCCGGATCATAGACGATCAGGTCTGGGCGAGCTTCCAGCACGACCGTGGCTGCATCGCATCGGCGGCGGCGGGCCTTCCCGGCGCGCAGAATGTGATGTGGGGGTCCGACTATCCCCATGCCGAGGGCACTTTTCCGATCAGCCGCCGCATCATCGACGAGCTGTTCGACGGGATGACGGTTAGCGAAGAGGTGCGGCGCAATATCCTGGGTCTCAATGCCGCGCGGCTGTTCGGGATCGAGCCCGCTGTGCAGACGAGCGCGAAGGCCGCGGCCTGACCCATTCTCTTCGGCTTCCTCTCCGATCGGGGAGGAAGCCGAAATATGCCATCCCTCCCTCGCCTCCCGTTCGCGGGGGGATTTTTATATCTCCAGCGGGCGCGCCGTCCGCCCGGCCATGATCGCGGCGATCCCGCCGACGAGCAGGCAGACGCTGAGCACCGCGAGCGCGGGCTGAAGCGACAGCGTGCCGTAGTCGGGCGTGAAATGGCGGCTGAGGAAGCCCGCGACCGTACCGCCGAGGCCCACACCCGCGAGACCGATGAACATGTTGATCGTCGCCGACATCATCGCCCGCATCTGTTCGGGCACCTGCGCGAAGCACAGCGCGATGATCGGCCCGAGATGCAGCGTCATCATGAACTTGACGACGACGAAGCAGGCCAGCGCGACATAGGCGTTGCCCGAAAGGGCGAAACCGAGCCCGAAGGGAAAGGAGATCAGCAGGCCGATCCCGGCGAACCAGCCGTTGAAGCGCGGGTTAGCCTTGCCGTAATGATCGCTGACCCAGCCCGCGACGAGATTGCCGATCACCAGCCCCGCCGCCATCGCGCCGCCGAGCCAGAATCCGGTCTCGGTCTTGTCCATCGCGTGGACGCGCTGAAAAAAGGAGGCGCCCCACAGGATGAAAGCGAAGCCGGTCACCGGGACCATGCAGAGCAGCAGCGCGACCCAGCGCAGCGACGGATTCGATGCCATCGTCCGCAGCACCGCTTCCATGCTCGACTGGCTGTTCGGCGCCGGCTGGGCGAGGCCGCGGCGGCGCGGCTCGGCGGCGAGCAGATAGACCAGTAGCCCGATCACGACCCCCGGCA
Source organism: Sphingopyxis sp. (assembly GCF_036261875.1). Classification (GTDB taxonomy): domain Bacteria; phylum Pseudomonadota; class Alphaproteobacteria; order Sphingomonadales; family Sphingomonadaceae; genus Sphingopyxis. The sequence goes on along the minus strand of NZ_DATAJZ010000034.1, from coordinate 46,718 downwards.
GGCCGACGATCAGGAAGACGGTGCGCCAGCCATACCATTGCGAAAGCCAGCCCGCGATCGCGAGCCCGCCCGACAGGCCCACGGCATTGGCAGCGAGCAGGATCGAGATTACCGTCGTGCGCCTGTCCTTCGGGAATATCTCAGTGAGCAGCGACATCCCGGCGGGCCCCGCCCCGGCCTCCGCCGCGGCAAGCCCGATGCGCGCCAGCAGCATCTGCCAGAAATTATGCGCGAAGGCCGAGAGTGCGGTCGCCGCACTCCAGATCGAAACGCAGACCGCGATCACCAGCCGCCGGTCGCCGCGATCGGCATAGCGGGCGATCGGGAAGGCCGCGAGCGCGTAGAAGGCTGCGAACGCCATTCCCGTGAGCAGGCCGAGTTGGGCATCGTCGAGCCCGAGCTCGACCTTGATATCATCCTGAAACAGCGTGAAGACCTGGCGGTCGACATAGCTCAGGATCGCGACGATCACGAGCAGCCCGAGGGTCAGGCCGCGACGGCCCGAAGCATCTGAAGACATGATCGCCCTTCCGCAAAAAATAAGGGGAGGCGCGGCCAGGCCGCCCCTCCCCCAGTTGCTCCGTGGAGCGCCCTATGGTCCCTAGAATTTATAGCTGGCGGTCACGCCATAGCTGCGTGGTTCGTTATAGGAGGTGCCGACATAGATGTTGCTGAGCAACAACGTATATTGCTGTTCCTGGTCGTTGGTGAGGTTCTTGCCCCACAGCGCGAGTTCGAAATTCTTTTCCGGCCCGAAGCTGAGCGCGACCCGCGCGTTGAGAAGACCGAGCGACCCCGACTGGGCGACAGCGGCAAGCTGGTCGGCCTGTGCCTGCGTCAGGCCGAGCCCGCCGGGCGCCGTCGAGGTGAACATGTTCACCGGGATGTCGATCTGCGGCATCTTGCCCTGCCAGGCGTAGGTGACACTGGCATCGAGGCCGACGCCGCCGAGATCCTGCTTCAGATTGGCGCCGACCGCGAATTGCTTCTTGACGATGCCGGTGAGCAGATAGTCGCTCTTGTCGACCGTGACGATCGACTGATTGGGCGGCACGCCGTCGAGTGCCTTGCCTTCGTAACGGGTATATTTGGGATCGGTCAGCGCGCCCGATGCGAAGAGCGTGACGCCGTCGACCACCTCGAACGAGGTATCGACCTCGACGCCCCAGGTACGCGTGTCGGCATTTTCGATCACCGTCTGGCTGACGCCGTTCGGCGCAAGGACCGGGCTGCGCTGCGCGCCCTTCACGACGTTGTGATAGCCCGCGATATTGAACTTGCCGCGCCCGTCGAGGAAGCTGGTCTTGAAACCGATCTCCTGTTCATAGACGATCTCGGGGTCTGACGGGATCGAATCCTCCAGCGTCACCGTGCGAAGCTGCATCGCGCCCGAACGATAACCCTTGCTGTGCTTGGCATAGAAAAGGATGTCGGGGGTGATGTCGTAATCGATGCCTGCCGTATAGGAGAGGTTGGTGAAGGTCTTATGCCGTTCGCGATCGCACGACGTCGGCGCAGGCACCGTCGCGGGAGTACAGCGGGCGAAGACGTCGGTATTGTCGACCACGTCGCCCGTCTGCGTGACGACGCGCCGGTCGTCGATCGAATAGCGCAGGCCGCCGGTGACCCGCAGCGAGTCGGTCAGCGCATAGTTGAGCTGGCCGTACATGCCGAAGCTGTCGTTATCGAGATTGCCCTCGAAATTCGACCACAGGGTATGGCCGACATATTCGGGGGGAACCGTCGGGCCGGCGGTGAACTTGCCGTTGAACAGGTTCGAACGCGACTGGTCATAGCCGGTTTCGCGGAAATAGGTCAGGCCTGCGGCGAAGTTCAGCCGATCGTCGAAACCGGTGCCGGTGGCCTGCAGCTCGGACGAATATTGCTTGAGGTCCTGACGACCTTCGGTGAAGTGCGCGACGACGCTCGACCCGTCCAGATCGACCAGGTTGCGGCTCTGAACGCCGCGATAGCCGTTGATCCAGCGGATCTGGCCGAAGCTCGTATCGAGGATGAACTTGGCCGAATAGGTCTGCGTCTTCGCCTTGGTAAAGACGCCGCGCGAATCGGCGCCGACGACGGCGCTGGGCGGGGTGATCGCAACGCGATTCTCATTGCCGTCGAATGCCGCGCGGTCCGCAGCGGCTTGTCCGTCGACGAACGCCTTGGCAGGTCCGAACGCCGCGGGGGCGTTGAAAAAGAGATTGGCGCGCGCCGGACCGTCGATATCGGTGTCGTACCATTCGCCCGACAGGATCACCTCGAGATTGTCCGCAGGACGCCAGCCGAGCTTGACGCGGCCGTTGATCGTCTCGCGCCCCTCATATTTGGTTCCGGTGTTGACGTCGGTCCGGAAGCCATCGCGCTTCTGATAATAGAGAGCGCCGCGCAACGCGAGGTTATCGGTGAAGCCGAGGTTGAGCACAGCCTGACCAGTGCGCTCGTCGAAGCGGCCGTAGGTCGCGCTGAGCTTGCCCGAATATTCGCCATAGCGGGGATTGGCGGTCTGGATCAGAATCGCGCCGGCCGACGTGTTGCGACCGAACAGCGTGCCCTGCGGCCCCTTCAGCACCTGAACGCTCTCGACATCGACGAGTTCGGTGTTGAGACCATAGGCGCGCGCGATATAGATTTCGTCGAGATAGGTACCGACCGAGGGTTCGAGCGTCGCGATATTATCGACCTGAATCTGCCCACGCATCGAGAAGTTGACCGCGGTCGGGTTGTTGCCGGCGCCGCGAATGTTGAAGCCGGGGGTGAAGGTCGCGATCTCGTCGACTTTCGAAATGCCCTGTTCGGTGAGCTTCTGCCCGCTGAAGGCGGTGATCGCGATCGGGGTGTCCTGGATATTCGCATCCTGCTTGGTGATGCCCGTGACGACGATTGCGTCACCATCATATTTCGCTTCGTCCGCCGGAGCCGCCTGGGCAAAGGCCGAGGTCGACGAAAAAGCCATTGCTGCCAGCGAAACCGCCGCCAGCATCCGCATCGAATCGCCCTTCTGCTTGAAATTCATGGCCAACATCCTCCCTGCGAGACTGCTGATGTGCTCGCTTCCCGAGTTATATAACTAAGTGGAACAAGATAGACAAGTGCTTAGCTGATTTTTACCGCAGAACGCATTCCTCCACGCCCGGCTCGCCCGGCAACATCCGCGCGAGTCGCGGCACATCGGCCAGCGCGCGCAGCACGTCGTTGAGATGCGTGCATCCCAGGGTTCCCGCCAGCCGGTCGAGCACCGCCTGGCGAAGCTGCCCCACCGGCTCTCCAACCATCCGCGCCGCCTTCATCGAAGCGCCCGGACATTCGCGGAACGGCAGGATGAGCGGCAGCGCCTGCAACGACACCAGAGTTTCGCTGGCCTCGTCGATCTCGGCATAGACCCGATATTCGTGGATCGCGGTTCGCGTGCCTTGCGGGTTGGGACCGCTGTCCTGAAATCCGGCGTCGACCTTCAGCAGGCCCTCGGCGCGCCATATGTCGATGCGCCGCGCCCGCCGCGCCATCGGCCTCCCCGCCTGCTCCGGCATCTCGTGCCAGCCGATCGGATCGAGCGGATTGACGAGTGGACCGACCTCGGTGGCCGACTGGTCGGCGTGATCGACGCTGCCGTCGGCGGCAAGCGAACTCGCGCCTTCGGTGAAGCCAGTGCAGATATTGACCATCCGCCCCTTGTTGCCCGCCGTCGATTGCGCCCGGCTCGCCCGGATGCGCTCGTGCCAGTCGGGCGTCCAGCGCGACCAGATCCAGCCTGCGACAAGGCTGGCGCCGGCAAAGTCGTCGAGAAGCTGAAAGGTCGGCATCCCGCGAAGATCGCCCAGAGTTTCGGCCAGCGCATGGCGGCTCGCCCCGCCTGCGCGCACTCCCACCAGCTCAGGAACGCGCGGGTGATCGGGGTCGACCGCGATCTCCAATATCTCCCGCAGCGGCGAGGCAAGGATGCGAAAGCCCCCCCGCCCCAGTTCGACCGGCTCGCCGTCGAAACCGGTGAGCAGATCGCGCGCCCGGCCGGTCATGACCCACGGCTGGCCGAAACCGTCGGGCCAGTCCGAATCGATGCTGGTCGTGCGCCGGATCGATCCGGGCCGCCGCAGCGGCGCGGGGCCAGCCGACTGACGGGCGAAGGGAAATATCTGGGGGGCGTCCAAGGCGCGAACCTATTTCGGCGGCATGCGGATGGCGCCGTCCAGCCGCAGAGTCTGGCCGTTGAAATAGCCGTTGCGCGCCAACTCGAGCACCAGGCTGCCGAACTCTTCGGGCTTGCCAAGCCGCTTGGGGAAGGGAACCGAGGCAGCAAGGCCTTCGAACACCGCGGGCGCCTTGTCCTTGACCGCGAGCATCGGCGGCGTCGCGAAGATACCCGGCATGATCGAGTTGACGCGAATGCCAAGGTCCATCAGGTCGCGCGCCAGCGGCAGGACAAGGCCATTGACCCCGGCCTTGAGCGAGCCGTAGCCGACCTGCCCGATCTGCGCATCCTGCGCCGCCGCCGATGCGGTCAGCACGATCGCACCGCGCTCGCCATCGTCGTTCAGCGATTCGGCATTCGCCATGCCGAGCGCCGAAAGCGAGGCCAAACGATAGCTCGCGATCAATATGCCCTGCGCCGAAAAAGCATAATCCTCGGTCGAATAGCGGACATAGCTGCCGCTCGTCTTGTCGTAGCGGACGGTCTTGCCGCCCTTCGACACCTGGGCGCAATGGACGAGAATCCGTTCCTGCCCATGGGCGGCTCGCGCGGCCTCGAAGCCGGCGACGACGCTGTCCTCGCTGGTGATGTCGACCTTGCAGAATTGGCCGCCGATCGCATCGGCCACGGCCTTGCCGCCGTCTTCGTTGAGGTCGAAGATCGTCACCTTGACGCCTTCCGCCGCGAGCGCTTCGGCGCTGGCGCGGCCGAGGCCCGAGGCACCGCCGGTCACCACCGCCGCAATATTGCTGTCGAGTTTCATAGGCTGATCTTTCCTTGTTTTCCGGTCATTGCAAAACTTCGAGATTGCCGCCGTCGACCACGAGCACCTGTCCCGTGATGAAGCCGGCGCGATCGGAGCAGAGGAAAGCCGCGGCCGCCGCCATGTCCTCGGGCGTGCCCATGCGGCGGATCGGCCATTGGCTCACCCGCCCGGCGACATGCTCCTCATAGCTCTGGCCCTGCGCCTCGGCGATCTTCGTGAAGACCTCCCTGAACTGCGGCGTCGCGATGGCACCGGTGCCGAGCGTATTTACCGTGATGCCGAACGGCCCCAATTCGGCCGATAGCGTCTTCGACAGCGCCAGCGCGCCGACGCGATAGGTATTCTGCGCCGCGCGCTGCAATTTGCGATGCGGCGCCTTTACCGAATTGGTGCCGATAGTCAGAATGCGCCCCCAACCCCGCGTCCGCATATGCGGCACGACCGCCTGCACGGCCCAGCGGAACGCCATGACATTGTTGTTATTTGCCGCGGCGAATGTTTCGTCATCGACTTCGAGAAATGCGCCTTTCGGGCCCGAATCGACATTGAAGATCAATATGTCCGGCGAACCGAAAGCCTCCGCAGCCGCCTGCACCGCATTGGCGATGCCGTCTTTCGTCGTGCAATCGGCGGAAATGCCGATCGCCTGCCCGCCAGCTTCCCGCACCTCGGCCACGGCGATATCGATGGTCGCCTGCGTGCGCGCGGCGATGACGGTCGGGCAGCCTTCGCGCGCGAACTCGTGCGCACAGCCCAGCCCGATGCCCTTCGATCCGCCGAAGACGAGCGCGACCTTGTCCCTGATGCCAAGATCCATCAGATCGCCTTTCCCTGCTGCGCCTTCAGCTTTTCCTGAAGGATCGCACTCCGCTCCGCCGGGGCGGCGACGGTCGAGCCCCCATCCATCTTGATCGTGGTGCCGGTGATATAATCGGAGCGCGCCGAAGCGAGGAACAGGCAGGCGTGGGCGATGTCCTCGGGCGTCCCGGCCCGGCCGACCGGCACCGTCGCGCCATAGGCGGCGAGCCCGTCATCGCCGAGCACAGCCCTGGCACGGTCGCTCGCGACCAGCCCCGGATTGACGGCGTTGACCGTGATCCCATCACCCACCACGTCGCCCGCCGCCGCGCGGACGAAGGCGTCGAGCGCAGCCTTCGCCATGCCATATGCGGTCATGTTGGGAACGACGTTGAAGGTGCCGTTGATCGACCCGATCGCGATGAAGCGCCCGCCGTCCTTCGCCTTGGCGAGATGGGGCCGTGCCGCGTCGAGCAGCCACCACGCCGCCTTGGCGATGCTGGCGAAGCCCGCCTCCAGCCGCTCGTCGTCGACATGGCCGAGGCCGCCGTGCGGAATGTCCGCCGCGGCATGGACGATGATGTCGACGCCGCCGAACGCCTTCGCCGTTGCTTCGACCAGTGCGCGGCAATCGGCATGGCGCGCAATGTCGGCGGCGAAACAAGCAGCCACTCCGGCTTCAGCCTCGATCTCCGCCTGAACCGACTCGGCATAGGACAGCGTGCGGGCGCCGAGCATCACCTTCGCGTCAGCCGCGGCGAAGGCCTTGGCGATCCCGCGCCCGACGCCGCGGCCGCCCCCCGTCACGATCACCGACTTTCCGGCAAAGCTTTCAGACATTCTCCGCTCCCATGTCCGCGGGGCTCCAGGCTCCCTAACTTATATAACCTAGTGTTATATCTAATGTGCAGGAGGAAGCCATGGCCGTCAAGGGACTGGAACGGGGAATTAATGGGTCCTGACCCTAGAACCGGTCGTCGGCGAACAGCGCCTCGAGCCCCGGCATCGAGGGTTTCATCGACGGGGTACGCGGAAAATCGGGAACGATGCGAATATGGACCGGCACCTGATAGGCGATCAATCGTTCCCTCAGCCACGCCTTGATCTCGTCCGGCGACGGCGCGACAGCGCCTTCCTTCGCGATGATCGCGGCGGCCGGGACTGCGCCCAATCGCGGGTCGGGCACGCCGACCACCGCCGCCTCGCGAACGGCGGGGTGGTCGCCCAGAACCCGGACGATATCGTCGGGATGGACCTTGAAACCGCCGCGGATGATCGCATTGTCGGCACGGCCACGGATGAAGAGGAAACGGTCGTCGTCGAGGATCGCACGGTCGGTGGTACGCAGCCATTGCATGGCGTTGCCGAGTTGCTTGCCCTTGATTTCGAGCAACCCTTCCTCGCCCGGCGGCAGGATCGCGCCGCTTTCGAGGTCGACGATGCGCGCCTCGATGTCGGAGTGCACGCGCCCCGCAGCGCCGCGCTTTTTGCTCCAATGCGCGCGGAAATCGTCGATGGTCCAGCCGGCGATCGCCCCGGCGAACTCGGTCGCGCCATAGTTGGAGCAGATGGGAATGCCATATTTGTCGAGGAAAGCATCGACCAGTTCGGGCGGCAGCGGCGCCGTCCCCGAAATCAGTGCGCGCAAGCTCTTGAGATCGGCGGGATCGACATCGGCGTCGAGCAGCATCCGCACGGCCGAAGGCACCGCGGGCGCGACCGCGGGACGGTTGCGCCTGACCGCCGACACCCACGCCTCGACCGAGAACTTCTCGAGCAGCGCGATCTTGCGCCCCGCCGCAAGTGCACCGATGCAACCATAGATGCCGCCGATATGCGTCAGCGGATTGACGATCATCGTGCAGCCCGAATTGAGCTTCGGCGGATCGTCGAAGCTGCGCCCGCGCTCATATTTGGTGAAACCGCGAAAGCTCGCGTCGAAGGATTCGCGGCTGAGCGGTACGCGCTTCGGCGCGCCCGTGGTGCCACTGGTCAACATCTCGATCGCGACGCCGGGAGAGGTCCGCATCGAAGCGCGCACCGACGCCTCGACCACGCGGACCCCCTCCAGCCGCGGGCCGATCTCGATCACCGCCGATCCGGCGCGGCGCAGCGCATCGGACAGGCCCGGCCGTGCAAGGTCGGTTGCGTCAGCGATCACGGCCGGCAGCCCCAGCCCGTCGACGTCGGCGAATAATCTCCCATCGGGCAGGATCGGATTGAGGGTCACGAGGCAGCGGTCGGTCGACAGCACTGCGACGATCGCCGCGACATGGCCCGGCCGATTGCGCAGCATGACGCCGACGCGCGCATCCTCGGGCAGCCCCATATCGGCGAGCGCCGCCTCGATCGCGCGGACAGTCTTTGCGATTTCGCGCCAGCTGTAATCGCGCCCCTCGAAATCGATCTCGGTCCGGTCGGGATCGAGCGCCATGATCGCGCGAAGCTTTTCGGTCATCAGCGCCATCAGAGCGCGAGCCCGCCACTCGCCTCGATCACCTGCCCCGTGACCCAGCGCGCGTCGTCGCCGACCAGCATCATCACCGCCCCGGCGATATCCTCCGGTTCGCCGATGCGGCCCATCGGGGTATGCTTTGCGGTCGCCTCGTCCCAACCCGGCTGCGCGCGCAATGCGGCGATGAACTCGGTTGCCACCGCGCCGGGGGCAATGCAGTTGCAGGTGATCTGCCGCTTCGCGACCGCAAGCGCGGTCGAGAAGGTCAGGCTTTGGATCGCGCGCTTGGTCATCGCATAGCCGGCGGCGAAGGGCTGGCCGACCTTGCCCGACATCGACCCGATATTGACGATGCGGCCATGGTCGCGCAGCCGCGGCAGCGCGGCCTGCGTGACGAAATGCGGCCCCTTCACATTGACCGCCATCAGTTCGTCGAACAAGTCCTCCGACGCGCCTTTCAGCGTCCCGTCGCGCCCGCCGCGGCCGATCCCGGCATTGTTGATCAATATGTCGAGATTGGGCGCGCCGCCGAACGCAGCGTCGCAGGCCGCGAAGAGCGCCTCGATCCCGGCGAGCGTCGAAACATCCGCCTGCACGGCAAAGCCGCTGCCGCCCGCCGCCGCGATTTCCGCCACCAACGCCTCGGCGGCGGCGCGGTTGCCGGCATAATTCACCGCGACATGGGCGCCCGACAGCGCCAGCCGCCGCGCGATCGCGGCACCGATGCCCCGCGATCCGCCCGTAACCAAGGCGGTCTTTCCGGCCAGCTCCATGATTTCCTGCCTCCCTGCCTGCTCGACATAATTGACTTAGTTATATAACTCGTGCAAGTCCCGTCGAAAATCAAGTGGGAGCGGACGATGACCGAATTGGTCCTGAGCGAACGCGAAGGCGCGCTGCGCATCCTGACGCTGAACCGGCCCGGTCGGCATAATGCGATGGACGATGCCATGTCGGCCTTGTTCCAGCGGCGCCTGGGCGAAGCGCTGGAAGAAAGCGAGAGCAGCGCGATCCTGATCCGCGCGGCGGGCAAGAGCTTCTGTTCGGGGCGCGACACCAATGTGCTCGGCCACCGCGCGCGCGACGAAAGCGATTTCCACTTCGTGCGGCGGCATCAGGAAGGCCGCCTTCGGATGCAGGAATCGACCAAGCCGATCATCGCGGCGCTGAAAGGCGGCGCGATCGGCGGCGGCTGCGAACTCGCGCTGGCCGCCGATATTCGCGTCAGCGACACGACGCTGAAGCTGGCGTTGCCCGAAATTCTTTATGGCGTGCTGCCCGATACCGGCGGCACGCAGATGATGACGGCGCTGATCGGCCCGTCGCGGACGAAATATATGGTGATGACCGGCCGTCCGATCGACGCGCCGACCGCGCTCGAATGGGGCGCGGTCGATTTCGTCGTCGCGCGGGAGGAACTCGACGATCGCGCGCTGGAGATCGCCCGCGACATCGCCGCCAGGCCGCCGATCAACCTCGCCATGGCAAAGGAGATGGTGAATCTGATGCACGGTCCGACGATCCGCACCGGCACCCGCGCCGAGCTGTACGCGCAATCCTACCTCTTCAAGACCGAGGATTATCAGGAAGCGCGCGCCGCACACCGCGAAAAGCGTGCGCCCAGCTACAAGGGGAAATAGGATGGCCCTTCCCGCTCCGCCCCCGCCCGGCGCGAAAGCGCTGCCCGACGGAACCTATGACGGCCAGGTCGTCGCCGTGACCGGCGGCGGTACGGGGCTCGGCAAGGGCATGGCGGTCGAGTTCGCGCGGCTCGGCGCGAAGATCGCGATCCTCAGCCGCAAGCCCGATCATCTTGAGGCCGGCGTTGCCGCGATGCGCGACGCCGGCGCGGAAGCGATCGCGGTCGCCTGTGACGTGCGCGATCCCGCAGCCATCGCGCGCGCCTTCGACGAGATCGAGGTGAAGCTCGGCCCGGTCGATGTTCTGATCAACAATGCCGCGGGCAATTTCCCCGCTCCCGCGGAAGAAATGACGCCGAACGGCTTTCGCACCGTCGTCGATATCGTGCTGAACGGGACATATAATTGCAGCCGCGAATTCGCACTGCGGCGGCTCGCGGCGGGAAAGCCCGGCGCGATCCTCAACATCGGCGCGACCTATAGCTGGACCGGCGGTCCCGGCACGTCGCATTCGGCGGCAGCGAAGGCGGGGGTCACAAACCTCACCCAGAGCCTCGCGGTCGAATGGGCGCCCGACGGCATCCGCGTCAACTGCATCGCGCCGGGGCGCTTCCCGCACGAGGATATGCCCGGCCACATGACGCGCCACCGCGAGGGCGAGCGCGGCGACAATACGATCCCCGGAATGCGCGTCGGCGAGGTGCGCGAGCTCGGCTGGGCGGCGACCTTCCTCTGTTCGCCCTATGCCGCCTATATCAGTGGTCACACGCTCGTCGTCGATGCCGCCAACTGGCTGCGCCGCAGCCTCGTGATGCCCGAGTTCGTGCCGATCCGCGAACAGTTCGGCAGGCGCGCCGTCGAAAGCGGCAGCGCCAAGGCCGCGATCGCCAGGACGCGAGGGGACCGGGCATGAACGGGGAGCCCCTCATCCTCCGCGCCGATGCCGATGGCATCGCGACGCTGACGCTCAACCGCCCCGACAAGCGCAATGCGGTCAACCGCGACCTGTTCCGCCAATTTCGCGACCATGTTCGTGCGATCGAAACCGACGATGCGATCGGGCTGGTCGTCATCACCGGCGCGGGCGCGCATTTCTGTGCCGGCCACGATCTCAAATCGCCGCCGCACGCCGACGCGCTCGGCTGGCTCAGGCAAGAGATGCTGATCCTCGAAACGCTGACGAAGCTGCGCCAGCCGGTGATCGCGAAGGTGCGCGGCAGTTGCTACACCGGCGGCCTCGAATTCGCGCTGTCGGCCGATTTCATCGTCTGCGGGGAAAGCGCGCGCTTTGCCGATACCCACGGCAAATGGGGGCTGGTTCCCGGCTGGGGCATGTCGCAGCGCCTGCCGCGCCGCGTCGGACAAGCGAAGGCGCTGGAGATGATGCTGACCTGCCGGCCCTATAGCGGCGCGGAAGCGGCGGCGATGGGGCTCGCCAACGCTTGCGTGCCCGACGACGAACTTGACGCGAAGGTCGCCGAACTCGCGGCGCTGATCCTCGGCAACAGCCGCCACAGCAATGCCGAGAACAAGCGGTTGGTCTATGAGACCGACGGCATGGCGCTGTCCACCGGGCTCGGCCACGAACTGATGCGCAACGCCGGTTTCGATCCCGCGATGCGCAAGAAGGGCGAGCCGATCGCGGCCGCGCGGAAGCCGGGCTGATGGATATCGGCTTTTCTCCCGAGGAGACGCGCTTTCGCGAGGAGTGCCGCGAGTGGCTGCACGCCAATGTTCCGGCCGAGAAGCGGCCGCTCGACGCCGCCGATGCGATCGACTTCGACAAGGCATGGCAGCGCCGATTGTTCGATGCCGGATGGGCGGGGATCAACTGGCCGGCAGCCTATGGCGGGCGCGGGCTGTCGATCGTCCAGCAGGTCGTCTGGCTCGAGGAATATGCGAAGGCGCACGCGCCGTGGATCGGCGCCAATTTCGTCGGCATCAACCATGGCGGCCCGACGCTGATCCTCAATGCGAGCGAGGAACAGAAGGCGTATCACCTGCCGCGTATCCTGAAGGGCGAGGCGATCTGGTGCCAAGGCTTTTCGGAACCAGGCGCGGGATCGGACCTTGCCGGAATCAAGACGCGCGGGCGGATCGACGGCGACGTGATCGTCATCAACGGATCGAAGATCTGGACCAGCTTCGCCCACGTCGCTGACTGGCAGGAACTGGTACTGCGCACCGAGGAAGGATCGCGGCGACATAGGGGGCTGAGCTGGGTCATCTGCGGCATGCATACGCCCGGCATCACCGTTCGGCCGATCCGCAAGATGTCGGGGCAGACCGAATTCGCCGAAGTCTTCTACGATGATGTCCGCGTCCCTCTCGCCAATGTCGTCGGCGGGCTCGGCAACGGCTGGAAGGTCGCGATGTCGACCCTGAGCTTCGAGCGTGGCACCGGCTTCATCGCCGATCAGGTCAAGCAGAGTCAGGAGATCAGGGAACTGATTGCCGCGGCGCGCGCAAACGGGATGATCAGAGACGATCGGATCGCGGATCAACTGGCGCAGATGCGCGCCGAGGTCGCGGCGGTGCGGGCGATGACCTATCGCAATATTTCCGAGGTCGTGCGCACCGGCCAGCCCGGCCCCGAGGCGTCGGTCATCCGCCTGTTCACCTCCGAACTCGGCCAGCGGCTCGAACGCATGACGGTGCTGCTGAAGGGCGCCGACATGCTGGATTTCCAGTACGGCGACGACAACGCGGTGCAGGATTATCTGCGGGGGTTCGCGGCGACGATTGCCGGCGGCAGCGCGCAGATCCAGCGCGACATCATCGGCGAGCGGCTGCTCGGCCTGCCTAAATCGAGGTGATCGGATGGACCTGACCCCGAACGACGACCAGATCGCGCTGCGGACCGTCACCGCCGACTGGTGCCGCGACAATATGCCGCTCGAAGGCGCGCGCGCCCGCGCGCCCGACCTGTGGATGCAACTGGATACGATGGGCTGGGCCGGCATGACCGCGCCCGGAATGGATCTCGACCATGCGAGCGAAGCACTGGTCTTCGCCGAACTCGGCCGCTTCCTCGCTCCCCTCGCCTTGCTGCCGAGCGCCGTCGCGGCACGCTGGGTCGGGTTTGCGGGAAAGACCGCGCTGGCGCTACCCGCCGACGGCTTCGTGCGGCTGTTCGACAGCAACGGCGCCGCGCGGGCGCTCGGCCTGTTCGGCGATACGGCGGGGCATTTCGCGATCGGCGATGTGCGATCGGCACCGTCGCTCGACCTCTCGACGCACGTGGCTCGCACCGTGCCGCCATCCTCGATCGACCGGATCGACGATCCGCGCGCGGCGCTCCATCTCCAGTTGCTCGCCGCCGCTTTTGCCGTGGGTTGCGCCGACGCGGCGCGCGACATGGCGGCGGATTATGCGAAAATGCGCGAGCAATTCGAACGGCCGATCGGCTGGTTCCAGGCGATCAAGCATCTGTGCGCCGACATGGCGGTGCGCTGCGCGGTCGCCCGCTCCCAGCTCTATTATGCCGCTTGCGCGCTTGATGCGGGGGACGAGGCCGCCTTTCATGTCGCCGCGGCGAAGCGGCTCGCCGATCAGGCGGCGCTCGACAACGGCCGCGCCAATATCCAGATTCACGGCGGCATCGGCATGACCGACGAAGCTGCCCCGCACCTTTGCCTGAAACGCGCGCATCTGCTCGGCTTCGTGGCACCGGCGCGACCCGACGCGCTGCTCGCAGCCTGAGCCCATGTCAGTCGTCGACGATCGCCTGAAATTCCGCTTCGAGCCAGCGGCGCAGCGCGGGGTCGACGCTTCCCGCGAATTCGGCGAGCCGCAATTGGTCACGGTACGTGAAGAAGCCGATCGACACCATCATGAAGCGCGCGGCCTTCACATGCGCCGCCTCGCCGTCGAACCATTGCGTCAGCGGCTCGAACACCCGGTCGCGCAACAGGCGCTCGGCGACCGCGCGCGCCTCGCTGTCCGCAGCAGCCGCGAACATCAGCGGCAGGGGACTGGTACGACCGGTTTCATCGGTAAAGCGGGCGACGATCTGTTTGCCGAAATCCTGCTTGGGCAGATCGGTCATCAGGCGCGCGTCGAGCGCGGCTTCGAGCGCGGCCTCGAACAGCTTGAGCTTGCCGCCGAAATAGCGGCTGACGAGCGACTGGTTGACCCCTGCCCGCGCGGTGATGTCGCGAATGCCCGCCTCGGCAAAGCCCTTTTCGGCGAAAATCTGCTGCGCGGCATGAAGGATCGCCTGTCGGGTGCGGTCGGCATCGCGCGCGCGCGCATCGGAAATCGTCATTGCCATCATCGCTCCCTAGTTGACTTGATATGTAAACGATCGTTTACTTGCGTCAACGGGAGAGACAGATGACCGAGTCGCAGGCGCCTGCACGTTGGCCGATCCATGAATTCGACTATATCACCGACCCCGGCGTGCTCGCCGACTGTCACGCGCGCTATTGGGAATTGAAGGAAACCGCACCGCCGGTTTTCTGGACCAGCGCGCATGGTGGCCATTGGGTTTGCAACACCGGCTCTTCGGTCCAGCACGTCGTGCGCCATCCCGAGATATTTTCGAGCCGCTATCTCTCGATCCCGCCCAATCCGAACCAACCGAAGATGATCCCCGAGATGCTCGATCCGCCCGAGCACCGGCCGTACCGGCAGATGCTGCGTCCCTTCTTCGAATCGAAGGCGATCGCGCCGCTGGAAGCGCGCGTCGTCGAGTGGACCGACCAGTTGCTGGACGAGATCGAGGCGGCGGGCGCGTGCGAATTCGTATCGTCGCTCGCCTCGCGCCTGCCGGTCGCCGTGTTCATGGAGCTGTTCGGCTTTCCGATGGAGAAGTTCGACGAGCTCCGCCACCTGGTGGTGAGCTTCTTCAACGCGCGCGCCACGCCCGAGGAACGCAATGCGCTGGCCCAGCAGATCATCGGCCACCTCGCGCAGCTGATTCAGGCGCGCATGGCCGAACCGCGCGACGACATGATCTCGAAGATCATCGCTAGCGAGATCGATGGCCGCCCGATGAATTTCGAGGAATTGATGTCGATCGGCTTCCTGATGTTCCTCGCCGGGCTCGATACGGTGACCAACGCGATGAGCTTCGGGATGCGCCACCTCGCGCATGACGAGGCACTACGCCAGCGCGCCATCGACGATCCCGACACCATCCCCAATCTCGTCGAGGAATTGCTCCGCCGCTACGCCTTCGTCGCGACGCCGCGCTATGTCGTCGAGGATGTCGAGCTTGAGGGCGCCCGGCTCAGGGCCGGCGATTGCATTCTCGCGCCGCTCCCGCTCGTGGGATGGGACGAAACGCTGAATCCCGACCCCGAGACGGTTTCGATCGAACGGCAATTCTACCGCCACGCCGCCTTCGGGTCAGGCATTCACACCTGCCTCGGCCTCCATCTCGCGCGGATGGAGCTGATCATCTTCTATCGCGCCTGGTTCGGCCGCATCGGCCATTTCCACCAAGTCACGAAGGGCGACGAGAGCTGCCGCGGCGGCAGCGTCATGGCGCTCGAAAATCTTCATCTGGCGTGGAACGCCTGACAGTATCCGGGAGACAGAATATGGCCAGCACGGCACCGACGGTTCATCTGCATCTGGGGCACGAACAGCGCCCCGCCGGAAGCGGCGGAACCCATCCGCATCTCCATCCGGTCAGCCAGACCGTCCAGGCGGACATTCCCCTTGCCGGGGCGAAGGAAGTCGAGGAAGCGGTCGCCAAGGCCGAGGCCGTGCGCGACGCGTGGCGGCGGACCCCACCCGAGGCACGCCGCGACATCCTCAACCGGCTCGCCGACCTGCTCGAAGCCAACAAGCGGAGGCTCGCCGAGATGGCGGCGCTCGACGGCGGCACGACGCTGAGGGTCGGCGAACGCGGCGTCGATACCGCGGTGGGCTGGACCCGCTACTATGCCGGCTGGTGCGACAAGCTGACCGGCGAACTCCTGAGCAGCTTCGACACGCGCGGCGAATTTTCCTATTCGGTGCCCGAGCCGATCGGCATCGTCGGGATCATCATCACCTGGAACGGACCGCTGATCTCGCTCGGCATGAAGGTGTGCGCGGCACTCGCCGCAGGCAATTGCGTCATCTGCAAACCCGCGGAGATCACCCCCTTCGCGCCCGAACTCTTCGCGCAGCTCTGCAAGGAAGCCGGTGTGCCCGACGGGGTGCTGTCGATCCTGCCGGGCAACGCCGAATGCGGCGAAGCGATCGTGCGCAGCAAGAAAATCCGCAAGATCAGCTTCACCGGCGGCCCGATCACCGCACGCAAGATTCTCGCCGCCTGCGCCGAGGAGATCAAGCCGAGCGTGATGGAACTCGGCGGCAAGTCGGCGAGTCTCGTCTTTCCCGACTGCGACCTGCAGGCCGCGGCCGAGCGCGCGGTCTTCTGGACCGTCGGCTGCCTGTCGGGACAGGGCTGCGCGCTTCCCACGCGCCAGCTCGTCCATGCCGACGTCTATGACGATTTCGTCGCGCGGCTGAAGGCAATCATCGGCCAGTTCAAGGTCGGCGACCCGATGGACCCGACCGTCGCAGTCGGTCCCGTGATCAACAAGGCCGCGGTCGATCGCATCCTCGGCATGTTCGAGCGCGCGAAAGCCGATGGCGCCGCGACGTTCGAACTCGGCGGCGGGCGCTGCGGTGGCAGCCTTGCCGACGGCAATTTCATCGAACCGACCCTGATCGTCGACGCCGACCCCGATCACGAGATCAGTCAGGTCGAGATTTTCGGACCGGCGGTGGTCGTGATGAAGTTCCATGACGAGGACGAAGCCGTCGCGATCGCCAACAACAGCGAATATGGCCTCGCCGCCTATATCCAGTCGAACGACATCCAGCGCGTGCATCGCCTGTCGGAGCGCCTCAATGCCGGCGGCGTTTATGTGAACGGCGGCTTCCAGATCAACCCGCACACGCCCTTCGGCGGGGTCGGCATCTCGGGCTTCGGCAAGGAAGGCGGCAAGGCCGGGATCGACGAATTCCTGCACTACAAGACCGTCACTGTCGGCGTCGGCGCCCCGATCTTTCCGAAATGAGGAGGCAGACAATGACCGATTTCACGAACGAGCAGTTCCGTCTCGACGGCAAGGTCGCCATCGTCACCGGCGCGGGCGGGCGCGGCAACAGCATCGGGCGTGCCTATGCCGTCGGTCTCGCCAATGCCGGGGCCAGCGTTGTCGTCGCCGACCTCAACAAGGACGGTGCCGAACGCGTCGCGGCCGAGATCGACGCGGCGGGCGGCAAAGCCGTCGCGCAACAGGTCGACATCGCCGACGAAGCGTCGGTGGCGGCCATGATGGACGCGGCGGTCCAGGCCTTCGGCGGGCTCGACATCCTCGTCAACAACGCGGCGCTGATGGTCGAAGCCGTCGGAACGCCACTGATCCAGACGCCGCTCGCCGATTTCGAAAAGCTGATGCGCGTCAATCTGACCGGCGCGCTCATCTGCGCGAAAGCCGCGGTGCCACTATTCCAGGCGCGCGGCGGCGGCAAGATCGTCAACCAGCTTTCGGCCGGCGGATTCCCGGCGCAGACCCCCTATGGCATCAGCAAGGTAGCGCTGCTCGGGCTGACGACAACCCTCGCGACCGAACTCGGCCGGATGAACGTCAACGTCAACGCCATCGCACCCGGGATGACCATGTCGGATGCGGGCAAGGCGCTGACGCCGGAGGAAAGCCCGTTCGTCCAGGCAGCGATGGCACGGGTGGTGAAACAGCCACGCGGCGAACCGCAGGATCTCGTCGGGGCGCTGCTGCTGCTCTGCTCTCCCGCGGGCGACTGGATCACGGGTCAGGCGCTCAACGTCGACGGCGGCTTCATCATGCGCAATTGAGGGGTCGCGGCGGCGCGAAGCCTTTCAGGACCGCAGCGAGTCGACGATCCGTTCGCCTTCGCCGCGCGTCGCCCAGGTCTCGTTGGCATTGCGCAGGTGCAGACGCCAATGCGCGACAGCACCCTCGACATCGCCCGCCTCGATCAGCTTGATCAGCTTGTCGTAGGATTTGAAACCGGCACGGAAGCTTTTGACCCGGTCCTCGGTCGAACGGGGGTGGCGCCGCTGATAGTCATTCTGGTGATTGCGACCGAGATTGAGCAGCATCCGGTTGAGGAAACTCAGCGTCTTGTTGCCGCTCGCTTCGACCAGCGCCTGATGGAAATGCGAGATATTGTCGATGAACTCGTCGTAGTGGCCCGACTTCAGCATTTCATCGAGATCGGCGAGCGCTTCCTTGAGCTGCGGCATCCACGGCGTATTGCCCTTCACTGTCGCGAGCCAGCGCACCACCGTGGGTTCGATCGCAAGCCGCGCGGCATAGAGATCGGCGATCGTCGTTCCCTGCGATTCAAGTACATAGCCCGCGTAACGCGATACGAGGTCGGTCGACGGCTGATGGACCCGCGCCCCGCTGCGCGAGCCGCGGACGACGCTGATCAGATTCTCGGCCTCGAGGATGCGAAACGCCTCGCGCAAGGTAGGCCGCGAGACGCCGAGCGTGACGAGCAGCGCACCTTCGGGAGGCAGCGTGTCGCCTTCCTTGAGCTCGCCGCGGACGATCTGCGCGCGAATCTGGTCCGCGACAAGCTCCGAGGTCTTGGGAACCCGGATGCGCGCGCTGTGATTTTCCATCTTCATTCCTGCCCCTGCCCCGAACCCGGTTTCGACTTGGCCTTTCCAGCCTTTAGGGCCTTTGCCGGACCCCCGCAACGCCGCACGTCAGGAAGGGCCGAAGGACAGGCCTTCGTTCAAGGTCCACCGCCCGTCGCGTCCGCGCACCCAGCCCGAAGAGGCCCAGGTTCCGCCGTCGACCGGCAGCAGCACGCCGGTGATATAGCTCGCCAGCGCGCTCGACAGGAAGACCGCAGCGTCGCCGCACTCCATGTCCACGCCTTCGCGCCCCAGCGGGATCAGCCGGTTCATCGCGTCGATTTCCTCCGCGCTGCGCCGTTTCCAGGTCGCCGGATCGACCCGGCCCGCGCGATTGCCCTGATTGCCGGGCGTCACCGTGTGGTCGGGGGCGATGCAGTTGACGCGGATGCCATGTTCGGAGAGCTCGACCGCCATCGATCGGGTGAAGCTGAGCATTCCGGCCTTGCACGCGGCATAGACTGCGAAATTGGGCGCGGCGCGGCTCGCCTCGATGCTCGCGACATTGACGATCGCCCCCCCGCGCTTGCCCGCGACCATATGCCTCGCCGCCGCCTGCGTCGCGACCAGCATCGACATCAGATTGATATCGACGTGCTTGCGCATGCTGCGCTCGCTCTGTTCGAGGAAAGGTCGCGCCGAGACGCCGCCGGCATTGTTGACGAGGATGTCGAGGCGGCCATATTCGGCCGCGGCGCGGTCGATCGCGGCGCGCAGCGCATCCAAGTCCATCACGTCGCCGGCGATCGGCAGCGCGCGAACGCCCTGCTCGGCGATGCGCGCCGCCGCCTCTTCGGCGCGCTCAGGGAAAATGTCGAAGATTGCGACATCGGCGCCCGCTTCGGCGAAGCGCAGCGCGATCGCGCGGCCGATGCCGCCCCCGCCGCCGGTGACGAAGGCCGCCTGCCCGTCGAGGCGGGCGCGGTCAGTCATCGAGCGCAATGCCCACCACCGCGCCGGTCACATAGGCGGCATAGTCGCTCACCAGATAGGCGGCGAGATGGCCGAGCGTATCGCCGGTGTCGCGGGTCAATATGCTGTTCACGCGGACCCCGTCGCGAGCCCATTCGACACCGAGCGTCTTCGTAAGATTGCCGAGCGCACCCGCCGCTGCCGCCTGATCGGTCCCGAGCGCCTGTTCGGGCGCGCCGACGAAGAGTATCGCGCCGCCCCGTCCCCGCACGCGGCATTGTTCGGCAAAATCCTTTGCGCCGAGGAAGCGGCGGTCGAGTCCGGTATCGAGACTGGCACGCCATTCGGCGTGCGTGATTTCGTGCGCCGCCTTGACCGCCGGGGGCGGCGCGACATGCACCCAGATGTCGCGATCGCCACCGTCGACCAAGTCTGCGCCCGCGGCTTCGAGCGCCGCGCGGATCGCCGGACTGTCGCCCTCGATGCACGCGCGCTTGCCGGTCAGCCAACCGCTCATTGCCAGCCCCACGGCCCATCGGCGCGTTCGCGCGGCGGGATGAAATCGGGCATGATAAGCGAGCGGCGCAGGCTCTCACCACCGTCCTGCACGATCACCTGTCCGGTCATGCCGCCGAACAACGGCGTGCAGGTCATCGCCGAGAGCCAGCCGAATTCCCATATGCTGCCGGTGCGCCCGGCAGGGATCATCCCCTGCAGGGGCTCGATCCCCTCGTCGCGGCGGCCCGAAACCGAATCCGCGTGCGGAAAGAAGCCCGCCGCGACAGCGTTGACGCGAATACCGTGGGGTGCCCAGTCGGCCGCCAGCTTCTTCGTCATCGTCGCCTGCGCGGTCTTGGCGGCGGCGCTGTGCGCGTCGCCGGGAAAGCCTGTCCAGATATATTGCGCGCTGTTGACGACGATCGCCCCGCCTTCCCCCCGCGCGATGCGGCGGCGGGCAAATTCGGCCGAGCAAAGGAAGGTGCCGTCGATCGCGATCCGCGTCACCGCGGCCCATGCATTGGCCGAGATATTCTCCGCCAGCACCGGAAAATTGGCGCCCGCATTGTTCGCGAGCAGGCCCACCGGCCCAAGCGCCTCCTCGGCCTCGTCAAACGCAGCGGCGACCGCTTCGGGAAGGCGCACGTCGCAGCTCATCGCGTGGACGGGCACTCCCAGCGCCGCAATCTCCGCCGCGCCGTCCCGCGCGCGTTCGAGGCTGCGCCCCATTACCGCAACCTTCGCGCCGCCCTGGGCAAAGGCCTTCGCCATCGCGAGCCCCATGCCCGAACCGCCTCCCGTGACGAGTACGACCTGCCCTGCAAAAATGTCCGCCGGATAGGGCGGTGCGTCGAATGGTGGCGGCGTCGCCACAATGTGATGCGCTGAAACCGACAATTTTCTCTCCCGTCCGAAAAGGTTGCGCGCAACCCCCGTGCATGTCAAGACATCACTAACTAGGTTATACAGGATGCGCACCCATGGAGATTGTCGCCGAAGGCCTCGCCTTTCCCGAAGGACCAGTCGTGATGGCCGACGGATCGGTGATCGTCGTCGAGCTAGCGGGCGGGCGCATCACCCGCTGCTGGAACGGCCGGACGGAGACGGTGAGCCAGATCGGCGGCGGCCCGAACGGCGCCGCGATCGGCCCCGACGGCGCCCTTTACGTGTGCAACAACGGCGGACTCGATCTCGTCAACTTCCAGAACGCGCGCGGCGCCGGGCACGAGGGCCGCATCGAGCGCGTCGACCTGGGGAGCGGGAAAGTCGAGCGGCTCTACGATAGCTGCGACGGCATAGCACTCGAGGCGCCGAACGACATCGTCTTCGATGCCGACGGCCGGATGTGGTTCACCGACCTCGGCAAGAGCCACGACGGCATCCGCACCGCAAGCGGCCTGTTCAGCGCGCTGCCGAACGGATCGGCGATCACGGCGATCAACCGCCACGCCGTCTCGTATAATGGCGTTGGCCTGTCGCCGGACGGTCACCATGTCCATGTTGCCGACACCCATCAGGCGCGGCTGTGGCGCTATGAGCGCAAGGTCGAATCCCAAAAGCCCGAATGGGTTGCGACCGCGCCAGGCCCCGTGGGCTTCGACAGCCTCGCCGTGACGGCGGCCGGCAATATCTGCGTCGCGACGCTCTATGCGGGCGGTATCACAACGATCACGCCCGACGGACGGATGAGCAAGCGCGACATCCCCGGCGAGCGCTATGTCACCAACATCGCCTTCGGCGGCACCGACCGGCGCGACGCCTATGTCACGCTTTCGACCACGGGGCGGCTCGCAAAGCTGCGCTGG
This sequence comes from Sphingopyxis sp., assembly GCF_036261875.1. Lineage (GTDB taxonomy): Bacteria > Pseudomonadota > Alphaproteobacteria > Sphingomonadales > Sphingomonadaceae > Sphingopyxis. The sequence continues at coordinate 25,020 of NZ_DATAJZ010000034.1, read as the reverse complement.
GACGAGCCCGGACTGGAACTGCACTACAATGGCTGACCCAAAGGCGAATCTGGCCGCCGACCGCGATGCGATCCGCGATCTGCTCGCGCGCTATACCTATAATGGCGACCGCGGCCGCGTTGCCGATCTCGCCGCCTGCTTCACCGCGGACGGCGTGCTCGAATTTACCGGCAACGCACCCATCGGCCCGGCCGCGATCGCCGCGGCGCTCTCGTCCGGAACGCGCGATCCGCGGTTGACCTTCGTACGCCACCATATCACCAATCCGCTAATCGCGGTCGACGGCGACCGCGCGACTGCGCGCAGCTATTTCACCGTCCACAGCGATTTCGGACCCGATCACAGCGGCACCTATGACGACCGTCTCCTACGCACGGCCGAGGGCTGGCGCTTCGTGCACCGGCGCGTGCGGATCGACTGGCAAGCGGAGACATCGCTGTTCCGGAAGATGATGACGCGCTGATCGATATTGACACTACAGTGTCAATTAGACATTCAGGTGTCATGTCTGAACGCTTCATCGAGTTCGAACGATTCGCCGACGAGGTTGCGCGGCTGCGCGGACGGATGCGCGCGCTCTATGCCGACACCCGCAGCGCGAGCGGGCTCGCCGAGATGGAGCTCACGGTGCTGACCGCCGTTGTCAACGCCGCCGCACCCCCGACCGTCGCGCAGATCGGCCGCAGCCTCGGCCATCCGCGGCAGGTGGTGCAGCGCGCCGCGAATCATCTCGCCGAACTGGGATTCGTCGCGTTCGAGGCGAATCCCGAACATAAACGCGCGTCGCTGATCGTCGCGACCGATGCGGGCCGTGCCTTGAAGGCGGCCGATCATGCGCGTGCGGAGGCGGTGACCCGGGCGGTGCTCGCGCGGATCGACAAGGCCGCCTTCGCCGACGCCGCTGACCGGCTGCACGCGATCCGCAGCGCGATCGAGACCTATCTGAAGGAAGGCGGCGCATGAACGACGATGCAAGAGCGCTCGCCGATCCCGAACGGCTGACCGCATGGCTCGATGCGAATATCCCCGCGCTCGGTGACGGGCCGCTCGCGGTCGAGAAGATCCACGGCGGCACGTCGAACGTCATCCTGTCGCTGAACCGCGGTGGTGACACGCTGATCCTGCGCCGCCCGCCCGCCGTGCCGCCGCCGGGCAGCGAGAAGAGCGTGCTGCGCGAGGCGCGCGTGCTGACCGCACTGGGCGGCACCGCCGTCCCCCACCCTGTCTGCCACGGGAGCTGCGCCGATCCCGAGGTCATCGGCGCCCCCTTCTATGTCATGGATCTCGTCGAGGGCTGGCCTGCCGACCTTCACGATGGGCGCATCCACGACAGGCCGCCTTTCGACAAGCCGCCGCACGCGCGCGAAGTGCCGTTCGCGATGGTCGACGGGCTGATTGCGCTCGCCAACGTCGATTACCGGGCGGTGGGCCTCGAAGATTTCGGAAGACCCGACAATTTTCTCGAACGGCAAGTCGACCGCTGGGAAGGCCAGATCAAAAGCTACAAGCAGCTTTATGATTTCGAGTGGCGCGAACTGCCCGGCTATGCGCTCGCACGCGATTGGCTGCGCGCCAACAGCCCCGACGATTTCCGCCCCGGCATCATTCACGGCGACGTCGGGACGCCGAACGCGCTCTTTGCCTTTGACCCGCCGTGCCGGCTGACCGCGCTGATCGACTGGGAGCTGTCGACCATCGCCGACCCGCTGCTCGACCTCGCCTGGTTCTGCAACGGCATATGCGACGAGCGCTTTCCCGGCCATGTCCCCGAAAAGGCGCTCTACAATGTCGGCGACTGGCCGACGCGGCAGGAACTGATGGCGCATTATGCCGCGGGCACCGGGCGCAGCATAGCGAGCTTCGATTACTATCTGATCCTGGCGATGTTCAAGGGCGGCTGCATCCTCGAATATAAGGTCGCGCAAGCGGCCAAGGGCATATTGAGCGCCGAGACCGGGCGCTTCTTCGACCGGCTGGTGCGCGGCAATTTCGCCGAAGCCGAAAAACTCATCCGCCTGATCGGCTAACCCAAGGAACGCGCATGATCGATTTCCGCATCGAACCCGAATTGCAGACGAAGCTCGACTGGATGGCAAAATTCGTCCGCGAGGAATGCGAGCCTATGGATATGCTCTTCCCGGGGCACGGCGCGCCCTACGATGTCGCGAACGCGGAAGCGCGCGCCTATATGAAGCCGTTGCAGGAGGAGGTGAAGGCACAGGGCCTGTGGGCCTGCCATCTTGGCGCCGATCTCGGCGGGCCGGGCTACGGCCAGCTCACGCTGGCGCTGATGAACGAAATCCTCGGACGCAGCTATTGGGCACCGACGGTCTTCGGCACCGCCGCGCCCGACACCGGCAACAGCGAAATCCTCGCGATGTTCGGGACCGAGGAGCAGAAGGCCCGATATCTCCAGCCACTGATGGAAGGCGAGATCGTCTCCTGCTTCTCGATGACCGAGCCACAGGCCGGCGCCGACCCCAAGGAATTCACCTGCCGGGCATGGCAGGACGGCGACGAGTGGGTAATCGACGGCGAGAAATGGTTTTCCTCGAACGCGCGCTTCGCCGCCTTCCTGATCGTGATGGTCGTCACCAACCCCGAAAACCCGCCGCACGGGCGCATGTCGATGCTGATCGTCCCGACCGACACGCCGGGGGTCGAGTTCATCCGCCATTCGCAGACGATGGGCGACAGCAAGGGCAAGGACGACGGCACCCACGCCTATATCCGCTACAACAAGGTGCGCGTGCCGCTCGACGCGATGTTCGGTGGCCCTGGCGAGGGGTTCAAGGTCGCGCAGGCGCGGCTCGGCGGCGGGCGCGTCCATCACGCGATGCGCACCGTCGGCAAGTGCCAGCGCGCGATCGACATGATGCTCGAACGCGCGGTGTCGCGCCGGACGCAGGGCAAGCAGCTTTCCGAGCATCAGTTCGTGCAGGGCGCGATCGCCGACTCGATCATCGAGCTCGAACAGTTCCGCCTGCTCGTGCTCAAGACCGCGTGGATCATAGACAATGAGGAGCATGGCGCCGCGCGCACGCATATCGCGATGTGCAAGGTGCAGATGGCGAAAGTCTATCACGACATCGTCCAGCGCGCGATCCAGCTCCACGGCAGCCTTGGCATGACGCTCGAACTGCCGCTCGCCGACATGTGGATGGGGCTGCCCGCGCTGGCGCTCGCCGACGGGCCGACCGAAGTCCACAAGGTGCAGGTGGCCAAGGCCTATCTCAAGAACGCGAAGCCCGCGCCGGGACTCTTCCCCAGCGAGCATATCCCGACCCGCCTTGATGCGATCCGCGAAAGGAGCGCCGCATGACCCCCGATCCGCTGTTCGATTTCACCGGCAAGGTCGCGCTCGTCACCGGCGGGTCGCGCGGGCTCGGCTACCGCATGGTCAAGGCGCTCGCCGAACGCGGCGCCGACGTCATCGTCGCGAGCCGCAAGCTCGACAAATGCGAGGAGGTCGCCGGGGAATGCCGCGCGCTCGGAAGGCGGGCGATGGCACATAGCGTCCATTGCGGGCGCTGGGACGAGATCGACGCTCTGATTGCCGCCGCCTATGCCGAGTTCGGACGCATCGACATTCTCATCAACAACGCCGGCATGTCGCCGCCCTGCCCCAGCCACGAAATGCCCGAAAGTCTGTTCGATTCGGTGATGAACCTCAATTTCAAGGGCCCCTTCCGGCTTGCGAGCCAGATTGCGCACCGGATGAGCCAGAGCGAAGGCGGCGCGATCATCAATATCAGTTCGACCGGCGCGTTGATGGCGCTGCCGATGGTGGTGCCCTATGGCTCGGCCAAGGCGGCGCTCAACGCGATGAGCGTTTCGCTGAGCCGCGAATATGCGCCGAAGGTGCGCGTCAACACGATCAGCCCCGGCCCCTTCCTGACCGACATCGCCGAAGCCTGGGAACCGAACAAGCGCGAGACGCAGCCGGTTGCGTTAGGGCGGCCGGGGCGACCCGAAGAGATCGTGACCGCCGCGCTGATGCTCGCGAGCCCGGCCTCCTCCTATACCACCGGCGCGCTGGTGCGCGTCGATGGCGGGCAGCGCTAACGGCGAAAGCTCGCGAGCCGCCGATCGATGATCGCTTCCGCTTCGGCGATGATCCGGTCGATCAGTTCCTGACAGGTCGGAATATCGTGGATCAGCCCTTGCACCATCCCGGCCCAGAAGACGCCCTTCGAAAGATCTCCGGTCTTCAGCAATTCACGCCCTGCCGTCCCGGCGACCAGTTCCTGCACGTCGGCGAATTTCGCGTCGGGTTGCGCGAGGCGGCGGACGACCTCCTCGCTGACTTCGCTCTTCCCGACACGCGCGGTATTCTTGAAATTGCGGAAAATCAGGAAGCTGCCGCGTTCGTCGTTATCGATATAGGCCTGCTTCACATTGTCGTGCACCGGTGCTTCCTTCGTCGCACAGAAGCGCGTGCCCATGTTAATCCCCTCGGCGCCGAGCGCGAGCGCGGCGACAAGCCCGCGCCCATCGCCGAAGCCGCCCGAGGCGAGCATCGGAATCTTCACCCGATCCGCCGCCGCGGGAATCAGGATCAACCCCGGAACATCGTCCTCGCCCGGATGGCCGGCGCATTCGAAGCCGTCGATCGAGATGATGTCGCATCCCGCCTTCTCCGCCGACAGCGCATGACGCACCGCGGTGCATTTATGGAGGATGGTGACGCCATGCGGCTTCACCCGCGCCCAGATTTCGCGCACCGCGGGGGTTCCCGCCGTCTCCATCACCTTGACGCCGCTTTCGATTACCGCGTCGGCATAGGCATTATAGTCCGGTGCGTTGATCGTCGGAAAGACCGTCAGATTCACCCCGAACGGCCTGTCGGTCATCGACCGGCAGCGCTCAATTTCATCACGCAGGGCCTTTGGCGTCGGTTGCGTCAGCGCGGTGATAATGCCGAGGCCGCCGGCGTTCGACACCGCGCTCGCCATATCGGCGGTGCCCACCGCCTGCATTCCGCCCTGGACGATCGGGTGCTCGATCCCCAGCATTTCGGTAATCCGCGTTTTGAACGCCATCGCCTGTCCCCTTCAATTGATATATAACTTAGTTATACTTCTTAGAACAAGCTGACAAGAGGAAGCCATGCCCGACGACAAGCCAGCCGGACCGCGCGCCGCGATAGCGGAGGAACTCGGCCCACCCGATCATTATCGACTCGCCGCACATGATCCGGGACCGCCTTCGCCTACGCAGGTGCGGATTGCGATCAGGGCAGCCGGGATCAGTTTCGTCGACGTGCTGACTGCCGCGGGCGGCTATCAGGTCAAGCCGCCGACCCCTTTTGTCCCGGGCAGCGAATGCGCGGGCGTCGTCGAGGCGGTCGGCGCCGAGGTGGCGGGGATCGCGGTCGGCGACAAGGTCGTTGCGAGCGGATGGGGCGGGCTGTTCGCCAACGTCGCCAACCTGCCCGCGCGGACGGTCCGCGCCATGCCCGAAGCGCTGTCGTTCGAGGAAGCAGCCGTCTTCCCGGTCAGCTATGCGACGGCGTGGCACGCACTCGTCGACCGGGCAAAGCTGCAGACAGGCGAAACCCTGCTCGTCCTCGGCGCGGGCGGCGCGACGGGCTATGCCGCGGTGCAGATCGGCAGACATCTGGGCACGCGCGTCATCGCCTCGGCGTCGAGCGAAGCGAAACGCGCGCTCGCGACGGCGGGCGGAGCCGACGCCGCAATCGATGCCCGCGGCGCCGACTGGCGCGCGGCGGTCAAGGCGGCGAACGGCGACCGCGGCGTCAATGTCGTCTTCGACCCCATCGGCGGCGAGGCGACCGACCCTGCCTTTCGCTCGCTCGCATGGAACGGACGGCATCTCGTCATCGGTTTTCCTGCCGGCATCGCGGCGCTGCGCACCAACCTGCCGCTACTCAAGGGCGCCAGCCTGATCGGGGTCGACGTACGCCAGTTCGGCATCTTCGAACCCGCGAAAAGCGAGACCAATCGCGACACGATCTTCGCCCTCGCGGCAGAGGGAAAGCTCCGGCCCGCGATCACGCGCACCTATCCGCTCGAGGATTTCCGTGCGGCGATGGAGGATGCCGCGGCGGGGCGAAGCGCGGGCCGCATCGTGCTGACGATGGACTAGGCCCAGCTTTCGGCCACTGCCGCCAGCCGCTCGCGCCAGTCGGCAACGGCCAGCAAGGCCTCGAAATCCCGGTGCAGCCGTGCGACCAGCGCGGGCACTGGCTCGACCGTATCGATCATGCCGACGCTCTGTCCCGCGCTCCAGATGTCGCGCCATGGCCGCGCGCCGTCCGGCATCTCCGATCGCACCGCCGGCAACGACCCGGGATCGAGCCCCGCTGCCTCGACCGACTGGCGCAGCCAATGCGCCGGCACGCCATTCATTGCCGCCGAGACGATGATGTCGTCCGCACCGGCTTCGGCGATCATCGCGCGATGCCCCTCCACGACGCCGCTCTCGGGCGTTGCGATGAAACGGGTGCCCATGCAGGCGATATCACCGCCGAGCGCCAGCGCCGCCGCGATGCCATGCGCATCGGCGATGCCCCCCGCAACGATCAGCAGCCCGTCGAACAGCCGCCGCACCGCCGGAACGAAGGTCATCGGCGTCAGGAAACCCGTATGCCCTCCGGCCCCTGCGCAGGTCAGCATCAGCCCATCGGCGCCCGCGGCGATCGCCTTTTCGGCGTGCCGCATCGTCGTCACGTCGTGGACGACGCGCCCGCCCCAACCGTGGACGCGCGCCACCAGTGCCGAGGGATCGCCAAGGCTCGAAAGGATGAGCGGCACGCGGTAGCGTTCGAGCAGATCGAGCCGGGCCGCCCCGGCGGGATCGTGGCCCCAGCGCGCGGGCAGATTGACGATCGGCGGTGCCCCCTCGACCTGCGCAAGCGCGGCCAGATAGTCCTCGAAATGCTCGAACGGCGTGAAAGTCCCGCCCTGCCAGCCGCCGACCACCCCGGCGCGGCAGCAGGCGACCGCGAGCGGCACCGAGGAGGCTATACTCATCGGCGCGCACATCAACGGTAGCGACAATTTGGCGAACATGGTCAGGCCGTCGCCTTCAGCGCATCGAGCATCCGCACGAAATGCGCCGGATTCCACACATCCTGATCCTCGCCCCAGCCGATTCCGCCATCGATGTCCCAGCGCATGAGCTGGTTCACGCCATAGCCCGCCTCGCTCATCGTGCTGACGACGAAGCCCTCGCTTGCCATCGCACGGCCATGCTCGTCGACGAGTTCGACCTGCATATGCGTGCTCCAGCCGGTCTTCGGGCTGCGGAAAGCGCGCATCCGCGAGCGTGCCGGATCGAGGCTGCCGAAGCGGTCGTCGCGGCGAATCCAGCCCGCATTCATCGGCGCCCAGCCGTCGGCGTCGCCCTCGGCCACGCGGACGAAGCCCAGAAAGCCGGTGCCGTCGCGGCGATGGCCGAAGATATACTGGATGCGCCCCCGGCCGCGTTCGCGCTCGATCTCGCGCCAGCGCGCACCGCCGGGGTGCTTCACGCGATCATGATCGCTCGCATAGGTCTTCGGGCTTGCCGCATAAGGCCCGCCGCGCGGACCCCAGGTGCGGTCGCGCACGCCGATGCCGTCGATGCGGATGCGCTCGCCGCGCAAGGTCATCCAGCCCTCGACATGGCCGAGCTGATCATAGTGCGGCGTCGCCATGAACGGCGGCTTTCCGGGCGGAAAGCGATGCGGCGGGTGGAGACCCGTGTGCGTGAAGTCGAGCGCGAAGCCCCGCGCCGGATCGTCATATTGCAGACGATATTTCATCCCGGGTTCGATCATCTTGAGGCTGTATCCCGCCCCGTATTTATCGCCGGGAAAGCTGATGTCGGTGAGGTCGGGACGGTCGGGCATCGCCGCTTCCTCGACCTTGCGGTAATAGGCCATGCGCGCCGGATCATAGCCTTCGTCGTCCCAGGCGAAGATGCGCCAGGTCACGCTTTTGCGGTTGGGATAATAGGGCGCGTGGATCCAGCAGCCGATCTTGCGCTCCGGAATATTGAACGACCACCAGTTGGTCTCGGTCTCATAGGGGTCGTCGGATAGCTGGTGATAGCGGTCGTCCTCCTGCCGGAACGCCAGGTCTTCGGTCATGGGATTGCCTCCAGTTCGTCGAGCGCGGCCACGAACAAGGCCGCGATGCGGCGCGGATCGGCGATCTTTTCGGCATCGACGATCACGCCCATGTCCAGATGGTCGCCGCTGCGCCGCGAAGTGATATTGAGGAAACGGCCCGATCCGATGATCGGCACCGGATAATTATGACGCTGGCGAAAGCCCGCATAGCTGCGCGCCTCGGCCGGGCCCGGGACGTTCGACAGGGTCAGATTGCCGGGAAGCAGCCTTTTCCCGCCTGCCATGCGTTCGGCGAAGGCGGCGCGCCGGTCGCGCGCGCCATGGGGTTTTTCGGCGGCATCGAGCAAAGCCTCATCGTGATGCGTACGCCGCATTTCGGCCGCCATCGACGTCTGGATCGCACGGAGCCGTTCGATCGGATCGGCGAGATGCGTCGCGAGATGCGGATGCAGCGCGACGATGCGGTTGCCGAACGCTCCATGCTCTGCGCGGCGATAGGAGCGTGCCGAATTGACGACGAGCGGCGTTTCGGGAAGATCGCCGACCTCGGTCAGATAGGCGCGAAGCGCGGAACTGGCGAGAGTCAGGAAGATATCGTTGACCGTCGCATCGAGCCTCTTCCCCACCGCCTTCACGCGCGCGAGCGGCAGGCTGATCGTGGCGTAACGGCGCTTGTCCGAGGTCGGCCCGGACATTTTGAGCTGCGGCGTCGGCGCGCGATCGTCGTTGCAGGCTTCGAGCGCGGCCAGCGCTTGCTTGCGGCGCGCCGACTGTTCGGCGCGCAGGCTTTCTTCGGCAGCGAAGCGCGCTTCGGCCTTCTGCTGCCATTTTTCAGGTTCGGGCAGGCGCGCATCGGCAAAGCGTGCGGTCGCGCGCGGCGCGGCGTCGCTGAGCAGCCCCAGCACGGTCTGGAAACCGATGCCGTCGGCGACGCTGTGGTGCATCTTGAGATAGATGGCGCTGCCGCCCTCCGCGAGCCGCTCGAACAGATGGGCGGCAAAAGGTGGGCCCGAGAGATCCAGGCGCCGCATGTTCAGCGCAGCGATCGCTTCGTAAAGATCGGCCTCCTCCCACGCGCCATCGTGCGGTTCGACGGCGACGAGCGTTTCGAGGTCAGCGCGGGCGATGTCGGCCCAGACGTCGCTGTCATAACCCTCCGGCGACTGATGCAACCGTGCGAGCAGCGGCGTCGCGGGAAGCCGCTCGGCGAACTGACGGCGGATCGCCGCGGCGAAGCCGGCTTGCTGGCCTGCGAGGACGTCAAGCAGGAGCAGCGCGCCGACGTGCATCGGCGAAGCGTCGGTTTCGGACAGGATCATGAAATGATCGTCGGGCCGGAGTCGCCGCACCCCCGGCGCAAGTTGCAGATGATCGCCCGGCCCGCTCATCGCCTACCAGCCCGCAAGCGCCGCAGCCCGCGCACGATGCTCGACAGGACTGCCGAGCCAGGCGCGGTCAAACATCGCGCGGCGGAACCAGTAGTGAAGACCATATTCCCACGTATAGCCGATGCCGCCATGGGCCGCGACCGCAGCGCGCGTCGCACGAACATAGACGTCGCACAGATGCGCCTTCGCCATCGCCGCGGCGCGCGGCGCGTCGGGCAGCGCCGCATCCCATGCATAGGCCGCATACCAGACCAGCGCCCGCGCGGGCTCTACGTCGAGCGCCATATGGGCGAGCTGGTGCTTCAACCCCTGAAAGCGGCCGATCGGCTGGCCGAACTGTTCGCGTTCCTTGGCATAAGCGACGCTCATGTCGGTTACCCTCTGCGCGCCGCCGAGCGCATCGGCCGCGACGAGGATCAGCGCCGCGTCGGCGAGCCGGGCGGCCATCGGATCGCGGGGGCCGAACAGCGTCTTGCCCGCATCCGCTGCGATCGCGACCCGCGAAACCGGCCGGCTACGGTCGCTCGCCCGCGCCGCCTCGATTTCGACGCTCTCGCCCACGGGCACCAGCCTGACGCCAGCATCGCGGTCGACGATCAGGAAGACGTCGGCGGCGCGCGCGCAAGGGACGAATGCGCCGCCGCCATGCACCAAAGTCGCGACCTTTTCGCCGCACATCAGCGCGCCGAGTTGATCGCCGCCGTGCACCGCCACCGCCGCGACCGCGAGCATCTGGCCGATCAGCGGTCCCGCCGCCGCGGCCTCGCCCGCAACCTCGCACGCAAGCGCAGCTTCGAGCAGCCCCATGCCGCTGTCCGGCGTCAATATGCCGGCGAGGCCGAGCGCCATCAGCGCGTTCCAGCTCTCGCGGTCGAAATCCGTCTCGCTATCGGCGAACATGTGGAGGCGCTCGATCGGCCAGCAATCGGCGAGCGTGCCGCGGACCGCGTCCTGAATCGCCGTCTGTTCTTCGGTCAGATGAAAATGCATGGCTCAGCGCTCCCCGCTCATGGCAAGGTCGCGCGGCAGGCCAAGGCCGCGCTCGCCGATGATGTTGCGCTGGATGTTCGATGCGCCGCCCGCGATCGAATTGCCGAGGCTGCCCATGATCTGATCGAGCCATTTTTCGGGGCCGCGCGGCCCACGATTGCCGCGCCCGCCCGCTCCGGCGGGCTCGAGGAAGCCATGCTCGCCGATCAGTTCCTGTGCGAGCAGCGCCATTTCGTGCCCGATTTCGGTCAGCAACAGCTTCATCATCAGCGACACCGTGCCGGGATCCTCACCCGCCGCCGCGCAGCTGAAGATGCGATAGCTCGAATAGCGGTGCGACAGGACGAAGCCCTCGATCTGCGCCAGCTTGTCGCGCACCAGCGGATCGTCGATGCGCCCGACCTCCTTCGCCAACTCGATCAGCTTCGCGAACTGGCGGCCGAGCCCGTCGGCACCGCCGATGCTCGCGCGCTCGTGCTTCAGCGTCGTGCGGCTGACATACCAGCCCTGCCCGCGTTCGCCGACCTGCCACGTTACCGGCGTCTGGGCATTGTCGAAGAAAAATTCGCAGAAAGTGTGATCGCCCTCCTCGCCGGTCATCTGGCGGATCGGGCGGCGCGTGATCCCCGGCTGGTCGAGGTCGATCAGCAGATAGGTGATGCCGTCGTGCTTGGGGGCATCGGGCTCGGTACGCACGAGCATGAACATGTGCGTTGCCTGCATCCCCTGCGAGGTCCAGATTTTCTGCCCGTTGATGATCCATTTGCTGCCGTCGGCCGACAGCTCGCCCTTCGTCCGCACGCTCGCGAGATCCGATCCGGCGCCGGGCTCGGAATAGCCCTGCCCCCAGATATAATCGCCCTCCAGCGTCCCCCGGATGAACAGCTCCTTTTGCTCTTCCGTCCCCTTTTCGAGCAGAGTCGGCACGGTCATGTTCATGCCGTTGCCACCAACCTCCATCGGCGCGCGGACGCGGGCGAACTCCTCGCGGATCACCTGGGCACGGATGACGTCGACGGGCTGCTCCGACCCGCCAAAACGCTTCGGAATGGCGCGATAGAGATAGCCCTGTCCGGTCGCGAGCGTACGAAAGGCGCGGACGAACGCCTTGAGGTCGGCGCCGCGCAGGTCGGACGGCGGCGGCCAATGCGACGACAGGAAGCCACGCACCTCGGCGCGATAGGCTTCCGCCGCCTCGCCATAGCTCAGGTCCATCGCTTTCTCTCCCTTGCCGTCCTCCCGAATCCTATGCCTGACTTATATAACTACGTCAAACATGTTGTGCTGGAGGGCCAGCATGGTAGAGGCGAAGGCGATGACCGACAAAGCCACGACCATTCCCCATTATTTCACCACCGACGACAAGGGTTTCGTCCCCTCGGGCCTCGCGCGCAATCCCTGGTTCGCCAACGCGGTCGCGGGCGGGCCGATCGCGGCGCTGATCGGCCATGTCGTCGAGGCGGCGGGTTTCGACGGTCGCTTCGAAATCTGCCGGCTGACGATCGACATATTGGGGATCGTGCCGCGCGCACGACTGGTTCCGCGGATCACCCCGGTGCGACAGGGGCGGCAGGCACAGTTCCACCGGGTCGAACTGCTCGCGGAGGACCGTTGCGTCGCGCAGGCGCATGTCCTGCTCGCACGCCATCTCGACACACCCGAATTTCCGGCCCCGCAGCCGCATCCCGCGCCCGAGGAAGTGCCCGAAAACGACTTCCTCGTCGGTGCCAGCATGGCGGGGGCGATCCGGACGCGTCCGGTCATGGGCCGGGTGCGCGAGCCCGGGCGCGGCGTGTCGTGGATGCGGATGGACGGCGAAGTGGTGCTCGGCGTGCCGGCTTCGCCCTTCGTCAAGGCGTGCCTGTTCGCCGATTTCGGCAATGGCGTCGGCAGCGCGACCTTCGCGCACGAATGGAGCTATGCCAACCTCGACATCTCCATCCAGTTCCTGCGGATGCCGCGCGGCGACTGGCTGTTGCTCGACGCGCATACCGAAGGCGCGGGCAACGGCCATGCGGTCGCGCAGTCGGTCTTCGCCGACGCCGAAGGGGTTTATGCCAAAGGAACGCAGACGATTTTCGTCGCGGCCGGGCAGAAAATCGAGCGGAGCTAACGCCCCTGGAAGCGCGGCGCGCGCTTTTCGGTCACGGCCGCCAGTCCCTCACGATGATCCTCGCTGCCCAGCAGCAGGGCTTGATTGGGCAGGTTCGCCTGCCATTCGGCCTCCATGCTGCTTTCGAGAGCGCGCTGGATCGACTGCTTGACCGTCGCGTACCCGAGCGGCGCCGACGCCGCGAGTTCGCGAGCCAACGCCATGCCGCGCGCGGCAAGGTCGTCCCGCGGGACCACTTCGCTCGCCAGCCCGATGCTCAGCGCTTCCTCGGCACGCACCTGCTTGCCGCGCAGGCACATCTCCATCGCCCGGCCAAGACCGACGATCCGGGGCAACAGGAACGTCCCGCCGAGCGGCGGCATGATCCCCAGTTTGATCCAGCTTTCCTGGAACATCGCATTGTCGGCGGCGACGCGGAAGTCGCAGGCAAGCGCGAGTTCGCACCCGACCGTCACCGCCGCGCCCTGCACCAACGCCAGCGTCGGCTTGGGGCAGCGATAAATGGCGCGCGCCGCCCCCTGGAAATTGGCGTAGACGGTGTCCTTGATCTCGCTCGCCGCCATGCCGGTCAGGCGCTGGAGAAAGGCGAAATCGGCGCCGACCGAGAAATGCTTGCCTTCGGCCGCGAAGAGGATCGCGCGCACCTCGCGCTCGGCGGAGAGCGCAGCGAAGGCCTCGCGAATTTCGCCGAGCATTTCGGGCGAGGAGGCGTTGCCGATATCGGCGCGCGCGACGACGACCGCCGCAATCCCGTCCTCGTGCCGATCGATGCGGATATGGTCGAAATCAGCCGCCACCTTGCTCTTCCCGTTTCTTCTTTTCGCGCCAGATCAGCGCGGTCGCGCTGGTGGCGAGGCCCATATTGAGGGCCTCGGCGTCGAGCGCCGCCTCGAAAGCCCAATCCTCGGCATTGTTGAGGTTGGTCTTCATATAGCGATAGCCCATCCGCGGCCCGTCGGCGAGGCGGCGTGCCGCCTTCTTCGTTTCGATCGCCAACGCCTCATCGTCGAACAGGCGCGTATAAAGCCCCTTCGCGAAGGCCTCCTCGGCCGACAACTTCTCGCCGAGCAGGAACAGTTCGCGCGCGACGCCGGTTCCGACGATCTTGGTCCAGAACCAGGTCGATCCGAAATCACCGCCCGCGCCGATGCGGTCGAAGGCGGTCAGGAAACTCGCGCTCCGCCCCGCGAAGCGCAGGTCGCAGGCGCCGGCGATGCCGATACCCGCACCGGCCACGGGACCGTTGACCATCGCGATCGTCGGCTTGGGCATTTCATGCAGCAACCGCGAGGTCTCCATGAAGCCACGCAGCCGCGCAAAGCTCTGTTCGGTGCGGCTGCCGACATCGGGTCCGGGCGGCACGATCGCCTTGTCCGCGCCACCTTCCTTGAGGTCGCCGCCGGCACAAAAGCCCCGGCCCGCCCCCGTCACGACCACGCAGCCGACCGACGCGTCGCGCGCGGCGTCGGCACAGGCGTCGGCCAGCGGCGCCATGATGGAGCCGGTGAGCGCATTGAGGCGGTCGGGCCGGTTGAGCGTGATGGTGCGGACGCCCGCATCGTCGTCGATCAGGATTTCGGACATGGCAAAGCCTCCCCTGTCCCTCTTGTCAAAGCGAATGACAGGCGAATCAATCCCCGCCGAGTTCGCGATGACGCGCCAGCATCCGCACAGCCTTTTCGGCCAGTTCCTCGGGCACTTCGGGATAGAGCGGCAGCGGCCGTTCCTTGTTCGGCAGCGCGATCGTCGCGGTGGCGCGCACCGTTTCCTCGTCGCGCTGATTGGTGAACTTGACCGCGACGTCGACCAGGCTCTGCTTGCCGTCCTGCCGCTTGGCGAGCACCTCGCCGGTCACGCGCTGAACGTCGCCCATATAGTTGAACTTGCGAATCTCATCATGGATATGCGTGATGATCGCATCGTCGCCCGCCCAATCGCTGAGATATTGCCACAGGAAATTCTCGCGCATCACGCCATAATCATAGGCCATCGGATTGCCGATCGCCTGCGCCCAGGTCGGATCCCAGTGCAGCCGCTGGGCGACGTCGGGGATGCCGTGCTCATTCTTCACATAGAAAGCCGGAATGCGCTGGCGGTTCTTGTGCGCGAGCCGGTTCGCAGTCGGCGCATAGGGCACGAAGCCATAGCCGCCCGCGTGGAAACAGATGACGTCGGTGACGGTCAGCGGCCCCTTCGCCTGCAGGCCCAGCGAATCGCCCTTCTCGACATCCTCGAACCAGCGCCTGGCGCCGCCCTGCACCGCCTCCTTCGCATAGATATCCTCGACCGCCTGCATCTCCTCGTCGGTATAGCTTGCGGGTTCGATCGCCGAATATTTACCCTTTTTCGCCGCCGTCTTGCGCTCGGTCAGCACGCGCAGGATGCGATAGACGGCGACGACCTCGCCGCGCTGGTTGAGCTTGACGTCGCGGCGCACGGTGATCACCGAACGGCCTGCGAATTCGGACTGCTTGACCTCGCAGCTCTCGTCGCCGTTGAAGCTGTAGATGGTGTCGCCAGGATAGATGGGACGATAGAAATCCCATTGCGACCCCGACACGAAGACGTGGATGCCCTTGAACAGGCTCTTGCGCAGTGCCTTGATCTCGTCGGGCACAGGGTCGCCGAGCATCGGCCGGTTGAGGATGCCCGCCATCATCCCCGGCGCGATCACGCTGCCCCAGCGCGTCTTCCGCGCATAGTGCGGATCGCAATAGAGCGGATTGTCGTCGCCCATGCCGTGCGCGAAATTGCGGATATTATCCTCGGTCGCGGTCTGGAAATATTCGCGCGTCTTCGCGGCCTGGTCGAAGCCCAGCAGCGCCCGCTGGCGCTCGATGTCCGCGTCGGTGATTTCGTAGGCGACCGCCTTCTGCCATTCTTCGCTTTGCTTGATATCGCTTTTGGCGTCCGCCATCTCACATCTCCCTTGTCACGAGTTATATAACTAGGTAATACATCCCCTATGACGAAGCAAGGGGATAGTGAAGCAATGGATGTTCGCCGCATCAGCGATGCCTTGAAGGTGCGCGCGTCGCATCAGGCCGACCAGATCGCGCATGACGACACGCGGCGGGCGATCACCTTTGCCGAATGGGATCGCGAGGCCGACGAAGTGGGGGGGGGACTGGCCGCCGCAGGCCTGATCCCGGGCGACCGCGTCTTCCTGCCTATCAGCAATGCCCATGCGGTCGAGATGGCGATCGCGGTATTCGCCGTCTTTCGCGCCGGCGGCATCGCGTGCCCGATCAACACGCGCCTGAACCCCCGGGAAATCGCGGATTATGCCGCGCTGTGCGAGCCGCGTTTCTGCCTGACCGACGCACCGGATCTCGTCGCCGACCTGGACCTTGCCGGATGCTGGCACGTCGATGTCATGCCGCGCGACATGAGCGCACTGCCCGATCAGGCGAGCCTCGACCCGGCCGCCGATGCGGAGATACTCGGCACCTCGGGCACGACCGGCAAGATCAAGGGCGTCGTCGTCTCGCATCCCGACCTGATGACCGGCGTTACCGGGCATAATATGGACCGTTCGCGTTCGACGCTTCATGCCTTGCCGCTCACTGGTTCGGGCGGCAATCTCGGCATCGTGATGCTGCCCGCGCGCGGCGGCGCCACCGCGATCACCCAGCCCAAATTCGATCCCAAGGATTTTCTCGAGCTTGCGAAGGAAAAGCGCCCGAACCTCGTCTATCTCGTGCCCTCGATGCTGCGGCTCGTGCTCGACCATCCGGAGGTGGCGAACTATGATCTCGCCGGGGTCAAATATCTGATGACGGGCACCGCGCCCCTTCCTCACGATTCGGTGCGGCGGGCCGCGGCACTGTGGCCGCACCTGCGCATCCGCAACAGCTATGGCATGTCCGAAGGCGGCGTGGGCGTCGGCACCAGCAGCCAGGACCAGGTGATGAAGCCCGGCTGCGTCGGCAAGCTGCCCAAGCATATGCAGATTCGCGACGAAGCGGGCGAGGTCGTCACCTCCCCCGGCATCGTCGGCGAAATCTATGGCTGGCAGAAGCATTCGCGCCGCTACTGGAACGACGACGAAGCGACACGGGCGAGCTTTGCGGGCGGATGGACCAAGACCGGCGATCTTGGCTATATCGACGCCGACGGCGACCTGATCCTGGCTGGCCGCTCGAAGGAACTCATCATCCGCGGCGGCTACAACATCACGCCGCTGGAGATCGAAACGGCGCTGCACCTTCATCCCGCCGTCCAGCAGGCCGCCGTGGTCGGAGTTCCGCACGAGGTGCTGGGCGAGGATATCGCCGCGGCGGTGACGCTGCGCCCGGATGCGAGCGCGACCCCCGACGACATCCTCATCTTCTGCCGCGAGCATCTCGCCGACAACAAGGTACCACGCACGCTGGTGATCCTCGACACCATGCCGCTCAATCCCAATGGCAAGATATTGAAGAAGGAACTCGCCGAACCGCTGGCGAAAGCGGCGGAAGCGCGACGGCGGGCGGCCTGATCCGCTCCGTCGCGCGACCGGCGCGCTCGGCCGGCGAGGCAATGGGCAAGGCATGGCGACGATCGACGGATATTATTTCGGCATATGCACGAAGGGCGCCGAGCGACGAGGCCGCGCCGTCGCCGAACTGGCGGCAGGCACGGGTCTCGACCCCGCCGACTTCACGCGGCCGGGATGGCGCGGCTCCGCCGAAGCGATGGCGCTGCTCGTGCGCAATATACCCGCCCGCGCCGTCGCGGTCTGGATAGATTCGCGCATCTTCTGCGCTTCGTCGAATCCCAGCAGTTCGCGCTGCCGCTCGATATCCGCGTCGCTGATGGCATAGGAACTGTGAAGATTCAGAGTCTATCGCCGCGATTTTTGTATAAGACCCTGTTCCCCCGCGAAGGCGGGGGGTCCATCTCCTGCCGGTTCCATCTCGAACCGACCGGAAATGGGTCCCCGCCTTCGCGGGGACACACGATAGAGGACGGTGGCAAGATAAGCCTTAGCGGGCCTTTTCGGCCCATTGCCGTAGCGCTGCAGCCGTGAAGTCGGGAGCCTCGCACTGCGGCACATGACCACACGCGGGGGCGAGTCTGAGGTCAGCGTGCGCGATCGCCGTCGCCAATTCCCGCGAGCGGTCGGGATCGACGATGCGATCTTCCTCACCCGCGACGATCAGCGTCGGCACCGCGATGGCGGCAAGCGAGGCGCGATAGTCGGGCCGCGTCGCGGCGGCCCCCTGCTGTTCGGCGAAGAGTGCGGCGCCACAGCGGACCAGCATTGCATGAGTATCGGCGAGCAGCCCGGGCACGGCGCGGCTGACACGCGACAGCATCGCTGGGGCAAGTTTTTCGGCAACTGCGGCAAAATCCTGCCGCGCCTGCACGATCACCCGTTCGCGCGCCGCCTGCTGTCCGGACGTATCGGCCGCCGCCGAACTGCCGAGCAGCGCCAGCCCCGACATCCGCCCGCCCGCCCGCCGCGCGATCTCGAGCGCGACATAGCCGCCCATCGAATGGCCGCAGAGCGCGAAGCGTTCGGGAAGGTCGGCGAGGATCGCCTCGGCCATCGCCGCGATCGTGCGCCCGCGCGGCACGAAGATGCGTGTGGCCGGCATGTTCCGCCAGCTCGCCGCGTCGGTTGCGATGCCGCAGATCGCGATCACCGGTATTGTCATCGGACCTCTCTCCCGCCTGCCTTCACCGAAGCCGTTATTCCTCGGCGATCCCCGCAAGCTCGCACGTGAGGCCCTTCTTCGTCTCGACCTCCATCCCGCGCAGGATCTGACCTCGACGCCGCGACCGCGCAGCGATTCGACATAATCGTCACCGGTGCGGATCGGCCTGAAGCGAGCCCAGCGATCGGCGGCGGTCTCCTCGCGCGGGCGGACGATGTCGGTGGTCATGATGCAGTCTCCGGTTCTTTTCGGAAAGGCTAGATCAGAGACCACCGGCGCAGAAGGTCATGACGGGCGAGGAAAACTCACCAAGTTGCGCAGAGAAGACGATCAGCCCTTCAGCTTCTCGAACGGCACATCCTTGTCCATGCGAACCTCGCCGGGCATTCCGAGCACGCGCTCGGCGATCTGGTTGCGCAGCACTTCGTCGGCGCCGCCCGCGATCCGCATCACCGTCGAATAGATATAGTCATACTGGACGTCACCGGTGGCCGTGTCTCCGGCCTCGGGCGCGATGCCCGCAAGACCGCGCAGTTCGAGCGCCAGCCCGTTCGTCTTCTGATAGCGGCTTGCATAAGCGAGCTTGACCATTCCCGCGAGCGCGCCCGGATTCTCACCCTTCGACACCATCGTCCGGAGCCTCGCCTGGAAGAAGCGCTCGCCCTGCTCATCCGCGAGCGCCTCGGCCAGTTGCTGGCGCACCGCCGCATCGTCGAGCATCGTGCCGCCATGCCCGTCGGGCGTCGTGGCGGCATAGGCAAGCAGCGGTTCGATCCCGCTGCGATGTGCACCCGACCCGAGCCGCTCGCCCATCAGCACCGTCATGCAACAGGCCCATCCCTCGCCCTCGGCGCCGATACGGTTAGCGTCGGGAATGCGAACGTCGGTCAGGAAGGTCTCGTTGAACTCGCATGCGCCCGAAATCTGGCGGATCGGGCGCGTCTCGATGCCGGGGGTCTTCATGTCGACGAGGAAGAAGGTCAGCCCCTTATGCTTGGGCACCGTCGGGTCGGTCCGCACGACGAGAATGGCCCAGTCGGTCAGATGCGCCCAACTCGACCAGACCTTCTGCCCGTTGACGATCCAGTCGCCCGAGCCGTCATCGGCGCGCACCGCCTTGGTGCGCAGCGCGGCAAGGTCCGAACCCGCGGCCGGTTCGGAGAAAAGCTGGCACCAGGTAAGGTCGCCCTTCAGCGTCGCATCGATGAAGCGCGCTTTCTGTTCGTCATTGCCGTGCCGCGCGATGACGGGCAGCGCCATGCCGGTGCCGATCGAGGTGAACGGTCCCTTGGGAAGATGATAGCGCCCTTCCTCCTCGGCGAAGATCACCGCCTCGGCACCCGATAGCCCGCGACCGCCGAGTGCCTTGGGAAAGGTCAGCCCCGACCAACCGCCCGCATAAAGCGCGCGCATCCAGGCGCGGCCACGGTCGGCCTCCTCGGTGTCGGGCAGCGCCGCGCCCGCCGGCAGTTCGTGCGCCGGGGCGTGCGCGACGAGCCATGCTCTGGCCTCGGCGCGGAAGGCGGCTTCCTGGGGAGTGTCGTTGAAATCCATCTTATGCCGCCTTTGCCTGGCTGCCGGGCTGCGCCTTGAGCAGCCGGTCGGCCCAATAACCACGCCCGCCCAGATGGACGGCCAGCAGGCGCTCGCGCCGGTAATAAAAATGACAATTGGCCTCGAACGTATAGCCGATGCCGCCGTGGACCTGCAGATTTTCGCGTGCCGCCATCTCAAAGGCCTTGATCGCCGAAAGCCGCGCCGCGGCGGCCGCGGCGGGCAACTCGTCGGGGGCCGATTCGGCCGCCCAGCCGCCATAATAAGCGTTGGATCGCGCAAGCTCGGTCATAACCGCAATGTCGGCGAGCTTGTGCTTGATCGCCTGATAACCTGCGAGCGGACGGCCGAAAATCTGCCGCTCCATCGCATAGTCGCGCGCCATGTGCAGGCAGGCCTCGGCTGCACCGACCGCCTCGAACGCCGCTTGCACCGCCCCCTGGTCGATCAGTCGCTCGATCGCGGCCGCACCGCCCGGCATCGCCTTGGCCTCCACGCCGTCGAAATCGAGCCGATAGTGCGGGCGAAGCTGATCGAAGCTGCCCAGCTTCGTGCGGGTGACGCCTGTCTGATCCAGATCGACCAGCGCGAGCCCGCCGCCCTCGACCAGAACGACCGCGACGTGAGCGATCCCGGCGTCGGCCACCGGCGATTTGCTGCCGCTGAGGCGGCCGCCTTCCAGCGCTGCGCCGCCCGCGAAGGCCGGACCTGGCCCTGCCGCGTGCGCGAAGGTCGCGATCGCGTCGCCCGAGGCAAGCTTCGGCAGCCACGCCGCCTTCTGCATCTCGCTGCCCGCAAGGCGGATGGCTTCGGCGCCCAGCACGATCGAGCTCATGAACGGAACCGCCGCATTCGCGCCCCCGAGCGCTTCCATGATAACGCCGAGGTCGAGCGCGCCGAGCCCCAGCCCGCCATGCTCCTCGGGGATGGTGACGCCGAGGAAGCCCATCTCGGCCAGGGCGTGCCACAAGGGTTCGTCCCATTCGCTGGCCGAATCGATCAGGGCGCGCAGCCGGTCGAACGGCGTCAGGTCGGCAAGCAGCGCGCGGGCTTGCTCGCCCAGCATTTTCTGTTCATCGCTCAGGTCGAAATTCATCGCAGCTCTTGCCCTTCTGTTGCGATCCATGTCATAGCGAGTTGTATAACTAGGTCAACCATGACAAACTACGGGGAGGAGTCGTCCGCCATGCAATATCAAACCATCCTCGTCGATGTCGCGGACCATGTCGCGACGATCACGCTCAACCGGCCCGAAGCGATGAACAGCTTCACGCGGCAAATGATGGAGGAATTCGCCCATCTGTGGAAGTGGGTCGGACAAGAGGAGGATATCCATTGCTGCGTGCTGCGCGCCGCGCCGGGAAAGGCCTGGTGCACCGGCGTCGACGTCAAGGAATCGCAGAAGCCCGGCCAGTCGGTCGTCGATCTCGCGAACATCTGGCATTGCGAGGATCCGGGCAATTATCTCGGCCCAAAATCGATGAAATGCTGGAAGCCCGTCATCGCCGCCGTCCACGGCATGGCGGCGGGCGGCGCCTTCTATTGGCTCAACGAAAGCGACATCATCATCTGTTCGGAGGACGCGACCTTCTTCGACCCTCATGTCACTTATGGGATGACGAGCGCGCTCGAGCCGATCGGCATGACCTATCACATGCCGCTTCACGACGTGCTGCGGATGGTTCTGCTCGGCAACGACGAGCGGATCGGCGCGGGCACAGCGCTCCGCATAGGTCTCGTCAGCGAGATTACGACGCTGGACGAGCTGTGGCCACGCGCAGAGGAACTGGCCGCGACGATCGCCGCCAAACCGCCTGCAGCGACTGCCGGATCGGTCAAGGCGATCTGGGAGTCGCTCGACCTGCCCCGTAGCGTCGCGCTGCAACAGGGCCTCAAATATTGCCAGATCGGCAATCCGGTCGGGGTACCACAGGTGAATCGCGCCGCGCTGATGGCCGACAAGGCCAAGAAATTCACGATCCGCTGAAGAGGAACGGACCGGATGTCGATCCTATATGACGAAGGACAGCAGGCGATCGCGAGCGAATCGCGCCGCATCCTCGAGGCGCATGTCACAACCGAGGCGCTGCTGCCGCTGCTTGAAACGCAGGATGCGATCTTCGAACCTTTCTGGTCCATCGCGAAGGAGCAGGGCTGGACTGCGGTCGCGCTTCCCGAGGCCTATGGCGGGCTCGGACTGGGACTGATCGAGCTGGGTCTCGTCGCATTGCAGGCAGGGCGCAGCCTGTCGGGCGCGCCTTTCCTGACCCCGAGCTTCGGCGCCGCGCGGGCGATTCTGGACCATGGCGACGAGGCGTTGAAACAACATTGGTTGCCGAGGCTAGCGACAGGCGACGCGATCTGCGCCATCGCCTTCGCTGAAGGGCAACAGGTCATCGGGCGCAGCCTCGCGTTCAAGGACGGCAAGCTCGGTGGAACCAAGCCCGCGGTAACCGGCGGCACTCGCGCCGACGTCGCCGTCGTGACCGCCAGCGACGGGAAGGAACCGATCCTCGCGGTCGCCGAACTCGCGGGCATCGAACGCCAGGCGATCGATAGCTTCGATAACAGCCGTTGCGCCGCCGACCTGATTTTCGCCGACACGCCCGCGACCGTGCTGGCGCGCGGCCCGGCTGCCGAGGAGGCAGCGCTCCATATCCTCGCGCTACAAGCGGTGATCACCGCGCACGAGCAGACCGGCGGCGCCGAAAAGCTGCTCGAAACCGCGCGCGACTACGCGCTGACGCGGCGCGCTTTCGGTCAGCCGATCGGCGCCTTCCAGTCGGTCAAGCATCGTATCGCCGAAATCTATGCGCTCGTCGAACTGGCGCGCGCGGGCGCGGTCCATGCCGCGTCGCGCGAGGGGCAGGACGATTTTATCGCCGCTGCCGCCGCCGCGCGCATCCAGGCGACCGACAGCTACGACACGGCGGCGCGCGACTGCGTTCAGGTCCATGGCGGCATCGGCGTGACCTGGGAAGCCGGCCTCCATCTTCACATGCGCCGCGCGCGCAGCCTCGCGATCGAGCAGGGCAACCTTTTTTTCTGGGAGGATGTCCTCGTCGACCGCCTGCGGGAGAAAGCGGCATGAGCGATATCGATATCTATCGCCGGAAGGCGCGCGCCTGGCTCGAATCGGTCGCGCCGCGCTTCGGCCGCGCGGCGCGCGCAGGGCTCAGCGAGGAAGAAGATCTTGCACTTGGTCGCGCCTATCTCAGGGAGCGCTTCGCGGCGGGTTATGCGGGGATCAACTGGCCGATCGAGTTCGGCGGCCAGGGCCTCGGCCATATCGAGAAGGTCGCTTTCGAAACCGAAGAGATGCCGTTCGGCATGCCGACCGCCTATTTCAGCATCTCGCTCGGGATGCCGGTGCCGATCATCATGCGCTTTTGCGAGGACAAGGCCTGGGTGAAGGAGCGGGTGCTGAAGGCGCTGCAGGGCGAGGAAATCTGGTGCCAGCTCTTTTCGGAACCCGCGGGCGGCTCCGATCTCGCGGGGCTGCGCACCCGCGCCGAGACCGACGGCAACGGTTGGAAGATCAACGGCCAAAAGGTCTGGACGAGCTGGGCGCAATATAGCGACTACGGCGTCATCGTCGTCCGCACCGATCCGACTGTGCCCAAGCACAAGGGCCTCACTTACTTCTGGGTCGACATGAAGGCGCCCGGGGTCACCGTGCGCCCGATCAAGCTCGCGGGCGGCGACAGCCACGTCAACGAGGTCTTCTTCGACGATGTGAAGGTCGGCGACGATCATCGCATGTCGCCGGTCGGCGGCGGCTTCGCGGTCGCGATGGCGACGCTGATGATCGAGCGCTATGTCGCGACCGACAGCGCAGGTTTCGGGCCGCATCTCGACCTGTTCGTTGCGCTGGCCGAAGAAGCCGAGATCAACGGCCGTCCCGCGATCGAGGACGGGCGCATCCGCCAGCAGATCGCACGCAACCATGCGATGCGCAATTCGCTCGACGCGATCACTGCGCGCGCGATGAAGATGATGCAGGCGGGAATGGAACCCGGCCCCGAGGGCTCGCTCAACAAGCTCGTCTCGGTGCGCTCGCGCCAGAAGCTATCCGAACTCGCGATCGACCTGCAGGGCGCGGCGGGGCTGCACTTCGACGCCCACGCGCCGGTCAAGCAGGATTGGGGCGCCAGCTGGATCAACGCGCCGACCGGCCGCATCGCGGGCGGCGCCGACGAAATGCTGCTCAACACGATCGCCGAAAAGATTCTCGGCCTGCCGCAGGATCACCGCCCCGACAAGGGCATCCCCTTCAACCAGATTCCCGCCTGACCACAAGGAACCCATCATGTCCGAAGCCTATATCATCGACGCCGTCCGCACCCCGCGCGGGATCGGCAAGCCCGGCAAGGGCGCGCTGTCGCACCTCCATCCGCAGCATCTCGCCGCGACGGTGCTCGCCGCGATCCGCGACCGCAACAATCTCGATACCGCGACCGTCGATGATGTGGTCTGGTCGACCTCGACCCAGCGCGGCAAGCAAGGGACCGACCTCGGCCGCATGGCGGCGCTATCGGCGGGCTATGACATCAGGGTGTCGGGGGTGACGCTGGACCGCTTCTGCGGCGGCGGCATCAGTTCGGTGAACCTCGCCGCGGCGAGCGTGATGAGCGGCATGGAGGATTGCGTCGTCGCCGGCGGCACCGAAATGATGAGCTACACGGCACAGCTCGCCGCCGACGAAGCCAATGCCGGGATCAAGCCGCTCGGCATGGGTGCGGGTCACGAAGCTCTCAACGAATTGCATCCGCAATCGCATCAAGGTGTGTGCGGCGATGCTATCGCCGCCATGGAAGGCATCAGCCGGGAGGC
This sequence comes from Sphingopyxis sp., assembly GCF_036261875.1. Taxonomy (GTDB): domain Bacteria; phylum Pseudomonadota; class Alphaproteobacteria; order Sphingomonadales; family Sphingomonadaceae; genus Sphingopyxis. Next base: position 423 of record NZ_DATAJZ010000034.1, on the reverse strand, counting down.
CGTCGACGCACTCGCACTCGTCAGCCAACAGCGCGCCGACAAGGCGATCAAGGAAGGCCGCTTCGACAAATCGGTCGTCCCCGTCCACAATCCCGACGGCAGCGTCGCGCTCGACCATGAGGAATTTCCGCGCCCCGAAACGACCGCCGAAGGTCTCGCTTCGCTCAGGCCCAGCTTCGATGCGATCGCAGACTTCGACCTCGGCAACGGGGTGACCTTCCGCAAGCAGATTCAACGCCGTTATCCGGGGCTCGAATTCAAGGGCGTGCATCATGCGGGCAATTCGTCGGGCGTCGTCGACGGCGCCGCGGCGATCCTGCTGACGTCGAAGGATTATGCCGACAAGCACGGCCTGAAGCCGCGCGCCCGCATCGTCGCCTATGCCAATATCGGCGACGATCCGACGCTGATGCTCAACGCCCC
>NZ_DATAJZ010000025.1:0-296674 GCF_036261875.1 Sphingopyxis sp. | reverse complement strand
TTCGTCGAGGATGAGCTGGGTCAGTTCAGGATGCGGCAGCTCGGCCGCCTTGCCCTGCCAGCCGGGCATCTGCGCGACGAAATTGGCGAGCTGGCGGCGCGCCTGCGGCGTCAGTTCGTCGGTCTCGGTGATCCGCGACGCGGCGTGGAACAGCGGCGCGCGCTCGTGCCGTGCAAACTGGTGGATGCGCGCGAGCCCCTTGTCGCCGAGCCCGCGTTTCGGGACGTTGACGATGCGCTCAAATGCCAGATCGTCGGCTGGCGACTGGACGAGACGGAGATAAGCGAGGGCATCGCGGATTTCCGCGCGTTCGTAGAAGCGGAAGCCGCCGACGATGCGATACGGCATCCCGATCGCGATGAAGCGATCCTCGAACTCACGCGTCTGGAACTGCGCACGGACGAGGATCGCGGCGCGGTCGAGCGACAGGCGCTGACGCTGAAGGTCCTCCAGTTCCTCGCCGATCCGCCGCGCTTCCTCCGGCCCATCCCACACGCCGACGATGCGCACCTTGTCGCCCGCATCGAGCTCGGTCCACAAGGTCTTACCGAGCCGGTCGCTGTTCTGCGCGATCAGCGCCGAGGCGGCGGCCAAAATCTGCGGGGTCGAACGGTAATTCTGTTCGAGGCGGATCACCGTCGCGCCGGGAAAATCCTTTTCGAAACGCAGGATGTTCGCCACCTCGGCGCCGCGCCACGAATAGATCGACTGATCGTCATCGCCGACGCAGCAGATATTCTTCCGGCTTTGCGCGAGCAGGCGGAGCCAGAGATATTGGCTGGCGTTGGTGTCCTGATATTCGTCGACGAGGATATATTTGAAGCGCTGCTGATACTGTTCGAGCACGTCGCGGTGTGTCTTCAGAATGACCAGCATATGGAGCAGCAGGTCGCCGAAATCGCAGGCGTTGAGCGTCTTCAGCCGCGCCTGATACAGCGCATAGAAATGTTGCCCCTTGCCGTCGGCATAGGCTTCGCGGTCCGACGCATCGAGATCGCCCGGGACCAACCCGCGGTTCTTCCACTTGTCGATCAGCCCAGCGAGCTGGCGCGCGGGCCAGCGCTTTTCGTCGAGCCCTTCGGCCTGGATGAGCTGTTTCAGGACGCGAAGCTGGTCGTCGGTGTCGAGAATGGTGAAATTGCTTTGCAGCCCGACCAGTTCGGCGTGGCGGCGCAGCATCTTCGCGCAGATGCTGTGGAAGGTGCCGAGCCACGGCATCCCCTCGACCGCGTCGCCGATCATCCTTCCGATGCGCTCGCGCATCTCGCGCGCCGCCTTGTTGGTGAAGGTGACGGCGAGGATTTCGGACGGCCAGGCGCGCCGCGTCGCGATGATATGCGCAAGCCGCGCGGTCAGCGCGGCGGTCTTGCCGGTGCCTGCGCCCGCGAGCATCAGCACCGGCCCTTCGGTCGTCAGCACCGCCTGCCGCTGCGGGTCGTTGAGGCCCTGCAGATAGGGCGGGTCCGAGGGATCGGGCGGCGAGGCGGGGAGGCTGTTCACGCGCGAACGATTAGGGAACAGCGGCGGCGCTGTCCAGTGCATGGCGCAGCACCGACGGCTCGGTCCGCCCCAATTCGTCGAGCGTCGCGAGCGCCATCGCACGATAGGCGGGGAGCAGGGCGGGGCAATCGGCGGCGAGCGCGGCAAGATGCCCCGCGACCGTCCGCTCGTCGCCACGCTGCAGCGGGCCCGACAATGCCGCGAAACCGCGTTCCAGACTGTTTTCGAGCGCCGCGCGAACGAGCGGGGCGAGCAGCGCCGCGGGATCGTCCACGCCCGTTGCGGTCAGTGCGTGCGAGGCGCCCGCCATCAGCGTCACGAGATGGTTGGAGGCATGGCAAAGCGCGGCGTGATACAGCGGACGGCGCTCCTCGGCGACCTCGACCGCCACGCCGCCGAGCAGGCCGACGATTTGACGCGCGATGTCGCTGGCCTCCGGCGATGAGCCGGTGACTGCAAATCGCGCCTGCGTCATGCGCCGGGTCTCGCTGCGGGCGTCGCCGGTGAAGGTCATCGCCGGATGGATCGCCGCGGTCAGCGCCCCGGCCCCGCGCACCGGATCGAGGATTGCGGCGCCGCTGCTCCCACTGACGTGAAAGACGAAGGGCGCGGCGAGGGAGGGCAGGGTGGCTGCGAGATCGGCGGCGACGGCCCCGAGCGCGTCGTCCGACACCGCGATGGCGATGATGTCGCAGGTCTTTGCGACATTATCCAACTGGGGTGCGACAACAGCGTGCGCGACAGCGTGCGCCTTGACGGGGGACCGCGCCCACAGCAGCGGCGGCGCGTCCGAATGCGGTGCGAGGGCAAGCCCCAGTGCCTGCGCGACGCGGCCCGCGCCAACGATGCCTATCTGGTGGAATGCAGTCATAGGGTGCGTCTAGCGCGGTTGACGCCGCTTCGCCAATTGGATGAGCTTCTTATAAACCACCCTATTGTTCATCGTCATCCCGGACTTGATCCGGGATCCATTCTTACCAGCGTTGAGGGAATGGATCCCGGATCAAGCCTGTCCTGAGCCTGTCGAAGGGTCCGGGATGACGAAGGGAATTATAGCAGTTCCTCTCAAACTATCCGGTTGCTTTCCGCCTTGCACAAAATGCCCCAACCCGTCCAAAGCGGCCCCGATCGAAATAAGAGGAAGGGGCGTCGCCCATGGACCTGGCACCCTATCGCAAGCACCGCCGCATCCTGACCGCGAGCCTCGTCGGCACCGCGGTCGAATTCTATGATTTCTACGTCTATGCGACGGCCGCGGCGCTGGTGATCGGGCCGCTCTTCTTTCCCGCCGAATCGCCGTCGGCGCAGCTTATGTTCAGTTTCATGAGCTTCGGGCTCGCTTTCCTCGCGCGGCCCGTCGGCGCGATCGTCTTCGGTCATTATGGCGACCGCGTCGGGCGCAAGTCGACGCTCGTCGCCTCGCTGATGCTGATGGGCGCCTCGACGCTGCTGATCGCCTTTCTGCCGACCTATGCGATGGTGGGCTGGGTCGCGCCGCTGCTGCTCTGCATCCTGCGTTTTGGGCAGGGGCTGGGGCTCGGCGGCGAATGGGGCGGGGCGGCGCTGCTCGCGGTCGAGAATGCGCCGCCCGGATGGAAATCGCGCTTCGGCATGTTTCCGCAGTTGGGCGCCCCGGTCGGCTTCATCGCCGCGAACGGGCTTTTCCTGCTGCTCGGCCTGATGCTGAACGATGCCGATTTCGCGAGCTGGGGCTGGCGCATCCCCTTTCTCTTCTCCGCGGTGCTGGTCGGCCTCGGCCTCTGGGTGCGGCTCAAGATCGGCGAAACGCCCGATTTCAAAGAAGCGCTGCAGCAGGACGCACCCGTCGGCGTCCCGCTCGGCGAATTGCTGCGGCACCACCTGCTCGCGACGCTCGCGGGCACCTTTGCGGTCGTCGCCTGCTTCGCGATCTTCTATCTCTCGACCAGCTTCGCGCTCGCGCACGGCACGACGACGCTCGGCTATCCCAAGGAGCAATTCCTGCTCGTCCAGCTCGGCGCGATCCTGTTCATGGCGGGCGGCATCGTCTTCGCGGGCTATGCGAGCGACGCGTCGAGCGCGCAGCGCGTGCTGACGTGGGGATGCGGCGCGACGATCCTTGTCGGGCTGATCTTCGGACCGTCGCTGGCGTCGGGAAGCTGGCCGGTCATCTTCGCGGGGCTCGCGGCGGCGCTGTTCGTGATGGGCCTCGTCTATGGCCCGCTCGGAAGCTGGCTGACCGCACTGTTCCCGGTGCGCGTGCGCTACACCGGCGCGTCGGTGACTTTCAACGCCGGCGGCATATTGGGCGGCGCGCTCGCCCCGATCATCGCGCAGGGGCTGAGCGACTGGCGCGGGACCGGCGTGGTCGGGCTCTACCTCGCGCTCGCCGGGGTGGTGAGCTGGATCGGACTGCTGATGGTGCGCACGAAGATGTCCGAATAGCGAGGCTATTCGGGACGTAGCAGCGTCAGCTTCGCCTTGCCGACGCGGCGCTCGGCATCGATCGCGAACCCCGCGACGTCGACGCTTTCGCGTTCCCCGGTCTCGACCGAAATCCAGCTATCGGGCCTGACCCAGCCAAGCCGGTTCAGCTTATCGAGCGCAACGCTGCCCGCGCCCGTCTGGTAAGGCGCGTCGAACAGCAGCAGGTCGAAGCTGCGGCGCGCGGGACCGAGACCCAGAACCGACCCCGCGCGCACGTCGGCGCGCGGCGCCGCGCCTAGCGCTGCGAGATTCTGGCGGAGCGCGTCGAGTGCGTCGCGATCCTGCTCGCCGAACAGGCACTGTGCGGCGCCGCGCGACAGCGCCTCGATCCCGAGCGCGCCCGAGCCCGCGAACAGATCGGCGACATACAACCCCTCGAAACTGCCGACACGGCTGGTGAGCATCGAGAACAGCGTCTCGCGCGTGCGGTCCGCGGTGGGGCGCGTCGCGTCATTCTTCGGCGCAAGCAGCTTGCGGCCGCGCCATTCGCCCGCGATGACCCGCATCAGCCGAGCCGGCGCCGGAACTGGAACAATTCGTCGCGCGGCACGATCTCGACCTGGCCCATGCCCAGCTCTTCGAGCGTGAACTGGCCGTAACGCGTGCGGATCAGGCGGCTGACCTGCAAGCCGAGATGTTCGAGGACGCGGCGCACCTCACGATTCTTGCCCTCGGTCAGCGTCATTTCGATCCACTGGTTGCGCCCGGTGCGCCGTTCGAGATTGGCGTCGATCTTGCCGTAGCGGATGCCGTCGATCTCGATCCCCTCCACCAGATCCTCGAGCTGCGTCTGGCTGATGTCGCCGAAGGCGCGCGCGCGATAGGTGCGCTCGACCCCGCTCGCAGGCAGCTCGAGCTGGCGCTTGAATTCGCCGTCGTTGGTGAGGAGCAACAAGCCTTCGGTATTATAATCGAGCCGTCCCACCGGCATCAGCCGCGGCAGCCCCTTGGGCAGAAGGTCGTAGATCGTCTTGCGCCCCTTGGGATCGCGCGCGGCGGTGAGGTAGCCCGCGGGCTTGTGAAAGCGATAGAGGCGCGTCGAGACGGGTTTCGCGACGGGCTGGCCGTCGACCGTCAGCCCGTCGAGCGACGCGAGCAGCGGCGCGGGCTGCGCGACCGTTTCGCCGTTGAGCGCGATGCGTCCTTCCTCGATCATCCGCTCGACATCGCGGCGCGACCCGACCCCGGCGCGCGCGAGCAGCTTGGCGATGCGCTGCGGCCCGTCCTCGCGCTCGGGCTCGGCTTTGGGCCCCGGGGACGGCGCGGCGGCGCGCGCGGCGCGGCGGCCGCGCGGAGCAGCAGCGGGTGCCGAACGCGGCGCGCTGCGGGGTGGACGGCGGGTGGTCATGGGAACGGATGGGGCTTTCTTGTCGTTTTCAGACACAAACTGTGACTTTGTGATCACGCTCATAGCCCGAAAACGATCGCTTCGTCGATGGCAAGCCGAAGCGATATTGCAGGAAAGGCAAGAGCGAGTCATGGCGTCTGTAAAGGGAGTTTATATGCTCTTCGCGTCTCGCCCGTCGTGCATCAAGCGCCTGCTGGTCATCGAGGATGACCCGCTGGTCGCGTTCGATAGCGAGCGGACGCTGAAGCATGGCGGCTACGACGTCGTCGCGACGGTCGATTCGGGCGAAGCCGCGGTCCAGGTGATCGCCTCGGCCCAGATCGACGCGATCGTCCTCGACCTTGGCCTGGCGGGCCACATGACGGGCCGCGAGGTCGCCCGCCTGGCACGCGACCGCGGCATCGCGGTGCTGCTGGTGACCGGCGAATGCCCCGCCGACGCCGAAGAGATTGCGGTCGCCTGCCTCGGCAAGCCGCACAGCGCCTCGGCGCTGCTGTCGGCGGTGAAGGCGGTCGAGACGATGACCTGCAAGAAGAAGGCGCCGCGCAAGGTCAGCGGCCTCGTCACCTTCTGGCGCCCCGAAGCGGCGTGACCGCGCGGCGTTTCGGCGCAGCGCCCGAATTAGCCGCTTCCAATTTGCCTCCGACGCTTTAGGCCATGGGCGTCATGTCCGGGCGTCAGGGGAGACCGATTTTGCAAGCAGACAGCGTGACGCCGGCACCGCAGGGCTGGTGGGACAGCATCCGGCCCTATCTGGAACGCGCGCCGGTCGCGGCTTTCCTGCTCGGCGTGTCGTCGGGTTTCCCCTATGCCATGATCGGCGCGACGCTGACGACGCGGCTGGCGCAGGACGGTATCGACAAGAAGACGGTGACCGCCTTCACGCTCGCCTTCCTCGTTTATAATCTGAAACCCTTGTGGTCGTGGGTGGTCGACGGGGTTCGCCTGCCGGTGCTCGGCCGTCTTGGTCAGCGGGTGTCGTGGATCATTCTGGCCGCCGCATTGGTGATGGCCGCGGTAGCCAATCTGGCGATGCAGGATCCAAAGGCCGATATCTTCCAGGTTGCGGTCGCGGCGATCCTTGTCGGGCTGGCAGGCGCGACGTTCGATATCGTGATAGATGCCTATCGCATCGAAATCCTGAAACCCGAACAACTCGGCATCGGGTCGGGGATGAGCCAATATGGTTGGCGTATCGGATCGACCGCCGCCGGCGCGCTCGCCCTCTATCTTGCCGCGCGCCACGGGTGGGAAGCGGCCTATCTCGCCTGCGCGCTCTTTGCGCTACCCGCCGTGATCGCGGCGCTGTGGAACGGCGAGCCCGAACGGCATCGCAGCCCGGCCGAGCGCAAGGGCGGCAGCGCGATCGTCCAATCGATCATCGGCCCCTTCGTCGAATTTTTCCAGCGGCAGGGCGCGCCGCTCGTGCTGCTGTTCATCCTCGTCCACAAGATCGGCGACACGCTGGCGAATCTGACGTTCCGCCTGCTGTTCGACGATCTGGGCTACACCAATGACGAGATCGCGATCTATGATGTCGGCATCGGTTTCTGGGCCTATCTGATCGGGATTTTCGTCGGCGGTATCATCTATTCGCGCATGGGGATGAAGCGATCGGTGCTGGTCAGCCTGATCCTGATGGCGGTGTCGAACTTCAGCTTCGCGCTGCTCGCTGCGACGGGCAAAAGCAACATCGGCATGGCGGGGGCGATCGGGTTCGAGAATTTCGCCAGCGGCATCGGTGGCGTCGTCGTCGTCGCTTATTTCTCCGCGCTCTGCGACCTGCGCTTCACCGCGGCACATTATGCGTTGATTTCATCGGCGGCGAGCATCGTCGGACGCTTCGTCACCGGCACCACCGCGGGCGCGCTGATCGAGCAATTCGGTTATGTCCAATTCTATCTGCTAACCACTGCGGCGGCGGTGCCCGGCGTTCTGCTGTTCTGGTGGATGATGCGGGCGGGCCTCGTCGACCTGTCCGTCGGAACGGCAGGGAAAGTCGAGGAAAAATCAATCGGCTGACGCCTTCGCGCAACGGTGGGTCAGGCCGGCCATTCGCGGTTGAGGCTCAGAACGACGCCCGCAAGATAGAGCGAGCCGCAGATCAGCACGTCGGCGGGTGCGCGGTCGTTTGCGATATGGCGCAGCGCGGTTTCGACATCAGGACAAGTGCGGACATCGGCGACGCCCAACTCGCGCTGCACCCGGCGGCATAGCTCCTGTGGGTCATGATGCTCGTGACCCGGAATCGGCACCGCCTGAAAGGAGGCGATCTTGTCGGCGATCGGGCGCAGAAAGCCCGCCGCATCCTTGTTCGCGAGCAGCCCGCAGATGATGTGGAGCGGCGGCTGGCCAGCCAGGGCTTTGGCAAGCGCCGCACCGGCGTCGGGATTATGCCCGCCGTCGAGCCACAATGATCGGCCCTGCGGCAACAAGGCCGTCAGCGGCCCGGCGCCGAGCCGTTGCAACCGCGCGGGCCAGCGCGCCGTTTTCATCGATACGGCAAAGGCGTCGTCGGAAATAGCCAACACCGTCTGATGACGGAGCATCGCGACAGCTAGCGCGGCGTTGTCGGCCTGATGCGCACCGGCCATGGCGGGCAGCGGCAGGTCGAGCACACCGCGCGCATCGCGGTAATGCACGCCCTTGTCGTCGGCTGCGGCCTCCCATGCGCCCCCGCGATCGAGCAGCATCGCGCCGGCCTTTGCCGCCTGCTTCGCGATTTCCGCCCGCGCGGTCTCCGGATAGGCCTGCGTCACCAGCGGGACGCCGGCTTTGGCTATGCCCGCCTTTTCAAAGGCGATGCGATCGAGCGGCGCGGCGGGGACATTCGCCTCGGGCGCGAGCAGGAAGGCTTCGTGATCGATGCCGAGCGATGCGATGCCACAGACGACGGGATGCGCGATGATATTGGTCGCATCGAGCCGTCCGCCAAGTCCCACTTCGACGATGCAGGCATCGGCGGGGGTTCGCGCGAAAACGAGGAAAGCGGCCGCGGTCGTGACCTCGAAAAAGCTCGCCTGCAGTCCGTCGGCAACATCGAGCACTTCGCCCAGCAGCGCGGCGAGCAGGCTGTCGTCGATCAGCTTGCCCGCAATCCGAATACGCTCGTTGAAACGGACGAGGTGCGGGCTCGAATAGACATGCGTCGTCAGCCCCTCGGCCTCGATCGCCGCACGCAGGAAGGCGCAGGTCGATCCCTTGCCGTTGGTGCCCGCGACATGGAGCACCGGCGGCAGCCTGTCCTGCGGATCGCCGAGCCGCGCGCAAAGTTCGGTGATGCGTTCGAGCCCGAGGATATCGCGCCCTGGCGACAGCGCGGCGAGGCGATCGAGCTGCGCCTGCACGGCGGGGTCGGAGCTATGGGCGTGGTCGGGCATTTCGGGACGCTTCTGGAATAGGCGTCATTGCGAGCGGAGCGAAGCAATCTCCAGCTATCGGCCTGGTGCGGTTCGATGGCTGGAGATTGCTTCGTCGCCTTCGGCTCCTCGCAATGACGAAGGAAGTTACGCCGCCTTTTCCGGCGCCAGATAACCGATCAGGCGCCCCAGCGTTTCGGGCAACTGTTTGCGATGCACCACCATATCGATCATCCCATGCTCAAGCAGATATTCGGCGCGCTGGAAGCCTTCGGGCAGTTTCTCGCGGATCGTATTCTCGATCACGCGCTGGCCGGCAAAGCCGATCAGCGCCTTGGGCTCGCTGATCTGGACGTCGCCGAGCATCGCATAGCTTGCGGTGACGCCGCCCGTCGTCGGGTCGGTGAGCAGTACCACATAAGGAAGGCCCGCACGGCGCAGGCGCTGGAGCGCGACGGTCGCGCGGGGCATCTGCATCAGCGACAGCGTGCCTTCCTGCATCCGCGCCCCCCCCGCAGCGGTGATCGCGATATAGGGAACGCCGCGCTTGATCGCCTGTTCGACCCCGGTGACGAAAGCCTCGCCCACCGCGACGCCCATCGACCCGCCCATGAAGGCGAAATCCTGCACGCCGATCACCGCGCCCTGGCCCGAAATGCGGCCGAACGCATTCTGATAGGCATCGCGGTCGCCGGTCTGCGCGCGCGCCGCCTTGATGCGGTCGACATATTTCTTGGTGTCGCGGAACTTCAGCGGGTCCTCGGGCGCCGGCGGCGAGGCGATGAGTTCGTGAATGCCGCCGTCGAAAAGCTGCGCGAATCGTTCCTTGGCGCCGATGCGGTCGTGATGGTCGCAACGCGGGCAGACGTTGAGATTATCCTCCCACTCCTTGACGAACACCATCTGCTGGCACTGGCGGCATTTGTGCCAGAGATTGTCGGCGGTATCGCGCTTGGCGGTGAAGGGCAGGGCGTTGCGAACGCGGTCGAGCCAGCTCATGCGGCGATCTCCTTTGCGCCGTGAATAGCATCGGCGAGGGTGCGGGTGAAGGCTTCGACATGCGGCGCGGCGGCGTCGCCATGCTGCGCAATGATGTCGATGAAGGCCGATCCTACGACAACGCCGTCGGCGACTTTTGCAATCTGCCGGGCCTGATCGGGGGTGCGGACGCCGAACCCGACCGCGACGGGCAGGTCGGTGGCGGCCTTGAGCCGCGCCACGGCATCCTCGATGCTCGCCTGCGCCGCTTGCTGCAGCCCGGTGATCCCGGCGACCGACACATAATAGAGGAAACCGCCCGCGCCGTTCAGCACGTCGGGCAGGCGCGCCGCATCGGTGGTCGGGGTGGCGAGCCGGATCAGGTCGACCCCCGCAGCCCGCAGCGCGGGGCCGAGTTCGGCATCTTCTTCCGACGGAATATCGACGCAGATGACGCCGTCGACGCCCGCCTTCGCGCATTCGGCCGCGAACCAGTCGGCGCCGCGGATCGTCATCGGATTGGCATAGCCCATCAGGACGAGCGGCGTGCCCGGATGGCGGGTGCGGAAAGCGGCGGCGATGGCGAAGATGTCGGCGGTCGTCGTCCCCTTGGCGAGGCTGCGCAAATTCGCAGCCTGGATCGCGGGACCATCGGCCATCGGATCGGTGAAGGGCATTCCAAGCTCGATCACATCGGCCCCGCCCGCGACGAGCGCATCGAGGTTCGCGGCGGTGTCGCCGTCGCCTGCGGTGATGAAAGTGACGAGCGCGGGGCGCGGCTTGGCGAAGGTGGCGGCGAAGCGTGTCACAGTTTCACCCCCAGCGCGTCAGCGACCGTGAAGATGTCCTTGTCGCCACGCCCCGAGCAGTTGACGATGATGACCTTGTCCTTGCCCAGCGTCGGCGCGATGCGTTCGGCGGCGGCGATGGCGTGGGCCGATTCCAGCGCGGGGATGATGCCTTCCAGCTTGGTCAGCTTCTGGAAACTCGCCAGCGCTTCGGCGTCGGTGACAGGTTCGTAGCGGACGCGGCCGATCTCGTGCAGCCAGCTATGCTCGGGCCCGATGCCCGGATAGTCGAGCCCCGCCGAGATGCTGTGCGCCTCGGTGATCTGGCCGTCCTCGTCCTGCAGCAGATAGGTCTTGTTGCCGTGCAGGATGCCGGGGCGCCCGCCCGCGAGGCTGGCGGCATGTTTGCCGTCGAGGCCTTCGCCCGCGGCTTCGACGCCGACAATCTCGACCTCCGGATCGTCGAGGAAGGGGTGGAAGAGACCGATCGCGTTCGACCCCCCGCCGACCGGCGCGATCAGCATGTCGGGCAGGCGGCCTTCGGCTTCGAGGATCTGCTCGCGCGCTTCGTTGCCGATCACCGACTGAAAGTCGCGGACGAGCTCGGGATAAGGGTGCGGGCCCGCGACGGTGCCGATGATGTAGAAGGTGTCGTGGACGTTCGCGACCCAGTGGCGCAACGCTTCGTTCATCGCGTCCTTCAGCGTCTTCGCGCCGCTCTCGACCGCGACGACTTCGGCGCCGAGCAGCTTCATGCGAAACACGTTGGGCTGCTGCCGCGCGACGTCAACCGCGCCCATGAAGATGGTGCAGGGCAGGCCGAACAGCGCCGCGACGGTCGCGGTCGCGACGCCGTGCTGGCCCGCGCCGGTTTCGGCGATGATCCTGGTCTTGCCCATCCGTTTGGCGAGCAGGATCTGGCCGATGCAATTGTTGATCTTGTGTGCGCCGGTGTGATTGAGATCCTCGCGCTTGAGGTAAATCTTCGCGCCGCCGAGCTGCGCGGTCAGTCGTTCGGCGAACCACAGCGGACTCGGGCGGCCGACATAATGTTTCAGCAGATAGTCGAACTCGGCCTTGAATGCCGGATCGGCCTGCGCGGCGCGATAATGGCGTTCGAGATCGAGGATCAGCGGCATCAGCGTTTCGGCGACGTAGCGGCCGCCGAACTGGCCGAAATGGCCGCGTTCGTCCGGTCCGGTGCGAAGGCTGTTGGGTGCGTGTGTCATCGTCCCGCCGCTTTAAGGAAAGCCGCCATCTTGTCCACATCCTTGACGCCCGGCGCGCTTTCGACGCCCGAGGAGACGTCGACGAGCGGCGCACCGGTCTCGGCGATCGCCTGCGCGACATTGGCGGAGGTCAGCCCGCCGGCGACGCCCCAGTCGATCGTGTGGCGATGATTCTTCAGCAGCGACCAGTCGAAGCGCGCGCCGGTGCCGCCGGGCAGCGCCGCGGCGGGCGCGTCGAAGAGGATGCGGTCGGCGGCGCCGTCATATTTGCGGACGCGTTCGAGCGTCCCCGCGTCGGCGAGCCCGACCGCCTTCCACACCTCGGCGGGAACCAGCCGCTTGGCCGCCGCGAGCCATTCGGGGGTCTCGTTGCCGTGGAACTGGACGATGTCGGGCCGCACCTGTCCCAGCGCCTCACCGGTGAGTTGCTGCGACGCGTTGACGAGCAGCAGCGCGACCTTGACCCTGCCTTGCGCGCGCTGGCGGAGCTCGGCCGCGGTCTTCAGGTCAACGTGGCGCGGACTCGGCTCATAATGGACGAGCCCGATATGCGTCGCACCGAGGCGGATCGCGGCGTCGAGCGTTTCGGGGGTCGAAAGACCGCAGATTTTGACGAGTGGGGGCATATATCAGGGTTCGATCATTTAGGTCATTGCGAGTGAAGCGAAGCAATCTCCAGCCATCGGCGTAACACAATCCCGATAGCTGGAGATTGCTTCGTCGCCTTCGGCTCCTCGCAATGACGATGGTTGAATGAACGTGTGTTTACAGCGTCGCCTCGATCTCGCGGGCGGCGAGGTCGGGGTCGGTCGACTGGCTGATCGGGCGTCCGACGACGAGGATCGAGGCGCCGTCGGTCATTGCCTGCGCCGGCGTGACGACGCGCTTCTGATCGCCCGGCTTGCCGTTCGCGGGGCGGACACCGGGGACGACGAAAAAGCCGCCGGGCCATGCCTTGCGTGCCGCTTTCACTTCCTGCCCCGAGCAGACGATGCCGTCGAGCCCCGACGCGCGCGCGAGTTCCGCGAGGCGGACGACCTGATCGTGCGGATTGCCGCCGACGCCGATGTCGCCCAGGTCGGGCGCGTCGAGGCTGGTCAGCACGGTGACGCCGATGACCTTGGTGGCGGTTCCCGCCGCCGCCTTCGCTTCCTCCATCATCGCGCGGCCGCCCGCGGTATGGATGGTCAGGATCGCGGGCTCGAGCGGGCGCAGCGCCTGAATCGCCTTGGCGACGGTGTTGGGAATGTCGTGCAGCTTGAGGTCGAGAAAAATCGGCAGGCCGAACTTCGCCATCTCGTGCACCCCATGATGGCCGTTGGCGCAGAAGAATTCGAGGCCGAGCTTCAATCCGCCGACATGATGCCGCACCTTCTGCGCCAGCGTCAGCGCGGCGTCGAGATGCGGAGTGTCGATGGCGAGATAGATGGGCGATGTCATGGCTTGTCCGTCGGGAAAAGGTCGGTGGGGGCGGGCGAAACGTCGTTCACCGGCACCGCAGCAGGCGCAGGCTCGACCGGACGATTGGCGAGCGCGCGCATGTCGGCGAGCTGTCGCTCGCTGCCGTCGAGGCGGCGCTTCAGCGACCATCGCGTCGTGCGCAGCGCCACCCACATCGGCACCGCGCCGATCAGAAAGGAGGCGAGAATGACGAGCGGCATCTTGGTTTCGGCCTCCCAGCCGGGCCAGATGGTCACCGTCACGACCCGCCAGTTCGCCATCGCGAAGATGACCAGCACGGCGGTCAGCAAGACCCAGATGATCGTCCGCAGGATTCCCACTTGGCTTGCTCCTCCGTTGGTCCGTGCTGTCAGCCTAGGCGAGTTCGGCGTGCGTTTCCAGTGGGTGGAATGCCCGGTGGTGACGCAGTTTTAAGTGTGCGGCATGATTTTGCTTTCCCCGTCACCCCGGACTTGATCCGGGGTCCCGCTTTCCGCCGTCGTTTAGCGGGACCCCGGATCAAGTCCGGGGTGACGGGGAGGACAATTGCACCCTCTCCCCCTAGCGTGTTCAACCGAACACCCGGTCGAAGATCGTGTCGACATGCTTCATATGATAGCCGAGGTCGAACAGCGCGGTCAGCTCGTCGGAGGGCAGCTTCGCGGTGACGTCGGCGTCGTTCTTGAGCAGGTCGAGCAGCGACAGCGTTCCGTCGCTTTCCCACACCTTCATCGCGTTGCGCTGAACGAGCGCATAGCTGTCCTCGCGGCTCGCGCCCGCCTGCGTCAGCGCAAGCAGCACGCGCTGCGAATGGACGAGCCCGCCCATACGGTCGAGATTCTTCTGCATCCGCTCGGGATAGACGAGCAGCTTGTCGACGACGCCGGTCAGCCGCGCGAGCGCGAAATCGAGCGTGATCGTCGCGTCGGGGCCGATGAAGCGCTCGACCGAAGAATGGCTGATGTCGCGTTCGTGCCACAGCGCGACATTCTCCAGCGCCGGTGTGACGGCGCTGCGGACCATGCGCGCGAGACCGGTCAGATTCTCGGTCAGCACCGGGTTGCGCTTGTGCGGCATCGCCGACGAGCCCTTTTGGCCGGGCGAGAAATATTCCTCGGCCTCCAGCACCTCGGTGCGCTGGAGGTGGCGGACCTCGACCGAAAGCCGCTCGATCGACGAGGCGACGACACCCAGCACCGCAAAGAACATCGCATGGCGGTCGCGCGGGATGACCTGCGTCGACACCGGCTCGACGGTCAGGCCCAGCTTCGCCGCGACATGCGCTTCGACGCGTGGGTCGATATTGGCGAAGGTGCCGACCGCGCCCGAAATCGCGCAGGTCGCGATCTCGGCGCGCGCGGCCTGAAGGCGGAGCTTGCAGCGCGAAAATTCGGCATAGGCCTCGGCCAGCTTCAATCCGAAGGTGACGGGTTCGGCATGGATGCCGTGGCTGCGGCCGATCGTCGGGGTCAGCTTATGCTCATAAGCGCGGCGCTTGATCGCCGCGAGCAGCGCGTCGAGGTCGGCGAGCAAGATGTCGGCCGCCTGGCTGAGTTGCACCGCAAGGCAGGTGTCGAGCACGTCCGAACTGGTCATGCCCTGATGCATGAAGCGCGCCTCGTCGCCGACATTCTCCGCGACCCAGGTCAGAAAGGCGATGACGTCATGCTTGGTCACCGCCTCGATCGCGTCGATCGCCGCGACGTCGATCGTGGGGCCCGTCGCCCACCAGTCCCACAGCGCCTTCGCGGCCGATTGCGGGACGACGCCCAGCTCGGCGAGCGCATCGGTCGCGTGCGCCTCGATCTCGAACCAGATGCGGAACCGATTCTCCGGTGACCAGATCGCGGTCATTTCCGGTCGGGCATAACGGGGAACCATCGGATTTCCTTTTCAATTTTGGGGCGACATCGCAGAATCCGTTCGGAAACGCGATGGGGCGCCCCCTAGCAGGGACGGGCGGTTTCGCCAATCGCCCGCCTTTCGCAACTTTCGGCAAATCGGGTGGGTTGCTTTCATGCCCCTTTGGAAAAGTCGGCAGGCCCGGATCGGTCCCGCCGCAACAGGAGTGAAGTGATGCTTAAATATGTGCTTTTGATCGGTGCCGCCGCTGTCAGCTTCCCCGCCCTTGCGCAGACGGAACCCACCAGCGATCAGCCGGCGCCGACCCAGTCGGAACCCCCGGCGGAACCGACCACGACGACCGATCCCGCCCCGGAACCCGACCAGAAAGCGGATACCGAGAAGGCGCAGCCGGCCCCCGACAGCACGACCACGCCGACGCAGGATCCGGATTCGGACAAGCAGGATGAGCCTGCCGCCGAACCCGATTCGCCGCCGCAGTAAACAGGAGATTTCATCATGCTGAAGCATATGCTTGTCATCGGCGCGGCCGCCGTAAGCATGCCCGCTTTCGCGCAGGAAACCCCGCCTGCCGATCCCGCGGCGCCTCCGCCGACCGAACAGCCGGACCCGTCGACGACCGCGCCGACCCCGGCCCCTACGCCGGAGAGCGCGCCGCCCGCCGGCGACGCCACGGCGCAGCCCGCCCCCTCGGGAACGGCCGCAACCCCGGCGCAAATCGCGCAGATCGTGAGCAGCGAGTTCGCATCCTATGACGCGGACAAGAGCAACGACCTCAACCAGGAAGAATTTGCGGCCTGGATGAAGAAGCTGCGCACGGCGACCGAGCCGTCGGTCGACCCCGAATCGGAACAGGTCAAGACCTGGGTCGGACAGGCGTGGACCGCGGCCGATGCCGACAAGTCGGGCGCGGTCAGCAAGGAAGAGCTTACCGGCTTCCTGACCCGCGGCGCCTGACAACGGGCTCGCCTTGCGAGCGAACGACGCGGCCGTCGGAGCGATCCGACGGCCGCATTCGCATGGCGCGCATCAATTGGCGATCGCCGGCTGAACGACGCCGACGACCGACAGCGTGCGTTCGTGGCCATCGCGGTCGGGCCAGCGGATCGACTGCCCCTGCCGCAATCCGATCAGGCCGGCGCCGACCGGGGTGAGGATCGAGACCCGGCCCGCCGCAATGTCCGCCTCGTGCGGATAGACGAGTTGGATCGTCCGGGTTTCGCCACTGGCCTCATCGACGAATTCGACCTGGCTCGACATGGTAACGACGTCGCGGGGCATGGTTTTCGCGCTATGGACCGTCGCGCGCCCGATTTCATCGATCAGCAGCGCGCTGACCTGCGGCATACGCTTTTCGACGCTGACGGCCAGATCCGCCAGGGCGTCGGCCTCGGTATCGATCATGTGGATGGAAGGCCGCCGGCGCGGCTTGCTTTGGGTCGTCATGGTGTGGCTTTCCGCAATGGGGAGGGGTGGGAGCGCCGCGCGCTGCACCACCCGATAAAATGGAAATTTCGCCCCGGGTCTCGGGGCGCGACGCACCGGAACCCGGGGCTATATGCCCGCGAGAAGCTGACCCCCGTGAAAACGGAATCGAAGATGGCGATGCCGATTCTGCATCCGCCGATGATGTCGCACCCGTCCCGGTAAGTAAAGCCGGATCAGATCAGGCCCATCGCGCGCAGGCTGCGATAATCGGAGCCGCCGACGATGATATGGTCGTGAAGGACGATGCCGAGCTTTCCCGCCGCCTCGGCAATGTCGCGGGTGATCGCGATGTCCTGCCGGCTCGGCTCGGCGTTTCCGCTCGGATGATTGTGGACGAGGATGATCGCCGCCGCGCCGAGTTCGAGCGCGCGCTTCACCACCTCGCGAACATAGATTGCCGACTGGTCGATCGATCCTTCGCTCGCCACCTCGTCGCGGATCAGCATGTTGCGCGAGTTGAGATAGAGGACGCGCACCCGCTCGATGTCGATTGGCCCCATGTCGGCGCGCAGCCAGTCGAGCAGCGCATCCCAACTCGACAGCAGCGGCTTGTCGCTGAGCGCGCCCTTCAGCATCCGCAGGCTGGCCGCCTGCACGATCTTCAACGCCGCGACCGCGCTGTCGCCCATGCCGTCGACGCGGCGCAGCCCATCGGGATCAGCGCTGATCAATTGCGCGAGCGAGCCGAATTCGCGGAGCAGCGCCTTCGCCAGCGGCTTGGTGTCGCGGCGCGGGATCGCGAGCGCGAGCAGATATTCGACCAGCTCGTAATCGGCCATACCCTCGGGCTCGCCGAGCAGCCGCGTTCGCAACCGCGCGCGATGTCCCGCATGATCTGGCGCCTCCCCCATCGGGCGGGCATAACCAGCTTGTGGGGCGCACTCAACGGCCATAAGGTTCCGGGCCTATGGCAACGTCCTTATTTCTGGAGCCAAATGCGCCATTTCGGCGTTATTTGCCCGAACGGGGCGCGTGAGGAACGAATATCAGCGTCATGACGTCATTGGCCGCTTTTTCCTTTCGGTTGCAATCCATGTGGTCCGCCCATGGCTGAGGCGGACGATAGCCCGCCGCCGAGGCCGCACAAGCGGACGATCCTGTTCAAGAAGCGCTGGCTGACCGCGGGCGCGGTCGTCGCGCTTGCGGGCGTGTTATGGCTCGCGCGCGAGCCGATCGCCGATCGGGTCATCCGCGACCAGCTCGACGATCGCGGCATAGCGGCACGCTATACGATCGACGCGATCGGTTTCCGGCGCGAACGATTGTCGAACCTCGTGATCGGCGACCCGGCGCGGCCCGACCTGACCGCGAAAACGGTCGAAGTCTCGCTCGGCTATGGTTTTTCGGGCCCCTATGTGGCGGGGATTCGCGCCGACGGGGTGCGGCTCTATGGCCGTTTCGTCGACGGCCAGATTTCGCTCGGCTCGCTCGACAAGTTCCGTGATCCGACCGACACGACCCCTTTCGCCTTGCCCGATCTGTTCACCGAGCTCACCGACGCGCGCGCGCGGGTCGAAACGCCATGGGGTAATATCGGCGCGGCGCTGAATGGGCGCGGCAACCTCCGCCGCGATTTCACAGGAAAGCTGGCCCTTGTCGCACCCGATCTCGCGGCGGCGGGGTGCGCGATCTCGGGTACGACCTTTTACGGCGCGGTGCGCGTGCGCGACGTGCGGCCTAGTCTGACAGGGCCTTTGCGCGCCAAGGCGCTGCGGTGCGCGGATGGCAATGTCACGGCGGTGTCACCGCAGATCGCGCTCGACCTGTCGCTATCGGAGAATTTGCAAAGCTGGAAAGGCAGCGCCGATGCCGCGCTCTCTCGGCTGGCGGCGGGATCGGTGGTGGCCGACCGGCTGGGCGTGAAAGCTGGTTTTTCGGGTACCGCCGACCGCACGAACCTCACGGTCGATGCCGACATGACGCGGCTGCACGGGAGCGGCTTTGCCGCGCAAAGCGTCACCCTCAATGCCAAGGGTATAGTCGGGCGCGCGGCGCCCGCGCTCGAAGGGCGCGTCGCTTTCGCCCATGCGAGCGGCAGCGATGCCTTGCGGCGCGCGATCGTCGATGGCGCGAAAGCTGTTGACGGCACCCCGCTCGGCCCACCCGCAAAACGCGCCGCGGCCGCGCTCGCGCACATGCTGGCCGATGTCGGCGGCACCACGCGTTTCGCGCTGGCGGGCGAGGGGCAGAGCGCGCGGATCGAATTGATCGCGCCCGCAATCGCCAGCACCAGCGGCGCGCGCATTACCGGCGACCCCGACAGCCGCATCGCCTATATCTTCGGAACACCGACACCCGCGGTCACGATGCTGGGAAGCTGGACCCTCGGCGGCGGCGACCTGCCGACGGGATCGCTGTCGCTCGATCGCCGCAGCGACGGCGTGATCAGCGGGCTCGCGCGCTTCGAGCCCTATGGCGCGGAGGGTTCGCGGCTCGCGCTCGCGCCGATCCGCTTTTCGGGCAACGGCGGCCTGCTGCGCTTTTCGACGCGCGCCGAACTGTCGGGGCCGCTCGCTGGCGGGCGCGTCGAGCGGCTGACCGTGCCGCTGAGCGGCGCGCTGTCGGCCACGGGCGCACTGGCGCTCGATGGCGGCTGCACCCGCGTCGGCGCCGAGCGGATCGCGATTTCAGGCTTCAAGCTCGGCCGCACCAGCATCGATCTGTGCAGCCGCCACGGCGCGCCGCTGCTCAGCGCCGGGCCAAACGGACTGCGCGGCGCGATCCGCATTCCGTCGCTTGCGCTGCGCGGTGCCAGCGGCGCCTCTCCTTTCGCTTTCGATGCGCGCGGCGCCGAGGTCGACCTTGCCTCGCTGCGCTGGACGGTGGCGCTCGCTGACGTCCGGCTCGGCGAGGGCGACAGCGTCACTCGCTTCGCCGCTAGTCGGATCACGGGGCGGCCTGCGGCGGGCGGCATGACCGGCGACCTCGCCGGCGCCAGCGGTAAGATCGGCGCGGTTCCGCTCAACATGAGCGAGATCGCGGGCCAATGGCGCTATGCGGGCGGCGCGCTGACGCTCGACGGCGGCCTGCTCCTGACCGATGCGGCCGCGCCCGCACGCTTCGCGCCGCTGATCAGCAAGGATGCGGGCCTGCGCTTCGCCGATGGCGCGATCGAAGCAACCGCTGGCTTCAGCGAGCGCGAGAAGGGGGTGAAGATTCTCGACACGGTGATCCGCCACCGGCTCGGCGACGGCACCGGCGGCGCCGACCTGATCGTCAAGGAAATCCGCTTCGACGACCATTTCCAGCCATCGATGCTGACCCCGCTGGCACTCGGCGTCGTCGCCAATGTCCAGGGAACGGTGGTTGGCGACGGGCGGATCGACTGGACGGCGGACGGCGTCACCAGCCGCGGCACCTTTGCGACCGCCAATACCGACCTCGCGGCCGCATTCGGCCCCGTCACCGGGCTGACCGCGACGCTGAGCTTCGACGATCTGATCGGCCTGCATTCGGCGCCGGGACAGACGGCGTCGATCAAGGAGATCAACCCCGGCATCCCCGTCGTCGACGGCACGATCGACTATCAGCTCATCGGCGGCAATCGCGTCCGCATCGAGGGCGGGCGCTGGCCCTTTGCGGGCGGCGAACTGCTGCTGCACCCCGCGACGCTCGATTTCGCCGCCGACCAGCCGCGCCGGCTCAGCTTCGATGTCGTCGGGGTCGATGCCGCCACCTTCCTCCAGCAGTTCGGCTTCGACAATATCAACGCCACCGGCAAATTCGACGGGACGCTGCCGGTCGAGTTCGACGGGCTGGGCGGCCGCGTCGGCGGCGGGCGCATCGACGCGCGCTCGGGCGGCGGTACGATCGCCTATGTCGGCGAATTGTCGAATCACAATCTCGGCACGATCGCCAATTTTGCCTTTGGTGCGCTGCGCAGCCTCAAATATGACGATCTGACGATCGTCCTGAACGGGGATCTCGACGGGGAAATGGTGACCGACATTCGTTTCGGCGGCGTGGGGCAGGGGGAGGGCGCAACGCGCAATTTCCTGACCAAACAGATCGCGAAGATCCCGCTGGTGTTCAATATAAAGGTCACCGGGCCCTTCCGCCAATTGGTGACATCGGCCAAGGGGCTGTACGACCCGTCGGTCTGGATCGAGCAGAATTTGTCGAGATTGATAGAAGAGCAGGAAGCGGCGACATCCGGCGCCTCTCCAACCGTTCAGCCCCCAGAAAGCGAGCCCGTGCGATGAAGAGCAGGACAAAGGAAGCAAGGAGGCCGGGTATCGGCGATCGGTGGATGATCATGGCGGGAGCGGCGATGCTGGGCGGCTGCGTCCAGATCGCGACCCCCGACAAGCCGATCGAGATCAACCTGAATATCAACATCAAGCAGGAAATCGTTTACAAGCTGGATGGTGATGCCAAGAAGCTCATTGAGCAGAATAGCGGCATATTCTGACGAGATAGGAATGATGATGGTGAAACAGTGGAAACCGGCGGGCTGGGCGATGGCCGCGATTGCGGCAACGGCGGCGATTGGCATGGTCGTGCCCTCGGCAATGGCGCAGCGCGATCCCGCCTATGAAGCGGCGCGCTCGGCCGGACAGATCGGCGAGGAACCCACCGGCTATCTGGGCTTCGTCTCGACCCCGACCCCGGCGGTGCGCCAGCTCGTCACCGACATCAACATCAAGCGCAAGGCTGCCTATACCAGCGGTGCACCGCAGGGCAGCACGGTCGAGCAGTTCGCTTTCGTCACCGGCTGCAACCTGATCGCGAAGACCAAGCCGGGCGAGAAATACAAGGCGCCCGACGGTCGCTGGCTGACCCGCGACGCAAGCCCGCCGGTGCGCGATACGCGCTGCCCGTAACGAGACGATCTACAAGGCGGCTTCCGGGCCGCATATGCCGCCGCGCCCCTAAACGCGGCGGCATTTTTGCGCGCCGCAGCAGAAGCATTGACTTCGCGGGGCGGCATTCCTAAACGGGCCGCGCCTTAGGGGTCTCCCGAATTTTCGGGCCTTTTTTCGCGGGCGGAATCGGAATATTCCGATTTTGTTTCAGGAGGATGGCGCAAGATGACGGAGAATGGCAGCGATCCGGAACACACTTCGGAGGATTCGCGCCTGGTCTCGCTCGAAGAGCGATTGGACCGGGCCGAAGCCGCAGAAGCGAAGCGGAGCGGGGTCAATCCACCCGAAGCCGACGCCAATTACCGGCTCGGCAACCGGGTATTGGCCGAATTGCTGGGTGGTTTGCTCGGCGGGGCGTTGATCGGATGGCTGATCGACCGTTTCGCCGATACTTCGCCTTGGGGTTTGTTGGGGATGTTGGCCCTCGGGATCATCGTCGCCTTCAGGAACATCTTTCGGATCGCCAATGCGGCCTCGCGCAGCAAAAACGGTTCGGAATAGGTCAGGTTCAGCCCGGTGGCGCAAGGCGCCGGGACGTATTTTGGAGTGACGCGCGTGTCCGCTGAGGCCGGTAAATTCGACCCGATGCACCAGTTCACCGTCGAACCGATCGCGAAACTGTTCGCGATCGACGGACGCGAGGTCTGGCTGACCACCAGCGCGGTCTGGATGGCGGCGGCGGCGATCATCCTGTGGCTGTTCATGCTCGGCGGCATGAAGCGCCAGCTCGTTCCGGGCCGCTGGCAGATGGCGGTCGAAGGCTTCACCGGATTCATCTCGTCGATGATGTCGACGAACATCGGGTCCGAAGGGCGCAAATATACGCCCTATGTCTTTTCACTCTTCATGTTCATATTGTTCTGCAACATCCTGGGAATGGTGCCTTTTGCGCTCGGTGGCCTGCATCCGCTGACGGTCACGAGCCACTTCACCATCACCGGCGTGCTCGCGGTTCTTTCCTTTGCGATCGTCCTCGTCGTCGGCTTCTGGCGCCACGGTCTGCATTTCTTCTCGCTCTTCGTCCCGCACGGCACGCCGTGGCCGATGATCCCGTTCATCGCGCCCATCGAGTTCGTGTCGTTCATGGTGCGCCCGTTCAGCCTCGGCCTGCGACTGTTCGTCGCGATGACCGCCGGGCATGTGCTGCTCGAAGTGTTCGCCAACTTCATCGTCCAGAGCTCGGGCGCCGGGGCCGCGATCGGCCTCCCGGTCGGCCTCGCCAGCATGGCGTTGATGATCGGCATCAGCGCGCTCGAACTGCTCGTCGCGGGCATCCAGGCTTATGTTTTCGCTTTGTTGACCTCGCTCTATATCAACGACGCGGTCAACCTTCACTAATCACCCCAATCTTTATCTAAGGAGTTAATTTCATGGACGCACAAGCAGCGACGCTCATCGGTGCCGGTCTCGCCGCGATCGGCGCCGGCATGGCCGCGATCGGCGTGGGCAATGTCTTCGGCAGCTTCCTGGAAAGCGCGCTGCGCAATCCGGCGGCGGCCGACGGCCAGCAGGGCCGCCTGTTCATCGGCTTCGCGGCCGCCGAACTTCTCGGCTTGCTGTCGTTCCTGATCGCCATCCTTCTCTATCTGAAGGCGGCCTGACGCCGGCGCCGCGCTGTCCGGCCTGATCGCTGGACGTGCGGCCGCGCTTGCGATGCGCTGCGTTCGACGCACGCATCGGTTCGACGTCAATCGGAAGAAAACTTATGCCACAGATCAACCAGCTGGCGGAAAACTGGTATCTCGCCTCGCAGCTCTTCTGGCTCGCGCTGATTTTCGGCGCGGTCTTCGTGGTGGTCGGTCTCGGCATGTATCCGAAGATCGAGGCCACCGTCGATGCGCGCGATCGCAAGGTCGCCGACGACCTCGCGGCCGCGAAGGCAGCCCATGCGCGTGCGGATGATCTGGAAAGCCAGTATCGCCAGCAGAACGACGCCGCGCGCGCCGGGGCGCAAAAGGCGGTGCAGGACGCGAAGGACAAGGCCGCGCGCGACGCCGAAAAGCGTCTCGCAAAGGTCGATGCCGAACTGTCCGACAAGATGACGGCGGCTGAGGCCGACGTCGCGGCGGCGCGCAAGTCGGCGATGGCGGAAATCGAATCGGTCGCGGCCGAAGCCTCGGCCGATCTGGTCGCCAAGCTGTCGGGCGTAAAAGTCGCGGCGGCGGACGCCAAGGCGGCGGTGAAGGCGGTGCTCCATGGTTGAACTGATCCTGTCCGAAGCGGCGCACGGCGCCGAGCCCGCGGGCGCGCTCTGGTCGTCGCCGAGCTGGTGGGTCGCGCTGGCGATGACGATCTTCTTCGTCGTCCTGATCTGGAAAAAGGCACCCGCCGCGATCGGCGCGATGCTTGATGGCAAGATCGCCGCGATCGCGAAGCAGCTCAGCGAAGCCGAGCAGCTTCGCCTCGACGCCGAATCGCTCAAGGCCGAATATGAAGCCAAGCTCGCCCGCGCGGCAAAGGAAGCCGACGAGCTGCGCACCCGCGCCGAAACCGAAGCCGAAGCGCTCGTCGCCAAGGCCAAGGCCGACGCCACCGCGCTGATCGCGCGCCGCAAGCAGATGGCCGAAGACCGCATCGCCGCGGCCGAAGCTCAGGCGCTGACCGAAGTCCGCACCGCGGCGACCAAGGCGGCGACCGAGGCGGCGGCAAAGCTGATCGCCGACAAGCATGACGCCAAGGCCGACAAGGCATTGGTCGACAACGCCATCGCGGCGGTCGCCAAGGGCTGAATTTTCCGGCTTCGCTGAAACAAGGCGCCCGCGGATTTCCGCGGGCGTTTTGCTGTGTGAGGGACGTGATGTCCGCTATCGGCTGATAAGCAACATTCTGCCTCTCCCCCTTCGTCATTCCCGCGAAAGCGGGAACCCAGGGCGTGCGTCGGCTAACCCCACACTGGGTTCCCGCTTTCGCGGGAATGACGAAGGTTGAGAAATACCGTTTCCTGCGTAGAGCGGCCGCCCCTCAAAACCGCAGCATCATCCGCCGCGCGAGCGCCGGCGAGATGCTGTGCACGAACTGCAACAGCTTCACCATCCCGGCATTGACCTCGCGCCGGCCAGTGCGGATGCCGTGGACGATTTCGGCGGCACAATCATGCGCGCTCATCTTCTTGCCCCCGCGGCCCGCCGTCATGCCGGTTTCGACCACCGGCGGCAGCGCTTCGATCACCCGGACATTGCTGTCCTTCAGCAGGTGCCGGATCGCCTGCGTATAGCTGCGCAGTCCCGCCTTGGTCGCGCAATAGACCGATCCGCCCGCGCGCGGCGCGATAGCAAGACCCGACGTGACATTGACGATCGCCGCTTCGGGCTGTGCGCGCAGCACCGGCAGCAACCGCGTGCAGAGCGCAATCGGCGCGTCGAGATTGGTGCGGATGCAGTGCGCGGCGCTGTCGAGCGTCTCGGGCTTGTCGAGCTCATAATCGCTGCCGACCCCGGCATTGTTGACGAGCAGCGCGAGCGGCTTGCCAGCGACGCCGTTCACGACCGCATCGACGCCTTCAGGTGTCGAAAGATCGCTCGCGATCGTCCCGAAACCCAGCCCAGCCATCGCCTGCAATTTATCTACCGAGCGCCCGGTGACGATCACCTCGGCGCCCGCGCCCTGCAATTGCAGCGCGATCTCGCGCCCGATCCCGTCGCTGCCGCCGGTGACCAGCGCCAGCTTTCCGCTTATGTCCATAGCGACCCCTCCGATGTTTTCCCGCGCGCACTATGGCGGGGCGCATCGCCTTCGCCTACATGCAAATTCATGGCTCGCCCCAACGCCCCCGACAGATTCAACGAGGAAAAAGCCACCTATGTCGTCCGCGGCGAAGGCGAGGGCGCCGACAAGCCCGACCTCGAACGCGGCGCCGAGGCGATTCGCAGCGTCGTGCGCAAATTGCCGGTGCGCCCCGGCGTCTATCGGATGCTCGATGCGCGCGGCGACGTGCTTTATGTGGGCAAGGCGCGCGCGCTCAAGAACCGCGTCACCAATTACACGCAAGTCGCGCGGCTGCCGCAGCGGCTCCAGCGGATGGTCGCACAGACGCGCGCGATGGAGATCGTCACCACGACGAGCGAGGCCGAGGCGCTGCTGCTCGAGGCGCAGCTCATCAAGCGCTACCGCCCGCCGTACAACGTCCTGCTGCGCGACGATAAGAGCTTTCCCTTCATCCTGCTCCGCATGGACCATGATTTCCCGCGCGTGCAGAAGCATCGCGGCGCGCGGCGCGCGAAGGGACGCTATTACGGACCGTTCGCGAGCGCGGGGTCGGTGCATCGCACGCTCAACGCGCTGCAGAAAACCTTCCTGCTGCGCAGCTGCACCGACAGTTTCTTCGCCAACCGCTCGCGGCCGTGCCTGCTCTACCAGATCCGCCGCTGCTCGGCACCGTGCGTCGACCGCATCGGCAAGGCGGATTATGCCGCGCTGGTCAGCGACGCGCAGGATTTCCTCGAGGGCCGCTCGACCGCCGTCCAGAAACGCCTTGGCGATGCGATGACCAAGGCGGCCGAGGCGATGGATTTCGAGCAGGCCGCGGTGCTGCGCGACCGGCTGAAGGCGCTGACCTTCATCCAGGGAAGCCAGTCGGTCCACGCCGACGGGCTCGGCGATGCCGACGTCTTCGCGCTGGCCGCGAAGGGCGGGCAGCTCTGCATCGCGGGCTTCTTCATCCGCGGTGGGCAAAATTGGGGGCATCGCAGCTTCTTCCCCGCGCACGTCGCCGGCGTGCCCGAGGAGGAGGTGATGGCGAGCTTTCTCATGCAATTCTACGAAGGCGTGCCGCCGCCGAAACTGATCCTCGTCGACGGCGAGCCCGACGAAAGCGCGCTGCTCGCCGAGGCGCTGGGCGAGACGGCGGGGCGCAAGGTCGAGATCAGCGTGCCGCAGCGCGGCAACCGCAGGCGCCTGCTCGAGCAAGCGGTGCGCAACGCCGGAGAAGAACTCGACCGGCGGCTCGCCGAGAGCAGCAGCCAGGCGAAGCTGGGCCGCGAACTGGCCGATCTGTTCGATCTGGAGGACGTGCCGCAGCGCATCGAAATCTACGACAACAGCCATATTCAGGGCACCAACGCGCTCGGCGCGATGGTCGTCGCGGGCCCGGAGGGCTGGATCAAGGGCGCCTATCGCAAGTTCAACATCAAGCGTGCCGAGACGCAGCCCGGCGACGATTTCGCGATGATGCGCGAGGTGTTCCAGCGCCGCTTCGCGCGCGCGCTGGAAGAAGACCCGGAGCGGACGAAGGGCGAATGGCCCGATCTCGTGCTGATCGACGGCGGCAAGGGGCAGGTGTCGGCGGTCTCGGCGGTGTTCGCCGAACTCGGCATCGACGATCTGCCCTATGTCGGGGTCGCGAAAGGGCCGGACCGTAACGCGGGGCGCGAGACCTTCTACTTGCCCGACGGCCGCGAATTCACCCTGCCGACGAACAATGCCGTGCTCTTCTACATCCAGCGGCTGCGCGACGAGGCACACCGCTTCGCGATCGGTGCGCATCGGCAGAAGCGCGCGAAGGCAATGGGAAGCTCGCCGCTCGACGAGGTGCCGGGGATCGGCCCGGCGCGCAAGAAGGCGCTGCTGATGCATTTCGGCACCGCCCGCGCGATCCGCGGCGCGAGCCTGGAGGATTTGAAGAAGGCGCCCGGCGTCAGCGCGGGGGTCGCGCAGGCGGTGTATGATTTCTACAATCCGGGGGGCTAACCGTTCGTCATCCCGGCGAAGGCCGGGATCTCGCCGGTGCGTCATGGCGATAGGATGAGACCCCGGCCTTCGCCGGGGTGACGGAACAGAAGGAGAGGATAGATGGATTTCACCGCGATGATGCCGCTGGCCGGAACATTGGGCGTCACCATCCACGAAGGCAGCAAGGATCGCGTCGCGGGCAAGCTCCCGGTGCGTCCCGACATCTGCACCGCAGGCAACATCGTCCACGGTGGCGCGATCATGGCCTTTGCCGATTGCCTCGGCGCGGTCGGCGCCTTTTTGACGCTGCCCGAGGGCGCGAGCGGCACGACGACGATCGAGAGCAAGACCAATTTTCTCGGCGGCGGTCCGGTCGGATCGGTACTCGTCGGCGAAGCGACGCCGGTCAAGACCGGCAAAAGGCTGTCGGTGTGGCAGACGCGCATCCGCACCGAGGAAGGCGCCGAGGTCGCGCTGGTGACGCAGACGCAGATGGTGCTTTGGCCGTCCTGACCGCCGAGGCGATCGTCTGCGCGGTGCGGGCGCATGGCGAGCATGGCGCGATCCTGCGCGCGCTGACGCAGCAGGCGGGGCTCGTTGCGGGCTATGTGCGCGGCGGCCGCTCGCGGCGGTTGCGGCCGATCCTGGTGCCGGGCAATGCCATCGCGCTCGAACTGCGCGCGCGCACCGAAGATCAACTCGGCAGCGCGACGGCTGAGCTGCTCACGAGCCGCGCACCCTTGCTCGCCGAACCGCTGGCGGCGGCGGCGATCGACTGGGTAACCGGCCTGACCGCCGCGACGCTGCCCGAAGGCCAGCCCTATCCCGCGCTTTACGTGGCGCTGGCCGCCGTCCTCGACGCGATCGGGGTGGCGCCCTCGGCGCGGCAGTGGGCGGCAGCGCACGCGCGTTACGAACTGCTGCTGCTTGCCGAACTGGGTTTCGGGCTGAATCTCGAGGAATGCGTCGCGACGGGTTCGGCGGACAATCTCGCCTTCGTCAGCCCGCGATCGGGGGGAGCGGTCAGTATCGGGGCAGCCGCGGGCTATGAAGAGCGATTGTTTCGCCTGCCGCCCTTCCTGCGCGGCCACGATAGCAATCCCTCGACGGAAGACGTCCTCGACGCGCTGGCGATCACCGGCCACTTTCTCGACCGCGACGTCCTCGACGGGCGAAACCGCGACTTGCTCACCGTAAGGGAAAGATTGGTCAGCCGACTGGGCAGGGCGGTTGCGTGACTCGCGGCCGCTGTCTAGAGCGGCAGCGTCTTTGGGTATCAAGTCCCGTGCTCCCGCGAAGGCGGGAGCCCATCTCCGGTGGGCTCTGTCTGGAACCGGCAGATGATGGGTCCCCGCCTTCGCGGGGACACGGTGTTTTGGATGCTCCTGCTGCTTTCGGAAGGGCGAAATATTGAAAATCCTGCTGCTCGCTGGCGACGGTATCGGTCCTGAGATCATGGCGGAGGCGGAGAAGGTGCTTGCGGCGCTGGCGCTGCCCGTCACGCTCGACCGCGCGCTGGTCGGCGGGGCGGCTTATGAAGCGACCGGCCACCCGCTCCCGCCCGAAACGCTCGCCAAGGCCAAGGCCGCCGATGCCATTCTGTTCGGCGCGGTCGGCGATCCGCGTTTCGACAGCGTCGAGCGCCATCTGCGTCCCGAACAGGCGATTCTTGGCTTGCGCTCCGAACTCGGCCTGTTCGCCAATCTGCGCCCAGCCAAGCTGTTCGCGGGGCTGGAGGACAGCTCCGCACTGCGCCCCGAGGTCGCGTCGGCGATCGACCTGCTGATCGTCCGCGAACTCAACGGCGACGTCTATTTCGGCGAAAAGGGCACCCGCACTACCGCGACCGGCGAGCGCGAGGGCTATGACGTCATGGCCTATAGCGAAAGCGAAGTGCGGCGCATCGCCCACGTCGCCTTCCGCGCCGCACAGGGCCGCCAGAAGCGCCTGTGCTCGGTCGACAAGGCCAATGTCCTCGAAACCTCGCAGCTCTGGCGCGACGTGGTGGTCGAGGTCGCGGCCGACTATCCCGATGTCGCGCTGTCGCACATGTATGTCGACAATGCCGCGATGCAGCTTGTGCGCAACCCCGGCCAGTTCGACGTCGTCGTCACCGGCAATTTGTTCGGCGACATCCTCTCCGATCAGGCGTCTATGTGCGTCGGCTCGATCGGCCTGCTCGCTTCGGCGTCGCTGAGCGATGGCAAGCTGGGGCTTTACGAGCCGATCCATGGCAGCGCGCCCGATATCGCGGGCAAGGGCATCGCCAACCCGCTCGCGATGATCCTGTCGCTCGCGATGCTGCTCCGCCATTCGGGTGACGACGAAGCAAGCGCGGCGCGGATCGAGGCGGCGGTCGCGAAAATACTGGCGGACGGTGCGCGCGGCGCCGATCTTGGCGGGACGATGAGCACGACGGCGCTCGGCGACGCGGTCGTCGCGGCTTTGAACGACTAGAGCGGACAGGCATATGAAGAAGAAAACGGGTTTCGATCGCGACACGACGCGGGGCTGGCA
Organism: Sphingopyxis sp.; assembly: GCF_036261875.1. Taxonomy (GTDB): domain Bacteria; phylum Pseudomonadota; class Alphaproteobacteria; order Sphingomonadales; family Sphingomonadaceae; genus Sphingopyxis. Next base: position 267,166 of record NZ_DATAJZ010000025.1, on the reverse strand, counting down.
CCCCGCGACGCAGGCGGTGCGCGGCGGCACCTGGCGCAGCGAGCATGGCGAGACGTCCGAAGCGCTCTTTCTGACCTCGGGCTACACCTATGAGAGCGCCGAGGAAGTCGCGGCGCGCTTCTCCGGCGACGAACAGGGCATGACCTATTCGCGCCTCCAGAACCCGACCGTCGCGATGCTCGAAGAGCGGATCGCGCTGCTGGAAGGGGCGGAGGCATGCCGCGTCCAGGCGACCGGCATGGCGGCGATGACGACTGCGCTGCTGTGCCAGCTTTCGGCGGGCGACCATATCGTCGCGGCGAAGGCCGCCTTCGGCTCGTGCCGCTGGCTGGTCGACAGCCTGTGTCCGCGCTTCGGGATCGAGACCACCGTCGTCGACGGCCGCGACAACGACGCCTGGGAAAAGGCCATCAAGTCAAATACGAAAGTCTTCTTCTTCGAAACGCCTGCGAACCCGACGATGGACATCGTCGACATGAAGCATGTCTGCGGCCTTGCCCGGGCGCACGGCATCACCAGCGTCGTCGACAACGCCTTCGCGACCGCGGTCCTTCAGCGCCCGATGGATTTCGGCGCCGACGTCGTCGCATATTCGGCGACCAAGCTGATGGAAGGGCAGGGCCGTGTGCTCGCCGGCGCGGTCTGCGGAACCGAAAAATTCATCAACGACGTGCTGCTGCCGTTCCAGCGCAACACCGGGCCGAACCTGTCGCCGTTCAACGCCTGGGTGGTGCTCAAGGGCCTCGAAACGCTCGACCTGCGCGCGCGACGTCAGTCGGAGAATGCGCTGGCGGTCGGCAAGGCGATCGAGGGGCGCGTCGCCCGCATCCTTCATCCGGGGTTGGCGAGTCACCCGCAGCACAATCTGGCGATGAGCCAGATGGACGATTGCGGCCCGATCTTCGCCTTCGTCCTCGATGGCGGCGCGGCGCAGGCGATGGCGTTCCTGAACGCGCTCGAACTCGTCGACATCAGCAACAATATCGGCGACGCGCGCAGCCTCTGCTGCCACCCCTGGACGACCACCCATTACGGGGTCAGCCCCGAGGCGCGGCTCGACATGGGGGTCGAGGAAGGGATGTTGCGCATCAACATCGGGCTTGAGGATCCGCGCGACGTGATCGCCGATCTGGACCAGGCATTGACCCGCGTCGGGCTTTGAGCGACGCTAGGGTGGAAATGATCGACTCCTTCTTCCCTTTTGCGGCGACCACGGGGCCGATCACCGTGCGCGTTTCGGTCAGCTATCTGCCCGAACAGTCGCATCCGGCACTCGGGCGCTGGTTCTGGGCCTATCATGTTCGGGTCGAAAATCACGGCGACGTCGCCGCCCAACTGCTGACGCGCCACTGGAGGATCAGCGACGGCCGCGGCCAGGTGAGCGAGGTCGAGGGAGAGGGCGTCGTGGGTGAGCAGCCGCTGATCGCCCCCGGCGGTGCGTTCGACTATGTCTCGGGCTGTCCGCTCCCAACCCCCGAAGGATCGATGGTCGGCAGCTATACGATGGAAATGGGCGACGGGTCGCAGATGCTCGTCGCGATCCCGCAATTCCCGCTCCAGGCGCCCGCGACCGCATCATGAAGCGCACCCATCTGCCTTTGAACGCCCTGCGCGTCTTCGATGCCGCTGCCCGGCACCTCAGCTTCACGCGCGCCGCCGACGAGCTCGCGGTAACCCCCGCCGCGGTGGGCCAACAGATCCGCGCGCTCGAGGATATGCTCGGCGTCGTCCTCTTTCGCCGCACGCCCAAGGGGCTCGAGCTGACCGGCGAAGCCGAAGCGGGGCTCGACGCGCTGCGGCAGGGCTTCCTCCAGTTCGAGGAATCGGTGCGCGCGATGCAGGCGGGGCAATCGTCGCAGTCGCTGACGATCGCCGCGCCGCGCGACCTGACCGCCAAATGGCTCGCGCCGCGGCTCGCGCGCTACAGCCAGCAAGCGCCCGACGTGCGCTTCACGCTCGTTTCGGCCGACGGCGGGATCGATTTCACCGAAGCGAACCTCGACCTCGCGATCTTCTGGACCGACGGCGCCGGCGAGCATGAGGGCGTTCCGCTCGCCGAGCCCGCGATGGTGACCGTCGCCGGACCCGGTGCCGAAAGCGACACGCGGATCGCCTGGCCCGGCTGCCCCGTCGACGACGGCGAGCCCGCGCTGCGCCTTGGCGATGCGGGGCTGGCGATCGACGCCGCCGCCAACGGCCTCGGCCTTGCCAACGTCCCCGCGATGCTCGCCGAAGCCGACATCGCGTCGGGCCGCGTCCGCCTGGTGCGGGAGTCTTTCGCGGTCAGCCGCGGCTATTGGCTCGTCGCGCCGACGCCGCAATGGCGGCAGGCGAAGGTCAAGGCACTGGTGGCCGCGCTGACGGCCTGATCTCCGGGTTATTTCGCCGCCAGCGCCAGCAGGCGAGCCACCAGCCCCGAAAACACCGCCGTGTCGACATTGGCGTCGGCATTGTTCCAGCTTGCGGTGACGACGAACCATTTTCCGTCGGCCTTGCGCTGCCCGAGCAGGCTCATCGACAGCACGCCATTCTCCGACCCGCCCTTGTAGCCGAGATAGCTCCAGGGCTCCGCCGCGACCGGCCCCAGACCATTGTTGATCGCCAGCGCCGCCATCGCCTGCTCCGACCCGCGATGCCTCAAGTCGATCATCAGCCGCGCGATGTCGGCCGGCGATGCGAACCATTCGAGACTGTCGATAAAGCGCGGTCCAGCGGTGAAGCTGACGCCGTCAACATTGCCGAGGACCAGCTTGTCGGCGTTGCCGTCGATCAGCTTGCGCTGCGCCGCATCGTCGCCCGCGGTAAATTTCCCGCGCAGATCGGTGAAATTATTGCCCTTGAGCGCGAACGCCTCGACCGTGGTCAGGAAGGGGATGTTGCGCGACGGATCGCTGTTTCCCGCCGCGCGCATCCGCGCTTCGATCGCGCCGCGACCGAGCAGGTGGATCAACGTGTCGGCGGCGCCATTGTCGCTGACCGAGATCATCCAGTTCGCAAGTGTCTGAAGCGTGACCGGCGTATCCTTCGGCCAGTTCGCGGTCGCGGCCGAGGAAAAGCTGAGGTGCGACAGCGGCACGACGTCGTTCCAGCGGCGCTTTCCGGCGGCGATCTGTGCCGCCAGCTCGTCGAGCACATAGAGTTTGAAGGTCGATCCGACCGCAAATTGCCGGTCGGCGTGCGCCGCAGCGATCGGGCGGAAGCTGTCGCCATCAACCTCGGCAACCAGAAAGCCCGCCGTGCCGGGCAGCGCCGCGATCTCGCCCGAAACCCGCGTGTAGCTGTCGTCGGCCACCGTGAAGCCGGTGATGCGAAGCCCGGTGACCCGCCCGTCGGGCGCGCCGCCCGCATCGAGCAGCACCGTCGCGACGCCCTTTTCGAAGCGCAATTTCAACGTGCCCGAATGTCCGTCGGCCGAATGCGCGCCTTCGGCGGCGATCGCGCGGCCATATTGCGCGATGATCCCCGCGGTCATCGTTTTGAACTGGGCTTCGGGAACCGCGGCCTGAAACGAAGGCGCGAAATAGGCGTCGAACGCCATGTAGCCATTGATAACATCGACGAGATCTGCCGCGCGGCGATCGAAAGCCGTGGCATTTTGGGAGGAGGCGTTGGCCGCCGGCGGCTGATGGGCAATCGCGGGCGAGCCGTGCAAGGCCGTCATCGAGGCGAGCAGGATCGCGATCATGGTTTTCATGGAATATCTCCCTTGAAAGAGGCCGCACGATCGATCCGTTCGATGTGCGCGCGTATCCGCGCGGCGGCACGGCGATTGAGCAGCCATATTCCGCCGAACACCAGAATTTGAAAAGCGAGAACCAGGGCAAAAGCCAGCGGATTCTCCAACCCGCGCGCCTCGGCCAGCCCCGCCAGGAAAAGCAGCAGTCCGGGCAGGAACGGGGCAAGATACCAACGGCCGACATTGGCGAGCAGATGCTCCTCACGCACCAGTCTCGCCCGGTAATAGCCGCGCACATCCTGTGCCTCGGCATCGGGATCAGGGCGGGACGATCGGTGGGCGAGCTGTCGGCCGACAATCACGGCGGCGGCCATCGTCAGCAAGCTGCCGGCCTTCAGCAGGAACCCCGGCAGGATGACCGCGTAAATGCCGAACACCGCCAGAACCAGCGCCGCGCCAATATATTCGCGTCGATTGCGCCGCCGGACGACGTTGCTCAACCGCGCCGCCCGGCGCTTGACGTCATCAAGTGCGAGTGGCGTGAAGGAGACTTCATCGTCCCGCCACAGGGCGCGAAGCTCCGCTTCGTTGCGGAAATCGATCATGGGGCCTCTCCAGCCGCCGCAAAGCGGCGCGTTAGCATGGTCTTGAAACGATGGATCCTGGCGGCGGCAACATCGGGTGAAACGCCGGTGACAGCCGCGATTTCGGCGCCCGTGACGCCTTCGAGATAGAGCAATAATATCTGTCGGTCGGGCGGATCGAGCCGCTCGACGATCGACAGGATCAGCGTCATCGCCTGCCCGCTTTCGGCGGCATCGAAGGGCGAGGGGGCGGCATCGGCAATCTCGATGTCCTCGAGACTCGCCCAGCCGGGCGCGTTGCGGCGACGGTGCGCGAGCATGTGCGACGTCGCACGATTGTGCGCGACGCGCCACACCCAGGTGCTCAGCGCGCAGCGGCCGTCGAAATGGGCGAAGCTCTGCCACAGCGCGACCTGCACATCCTGCTCGAGGTCGCGGCGAAGATCGGGGTCAGCCTCATAACCGCGCGCCATGCGGGCAAGGGCGGGCCCGAAGCGGTCGATTGCCTCGGCAAAGGCCCGGTCCTGTTCGGCTTCGTCCACGCCATGCTCCGAAATTTCATGTCGCATAGCCTATTAGTCGGCGGCGACGGGAATTTCTGACGCGGCGTCGCGAAATTATTTATCAGGCATCGATTGCCGCCTCGTCGAGGGTCGCGGCATTGGCCTGGATGAACTGGAAACGATGTTCGGGATGCTTGCCCATCAGCCGGTCGACCAGATCCTTGACCAGATGCCGCTCTTCATATTCCTGCGGCAGCGTGACGCGCAGCATCGAGCGCGTCGCCGGGTCCATCGTCGTTTCCTTGAGCTGGTTCGGGTTCATCTCGCCGAGTCCCTTGAAACGCCCGACCTCGACCTTTTTCCCTTTGAAAACCGTGGCTTCCAGCTCGGCGCGATGGGCATCATCGCGCGCATAGGCCGACGTCGCGCCAGCCGTGAGGCGATAGAGCGGCGGCTGGGCGAGATAGACATGCCCGTTCCGCACGATGTCGGGCATCTCCTGAAAGAAGAACGTCATCAACAGGGTCGCGATATGCGCGCCGTCGACGTCGGCATCGGTCATGATGACGATCTTATCGTACCGCAGCCGATCGGCGTCGCAATCCTTGCGCATCCCGCAGCCGAGCGCGAGCGCGAGGTCGGCGATTTCCTGATTGGCGCGGATCTTGTCGGCGCTGGCGCTCGCAACGTTCAAAATCTTGCCGCGGATCGGCAGGATCGCCTGCGTCTTGCGGTCGCGCGCCTGCTTGGCGCTGCCGCCCGCGCTGTCGCCCTCAACGATAAATAATTCCGTGCCTTCGGGGCCGTCATTGGCACAGTCTGTGAGCTTCCCCGGCAGGCGGAGCTTGCGGCCGCTGGTGGCGGTCTTGCGCTTCACCTCGCGCTCGGCCTTGCGCTTCAGCCGCTCGTCCATGCGTTCGAGGATCAACCCGAGCAGCGCGCGGCCGCGGTCCATATTGTCCGAGAGGAAATGGTCGAAATGGTCGCGCACCGCATTTTCGACGAAGCGCGCGGCCTCGGGGCTCGACAGCCGGTCCTTGGTCTGGCTCTGGAATTGCGGGTCACGGATGAACACCGACAGCATCATCTCGCCGCCGTTGAACACGTCTTCCGCTGTGATCTGCGCCGCCTTCTTTTGGCCGATCAACTCGCCGAAGGCGCGCAATCCCTTGGTCAGCGCGGCGCGCAGCCCCGCTTCGTGGGTGCCGCCGGCGGGGGTCGGAATGGTGTTGCAATACCAGCTATAGCTGCCGTCGGACCAGAGCGGCCAGGCGATCGCCCATTCGGCGCGCCCCTGGTCGCCGGGAAAATCCTGCCGCCCCACGAACGGTTCGGCGGTCGCGCATTCGCGGGTACCGATCTGTTCCTTCAGATGATCGGCCAGCCCGCCAGGAAACTGGAACACCGCCTCGGTCGGGGTATCGTCGCCGATCAGTTCGGCGGCGCATTTCCAGCGGATCTCGACCCCCGCGAACAGATAGGCTTTCGATCGCGCCATGCGATAGAGGCGCTGCGGCTTGAACCGCCCATGCTCGCCGAAGATCGCGGGATCGGGGACAAAGGAGACGCTCGTCCCGCGCCGGTTCGGCGTCGGGCCCAGTTCTTCCAGCGGCCCCTGCGGAACGCCTTGCGAAAAACTCTGCCGATACAATATCTTGGACCGCGCAACTTCGATCACGGTTTCGATCGACAGCGCATTGACGACGCTGACCCCGACGCCGTGCAGACCGCCCGAGGTCGCATAGGCCTTGCCCTCGAACTTGCCCCCCGAATGGAGCATGGTCATGATGACTTCGAGCGCCGACTTGCCGGGAAATTTCGGGTGCGGATCAACGGGCATACCGCGCCCATTGTCGATCACGGTCAGACGATTGCCGACGTCGAGCTCGATTTCGATCCGCGTCGCATGGCCCGCGACCGCCTCGTCCATGCTGTTGTCGATGACCTCGGCGGCCAGGTGGTGGAGCGCCCGCTCGTCGGTGCCGCCGATATACATGCCGGGACGCCGCCGCACCGGCTCCAGCCCTTCGAGCACCTCGATCTGCGAGGCGTTGTAGCTGTCGGCCGCGGGCTGGCTGCTGTCGAACAAATCGTGACTCATGGCGTGGATATAGGAGGCCGGAAAGGCCGCTGGCAAGCGCGGTTTTCAAGCCGTTGGAGCAGACAGAGGCCCGGCTCGGCTCGTCCCGTTTTCGGCACAAGGATGAAACTCCGCTCCCGCCGGCGGGTTGGTCCGCCGACTGCAAAGTCGTTCAAAAAGTGGAGAAAACATATGAAATTCGCAGCTCTCCTCGCTGCTTCGGCAGCATCCGTTCTGGCGGTTCCGGCCTTCGCGCAAAATGACCGCGATCCCGCGCAGGACTTCAACGGTCCCTATATCTCGATCGGCGGCGGCGCCTCCCTGCAGGGCAGCGACCGCGGCGAAACCTTGATCTTCGATACCGATGGCGACGGCGTTTACGGCGACACCGTGACCACCGTGGGCGGAACCGATGCTTTCTCGCCGGGCTTCTGCAACGGCCGCGCGACCGGAACCGCCAATATCGATTGCCGCAACGACCGCGACGGCGCGAATTATTTCGGCCGCCTCGGCTATGACAAGCGCATGGGCAATTTCGTCCTCGGCGCGGTGATCGAGGGTGGCCGCAGCGAAGCGCGCGACAGCGTCAGCGGCTTTTCGACGACACCCGCCTCCTATGAGATCAGCCGCAAGGCCGACTGGCAGGCGAATGCGCGGCTGCGCGCGGGTTATACGCCGGGCGGCGGCGCGCTCTTCTATGTGACGGGCGGCCCCGCTTATGCGCGGCTCAACAACCGGTTCGCGACGACCAACACCGCCAACAGCTTCGCCGACAATGGCAAGACCAACGGCTGGGGCTATGCCGCCGGTGGCGGTGCCGAAATCATGGTCACGAACAAGATCGCCGTCGGTCTGGAATATCTCTACACCGACGTGAAGGACAAGGATTATACGGTGAACGTCGGGCCCGGCACCGCCGACCCCGCGACCAATCCGTTCCTTCTCGACAATGGTGCGACCGATATCCGGCGCAGCGATCCGCACTTCCGCACCCACGCTGTGCGCGGAACCTTGAGCTACCGCTTCTAAACCTCTTGGGAAGCGGAACAGGGAGGCGCCGGGGCTATACTCCGGCGCCTTTCGCTTATTCGGCGGCGGGCGCGGGAAAGATCGCGAAATTGCCGTTGGCGCTGGCGACGAGCCGATCGTCCTGAAACAGGCGCGCGTCGATATTGGCGATGCGCTTGCCGCGATGCAGCACTTCGGCTTCGCAGGTCAGCCGTCCTTCGGTGACGCGGACATGATAGTTGAATTTGATCTCCAGCGTCGCGCACCAGAAATCCTTCGGAAGCAGGCTGATCAGCGCACCGCCCATCGCCGTGTCGGCGAGCGAATAGGCGACGCCGCCGTGCGCGGCGCCCTGCGGGCTGAAATGCTGGTCCCGATCGATGTCGATCGCCATCACGCAACGGCCGTCGCCGCGCTCGACCATTTGCAGGCCGAGCGCACGCGCGAACTGGAAATCCTGCCCGAAAGGCCTCAACGGACGCCCTTAACGAACTCGGGGGCCGCCGAAGGGCGGGGGCGGGGGCGGGCGGCGCGTGCCGCGCGGAAGCTGCGCCTGATAGGCGCGGCCGCAATGCTCGACGCAATAGGGGAAGCCCGGATTCACCGCTTCGCCGCAGAAATGGAAGTCGGGCTCGCCGGGATGCCCCATCGGCCAGCGGCAGATGCGGTCGTTGAGGTCGAGCAGGCTCGTCTTGTCGGCGATCTCGGGGCTAGGCTTTGCAGGCACCAGCCGGCGCGGCGGCGCGGGCGGGATCGGTGCCTGCTGGTCGCCCGGACCCTGACGGATGAAACCGCCCGGGCCGATCGACACGATCCGCGGCGCATCGGGCTTCGGCGGCGCTTCGGCGGCGTCGGCTTCGACCGCGGGGCGCGGCTCGACCGCCGGCTTCGGCTCGGCCCGCGGCGGGGCCGCCGGACGCGAGAAAGCGGGCGCCGCTGCACGCGGCGGGGCGGCAGGCGCGGCCGGTTTCGGCGCGGCAGGCTTGGGCGCCTTCACTACCTTTTCGGTGGCCTTCACCGGCGACGGGCGCGATTTCAGGCCCAAGCGGTGCGCCTTGCCGATCACGGCGTTGCGGCTGACCCCGCCCAGCTCGTCGGCGATCTGGCTGGCGGTCAGGCCCTTTTCCCACATGCTGCGCAGTTGCTCGATGCGCTCATCGGTCCATGACATTCGTTTCGTTCCTTATCATTCCACGCTGCTCGCCAGCCGGCGATCCCGAAGGACCGGCGCCGTCACTGCCCAGCTTGCGGTAAGATCGGGGAGGCGATAGGCGAGAACGCCATGAACGACCAGCCCCAAATTTCGCATCCCGACTCGGCCAATTCCGCCGCGGTCCCGGCTTTCGCCGAACCCGGCGTCCCGCAAATCCGGACGCTCAACGTTCCGGCCATGCAGGCGCTATATGTCAAGGAGGTGCGGCGGTTTTTCAAGGTCCAGCTGCAAACAATATGGGCCCCCGCGGTCACGACCTTGCTGTTTCTCGTCATCTTCACCGTCGCGCTCGGCGGCGCGGGGCGCAAGGTCATCGGCGTTCCCTTCGCCGATTTCGTCGCGCCCGGCCTGATCATGATGGCGATGCTGCAGAACAGTTTCGCCAATTCCAGCTTTTCGCTGCTCGTCGGCAAGATCCAGGGCACGATCGTCGATTATCTGATGCCGCCGCTGGCGGTGGGGGAATTGATCATCGCGCTGATCGGCGCCGCGATCACCCGTGCGGTGCTCGTCGGGCTGGCGCTGTGGGTCGCGATGCTCCTCTGGCCCGGCGTCCATGTCGGCCCCGACCATCTGTGGGCGGTCGCGCTGTTCGGGCTGCTCGGGGCGATGATGCTGAGCTTCCTTGGCCTGATCACCTCGATCTGGGCCGAGAAATTCGATCATGCCGCCGCGGTCACCAATTTCGTCGTGACGCCGCTCGCGCTGCTGTCGGGCACCTTCTATTCGGTCGACCGGCTCGCGCCCTGGTTTCAGGGCGTCGCGCACGCGAATCCCGTCTATTATGCGATCATGGGCTTTCGCTACGGCTTCATCGGCACGGTCGATTCGACGATCGCGCACCCGGTGCTGACCGCGGCGGTCACGCTGATCGCGGTCAACGCCGCGCTCGGCGTGCTGACCTATCGCCTGCTGACTTCGGGGTGGAAACTGAAGGCCTGACGCCCCCGCGAAGCCTGAAACCTAGTGGCGGTGGATCGGGCGGACGCGGTAACGCCCCTGCACCAGCCCGTCGAACATCGCGTCGACCTGCGGATGGTCGACCGGGCCATGCTCGCCGTCGATCACCAGATTCTGCTGGCTGACATAGGCGATATAGGCCGAATCCTCGCTCTCGGCGAGAAGATGGTAATAGGGCTGTTCCTTCGCGGGGCGGATAGCCTCGGGAATCGCGTCATACCATTCGTCGCTGTTCGCGAAGACCGGATCGACGTCGAAAACGACGCCGCGAAAGTCGAACATGCGGTGCCGCACGATATCGCCCGGCGCAAAGCGCGCGCGCTCGATCAGCGGCGCGGCCGCACGGCGCGGATTCGGGTCGCGGAAATCGGGGGAGGTTTCTGACGTCATATCCTCAATCTATGGCTATTTACGCACGGTTCAAGTCCGTTACACTCCGCCGGGACCGCGACAGGCCGAATTCGCCCTGTGATCGCGGTTACAGATGCACTGGCCGACGGGGCTAGCGTGCAATTCGGCCTTCGCATGACCGAAACGGGACATGGGCCGCCAGAATCCAGGGAGACGCATTGCATGACCGACACACCAAATCCTCTTCCGCCCGCGGCATCCGGCCTTTTTCAGCGCGCGAAGGATATCCTCCTCAGGCCGAAGGAGACCTGGCCCGCCATTGCGGCAGAGCCGGCGACGGTCCAGTCGATCTACGTCCCCTATGTGCTGCTGCTGGCCGCGGTCGGCCCGCTCGCGGGGCTCGTCGGTGGGCAGGTTTTCGGAATCACCTTTCTGGGCGTGACCTACCATCCGCCGCTGGCCGGCGCGCTCGTCTCGGCGGTGCTGTCCTATGGCCTGACGCTCGCCAGCGTGTTCCTTCTCGCGCTGGTCATCGACGGCCTCGCACCAAGCTTCGGCGGACAGAAGGACCAGGTCCAGGCGCTGAAGGTCGCGGCCTATGCCGGAACCGCGGGCTGGGTCGGCGGCATCTTCGGGCTGATCCCGGCGCTCGCCATCATCGGTATGCTCTTCGCGCTCTATGGCCTCTATCTTCTCTATCTGGGGCTACCGGCGCTGATGAAGGCGCCGGAGGACAAGGCGCTGGGCTATACGGCGGTTGTGATCGTCGTGGCGATCATCCTGTTCCTGGTTGTCGGCGCGGTCGTCGCGGCCGTGGCCACCCCTTCGTTCGTCACCATCAGGTGACGGCCTGCTTTTGCGGCACCTCCAGCGCTGTTTTGAAACGCGGCGCTGGGGGCAAGCCTGTGTCGCGACCTATGCAAGAAAATGGTCACACGATTGAAAATCTTTAGTTGGTTATCGCGCGCGGCCCGATGTTAGCATCCCTCGATCGATGAGAAGAGAGGGAGAAGATCGCGATGCCGAACGATATTGCCTATTCGCGTAAACTGGGTCCGTTGACGCCGCTCGTCGGGGAATGGGAGGGTGATGTCGGGGTCGATCTGTCCTATCACAACAAGGACGACTGGACGACCGAGACCACCTATTTCGAAAAGGCGTCGTTCAAACCGATCCCGATGCAGGAAAACGGCCAACAGACCCTGTGGGGGCTGAACTACAGCATGACCGCATGGCGTCACGGCGAAGAGGCCATGGACCCTTTCCACGACGAGATCGGCTTCCTGCTGTGGGACAAGACCCATGGCGAAGTCATGCGGACGGTGGTGTTCGGGCGCGGCATCGCGATCCTCGCGGGCAGCAGCGCCAAGCCCGACGACAAGGTTCTGACCTTCGACGCCGCGCCGGGCCAACCCTGCTACGGCATATTGCAGAATAAATATCTGCTTGAACGCGCCGAAATCCGCGACTTCAAGAGCAATTTCACGATCAACGACGATGGAACGCTCAGCTATACGTCGGACCTGATGCTCCGGCTCTCCGCCACGGGTGCGGAGATGCACCACACCGACCGCAACACCTTGCGTCGCGTCAAACGCTATCATCCGAGCGCCGAGAACGGCTGACCGCAGGCGGAATCCGAACTATCTCGAAAAAGCCCAGGGAAACCTGGGCTTTTTCAAATGGCCGAGATGTTTGAAAATAGGAAAATGGAGGAGAGTGAGGGATTCGAACCCTCGGTACCGTTGCCGGCACTTCGCATTTCGAGTGCGACGCTTTCGACCACTCAGCCAACTCTCCTCGCTGAGAGGAGAGCCCCCTAGCGACCGCTCGCGCGTCTTGCAAGCCTCTCGTCACATTTATCATTGCCCCGTCGAAAAAGCCCAAAGGCGCTTGGCAGTATCGGCGCGCGGCTGCTAGCCGATGGAAAACATCGGGGAGAAACGACGCGTGCCACTGACCGGAATAAGGGTGCTCGACTTCGGCCGCTATATCGCCGGCCCCTATTGCGCGGCGCTGCTCGCCGATTACGGCGCCGACGTCATCCGCATCGAGGCGCCGGGCGGCAACGACGATCGTTTCACCGTGCCGGTCGCGGCGGACGGGTCGGGCGCGATGTTCCTGCAGATGAACCGCGCCAAGCGCTGTCTGACGCTGAAGCCCGGCTGCCCCGAGGGGCGCGAGATCGTCCGCCGCCTCGCCCGCACCGCCGACGTCGTTGTCGCGAACCTGCCGCACGATGCGCTCGTCAGGCTGGGGCTCGATCACGACAGCCTGTCGGCAATCAATCCGCGCATCATCCTTGCGACCGCCTCGGCCTTCGGCAGCGAGGGGCCGCTTGCGAAGAATGTCGGGTTCGACGCGGTCGGTCAGGCCATGTCGGGGGCGGTGCATCTGACCGGCACGCCCGATCAGCCCTATCGCGCGCAGGTCAATTATGTCGATTTCGGCACCGCGCTGCACACCGCCTTCGGCGTCCTGATCGCGCTGCGCGAGCGCGAGACGACGGGGAAGGGGCAATGCGTGTCGGGATCGCTGCTCGGCACTGCGCTCGCAATGACCAATGCGCTCACCATCGATCATGCGCTGAACGGGATCGAGCGCCAGCCGATCGGCAATCGCAGCTATAGCTCGGCGCCGACCGATCTGTTCCGCACCCGCGACGGCTGGATCGTCACGCAGATCGTCGGCGGCGGCATCTTCACGCGCTGGGCGGACCTGGTCGGCCGTCCCGAACTCGTCGAGGATCCGCGCTACGCCAGCGACATATTGCGCGGCGATAATGGCGAGGACCTCAGCGTCATCATGCAGACGTGGTGCATCACCCGCACGAGCGCCGAAGCGATCGCCGAACTCGCCGCCGCGCGCGTCCCCGCCGCGCCGGTCCTGCACCCCCACGAAGCGCTGGCGCAGCCGCAAGTCGCCGCGATGGGGCTGGTCGAACCGGTCGCCTATCCGGGCGCCACGCGGGAGGTGCCGATGATCCGCGCCCCGATCCGCCTGTCGGCCAGCGCCAGGCCCGCGCCCACGCGCGCGCCGCAGCTCGGCGAGCATAGCGACGCGATCCTCGCCGAGCTCGGCTACGACGCCGAAGCGATTTCGGCTTTGCGAGCGCAAAATATTATTTGAGCCGCCGGTGCTGGACGGCGGCACCTCGCAGCATTAGATACCGGTCAGTATAGATTTAGCTCAGGAGTTCCCGATGACCGATCAAGCCGAATATGTGCCGCCGAAGATCTGGACCTGGGACAAGGAAAGCGGGGGTCGCTTTGCCAACATCAACCGCCCCGTCGCCGGTCCGACGCACGACAAGGAGCTGCCGATCGGCCAGCATCCGCTGCAACTCTACTCGCTCGGGACTCCCAATGGGGTGAAGGTCACCGTGATGCTCGAGGAACTGCTCGCGGCCGGCCACAGCGGCGCCGAATATGACGCATGGCTGATCAACATCGGCGAGGGCGACCAGTTTTCGAGCGGCTTCGTCGGTGCCAATCCGAACAGCAAGATCCCCGCGCTTATCGACCGCAGCGGGCCGGCGCCGATCCGCGTCTTCGAATCGGGGGCGATTTTGATCCATCTTGCCGAGAAATTCGGCGCCTTCCTCCCCACCGATCCCGCGCAGCGCGCCGAAACGCTATCGTGGCTGATGTGGCAGATGGGAAGCGCCCCCTTCCTGGGCGGCGGCTTCGGCCATTTCTATGCCTATGCGCCGTTCAAGCAGGAATATCCGATCAACCGATACGCGATGGAAGTGAAGCGCCAGCTCGACGTGCTCGACCGGCAGCTCGCGACAAGCGAATATATCGCGGGGACCGACTATACGATCGCCGACATGGCGATCTGGCCCTGGTACGGCGCGCTCGCGAAAGGCCTCGTCTATGACGCAGGCGAGTTTCTGCAAGTGCAGGACTATCGCAACGTCCAGCGCTGGACCGACCAGCTCGCGACGCGTCCTGCGGTCAGGCGCGGGCGGATGGTCAACCGCGTGATGGGCGACCCGGCGAGCCAGCTTCGCGAACGCCACGACGCCTCCGATTTCGACCTGCGCACGCAGGATAAGCTGGAGGCGCAGCAGCCCGCCGAATGACGCATTTTCCGCGCACCGCCTGTCGCGGCTGTTAACGGCCCGGCAGGAGGCGCGGATTGGCGAGCGTTGCGGGCCGCGCGCTTGCCGTAAAATTCGTAAATTCGGCGCGCCGCCGCCTCGACCCTGCCTTCATCGCCCCCGCGCCATGCTGGGCGGATGATGGCTTCCGATCCCTTGCCGCGGTCCGCCCGCTCGCTTCGCGCCCGTCTGGTGCGAAGCGAGCGGGCGGCCGCGATGGTCGAGATGGCGCTGGTGCTGCCGCTCTTCCTCGCGCTCCTCATGGGCATATTGGTCTATGGCCAATATTTCCTGCTCGCGCACAGCGTCCAGCAGGCGGCGAACGACGGCGCCCGCGCCGCGATCACCGGGCTCGATGCCGCCGACCGCAGCGCGATCGCGACCCGCGCCGTCGATCGCAGCATGACGGCGATCGCGGGCTTCACTCCCACCACGCGCAGCGTCGCGATCAGCGAGACCAGCGACGCGGTGACGGTCGCTGTCACTTATGCTGTCCCCGCCACCAGCCTCATCCGCTCCTCCTTCGTCCCATCGCCGGGCAATGTCATCCGCGCCCGCGCGACCTTCGAGCTTCCGGTGGACTGACCCATGGCGCTGTTCCGCACTTTCCTGAAAGACCGGCGCGCGGGGATCAGCATCGCCTCGGCCTTCGCGCTCGCAATGCTGATCGGCGCGGCGGCGCTGGCGGTCGATTTCGGCTCGTTCACGCTCGACCGCCGCAAGCTCCAGGGGATCGCCGACGCCGCCGCGCTCGCGGCCGCCGGACACCCGGGCCAGGAACGTGCGGCGGCCGAGCGGATTATCGCCGCGAACTGCAATTGCACCATCGCCATCGCGTCGCTGACGACCGGCACCTATCAGCCCGATCCTGCCGTTCCGGCCGAGCAGCGCTTCACCGCGGGGGGCAGCGCGCCGAACGCGGTGCGGATCGTGTTGACGCGCGACCGGCCGATGGTCTTTGGCCGCTTCGTGACCGGCCGCGACGAAACGATCATTGGCGCCTCGGCCACAGCGGCGCGGCGGGGTTATGCCGCCTTTTCGCTCGGCTCGCGCGTCGCGGCGCTGCACGGTGGGGTGCCGAACGCGCTGCTTTCGGCGCTGACCGGCAGTCAGGTCAATCTGTCGGTGATGGATTATAACGCGCTGGCAAATGCCGACGTCGATCTGCTCGCTTTCTCCGAAGCATTGCGCACCGAACTTGGCGCCAATGTGCTGACCTTCGGCCAGACGCTCGACACGCAGGCGACGCTGCCGCAGGTGCTGTCGGCGCTCGCGGCGGCGAGCAACGGGCAGGCAGCCACGGCGCTCAGCGCGCTCGCGACCAAGGCGGTGCCGAAAACCCTCTTCCCTTCGCGGGCGGTGAGCCTCGGCCCGCGGTCGTCGAGCATCCGCGTCGACGAGGCGAACCCGGTCAAGGTCAACGCGCTCAGCCTGCTGCGCTCGATGCTGCTGCTCGCCAATGCGAACCGTCAGGTCGATCTGTCGGTCGCCAGCAATCTGCCCGGCGGATCGGGGGTCGACGTCGCGCTGCTCATTGGCGAACCGCCCGCGGACTCGCCCCTGATCGCGATCACCGACACGCAGCAGGTCATCGTGCGCACCGCACAGGTGCGGCTGAAGATGGTGACCAAAGTCGCGCTTCCGCTCGCGAGCGTCGAGATTCCGGTCTACGCCGAACTGGGATCGGCGTCGGCGCGGATCACCGACATCGATTGTTTCGCCGGGGACGGCGACGCCGTGACGCTCGGCATCACGACCTCGCCCGCGAAGCTCACCATCGGTTCGGTCGCCGACAGCGATTTCCAGAATATGCAGCGCCCGCTCGACCCCGCCCCGGTCAAACTCGTCAAGCTGCCGCTCGCCAACGTCGAGGGAAAGGCCGAACTGGTGCTTTCCGACCTCAACGAAAAGCCCGCGCGCTTCACGCGGGGCGAAATCGACGACGGCGCGGTCAAGACCGTCGAAAGCAGCGGGCTTGTCGCAGGAGCGGCCAAATCGCTCGCCGACCGGATCGACCTCAAGGTCAACATCCTAGGTCTGGGCCTCGGCCTTAATGCCCTGTCGGGCGTGGTGGGCGATGCGCTGGGTCTGGCCGCGCCGGTGCTCGACGGGGTGCTGGAGGGGTTGACCGAAACGCTAGGCGTCCATGTCGGCGAGGCCGACGCGCGCGTGAACGCGCTGCGCTGCGGCCGCGCGAAGCTCGTCTGACCCCATATCGGCGCCGATCCGGACCCGCTTGCCCGCCATCGGGCGCATCATCCGCCCATAAGGAAGCAAAGAGCTTCGAGGGGAGGCAAGGGATGGCAAGGACCGGAGAAACGCAGCGCGTATCGGCGGCGGATTTCATCCGCGGCTTCGGCAACTGGCGATTGCAGGCGTCACGGCGGCCGGTGGTCGTCACCCATCACGGCAAGGATGCCCATGTGCTGATCTCGCTCGACGATTACCGCCGGCTCGGCGATGCGAATTCGCCTTCGTCGGCGCTGCGGGATTCGCTCGCCGATCTGGTCGAATCGATCCGCGATGCGGTGCTCCTCATCGACCGCGAACGCCGGATCGCGGCGATCAATCCGTCGGCATCGGATATGCTTGAAACCGCGGCGGCGGAGTTGATCGGCCGTCCGCTGGCCGACGCGGTGCCGGCGCTCGGTAACCATCTGCTGCTCGCGCATGTGAACCGGCTGCTCGACCATCGCGAGCGTTTTGCGGGCGACGTGCCCGGACTGCTGCGGCCGCGTCAATGGCTGCGCGTCGAGCTGGTGCCCCTGCCGGTCGGCGGTGCAATCGTCCTGCGCGATGTCAGCGCCGCTATGGACGATCAGGGGCTGGACGACATACGGCGCGCGTTCGTCGATGCGGCCGAAATGCACGGCGCCATCGGCCGCGCTTCGATTTCTGTCCGCGAGGCGGTCGAAGACGCGAACGCGGCGCTGACCGCGATGGTCGGCGTCGATCCCGCCGCGATCCGCCGCGTGCGCTTTTCGGCGCTGATCGCGATGGGCGAGCGCGCGGCCTTCCTCGATGCCCTCGAAACCCTGTTCCGCACCGGCACCCCGGCCCGCCTGACCTCGGCATTGGTGACACGCGAGGGCGCGGCGCTGCCAGTTACGCTGGCGATGGCCGAGCGGCGCGGCGCTTACGCCAGCGAGGGTGCGGTGGTGGTCGTGACTAGAACCAGTTCCCGCGCGTGATCGCCTTGCTTCCGGCCGGAAGCGAATAGCTGTCGCCGTCCTCGCCGATGATCAGCGGCCCGTCGAACTTGCTCTTCGCGCCATCGAGGAACGCCGCGTCGAGATAGCGCCCCGGATAAGGCGGCACGATGTGGGTCAGCACCAGCATCTTCACCCGCGCCGCCTCGGCGCTTTCGGCGGCCTGCGCCGGGCTGGCGTGATAATCGAGGATGTCGTGCATGATCTGCGCCGTCTGCGGCCGTCCCGCCGCCTTCAGCCGCGCGGCGAGCATCGTCACCATTTCGGGCTGCAATGCTTCGTGGATCAGCAGGTCGGCGCCCCTGGCGACGGCTTCGACCATCGGCGATTTCGCAGTATCGCCGCTTATCACGACGCTGCGCCCCTTGTAATCGAAGCGATAGCCGACCGCGGGCTGGACCGGACGATGGTCGACCGGGAAGGCCGTCACCTTGAGCCCGTCGGCTTCATAGACCACGACCGGCCCCGTCGGCACCGCGAACGGCATCGCCGTCGCACCCGCGGCTGCTGGCGGCGTGATCACTGGGCCATGGTGCGCGGTGCGATAGCCGTTGTCGGCGGCATAGGCCGCGTCGAAGCCGCCGACCACCGCCTCGACCCCGGTCGGGCCATAGACGGGGAGGGGACTTTTGTTGCCGCTCCCCGTCCAGCGCAGCAGCATCATCGGACCCAGGCCGTCGATATGGTCCGAATGATAATGGGTCAGGAACAAAGCGCGGATCTGGCCGTTGGGCAGGCCCATCAGCGCGATGTTGCGCGCGCCGCCTTCGCCGGCATCGACGACGACCATCGCCTTGCCCGCGATCACCACGGTGCAGGCGCCCGCACGGTCGCGGTTGGGCAGCGGCGACCCGGTGCCGCACAGCCCGACATGCAAGCCATCGGGCAGCTTCGCCAGATTGTCGCGCCCCGCTTGGCTGTCGAGCCCGCGCTGATAGAGCCACAGGCCGATCGGCCGCTGGAACAGCATCGCCGCGCCCCCCGCGACGACCAATAGCAGCAAGAGCGCCGTCAGCGCCCGCAAGCTCTTCTTCATCATCCCCTCCCGCCCGATGTTCTCGCCTCGTCTCTCTGGACAAGCCGCAAAGCTGGGCGCAGTCTTTCATAAAGCGTTGCGGCCTGCAACTTACCTTTACGTAAACGTGAGCGCCTCCTATAAGGGCGCCATGGCCCAATGGGAGAATCGATAATGGACATGGAGTTCAGCCCCGAAGACCTCGCCTTCCAGAAGGAAGTGCGCGAGTTCATCGCCGAAAATTACCCCGCCGAACTGCGCGGCAAGCAGGATGAGGGCGACGAGCTCAGCAAGGAGGATTTCCTCTCCTGGCACAAGATCCTCTACAAAAAGGGATGGGTCGCGCCCGCCTGGCCGGTCGAATATGGCGGCACCGGCTGGACGCCGACGCAGCGCTTCATCTGGTCGGAAGAGACCGCACGCGCCGACTGCGTCCGCCTGATGCCCTTCGGCCTCGCGATGGTCGGCCCCGTCATCTACACCTTCGGCACCCCCGAGCAGAAAGCGCGCTTCCTGCCGCGCATCCTGTCGGGTGAGGATTGGTGGTGTCAGGGCTATTCGGAACCCGGTTCGGGCTCCGATCTCGCGTCGCTGCGTACTGCCGCCGTGCGGGACGGCGACGAATATGTCGTCAACGGGCAAAAGACCTGGACGACGATGGCGCAATATGCCGACTGGGGCTTCTTCCTCGTCCGCACCGACAAGGATGCCAAGCAGCAGGAAGGCATCAGCTTCCTCCTCATCGACATGAAATCGCCCGGCATCACCGTTCGCCCGATCATCACGCTCGGCGGCGAGCATGAAGTGAACGAGGTGTTCCTCGAGGATGTCCGCGTCCCCGTCGACCAGCGCGTCTATGAAGAGAATAAGGGCTGGACCTGCGCCAAGTTCCTCCTCGCGCACGAACGCACCGGCATCGCCGGCGTCGCGGCGTCGAAGCGCGGAGTCGAGAAGGTGAAGGCGATCGCGCGCACCGAACTCGACGGCGATCGGCCGCTGCTCGCGAATCCCTTCTTCAAGCGCAAGATGGCCGAACTCGAAATCGACCTGACCGCGCTCGAATTCACCGAATTGCGTAGCCTCGCCGGCGCCAATGCCGGCAAGGGGCCGGGACCCGAATCGAGCCTGCTCAAGATCAAGGGCTCCGAAATCCAGCAGCGCCTGACCGAACTGACGCTGGAAGCGGTCGGCCATTATGGCGCGCCCTATTTCCGCGGCTTCGGGGAAGGCGACAACGAGCATCCGATCGGGCCCGATTACGCCCATCGCGCCGCGCCGACCTATTTCAACGTCCGCAAGACGACGATCTATGGCGGATCGAACGAGATTCAGCGCAACATCATCGCGAAGATGGTGCTCGGCCTTTGATCGAATAATCGACGTCATTTCGGCGCAGGCCGGAATCTCGACCTCTCGCCATGATGCGGCGGCGAGATCCCGGCCTTCGCCGGGATGACGGTGGAATAGAGGATAAGATAGTGGATTTCACCTACACCGAAACGCAGGACATGATCCGCGACACGCTGTCGCGCTTTCTGGCCGACACCTATGATTTCGAAACCCGCCAGAAGTTCATCAATGGCGATATGGGCCGCGATCCCGCGATCTGGACCGCGCTCGCGCAGGAGCTCGGGATGCTCGGCGCGGCGTTCAGCGAAGAGCAGGGCGGTCTTGGCGGCGGCGCGCTCGAAAATGCGATCATCATGGAGGAACTGGGCAAGGTCATCGCGATCGAGCCCTATCTGCCGACCGTCGTCATCGCGGGCGGCGCGCTCAAGGCTGTCGGCGGCGCGCAGGCCGATGCGATGATCCCCGAAATCATCGCGGGCAATGCGATCGTCGCCTTCGCCTATGCCGAGCCGCAGGGCCGCTACGACCTGGCCAACCTGCGCACCACTGCGAAGAAGGACGGCGCGGGCTATGTGCTGAACGGCCACAAGGGCGTCGTCTATGCCGCGCCGTGGGCGACGCATCTGCTCGTCACCGCGCGCACCGGCGGCGGCCAGCGCGACACGGACGGCGTGTCGCTGTTCCTGATCGACGCCAATCTTCCGGGTATCGTCCGCCGCGACTATCCGACCGTCGACGGCAACCGCGCCTCTGAAATCTATTTCGAGAATGTCGCAGTCCCCGGCGACGCACTGCTCGGCGGCGAGGGAACCGGCCTGCCGCTGATCGAGCAGATCGTCGACGAAGCGACCATCGCGGTGTGCGCCGAGGCGACCGGCGTGATGCAGAAGCTTCACGAAGGCACGCTCGAATATACGCAGCAGCGCAAGCAGTTCGGCGTGCCGATCGCCAAGTTCCAGGTGCTCCAGCACCGCATGGTCGACATGTTCATGGAGGTCGAGCAGGCGCGATCGATGACGATCATGGGGACGCTGAAGCTGGGCCTGCCCGCAAGCGAGCGCATGGCGGCGGTGTCGGCAGCCAAGAGCAAGGTCGCGCGCGGCGCCAAATTCGTCGGCCAGAACGCGATCCAGACCCACGGTGGCATCGGCATCACCCAGGAACTCGCCATCGGCCATTATTTCAAGCGCGCGACGATGATCGAGGGCCAGTTCGGCAGCGCCGACTATCATCTTGACCGCTACGAGCGCATCGCTCTGGCGGATTGATCAACATTCGTCATTGCGAGGAGCGCAGCGACGAAGCAATCTCCAGCTGTCGTCCTGAAAGGGCGTGGACTGGAGATTGCTTCGCTCCGCTCGCAATGACGAATTCTAACGTATATCTGACTCACCGTCCCGTTCGTGTCGAGCGAAGTCGAGACACCCATCGGAACGGCGCAAGGCCGATGGGTGTCTCGACTTCGCTCGACACGAACGGATAAGGGGCGGTGCAGATTAAGCGCGCGGCGCTTTAATAAGCCACGTCAACAGCAATCCGGATCGTCCGGGGGCGGAGCGGGGTGATATAGCCCGCGCCGCCCTCGACGAACGGTGTGCCGAGCGCGAAGCGATTGCCGCGCGCGTCGAACAAATTGGTCAGCGTCAGCGACAGGCCGCGATGTTCGGTGCCGAGGCGCAGCGCGAGGCCGGTGTCGACATAATCCCCCTGGCCCTCGCCGAGCACCGGACCGATGCCCAGCCGCGACGGCCCGATATAATTCGCCCAGCCGTTGACGCGCAGCTCGGCATCGGCTCCGACGGGCGCGACATAGGTCACCGCCCCTCGCACCGCATGGCTCGCAACATTGGGGATGCGTCCCAGCTTGGCCGGGGCGTCGGCGAAGGCGGCCATCGCCAATGGGGATAGTTCGTCGACGCGGCTGTGGTTATAGACCGCACCGAGATCGAAGGAGAGCGCGGCGACCGGCCGGAAGGCAACCGCACCCGAAATGCTCGTGATCCGGCCGTTGCCGATATTGGCGGTCGTCGGAAAGCCGTTGCCATCGATGAAATCCGCCTGGATGTCGCGCCAGCGCGTGTGCGACACCGAAACGCTTGCGTCGAACGGGGTCCGCCCCTTTTCGCCGAAGCGGATTCCGCCTTCCCAGGTCCGCACCTGATCGTTGCGGAACCGGCGCACGAAATCGCCGTCGATGGCAAGGCCGCCAGGGCGGAATCCCTCCTGATAGCGGGCATAGAGGCGCAGATTCTCGAACGGCGTCGCGAGCAGCGAGAAAGAGGGAAGGAGGTCGGTTTCGGTGCGATGCGCGGTCGTTGCGCGTCCGGCCATGGCGATGGCAAGCGGGACGCTATCGGCTTCGCCGCCGAGACGCGCATGGGAAATCCGCCCGCCCGCCGAGGCGATTACATGCGGCAGCAGTTCGAGCGTCGCCTCGGCATAGCCCGTGAACTCGGTGATCTCGTTGGTCACGCCCGGCACCGCGGCGCGCAGCAGCGTGGTGCCATATTGGCGCCGCTGGCGGGTGCGGTTGTCGATGACGCTGGCGCCGATCACCCAGCCGAAGCCGTCGACGAAGGGACGCGACAGCCGCGTTTCGCTGACGAACATGCGGGTGCGGTTATATTGATCGAGAATGCGGGGATCCTCGCCCGGCTTCCCGGCGTCGAACCGTTCGAACAGCCGGTGGCTGACGACGGCGTTCGACGACTGAAAGTGCAGGCCGTCCCAGTCCTTCTGGATGACGATCGTGCCGAGCCCGTAGCGCGTCCGCGCATTCTGCTCGACCAGCGAACTGCGCGTCAGCGGCGGCGCATCCTTGTCGGCATATTGCGCATCGTCGGACGTGATCGCCTGATAGACACCGCTGAGGTCGATCGTCCAATTGTCGCCCGCCTCGATCCGCGCGGCGGCACGGCCGCCCCATATATGGGTGCGATTGACGTCATTCTTTCCGAGCAATGGATTGTCGATATAGCCGCCGTCGGTCAGCATATAGCCGAGCAGGCGCACCGCGCTGCCGCCATCGCCGACGGGGACGTTGACGATTCCCGCGATGTCGCCGCCGGGGTCGCCGTGCTGGGTCGCCGAAACCCCGGCGATCGCCTGCAACCGAGTTTCGCGCGGATCGGGCGCCTTGGGGACCGAACGGATGATCCCGCCGAGCGATCCCGCGCCATAGAGCGTTCCCTGCGGCCCTTCGA
This sequence comes from Sphingopyxis sp., assembly GCF_036261875.1. Taxonomy (GTDB): domain Bacteria; phylum Pseudomonadota; class Alphaproteobacteria; order Sphingomonadales; family Sphingomonadaceae; genus Sphingopyxis. The sequence goes on along the minus strand of NZ_DATAJZ010000025.1, from coordinate 243,909 downwards.
GCACCTCGACGCTGTCGATGTCGTAGAGGCGCAGGTCGGGATCGGGCGCGTTGTAGCTCAGCCGGACGTCGCCCAGATATTGCCCGACCGTCGCCTGCGTCGGGCCGGTAAAGCTCGAATCGGCGATGCCGCGGATGAACAGCTTGTTGCGGCCCGCCCCCAGATAGGTTGAGGAGATCGTCGCGACGCGCGACAGGATCGAGTCGGTTCCGCGCTCGCCGCCGAACGCCAGATCGTCGCCATCCAGCCGGGTGGCGACGCCTGCGAAATGCGAATAGGGAAGGTCGGTCTTGGTCGCGGTGACGATGATCGTCTCATCCGCCGACGCGACGACCGGTGCCGGTTCGCGCGCCCGCGGTTGCGGCGCGGCACGCGGCAGCAGGCGATGTGCGACTTTCGGGGGCGGCGCGCGGCGCTCGATCCGCCAACTTGTCGCATTGACCCGCACCGCACGGGCGTCGGTTCCCGCTAACATCTGCTTCAACGCGTCCTGCACGTCCATGCGCCCGCGCACCGGCCTGACGTCGGCCTGCCACAGGCGCGCATCGGCGACGCTGATGCTGACGCCCGCCTGCCGGCTGAGCTGCGGCAGCGCCGTCGACAGCGCGCCGCCCGGCACGTTGAACGCCCGCTCCTCGGCCGCCGCGACTTGCGCCGGCAGGCCAACGAGCGCGAGAACCAGCAGGGACGTTTGCCAGCGCGCCATGGCTAGCGTGTCAGCACCCAGCCATTGCCGCGCCGTTCGGCAACCGTGCCCGATAGTGCGGCCAGATCGGCGACGGTGCGCGCGCGATCCTTGTCGATGATCAGCGCACCGCGGAAGGATTGCCCTTCGGCGCCGGGGGCAACCGCGACCTCGATTCCCGCCGTGCGCTTCAGATCCTCGGCAACGGTGGTGAGCGGCGCGTCGTTATAGACGAGCAGCCCGGTGCGCCAGCCGCCGACATTGGCGACATCGACGGGATGGACCTGCGGCGGCTTACTGTCTGTATCGCCAGCCTCGATCGCTTGCCCGGCGGTGACGCGGACCTTGTCGCGCTGAGGGTTGTAGAGTACCACGCCTTCGGACACTGCGACCGAGGTCCGGCGCTCGCGGCGGACGACGTTGAACGCCGTACCGAGATCGACGATGCGCGCAGCCCCCGCCTCGACAACGAAGGGATCGCTTTCGCGGTGGACGACATGGAACATCGCTTCGCCCGATTCCAGTCGCGCGAAGCGGGGCCGATCCTTGTCGAGTTCGACGACCGAGGCGCCGTTGATCTCGATCCTCGACCCGTCGGCGAGCGTGATCGAGCGATGCTCGCCCGCCGCCGTTTCGATCCGGTTCGCATCGCCGAACAGGCCAAGCTGCGGCAGCGCGATCACGGCGACGAGCGCGGCCGCAACCGCACCGCCCAGCCACAGGCGCCGCGACGGGCGGCGCGGCGTTTCGGGGCGGATCACCACCGAAGGCGCACGCTCGGACGGCAGGGCATCCAGGTCGCGGTCCAGGCTCGCGAGCGCGTCATAAAGATCGGCATGTCCGGGGTCTTCGGCCAGCCAGTCGGCGAAACCGTCCCAATCATCGAACGCGGGGTCGCGCTGCCGGATGATCCAGCCGCTTGCGCGGGCCTCGGCGGCGGTTTTCGCATCGTCAAACATCGAACTGCCTCCGGGTCCGGGCGATCGCGGCATAGACCTTGCGCAGATCGGCTTCGACGGTGCTCAGGCTGACGCCGATTTCGGCCGCGATCTCGCGCTGCTGGACGCCGTCGACGCGAAAGCGGCGGAAGATGCGCGCCGGCCGCTCGCCGGTCGCCGCGATCGCCTGTTCGACCAGCGCCAGTTGCTCGCGCGAAATCAGCGCCGTTTCAGCGGATGGACCTTCGGCGATCGACGCGTCGCTCCACGCCGCATCGCGCAGCGCGCTTTGCCGCGCCGAACGATAGCGGTCGAGCATCAGATTGTTCGCCGCGCGCATGACATAGGCAAGCGGTTCGGCAATCGGCCCCATGCCGCGTTCGGTCAGCCGCATCCACAAATCCTGAAACAGATCCTCGGCCGCATCACCCGCGCCGCGCACGTCCAGAAAGCGGACGATGCGCTCGCGGTTGGCGAGCAACACACCTTCGATGCCCTGGACGGCGTCGGTTCGATCACTCGCATCGGTCATGGATTGCTTGCCGCGGAATGCCATTGTCTGTCGGCCCGCGCCCCATCGGCGCGCGCTGTTCGGCCCCCTGATGATGCCGCCATATAGCGCCCGGCGCGCACCATGCAACCGCGTCGGCATGGCGGGGCCGGCATGGCGGGCAAGAGCGGCCTGAAATATCGTCATCTCCTTTTCATCCTTTGAGCCTTGGCAAGGGGGAAGCGGGGGTAGGGAGGGGCTTCCCCCTTGCTGCGGGACCGGCCAATGGGGGATTAAAGGCCGACCCGCAGGCTCGCACGGAACGCCCAGCCGATGTGGCTTTGCTGTTCTTCCGCAGACACTTCGCCGGCGACCTGAAAGGCCGAATTGCCGGCGATGCCGCGGAAACGGCCGACCCAGCCGCTCGTGCGATCCTCTGGAACCAGGGTGAAGGGCGTGCCGTCCTTGAACGACGCGACGGTCGCGCCCAGCGAGCCGCCGACGATCTGGCGCCGCCCGCCTTCGAGTTCGAAGCGCGTCCAGCCGTCATATTCGTCGGTGCCGCCGAACTGAAGGCCAAGCGCCACCGTGCCCGACACCGCCAGTTCGTCGCTGCTGCGGTCCTGCACGGTCAGGTCGAGCGCGTCGCCGCCGCCGGATTCGGCATAGCCGTCTTCCTTCAGCTTGTAATAGTCGACCGCGACGGTGGGGCGGATCGTCAGCCCGCCGAGGCGCGCGTCCTTGGCGACCGAGCCCGACGCCGAATAGAGCGTCGCGTCCCATTTGCCGCGCATCGTCTTTTCGATATCCTCGGCCCCCGCGTCGGCGCGGAAGAAGCGCGTCCCCTTCAGGCTGATCGGCGCGCCCGACACGCGGGCGCTCGCCAGCCAGCCGTCCGATTGCAGGCGCCAGTGGAGCGACCCTTCGAACTGGCTCGACGACACTTCATTGTCGTTGCTGCTGTTGCCGTCCTTGCCGCTCAGGAAAGCGATCGAGCCACCGAAGTTGCCGACGTCGCTCTTGATCTCGGCACCCATCGACAGGCCCCAGCCGCTGACATTGTAGCCCGCGGTCTGGCCGACGCCCTTTGCGGTGCCCCACACGGCCTGGTTGACCCAGTAACGCCACTTGCCTTCGTCCTGGAACGGCGCGTTCGGATCCTGCAGGTGCCGCGCCAGCGCGCGCGAGCCCGAGGTGACAGTCTCGAACACCCCGCCTTCATGCTCGGGCAGCATCTGGCGAAGCTGGTTGTGGAACTGATCGCCGTTGGTGATGCCGAGGAACACGTCCTCGACCTTCTGGTCGGCGGTCACCGCATCGATCACCGCGTCGAAGGCGCCCGCTTCGGACCGGTTGAGGCCCAGTTCGGTGCTGCTCTTGCGCGCCACGTTGACGACGAGCTGATTGGCATTCGAGCTGAGCGTGCCTTTGTAGAGGAAGGGCAGCAGCGTCGATTCGGTGGTCAGATTATCGGCGCCGGTCAGCGTCCCGGCGGTCAGCACGATGTGGTTGCCCTCGGCCTCCTCGAGGCTCGACAGCTTGAGCGCGAGTTTCGAGTCCGCACCGAAACTGGCGGTGCCCCCGACGGTCAGCGCGGTGCCGGTGCTGCCGTCGTCGAGCGTTACCGCCAGCACACCCTTGTTGGTGACCGCAAGCGAAGCGATCGAGGCCGCGCCGCTGACGTCGAAGGTGCCGCCGTCGACCGACACCGCCAGTCCCTGCGCATTGGCGAGGCTGCCCGAAAAGCGCGACGTGCCGCCGATGGTCAGCATGTCGCTGCCGCCGCCGAAATCGGCCGTGCCGCTGAACACCGACGTGCCGGCGAGCGTCATCGTATCGTTGCCGGCGCCAAAGCGCGCATTGCCCGCATAGGTGGCGTCGCCCGACAGGTTCAGGCGGTTGTCGCCCCCGCCGAAGTAGCTGTTTCCCTTCACCGAACCGTCGGCGATGTCGAACAGGTCGTTGCCGCCACCAAAGCGGACGTCGCCGACGATGCTCGGCGCGGCGATGCCGCTGGCGACCGCGGTCTGCTTGACCGTCGCGCCATTGCCGTTCGCCGACAGGTCGATCGCGATGTTGCGGTCCGAGGTGGCGAGCGCGCCGGTGGCGCTGATCGTTCCGCTGTTCTCGATCGCATCGACGGTGCCCGACAGATCGACGATCGCGCGCGCGGTGCCGGCATCGCCCGCCGCCTTCGCGCTGATCACGCCGCTGTTGCGGATGAGAGCGACGTCGCCGCCCGCCTCGACGAGGATGCCGGTCGAGATGGCGGAGGCTTCCTTGCCGCCGGATGCCTCGACCTTGCCCGCGACGCGGATTTCGGGAGTAGTCGCACCGCTGCCGACGCGGATCGCCGTCGCCGACGCGCCGTTCGAGATCGCCGACACGCCGCCGCTGATCCCGACCCCGCCGGCGATCGTCACGTTGCGGCCCATGCCGCCGAGCTGGATCGCGGCCGCGTCCTTGCCCACATAGAGGCCGTTGCCGGTGACGGTGCCGTCGATGATCAGGCCCAGGCCGGTCCCCGTGCCCGCAACCGCGCCGATCGCAATGTCCTGGCTGGCCGAACCAATGCGAAGCGCAGGCGCCGAGCCATAGGACTGGATCGCGCCCGATCCCTCCTTGGCATCCTCGATACCGTCCTTGTCCTCGTCCTTGTCGTCGGGCTTGGTGTCCTTCGGGGGCACCGCGACGACGATGCCGCCGGTGACATTGCCCTCGATCGACAGCACCGGCCCCCCGATCAGCAGGTCGTCGGCGTCGAGCTTCGACGGGTCGGTCGGGACCGTGGTATAGCGATAGCCGGTCGACGTCAGCGTGCCCTGCACGACGAGCGCCCCGTTGACGTTGCCGGCGAGCCGCGCGGCGATGGCATTCTCGCCGACCGCGGTAATCGTGCCGGCCAGGCGGACATTGCCGGTCACGTCCTGCAAACCGACGCCGAGCGCATTGTCGCCGAGCACCGAAATCTTTCCGTCGTTGGTGAAATTGCCGGTCAGTGGCCCGCCGAGGCGAATGCCCGCCGAGTCATTACCCTCGATCGTGATCTCGCCGCTGTTGACGATGCTGCCGGTGAAGGCGCCGCCGGTCGCGATGCCGGTGCGGCCGCTGCCCACCGCATAGGGTCCATCGATGTCGCCGTCCTTGTCGATGTCGGTCGGCGCATAGCTTTCGTCGATGATGATCTTGCCGGTCGCCGAATTGGTGATCGTGCTGCTGACGCCGGCGTTCGCGAAGATGCCGGTCGCGCCGTCCGAATTGGTGATCTGGATCGTGCCGTCGTTGGTCAGCTTGTTGTTGCTGTCGATGGTGACGGCGGTGCCGCTGGTCGGCTTGACCGATCCCGCCGAGGTGATCTTCACATCGTCGGCGGCGCCCGACTTTACCGTCGAGGTGCGCACCGGCGTGGTGGTCGCGGTGCTGATGCTCGTTTCGGCATGAGCGGTGGTGGAAAGAACGGCGGCAAGGCAGGTGGAGGCCAGCAAGGTCGTGCGCATGAAATCCCTCTTTTGATGTCGACCGGGTGTTCCCGGAACCGACCTCAAGACGGAGGCACCGCGCGCCAGCCTTGAAAGAAATTTGATCGCAAGAAACGGGGCGGAGTGCCGTCGTGCCGCGGATAGGGGCCGATATCCGCCTCGACTGAAAGACGATCATGCCGACCCACGACATCTCCCGCAGCGTAGCCGGTCTCGATAGGGAAGCGCTCGCAACCGATCTCGGGGACAGAGGCTGGCATGTTGTTCCCGGCCTGCTGCCAGCGGCCCGATGCGCCGCGCTCAGGGCCGATTATGCGGCGGACACCCTCTATCGCAGCACGATCTCGATGCAGCGGTACGGCTTCGGCCGCGGCGAATATCGCTATTACCGCTATCCGCTTCCCGATCCCGTCGCGGCCCTTCGCGCAGCCTTCTATCCGCCGCTGGCACGGCTCGCGAACGATTGGGCGGCGACGCTTGGACGCACATCGCTCTATCCCGCCGACCATGCCACCTTCCTCGCGCAATGTGCGCTCGCGGGCCAGTCGCGCCCGACGCCGCTGATCCTTCGCTATGGCGCCGGCGATTATAATTGCCTGCATCAGGATTTGTACGGCGAACTCCATTTCCCGTTCCAGATCGCGATCCTGCTGTCGCGGCCGGGCGCGGATTTCGACGGCGGCGAATTCGTCCTCACCGAACAGCGCCCGCGGATGCAGTCGCGCCCACACGTCGTGCCGCTGAAGCAAGGCGACGCGGTGATCTTCGCGGTCAACGAAGCCCCGCGTCAGGGCAGCCGCGGCCCCTATCGCGTCAAGCTGCGCCATGGCGTCAGCGAAATCCGCCGCGGCGAGCGCTTCACGCTGGGCGTGATCTTTCACGACGCGGGGTAGGAAGGGAGGCGACGCCCAGATTACATTCGTCGATGACGAGTTGAATGGCCGGACTGCCCCATCTTACATCGTCATCCCGGACTTGATCCGGGATCCATTTATCTGGCGCTGAGAGAATGGATCCCGGATCAAGTCCGGGATGACGAAAGCTAGGAAGGGGCAGCCTTCCACCCCAAAATCGCCGCTCGCGATAAAGTCGCGCATTAAAAAGAAGGTGGCGGACAGGGTGGGATTCGAACCCACGGTGAGCTTGCACCCACGGCGGTTTTCAAGACCGCTGCCTTAAACCACTCGGCCACCTGTCCGCTGCCGCCGACATAGCGCGCGGCGCCCCCGCGGCAAGCAAAAGATCGACGGCTCGGTTCGCCGCGCGAATGACTCGACCTGTCTCGCGGCGGATGGCGAAGCCGCGTGCATCTGGTTCAATCCGATTCTATGGGGTGGGACATGATGCACGCTAGAGGTTTCAGAATCGGTCGTCTTTCCAGCCTGCTGGGCTTCACCCTCTCGGCCTGGTCGATGGTGATGTCGGGTCCGCTGTACGCCCAGAGCGGCGGCGATGCCGGGTTCGACGCCTATGTCCAGTCGTTGTGGCCGAAAGCTCAGGCGCGCGGGGTTTCGCGCGCGACCTTCGATCGGGTGACGTCGGGACTGCGCTACAACCCTCGCGTCATTGCGCTCGACCGCGACAATCTCGGCGCGCCGCCGAACCCGAACACGCCGATCCCGGCTTTCGCGCCCTATCGCGTGAAACATGTCGATGCGGCGCGGATCAACGGCGGGCGGCGCGTCCACGACCGGCTGCTACCCCTGCTGTCGCGCATCGAGCAGCGCACCGGGGTACCGACGAGCATCATGATCGCGATCTTCGGGCACGAAACCGCTTATGGTGCGGTAACGGGCAATTTCGATCTGCCCGAGGCGCTGGCGACGCTCGCCTATGAAGGGCGCCGCCGCACCTTGTTCGAGCCCGAATTTATCGCGACGCTCGAAATGGTGCAAAAGGGCGTGCCGCGCGACGTGCTCAAGGGAAGCTGGGCCGGCGCCTTCGGCTATCCGCAATTCCTCCCCTCGGTCTATCTGCAAGTGGCCGAGGACGGCGATGGCGACGGCGTCGCGCGCATCTGGTCGAGCGAGGCCGACGCGATCGAATCGATCGGCGCCTATCTGCGCCGCGCCGGCTGGCGGGCGGGGCAGCCATGGGGCGTCGCGGTGCAGGTGCCCGCGGGCTATAACCGCGCCGCGATGGCGAGCCGCCTGCAGCCGACGCGCTGCCCGCGCGTCTTCGCGCGCTACAGCCGCTGGCGCTCGATGGCCGAATGGCGCGCCGACGGTTTTCAGACGCTCAGCGGCCGCTGGCCCGACGGGCAGGTGCAGGCGACCCTGCTCGAACCCGACGGCCCGGGAAAAACCGCTTATTTGCTGACTGGCAACTATCGTGCGATATTGGACTATAATTGTTCCAACTTTTACGCATTGTCTGTGGGGTTGCTGGCGGATGAAATCGATCGTTAGGGAGGGGGCCCTGATCGCGGGGGCGGCGTTGCTGCTTTCGGGATGCGGGGTAACGGACGGCAAGCGCGAAGGCGGACCCGCCGCGGGTCCGGCGCCCGCGCCGCTGGTCGAACGGGTCAGCGACACGCCGGTCAAGCTCGGCGAGCCCTACACCGTCGCCGGGGTCACTTACACGCCCGTCGATATCCCCGATTACGACGATGTCGGCTATGCGAGCTGGTATGGCGACGAACGCGCCGGCAAGCCGACCGCCAATGGCGAAATCTTCGACCCCGACGGCATCAGCGCCGCGCACCGAACGCTGCCGATGCCAAGCTATGTCGAGGTCACCGCGCTCGACACCGGGCGCACGATCCTTGTCCGCGTCAACGATCGCGGGCCGATGGTCGGCGACCGGCTGATCGATCTGTCGCGCGGCGCCGCCAGGCAGCTCGGCATCACCGAGAGCACAGCCGCGGTGCGGGTGCGCCGAACGAACCCGCCGCAGGCCGAACGCGCGCAGCTTCGCGCGGGCCGCGCGGTCCCCGAACGGATCGCGACCCCCGACTCGCTGCTCGCGATCCTGCGCAAGAAGCTCAAGGCTCAACCCGCACCCAAGCCCGCCGCCGCGCCCGTCGCGGCGCAGCCCGCGCCGCCGGTGGCGTCGGGCAAGGTCAAGCCCGGCGACGACCGCCTCGCTGTCCAGCCGTCGAAGCCGGCCCCCAAGCCCGTTCCCGCCAAGCCCGCCGCCGCCGCAGGCTCCTATCAGGTCCAGGTCGGCGCCTTCAGCACCGAAGCGCGCGCTGCCGCCGCCGCCAAGTCGGTCGGCGGGACGGTGGCGAAGGCGGGCAAATATTGGCGGGTCCGCATGGGGCCGTTCGCCAATGAAGCCGAGGCGCGCACCGCGCTCGGCAAGGCCAAGGACAAGGGCTTCCGCGACGCGGCGGTCGTTCGCGACCGTTGACGGCCGCGATGCGAAGACCCTTTTTCATCGTCAGGGCCGCAATCGGCGGCGCCGCGGCGCTGGCACTTATCGCGGCCTTTCCGGCGGCTTCGGCAGGCGATGCGCATTCGAAATCGGCGCCCGCCAGCCGCCCGCTCTATATGACGCAGGCGCCGATCGTGATGCTCAAGGATCTCGATTCGGGCGCAATCCTCTTTTCGCGCGGCGCCGAAAAGCGCTTCCCGCCCGCCTCGATGGCGAAGGTGATGACCGCCTATATCGTGCTCGATCTGATCGAGAAGGGCGAGCTACCGCGCGACAAGATCGTCACCGTCAGTCAGGCGACGTGGAAGAAATGGAACGGCAGCAACGGCGGCTCGACGATGTTCCTGCGGTCGGGCGAGAAAATCTCGGTCGATGAACTGCTCAAGGGGTTGATCACCGTATCGGCCAACGACGCCGCCGCCGCGCTGGCGGTGGGGATCGACGGCAGCGAAGAGGCTTTCGTCAAGCGAATGAACGCGATGGCGTCGAAACTTGGCATGAGGTCGAGTCATTTCGGCACGCCGAACGGCTGGCCCGACGGTGGCGTGACGAAGGTCAGCGCCGCCGACCTGATCCTGCTCGCCGACCGCCTGATCCGCGAGCATCCGCGTGGCTATGCGCGCTATTTCTCGCTGCCGAAACTCCAGCACGGCAAGAGCCCCGAGGGCAAGCCGATCGTCCAGCCGAACACCAATCCGATCCTCGGCCGCGTCGAGGGGGTCGACGGGCTCAAGACCGGCCATACTGCCGAAGCGGGCTATTGCTTCCTCGGCTCGGCGAAACGCGGCGGGCGGCGGTTGATCATGGTCGTCGCCGGCATGGCGAGCGACAAGGCGCGCCGCGACGAGGCCGCACGGCTGATGACCTGGGGTTTCGAGCAATGGGAAGGACGCGAACTCGTGCCCGCGGGCGCGAAGATCGGCCGCATCGACGTGGGGCAGGGGAATGCGCCCGCCGTCCTCGCCGAAGCCGCGATTCCGGTGCGGATGACGGTCCCGCGCGGCTATACCGGCGGTTACAGCGCGGTGATGCGCAGCCGCTCGCCCGTCCCGGCGCCGGTCGCGCGCGGAACGCGGGTCGCCGACCTGATCGTCACCCCAGACGGTCTGCCGCCGCAGGTCACGCCGCTGCTCGCCGCGAACGATGTCGGCGCAGGCGATTTCGGTGGGCGGCTGCGCACCGGATTCTACCGGCTCACCGGCTGGTGAGCGGCCGCTTCATCACCCTTGAGGGCGGCGAAGGGGTCGGCAAGTCGACCCAGATCCGCGCGCTGTCCGCCGCGCTCGCCGCGCGCGGGGTCGAGGTCGTCGCGACCCGCGAGCCCGGCGGCAGCGCCGGCGCCGAGGCGATCCGCGCGCTGCTGATGGAAGGCAGCGACGACCGCTGGGACGCGCGGAGCGAGGCCTTGCTCTTCGCCGCGGCGCGCGCCGACCATGTCGCGCGCACGATCCGCCCCGCGCTGGATCGCGGCGCCTGGGTGCTCTGCGACCGCTTCGTCGACAGCTCGCGCGCCTATCAGGGCGGCGGCGGCGGCATTACCGACGGCGATCTGCTCGCGCTGCACGGTTTCGGCTCGCTCGGCCTGCTCCCTGACCGCACCTTCCTGCTCACCGTCAGCGCGCGCGAGGCCGATCGGCGGCTCGCGCTGCGCGACGCCGCGGGCGCCGACCGCATGGGCAGCAAGCCCGCCGACTATCAGGCCCGCCTCGCCGCGCGCTTCGCCGAAATGGCGGCGGCCGAGCCCGGCCGCTGGCGCGTGATCGACGCCGACGCGCCCGCCGACGCAGTGACCGCCGCGATCCTCGCCGAACTGGAACCGTGGCTGTGACCTTGATCGGCCATAGCGACGTCGAAAAGGCATTTCTGGAAGCGTGGCAGGGCGGGCGGCTGCACCACGCCTGGCTGCTCGCCGGGCCGCAGGGGATGGGGAAGGGGGCCTTCGCCGCGCGCGTCGCGCGCTTCCTCGCCACCCACGGCCAGGCGGGCGCGGGGCAGGCGATCACTCTCGACGATCCGGGCGATGCAGCCGCGGGCAAGCTGGTCGAGGCGGGCAATCACCCCGAGATCATCCAACTCGCGCGCCAGCCAAAGGACAAGGGCAAGGAACTTGCGCGCAACATCACCATCGACCAGGTGCGCGGCGTCATCCGCCGGCTGCACCTGTCGCTGTCGCTCGGCGACTGGCGCGTGATCATCGTCGACGCGGTCGACGACCTCGAGACCGACGGCGCCAACGCGCTGCTCAAGACGCTCGAGGAGCCGCCCGCGCGGACATTGTTCCTGCTCGTCAGCCACTCGCCGGGGCGTCTGTTGCCGACGATCCGCTCGCGCTGCCGAATCCTGCGTTTTCAACCGGTTGAGCATGACGTCATGACGGCGTGGCTGCACGAACTACGCCCGATGACCGACAGGGCTGAGCTGCGCGCGATCGTCGCCGCCTCAGGCGGCGTGCCCGGCAAGGCGCTCGCGCTGATCGACAGCGACGTCGCGGCGATGGAGGCGAAGCTGCTCGCGATCGCGGCCGGCGGCGACCCCGGCAATCGCCTCCGCGAAGCACTCGCGCGCGAGGTCGGCGGGACGAGCAATCGCGTCCGGCTCGAACTGGTGATCGACATCGTTCCCGGCCTGCTCGCGCGGCTGGCGCGCGAGCGCCCGGTTGCCGAGATCGCCCCGGTGCTCGCGCAGTGGGGCCGGGTCCAGCGCACGGTGCGCGACGCGGTCCGCGGCTCCTACGACGGGTCAATGGTCGGCTTCGAGATCGGCAACTGCCTAGCCGAACTGGCGCCCAAGGCCTGAGCGGCGCTGGGGCACGGGACGCTTCCCCTCGCGCCCCGCACCCGCTAAGGCGCGCGCATGTCCGAACCTTTCTATATCACCACCGCCATCAGCTATCCCAACGGCCGTCCGCATATCGGCCATGCCTATGAAGCCATCGCCACCGACGTGATGGCGCGGTTCCAGCGCGCGCGCGGCCGCGACGTCCGCCTCGTCACCGGCACCGACGAACATGGGCTGAAGATGTTCCAGACCGCGCGCGGCCAGGGCCGCGAAACGATCGATCTTGCTGATGAAATGTCGGGATATTTCCGTGAGATGTATGCCAGGCTGAATATCAGCTATGATAATTTCATGCGCACCTCCGATCCCGCGCATCATCGGGCGTCGCAAGCGATCTGGCAGGCGATGGAAGCGAACGGCGACCTTTATCTCGACCGCTATGAGGGCTGGTATTCGGTCCGCGACGAGGCTTTCTACGACGAAGACGAACTCACCGACGGGGAAGGGGGCGTTCGCCTGTCGCCGCAGGGCGCCCCCGTCGAATGGACGGTCGAGGAAAGCTGGTTCTTCCGCCTGTCGAACTATCAGGACAAGCTCCTCGCGCTCTATGCCGACCAGCCCGATTTCATCCGCCCCGAAAGCCGCCGCAACGAGGTGCTGCGCTTCGTCGAGGGCGGGCTCAAGGATCTCAGCGTCTCGCGCACCAGCTTCGACTGGGGCGTGCCGGTGCCGGGTTCGCCGGGGCATGTCATGTATGTCTGGGTCGACGCGCTGACCACTTATCTCTCGGGGCTCGGCTACCCCGATCCCGATGGCGATTTCGGTAAATTCTGGCCCGCGAATATCCATATGATCGGCAAGGATATCGTGCGTTTTCATACCGTTTACTGGCCGGCCTTCCTGATGAGCGCTAATTTGCCGCTGCCCCAACAGGTCTTCGGCCACGGCTTCCTGCTCAACCGCGGCGAAAAGATGTCGAAATCGCTCGGCAATGTCGTCGATCCGATGGAACTGGCCGAGCGTTTCGGGGTCGATGCTCTGCGCTATTATCTGCTCCGCGAAGTCAGTTTCGGACAGGACGGCAGCTATTCGGCCGAGGCGATCGTGCGTACCGCCAACGCCGACTTGGCGAACAGCTTCGGCAATCTCGCCCAGCGCAGTTTATCGATGATTTTCAAGAATCTGGATGGCAAGCTTTCGACCGACTACACGCCATCGCAGGAGGATGCAGACCTGCTCGCCGACCTGCTCGCGATGGCCGAAGAGCGCCTGCCGCGCGAGTTCGAGCAGCTCGCTTTCTCGGTCGGGATCGAGGACTGGATCCGCGCCGTCTTCGCCTGCAACCAATATGTCGACGCGCAGGCGCCCTGGGCGCTGCGCAAGAGTGATCCCGAACGGATGCGCGCGGTGCTGATGACCTTGTTCCAGGCGGTGCGGACGCTCGCGATCGCGATCCGCCCGGTGGTGCCCGATGCCGCCGACAAACTGCTCGACCAGATGGGCATCGCCACCGACGCGCGCGATTTCGCGGCGCTCGCCGACCGGGACTGGTTCGCGAAACTCGCCGCGAGCGGTTTCACCCTGGGCCAGCCGGTTCCCATCTTTCCCCGTCTCGAACTGCCGGAGGGGGAAGGGGAGGCCTGATGCTCGTCGATTCGCACTGTCACCTCAATTACAAAGGCCTTGCCGAGCAGCAGGGCGAGGTGCTGGCGCGGGCGCGTGAGAGAGGCGTCACGGCGATGCTCAACATTGCAACGCGCGAAAGCGAATGGGACGATGTGCTCGCAGCGGCCGAAGCCAATGCCGACGTCTGGGCCAGCGTCGGTATCCATCCGCACGACGCCGACCATCATCCCGACGTCGATACCGCGAAGCTGACCCGCCGCGCCGCGCACCCGCGCGTCATCGGGATCGGTGAGACCGGGCTCGATTATTATTACGACAAGAGCGATCGCGCGCGGCAGCAGGACAGTTTCCGCCGCCACATCCATGCATCGCAGGAAACGGGCCTGCCGATCATCGTCCATACGCGCGAAGCCGAAGCCGATACGCTCGCGCTGCTCGGCGAGGAGATGGGAAGGGCGGTCTTCCCCGGCGTGATCCACTGCTTCACCGCCAGCGACGATTTCGCGCGCCGCGCGCTCGATCTCGGCCTCTATATCTCGATCTCGGGGATCGTGACCTTCAAAAATGCCGCCGATCTTCAGGCGACTGCGCGCTGGCTGCCGCAGGACCGGCTGCTGATCGAAACCGACTCCCCCTTCCTCGCCCCCGTCCCGCACCGCGGCAAGACCGGCGAGCCCGCCTTCGTCGCCGACACGCTCGCCTATCTCGCCGACCTGCGCGGGGAGGATGCCGAAGCATTGGCGGCCGCGACAAGCGCTAATTTCTATACGCTTTTCAACAAGGCGGCAGCATGACGTCACACCGCTCATGAAGGTAAGAATCCTGGGTTGCGGGACGTCTTCCGGGGTGCCGCGGATCGGCAACGACTGGGGCGCGTGCGACCCCGACAATCCCCGCAACCTGCGCAGCCGCGCCTCGATCATGATCTCGCTCGGCGGCTTTCGCATCCTCGTCGACACCAGTCCCGACATGCGGCTGCAACTGCTGGGCGCCGGCGTAGGCGAGGTCGACGCCGTCATCTGGACCCACGAGCACGCCGACCACACCCACGGGCTCGACGACCTGCGCCAGATCATGCATCTGCGCCGTTCGGCGGTGCCCGCCTATGCCCGCGCGCATGTGCTCGACATATTGAAGTGGCGTTTCACTTATGCCTTTGCGGGCAACGCCGGCTATCCGGCGTCGGTCGATCCGATCGACCTTCACGATCATCAGTCGATCGGGCCGATCGAGGTGTCGGCGCTCGAAATGCCGCACGGCCCGATCAAGGCGACCGGGCTGATCTTCAGCGACGGTGCGCACAAGATCGCCTATGCGACTGATTTTTCGAAATTCACCGACGAGATGGTCGATTTCTTCCAGGGCGTCGATCTGTTCGTTATCGACTCGCTCCGCCGCTATCCGCATCCGACGCATCCGCATCTGGCGATGACGCTCGAAGGGCTCGCCAAAGTCGGTCATCCGCGCGCGATCATCACGCATATGGATAATACGATGGACTATGACGATCTGGCGGCTGAATTGCCGCCGGGCGTCGAGCCGGGCTATGACGGGCTGGAGGTGCAATTATGAGCGGCAACAGCGCGGTCGATCTGATCTGGTTCGCCGGAGCCTTCGCGCTGGTGCTGAGCGCGCTCGTCGCGCGCCGGATCAAAGTCTCCGACAGCATCAAGATGGCGCTCGCGTGGGTCGCGATCTTCGGGCTGATCTTTCTGGCAGTCTGGACATTCCAGACGGTGCGCGGGGGATGAAGCGTCGGGGCTACGCCCTCTCCATCTCCATATTTATTTAACATAATATATATTATCGGATAATTAGATGACCGACACCAAGGCCCCCTCGGCTGCGTCCCCCATCGATCGCCTGCTTGGCGTCATGGCGCGGCTCCGCGATCCAGACGGCGGCTGCGAATGGGATCTGGCGCAGGATTTCGCGACGATCGCGCCTTATACGATCGAGGAAGCCTATGAGGTCGCCGACGCGATCGCCGGCGGCGATCCCGCGGCGATCTGCGACGAGCTCGGCGACCTGCTGCTCCAGGTCGTCTTTCACAGCCAGATTGCGACCGACCGCGGGCTGTTCGGTTTCGATGATGTCGCGACCGCGATCAGCGACAAGATGGAGCGCCGCCATCCGCAAATCTTCGGTGATGCGAAGACGGGCGATGTCCGCGTCCAGTGGGAAACGATCAAGGCGGCCGAGCGCGCCGCCGATGGTCCCAAAAGCGCGCTCGACGGCGTCGCGCTGTCGCTCCCGGCGCTGCTCCGCGCGCAAAAGCTGCAGGGCCGCGCCGCGCGCGTCGGCTTCGACTGGCCCGACGCCGAAGGCCCGCGCGCCAAGATCGCCGAGGAACTGGACGAAGTCGTGACCGCACCCGACGATGCGGCGCGCGCCGAGGAGATCGGCGACCTGCTCTTCGCGGTGGTCAATTACGCGCGCCATCTTGGCGTCGATGCCGAAGGTGCGCTCCGCGCCGCCAACGATAAATTCGCCCGCCGCTTTCATGGCGTCGAGGAGCGCGCGGGGCCGGAGATTGCCACGCTGCCGCTCGATACGCTCGAAGCGTATTGGCAAGCGGTCAAGGCGTCGGAGCGAAACTGACGTTAGATTAACCCCGGTTCGTCATTGCGAGCGAAGCGAAGCAATCTCCAGCCATCGACCTTGCACGATCCTGGTAGCTGGAGATTGCTTCGTCGCTGCGCTCCGCGCAATGACGATGTCAACCTTGCTCAGCGTTGCCCCGCTACCCATCCCCCTGCGGCCACAACCGCTCGAACCGGGCGCGGTCGGCGGGGTCGAGCCGCACCGTCAGCACATGCCCCTCGCCCTCGGCAACATCGGACAGCACTTCGCCGCGCGCGTGGAGCCATGCCATCGCCTCGCCCTGATCGAAGCGCAGGAAGAGGCGTTCGACGCGGTGGCGCGCGGTCAATTGTGACGCCATGAGCGTCCGCGCCGCCTCGACGCCCTCACCCGTCGCCGCCGAGATGACCGCGACGTCCGGCCGCCGCGCCGCCATCTCCGCGATCGCCTCGCGCCTTTCGGCGTCGGCGGTGTCGATCTTGTTCCAGATTTCGATCTGCGGGACGGCCTCGGGGTCATCCTCCCCTTCCCCGTCGCGCGGTCCATTCACGCCCAGCGAGTCGAGGATCGCACGAACGTCGTCATATTGCGCCTCGCTGTCGGGATGCGCGATGTCGCGGACGTGGACGATCAGGTCGGCGGTCGTGACCTCCTCCAGCGTCGCGCGGAAGGCGGCGACGAGTTCGGTCGGCAGGTCGGAGACGAAGCCGACGGTGTCCGACAGGATCGCCTTGTCGATCCCCGGCAGCCGTATCTCGCGCATCGCCGGGTCGAGTGTCGCGAACAGCATATCCTCCGCCATGACATCACTTCCCGTCAGGCGATTGAAAAAAGTCGATTTTCCGGCATTGGTATAGCCGACGAGCGCGATCACCGGCCAGGGGGCGCGCTGGCGCTTCGACCGCTGAAGCTGGCGGGTGCGGCGGGCATCGTCGAGCTGGCGGCGGATGCGCGCCATCCGGTTGCGGATCATCCGCCGGTCGGCCTCGATCTGCGTTTCGCCCGGCCCGCCGAGGAAGCCGAATCCGCCGCGCTGCCGCTCAAGGTGGGTCCAGCTCCGCACCAGCCGCCCCGCCTGATAGTCGAGATGCGCCAGCTCGACCTGCAATCGTCCCTCGGCCGTCGCCGCGCGCTCGCCGAAGATTTCGAGGATCAGCCCCGTCCGATCGATGACTTTCGTCCCGAACTCGGTTTCCAGATTGCGCTGCTGGATCGCGGTCAGTGCCGCGTCTACGATGACGAGCTGCGCGCTCCGTTCGACGACATCGGGCTTGATCGCCTCGATCTGCCCTACCCCGATCAGCGTCGCCGCGCGTGTCTGCCGCAGCCGCAGCGCATGGACCGCCACGACGTCGAGCCCGATCGCCAGCGCCAGCCCCTTCGCTTCCTCGGCGCGCGCGTCCAGATCGCGCGACAGCCGCTGTCCGTGCCATTCGGGCACGATCAGCAGCGCCGCGGCGCCGCGGGTGACGTCATCGTCGCTGTCGCTCGTCGCGTCGATCAGGCAGCGCCTTCTTCGTCGCCATCGCCGGTGAGGTTGATCGGCCCGTTCGGCTGAACGGTCGAGATCGCATGTTTGTAGACGAGCTGCACCTGCCGCTCGCGCTCCAGCAACATGCAGAACAGATCGAAGGCGACGATATCGCCCTGCAGCATCACGCCGTTCACCAGGAACATCGTCACCGACTCGTCCGACCGCCGCACCGCGTTCAGGAACACGTCCTGCAGCGCCTTGCCCTTGCTCGCCGGCGCGTCGCGGATGTCGTTGCCCAGCGACGCGAGATCGAAATCATGCGACGGCATCACCGTCGAGATCGCGTGCTTGTAGACGAGCTGCGATTGGCCGTCGCGGCGCAGCAACAGCGAGAAATTGTCGAACCAGGTGATGATGCCCTGCAATTTGACGCCCTTGACCAGGAACATCGTCACCGGCGTCTTGGTCCGGCGCAGCGCATTGAGGAAAAGATCCTGGAGATTCTGATTCTTGTCGGACATATTTGCCTCCTTGATTTTGGCGGTGGAACCGCAAATGCAACGCCGTTTCCGGCGTTAGCGACCATCTTCGCACGCGCAATATGCGGCAAAGCTCGGTGCAGGTCTAGCGGGAAAGCCGTCAACCGTCGCTGTCGGGATTTTCGGTCAGTCCGAGCAGCTTGAGCTTTCGATGCAGCGCCGAACGCTCCATCCCGATGAAGGTGGCGGTGCGCGAGATATTGCCCGAAAAGCGGTTGATCTGGATGCGCAGATATTCGCGCTCGAAATTCTCGCGCGCTTCCTTGAGCGGAATCGCGGTGATCGACTCGCTGTTCGGCAGGATATCGGTGCCGCCGCGCACCAGTTCGGCGGGCAGCATGTCGGCATCGATGCGGCCCAGCCGATCGCTCGGCGCGAGGATCATCACCCGTTCGATGACGTTGCGCAATTCGCGGACATTTCCCGGCCAGTCATGCGCCTGGAACGCGGCCATGGCCTCGCCGCTGATTTCGGGCGGCGGCACGCGGCGGTCGGCGGCGTAACGGCGGACGAAATGATCGCAGAGGCTGGCGACGTCGTCGCGGCGCTCGCGCAGCGGCGGGATATGCACCGGCACGACGTTGAGCCGGTAATAAAGATCCTCGCGGAACCGGTTTTCGGCGATCTCGACCGTCAGGTCGCGCGCCGAACCCGAAATGATGCGGACATCGACGCGGATCATCGTCCGCCCGCCGACGCGCGTGAAGCTCTGATCGGTCAGGACGCGGAGAATCTTGCCCTGTGTCGTCAACGGCATGTCGGCGACCTCGTCGAGGAACAAGGTTCCGCCATGTGCCTGTTCGAGCAGGCCGACGCGGATCGATCCATCCTCGGCCTCCGAACCGAAGAGTTCGATCTCGACCGTTTCGGGGTCCATGCGCGCCGAGGAAATCACGCGGAAGGGCGCGTTGTGCCGCCCGCTCCAGCCGTGGAGGACGCGCGCGGCGACTTCCTTTCCAACGCCCGGCGCGCCGGTGATGAGGACGCGGCTGCCCGTTCCGGCGACGCGTTTCAGGGTCGCACGGACATTGTTGATCGCGGCGCTGGTGCCGGTCAGTTCGTCCGACGGCCCTGCTTTCTCGCGCAATTGCTCATATTCGAACTTGAGCCGCTCGCTCTCGGTCGCCCGCGCGACGAGGTGGAGCAGTCGCTCGGCCTCGAACGGTTTTTCGATGAAGTCGAATGCGCCGCGGCGGATTGCCGCGACGGCGGTGTCGAGGCCGCCGTGGCCCGAAATGACGATGATCGGCAGCGTCGGATCGAACGCCTTGATCGCCTCGACCAGCCCCAGCCCGTCGAGCCTCGATCCCTGCAGCCACACGTCGATCAACGCCAGCGACGGCCGCCGCTGGCGGATCGCATCGAGCGCGGCGTCGCTGTCCGACGCGGTGCGCGCCTCATAGCCTTCGTCCTCCATGACACCGGCCACCAATTCGCAAATGTCGCGCTCATCGTCGACGATCAGGATATCAAGCGCCATATTCTTCTCTGTCCTGCCGGTTCCGGACCCGTCCGGGAACCGATTCACCCTGCCCTGTTACCAATTCCCCCCCCTTGCTCGCCAACGACCGCAGCCGTCCCGGATGCAGGGTCAGCGTCACGCATGTGCCCGGCCCCGCCGGGTTGTCGCAGAATTCGAGTTCGCCATAATGTTGCTCGACGATCTTCTTGACGATCGCGAGCCCCAGCCCGGTGCCGCCCTGCCGCGTCGTCATATAGGGTTCGGCGATCGTGTCGCGGGCCTGCGGCAGCCCGACTCCGTCGTCGCTGACCCGGATGACGATGGCGTCGCCCGCGCCTGTCGCGAGTTCGGCGCTGATGTGGCCGACCGGCGATGATGCGATATTATCTGATTTTTCTTCAATCGCTTCGACCGCATTCTTGACGATGTTCGTGAGCGCCTGCGACAGCAGGCGACGGTCGCAGACGAGCGGCTCGATCTCGTCGGGCGTTTTCACGCTGAACACGATATCGGGCTTTGCCACCTCGAACAGGAAGACCGCCTGGCGCAGGATATCGCGGATATCCTCGACCCCGAACGTCGGCTTGGGCATACGCGCGAAGCTGGAAAATTCGTCGACCATGCGCCGCATGTCGTGCACCTGCCGGACGATGGTGTCGGTCAGACGGCGGAAGGTCGGCGCGTCGCCTTCGACCTTTTCACCGAAGCGGCGCTGAAGCCGCTCGGCGGCAAGCTGGATCGGGGTCAGCGGATTCTTGATCTCGTGCGCGATGCGCCGCGCAACGTCGGACCAGGCGGCGCGGCGCTGATCGAGCAGTTGCTGCGTGATGTCCTCGAAGCTCAGCACAAAACCATCGCCCTGCGCCACCGCTTTTGCCGCCAGCGTCGCGGGCTCGGCATCGCGGCGCGCGAGCTGAACGACGCCCTCGCGTTCGCCGCTGGTCAACAGGCCCGCGAGTTCGGGAGCGACGTCGGCGAGCGGCTGGCCGGTGAGGTCCGCCGCGCTCTGTCCAATCAACCGCTCGGCCGCGGCGTTGACGAGCAGGATGTGATGATCGGCATCGACCGACACGACCGCCGAGGAAACGCCGCTCAGCACCGCCTCGATGAAACTCCGCCGTGCTTCGAGCTGGGCGTTGACGTTGACGAGGGCGCCGGTCTGTCCCTCGAGCTGCTCGGTCATGCGGTTGAACGCTCGCGTCAGCACCGCGATCTCGTCGTCGCGCGCCGGCGGCGTCACCCGCACCGACAAATCGCCCCCCGCCGCCGTTCGGGTCGCGCCGATCAGCGTGCCGAGCGGGCGGACAATGCGGTCGGCGACGACGATCGCCGCGATGACCGCAAGCGCGAGCAGCAACAGCGAGCCGAGATAGAGCGCGCCGTTGAATTGAAGCTGCAATTGCTGAGATCGCTCGAACAATCCATTATAATCGGCCAAAACCGTCCGCGCGCGGTCAAATTGCCGCAGTCCGAGCATATTGGCCTCGCGCGACGCATATACATAGACTTTTGGCCTGCCCGGCAGCCGGGTTGCCGCCTCGATCCGGTCCGGCTTCTGCGTAACCACCACCGGATCGCCGCGATCGAGCTTGGCAACCGTATCCGGTGAAATGCGGGCATCGGCGGCGCGGTTGTCCGGATCGATCATCGCGGCCGTGCGCGCAATTCCATCCGAACCGACTTCGATGATCGCCGACTCATTGAGTTCGCGAAGCACCACCTGCTGCACATAGGCATCCTGGAACGACTGACTGTCGATGGGATAGCGCTGAAGATAGGCACTGAGGTCTTTCGCCATCGCCGTCGTGTGGGCGCTCAGCGATTTCTGACTATCCTCGTAAAAGGCCTGTGCCAGGCTCGCCGCATTTTCGAACATTCCGCGCGAGCGATCCGAATACCAGAAATCGACGCCGAACTGGAACAGCAGCGAGGCGAAGATCACGACCAGCAGCGTCGGCGTTGCCGCAAGCAGCGAAAAGAGCGCCACCAGCCTGACGTGCAGGCGGCCATTGCCCCCCGCCATCGACCGCACCGCGCGCGCGCGCGCGATGCGGCTGCCCACGAGCACGATCAGCGCCATCGCCGGAACGAGGTTGACGACCATGATCGCCGCCACGAGCGCGGGCGTCAGCAGCCTTTCGCTCTGCGCGTCGCCGGTGACGAAGATATAGGTGGCGATCGCGACACTGATGATGATCGCCAGCGTGTAATATTCGGGCGCCGCAAAGTGCCAGCCCCGCGAATCCGCGGTCGGATCGGTAGAATCGTTTTCGACGCCAAGGGAAGCGGCAGGCTCCATTGTTGCCTTGCTACGACAATCCTGTTGCATAGAAAACACACAAAGTGCGGACGCACGCCGATATGTGTACTTTTTGCCGTTGGTGCGAGGCGTCAGGGGCGCGCGGGGTCGATGGCGAGTTGCCCCAGCCGCTTGCGCAGCGTGTTGCGGTTGATCCCCAGCCGGCGCGCCGCCTCGAGCTGGTTGCCGCGCACTTCGCGCAGCGTCCGGCGCAGCAGCGCCGTTTCGACGATCGCTTCGAGCGCGTCATGGATCGCGCCGTCCTGACCCGATGTGGCAAGCGCCTCGCGCGCCCAATCGTCGACCGCGCGCGCGATCAGGTCAGCGGGAGCGGCAATCGCCGCGCTCTCGCCATGGTCGCGCAGCACCGCCTCGACATCGCGCGCACCGACCGAGGTGTCGCGCGACAATACTGCGAGGCGCTGAACGACGTTCCCAAGCTCGCGGACGTTGCCCGGCCAGTCGTGGCGTTCGAGAAGCTGCATCGCCGCGGGCGCGAATTGCCGGTCGGGAAGCCCGGCATGCCGCCCCGCATCGACGAAATGGCGCACCAGCGCGGCAATGTCGCTCCGCCGGTCGCGCAGCGGCGGCAGCGTCACCGGAATCACGTTGAGCCGGTAGAAAAGGTCCTCGCGAAAGCGCCCGTCGGCGACGAGCGTGCGCATGTCGCGGTGCGTCGCCGCGACGACGCGCACGTCGGCACGCAGCGCCTGGCTGCCGCCGACGGTCGAATATTCGTTGCTCTGGAGCACGCGCAGCAGCCGCGTCTGCGCCTCCAGCGGCATGTCGCCGATCTCGTCGAGGAACAGGGTGCCGCCCGCCGCCTGCTCGAAGCGGCCCGCGTTGCGGCTGGTCGCGCCGGTAAAGGCGCCCTTTTCGTGGCCGAACAGTTCGGCCTCGATCAGTTCGCGCGGGATCGCGGCCATGTTGATCGCGACGAACGGCCCGCTGCGCCGCAATCCCGTCGCATGGATCGCGCGCGCGACGACCTCCTTGCCGGTGCCCGATTCGCCCAGGATCAGCACCGCGAGATCGTTGGTCGCGAGCCGCGCGATGGTGCGGTAGACCGCCTGCATCGCCGGCGCGCGGCCGACCAGCCCGTGGCTGTCGGCCTGCCCCGGATCGGCCTTGACCGCGGGCTGGCTGCTCCGTTCGAGCGCGGCGCGGACGCTCGCGGTCAGTTCCTCGAGGTCGAACGGCTTGGGCAGATAATCATAGCTGCCGATCCCCGTCGCGCGCACCGCGGTGTCGAGGGTGTTCTGCGCCGACAGCACGATCACCGGCGTGTCGGGATCGACGCCCGCGCCGGGCAGCGAGTCGATGCCGTCGCCGTCGGGCAGCGCGACATCGGTGATGATCAGGTCGGCGCGATGGTCCGCCAGCCAGGCGTTGCGCTCGCCGATGCTCGAAACCGACGCGAAGGTGCTGCACTCGGCATCGAGCGTCTCGCGGATGATCAGCGCGATCGCCGGATCGTCCTCGACGAGCAGGATCGTCTTGCCGCTGCTCATGCGCCTCGTCCCTGTTTCGATACGGCGGGCAGGTGGACGCGGAAGCGCGTCCAGTCGCCGTCGCGAAGATGCTGCGCCGTTCCGCCCATGTCGCGCGCCAGCTTGGCAACGAGCGCGAGGCCCAGCCCCCTGCCCTCGCGCTTCGTGGTGACGAAGGGATCGAACAGGTCGCCGCGAATATCGGCGGGAACACCGGGACCATTGTCGCTGACGCTGACCTCGATCGGCAGCGCGATGCGGCCGCGCCCGTCGCCATTGTCGATCGACAAGCCGTGGCGATAGGCGGTCGCGATGCGCACGATGCCATCGTCGCGCCCCGCCAGAACCTCGCAGCCGTTGGTGATCAGATTGAGCAGAATCTGAACCAGCGCATCGTGATTGCCGTGCACCAGCGGCAGCGACGGATCGAAATCCTCGACGAAGCCGATACCCGGAAACTGGCGCGCGCGCGCGGTCTCCATCGCCTGGTGGATCGGCTGATAGAGGTTGACGGGGCCGCAGGCGATCGGCTGCCCGCGCGAGAAATGCTCCATCTGGTCGATCAGCGTCGTGATCCGGTCCACCTCGGCGCAGATCAGGGTCGTGAAGCGCTCGCCGCTGGCATCGGCCTTGCGCGCGAGCAGTTGCGCCGCGCCCTTGATCCCCGCGAGCGGATTCTTGATCTCGTGCGCGAGCATCGAAGCGGCGGCGCCCGCGGCGCGGCCCGAACGGCCGATCGCGCCGCCCATCAGATCGGCTTCGCGCTGCGACGGCACGAGCGTCAGGATGCGGTGGCCGCTGCGGCCATAGGGCACGAGCTGCATGTCGACGAAGACCGACCGGCGCCCGCCAAGCGTGATTTCGGCGCGATGCGCAAACAGCGCCGGGGCGGCCGGATCGTTCATCCGCTGACGAAAGCTGCGGTCCATGCCGATCACATCGTCGATGACGCGCCCGACCATCGCCGCGCGCCCGATATTGCAGAGCTGCTCGGCGGCAGCATTGACGAACAGGATCACTCCGCCCCGGTCGATCAGCAGCGTGGCGACGGGATGCGACTGGATGATCTCGTCATGGTCGAACATCGGAATGCTCGACGTCAGCGCGCTCACGCGGCCGCCTTGCTCAGATAGGGCCCGTAGAATTGCTCGAGCGCGTCGAGCACCCCGCGGCTGTCGGGGATCTGGTTGACCTTGTTGCGAAACTCGGCCGAGCCCGGCAGGCCCTTGACGTACCACCCCAGATGCTTGCGCGCCATATTGACCCCGGTCATCTCGCCATAATGGTCGAGCATCGCGCGATAATGCGTTGTGATGATTTCATATTGTTCGTCGACGCCGGGGTCGGGGCGCTCGCCCTCCCCGCGCAGCGCCGCGATCACCTGCCCGAGCAGCCACGGCCGGCCATAGGCACCGCGGCCGATCATCACGCCGTCGGCGCCGCTCTGCGCGATGGCGGTGCGGGCATCGTCGGCCGAACAGATGTCGCCGTTGACGATGACCGGGATCGACACCGCATCCTTGACCGTGCGGACGAACGCCCAGTCGGCGGTGCCGCGATACATTTGGTTGCGCGTGCGGCCGTGCACGGTGACCAGTTTCGCGCCCAGATCCTCGGCGATATGCGCGAGTTCGGGTGCGTTCAGGCTGTCGACGTCCCAGCCCATGCGCATCTTGACGGTCACGGGGACCGACACCGCCTTGACGCAAGCGTCGATCAGCGCGGCGGCGAGCTTCAGGTCGCGCATCAGCGCCGACCCCGCGTCGCCATTGGTGACCTTGCGCACCGGGCAGCCCATGTTGATGTCGATGATTGCCGCGCCGCGATCCTCGTTGAGCTTGGCCGCCTCGCCCATTTCATAGGGGGTGCAGCCAACGAGCTGCATCGACACCGGTTCCTCGACCGGATGCCACGCCGCCTTCTGAAGCGACTGGCGCGTTTCGCGGATCGCGGCCTGGCTCGCGATCATCTCGGTGACGTTGAGCCCCGAACCGTAGCGGCGCACCAGGGTGCGGAACGGCATGTCAGAAACGCCCGTCATCGGCGCGAGGATCACGGGATCCGCGATGGTGATGGGGCCGATCTGGATGGGCCGGAGCGGCGCCATGGCGGGGAGCTTTCGTCGAAATTGCCTAAATTTTGAGCACGCCCTACACGCTAAGCGGCTTTCCCGCAAGTCGCGGCTGCGCTAACCGGCGCGCGACATGGCCGAGTCCCTGCCCCCCCTTTCCCCGCACATCGGGGTCATATTGCTCGCCGGCGGCCGGGGAAGCCGCACCGGTTTCGCCCGGCCGAAGCAGCTCGAAGCGCTCGGCGGCAAGCCGGTGCTGCGCTGGAGCCTCGACGCCTTCGCCGCGCATCCCGCGATTTCTGCCGGTGTGCTGGTGGCAAATGATGACGTCATGGCGGCGATGGGCGCGCTCCCCGAAGGCTGGATTTCCGCAGAGCCCGGCGCCGAGCGCCAGCAATCGGTCGCCAACGCCCTCGCCGCGCTGACCGACTGGAACGAAGAGGCGCTCATCCTCGTTCACGATGCCGCGCGTCCCGGCGTTGGCGCCGACGTCATCGACCGGTTGATCGCCGCGCTTCACGAAAGCGATGCCGCGATCCCCACGCTGCCGGTTCCCGACACGCTGGTCGAACAGGCCTCGGGCGAGGCCGGCGATGCGGTCGATCGCGCTGCCCTTGCGCGCGTCCAGACCCCGCAGGCCGTCCGGCTCGGTATCTTGCGCCGCGCCCATGCCGCCGCGGCGGATGAGGCCGCGACCGACGATGCGCAGCTCGTTCGCCGCCTTGGCGGTCGCGTCGCAGCGGTCGTCGGCGATGCGCGACTCCACAAACTGACATATGCCGAGGATATGGCGATCCTTTCCGGGCTTCTGGGGGTAGCGACGATGATGCGAACCGCGGTCGGCATGGGGTATGACGTTCACCGCCTCGTGACGGGCAAGCCGTTGTGGATCGGCGGGATCGAAATCGCGCATAGTCATGGGCTTGAGGGGCATAGCGACGCCGACGTCGCGCTCCATGCGATCACCGACGCGATCCTCGGCGCGCTCGCCGACGGCGATATCGGCGACCATTTCCCGCCGAGCGACCCGCAATGGCGCGGGGCCGCCTCGCACCGCTTCCTCGCTTTCGCCGCCGAGCGGGTCACCGCGCGCGCGGGGCGCATCGATCATGTCGACCTGACGATCATCGCCGAAGCGCCCAAGATCGGCCCGCACCGCCCCGCCATCCGCGCCCGCATCGCCGAAATCCTTGCGATTCCGCTGGAACGCGTTAGTGTGAAGGCCACAACGACCGAGCGGCTGGGCTTCACCGGCCGCCGCGAAGGGATCGCCGCACAGGCGGTCGCCACCCTGTCACTTCCGGAGAATTGAACCTTGTCGTCGATCGTCGAAACGCGCCAGACCGCGCGTGAAGAAGCCGCCATGTCGGTTCTTGCCGCGAACCGCGCCGCCGGGCGCACGGTCGCCGTCGCCGAAAGCTGCACCGGCGGCATGGTGTCGGCCGCACTAACCGATATCGCGGGCAGTTCCGACGTGTTCAGCGCCGGCTTCATCACCTATTCGGGCGATGCAAAGAAGCGCCAGCTCGACGTCAGCGGCGAAATATTGGAAACCTTCGGCGAGGTCTCGCTCGCGACCGCCTGGGCAATGGCGGCAGGGGTGCTGGCGAACAGCGACGCCGATGTCGCGGTCGCGATCACCGGCATCGCGGGGCCCGGCGGGGGATCGGAGAAGAAGCCGGTCGGCCAGGTCGTCTTCGCGCGCGCGCTGCGCGGGCAGGACCCCGACGATTATTTCACCCAGCGGGTGCAGTTCGACTCGAAAGATCGCGCCGCCATCCGTCACGCCGCGACCCTGTTCGCGCTCGATCTGCTTCAGCCCGCCAAGGATTCGCTGCGGCCGTCGGAGGATATCGCCCTCCCCGCAGCTTGAGTGAAGACAGGCTGGGGTTGCACTCCCGCCCATCGGAGGCCAAGGCGCCCGAATGCGGACAAAGCCCATCCTGTCACGCTTGACCCGCCTGTGGCTGCTGCGCCTGAACCGCCGCGCCCGTAGCGAGGTCGTCGATATCCGCCGCCGTATCGCGATGGTCAGCGGTGCCGTGCTGCTCGGCATGATCGCCTTGGCCTTTGCCGCGGCCGGCGACCGCGTCCAGCCGCTGATATTCGCTCTCGCCGCACGGCTATGGTGGCTGCCCGTTCTGGTCACCCCCGCGGCTTTCGCCCTGATCGTCTGGACCGCCAACCGCTATTTTCCCGAATCGCGCGGATCGGGCATTCCGCAGATCATCGCGGCGGCACGTCACCCCGAACAGGCCGCGAAAAGCAAATTGGTGTCGCTGCGCACGGCCTGCGCAAAGCTCGGCCTGACGCTCGCCACCCTGGCCGCGGGCGGCTCGGTCGGACGCGAGGGACCGACGGTGCAGGTCAGCGCCGCCATCATGGTGGCCATGCATCGCCTGCTGAAGGTCCGCATGACCGCCGGCGTCTTCATCGCCGGCGGTGCCGCAGGGGTTGCCGCCGCCTTCAATACGCCGCTGGCGGGCATCGCCTTCGCGATCGAGGAACTGGCCGCGGCCTATGAACAACGCGTCGCGGTTCTGACGATGGGCGCCGTGATGATCGCGGGCCTCGTCAGCCTCTCGGTCGCGGGCGATTATGTCTATCTCGGCGTGATGCGGGATACGCTTCCGGTCACCGACGCGCTGCTGATCGCACCGATCGCCGGGATCGGCGGCGGGCTTGCCGGCGGGCTGTTTGCGAAAATCATCCTCGCCGCGAGCGATCGCACCGCCGGCTGGGCGCGCCGCGCAGCCAGGCGGCCGGTCGTTTTTGCCGCGGTCTGCGGGCTCGTCGTCGCACTGGTCGGGATCGCCACCGACGGCGCGACCTGGGGCACCGGCTATGACGTCACCAAATTCCTGGTCGAGGGCAATCAGGGCAAGCTCTGGT
Source organism: Sphingopyxis sp. (assembly GCF_036261875.1). Taxonomy (GTDB): domain Bacteria; phylum Pseudomonadota; class Alphaproteobacteria; order Sphingomonadales; family Sphingomonadaceae; genus Sphingopyxis. Next base: position 215,728 of record NZ_DATAJZ010000025.1, on the reverse strand, counting down.
TCTTTCCCGCAAAGTTCACGGCCGCGCTCGCTTCGACACTCAGCGGCGCTCCGGGCGGCATCTTCGCGCCGTCCCTCGCGGTCGGCGCGGGATTCGGAAATCTTCTGACGCCCGCTTTTCCTGACAGCCCGGCGGGCGCAGTCGTCATGATGGGAATGGTCGCCTATTTCGTCGGCGTCGTGCGCGCGCCCCTGACGGCCGTCATCATCCTGATCGAGGCGACGGCGGCGCGGGGCGTTATCGTGCCACTGTTCATGACCGCGCTGATCGCCGACTGGACGAGCGCGCAAATCTGTCCGACCCGCCTCTATCACGGCCTGTCGCGGCAAATGCTGCCCGCCAAAAATCCGCGCGCCGATGGCGATCCTCAGGGAATCGCGTAGGTCACATTCGCCTGTCCGACCGGCTTGTCGGCATCGTCGGTCCAGATGCGCACGTCCATCACCGCCAGCCGCTTGCCGAGGCGCAGCATATGCGCGTCGGCGAACACCGGCCCCGGACGACAGGGACGCAGGAACTGATAATTGAGCGCGCTCGTCACCGCCATCGCGACCGGGCCGATATGCGCGAGGACGAGCGCATAGGCTGCCATGTCGGCAAAGCCCATCTGCGTCGGGCCGGAAATCAATCCGCCGGGGCGCAGCGCCTGCTCATTGGGGTCGATCCGCGCGTGGATGTGCCCCGGCGCGGCGGAGACGACATGACCGCGCGAGCCCGGCTTCGCATGGGGGAAGGCGTCCGCCATGAAGGCGTTGAGCGCGTCCGCGTCCATGCGGATCGCGCTCGAAGAGATGGGCGCCTCCCCTGCCATGCCGGTCAGCGCGTCAGCTTCTTGTAGGTCGTCGCGTGCGGCCGCGTCGCCTCGTCGCCGAGGCGACGGATCTTGTCTTCCTCATAGGCCTCGAAATTGCCCTCGAACCATTCGACATGGCTGTCGCCCTCAAAGGCGAGGATGTGCGTCGCGAGGCGATCGAGGAAGAAGCGGTCGTGGCTGATGACCACCGCGCAGCCCGCGAAATTCTCCAGCGCTTCTTCCAGCGCCGCGAGCGTTTCGGTGTCGAGGTCGTTGGTCGGTTCGTCGAGCAACAGCACGTTGCCGCCGGCCTTGAGCATCTTCGCCATATGGACGCGGTTGCGCTCGCCGCCCGAAAGCTGGCCGACCTTCTTCTGCTGATCGGTGCCCTTGAAGTTGAAGGCGCCGACATAGGCGCGCGTCTGCATCTCGTGCTTGCCGATCGACATCATGTCGTGACCGCCAGAGATCTCCTCCCAGACATTCTTGTTCGGATCGAGCGCGTCGCGGCTCTGGTCGACATAGCCGAGGCGAACCGTGTCCCCGATCGCGACGTTGCCGCTGTCGGGCTGTTCCTGTCCGGTGATCAGCTTGAACAAAGTCGATTTGCCCGCGCCGTTCGGCCCGATGACGCCGACGATGCCGCCGGGCGGCAGGGTGAAGGACAGGTCCTCGAACAGCAATTTGTCGCCATAGGCCTTCGAGATGCCCGTCACCTCGATCACCTTGCCGCCGAGGCGCTCGGGCACCTGGATGACGATCTGCGCCTTGCCGGGGGTCCGGTTTTCCTGCGCCTCGACAAGCTGGTCGAAGCTCTTGATACGCGCCTTCGACTTGGCCTGACGCGCTTTGGGCGACTGCCGGATCCATTCGAGCTCGTCGCGGATCGCCTTCTGGCGCCCCTGATCCTCCCGCGCCTCCTGTTCGAGTCGCTTGCCCTTCTTGTCGAGGTAGGTCGAATAATTGCCCTCGTAGACGAAGTAGCGGCCGCGATCGAGTTCGAGGATCCAGTTCACGACATTGTCGAGGAAATAGCGGTCGTGGGTGACGAGGATAACGTTGCCGGGATAGTCGACCAGATGCTTTTCCAGCCATGCGACGCTTTCCGCGTCAAGGTGGTTGGTCGGTTCGTCAAGCAGCAGGATCGACGGCTTTTCGAGCAGCAAGCGGGTCAGCGCGATGCGGCGCTTTTCACCGCCCGACAGATTTTCGACGCTCCAGTCGCCGGGCGGGCAGCGGAGCGCTTCCATCGCGATTTCGAGCTGGTTGTCGAGCGTCCAGCCGTCGACCGCGTCGATCTTTTCCTGCAGCGTGCCCATTTCCTCCATCAAAGCGTCGAAATCGGCGTCGGCGGGCGGGTCGGCCATCAGCGCGCTGATCTCGTTGAAGCGGTCCATCATGTCGGCGACCGGGCGCACCCCGTCCATGACATTTTCCTTGACCGTCTTGTTCGGGTCGAGCTGCGGCTCCTGCGCCAGATAGCCGACGGTGATGCCTTCGCCCGGCCACGCTTCGCCGGTGAAATCCTTGTCGATGCCGGCCATGATCTTCATCAGCGTCGATTTGCCGGTGCCGTTCGGGCCGACGATGCCGATCTTGGCATCGGGATAGAATTGCAGGCTGAGATTGTTGAGCGTCGGCTTCTGCGCGCCGGGATAGGTCTTGGTCAGACCCTTCATCACGAAACTATATTGGGCGGCCATCGATATGCTCCGGTAGAGGCTGGGCCGCGCGCTCGCGGCCGGAAGAGTTGGGCGCCGGTTAGCGAATGGGCGCGGGGTTGGCAATCGATTGGGCATTTGGGTGATGACGTCGTTTGAAACGAGAGACGTGCCTTTACTTTTTCGTCACCCCGGACTTGATCCGGGGTCCCGCCCAGCAACGGTGACAAGCGGGACCCCGGATCAAGTCCGGGGTGACGAGGAGGCAATCGAGGCTTGCGAGGGACGGACGCGGCCCGCTAGGACAGCGTCATGACAGGCTCATCCATCCCCGCCCGCCTTGTCGGGATCGCCGCCCTCCTTCTCGCAACCACCGCCAGCGCCGCACCGAGCGCAGTCGACCTCGCGCAAAGCGGCGACGATCCGGCCTGGTCGATCACCGAGGATCTGACCACCGAAATCGGCCCGCGCCCCGCAGGCAGCGATCGCGAGGCCGCGGCACGGCGCTGGGCCGTCGACCGGCTGAAAGCGATGGGCTTCGCCAATGTCCGCGAGGAGGCCTATCAAATGCCGGTATGGCAGCGCGGCACGGAGGAGGCCTGGCTCACCGCGCCCTTCCTGCCGCAGAAGCTGACCGTCGTCGGGCTCGGCAACAGCGGCGCGACCGGACCGAAGGGGATCGAGGCGGAGGTCGCCTATTTCGACGGCTATGACGCCCTCGTCGCCGCGCCCGACGCAGCGGTGAAGGGCAAGATCGTCTTCGTCGACAACCAGATGAAGGCGGCGCAGGACGGCAGCGGCTACGGCTATTTCGGGCGCGGACGCTTCATGGGGCCGAGCGTGGCGGCGAAGAAGGGGGCGCTCGCCATCGTCATCCGTTCGATCGGCACCGACAGCCATCGCATCGCGCACGCGGGCGTGACCAATTTCGACGATGGCGTGACCCCGATCCCCGCCGCCGCCATCTCCGGCCCCGACGCCGACCAGCTCGTCCGCCAGTGGCAGCGCCGCCCGGGCGCGCTGCGCCTGAAGCTGCTGCTGACGCCGCGCCGGCTGGAGCAGCAGGCATCGGGCAACGTCATCGCCGAGGTGCCGGGCAGCGACCCCGCCGCGAGTCCCGTGATCGCCGCCTGCCATCTCGATAGCTGGGACCAGGGCACCGGCGCGATCGACGATGCGGCAGGCTGCGGGATCATCGCCGCCGCGGCGAAGCATGTCATGACGGCAGGCCAGCCGCGCCGCACGATCCGCATCCTCTGGGCGGGTGCCGAAGAAGTCGGCGGGTTCGGCGGCAAGGCCTATTTCGATGCGCATGGCAAGGAACGCCACGCCGCCGCGCTCGAATCCGATTTCGGCGCCGACCGCGTCTGGCGCGTCGATTTCAAGCTGCCCGACAGCGCGAAACCGCTGACCGAGCGGATCGCGGCGGCGCTCGCGCCGCTCGGCATCACGCCCGGCAAGACTCCCGCCAGCGGCGGCACCGACATCGGCGCGCTCACCGCCGCCGGCACGCCGATCGTCGACCTGCAACAGGACGGCACCCGCTATTTCGACATTCACCACACGCCCGATGACACGCTCGACAAGGTCGATCCGGCGCAATTGCGACAAAATGTTGTCGCCTGGACCGCGACTTTGGCGATTCTCGCGAACAGCAGCGATTCCGAGCTTCCCTGATTGTTTCGGGGAAATGACAGTTTTCCGCGCGCACGGGACATCTCAATTATTTTTGTTGACGATTCACGCGGAAAGGCTAAATCCCGCCGCTCGCGGGACGGGAAAGTTTCCCCAGCGCGGAAAGGCATTTTAGGGAGCCCACACATCATGAAGAAGTTTGCTGCTATCGCCGTTGCCGCCAGCATGTTCGCCCTCGCCGCTTGCGGTGAGAAGGCTGCTGACGAAGCTGCCACCACCGAAGCTCCGGCTGCGGACGCGGTTGCTGAAGAAGGCGCCGACGCCGCTGCTGCTGGCGCCGATGCCGCCGCTGCTGGTGCCGACGCTGCCGCTGCTGGCGCCGACGCTGCTGCCGCTCCGGCCGCTGCCGACGCCGCTGCTGCTCCGGCTGCTGCCGCTGCTCCGGCCGCTGACGCCAAGGCTGCTGCTCCGGCTGAAGAAAAGAAGTAAGTCGCAGCCCTTCGGGGCAATGACTGAAACGAACAAGGGCGGTCTTCCTTCGGGAAGGCCGCCTTTTTCGTTGCCCAAAGCTTATTTGCCTATTTGATCTGGGCCTGGATGCTGATGGTGAAGCTGGTCGGAACGCCGGTCGACCCCGCCATCGTGCCGCGCGGCCGCAGGCAGACATATTTCACCGCCGGATCATAGGACGCGACCGGCGTGTAGGTGCAGGCGGCGAAGCTTGCAGGGCGGGCCGCCGAACTGGAATAGCGGATATCGGTCGCGCTGCTGAAGGTCAGCCCGCTCGATCCCTGCGTGAAAAGCGGATTCGCCGCGGTCCCCACCGAAATCTGAAGCGGCAGCGTATCGACGATGAACATGCTGTTGTTGTCGACCGACGCCGGCCCGCTGTTGCGGACTTCCAGCGTGTAACGCACGATGCTGCCCGGGATCGCCTTGGGGTCGATCGCCCCGTTGACGGGATCGGAGACGAGCGCCGAGGTCTTGGCGATGTCGAGCGTCGCATTCGATGCGCGTTTCGTGTTGGTGATCGTGCAACTGATGACGTCGCCCATCTGCGGCGTCACGCTGCCGCCGACGACGGTCGGCAGCACGGTCGACGAGGAGGCGCCGTTGGCGCAGCTCAGAACCGCCGAATATTGGCCGAGGCTGGTCGTTCCCGCTGGCGCCTCATCGAAGCTATAGGCGGTTCCCGCGGCGACCTGCGTCTGCGCCGTCGACGCATTGCCGACGCTTGCTCCGGTGCCGGTCGTGGTCGTCGTCGCGGTGACCGTCGCCCCTTGCGCAATGGTCATCACGAACTGGTCGCCCGCGAACTGGCGCCCCGACGCCGCCAGCGCCTTGGTCAGGCGGAGATGCGGATAGGGCGTCTCGGTAAAGCTGCACTGGACGGCATCGCCAAAGCGCAGCGTGCCGAAATCATAGGAGGTGGTGACGACGCCGTTCGGCATGACGGTCGGCGAGCCCGATGCGGTGTTGCTGCACGTCAGTGTCGAGCGATATTGGCCGAGCGCGCTGCTGCTGCCCGCCGCCATCGCCTGGTTCAGCGTCAGCGGAATCGCCGCGGTGCTCGACAGGGCGGCGGCGGTGAAGGGCCCCAGCCCCGCCCCGCTCGACGTGCCCGACGCCAGCACCGTGCCGCTGCCGGTGGCGTTGATCGAAAAGGCGAATTGGTCGGCCGCGTTAATCCGCGTTCCCGAAATCTGGGTGTTGAGCCGGATCGAGGCGAAGCGCACCGCGAACATCGCCCCTTGAAGCCCGCCACCGACCATCGTGGTCGTCACCTGCGTCGGCGAGGTCGACCCCATGATATAGGCGCCCACCGTCCCCGCAGCGCCGCTTTCGGTGAAGTTGCTCGTCCCGACGCCCGAGACCGAAGGATAGGTCGATCCGCTGATCGGCCCGGCGCGGTCGAGCTCCTGCCAGCCGCCACCGTTGGCCTGGAAGCGCAGCGATTCATTCTCGTTGCTCGACTCGCCGTCGGCGGCGACGAACATGAAATTGCTGATCGTCCCCGACGCCGGCGGGGTCAGCGCGATGTTCGAGATCGTCACCGTCGTCGTGCCCGCCGCGGTCTGATAGAGGATCGGACGTCCCGCGATGCCGAGAAAGGCCGTGTTACCGACCGCCGCCCCGGTCCACGACGGTGCCGCCGCCGATGTCGCCGCCGAACCCGAGACCTTCAGCCGAAAACTCATCACCGTGCCGTCGGGCAAGGTGTAGGAAAAAGCCTGTCCGTTCGTGCCCCGCGCGGTCGTGTCGTTGTAGCCGCCGAGGTCGAGCCAGCAATAGGTCTGCCAGTCGGCGGGCCCGGTCGATCCCTGCGACGTCGCATAATAGCAATTGGCCGCAAGCGCGGGGCTCGCGGCGCACAACGACGCGATCAGCGCGCATAGCGCCGCAATCCATTTCCCCGGACGGATGCCCACCATCTTCAAATGCCTTGGTCCCATTTGCGAGGGACCGCCTTAAAGACAAATGTTTATCAGCGCGTTAAGGGTGATTGACGCGCGTTCAGGACGCGCAGCCCGTGCAATAACGGGGCCTTTTGGGGAAGCTGGTCGGGGAGACAGGATTCGAACCTGCGACATCTTGCTCCCAAAGCAAGCGCGCTACCGGGCTGCGCCACTCCCCGACCGTGCGGGCGCCTTAGACAGGCTGAGGCCCCAAGTCTATCCCGCAGACGTCGCGATCAGCCGCGCATAGAAATCGATCATCTTCTTGAAGCTGTCGATCGCCATATGCTCGTTGGTGCCGTGGATCATGGCGGATTCCTTGAGCGAGACGCGCAGCGGCATGAAGCGATAGACGTCCTCCGACACCGGCTCCATGCTGCGGCTGTCGGTGCCCGCCACGACCAGCATCGGCGTCAGCACCGCGTCGGGCGCTTCCGCGCGCGCCGCGGCGGCGATCCATTTCCAGCCCTGCGAACTCGTCGACGACACGCGCGAGGGCTCGCGCGGCGGCTTGACCCAGCTGAGATCGACCTTTGCGTCGCCGACCGCCGCCTTCGCGCGCGCCATGACGTCAGCCGAACTGTTCCAGGGCGCGATGCGATAGTTGATCAGCGCGTTCGCCGATTGCGGCAGGACATTCTCCTTGGGGCTGCCCTCCAGCATCGTCGGGGCGATGGTGGTGTGGAAGGCGGCGGCGGTCGAGGGCGTGTCGGCGATCCCGCCCTTGAGCAGCCGCCCGAACAGCCACTGGTTGGCGACCGCCATCTTGGTCGTCCCGCCCTTCTTCGCCGCGAGCGCTTCGATCATCTGTTCGCCGGGGCCGCGAATTTCCAGCGGGAAGGGCTTGTCGGCGATGGCAAGCACCGCCTTGGCGAGCGTCGTCACCCCCGTCTCGGCCGGCGGCATCGAGCTGTGACCGCCGGGTGCGTTCGCGGTAATCTTCAGGGTCGCATAGCCCTTTTCGGAAATGCCGATCATGATCGCGGGGCCGTCGATCACGGGCGTATCGGCGAGAATGAGGCCGCCCTCGTCGAGCGTGTAGATCGCCTTGACACCCTCGGCCTTCAGCTTCGCCGCCGCTGCGATCGCGCCGGACCCGCCGGCTTCCTCGTCATGGCCCGAAACCAGATATAGGCCGCGCTTGGGCTTGAAGCCCGATTTCGCGAGCGCATCGACCGCCTCGAACAGGCCGATCAGCGAGCCCTTGTCGTCGACGGTGCCGCGGCCCCACACCGCATTGTCGGCGATCGTCCCCGCAAAGGGCGGATATTTCCAGTCCTTCTCGGTCCCCGGCGTCACCGGCACGACGTCCTGGTGCGCCATCAGGATGATCGGCGCGAGCGACGCGTCGCTGCCGGGCCAATAATAGACGAGCGTCTTGTTCGGCAGGATCGTGCGCGTCATCGCGCCGTGCGCGGCGGGATAGGTCGAGGCGAGCCAGGTGTGCAGCCGGTCCCATTCGGCGATCTGATTGTCGGCCGGATCCTGGTTCGACACGGTGGGAATCTGCGCGGCTTCGCTGAGGTGGCGAACGGCGGCGTCGAGGTCATAGGGTGGAGCGGCGGCGATCCGGACATCGCTTCCGTCGGCGACGTTCGCGGGAGAGAAACCCGCGGTGCGCACCGCGACCGTTGCCGCGGTAACGGCAACCAGTGCGACGCCGCCCAAGATGATGATCCCACGTTTACGCATATGACTCTCCCCTTCTCGGATTTTCAGAAGACCGCGAATGGTTCCGATTTGCAACCCAATTAGGGCCCATACTCAATTACAGCGGCAAAAAGCGCGATCGTCCGCTAAACGGACATTGAAATTACCGAATCTGACTGGGGCGAAAATGATCTGTCATCGCTGGAAGACGCTGTTCATCCACATCCCGAAAACCGGGGGGCAGAGCATCGAGCAAGTCTTTCTCGACAAGATGGGCCTTGATTGGGCCAGCCGTGGTCCGCTGCTGCTGACGACCAACCATGACCCTGAGGCCGGCCCGCCCTTTCTCGCCCATCTCACCGCCGGGGAATATCTGTCGAAAGGCCATTTGGCGCCGATCGATTTCAACGATTATTTCCGATTCACCGTCGTGCGAAACCCGTGGGACCGCGCGGTTTCCGAATATAAATATAGATATGCGCGCGAGATGGATTTCCGGGACTTCATCCTCACGGCTTATCCCGCCCCCGAAGGCAGCAACGAGGAGCGGCACCTCATGCCGCAATGGTCGTTCGTGCACGACGAGAACGGGCAAAGCCTGGTCGATCACATCATCCGATTTGAAGATGGCAGCCGGCAGTTTGCCGAGATATCGATGCGGATTTTCGGCGAGTCCATTGCCCTGCCGCATGTCAACCAATCGCCTGACCGCCGTCCCTACCGGAAATTTTACGACGCGGAAACGCGCGAGGCGATCGCCAGCCGCTACCAATCCGATATCGCGTGGCTCGGCTACGAATTCTGACGCGCCTGATCCCGCCCGTTCAGGCAAGCGCCACCGCGCCACGCATATCCCGCCGCAGCCCCCTGTCGTCGTAGGGAAGCACGCGATGCATCGTCCAGCGATTATCCCACGCGATCAGGTCGCCCGCGGCCCAGCGGTGCCGGAACAGGAATTCGGGGCGCGTCGCGAAATCGGCCAGTTGCCGAAACAGCGCCTGGCTTTCGTCGCGGCCCCACCCGATGACTCGTTCCATATAGGGCGGACTCAACCGTAGCGACCTGCGCCCGTCGGCGAGGGTCTGGACCAACGCGTGCCGCGCCCGGGGAAGATGCGGCCGCTCGTCGGCCGACACCGAAGGCACATCCGCGCCGAGGATCATATGCTCGAAACTATACTCGACCGACAATGTCTCTATTCTGCTCCGCAAATCCGGCGGAAGAGCGTCAAAGGCTGCCGCGAGGTCGGAAAACTCCGTGTCCCCGCACCCCGTTTCGATCGTTTCGGCGCGAAGCAGGACGGCCCGAATGTCGCGTTCGCGGTAGACACCGTCGCTGTGCCACAGCCAGTTGAGGCGCAACAGACGCGCTTTGTCGCTATCCGGTCGAAAAAGCGCGCCGTCCTCATCGAAATTGGCCGACCGGAAAATCCTCTTCGTACCGAAGGTCTGAATTTCCCCGAAAATCCCGGCCAGCGCGACATGCATGGCATCGTCGGCCATCAATCCCGGGAAGATCAAAACGCCGAACCGGCTGAGCGCATCATCCAGTCGTTCGCGGGCGCCCTCCTCCAGCAAGCTGGCCGGATCATCGGTCTGCACCAGGGCGCAGAATCCTTGCGGCCGCGGAACGACGTCGAACGGCATCAGACGATCTTGGCGAAGGCGGGATGGCGAAAGGGCGTTCCTTCGGGCTTGCCGGCAAGGATGCGGATCGGGTCGTCGCAAGCCTCGTCCGCCGCCAGCCGATCGACCTCGGCAATCCCCTGATCGGGGCGCGGGCAGCAGGTGACGTCGTCGCCGAACACCCGCAAGGATATCGTGCGCCTCCGCGCGCCGGCGGCGGTCGGCGCTCCGCCATGCAGGATCGCCGGGTGAAACAGCAATATGTCGCCCGGCTCCACCGCCCATCGAACGATTGGAAAAGCGCTCCGATCCGCTTCGATCTCGGGCAACGGCGGCCAGATGCCGTCCTCGAACATGGCGGCACGCTCGTCCTCCGCGTCGAAAGCGGTCGGATTATAGAGCGGTCCCCGATGCGACCCGCGAACGAATTCGAGTGAAGCACCCTCCGAAACCGGATCGAGGCTGATCCATGCGGTCGCCATATGATGACCCGCCATCGGCACGTAAGGCAAATCCTGATGCCAGGGCGTGCGCCGCGTCGCGCCGCCTTCCTTGCGCCAGACCTGCTCATAGAGCAGCCACAGATCCTTCGTGCCGAGCACGTCGGCGATCAGCGAGGCCAAGCCGCTTTCCATCGCGAAAGCGCGATAATGCGAAAGGGCTTCGGGGTTCGCATGATCCTGAAAGAACGAGCCTTCGACACCCGCCAGCACGTCCCCGGCATAGGGGCCGGGGTTGGCGATGCTCCAGTCGAACAGCCTCTCCGCGGCGTCATATTGCGCGCCGGACAGGGCAGCGGGAATGCGGACGACGCCATTCGCCACAAAGGCCGCGCGGGCGTGCTTCAACTCATCTGCCGTCATCCGTCCCTCCGCGCCTTCCCCTGCCCCATCGGTCCGCGGCGTCCCGAAGCAGTCCGCCATCCAACAGGGTTCGCTTTTCGTCCTGCACCGCAAGCGTCAGCGCCGCGGCCGGGCCCATGAAGCCGACCCACAGGTCGGGCGTCACGATCGACGGGTCGTCGGATATCCAGACGTCACGACCGCCCTTCCCGATCCGCATGAAATCCAGATTGGCGGCGAGGCGGCCGATCTTGCCCACAGCGAGCGTCCGGTGCCGCTCCATGGCCGAGACCATTTGCCAAAGCTCCAATTGCCCCGCCAGACCATGGCAATAAATTGGCGTGGCGATCGCCGGAAGCTCAGCCAGCGACGCGACGGCCCAATCGATTTCCTCCGTCAGTTCGTAATCCGCGCCGGGGCCCGCGAGCAGCGACCACAGGAAACCGGCCGTTCCGTGGCACCAATTGCCCGGGGCGTGGCACTGGTCGCTGTCCAGGCGCATTCGCATTCCCTGCTCATTCGCGGCGTCCATCTCGCGCCTCGCGAGCGCTTTCAACGTCGCCACCGAGAGGGCGGCGGCGTCATGGTCGCCGGTGCGCCTCGCCCAATAGCCGAGCGCCGCGGCGATACCGGCGCTCCCGTGCGCGCAGCCGAGAAAGTCGGAACCGCCGCCCTCTCCGGCACGCCAGACGGTCAAGCCATCGACCGTGGTCCTGCAATCTTCCAGCCTCCGCATCGCGACCCTGCCGAGATCGAGCGGCCAATCCTCCTCGATCAACTCGGACATCGCGGCGGCGGCGAACAGCGTCCCGGCGCTGCCCGAGAACAGGTCGAGTTCGCGGTCGTCCGCGGCGGCGGCGGCAAGGCGGGCACGCGAAGCCGCGCTATATTTATCCGTGCCGAGCGCGCGTCCGGCAGCCGCAAGCGCCAAAGCAACCCCGGCATTGCCCGTAAAAAGCCCGGCCGCCTGGCCTTCCGCGGGTCTCGCAGCAAGCCAGTCCGCCGCTCCGGCGATGTCGTCCCGGCAATCGGCATCGACCGCGCCGCCCGCCACCAACAGACCGATCAGGATCCCCGCGGCTCCGATATTGATCGCCTCGCATTCGAAATGGCGTTGGAAATGCGTATTGCGCCAGTAGCGCGCACCGCGATCCTCCATTCGAAAGTCCGCCGTTGCCGCAACCGCAGCCTCGATAGCCGGACGAAGGCGCGAAGCATCGGGCGATGCGTCGGATGTCTCGCCCGATGGCACGGCGTCCTCGCTCAGGGCCGCGAGGAGGTCGATGCTCGTCTCGGCCGACGGCCGCTCCATCGGGTCGTCGGCGGTCATCCGTTCCACGACATCGGCGGCCCGCCCCGCCCCTTCGCGGCGGAGAAGATCGGCAAGGAGCCCCGGCCGCGGCGCGAGCAGGCCGGGCGGAAAGCCGGTCGCGGCATGAAAGAGGCTGACGCCGAGAGCGTAAATATCCTGGGCAGGATGCGCGTGCACATCCTTCGCCGCCTCGGGGGGCATATAGGCGTCGGTGCCGCGCCCCGAAATGCGCGAGCCGGCGCGCTCTGCAAGCTCGAAATCGATGAGGGCGACAGACTCGTCGCGGGCGATCGCATTCTCCAGCTTCACATCGCCATGAACCCAGCCGCAGCGGTGCACCTCGGCCAGTGCGCGCGCCATCGACGGCATCAACCGCATACGCATCGGCCGCGGCAATTCCGAAAGGAGGCTGCCTTCGACATCCTCCATCGCGAGGCTCGCCATGCCACCGCCGCACCAGGCGATCGCGCGCGGCGCGCATCCCTGCTTTCCGCCGATTTCTTTGAGGGCATGAAATTCGCGCGCGATCCGCTCTTCGGCGCTGCCGTCGTCGGGGTAGCGGGTCTCGCCCGGCGCGCGCTGGCGAACGATCAGCGTCGCCCCGCTGTCGCGGTCGGCGGCGAAGAGCAATCGGCTATGCACCGTTTGCTTGATTTCTCCGAGAAGGACCAGGCGCAGGTCGCCGATCGCCATCTGCTTTCCGGCGACATCATCCCAGCCATCGGGCGCGAAGCCGGGAAGCGGCGGTTCGATCCCGGCCGGCGGCTTTCCCCCGATGATCCGTTCGTCCGCGACCAAATGGCCGCCGGGCAGTCGCACGGCGGCGTGAATGATCCCGCGGCTGTCGACGATCCGGCTGCGCGAATCGAACGCGCCGAACCGAAAAGCCACGGCCGAGCCGGGCCGAACATGCAAACTCGTCCGGATCGCCGGCGCGGCGCTCGCCGGCCACAGTCGGTCGACGGCGTGAATCGCCTCGCGTGCGCATGCGTCATCGGCAGGATAGAGGGTTGCGATCTTGCCGACCTGTTCGGCTCCGCCTTCCCCGGCATTGATCGCGGCGATCGCATCGAGCGAGGCCGGAAGCTTGAAGGGAACGCGCAGCTCCGCCAGCAGCGGCGTCAGCGTGCGGGCAAAGATCGCCGCTTCGCCGACCGCAACGGCGACATGCACCTTCCATCCCTGCGCGACATCTGCCGCGGCCGAGGGTGCGTGAAACTGCCAGCAACAGTTTCCGTCCCGCCATCGGCGCACGGTCCAGTCGTCACCGAGCTGTTCGCATAAAAAGGAAAGCGCTTCTTCATAATCATGAAGAAGCGCCGTCCGCCCCGACATTATCGGAGTCCTAGAGTGGGATCAGTGCCGCGTTGCCTGGCACGTATGCCAAGGGCAGCGATGCCCGGCGTGAAGATCATTGTCCGCGCTCACCGTCGCGGCAGCAGATACAGCTTTGAAATCGATATCGCCGCCAGCCAGCATCCGTTCTTTCACGATTTCGAACTCGCGGCGCATCACGTTCAAATTGGCCTGCATGTTACATTCCTCCAATTAGGGCGCGACCCGAAATCGAAAGATTTCGGTTGGATAATGTCAACTTGGGTTACAGGATGTCAAGCTCGATATCGCTTATGCTTTGGCCGGAGAAGAAATTTTGTCGGACATATTGGCGTCGCTGCCCTTCATGGACGCCGATTTCAAGGGTCGCAGCATCGACGCGGTCAGCCAGCTTGCAGCCACCAGAGGTCCCCTGTTAAAATTCGCACTTCCGTTCGGCGGCGAGGCCTGGCTGGTGACAGGCCATACACTTTCCAGCAGCCTCCTGACCGATCATCGGCTTTCCAAAATATCGCCGCTTCAGGAGCGAGCCGCCCCTGAAACGCATCGTCTGTACCGCCACCTGCTCGTAACCGATCCGCCCGAACATACGCGGCTTCGTCGCCAGCTTCGTCACGCCCTGGCGCATTGGACGAGCGCCAGGATCGAGGCTCTGGCGAGCGACATCATCGCTCGCCGTCTGGCAACCCTCGACCGCGACGCGACGCGCTTCGATCTTGTGTCCCATGTCACCATGCCCGCAGCTTTGGAGATCGCCTGTACGATCGTCGGTATTCCGCTCGACGACATGGCAAAGATAGACGCCTGGAACGACCGGCTGACGCGGTCGGATCTGGACGGAGCAGATCAGGCGGACGAAATTGCGGACGAAATCGAGGCCTATCTGACGGGGCTCGTCCAGAAGAATGCCGACCATGCGGGCGATGGTGCATTGGCAGCGCTTGGCAGAGCAGCGTCGCAAGGCGAACTGAACACGCACGAAGCAATGGCCCTTGCCTATCTCCTGCTCTCCGCCGGCTACGAAACGACGGGCCATCTGCTGTCGTCTGCGGTCTGGCTGCTGGCCGGCGATCGCGAAACCTGGCGGGCGGTGGCGGCGGATGACGATGCCGCCGTGCGCGCCATCGAGGAATGTTTGCGGTTCAACCCGTCGCTGGAGCTTTCGACACCGCGCTATGCGCGCGAAGACTTCGAAATGATCGACACCGCCATTCACAAGGGTGATATGATTTTCATCGCTCTCGGGGCTGCAAACCGCGACCCATCGATCTTCAGGACCGGTTCGCTTTTCGAATGTCCCCGCGCCGGGCTCGCCCAGCATCTTTCCTTCGGTCGCGGCCCCCATATCTGCCCGGGCGCGGGCATTGCACGCGTTGCTTCGCGGACCATCGTGCAGGAATTGGCGCGGCGCTTTCCTGATCTGGCACTTTCCACCGATCATGAACTCGAATGGATACCGGGCCTGGTGATGCGCGGTTTGCGCTCGCTACCCATTTTCGTCGGCGGTGAATAGCAAGCTCTTCCGACCCCTGCGCCGCACCATTCCCAAGACGAGGCCGACAGCGAGCGGAAAATACATTCCTGTCAAACAAGCATCTACCTATGCCGCATCGCAGCCATGAGGGAGAGGTTATGGTGGGCCCGGCAGGACTCGAACCCGCAACCTAGCCGTTATGAGCGGCCAGCTCTAACCATTGAGCTACAGGCCCCCATTTTCACGCACCCGGCGGGGGATGTAGGGGCGATAGCGGAGCATCGCGGCGATTGGCAAGCGGCTTGGATCAAACAGCCGGCGCTTTCCGTTCTGCCATCGCGAGGATGGCGGTAGCATCGGTCGCCTCGACCCCGCGCAGCGCCAGATGGTCCAGCACCATGTCCCACCAGCGATAAAAAAGATCGAGATCGGCGGCGCTTCGGACATAAGGCGTATTTCCGGGCTGCAGCGACGGCGAATGGAAAGAGAAATTGAGCACGGGCAACGCCCGGTCCAGCGCGATGTCGATCGCGCGGCACGCATGCTCCGCGGGGATGCCCTCGGGCGTCAGCGCGATCCGTTCGACCAGCCCGAGCCGCGCCAACGCCGCCCGTATACGCGTGCCGTCGCGGGTGATACGATGATAGAGCCGCTTGCCCTTCAGCCCCATAAGGCCGCCAAAGACGGTCGTCACCGGCACCTCGAGCACCGCGCCATGCGCCGTCGGCACCCACCAGGGTTTGAGCGGTGCGGTACGATAATCCGGGCCGTGTCCGCCGCGATAGTCAAAACCGGAGCGCACCGACGTATCGCATCGGAAGCCAAGCTCGGCGAGCATCGCGGCGGTTTCGGTCCCCAGGCCGTACCGCCCGGCCCGATAGACCGTGGGGACCACGCCGAACCGGTCACGGATCGCGTCGCGCAGTGCCGTCATCTTGGCGCGCTGCAAAGCCGGCGGCAGATTGCCGGTATAGCTGTTGCGCTCGTTCACCGGCTCGTCGTGCGGCGGCGTGACCCAGGGATGGAGTTGCGCGCCGATCTCGCAGCGCCCCCGCGCCTGCGCGTCGCCCAATATGGCGACCGCGCGATCGTCCGCGACGATCGGCCAGTCGACCAGATAGATGGGCTTCACCCCCGCGCGCTCGAAATAGCTCTGGCATTCGGCGAGCGCGGGGACCGAATCGAGCCGGTATCCAGTGCGCGCGAACGGCGCCGACCAGTCGAAATCCTCCTCGGTGTCGCACGTCACCCAGAAGCGCGGTCGTTCGCCGCCTTCGAGACCGATAAGCCCCGCATCCGCCGGATACGTCAGGAAACTGCCCGCAGGCTGCACCTTTTCCCCTTCCGCCCCTGAAGCCCGCACGCGGGCTACCCCCAAGCCCGTCCCGCGGGCTATTCGCCCTGCTGAACGCCGAGCTCGGTCCTTGGGTTGGCCGAGGGCAGATGCAAGGTCAAGGCGTTATGCCCGATATCGAGATGTCCCCCTGCCCCGCGCGCGAGGCTGTCGACGAGGCGCAACGAAAAGCCGAGGCTCAGAATCGCCGCGCCGGGGGCTTCGCCTTCGGGGCTGAACCCGGGGTCGAGCAGGTCGGCGGCGGTCGCGAAACGGATCGCGAGCGGACGGACGACGCGCAATTGCAGCGTATCGTCCTGCGCCGCTTCGACCACGAGTTGCCCGGTCAGCACCGATCCGGGTTCCGAAATATCGACGAGCGCGGTCAGCAGCCGCCCGATCATGCGCCGCGAATTGGCGTCGCCGACCTGCGCGACGAACGGCCCGCCGACCCGCGAGATGCTGAGGCCGACCTGCTGATCGGCAAGGATCGCACCCAAATCCATCTCGACCTGCGTCATTACAACGCCAAGGTCGGCCGTCTCGCCCGGCGGCAGCGGCACCTGCGGCCCGGTGGCACGGGTCGCGGTGTCGAGATCCTCGATGATCGCCTGGATCGCAGCCGCGTCCGCGACGATCGCTTCCGCCATCGCGCGATAGGAAGCGCTGACCGGCCCGAACATCTGGCCCGAGATGATCTGGGCGAACCCCGAAATCGCGTTGAGCGGGCTGCGCAGCTCGTGAATCAGCTGGCGGATGGAATCGCCCGATTCCTCGGCCGCCGGACGTCCATAAGGCATTTCGCTCGGCTGTGGACGGCGCGCACTGCCGCGATAGCCGCGGAACTGCCCCGTTGCCGAATCGAACCAGGGTACGGCTGAAAAGCGCCACTCACCGGCGTCGGTCGCCGCACCTTCGAGAACCATGCGGGCGTTGACGATTTCCGCGCGCTGGCGAAAGGCGCCCGCCGCCGCGCCATCGGCACCCGGCTCCCCGCCGAGGGCGGATTCGGCGATCGACAGGCCGATCGCTGCGCCGCGCGTGATCCCGTCGACCCAGCGAATCAGCCCGTCGGGGCCCGCCTCGAACAGGAAGCCGGTGCTGGCCTTGCGCGCCGCGGGTTGCGCCCGCGCCGACTGGAAACGGTCGATACGGCGGACGAGTTCGCTGATCTGGCTCGGCGCGCTGTCCGCAGCCGTCAACGGCTCGTCGGCCCGCGACTCGACGGCCGCCGAAGCCGGCTGCGGCAGCGCGACCGACCCCGCGCCCAGACTTTCGAGCGCGCGCCGGACATCGCCGGGCAGATCGTCGCGCCCGGCGAGAATCGAGCGCGCGGTCGCGGCGGTGGCGGGAAGCAGCGCAAGCCAGTCGGCCCCCGTCAGCCGCGCGCGCTGGAGCATCGCCGCCGACACCGCGGGCACGTCATTGGCATAGAAAGCGACGAGCGGCGCGAAGCGGCCGTGACGCGCGATCGCCGCGGCGCAATCACGGCGTATCTTTTCGGGAACCTGCGGCCGCAATATGGCAAGCGCATGAAAGGCGCGCCGGACATCCTCATCGGATAGTTGATTACCGCGCTGCGCGAGAATATCGGAGATTTGGCGCCACGCCGCGATGCGCGCACGCGGATCGCCCGGCGCCTGGCGCAAGATGGTCGCGATCATCGAGTCAGCAGTCACGCGAAGCCGGTCCCACACCCTGTTCGTTGGTTAGCGTATGCTTAGCGGCTAGCGTGAATCACCCGGTCATGAAAGTGCCTTAACCATCCGCGTCACATTGTGGGACAATTGCAATCGGCTGAAATAATATTATGGTCACCGCAGTTTTAGAAAGCGGATGTTTCAATGATGGCAAGCCAGAAATTCGATCAGATCGACTTGCAGATACTCGCCGAGCTGCAGAAAAACGGGCGGATGACCAATGTCGAGCTGGCCCAGATGGTCGGGCTGACGGCGCCGCCCTGCCTGCGCCGGGTGCGCGCGCTGGAGGAGTCGGGCGTCATCCGCTCCTATCACGCCGACCTCGACGCCGCGAAGCTCGGCTATGGCATCACCGTCTTTGCGATGGTGAGCCTGCGTAGCCAGGCCGAGTCCGACCTCAAATCCTTCGAGGATTATGTCGGCCAGCTTCCCGAAGTGCGCGAATGCTATATGCTGAATGGTGAGATCGACTTCCTGCTCAAGGTCGTCGCGCGCGACCTGCAAAGCTTCCAGTCCTTCCTGACCGCGCACCTGACTTCGGCGCCCAATGTCACGAGCGTGAAGACCTCGCTGACGATCCGCACCGCCAAGCAGCTTTCGGGGATTCCCGTCGAAACCTGACCGCGATACGATCGGGCAGAAAAAAGGGCGCCTTTCCATGGAAAGGCGCCCTTTTCGTTAAAGGACCGCGCGATCAGTTGGCGGGGGCGGGAGCGGCCGGTGCCGCGGGAGCCGCCTTGGGCTGGGCATGAACGGTCCACAGCTTGGCAAGGCGCGCCCGGTTTCCCTGCACCTTGGCGAAGCTTGCGGTCGCCGCATCCGCCTGACCGGCCAGCGCCTGCGCGACGCCCAGGCGATATTGCGCAACCGGATCGGTCGCCGCGATCGCTTCATAAATCGGAATCGCCTTCGCGACCTCACCGATACCGACAAGCGCGTCGGCGGTGCTGCGCGCAACCTTGGGATTGGAGGTCAGCCCCGGCTTGCCCGCGTCGGCGATCAGCCCCGCCCGATCGGCGTTGGCGCGCTCGGTCTGCGACGCGAGGAGCGGACCAAAGCGCGCGTCGGTCTTTGGGAACACATTCTTGGCCAGGCCCTCGTTGATCACCGCAACGACTTCGCCCGGAAAGCCGGCGTCGGTGGCGAGCGCCGTATATTCCAGATACTCGCCGCGGTCAGTCATCGCGCCCGTGGCGCGCATCAGGCGCAGGATGTCGAGGTTCAGGTCCTTGTCGCCGCCGACCTGCTGGAGCAGGATGTAGAGCGTGTTGCGCCAGATTTCCGGCTGCGGATAATCGCGCACGCGCAGCGTCAAAATGTCGAGCAGATCATCGGTCCGCTTCGCGGCCTGAAGCGCCTTGGCGGGGCGGACATAGAGGTCTTCGGGCGCGGGCCGACCCGCGGCATGGGCCGCTTCGATCCCGGCTTTCGCGATGGCAAGCCCCTGATCGACCTGACCGGCGTTCAAATAGCTGTCCATCAGCAGGGTCGGCAGCGCTTCCTCCGCCGATCCAGCAGCCTTGGCCGCTTCGAAACGCTTGATCGCCTTCGGATAATCCTTCTTCACATAAGCGAAACGGCCCGAATAGAAATTATAGAGGCCCGCGTCCGCGGCGGGGACGAAACCCGAATCGAGCGCCGTGTCGAGCCCCTGCTCCTGCAGCGCCTCGTCCTTGTTCAGGATGCCGAGTTGCAGCGTGTAGAAGCCCAAGAAATATTTGTCGTCGTTGCTGCTCGCAACGCTCTGTCCTTCGGTCACCGCCGCCTGGAGCGCCGCCGCATCCTTCTTCTTGGCGGCATCTTGCATCTTCTTGCCGGCGGGCTCGAAGGCCTTGCTCGGGCTGAGCGACGGCCCCTTCGCCGCCTCTTCCTTCTTCGGCTTTTCCTTCGCCGCCGCGGGGGCGGTCATCGCCATCATCGAGCAGCCGAGAATAGCCGCCATCGCCGTTGCGGACATCGGGCGGAAACGGGTGAACATCAAAATCTCTCCTCAGAAACGGCCGACTTGCCTTAAGACAAGCGGGGGCCAGCCGCAGTTCAGAACGCGGCTAGACCCGTAGCGTTGCCAAGGCAAGACGGCCGGGATCGATATTTCCATTGGCGGCGGGCGGCTGAACCGGAATTGAACCCGCCGATGCAGGCGCGCTTATGCGATGCTCTCGATCGCCGCGTTGATATCGCGCAGGACGGCCGGATCGCCCGGCACGCCGTCCATCGCCGCTTCGGCAAGCTGAATCAACGGGATGATGCCGAATGTCGCGGCCAGGCTTTTCAAGCGTTCGGCGGCGGCATGCCAGTTCGCGTCGCAGCGCGACCGGCGCATCAGGTCGGCAAGCTCGCGCGCGCCCGAAACGAAGCTTGCGCGCAACTCATGCGCCGCGGCCGGATCGTCGCCAACCGCCGCGCTGATGTACCGATCGAGGGGTCCGCTATCGAACGACATTCCACAGCCTTGGCAGATCGTGGTTAAGTTTCCGTTCCATGGCCGGCATTTGATGCTAAGATGGCGGGATGACGGGGGAAAAGAAGATCGTCGGATTGTGGCGGGATGCCGCGGCAAAGCCGGAATCGAACGGTGCGGACGAAGCTGCCCCGGCAGACGTCGCGGCGCCCGAATCCGCGCCTGAGCCCGAAGCCGCCGCATCCGTGGAGCGGGATTGGCTCGATATGTCGGCGCTCGCCGAAACCGAAGAGGATGACGGTTCCGGCGCGGCGGAAACGCCCGCGGCCTTCCGCGACCGCGCCGCTCCCATCCTGCTGATAGGCGTCGGGCTGGGCTGGACGATCTTCGCACTCGCCGCCGCGACGGCTGGTTTTTCGCGTGCACCCGCGCTGACCGACTGGCCCGCGCTCGTCGCGACGGTCGCGATGCCGCTGACTCTGCTCGCGGTGCTGTGGATGGCGCTGCTGCGCTCGGGCCGATCCGAACAGGCGCGGTTCGCACGCGCGGCCAAGGCGCTTCGCGACGAAAATCACGCGCTCAACGATTCGATGCGCGCGCTGGCGGCACATCTCGCCGACGCGCAGCGGCAACTCGCCGAACAGGCGCGCAGCGTTCAGCAACTCGGTCTCGATACGGTGACCCGGCTCACCGAAAGCAGCGACAAGCTCGCAACCAATGCGTCGGTCATCGCCAATGCGCACGACCAGCTCGCGCGGTCGGGCGATGTCGCGATGCAGCGGATGGACGGGCTGCTCGCCGGGCTACCGCGAATCGACGATGTCGCGCAGCGGCTCGCGGTCAATTTCCGCGAGGCGGGACTGGTCGCGCACCAGCAGGGCGCGAATCTCGAAGCCCGGCTCGCCGCGCTGTCCGAGGAGGCCGTCAAGGCCAGGGATGCCGGTGCGGCATCGGCCGCCAGCCTGCACGAGGCGATCGGCGCGTTGCAGCAGCAGGCGAAGGATGCCGAAGCGGGACTGGTCGAGGCGTCCGCGCACGTCACCGAAGCCCATGACGTCGCCTTCGCCCGCATGACACAGGCGGCCGCGACCGCGCGCGACGATCTCCAATCGACGATCGCCACGGTGACCGCCCGAATGGACGATAGCTGGCGCCAATTCCGCGACGGCGTCGATACCGCCGCGACCCAGCTCGATGCGCGCCTCGCCGCCGCCCGCGCCGCGGGCGAGGCGATCGGGGCGGATCTGGCCGCGCATGGCGAAGCGAGCGAAGCGCTCGCCGCGCGGATCAAGACGCATGTCGCCGACGTCGGCCAGCAGCTCGAGCTTCTCGACGTCAGCGTTTCGGCGAGCACCGGCGTGATCGGCCGCGCGATCGACGGCACCAAGGACCAGCTCGCCGCCTTCATGGCGGAAGTGCAGACCGGCAACGGCTCGGCGCACCAGCTCATCACCCAGGCCGAATCACTGCTGCTCGCGCTCGACGCGGTGACGCGCGAACTCGACGAAACGCTCCCGCGCTCGCTCGATCGCATGGCCTCGCACGGCAAGACGACGCAGACGACGCTCGCCGAGCTCAAACCGATGCTCGAAGCGTCGGAACTGGTGGCGCAGTCGGCGCTGTCGCACGTCAGCGCGGTCAAATCGACCTTGCAGGCGAGCGAAGACAAGATGGCGGCGCACGCCGAAAGCCAGCAGGCGCTCGCCGATCGCGTCAACGCATCGCTCGCCGAGGCCGATGCCGCGCTCGCGCGGCTGCGCAGCGGCGCCGACGACTTCGCCGAACAGGGCGGCGCGCGGATGATCGCCACACTCGGCGAGGTCCGCACGACCGCCGATGCGGCGGCCGAGGAAGCGCGCCGGACGCTGGAGAATCTCGTCGCCGGCGCGCGCGAGGCGATGCAGGCGACCGCGAGCGAAGCGATCGACGCCGCCTTCAAGTCGGAGATCATGGCGCAGCTCACCGCGATCGAGGACGCCTCGCAGCGCGCGGTCGAGGCCGCGAACGGCGCCGCCGACCGGCTGATGCGCCAGCTCATCACCATCATGGACACCAGCGCCAGCGTCGAGCAGCGCGCGATCGAGGCCGAACAGGCGATCGCCGCATCGGACCGCGATTCGCTCGCGAAGCAGGTCGGGGTGCTGACCGAAGCGCTCAAATCGACCGCGATCGACATGACCAAAATCCTGTCGAGCGAGGTCAGCGACACCGCGTGGGACGCCTATCTGAAGGGCGATCGCGGCGTCTTCTCGCGCCGCGCGGTCAAGCTGGTCGAGAATAGCGAGGCCAAGGAAATCCTGCGCCTCTATCAGAATGACGACGGCTTCCACGCGTCGGTGAACCAGTTCATCCACGATTTCGAAGCGATGCTGCGCCTGCTGATCGGCGCGCGCGACGGCTCGGCGATCAGCGTCACCCTGCTGTCGTCGGACATCGGCAAGCTCTATGTCGCGCTGGCGCAGGCGATCGACCGGCTGCGGAACTGATCGGGTTTCCGCAATGGCGGGTTTCGACCGATTGCGGACAAGATATCCTCCCCGGCACGGGGAGGGGGACCACCGAAGATGGTGGAGGGGCAGGTGCGTCACGGCGCGCCTTGTCTCGACCGAAGCGTAAATCGAGGGCGCCCCTCCACCATGCTTCGCATGGTCCCCCTCCCCGTGCCGGGGAGGATCAGCGACGGCCGCTCCAACCCCAAAGCAGGCATCGCCTTCAAATAGGCCTTTCCTACATTATCCGGCTGTGCGAGCTTTCGTCCGGCTCCTTCATTAGTGGATAAAGGCGGTCGCGGTCCAGCTTGCGGCACGGCCACGGCGAGGCGTGCCATGTGCCGCGGAGCCCCTATCGGGGCGATCCAATAGGCTGAACTTTCCTGAACTTTGGAACTGTCACGCGATCCTTGCGTCGGCCGGCCCCCCGGATCAGGCCCGCCCGCTCAGCACATCGGGATCGGCCCAGCCCTGCAAATAACCGATATAAAAGATCACGAAGCCGATCGTCGCGACGACCGTCATCTGCAGCAGGATGCGCCCTGGACGAAAACGCGCGGGGGCGCCCGGTTCCTGCCCTTTGACCAGCGGCACCGCATCGTCTTCCGTCCGGCGGCCGTGGAAGGGCAGCACGAAGAAGGCGCTGAACGCCCAGAAGAGCGTGTAGATCGCGAGGGCCGAGGTCCATTTCATCGCTCAGATATCCATAATCAGCACGTCGGTGATCGGCTTCTTGCCGGTCCAGTCGGTCGCAACGCGGCGGACGCCGAGGCGGATCGCTTCCTTGAGTGCGTCGCGGTCGCGCGCTTTTCCGGTCGCGGCCTGTTCGGCCGCTTCGTTCAATTCCTCGATGAAGGTCTCACGGTCGTCCTCGACGGGCACGCCGCGATAATGGATGGCGCTCTCGACGAACTTGCCGCCCGACAGCACCACCGCGACCGAAATCTGCCCGTTCAGCGCCAGCTTGCGCCGCTCGTTGATCGTCTCGCCATCGGCGGGAAGGATCACGTCGCCGTCGAGGAGCAGCCGCCCCGACCGCACCCGCTCGACGATCCGCGCCGGGCCGGGCGCGAGGCGGACGAGATCGCCGTTTTCCTGCACCAGCGCGTCGGGCACGCCCTTTTCGAGCGCGAAGCGCGCCTGTTCGTGCATGTGGCGGATTTCGCCGTGCACCGGCACGATCAGCTTCGGCCGCAGCCAGCCGTAGAGCGCGGCGAGCTCGGGCTGGCCCGGATGGCCGCTGACGTGGATATGCGCCTGCTTCTCGGTGACGGTCAGCACGTCCTTCGCGGCGAGCTGGTTCATGATCCGCCCGATCGCGACCTCGTTCCCCGGAATCTGCTTCGAGGAGAAGACGACGGTATCGCCCGCCTCGAGCTTGATCTGGTGGACGTCGCCCGCCATGCGCGCGAGCGCGGCGCGCGGTTCGCCCTGCCCGCCGGTCGCGATGACCATCAGCTTGTCGCGGGGCAGCCGCATCGCCTCGTCGAAATCGACCGTCGGTGGAAAATCCTTGAGATATCCGACCGACCGCGCGACGCCGAGGATACGGTCGAGCGAACGCCCGGCAACGCACAGGGTGCGCCCCGTCGCCTTCGCTACCGCGCCCAAGGTTGCGAGCCGCGCGGCGTTGGAGGCGAAGGTGGTGACGACCACCCTGCCCTTCGCCGCGCCGACCGCGTGCATCAGCCCGTCGCGGACGCTGCCTTCGCTCCCCGACGCCTCGGCGTTGAAGGCGTTGGTCGAATCACAGACGAG
The DNA here is from genome assembly GCF_036261875.1 of Sphingopyxis sp. GTDB lineage: Bacteria > Pseudomonadota > Alphaproteobacteria > Sphingomonadales > Sphingomonadaceae > Sphingopyxis. Next base: position 191,264 of record NZ_DATAJZ010000025.1, on the reverse strand, counting down.
GACGTCGACGCCCTCGTCGCCGACCGCGGTCAGCGCCGCCGCGGTCGCGGGCGCGCCGAGGATCGGCTCCTCGTCGAGTTTCCAGTCGCCGGTGTGAAAGATGCGGCCATAGGGCGTGTCGATCACCGCCGCGCTCATCTCCAGGATCGAATGCGCAAGCGGAACGAGGCGGATGCCGAAGGGGCCGATCTGGAACTGCGCGTCGATGTCGACGACCCGGATCTCGACCTCTTTCTCCAGCCCCTCTTCGGCGAGCTTGTGCGCGATCAGCCCCGCAGTGAAGCGGTTGGCGTAGAGCGGCACGCCAAGGTCGGCGGCGAGATAGGGGATAGCGCCGATATGATCCTCGTGCCCATGAGTGAGCACGATGCCGAGCAGGTCCTTCTTGCGGTCCTCGATGAACTCGAGGTCGGGCATGACGATGTCGATGCCCGGATAATCGGCGCTGCCGAAGGTCACGCCCAGGTCGAGCATGATCCATTTGCCGTCGCAGCCATAGAGATTGGCGTTCATGCCGATCTCACCCGATCCGCCGAGCGCGAGGAAAAGCAGCTCCTTGCCGGGGGTGGTCATGCGCTCATATTCCTTTGATGATAGAGGTGCATCAGCCCGTTCAGCGTCAGGTCGGGCTCGATACGATCGAACAGATGCGCTTGCTCCTGAAACAGGGTCGCGAGGCCGCCGGTCGCGATCACGGTCAGCGGTTTGGCGATTTCGGCCTTCATCCGCGCGATCAAGCCCTCCATCATCGCCACATAGCCCCAATAGACGCCGATCAGCATCTGGCTTTCGGTGGTGCGGCCGATGACGCTGGGCGTCGGCGGCGCTTCGATCGCAATACGCGGTAGCTTGGCCGCAGCGGCGACGAGCGCTTCGAGCGAGAGATTGACCCCCGGCGCGATGATGCCGCCCAGATAGGCGCCCTCGGGCCCGATATGGTCGAGCGTCGTCGCGGTGCCGAAGCTGATGACGAGCTTGTCCTGGCCCGGCGCGACCGCCTGCGCCGAAATCGCGTTGACCGCACGGTCGGCACCGACCGACTGCGGCTCGTCGACCTTGAGCGCGATGCCCCAGCTCACCGGCTCGCGCCCGGCGACGAGCGCGTCGACGCCGAAATATTTGTGCGCCAGCAGTTGCAGATTGTGCAGCGCGCGCGGCACCACGGTCGAGATGATGACGGCATCGACCTCGTCACGGTCGTGCCCCTCGATGCGCATGAGCTGATCGAGCCAGACCATATATTCGTCGGCGGTCCGGCGGTCGTCGGTCGCGATGCGCCAGCGCGCGAGCAGTTCGGTTTCCCGGAACAGCGCGAATTTGGCGTTGGTGTTGCCGACATCGATCGCGAGCAGCACGGCTATTCCCCCTTTTCGACCGGACGGCGCAGCTCGACGTCGCCCGCGTGGATCAGCATGACCTCCCCGTCGGCGCGGCGCAAGCGCAGCGCGCCGTCGGGCGCGAGCCCGTCGAAGGTGCCGTCGATGCCCTGTTCGGCCACGCGGAGCGGCGTCCCGACCGGATGCCCAAGCGGCAGCCAGGCGCGCACGATGCTTTCGACACCCTCCTGCCGCCAGCTCCACAGCGCATCGAGCAGCGCGACCGCCAGCGCCTCGGCGAAGCGGTCGCGGTCGATCGCGATACCGGCCCCAGCAAAGGAAAAGGTTGCGCGATCGGGCAGCTCGGGCGCCGAGGCGAGGTTGACCCCGATCCCGATCACCACGGCATTGCCGCTGCGTTCGAGCAATATGCCCGAACATTTCGCGCCATCGACGAGCAGGTCGTTCGGCCATTTGAGCTGAAGCGGAACCGAGGGCGCGAAGATCGTCACCACCTTCGCCAGCGCGACCGCGACGACCAGCGCTAGCGTCGCGGGCGACGGATCGCCCGCGGTCAAGTGAACGACGGTCGAGCCCATGAAATTGCCCTGCCCGTCGCCCCACGGCCGCCCGAGCCGCCCGCGCCCGGCGGTCTGGCGGTCGGCGACGAGCCAGTGCCCCTCGCCGACATGCTCGCCGCCCGCCAGCCGCGCCAGCAGGTCGGCGTTGGTCGAACCTGTCTGCGCGATCCGCTCGATCGGCGGGATCAGAACAGCACCGAAGCGGCGCTCGCCGCGGTCGCCGCTAGCATCGGGATGAAGAGATAGCCGATCACCGACAGCCACAGCGCGCTGACGCCGATCACCGCCCCCTCGACCCGCGATCCGCCATTGCGGATCACCGTCTCGGGCTCCTCGTCGAAGTACATCGTCTTGATGATCGCGATATAATAGAAGGCGCCGATCACCGATACGACGACCCCGGCGACCGCCAGCGGCACAAGCCCGGCGTTTACCGCGGCCTCGAACACCAGATACTTCGGCCAGAAACCGAACAGCGGCGGGATGGCGGCAAGGCTGAACAGGAACACCGCCATCGCCGCGGCGAGCCCCGGCTGGCGCTTCGACAGGCCGGCATAGGCGGGAATGCTCTCGACCATCCGCCCATCAGCATCGCGGAGCTGCATGACGAACAGGAAGGCGCCGATCGTCGTGACGACATAGACGAGCAGATAGGTCAGCACTGCCTCGACCCCCTGCTGCGTTCCCGCGGCGAGGCCGATCAGCATGAAGCCGACGTTGTTGATCGACGAATAGGCAAGCAGGCGCTTGATATTCTTCTGCCCGATCGCGCCGACCGCGCCGAGGATGATCGAGGCGAGCGACAGGAAGATGATGATCTGCTGCCACGCCGCGAGCGCCGGTCCCGCCGGCCCCATCGCGTCGATCAGGACGCGCGTCAGCAGCATCATCGCCGCGACCTTGGGCGCGCTGGCGAAGAAGGTCGTCACCGGGGTCGGCGCGCCTTCATAGACGTCGGGGGTCCACATATGGAACGGCACCGCGCTGATCTTGAACGCCAGCCCCGCGACGACGAAGACGATGCCGAACAGCAGGCCGATATTGACTCCGCCCGCCATCGCGGTGGCAACCCCGGCGAAATCGGTCGTGCCCGAAAAGCCGTAGAGCAGCGAAATGCCGAACAGGAGAATGCCCGAGGCGAGCGCGCCGAGGACGAAATATTTGAGCCCCGCCTCGCTCGACCGATCATCACCCCGCATGAAGCTGGCGAGCACATAGGAGGCAAGGCTGTTGAGCTCGAGCCCGACATAGAGCGTCATCAGGTCGCGCGACGAGGCCATGATACCCATGCCGAGCGCCGCGAAGACGATCAGCGCCGAATATTCGGCGCGCATCGCGTCGCCGAAATAGCGCGGCGCGATCGCGATGCAGACGAAGCTCGCGGCATAGATGAGCAGCTTGGCGAACCCGCCGAAGCCGTCGACCGCGAGCGTGCCCGAAAAGACCGAAGCCTGGGTGCCGAACAGCGCCGCGACCGCGACCGCGGCGGCGGCGAGCGTCAGCAGCGCCGCGAGCTGATAGAGCCCGACCTGCCGATCGCCCGCGAAGGCGCCGAGCATCAGCGTGATCAGCCCGCCGATCGTCAGGATCAGCTCGGGCCAGACGAGTGCGAGATCGGCGGTCATTGGACGCCTCCCGCATGATGCGCTTCGCCTTTGGCGTTTCCGTGCGCCGGAGCGGCCGCCTTGGGCTTGCCCGCGGCAAGATGCGCGTCGCCCGCGGGCTTCGCCGGGGCGAGCCGCGCGACCACCGTGGTCACGTCGCCGCGCATCGGCGCGAGAAAGCTTTCGGGATAGACGCCCATCCACACCGCGACCGCGGCGAGCGGCACGAAGATCGCCCATTCGCGGGGATTGAGGTCGGGCATGGCCTTCACATCGTCCTTGGTCAATTCGCCGAACACGACGCGGCGATAGAGATAGAGCATGTAAGCGGCACCGAGGATGATGCCGGTGGTGCAGACGAACGCCGCCCAGCTCGACGCTTCATAGATGCCGGCGAGGCTCAGGAATTCGCCGACGAAGCCGCTGGTGCCCGGCAGGCCGATCGACGCCATGGTGAACAGCATGAAGAACAGCGCATAGGCCGGCATGTTCACCGCAAGTCCGCCGTAGCGGCTGATTTCGCGCGTGTGCAGCCGGTCATAGATCACGCCGACGCAGAAGAAGAGCGCGGCCGAGACGACGCCATGGCTGAGCATGATGATCAGCGCGCCCTCGATCCCCTGCTGGTTAAAGGCATAGAGGCCAGCGGTGACGATCGCCATATGCGCGACCGACGAATAAGCGATCAGCTTCTTCATGTCGCTCTGCACCAGCGCGACGAGGCTGGTATAAACGACCGCGACCATCGACAGCGCGAAGACGAGCCACATGAACTGAGCCGAGGCGTCGGGGAACATCGGCATCATGAAGCGCAGGAAGCCGTAAGACCCCATCTTCAGCAGCACGCCCGCCAGGATCATCGAGCCCGCGGTCGGCGCCTGAACGTGCGCATCGGGAAGCCAGGTGTGGACCGGCCACATCGGCATCTTGACCGCCATGCTCGCGAAGAAGGCGAGCCACAGCCAGGTCTGCATCTCCGGCGGGAAATTATAGTTCAACAGGACCGGAATCTCGGTCGTCCCCGCCTCGCGGATCATCGCGATCATCGCGACGAGCATCAGCACCGACCCGAGCAGCGTGTAGAGAAAGAATTTGAACGCCGCATAGATGCGGTTCTGGCCGCCCCAGATGCCGATGATCAGATACATCGGGATCAGCACGCCCTCGAAGAAGATGTAGAAGAGCAGCAGATCCTGCGCCGCGAAGACGCCGATCATGATGACTTCCATGACGAGGAACATCGCCATGTAGAGGCCGACGCGCTGCTTGATCGATTCCCAGCTCGCGAGGATGCAGAGCGGCATCAGGAAGGTGCTGAGCACGATCAGCATCATGGCGACGCCGTCGACGCCAAGCGCCCACTGGAAACGGCCGAACAGGTCGGCGCGTTCGACGAACTGCCATTGCGCGCCGCCGATGTCGAAATTCGCCCACAGCATGATGCCGAGTGCGAAATCGACGAGCGTCGCGCCGAGCGCGATCATGCGCGCGGGCTTCGCCTCGACGAACAGACAGGCGATGGCGGCGATCGCGGGGATCGCCAGCATCAGCGACAGGATGGGAAGGCCGCTCACAGGAATTTCACCATGGCCCAGCTGGCGAGGCCGACGAGACCGAGCAGCATCACGAACGCATATCCATAAACATAACCCGATTGCAGCCGGACCGCGAGCCGCGTGCCCCCCTGGACGAGCGCCGCGACGCCATCAGGACCGAAGCGGTCGATGGTGCCTTCATCCCCGCGCTTCCAGAAGAAGCGGCCGATCGCGAAGGCGGGCTTCACGAACAGGACGTTGTAGAGCTCGTCGAAATACCATTTGTTGTACAGGAACTGGTGCAGCAGCCTGAACTGCGCCACGAACTTCGCCGGCAGGCTGGTGTCGCGGATGTAATTGTTCCACGCAATCACCAGACCGATCGCCATCGCGGTGAACGGCATCCACTTGATCCAGGTCGGCACCTGATGCGCCGCGTGCATCAGATGCTCGTCGAAGAAGAGGCTGCCCTTCCAGAAGGCGAGCCCGCCCTCGGGATCGATGAACTGGTAGTGGAAGACGAAGCCCGCGAACACCGCGCCGAGCGACAAGACGCCGAGCGGGATCAGCATCGAGAGCGGGCTTTCGTGCGGATGATAGCCCGCGGTGCCGTCACCGTGCGCGTCGTGATGATGCGCGTGGGCGTGGTCGTCATGACTATGCTCATGATCGTCATGCACCGCGTGCTGGATATGCTCGCTCTGGTCCCAGCGCGGCTTGCCGTGGAAGGTCAGGAAGACGAGGCGCCACGAATAGAAGCTGGTGAGCAGCGCCGCGAAGGTGCCGACCCAGAAAGCGACCTGACCGCCACCACCCGCGGCATAGGCCGCCTCGAGGATGCCGTCCTTCGAATAGAAGCCCGCAAAACCCGCGACGCCCGCGATGCCGACGCCGGTGATCGCCAGCGTCCCCGCCATCATCGCCCAGTAAGTGAGCGGAATGTGCTTACGGAGAGCGCCATAATAGCGCATGTCCTGCTCATGGTGCATCGCATGGATCACCGAACCTGCGCCGAGGAACAGCAGCGCCTTGAAGAAGGCGTGCGTGAAAAGGTGGAACATCGCCGCACCATAGGCGCCGACACCCGCCGCGAAGAACATGTAGCCAAGCTGCGAACAGGTCGAATAGGCGATGACGCGCTTGATGTCCCATTGCGTCGTGCCGACCGTCGCGGCGAAGAAGCAGGTCGCTGCGCCGACGAAGGTCACGACGCCCGCCGCGACCGGCGCGGCCTCGAACATCGGCGACAGGCGGCAGACCATGAAGACGCCCGCGGTGACCATCGTCGCGGCGTGGATCAGCGCCGACACCGGGGTCGGGCCCTCCATCGCGTCGGGCAGCCAGGTGTGCAGCCCAAGCTGCGCCGACTTGCCCATCGCGCCGATGAACAGCAGCAGGCAAAGCACGGTCATCGTGTCGAAGCGGTGGCCGAGGAAGCCGATCGTCGACCCCGCCATGCCCGGTGCGGCGGCCAGGATCTCGGGGATCGAGACGGTGCCGAACACCAGGAAGGTGCCGAAAATGCCGAGCATGAAGCCGAGGTCGCCGACGCGGTTGACGACGAACGCCTTGATCGCGGCGGCATTGGCGCTCGGCTTCTTGTACCAGAAACCGATGAGCAGATAGGATGCGAGGCCGACGCCTTCCCAGCCGAAGAACATCTGGACCAGATTGTTCGCGGTCACGAGCATCAGCATCGCGAAGGTGAAGAGCGACAGATAAGCGAAGAAGCGCGGCTGATCCGGGTCCTCGCTCATATAGCCCCAGCTATAGAGGTGGACGAGCGCCGACACCGTCGTGATGACGACGAGCATCACCGCGGTCAGCGTGTCGACGCGCAGTTCCCAGTTGAACTGGAGCGCGCCCGATGAAACCCAGTGGAGCACCGGCGTCACGCCCGCTTCGCCCGTTCCCGCGACGAACGACAGGAAGATCGGCCAGCTCAGCGCGCAGCTCAGGAACAGCGCGCCCGTGGTGATGATCTTCGACGGCGCATTGCCGATGACGCGCTGGCCGAGGCCAGCGACGATCGCCGCGAGCAGCGGCAGGAAAACGATCGCCTGAATCACCGGCTTACCCCTTCATCCGGTTGGCATCGTCGACGGCAATGGTGCCGCGGCCGCGGAAATAAATGACGAGAATGGCGAGACCGATCGCCGCTTCGCCCGCGGCCACCGTCAGCACGAACATCGCGAACACCTGCCCTACGAGATCGCCGAGCGCGGCGCTGAACGCGACGAGGTTGATGTTTACCGCGAGCAGGATCAGCTCGATCGCCATCAGGATGACGATGATATTCTTGCGGTTGATGAAGATGCCGAGCACGCCGAGCGTGAACAGCACCGCCGAAACGGCGAGATAATGGCCGACCGAAATCACAATTCCATCCCCTGCCCGACGCCCGGATCGACGAGGCGCGTCGCGTCCTGCGGACGGCGCCGGTTCTGCGCCGAGATATTCTGGCTGCGCACGCCCCCACGTTGCCGATGCGTCAGCGCGATCGCGCCGATCATCGCGACGAGCAGGACGATGCCCGCCGCCTCGAACAGGAAGTTGTAGCGCGTGTAAAGAAGTTCGCCGATCTGCTGGATGTTGCTGGTGTCGGCGACGGCAGGCGCCGCGCGCGCGGCCAGGTCGACCCCGCCCGCCTGCCACGCCCCGACCGCGAAGACGAGTTCGGCGGCGAGGATGATCGCGACGAGCGCGCCGAGCGGCAGATAGCGGACGAAACCGGCACGCAGCTCGGCGAAATCGATGTCGAGCATCATCACCACGAACAGGAACAGCACCGCGACCGCGCCGACATAGACGATGACGAGCAGCATCGCGATGAACTCGGCCCCCGCGAGCAGCATCAGCCCCGCCGCGTTGAAGAAGGCGAGGATCAGCCACATGACGCTGTGGACCGGATTGCGCGCGAAAATGACCATCGCCGCGGAGGCGATGGTGATGGCCGCGAAAAGGTAAAAGGCGATGAGCTGAATCATGCTTCGATCCTCCCCAGCATGGGGAGGGGGACCATGCGAAGCATGGTGGAGGGGCACAAGCCCGCATCCACCGCGTTCGACACCGCGTGCCCCTCCACCACCCTTCGGGTGGTCCCCCTCCCCGTTCCGGGGAGGATATTCATGGCTGAATCGATCATCCGCGCGCCCTTATCGATAGGGCGCGTCGGCGGCAAGATTCGCCGCGATCGCGCGCTCCCATTTATCGCCATTGGCGAGCAGCTTCGCCTTGTCATAGAGCAGCTCCTCGCGCGTTTCGGTCGCGAATTCGAAGTTCGGCCCCTCGACGATCGCATCGACGGGGCAGGCCTCCTGACAAAAGCCACAATAGATGCACTTGGTCATGTCGATGTCGTAGCGCGTCGTGCGGCGTGAGCCGTCATCGCGCGGTTCGGCCTCGATCGTGATCGCCTGCGCCGGGCACACCGCTTCGCACAGCTTGCACGCGATGCAGCGCTCCTCGCCGTTCGGATAGCGACGCAGCGCATGTTCACCGCGAAAACGCGGCGACAGCGGGTTCTTCTCGAACGGATAGTTGATCGTCGCCTTCGGCTTGAAGAAATATTTGAGCGTCAGCCAATGGGCCTGCACAAACTCCCACAAGGTGAAGGTTCTGATGAGATGGGCGATGTTACTCATGAATACCTCGTCAGCATCAGATAGCCGGAGATCAGGAATATCCAGAGCAGCGAGATCGGCAGGAACACCTTCCAACCCAGCCGCATGAGCTGGTCGTAGCGATAGCGCGGGACGGTCGCCTTCACCCAGCTAAAGGCGAAGAAGAAGAAGAGTATCTTCGCGAACAACCAGATGATGCCGGGGACGACATAGAGCGGCGCCCAGTCGAGCGGGGGCAGCCAGCCGCCCCAGAAAAGCACCGCGTTGAGCGTGCACATTAGCAGCACGTTGGCATATTCGCCGAGCCAGAAGAGCGCGAAGCTCATCGACGAATATTCGGTCTGATAGCCCGCGACGAGCTCGCTTTCGGCCTCGGTCAAATCGAACGGCGTGCGCGCAGTCTCGGCCAGCGACGAGATGAAGAACAGCACCGCGAGCGGGAAGAGCAGCAGGTTGAAGCCGAAGGCGTTGATCAGCCCGAGCCCATGCCCCTGCTGCGCCTTGACGATCTCATTGAGGTTGAAGCTGTCGGCGAACAGCACGACGCCGATCAGGATGAAGCCGATCGAGACTTCATAGCTGATCATCTGCGCCGAGGCGCGCATCGCGGAAAAGAAGGGATATTTCGAGTTCGACGACCAGCCCGACAGGATGACGCCATAAACGCCGAGCGAGCTGATCGCGAGGATATAGAGCAGCCCGACATTGATGTCGGCGAGCACCGCGCCCGAATTGAACGGGATCACCGCCCACGCCATCAGCGCCACCGTGAAGGTGATGATCGGCGCGATCAGGAACAGGCCGCGGTTCGCGCTCGACGGGATGATCGTTTCCTGCAGGAACACTTTCAGCCCGTCGGCGAAGCTCTGGAGCAGACCGAAGGGCCCGACGACGTTCGGCCCGCGCCGCAGCGCCATCGCCGCCCAGATCTTGCGGTCGGCATAAATGATCATCGCGACCGCGAGCATCAGCGGCAGAGCGATCAACAGGATGCCGCAGATCGTCGCGACGCCCCACGCCCATTCGTAGGACATGCCGAGAGATTGGAAAAACTCGGTCATTCCGCCGCCTCCGCATAATCTCCGCCGTGGAGCAGTTCGTCCGAACAGCGCTGCATCGTCGGCGACGCGCGGCAGATGGCGTTGGTCAGATAGAAATCCTTGATCGGCGACGGGATCGCACGCGCCTCGGGCTTCGCGGGCAGCTTCGGAACCGACCAGCCATAGTCGGCGAGCCCTTCCGCGCCCAGCGCCGGAACCGCCGCGACCATCGCCGCGCGGCACTCGGCAAAGCTGTCGAAGCCGACCGACACGCCCAGCGCATCGGCAAGCGCGCGGAAGATACTCCAGTCCTCGCGCGCGTCGCCCGGCGCGAACACCGCCTTCTCGCTACGCTGGACGCGGCCCTCGGTGTTGACCGTGGTGAAATCCTTCTCGGTCCACGCCGCCGCGGGCAGAATGACGTCGGCGGCGTGCGCGCCCTTGTCGCCATGGTGGCCGACATAGACCTTCAGCGTTCCTGTGAACGCCGCGAAATCGACCTCGTCGGCGCCGAGGAAGAAAGCGAGCTTCGGCTTCGCCGCGATCACGTCCTTGATCCCGCCCGGCTGCGAATAGCCGAGCATCAGCGCGCCCATGCGCGCGGCCGAGAAATGGACGACGTTGAAGCCGTTCCAGCCCTGTCCTGAGCTTGTCGAAGCGGCGTCCTTGACCGCGTTCACCGACTTGGCGAGCGCCAGCGCCGCGCCATGCACGCCCGGCACCGATAGCGCGCCGCCGCCGAAGATCAGCATCGGCCGCTCGGCGCCCTTGAGCGCGTCGGTGACATGCGCCGGCAGCTTCGCGACCAGCGAGGCATCGTCGCCGAGCCATTCGACCTTATAGGTCTGGTCGATCTCGGGCCCGATGCCGAAGACCTTCGCGCCCTTCTTCCACGCCGCCTTGCGGACGCGCGTGTTGATCAGCGGCGCTTCCCAGCGCAGGTTCGTGCCGACGAGCAGGATCACGTCGGCATTCTCGGCCTCGGCAATCCCGGTGTTGAAATTCACCGCCGACAGGCTGGTGACGTCATAGTCGAGCCCGGTCTGGCGCCCCTCGAACAGATTGCCGCCGAGCGCCGTCACCAGCGCCTTCGCAGCGAACATCGTTTCGCAATCGGCCATGTCGCCCGCGATCGCCGCGACCGACGACCCCGCCTTCGCGGCCCTGATTGCGTCGAACGCCTCGGCCCAGCTCGCTTCGACGAGCTGGCCGTCCTTGCGGATATAAGGTCGGTCGAGACGGCGGCGGATCAGGCCGTCGACATGGTGGCGCGTCTTGTCGCTCGCCCATTCCTCGTTCACATCATCGTTGACGCGCGGCAGCACGCGCAGCACCTGGCGCCCGCGGCTGTCGATGCGGACGTTGGTGCCGACTGCGTCGCTCATGTCGATGCCGAGCGTCTTGGTCAGCTCCCACGGCCGCGCCTCGAACGCATAGGGCTTCGAGGTGAGTGCGCCGACCGGGCACAGGTCGACGACATTGCCCGAAAGCTCGCTCGCCACCGCACGTTCGAGGTAGGAGGTGATCTGCATATTCTCGCCGCGATAGATCGCGCCGATATCCTCGACCCCGGCGACTTCCTCGGCAAACCGGACGCAGCGCGTGCACTGGATGCAGCGCGTCATCACCGTCTTGACGATCGGCCCCATATATTTCTCGGTCACCGCGCGCTTGTTCTCGTCATAGCGCGAGGCGCCGCGGCCATAGGCGACCGACTGGTCCTGCAGGTCGCATTCGCCGCCCTGATCACAGATCGGGCAGTCGAGCGGGTGGTTGATGAGCAGGAACTCCATCACTCCTTCGCGCGCCTTCTTCACCATCGGGCTGTCGGTCTTGATGATCTGGCCTTCGGCGGCGGGCAGCGCGCACGACGCCTGCGGCTTCGGCGGCCCCGGTGCGACCTCGACGAGGCACATGCGGCAATTGCCGGCGATCGACAGACGCTCATGGTAGCAGAAGCGCGGGATTTCCTTCCCCGCCAGCTCGCACGCCTGCAGAACGGTCGCGCCCTGCGGAACGTCGAGTTCTACGCCATCTACAGTTACTTTAGGCACCAGCATGCCCCTTTGATTTGGAGGTCGAGTTTTCGAGGATTTTTTTCATCGCGCGCAGCTGATTCTGCGTCGAGACGATCAATGCTACGCCAGACAGAAGGGTCAGCAACTTCAAGATTCCGGGAATATTGTTTGGAAAAGCGCCGAACGCTGCCATTTCGACCAACTCATCCAGCGACGGCCCGAACATCGGATCATGCTCCGCCCCGGAAGCCTGCAAAGCCGAAAGCTGCCAGAAATGGATTTGCTGGAAGGCCATCAACAATGCCATCGCGGTGACGGCGAGGACGATCAGAGCGATGCCAAGAACGGATGCCTTGCTCATGAGCCGATCCGTCCCGCGTTGTCCGCAGCCTGTTCGAAGTCTCGCCGCTCGACCTGTTCCGCCATAAAATCGCTGGCATTTTTCACCGTCTGCGCAAGCAGGCCGGCGAGCACGCAAAATGCAGGGCTCATCAGCGTGTAAATCACGCTCGGAAACGTGAACTGGAAATAGTCAAAGCGCGCGTCGCCGCGAGGATCGGCGCCATAAGCTTGCACCGCGCCGTAAGCCACAAAGAGCAGATGCGCGATCGCGAGCGTATAGAATAAAGTAGCGAGCTTGCTGGTAGGCATCGTCATTCCGCCGCCTCCAGAGCACCGCCATTCTCACAGATGCGGCGTTCGAGTTCGGGGCGGAAGTGGCGGATGAGGCCCTGGATCGGCCATGCCGCCGCGTCGCCGAGCGCGCAGATGGTGTGGCCTTCGACCTGCTTGGTCACGTCGAACAGCGTGTCGATCTCGCTGATGTCGGCGTCGCCGGTGCGCAGCCGTTCCATCACGCGCCACATCCAGCCGGTGCCCTCGCGGCACGGCGTGCACTGGCCGCAGCTTTCATGCTTGTAGAAATAGCTGATGCGGCTGATCGCCTGAACGACGTCGGTCGACTTGTCCATGACGATCGCAGCGGCGGTGCCGAGGCCCGAGCCGAGCGCCTTCAGCCCGTCGAAATCCATCGGCGCGTCCATGATCTCGGCCGCGGGGACGAGCGGCACCGACGAGCCGCCGGGGATGACCGCCAGCAGATTGTCCCAGCCACCGCGAATGCCGCCGCAATGCTTCTCGATCAGGTCGCGGAACGGGATGCCCATCTCTTCCTCGACGACGCACGGGCGCTCGACATGGCCCGAAATCTGGAAGAGCTTGGTGCCCTTGTTGTTCTCGCGTCCGAAGCTCGAAAACCACGACGCGCCGCGGCGCAGGATCGTCGGGACGACCGCGATGCTTTCGACATTGTTCACCGTCGTCGGGCAGCCATAGAGGCCCGCACCCGCCGGGAACGGGGGTTTCAGGCGCGGCTGGCCTTTCTTGCCCTCAAGGCTTTCGATCATCGCGGTTTCTTCGCCGCAGATATAGGCGCCGGCGCCGCGGTGGACGAAGACGTCGAAGTCATAACCCGACTTCGCGGCGTTCTTGCCGAGCAGGCCGGCGTCATAGGCTTCCTGCACCGCCGCGAAGAGCGTTTCGGCCTCGCGGATGAACTCGCCGCGAATGTAGATATAGGCGGCGCGCGCGCGCATCGCATAGCCCGCGATCAGCGCGCCCTCGATCAGCTTGTGCGGATCGTGGCGGATGATCTCGCGGTCCTTGCACGACCCCGGCTCGGATTCGTCGGCGTTGATGACGAGGAAGCTCGGGCGGTCGGCGCGCGGCTCCTTCGGCATGAAGGACCATTTGAGGCCGGTCGGAAAGCCCGCGCCGCCGCGGCCGCGCAGACCCGATGCCTTGACCTCTTCGATGATCGCGTCCTGGCCGCGCTTCATCAGGTCTTTCGTCTTGTCCCAATCGCCGCGCGCCTGCGCGGCTTTCAGGTTCCACGGCTGGAACCCGTAAAGGTTGGTAAAAATGCGGTCTTTGTCAGCAAGCATGGCTGGCCTCACTCACCCTTCTCTTTGCTGCCCTGACGTGCAGCAAAGACGGCGATAAAAACGACGGCGACGCCCATGAAGGCGGAACCCAATGCGATCCAGACCGCCATTACCAGTCCTTCCGATAGTCATGGTTGGCTTTGACCATCTCCACCAGCGTCGTCGGGCCGCCTTCGGGCTCGCTCGTGTGACGCTTGGGGTTCTGGGTGCCCACCTTCGGCTGTTTGCCCGCGGCGAGATCGTCGAGCAGGCGGACCGTGCTGTCGTAATCGAGGTCTTCGTAGTTATCGTCGTTGATCTGGACCATCGGCGCATTGGTGCAGGTGCCCATGCACTCGACCTCGGTCAGCGTGAACAGGCCGTCGGGGGTGGTCTTGCCCTTCACCATGCCGCGGTTCTTGCACGCGGCCATAACATCGTCCGACCCGCGCAGCAGGCACGGCGTCGTCCCGCACACCTGCACATGATAACGGCCGACCGGCGCGAGATTGTACATCGTGTAGAAGGTCGCGACTTCATAGGCGCGGATGAACGGCATATCGAGCGCGGCCGCGACATATTCGATCACCGGCACCGGCAGCCAGCCCTGCGTGTTCGTCTCGGCGCCGACCTGCCGCTGCGCGAGGTCGAGCAAAGGCATCACCGCCGAACGCTGGCGCCCGGCGGGGTAGCGCGCGATGACGGTCTTCGCCTTTTCGGCATTCTCGGGAGTCCACGCGAAAGCGCCCCAGCGCGCGCGGACTTCGGCTTCGTCGGGGATTTGGGGTGCGTCAGCCATTAATCCCGCCCTATCAAGTCAAGATTGTGTGTTTCGATACTTTTAATTTTATCGTTTTCGAACAGGAGAGAGAGACCGGCAGGCGTATCTCCCGGTGTATGCGGGCAGTCCAGCCTGACAGACACGTGATCGCGAACTTCGACAAAAATGTTCGGCCGTTTGGGATCCTGTACCGCCGGGTAGCCGACATTGAGGAGACGACATTCGGACACTACCGACAGTGCGGCAAAGTCATTCGCATTGGGCGGCGAAACGAAATCGGAAATCTCTACCGGCTGGCCGGCGAGCAGCGAAGTAGCAAACCGTTTTGCGACAACTATCTGCTGATTTTCTTTCGCCAGAAGCGGAGGCGCCGCAAAAAGCGCCGAAATCATAAGGAGCGGAGCCCTCACCGGTCACACTCCCCGAACACCACATCAATGGCGCCGATGATCGCGGTCGTATCCGCAAGCATGTGGCCCTTCGCCATCATGTCCATCGCCTGCAGGTGCGAAAACGCCGTCGGGCGGATCTTGCAGCGATAGGGCTTGTTGGTGCCGTCGCTGACCAGATAGACGCCGAATTCGCCCTTGGGGCTCTCGGTCGCAACGTAAACCTCACCTGCCGGGACGTGGAAGCCCTCGGTATAGAGTTTGAAGTGATGGATCAGCGATTCCATCGACTGCTTCATCTCGCCGCGCTTCGGCGGCACGACCTTGCGGTCGAGGCTGGCGATCGGGCCGCTCGGCATATCGCGCAGGCACTGCTTGATGATGCGCGCCGACTGATAGACTTCCTGCACGCGGACCATGAAGCGGTCGTAGCAGTCGCCGCGCGTGCCGACCGGAATGTCGAACTCCATCGCGGCATAGGCGTCATAGGGCTGCGACTTGCGGATATCCCACGGGATGCCGCTGCCGCGGATCATCGGGCCGGAGAAGCCCCACGCCAGCGCGTCTTCCTTGCTCACCGTCGCGATATCGACGTTGCGCTGCTTGAAGATGCGGTTGTCGATGACGAGGCTCATCGCGTCGCCGAACAGCTTGGGAAGGCGCGTCTCACACCATTCGCCGATGTCGACGAGCAGCTTTTCGGGGACGTCCTGATGGACGCCGCCGGGGCGGAACCATGCCGAGTGCATCCGCGCACCGCTCGCGCGCTCGAAGAAATTGAGGCAATCCTCGCGCAGCTCGAACACCCACAGGTTCGGGGTCATCGCGCCGACGTCCATGACGTGCGACCCGATGTTGAGCATGTGGTTGCAGATACGCGTCAGCTCGGCGAACAGGGTGCGCAGATATTGCGCGCGCGCCGGCACCTCGAGGTCGAGCAATTTCTCGATCGCGAGGACATAGCTGTGCTCCATGCCGAGCGGCGAGCAATAGTCGAGCCGGTCGAAATAGGGCAGCGCCTGCAGATAGGTCTTGTATTCGATCAGCTTCTCGGTGCCGCGGTGGAGCAGCCCGACGTGCGGATCGACGCGCTCGATGATCTCGCCGTCGAGCTCCATCACCATGCGCAGCACGCCGTGCGCCGCCGGATGCTGCGGGCCGAAGTTGATCGTGTAGTTGGTGACGACCTGATCGCCCGCGGTGTCGGCGGTGTCGACCGGATAGCCCTCGAACATGTCGCTGCCGTGGTGCTTGACCGCTCCAGAAGCCATTTGGGGAGAGTCGGTCATGCGTCGCCTCCTTTAGGCTTGCGCGGTGCGCGCGGCTTGGCCGGAGCCTTCGCCTTCGCGAGTGCCTTCTCGGCTTTCTTCGTCGCGGGCGTCTTCGCTTTCGCCACTGCCGTCGTCTTCGCGCCGTCGCGGCTCGGCTTCGCGGCCTTCAGATCGGTCTTGGCGCCCGCGCCCGTCTGCGCGGTCTTTTCGGTCGTCTTCGGGGTCGGCGGCGGCGCCTTCTTCGCAGCCTCGTCGTCGGCCTTCTTGACCTGCTGCGCGGTCATCGGCGTCGGCGCGCCCTTGCCCGGCGCCTCGCCGGTCCCGCCGGCCTTTTCGTCGCCCGGCAGCACATAGTCGGCGCCTTCCCACGGGCTGAGGAAGTCGAAGCTGCGGAAATCCTGCGCCAGCTTCACCGGCTCATAGACGACGCGCTTGTCCTCTTCGCTGTATCGCAGCTCGATATAGCCGGTCAGCGGGAAATCCTTGCGCTGCGGATGGCCCTGGAAGCCGTAGTCGGTCAGAATCCGGCGCAGGTCCGGATTGCCCGCGAACAGCACGCCGTACATGTCGAACACTTCGCGCTCGAGCCAGCCGGCTACCGGCCACACGGGCACGATGCTCGGCACCGGCGTCGCTTCGTCGGTGCAGACGCGGACGCGCAGGCGGTGATTCTTCGTCACGCTGAGCAGGTGATAGACGACCTCGAAGCGCTCGGCGCGGTCGGGATAGTCGACCCCGGCGATTTCCATGAGCTGCTGATAGCCCAAATTGTCGCGAAGGCTGATCATCACGCCTGCGATGGCGTCGCGGCGCACGGTGATGCTGTCCTCGCCGACGGCGAAGACATGCTCGACCAGGTCGTCGCCGAGCAGTTTCTTCAGCGCGGCGCCGATGCCCTCGCGGGGCGCGATCAGGGGAGCGGGACTGGCCATCAGCGTTCGATCGTCCCGGTGCGGCGAATCTTCCGCTGCAACTGCATCACGCCATAGAGCAACGCCTCGGCGGTCGGCGGGCAGCCGGGGACATAGATGTCGACCGGCACGATGCGGTCGCAGCCGCGCACCACCGAATAGCTGTAGTGATAATAGCCGCCGCCGTTGGCGCAGCTTCCCATCGAAATCACATATTTGGGATTCGACATCTGGTCGTAAACGCGGCGCAGCGCCGGGGCCATCTTATTGCAGAGCGTCCCCGCAACGATCATCACGTCCGACTGGCGCGGGCTGGCGCGCGGCGCGACGCCGAAACGCTCCATGTCATAGCGCGGCATGTTGACGTGGATCATCTCGACCGCGCAGCAGGCGAGCCCGAAGGTCATCCACCACAGCGAGCCGGTGCGCGCCCAGTTGAACAGGTCCTCGGTCGAGGTGACGAGAAAGCCCTTGTCGCCGACCTCGCTGTTGAGGTCGTCGAAAAAGCCCGCGTCGGGGCTTGTCCCCGGCGCTACCGGCAAGGCTCCGGGGTTGGTGCCCGAGGCGACCGGCGTCTGGCCGGGCATGATGATGCTGGAAGTGCTCATTCCCAATCCAACGCGCCTTTTTTCCACGCGTACACAAGGCCGATCGCAAGTTCGGCAAGGAAGACCATCATCGTCGCCCAGCCCGCCCAGCCGATTTCCTTGAGGCTGACGGCCCAGGGAAAGAGGAAGGCGGCTTCGAGGTCGAAGATGATGAAGAGGATGGCGACAAGATAGAAGCGCACGTCGAACTGGCTGCGCGCATCCTCGAACGCGGGAAAGCCGCATTCATATTCGGTCAGCTTCGCCGGGTCGGGCTTGTGCGTGCCGGTCAGGCGCGCGACGCCCATCGGCAGGAAGACGAACGCCGAGGACAGGCCAACGGCGATGACCAGAAAGAGCAGAATCGGCAGATATTGCGTCAGATCGACCATGGGAGCTCGCAGTCTATTCAGGTGTTTGCCACCGTTATCGCGGGGCGCTTTAGGCCAGTGCGCCCCGCCCCGCAAGCGCTGCGGGCAGGATTTTCGTTACCATTGTGACCAAAGGCATAAGGAAGGCTGGCCCGATCGCCTAATGCTGTGTTACGCCGCCTGCGTGGGTCGGCGTTTCGGGTGATTATAACCCACTTTTCAATCAGGGAGCTGACATGCGATCATTTTCTTTCGGGACCACGCTGGCGATGGGCGCCGCCCTCGCGCTTTCCGCGACGCCGGCGCACGCCGAACTGGTCAATGCGAAAAACCCGGCCACGATCAAG
Source organism: Sphingopyxis sp. (assembly GCF_036261875.1). GTDB lineage: Bacteria > Pseudomonadota > Alphaproteobacteria > Sphingomonadales > Sphingomonadaceae > Sphingopyxis. The sequence goes on along the minus strand of NZ_DATAJZ010000025.1, from coordinate 172,968 downwards.
GCGATCGTCGAGTCGCAAGGATGGCCCGCCACGCTGGTCAGCAAGGCCGACGCGGACCCCTATATCGAAAGCAGCCGCAACGGGCTCAAGTTCCTCATCATCTTCATGAACTGCGAAGACCATAAGAATTGCAAGACGCTGCAATATTACATGGGCTTCAGCGACGCCAAGGATGTGTCGCTCGACCGGTTCAACCAGTGGAACAAGGAAAAGCGCTTCGCGCGCAGCTACAAGGACGACGAGGGCGACCCAGTCCTGGAGATGGACGTCGACGTGGATTTTGCGGGCATCCCGCGCGAGAATCTGGGCGAGACCTTCAACACCTGGGCCTCGCTGATGGACAGCTATCGCGAGTTTATTTTCGAGAAGTAAGACGCCGTCCTTTTTCGTCACCCCGGACTTGATCCGGGGTCCCGCTAGCGGGCGTCGCTAAGCGGGATGCCGGATCAAGTCCGGCATGACGATGGGGACAGGATCGCGATCACGCGTTGCGCAGCGCGCCCGCGACGAGTTTCTGCAGCTTGCTATGCACCGCGCCGCTGCCCGCGATAAATTCGCTGCGCTCGATCGCACGGTCGCCGCCACGAAAGTCGCTGACGAAACCGCCCGCTTCACGCACCAGCAATATGCCGGCGGCGACGTCCCAGATGTTGAGGTCGCTTTCCCAGAAACCATCGAAACGCCCCGCCGCGACCCAGGCGAGGTCAAGGCTCGCGGCACCGAAGCGGCGGATTCCAGCAACCTCGGGCGCGACCGCGCCGAAGATGCGGCTCCACTGCGCCATGTCGCCATGCCCCATGAAAGGGATCCCGGTCGCGATCAGGCATTCGTTGAGATGACGGCGCGACGCGACGCGCAGGCGCCGGTCGTGCAGCCATGCGCCGCGGCCGCGTTCGGCCCAATAGCTTTCGTCGGTCACCGGCTGATAGATCAAGGCCGCGGTGACGTCGCCCCAGCCGCCGCCGAGCTTCGGTTCCTGCACCGCGATCGAGATCGCAAATTGCGGGATGGCGTGAAGGAAGTTCGAGGTGCCGTCGAGCGGGTCGATGATGAAGCGCGGCTTGCCCGGCTCGCCCTTGATCTCGCCGGCCTCTTCCATCAGGAAGCCCCAGCCCGGACGCGCGTGGGTCAGCTCGTCATAAAGCGTGCGCTCGGCGGCCTGATCGGCCTTCGACACGAAGTCGGCCGGCCCCTTTTGCGAAACCTGCAGATGCTCGATCTCGCCGAAATCGCGGCGCAGTTTCGTGCCGGCCTTGCGCGCGGCGCGTTCCATGACGGTGATGATGCCCGATACGGCCATAGCTAAATCTCCCCCCTCCCACTTGCGGGAGGGGTCGGGGGAGGGAATGTTTCTACCGGGAAGCGCCCGCCCTCGACAGACCCTCCCCTAACCCCTCCCGCCTTCGGGAGGGGAATTCTCAAGCGTCCCTCCCGCCTGCGGGAGGGGAACTCAATCAATCCGCGCGGCGGACATATTCGCGGTCATAGACATTGACCACGATCCGCGTGCCGCTGGTGATATGCGGCGGCACCATGACGCGCACGCCATTGTCGAGGATCGCGGGCTTGTAGGACGACGACGCCGTCTGGCCCTTCACCACCGCGTCGGCCTCGACGATCGTCGCTTCGATCTGCTCGGGCAGTTCGACCGAAATCGGGCGTTCTTCCCACAGTTCGAGCACGACTTCCATGCCGTCCTGCAGGAATTCGTGCGCGTCGCCGACGACTTCCTTCGAGATGTTGATCTGCTCGAACGTGTCCTTGTCCATGAAGACGAGATCGTCGCCCTCGGCATAAAGATACTGGAAATCCTTGGTGTCGAGGCGGACCTTCTCGACCGTGTCGGCGCTGCGGAAACGGTTGTTGAGCTTGCGCCCGTCGATGAGGTTCTTGGCTTCGACCTGCATATAGGCGCCGCCCTTGCCCGGCTGGGTGTGCTGGATCTTGGTGACCTTCCAGATGCCGCCTTCATATTCGATAATATTGCCGGGACGGATTTCAACGCCGGTGATTTTCATCGCGCACACTCGCTTCAACAAGGATGGAAAGAGCCGCCGGCGCGCGTAGCCGCACACCGGTTCAGGAGCGCGCCCTTAGCGGCGGACGCGGCGAAGGGCAAGCGATCCGTACTCAGGCGGTCGTTTCGACGGCTTTGCGGGTTCGCGCATAGCTCGTCAGGATGAGCACGACGAACAGGCCGACGCCGACCAGAATCGACGGCACATGGAATCCATCGCCAACGACCGCGAGCGGCGCATCGCTGTCGGTCGCATAGACGAGGCCCGCGTAGAGGACGCCGAACAGGCTCTCGCCGACGATCATGCCCGTCGCGGTCAGGACGCCCATACGGTGGGCAAAAGCCGGATTCGCGCGGCGGTCTGCCCAACGGTCATAGAACCAGCCGCCGACCGCGCCGATCACCACCGGCAGGATCACCGCCATCGGCAGATAGATGCCGATGCCGATCGCGAGCGGCGGCAGGCGCAGCTTCTTCGCGCGGCCGAGCAGTTCGTCGACGATGACAAAGCCCACGCCCGCAAGCGCGCCATAACCCAGCATCGCCCAGTTGAGGTCGCCGCCGAGCACGCCCTTGGCGAGCGAGGAGATGAGTCCCGCCTGCGGCGCGGCGAGCGCGTTCGGACCGGCGCCGGGAACGCCGACGAAGCCCACCGTCTCGTTCAGCACATTGAGCACCGACGGCACGACAAGCGAGCCGAAGACGACGCCGATGATCAGCGCGACCTGCTGCTTCCACGGCGTCGCGCCGACGAGCTGGCCAGTCTTGAGGTCTTGCAGATTGTCGTTCGAGATCGTCGCGATACCGAAAACAATGCCGGTGACGATCAGCGCATAGGCGACCATCGCCGCGCTCGCCTCCGCGCCGCCACCGCGTCCAAGCAGCCCGACGAGCAGCAGCGACGAGGCGATGATCGCGAGGATACCGATCCCCGAAACGGGCGAGTTCGACGCGCCGATCAGCCCGGCCATATAGCCGGTGACCGAGGCGATCATCAGGCCGATGACGATGACGAAGACCAGCGCCCCGGCAATCAGGATCGCCGCCGACCCCGCCAGCGGCCCGCCCGCGAGCACCGACCACAGCAGCCATGCGATCGGCAGCAGAATCAGCAGCGAACCGCCGAACACCCAGCCGATGGCGATATCCTGCTCCTCGACCGCGAGCGCCGTGCCAGCATGGCGCGCCTTGCTCGCCGCCATCGCCGAGCGGATGCCGCCGATCACCGGCCCGGCGATCTTGAGCAGAGTCCAGAGCGCGGCCACCGCAATCACCCCCGCACCGAAAAAGCGGACATCGTCGCGGAACACCGTGTTCGCGATCGTTTCCGCATCGGGTCCGGCGACACCCTGGGTCAGGATCGGCAGCAAGATCCACCAGCCGACAACCAGTCCGACGAGCTGTGCGAGACCGACCGACAGGCCGACGAGATGGCCGACGCCGAACAAGGCGAAGCCGAGGCCGCCCGAGATGCCCGTCGCGCCCGCGCCCACCTTGAACCAGCGCGACACTTCGGCGGCGGCGAGCTTCATCTGCGTGAGCAGCGCGAAGCCGGCGGAGATCAGGCTGTTCCACAGCAGCGCCGACAGCCCGGCCTTGTTCTCGGCCGCGCCTTCGGCGCTGGCGGCGCCGACGTGCAGCACCTCGGCCGCGGCGCGGCCTTCGGGATAGGGCAGATCAGCATCGACGACGAGTGCGCGGCGCAGCGGCACCGAGAAGAGCACGCCCAATATGCCGCCGAGCATCGTGATCGCGGTGGTTTCCAGCATCGGGAAACCCTGCCAGTAACCGACCATGACGAGCCCCGGCAGCACGAAGATGATCGCCGCGAGCGTGCCCGCGGCGCTCGCGATCGTCTGGACGATATTATTCTCGAGGATCGTCGCCCCCGACATATAGCGCAGCAGCGCCATCGAAATGACCGCGGCGGGAATCGAGGTGGCAAAGGTCAGCCCGACCTTCAGCCCCAGGTAGACGTTCGCCGCGGTGAAAGCCAATGTCAACACCCCGCCGAGCAGGATCGCGCGCAGCGTCAGTTCGCGCACGGCCAGGCCGTTCTGCTTCTCGTTCGTCATCAGATACTCCCTCACCGCAACCTGTCGCGGGCGGCGCGCTTCGAGGCAAGCGAAAAGGCGATGAACCGAAGCGGATTTGACGCATCGATCCAATATAACGGCCCGCGCCCGATTCATAAGGCGCGCATGATGAATATCGATCTTCCCGACCGGGCTCCGCCCCGCACGCCGCCGAAGCCCGCCCGGCGCCCCACGCCTTGCGCTGGCCTGTTCGGCTGGCGCAAGAGCGACAATGACAAGTCCGGCAAGACGCCCGATCGCGAGCATCCGTTGGCCTAATTCCTTTTCCTTACTCCCGCTCTCGCTCCCGTCAGCAGCGGATAGGGATTGATCGGCTCGCCATCCTGCCAGCCGCTTCCCGGCACCGTCGCGAGCATCTGAAAATGGAGGTGCGGAAAGGCCGGGTCGGCATTACCGCTGGCCCCGACCGTCGCGATCACCTGTCCGCGCTTGACCGCCTGTCCTTCGGCGAGGCCGCGGCGATAGCCCTGCAGATGCGCATAATAGAGGATCAGCCGACCGTCCGCCGAACGCTGATAGATGGTGAGTCCACCGCGTTTCGACGCGAACAGTTTCTCGATCCGCCCGTCCATCGCCGCAAGCACGGGCGTGCCGAGCGGCGCCTGAATGTCGATCGCATGGTGAATGCGTCCTCCAGCGCGGTCTTTGTCCCAGCTATCGACGAGATCCGACGCGCGCATCCCCTCGACCGGGATGATGATGTCGGGTTCAGGCGCAGCTCCAATCGCGGCGAAAGCGGCCACGGCGCAGAAAAGCCTGAGCCCGGTCCCCGTCACCCCGCCATCAGCTTATCGAACATCCGCACCGCTGCCGCCGGGCCCTCGGGATGCGCCCAGACGCCGCCCGACACCGCGAGGAAATCCGCGCCCGCCTCGATCAATACCTTGGCATTGTCGACGGTAATCCCACCGATCGCAACGCAGGGCAGCTCGAACAGCCCCTGCCACCACGTCAATATTTCAGGATCGGCCTGGTGCTCGACCGCCTTGGTGGTCGTCGGAAAAAAGGCGCCGAACGCCACATAGTCGGCCCCCGCCTCGCCCGCTTCCATCGCGAGGTGACGGCTGTCGTGGCAGGTCACGCCGATCTGCGCGCCCGGCCCCAACAAACGTCGCGCCTCCTGCGGGTCGCCGTCGCCCTGTCCCAGATGGACGCCGTCGGCGCCGAGCCGCTTCGCGAGCGCCATGTCGTCGTTGACGATGAAGGCGGTATCGTGCGCGGCGCAGATCGCCTGCAACGGCTCGGCGAGCCGCGCCGCCTCGTGCTGGCTCACATCCTTGACGCGGAACTGGAACGCCGCGACCGGCGCGGCGGACAGCGCCTCCTCGAGCTTCGCGAGAAAATCGCCCCCGACGTCGAGCGGAGAGATCAGGTAAAGCTGGCAGGCTGGCGTGGTCATGGCGGGTTCATAGCGACGCGGCGATTATCCCGCAAATGCAGAACATGCCGCGCCTCGCCCTTTCCCTTATCGCTGCCGCTTTCACGCTGTCCGCCTGCGCCACGACGCCGCGTGGCGGCGATGGGCCGCCGCCGCTTCCCGACGCGAGCAGCGTCGCACTCGGCCAGCGTGCCTATGCCGACGGGCCGATCATTCAACCGGTCGCGGTTCTGGAGGACAGCCGCTGCCCCGAAAATGTCATGTGCGTCTGGGCCGGGCAGCTTCGCCTGAAGATGCTCTGGGTTCGCCCCGGCGGACGATCGCAGCCGTTCGAGGTCATATTGGGCAAGCAGACGCCGCTCGCCGACGGCACGATCCTGCTCGAAAGCGTTTCGCCCGCACGCCGGACCGATCGCCCGATCAAGCCCGAGGACTATCGCTTCGCTTTCCGCTTCATGGGCGGGCTGTAAGACATATTCGTCATTGCGAGCGAAACGAAGCAATGACGGCGTGTGTTGCTCAACGCACCCGCGCCAGCACGAACCCGTCCCAGCCCTTCGCGCCCACCGTCTGGATCGCGGTCGCGTCGAGCCGTGGATCGGCGCTCAGCCGGTCGAACAGCACGCGCGTCCCCGCGATCCGTTCGTCGCCGCTGTTCGCGTCGAGCACGCCGCCTTCGCGCACGACATTGTCGACGACGATCGTCGTGCCGCTGCGCCCGAGCCGGATCGCCTCGTCCACATAAAGGGCGTTGTTCTGCTTGTCGGCGTCGATGAAGACGAAATCGAACGGTGCGCCCGTCGCCATCGCGGCCAGGCTGTCAGCAGCCGGGCCGACCCGGATATCGACCTTGTCGGCAACGCCCGCCCGCTCCAGATTCGCGCGTGCCACCGCCGCGTGATGCGCTTCGAGTTCGAGCGTCACCAGCGCGCCGCCCGCGGGCAGTGCCCGCGCGAGCCAGATCGTCGAATAGCCGCCGAGCGTTCCGACTTCGAGGATGCGCTTCGCGCCCGCGGTCTGCGCGAGCAAGAACAGCATCTTGCCCTGCGCCGCCGACACGTCGATCGGCGGCAGGCCCTGCGCGGCGTTATGGGACAGCGCGGCGGCAAGCACATCGTCGTCGCCGAGCAGTTTCCCGGCGATATAATCGTCGACGGCTTGCCAGTCGGCCGCCATCAGGCGACCGAGGCTGCGTGAATCTCGTCGATCGCGCCGCCGAGCGAGGCGTTGAACGCGTCGTCGCTCATCTGGTGGCGCAGGTCTTCGAGCAGCGCACGGCTGAAGCTGGCGATGATGCCGGGATTCTTCGCCAGTTCGACGCAGGCTTCTGGGCGCGCAAAGCCACCCGACAGTGCGACGACGCGCAGCACCTTCGGATGATCGACGAGCGGCTGGAACAGGCCCGATTCGGTCGGTAGCGACAGCTTGAGCATCACCGGCGCGCCATCCCAGGCGTCGAGTTCGGCCAGCATTTCCTGAAGCAGCAGGCGGTCGGCGGCGTCGCGCTCCACGCTCTTGATGTTCACTTCGGGCTCGATGATCGGGACCAGGCCGTGCGCGGCGATGCGCTTCGCCTCGGCGAACTGCTGGCGCGCGATCGCCTTGATCCCCGCCGGATTGGCGAGGTTGACGACGCTGCGCATCTTGGTGCCGAACACGCCCTTGGCGACCGCGCGGTCGCACAGCGCGTCGAGGTCGGGCATCGGCTTCATGAGCTGGACGCCATCGGCCTCGGCTTCGAGCCCCTTGTCGACCTTCAGAAAGGGAACGACGCCGCGTTCCCAGAGCAGCGCCGGGACCGGCTTGCCGCCCGCCTCGCCGTCCATCGTGCGCTCGAACAGGATCGCGCCGATCACCTTTTCGCCGTTGAAGCAGGGCGCCGTGACGATGCGGCTGCGCATTGCGTGGATCAGGCCGAACATCTCCTCGTCGTTCGCATAGGCGTCTTCCTCGATGCCATAGCCCTTCAATGCCTTCGGCGTCGAACCCCCGCTCTGATCGAGCGCGGCGATGAACCCCTGTCCCGATTTGATCTGGTCGAGCATGGCGGCATTGGCGGTGGTCATAACATCTCCGGTTGGTTGCATACGTATGTTGCAGCGCGCATAGCTTTCCGGCGGGCCGGAAGCAAATGCGCGAGAAAATCAGGCCTTGAGCGCGTCAACGCCGGGCAGCGGCTTGCCTTCCATCCATTCGAGGAAAGCGCCGCCCGCGGTCGAGACGAAGCTGAAATCGCCGGCGACCCCGGCATGGTTGAGCGCCGCGACGGTATCGCCGCCGCCTGCGACCGAAATCAGCGAGCCTTCGCGGGTCAGCGCTGCGGCGGTCTTCGCCAGCGCGACCGTCGCGGTGTCGAAGGGCGGCGTCTCGAATGCGCCGAGCGGGCCGTTCCACACCAAAGTGCGGCAATTCTTGAGCACGTCGGCGAGCGCCTCGACTGCGGCGGGGCCGACGTCGAGGATCATCTCGTCGGCCGCGACCTCATGCACGTTGACGATGCGCGTCGGCGGATTGGGCGCGAACTCCCTCGCGACGACGACATCATAGGGAAGATGGATCGTGCAGCCCGCGGCATCGGCGGCGTCGAAGATCGCGTTGGCGGTATCGACGAGGTCATGCTCGCACAGCGACTTGCCGACATCGACCCCGCGCGCGGCGAGGAAGGTGTTCGCCATGCCGCCGCCGATGATCAGATGATCGACCCGCCCGACAAGATTGCGGAGCACGTCGATCTTGCTCGACACCTTGGCGCCGCCGACCACCGCGGCGACCGGATGCGCAGGATTGCCGAGCGCGGCATCGAGCGCGTTGAGCTCGGCTTCCATCGCGCGGCCCGCATAGGCCGAGAGACGGTGCGCGATGCCCTCGGTCGACCCATGCGCGCGGTGTGCGGCCGAAAAAGCATCGTTGACATAAAGATCGCCGACCTCGGCGAGCGCGTCGGCAAAGGCGGGGTCGTTCTTCTCCTCGCCCGGGTGAAAGCGCGTATTCTCGAGCACCGCGACGTCACCCGGCGCGAGCACCGCGACCCCCGCCTTGGCGCCTTCGCCGATGCAATCGGGGATGAACATCACCGAATGACCGAGCACGTCGGCGACCCCGTCGATGACGAGGCTCAGCGACTGGGTCGGGTTCTTCGCGCCCTTTGGCCGTCCGAAATGCGCGAGCAGCAGCACGATCGCGCCCTTGTCCGACAGTTCGCGGATCGTCGGCATCGCCGCACGGATGCGCGTATCGTCGGCAACCGCGCCGCCCGCCATCGGAACATTGAGATCGACGCGGACCAGCACCTTCTTGCCGGTGACGTCGCCGATGTCGTCGAGGGTCTTGAAGCTGCTCATCCTAACTCCGATCGCATGTGCCCCTGCGAAAGCAGGGGCCCATCTCCTATGCTCTCCTTGCCCGCCATCGGCCGTTCGATATGGATACGGCCCGTGATGGGCCCCTGCCTTCGCAGGGGCACGGACGGCTTACAGCAGCCCCGCGATTACGCCCGCGGTGTCGATCATGCGGTTCGAGAAGCCCCATTCATTGTCGTACCAGCTCAGCACGCGCACCAGCTTGCCGTCGATCACCGCCGTTTCGAGGCTGTCGATGGTCGAGCTGGCCGCATTATGGTTGAAGTCGATCGAAACCAGCGGCTCCTCGGTATAGCCGAGCACGCCCTTCAACGGGCCTTCGGCCGCAGCCTTGAGCACCGCGTTGACCTCTTCCGCGGTCGTGTCGCGCGACGGCGTGAAGGTGAGGTCCACCACCGACACATTCGGGGTCGGAACGCGGATCGACGACCCGTCGAGCTTGCCCTTGAGTTCGGGCAGGACCAGGCCGACGGCTACCGCCGCGCCGGTCGAGGTCGGGATCATCGACATCGCGGCGGCGCGGGCGCGGCGCGGGTCGCTGTGGATCTGGTCGAGGATCTTCTGGTCGTTGGTATAGGCGTGGATCGTGGTCATCAACCCGCGCTCGATACCGATCGCCTCGTGCAGCACCTTGGCGAAGGGCGCAAGGCAGTTGGTGGTGCAGGATGCGTTCGAGATGATCAGATGATCGGCGGTGATCTGGTCGTCGTTGACGCCATAGACGACGGTCAGGTCGACTTCCTTGGCGGGAGCCGAGATCAGCACGCGCTTGGCCCCGGCGTCGAGATGCTTCTGGCCGCCGGCCTTGTTGGTGAACAAGCCCGTGCATTCCATCACGATGTCGATGCCGTTCGCGGCGTGCGGCAGGGCAGCGGGATCGCGCTCGGCGGTCACCTGGATGCGCTTGCCGTTGATGATCAGGTCGTTGCCGTCGACTTCGACGCTGCCGTTGAACGCGCCATGCACCGAGTCATGGCGGAGCAGTCGGGCATTCGCCTTTGCATCGCCAAGGTCGTTGATCGACACCAGTTCAAGGTCATGGTCGGTACGCTCCAATATGGCGCGCGCCACATTGCGGCCGATGCGTCCGAAACCGTTGATTGCGACTTTCACTGCCATGTCGGGGAGTCCTTTCTGCGGAGGAGGCGGTCGGTGCTTAGTGGCCGAGGCGCGCCAAAATCTGGGGGGCAATGGCCTCGACGGTCAGGCCGAAATGCCGGTAGAGATCGTCGATCGGCGCCGATGCACCAAAGCTGTCGATGCCGAAGCGCAGGCCGTCGCGGCCGGTGTAGCGTTCCCAGCCGAAGGTCGTGCCGGCTTCGATCGAGACGATCAGCGCATCGGCAGGCAGAATGTCGGCTTGATAAGCGGCGTCCTGCTCGTCGAACAGCTCGGTCGAGACCATCGAAACAACGTCAGCGCCCTGCCCCGCCGCCTCGAGCCTGTCGGCGATTTCGAGCGCGAGCGAGACTTCGGAGCCGGTCGCGACGAGCACGACCTTGCGCGCCGCCGACGCATCGCGCAGGCGATAACCGCCTTTCAGGCAAAGATTTTCAGTGACGTCATGACGCAGCGGCGGCAGATTCTGGCGGGTCAGCGCTAGCAGCGACGGGCGGCTGTCCTGCGCCAGCGCGATCGCCCAGCATTCGGCGGTCTCGACCGCGTCGGCGGGGCGCATGACGAGCAGGTTCGGCATCGCGCGCAGCGATTGCAGATGTTCGATCGGCTGGTGCGTCGGGCCATCCTCGCCGAGGCCGATGCTGTCGTGAGTCATTACATAGACGACGCGCTGCCGCTGCAGCGCCGACAGGCGGATCGCGGCGCGGCAATAGTCGGCGAAGACGAGGAACGTGCCGCCGTAAGGGGCGACGCCACCGTGCAGCGCCATGCCGTTCATCGCCGCGGCCATGCCGAATTCGCGAATACCGTAATAGACATAGCGGCCCGAATAATCGCTTTTCGTCAGCGGCTTGGTCGACGATGTTTTCGTATTGTTGGAACCCGTCAAATCGGCGCTGCCGCCGACGAGCGCGGCGATGTCGGCGGTGAGCGCGCCCAGCGTATTTTCCGACGCTTTGCGCGTCGCCACCTTCGGCGGCTCGGCGACGAGACCGTCGAGATAGGTCTTATACGCAACGCCCGGCACCAGCTTGCCGCTCAGGCGATCTTCAAAATCCCTTTTCTTTTCGTTGTTTGCGAGACGATCATTCCATTCGGCGTGAAGCTTTTCGCCCTTCTCCCCGAACGCTTTCCACGCATCGGCGATGTCGGAGGGAATGACGAACGGCTCGGCAGTCCAGCCGAGGGTGGCGCGCGCCGCGGCAACCTCGTCGGCGCCGAGCGGCGAGCCGTGGGTCGCGGAAGTGCCCTGCTTGTTCGGCGCGCCGAAGCCGATCAGCGTCTTGCACGCGATCAGCGACGGGCGGCCCGCGGCAAGCGCACCGTCGATCGCGCGGCGGATGTCGGCGGGATCGTGGCCATCGCAGCTATCGACGTGCCAGCCGGTCGCGGCATAGCGCGCCCGCACATCCTCGCTCGTCGACAGGTCGGTCGATCCGTCGATGGTGATCTTGTTGTCGTCCCACAGCACGATCAGGCGGCCGAGTTGCAAATGCCCGGCAAGACCGATGGCTTCGTGGTTGATGCCCTCCATCAGGCAGCCGTCGCCGGCGATCACCCAAGTGCGGTGATCGACCAGATCGTCGCCATAGATCGCATTGAGGTGCCGTTCGGCGATCGCCATGCCCACCGCGGTCGCCAGCCCCTGCCCCAGCGGCCCGGTCGTCGTCTCGATGCCCGCAAGCTCGAAATTCTCGGGATGCCCGGCGCACGGGCTGCTGAGCTGGCGGAAATTGCGGATGTCGTCCATCGTCGGCCGCGCATAGCCCGCAAGATGCAGCGTCGCATAAGCGAGCATCGAGCCGTGCCCCGCCGACAGGACGAATCGGTCGCGATCGGCCCATTTCGGATCCGAAGGGTCGAATTTCAGATAGTCCGAATAGAGGACGGTGGCGACGTCGGCCATGCCCATGGGCATCCCCGGATGGCCGCTGTTCGCGGCCTGGACGGCGTCCATCGCAAGCGCGCGGATGGCGTTGGCGAGCTGGCGTTCGGGCAGTGTCATTTGTCCCCCGGAAAAGGATGTGAAGATGGCCGGATTCGGTGGGGACAGCCCTTCGCGATGGTGGGCGCCGGAGTCAACCGCCGCGGCACAAAATAGCAGCTATTTCGGCGCGGAGAGGCGATTGCACCCCATGTCCGGCGCTGCTAACCCATGGACATGGAACTCGACCTTGACGAATCCAGCCTGGCCATCGGCCGCATCGAACGGGCGCTGAGCCGGATCGAGACGGTGCTGACCGAACGGGCGAATCGCCCCGCACCCGAATCCGCTCCGCCTCAATCCGCGCCCAGCGACCAGTCGGCGCTGAAGGCCGAGGTCGTGGCGGTGATCGGCGAGCTCGATCGGCTGATCGCGGAGGCGAAAAATGGCTGACGTCAAGCTCAGCATCGCCGGACGCGCCTACGACGTCCATTGCGCCGACGGACAGGAACCGCAGCTTCTGAATCTGGCAACCGTGGTCGATGAAAAGGTCCGCGCGATGCCGGGCGGCACCGAAGTCCGTCAATTGCTCTTCGCGGCGCTGATGCTCGCCGACGAGGCGCAGGAAGCCAAGGGCAAGGCCGCCAAGGCCGAGCCGCAATCCGACTCGCTCCGCGCCGCGGTGGCGCTCGCCGAAAGCCGCGAAGCGCAGGCGCGCGACGAGCTGAAAGCCGCGCTCGCCGAACTCGATGCGCTCAAAAAAGCGCCGCCCTCGAACCCGACGCCCCCAAACCCGACGAGCGCCAAGCCGTCGCACGACCGCGCACTGCTCCAGATCGCCGACCGTATCGAGACGCTGGCGACGCGGATCGAGCAAATACCCTAAATCCCTTGAGACCGCGCTGCAGCCGCCCTACATAGGGGGCGGCGGGCACTGCCCGGTACGAGCTTTTGCGAAAATCCCTGAGGCGATACATCATCCTAGGGGGCTGTCCCTGCCCGGACCCTGGTCCGACGTATATGGTCCCCACCTGACGTTACTGGCGTCAGAGGATCTTCCAGCAAACGACCCACGGTGGTCCCGCCACCCGCCATCACATTTCAGAGGAGCGGAAACGCCATGCTTTCCGACAGCCTCGCCCAGCAGAAGCAGAAACTCCGCGCGAAGCTACGTTTCCGCCGCCGGCATTTCGCCGCCAATCTGGACGCCATGGCGCGGCTGACGGCGTTTCGCGCCCTGCCCGCGCCGCTTGCCGATCTCGTCGCGGCGTCCGGCCCTGTCGCCGCTTATGTCGCCTCGGGCTCCGAACCCGACATATTGCCGATGTTGACAGAGGAAACATTGGCGCTTCCCCACCATGACGGGCGCGTCGAAACGATGGATTTCCGCCGCTGGCAGCCCGGTGCCCCGCTCGTCAAAGGCCCATGGGGAACGCCGCAACCCGCCGACGACGCCGAATACCTGCGTCCCGGCCTGATCCTCTGCCCGCTCGTCGGCTTCGACCGCCATGGGGGGCGCCTCGGCCAGGGCGGGGGGCATTATGACCGCTTTTTCGCGGCCTATCCCGATATCATGCGGATCGGAATCGCCTGGTCGGTGCAGGAAGTTGACACTGTTCCCATCGAGCCGACCGACGCGCGGCTCGACGCCATTCTGACCGAACAGGAATATATCGTGACCGGAGACCGACTGTGAGCCAGCTACCCGCCGACCCGCCGCCGAGCTGGCGCAAGCCCGCCGGTATTTTCATGATCCTGCTGCTGATCGCGCTGTGGGCGACGCTGGTTGTCGCGCTGTCGCCGTGGATCGGCATCTGGCCGGTCCTGATCCAGGCGATCTTCTACCTCGTCGCGGGCATCATCTGGGTGCTGCCACTGAAGCCACTGCTGCGCTGGATGGAACTGGGACGGTGGCGCGGCTGAAGCGCCGCGCCGACCCCGTCGAACTCTGGTTTTGATGGTCCCAAGCTGCGGTGGCCATTTCGCCCGAAAGGGCAGGAAATGGCGCGAGTGACGGGGCTCGAACCCGCGACCTCCGGCGTGACAGGCCGGCACTCTAACCAACTGAGCTACACCCGCGTGTGCTTGGGAGCAGCGCCAATATGCGCCGCGCTTCGGCCTGTCAACCGTCGCTATCGCCCTTTGTGCGATTTAATCGCTCGCGCATCTCATCGGTCGTCGTCAGCGTGCCGCGCTCGAACAGGAAACCCGCAAGATCGGGCGTTCCGGTCGAGTGGAGGACAGTCTGGAGGATCAGCAGAAGCGGCACCGCGAGCAGCGCCCCCGGCGTCCCCCACACCCACCCCCAAAAGCTCAGTGACACGAGAATCAGCAGCGGATTGATCGTCAGCCGCCGCCCGAGCACCAGCGGCGTGACGAGATTCGCCTCGACCAGATGCACGCCGATGAAGATCAGCGCGGGCAGCAGCGCAAATCCGACCGCGTCGAACGTCATCAGCCCGCCGAGCCCGAGCAGCACCGCGGCGACGATCGGTCCCAGATAGGGCACGAAATTGCACAAGGACACGATCCCGCCCCACATGAAGGGCGACGGCATCCCGAGCGCCCAGAGCAGCAGCGAGACGATGAGCCCCAGAATCGCGTTGATCATCGTGATCGTCGCCAGATAGTCGGCGGTCGCATCGACGACATTCTGGATCACCCGCGCGGTCTGCATCGCCCCGTCGAAGCTGCCGCGGCGACGGATCGTCCCACGCCGCAGCCGCGTCCAGCCGGCAAGGAAGAAGAAGATGACGAGCACCGCGAAGAAAAGCTGGATCGCCGCCGCCGGCGCCGCCGAAATGAAATAATCGACCACCGATGACGGCGCCTGCGCCGCGACCGCCTGCGCCGTCGCCTCGGTTCCGCTTGCCACGGACATCAAGGTTCGATCTACAAAACGTTGAAAACTCGCATAAAAATCGATAAGCGGAGCCAGGTTGCTCTGGATACGCGGAATGGATTCGGGAATCCGCGCGAACCAGCCGGTCGCGGGCACGACGATGATCGCCAGCGCCGCATTGACCAGCATCAGGAACGCCGCGAGCGACAGGAAAGCCGCCAGCCCCGACGGCACGCCGCGCCGCTCGAGCCATTCGAGCAGCGGCACCAGCGCGATCGAGATGACGATCGCCGCAGTCAGCGGCAGGAAGAACTCCGCTCCCGCCTGCAAGGCAAAGGGCAAAGCGAGGCAGAAGGCCGCGCCGACGATCAGCGCCAGCGCCGCAAGCAGGCGGTCGCGCCGGAAATCGTCGATTTCGATCTGATGCAGAGGACCGGAGCGCGCCGGTCGCGTGTCCTTGCTCCCCCTGTCCTCGGCCACGACGTCTGACTCCCGCTTAACCGCTTCATCCTACGCGAGCTTTCCGCGCCGCGCCAGCCGTGCCGGATTCGCGGACGGATTATTCCGCATGTCCCGATACGGGTCAAAATCCCATTTTCTATCGGTATTTTAACCAGAAATTTTTCTTTTTCCGCGATGGCGAATTCCAAGGACCAGCTTTGGAGTCAAAATCATGGTGAAAGCGCCTGTGGGGGGCGCGAAGCATCATTCGCTTCTTCTTCCCTCCTGTTCAGTCATCGCGCTCGTCGCGACATGCATCATGCCAACCGCGGCCCACGCCGCGGGAACGCTCGCCGGCACGACGATCAGCAATACCGCCAGCGCCAGCTTCGATAACGGCGGCGGCACGCAGACGATCGATTCGAACCGCGTCGATCTGAAAGTCGATGAGTTGCTCGACGTCACCGTCGCTGGCAACGCCACCGACGTGCCGACGGCGCCCGGAGCGACGAACCAGGTACTGACCTATCGCGTCACCAACACCGGCAACGGCCCCGAAGCCTTCGCGCTCAGCACGATCGCCAACGTCGGCGGCGACAATTACGATCCCGTCGTCACGCAGATCTTCATCGACGCCAACGGCAACGGCACCTGGGATCCGACCGACACCCTCTATGTGGCGGGGTCGGAATCGCCGCTTCAGCCCGATACGGCGATGACCCTGTTCGTCCTCGCGACGACGCCGGCGTCGGCTGTCGACGGCAATCGCGGGATCGTCACGCTTGTCGCTGCGGCAAAGACCGGCACCGGCGCGCCCGGCACCAGCTTCGCGGGCAAGGGCGAAGGTGGCGGCGATGCGATCGTAGGTTCGACCGGCGCCGATGGACAGGACAATGGCGCCTACAAAGTGTCGGCGGCGACCGTGACGCTCGTCAAATCGGCCGCGGTCGTCGATCCGTTCGGCGGCAGCGAACCCGTTCCGGGCGCCACCATCACCTATACGATCACCGCGACCATCGCCGGATTGGGCTCGGTGAACGGCCTTGCGATCACCGACAATGTGCCTGCGGACACCGCCTATGTCGTCAATTCGATCAAGCTCGGCGCCACGGGGCTGACCGACGCGACCGATGCCGATGCGGGCGATTACGACGGCACGCGAATCCGCGTTCAACTCGGCACAGTCGCGGGCGGCCAGACCCGCGCCGTTACCTTCAAGACCAAGATCAAATGATGGAGATGCGTATGCGTATCGCTCTTATTCTTTTGTCGGCCGCTCTTGCGCCTGCTCCGGCGCTTGCGGCAAACCAGGTCGCGCTCGACAACAGCGTGTTCGTCGAACGGGTGACCACCGACGCCAGCGGCAAGCAGCGGGTGCTACTCGAGGAACCGAAGATCGTCGTTCCCGGCGACCGGCTCGTCTTCGTGCTCAACTATCGCAACGCCGGTGCCCAGGCCGCCGACCGCTTCGTGGTCACCAATCCGATGCCGTCGGCGGTCCGCTTCGCCGATGCGGGCGACACCCGGCCGATCGTCTCGGTCGATGGCGGCCAGACCTGGGGCACGCTCGACACGCTGACCGTTCCGCTCGCCGACGGTAGCCGCCGCCCGGCGCAGCCCGCCGATGTCACGCACATCCGCTGGGCGTTCCAGAAGCCAATCCCGGCCGGGGGCGCGGGGAAGCTCATGTTCAGGGGAATCGTCAAATAACGACGTAATCAAAACCGCTTAACGGTTGCCGGCGGTGGGGAATTTGGCAGCCAATCAAGCCTGGGGATTCAGCTATGACCAGCAAGCTGACTTACTGGGGGACCATCGGTGTGGCAGCGGCGTCCGTCGCTGCCGCCGGCCCGGCCTATGCGGCCGGGACGACCGCGGGAACCTCGATCACCAATACCGCTACCATCGACTATAAGGTCGGCGGCGTTTCGCAAGGTCAGGAGAGCGCGTCGAACAGTTTCACCGTCGACCGCAAGATCAACCTGCTCGTCGAAGAGGTGGGGACCGTCACGACCAATGTCGTGCCGGGACAGAGCAATGCCGTCACGACCTTCCAGCTCACCAACAGCTCGAACGAAGTGCTCGACTTCGCGCTGGCGGCGACGCAGATCACCGGCGGCACCGCCTCGCATGGCGGAACCGACACGTTCGATGCGACCAATATCCGTATCTATCGCGACAATACGGCGAGCGGCGTAGTCGGTGACTGGGACGCGGGCGACGCGCTCGTCACCTATATCGACGAGCTCGCGGTCGACACGCCGACCCGCCTGTTCGTCGTCGCCGACATTCCGGCGGGCCTCGCCAACAATGCCGTTGCCGGGGTGACGCTGCGCGCCACGGCGCGCGAGGGCGGCACGGCGGGCACACAGGGCCTGGCGATCACCCAGACGACCGGCGCGAACACCGCGGGCAAGGATACCGTCTTTGCCGACATCGCGGGGGTTGCGGGCGATACGGCGCGCGACGGCTCGCACAGCGACAACGACGACTATACCGTCCAGACGGCGACGCTCGCGGTCACCAAGACCAGCCGCGTCATCTCGGATCCGTTCAACCTGACGAGCAATCCGAAGCTGATTCCGGGCGCCGTCGTCGAATATTGCATCGCGGTCGCCAACAGCGGCAGCGCCGACGCGACCTCGGTGGTCATCACCGACCCGGTTCCGGGCCAGTTGACCTTCGTCACCAGCTCGATCCTGCTGAACGGCACGGTCACCGGCGGCACCTGCAACGCCAATGGCGTCGCGGGCGGCAGCTACACGAATCCGAACGTATCGGGGACGATCGCGACCGTCGCGGCAGGCGACACGCGCACGCTCGTATTTCGAGCCACGGTCAACTGACCGGACGGAATGACGGGGCAGCGGGAATAGGCGAATCGCCTGCCTCCCGCTGCCCTTTCGGGACCAGCGATGCCATTCCGCCAAGCCTATATGTCCTTCGTGGCCGCTGTGGCCGCGGCAGCCCTGCTGCCTGCGGGGCCCGCGCACGCGCAGGTGATTTCCAACACCGCGTCGGCCGAATGGACCGATGGCGGCCAGCCCGGCCAGATTATGTCGAACCGCGTCGACGTTACCGTCCGCGCCCGTCCGCCCGAACAGCCGGTGATCAAGACCTATCGCCTCGTCGGGAGCGGCGGCGACAAGACCGCGCCGCTCGTTCCGACCCGCTGCGCCGCCGCCAATCCGGGCGCGCGCGCCGCCGCCGGCAGCCTGATCCAGCTCGCCGGCGCCTATGCCGGCCTTTCGACCGCCCCGGCCTCGCTCCAGAGCAGCGATGCGTTTCGCGCCGGCGAAGTGCTGGTTGTCGGCGTCGCGCTCGCCTCGGCGAACGTCGATCCGAAGGCGATCGACACGCTGCCGGTAGTGCTCGATCTCGCGAACGGCGACAGCGAGCGCATCACCCTCACCGAAACCGCCGCGAACAGCGGCGAGTTCGCGGGCTTCATCAACACGATCGGGGTTCCGCCCGCCGTCGTCGCGGGCGATTGCCGCCTGTCGGTCGATCCGGGATCGCCGATCCAGCTCCGCGTCACCGACCAGGCCAACGCCAGCCTTGTCGCGACGGCGACGATCGATTTCCTCGTCGACCCCTTCGGAATGGTGTTCGACAGCGGCGACGGCTCGGCGGTTCCGGGCAGCCGCGTGACGCTCATCGACACCGCGACCGGCCAGCCGGCGCAGGTGTTCGGCGACGACGGCGCCTCGGCCTATCCCGCGACGATCGTGACCGGGCAGGACGTCACCGACGCGAGCGGGCGGGTCTACAGCTTTCCCGCCGGCGACTATCGCTTTCCCTTCGTCGCGCCCGGCTCCTACCGCCTGATCGTCGAGCCGCCCGCACCCTATAGCGCGCCGTCGAAATCGAGCGCCGTCGATCTCGCGGGCCTGCGCCGTCCCGACGACGGCCAGCCCTTCACCATCACCGACGCGAGCTACGGCCGCGTCTTCACGCTCGACAGCCCGGCGCCGGTGCGGGTCGACATTCCGGTCGACCAGCCCGGCCTGCCGCTCGTGCTGCGCAAGACGACGTCGACCCAGACCGCGGTTCCGGGCGACGTCGTGCAATATCGTATCGAAGTCGCGAATCGCGACGCCCGTCGCTCGACCGGTGCGGTGACGGTCAGCGACACGCTGCCCGCCGGGCTGCGCCTGCGCACCGACACGGTGCGCGTGGACGGCGCACGCGTCGACGCCGCCGTCAACGCCAACGGCCGCGATTTCACCGTCGCCCTACCCCCGATCGCGCCCGCGGGCAGCGTGCTACTCACCTATATCGCCGAAGTCACGGTGTCGGCGCAGCCCGGCAGCGCGCTCAACCGCGCCTCGGCCGCCGACAATCGCGGGACCGAGAGCAATGTCGCCGAGGCGACGATCGCGATCAAGCGCGACCAGCTCGGCGACCGCATGACGATCATCGGCCGCATCACCGACGGCGGCTGCGCCGTGAACCCCACCAAGGCGCCCGGCATCGCGGGCGTCCGCGTGATGCTGCAGGACGGCAGCTACACCGTCACCGACGAAGGAGGCCGTTATCATTTCGAAGGCGTCCGCCCCGGCCTGCATGTCGTCCAGATCGATCCCTCGACGCTGCCGCTCGACCGCGAAGCCGTCGATTGCGCGCGCTCGACCGCAAGCGCGGGCAGCGCAATCTCGCGCTTCGTAGAGGGTCGCGGCGGCTCGCTGAAGCGCGCCGACTTCCGCGCCGCCGCCGCTGCGACGCGCACCGCGCCCGACAGCGTGAAATTCAAGGCGCCCAAGCCGATGAGCGACCCCGACGCCGCCGGCGCACACCGCGACTGGCTCGCGGGTCAGGCGCCGGGCATCGGCTGGCTCTTTCCCGACATCGACCATAATCCCCGCACCAAGGCGATCCGTGCCGCGATCAAGCACGCGCCGGGCCAGAAAGTCGCGCTGACGATCAACGGCAAGCCCGTCGATCCGCTGACCTTCGAAGGGGTGAGCAAATCGGCCGACGGGCAGGTCGCGGTCAGCCTGTGGCGCGGGATCGAGATTCGCGAAGGCGACAACCGCCTCGCCGCGACGGTGACCGACGCCAGTGGCGCGGTCGTCCAAACGCTCGAACGCAGCGTCCATTATGCGATCACCCCGATGCGCGCGACGTTGATCCGCGAAAAGTCGGTGCTGGTCGCCGACGGCGTCACCCGCCCGGTCATCGCCGTGCGCCTGACCGACCGCGACGGCAAGCCGATCCGATCGGGCCTGACCGGCGATTTCAGCGTCCCCGCGCCCCATTATCCCGCCGTCGAGGCCGACGCGCAGCAGGCGCGCCAGCTTTCGGGCCTCGAACGCGCGCAGCCGGTGTGGCGCATCGATGGCGACGACGGCATCGCTTATATCGAGCTCGATCCGACGACCGCGTCGGGCACGCTGACGATGGATTTCGCCTTCCGCGACGACAAGGTCGAGCGCAAGCAGACGATCGAGACCTGGCTCGATCCCGGCGACCGTCCGTGGATCGTCGTCGGCTTCGCCGCGGGCACGATCGGCTACAACACGCTCGACGACCGCATGGAGCCGGTTGCCGAGACGCTCGACGATCTCGACGCCGACGCGCGCCTCGCGCTCTATGCCAAGGGGCGCGTGCAGGGCAAATGGCTGATGACGCTGGCCTATGACAGCGACAAGGATCAGGACGACGCACGCTTCGGCGGCGTGATCGACCCGCGCGCCTATTACACCATCTACGCCGACCGGGGCGAAACACGCTACGACGCGGCATCGGTGCGCAAGCTCTATCTGCGCCTCGAACGCCTGCAATTCTATGCGATGTTCGGCGATATCGAGACCGGGATTTCGGAACCGCAGCTCGCCCGCTACCAGCGCGCGCTCAACGGCGGCAAGGCCGAGTATCGCGGCCGCAACATCGCCGCGACCGCCTTCGCCGCCGATACCCCCTACCGCTTCCGCCGCGACGAGATTCAGGGCAACGGCCTGACCGGCCCCTATCAGCTCGGCGCACGCGACATATTGCCGAACAGCGAGCGGATCGTCATCGAGACGCGCGACCGGCTGCACAGCGAGCGGATCGTGAACAGCGTCACGCTGACCCGCAACATCGATTACGACATCGACTATCTGGCGGGCACGCTGCGTTTCCGCGCGCCGGTGCTCAGCCGTTCGTCAGCGCTCGACCCGCAATTCATCGTCGCCGAATATGAGGTCGATGGCGTCGGCGAGCACGTGTTGAACGCGGGCGGCCGCGTCAGCTACCGGTCAAGCGACGAGAAACTGCGCGTCGGTGCGACCTTCATCCACGACGAGGACAACAGCGCAAAGACCGACCTCGGCGGCGTCGACGCGCGCTATCGCCCCGACGCCGATACGGAGGTCCGCGCCGAATATGCGGTGAGCGACGCCAAGGCGAAGAACGGCGGCGCGGCGGCGGGCACCGCCAAGGCGTGGCTGATCGAGGCCGAACATCACAGCCGCAGCATGGACGTTCTCGCCTATGTCCGGGAACGCGAAGCGGGCTTCGGCACCGGCCAGCTCAACAGCGGCGAGGACGGCACGCGCAAATTCGGCTTCGATGCCCGCGTCAAGGCCAGCCGCAGCCTGTCGCTGACGGGCAGCGCGTGGCAGGAGGATTATCTGAACGTCGATGCGCGCCGCCGCGCCGCCAAGGCGCTGGTCGAATATGACAATGGCACCACCGTGATGCGCGCGGGCCTGACCCATGCCGACGATCGCCTCACCGACGGATCGCGCAATACGTCCGACATCGTCCAGCTCGGCGCGACGCAGCGATTGTTCGACAAGAAGCTCGAACTCGACGCGCAGACCGAATTCGCGCTCGGCGGCGACGACGCCAGCGTCGATTTTCCGACCCGCCATCGCATCGGCGCACGCTATGCGGTGACGCGCGACGTCAATCTGGTCGGCAGCTACGAGATCACCGACGGGGACACGGTCAAGGCGCGCACCGCCCGCCTCGGCTTCGATCTCGCACCCTGGGCCGGCGCTCGCCTGCTCGCGACCGCGAACCAGCAAGACATCGGCGAATATGGTCCGCGCAGCTTCGCGGCCTACGGCCTGTCGCAGTCGCTCAAGCTCGGCGAACGCTGGTCGGTCGACCTGTCGGTCGACGGCAACCGCACCCTCGGCGGCATTCGCGCCAAGGACGTGCTCAACGTCGATCAACCCGTCGCCTCGGGCGGCTTCCTCGGCGACAATGGCACGCTGACCGAGGATTTCCTCGCGATCAGCGCGGGTGCAACCTATCGCACCCCGTGCTGGACGCTCACCGGTCGCGCCGAATATCGCGACGGCGAACTCGCCGACCGCACGGGCCTGACGCTCGGCGCCCTCCGCCAGCTCGGCGAAGGCCGGGCTCTCGGCGCGCTCTTCACCTATGCGAAAGCGAGCGGCAGCGGCACCACGCCCACGACCGAAGTCATCAGCTTCGAGGCGAGCTGGGCGCATCGCCCCGCCGATTCGCAGCTTTCGTGGCTCGACAAGGCCGAATTCCGCTCGGACAAGGTGCGCGGCGCGGTCGCGGGTCAGGCCGGGCCGGTCGGCGGCGCCGCGCTGACGATCGACGGCGACGCGACGAGCCGCCGCCTGCTCAACAGCCTGTCGGTGAACTGGACGCCGCTCAAAGGGCGCGGAGGAGAATGGACCGAACGCGCCGAGATCGGCTTCTTCTGGGGCACGCGCTACAGCTTCGACCGCTTCGGCGAGGACGACGTAAGGGGCTGGTCGAACCTGCTCGGTGCCGATTTCCGCTTCAACCTCGGCGAGCATGTCGATGTCGGCGCCTCGGGAACCGCGCGCATCGGCACCGGCGGCGACACCATCGCCTGGGCCGCGGGCCCGACGCTGACGCTGGCGCCGATGAAGAATGCCAACGTCACCCTGGGCTATAATTTCGCGGGCTTCCACGACCGCGATTTCGAGGACGCGCGCTTCTCGCGCTCGGGCGCCTATGTGACCTTCAGGCTGAAGTTCGACCAGACGAGCTTTGCTGGATTGGGATTGTAACACCCCGTCATTGCGAGCGAAGCGAAGCAATCTCCAGCCCTCGCCCCGCACGGCCGATAGCTGGAGATTGCTTCGTCGCTACGCTCCTCGCAATGACGAGGCTTATCAGTCCGCGAACAGCAGCACCGGCGTCTCGATCAGCTTCTTCAGCGCCTGAACATAGCTCGCGGCGTCCCAGCCATCGACGACGCGGTGATCGCAACTGATCGACAGGTTCATCAGCTTCGCGCGGCGAATATCGTCGCCGTCGAACACCGGGCGCTCGACGATCTTGTTCGGCCCGATGATCGCAACCTCGGGCCGGTTGATCACCGGCGTCGTGGCAATACCGCCGAGCGGGCCCAGCGACGTCACCGTCAGCGTGCCGCCGGTCAGTTCCTCGACCTTCGCCTTGCCGGTGCGCGCAGCTTCGGCGAGGCGCGTGATTTCCGACGCAAGCTGCCAGACATTCTTGTCCTGCGCGTCGCGGATCACCGGGACCATCAGCCCCGCATCGGTCTGCGTCGCCATACCGAGATGCACGGCGCCATAGCGCGTGACCACGCCGCCCTCGTCATCGTAGCGCGCGTTGATCATCGGAAACTGCGGGATCGCGCGGCAGATCGCAACGATCAGGAACGGCAGCATCGTCAGCTTGGGCCGCTGGCCGCGGTTGGCGTTCAAATCGGCGCGCATCGCCTCGAGCGCTGTGACGTCCATTTCCTCGACATAGGTGAAATGCGGAATGGCGCGCTTCGACGCCGCCATATTCTCGGCGATCTTGCGACGCATCCCGATGACTTTGACCGGCTCGTCGGCGCGCGCCCGGCTCGCGCCGGAGGCGTGATAGCCCTGCCCGGCGCTGTAACGTAGAAAGGCATCGAGGTCGGCATGGCGAACGCGGTCGCCCTCGGCCTGCACCTGCGACAGATCGACGCCGAGATCGTGGGCGCGGGCGCGGACGGCGGGGGAAGCCAAAACCGGCTTTCCATGCCCCGTTTGTCCTGAGCTTGTCGAAGGACTGTTCTTCGCTTCCGGAGACAATGATGGCGCTTCGACAGGCTCAGCGCGAACGGGTTCCGGTGTGGGTGCAGACTCCGCCACCGAAATCTCTTCCGCGCCAGGGTTTTCCGCGACGATCTCTTCCTCAACCGCTTCCTCCGTGGGAGTTTCCGCAACATCGCCCTCGGTCTCGATCACCGCGAGCGTCGACCCGATCGCAACCATGTCGCCGACCTCGCCCGCCAATTCGACGACGATCCCCGTCACCGGCGATTCCATTTCGACGGTCGCCTTGTCGGTCATCATGTCGGCAAGCTGCGCATCTTCCTCGATGCGGTCGCCTACGCGCACGTGCCACGCGACGATTTCGGCCTCGGCAATGCCTTCGCCGATGTCGGGCAGACGGAATGAATAGCGGGCCATGGCGTCAGTCCTTCAAGATCTTGGTCAGCGCGGTCGCGATGCGCACCGGGCCGGGGAAATAGGCCCATTCGAGGCTGTGCGGATAGGGCGTGTCGAAGCCGGTCACGCGCTCGACCGGCGCCTCCAGATGGTAGAAGCAGCGTTCCTGCACCAGCGCCGCGAGTTCGGCGCCGAAGCCCGAAGTGCGCGTCGCTTCGTGGATGATCAGGCAGCGCCCGGTCTTCTTCACCGACGCCTCGATCGCCGCGATGTCGAGCGGGAGCAGCGTCCGCAGGTCGAGGATTTCGGCATCGACGCCCATCTCCTCGATGATCGTCTTCGCAACATGGACCATCGTGCCGTAAGCGAGCACCGTCACCGCCTCGCCCGCACGCACCGTAGCCGCCTTGCCGAGGTCGATGCGGTAATAGCCCTCGGGCACCGCGCTCGCGTCATGCTTCGACCAGGGCTCGACCGGGCGGTCGTAATAGCCGCTGAACGGGCCGTTGTAGATGCGCTTGGGCTCGAGGAAGACGACGGGATCATTGTCCTCGATCGCCGCGATCAGCAGGCCCTTGGCATCATAGGGGTTCGACGGGATCACCGTCTTGACGCCGCAAATGTGCGTCATGATGCTCTCGGGCGACTGGCTGTGCGTCTGGCCACCGAAGATGCCGCCGCCGAACGGCGTGCGCACCGTCATCGGGCAGATGAAGTCATTCGCCGAGCGGTAGCGCAGCCGCGCCGCCTCGGACACGAGCTGGTCGAGCCCCGGATAGATATAGTCGGCGAACTGGATTTCGGGGACCGGACGCAGGCCATAGGCGCCCATGCCGACTGCGACGCCGATGATGCCGCACTCGTTGATCGGCGTGTCGAACACCCGCGTCTTGCCATGCTTTTTCTGGAGGCCCGCGGTCGCGCGGAACACGCCGCCGAAAAAGCCGACGTCTTCGCCCATCACGACGGTGGCGGGATCGCGTTCGAGCATGATGTCCATGGCGCTGTTGATCGCCTCGATCATGTTCATCGTTTTGCTTTGGTCAGCCATTATTCGGGCTTCCAGTTGGGGCCGAACTTGGCCTCTTGCTCAGCGAGCATCTGGGCGCATTGCTCCTTGAGGTGCCACGGCATCTCCTCGAACACGTCCTGAAACATCGTCTCGAACGGCTGATGCATACCGTGACCCAAAATGCCGAGCTTTTCTGCCTGCTTCTGGGTCGTCTTCACCAGATCGTCGAGTTCCTTCGCCTGCGCCGCATGGCGCTCTGCATCCCATTCGCCGAGCAGTTCGAGATGCTGCGCCAGCCGCGCGATCGGATCGCCGAACGGCCAGGCTGTCGCCTCGTCGGCGGGGCGATACGCGCTCGGGTCGTCCGACGTGCTGTGCCCCTCGCTGCGATAGGTGAAATGCTCGATCAGCGTCGGGCCATTATTCGTCCGCGCGCGGTCGGCGGCCCACTGGGTCGCGGCATAGACCGCAAGTGGGTCGTTGCCGTCGACGCGCAGCCCGGCGATGCCATAGCCGACCGCGCGCGCCGCGAAGGTCGTCCGTTCCCCGCCCGCAAAGCCCGAAAAGCTGGAAATCGCCCACTGGTTGTTGACGACGTTGAAGATGACCGGCGCATTATAGACGGTGGCAAAGGTCAGCGCCGAGTGGAAATCGCCCTCCGCCGACGAGCCTTCGCCGCACCATGTCGTCGCGATGCGGTTGTCGCCCTTCGACGCCGAGGCCATCGCCCAGCCCACCGCCTGCGGATATTGGGTCGCGAGATTGCCCGACACGCTGAAGAAGCCATGCTCGGGTGCCGAATACATGATCGGAAGCTGCCGACCGAGCAGGTGATCGCCTCGGTTCGAGTAAATCTGATTCATCATCTGGATCAGCGGATAATCGCGCGTGATCAGAACGCCCTGCTGGCGATAGCTGGGAAACACCATATCGGTGCGGTCGATCGCCATCGTCGAGGCAACCGAGGTCGCCTCCTCACCGGTGCACTTCATGTAGAAGCTGGTCTTGCCCTGCCGCTGGGCGCGGAACATCCGATCGTCGAAAGCGCGGACGAGCATCATGGTGCGCAGCATCGTGCGCAACCGGTCGGGCGACAGCTTCGGATCCCACGGCCCCTTGGCCGCGCCGTCGAAATCGAGCACGCGGACGAGGCCATAGCAAAGCTCGCGCATCGCGTCGGGCTTGGTTGCTTCGCCCGGACGCGGGGTCGCGTCGACTGCGGGAATCGCGATGTCGCCGAAGTCGGGGGTGTCGCCGGGGCGGTAGCGCGGCTCGGGAATATGGAGCGACAGCGGCGGCAGATTGCTCGCCGAACGCCCCGGTTCCGCCTTGGGCGATTCGGGCATATCTTCTTCCCTTCGGGGCGCGAATCAGCGCCTAGTTATATTTCGTGGCGGCGACATATTATTTCAGTCGCCATGGAAATGCAACGCCGGTGGTCAGACTGCGACGGGCGCGGAAATATGGGATTGCGGCGCATAGGCTTCGACCGCAAAATCATCGAACCGGTAGTCGAAAATGCTCGAAGGACGGCGGAGGATGCGCAGCTTCGGCGCGCCCTCGGGAACCCGCCGCAACTGCTCCTCGACCAGTTCGGCGTGGTTGAGATAAAGGTGCACGTCGCCGCCGGTCCACACGACCTCGTGCGCGTGAAGATCGCATTGCTGCGCGATCATCCGCGTCAACAGCGCCGCCTCGAAGATGTTGAAGGCAAAGCCGAGCCCGAGGTCGCACGAGCGCTGAAAAAGCAGGCACGACAGCCCACCGTCGCTGCGGACATGGAATTGATAGGTCATGTGGCACGGCGGCAGCGCCATGCGATCGAGATCGGCGACGTTCCAGCCGGTGAAGATATGGCGGCGCGAGCCCGGATTGGTCCTGAGCGACTCGATCAGCGCCGCGATCTGGTTGTGCCCCTCAGCGGCACGGCGGAACAGCCCTTCGCCTGCCGCTTCGTAGCGCGGCCAGTTCACCCATTGATGACCATAGACCGGGCCAAGGTCGCCCCATTGCGCCGCGAAGGCCTCGTCCGCGACAATCCGCGCCTCGAAATCGGCGGCGCTGATCGCCTCGCCGGTCGTGCGGCGATAGCTATCGAGCGGCCAGTCGGTCCAGATCTTCACCCCCTGCGCGACCAGCGGGCGGATATTGGTGTCGCCGGTCAGGAACCAGAGCAGTTCGCGCAGCGCGGTCTTCCAATAGACGCGTTTGGTGGTCAGCAGCGGGATCGCGTCGTCCTTCAGCGAGAATCGCATAGTCTCGCCGAACAGCGAGCGCGTGCCGACTCCGGTGCGGTCGACGCGCTCGTCGCCTTCGGTCCAGATGCGCCGCATCAGATCGAGATATTGCAGCTCATAATGGATGGAATCGGACAAAAGACGCTCCTCGCTGTCGCCCTCTTTGCTAGGCCCCGTGCCGCGGCTCGACAAGAGGGTCGGCGGTGCGGGGCCGCAATCCTCCGATACGGCTCAATCGCCGCTTGGGCGACCGTGGCGCCCGTCGCACAAGCGCGGGATGATCCTGCGCGAACCCATCGACAGACTGCCACGCGCCGCGGGGGCAGCCGGCTTCATATCCCGCGACGCCGAGGATGCGATCGCGCGTCATCTGCTGCGTCCGATGCTGTTCGCCGATCGCGAAATCGCGCTGCTCGCGGGCTTCGACGCCTATGGCCGGCTCGCGGGGCTTGAAAGCGCGGCGGGCGATGCGAGCGGACGCTGCGTCATCACCCCGTCGTGCTGGAACCGCCTGCTCGGCCGGCGCATCACCACCCTGCTGATGGCGCACAACCACCCGTCCGGAATCGCGCGGCCCAGCGATGCCGACCTTCGCTGTACGCAGGAGGCCGGGCAGTTCCTGCGGCTGATCGGCATCGACCTGTCGGATCATCTGATCTTCGTCGAGAACGGACATTTCAGCTTTCGCAGCGCCGGACTGATCTAGGAAAACAATCGTCGGGACCATGCCGATTGGCGCTTGATGTTCGCAAATTGCGCGTCTAGAGGACCGCCCTGCCTTCGCGCCGGTCCGCCGGCGCAAAGATCGGTCGGGGAGTAGCTCAGCCTGGTAGAGCACTGTCTTCGGGAGGCAGGGGCCGGAGGTTCGAATCCTCTCTCCCCGACCAGCTTATTTCCGCAATCGATATGGGACCGCAACTCGGCCGCGCCTGCGCGCTAAAAGCGGCACTCTGCCGGATCGGTTTCTTTTGTAATCAACGGCTCTTGTAAGTCGGCGCGACAATGCATAGATTGTCGTTACGCCACCGTGGTTTTCCCCCTTTCCATCGTGGCGAGTGCCCCGTCGCAAGACGCGGGTGCGTCCTCCCTGGACCCTGGCCACCTCGTACTTCGGTACGAGGTGGTTTTTTATTCGGCAGCCAGCGGCAGGACATCGGCCCCAATCCGCCCTGCCCTTTCGACAAGCCCGGAAAACCAGTTGCGAAGCGCCGCCACGCGTTCGGGGTCGGGGGTGCGGTCGGCCTGAAGATAGAGGCTGCGGTCAATCTCGATCTGCACCGCCTGAATCGCATCCGCCAGCTTGCCGTGCGTCCGAACGATATGTCCGCCGGCATAAGGCTGATTGCGCGAGACGGGAACGCCGAGGCCCTCGGCTTCGTCGACGATCAACTCGATCAACGCTTCGTCCGCGGTTCCGCCGAAACGATCGCCGATGACGATCCCCGCACCGTGCCCCGGCTGCCCACGCGGGATCGGCGGCATGCTGTGCAGGTCGATCAGGATCGCCTGGCCGAACCGCCTTTGCACAACCGCCAGTTCGGCGGCGAGCGCGCGATGGAACGGCCGGTGCAGCGCGTCGAGCCGCCAGTCGAGTTGCGGCCCGTCGATCGGCCGCTTCCACAGCGCTCCGCAATCGGCAAGGCGCGTCGGCACGACCCCAAGTCCGGCGCGCTCCTTGCGCCCCGGCGCCGAAAAGCGGGGGCGAAGCGGCGGCGCGACTTCGCCCGGCGCCATCTGCCCTTCGCCGCGATTGCAGTCGGCGACCGCGCGCGCCCACATCGCCTGTACCACGGTAGCGCCCGCCTCGACCGCATGGGCGGCGATCAGGTCGCACCAGCCATCCTCGAGCCGTTCGAGCACCGACCGGTCGACGCGCGCAGCCGCCAGTATCTCGGGTGGATAGATGCGTCCCGCGTGGGAGACCGACACGACGACCGGGCTAAGCTCCGCCGGCCGGTCGATGGCGATGGCGGCGGACGACGGAGTGTGAAGCGACATCGACGAAGCGTGCCAAAAATCGACAGAAGAATCCAGTGTGACGGGATTTGTTAAAGGTCTCGCGCTATCAGGGGGACGCGCTAAACAGGGGGCGCGGACCAGACTCGCGCGCCGCCGGACCAGGGAACAGATTGCCAGATGATTCGCATATTGCTCGCCGAAGATGATGATGTGATGCGCGAATATCTGGCGCGCGCGCTTACCAGCGCCGGCTATCACGTCACCGCCGTCGATCGCGGCACCGCGGCGGTGCCCTATATCGATTCGGGCACCTTCGACCTGCTGCTATCCGACATCGTCATGCCCGAGATGGACGGGATCGAACTCGCGCAGCACACGGCGAAAGCGGCGCCGCAGACGCAGGTGATGTTCATCACCGGCTTCGCCGCCGTGTCGCTTCGCGCCGAGGAAAATGTGCCGCAGGCGAAGCTGCTGTCGAAGCCCTTCCACCTCAAGGATCTGGTGCGCGAGGTCGATAATCTCTTCGGCCGCGCCGATCGGTCGAGCCAGCCCTAACGTTTGATCCGTGGAAGCGGCACCGGCCCGCTCCCCACCCGGCCTCCCTAGGTTACTATCGTTGGGGAGGCCGGGTGGGGGAGCGGGCCGGTGCCGCAATTCCGCGCAGCGGAATCCAACTCTAACGAAAGGCTTGCCAAGCGGCGCGGAGGCCTTTAGGGGGCGCGTCACCCCAAGGGATGGGCGTGTAGCTCAGTGGTAGAGCACTGTGTTGACATCGCAGGGGTCGCAAGTTCAATCCTTGCCACGCCCACCATTCAAAACGCCGCCACCCGCACGGGCTGGCGGCGTTTTTGCGTTCAGGCCATCCCCTTTGCCAGGTCGCCGCGCGATGCGTCGCCGATCTGGCTGCCGCCGTCGCAGTCGAGGATCGTCCCGGTGATATAGCTCGCGGCGGGCGAACAGAGGAAGACCGCCGATTCGGCGACCTCGGCGACCTTGCCCCAGCGCTTCATCGCGATCCGGTCGTAATGCGCAGCCCGCGTCTCCGCATCGGGCGCGAGCCGCTTCATTCCCTCGGTATCGGCGATTGGCCCCGGCGAAATGCCGTTGACGCGCACCTCCGGCCCCCATTCGAGCGCGAGGACGCGGATCAGCTGGTTGATCCCCGCCTTCGCCGCGCAGGCATGGGCCTGCAGCGCCGAGGCGTTGATCGCCTGCCCCGCGGTGATCGCGATCAGCGAGGCGCCGGGGCGATTGAGCAGGTCGTGACAGCCACGGAACACGTTGAAGGTGCCGTTTAGGTCGATGTCGACTACAGTGCGAAAGGCGTTCGACGACATGCCGAGCACCGGCGCCAGGAAATTGCCCGCCGCGCCCGAAATGACGATGTCCAGCGGCCCCAGCCTGTCGGCCACCGTCTCCATCACCCCGCGAATCGCTGCATAATCGCGCACGTCGCCCGACAGCCCGAGCGCGCCGGAACCGATCTCCTCGGCCGCCCGCGCCGCCTTGTCGGGATCGCGGCCCGCGACCGCCACTTTCGCGCCGAGTTCGGCGAAGCGCTTGGCGATGCCAAGGTTGATCCCGCTCGTGCCGCCGGCAACGAACGCGGTCTTGCCCGCCAGCAGATTATCCCGAAAGGTCGACATGCTCCAGTTTCTCCCAGTTGCGGCGATGGGGCTTGACGGATCGAGACCAGTCGCCTTTTGAAACGCAACCAGACAACAAGGAAGCGCCGATGGCAAGTGGCCCCACCTCGAACAGTTTCGTCTCGCAGCGTTTGAAACTGCACTATGTCGATTGGGGTAACGAAGAGGCACCGCCCCTGCTTCTCGTCCATGGCGGCCGCGACCATTGCCGCAATTGGGATTGGGTGGCCGAGAAACTGCGCGATCGCTGGCACGTCATCGCGCCCGACCTGCGCGGCCATGGCGACAGCGCCTGGGCGCCCGACGGCAATTACGAGATGGGCGCTTTCGTCTACGATCTCGCGCAGCTCGTCCATCAGCTCGACCTCGCGCCGGTGACGATCGTCGCCCATTCGATGGGCGGCAATATCGCGCTGCGCTACACCAGCCTCTATCCCGAGAATGTCCGCAAGCTGGTCGCGATCGAAGGGCTCGGCCCCTCGCCGAAGGTGCTCGCCGAACGCGCCGCGACCCCATTCGCCGAACGGTTTCGCAAATGGATCGACGACAAAAGGCAGGCGGCAGGCCGCACGCCGCGCCGCTATGCGACGCTCGACGATGCGCTGGCGCGGATGATGGCCGAAAATGCCTATCTGACCCCCGAGCAGGCGCGCCACCTCACCATCCACGGCATCAGCCGCAACGAGGACGGGACGTGGAGCTGGAAGTTCGACAATTATCTGAACGTCTGGCCGGTGGTCGACCTGCCGCAAGCCGACATCGAATCGCTCTGGTCGGCGATCGCCTGCCCGACATTGCTCCTCTACGGCGCCGATAGCTGGGCCTCGAATCCCGAAAAGGACGGGCGCATCGCGCATTTCCGGAGTGCGGAAGTGATCGAGTTCGAAAATGCCGGTCACTGGCTCCATCACGACCAGTTCGACCGGTTCATGTCCACGCTAGGCGATTTCCTCTAAACCGGCGGCGAAAGCGCGCGGCGGTCGCGCGCTCGGGATGCGCCATGGTCTATACGGGGCAGCTTTCGGGCCGGCAGCACACCGCAGCGGGTGGCGCGACGCTGCTTGCGGTGATGGCGGCGGGTTTCCTTCTCGTCAACGGCCTCGACCTTCGCATCGTCCGCAAGGCGAGCGAAACGATCGCCGCCATCGCCCTCCCTGCCCCGCCGCCCCCGCACGAGGAGCCGCAGCCCGCGTCCGTCGATAACGACACGGCGAGCGGCAAGGCCTCGGCCGCGAACAAGCACGCCAGGGCGGCACCCGTCGCCGCGCCCAAGCCCAAGCTGCCGCCGATCAAGCCTCCACCGATTCCCGCGGCGCCAACCCCCGGCGCCGGCAGCGACGCCTCGGCGGGGGCAACGCCCAACCCCGGCCCCGGATCGGGCGCGGGCGGCAGCGGCAATGGAACCGGCGCGGGCGGCTCGGGAAGCGGCACCGGCGGCGGATCGAAGGCGGTCTGGCGCAGCGGCACGATCCGCGACAGCGACTATCCGCGCGAAGCCGCGCGCGCGAAGATCGGCGGCGAGGTCGAGGTGCGCTTCACCATTCAGCCGACCGGACGCGTCACCGGCTGCCGCGTCACCCGGTCGAGCGGCGACGCCTCGCTCGATGCAACGACCTGCCGGCTGATCGAGGACCGTTTCCGTTTCAGGCCCGCGACCAACAGTGCGGGCGATCCGATCGCCAGTTCCTATGGCTGGCGGCAAAGCTGGTGGCTGGAAAAGCGACGCTGATCTCTTCCGCCCGCGCGGAGCGAATCGCTCCTTGGATTGTCATCCACGATCGGCGCGCGATTGACGCAAAGGGATTCAGGCCATAGCCTCCGGTCAAACAACAATGACTGGGTCTCTATTCTCGTAACTCCGCGACGGGGAGCGCGTGTATGGAGAGTGATGCGGCCACCTTCCGGTTTTCGCTTGCCGAGATACCGCTGCCTCAACGTCAGGAAATGATGCGGGAGGTCGCCGGGCGCGCCATAGCGAATCTCGACCTCACGCCCAAGACCGACGACCCGCAGATGGAGGTCGAAACCCGGGTCTTGCCGGGGCTGACCGTCACCGATGCCTGGGTCTCTCCGCATGTCGCATCCAGCTACGACCTTTCGCGCGGCGACGATGATTTCACGCTGCTGTGGAGCACCTCGCCCGCCAGGGGAGGGGTCTTGCAATTCGGCAGCGAGTTGCCCGCCGATGGATCTGCGGCTCTCCTTTCGTGCGCCGACCGCATGGATTTTGAAACGCATGAAGCCTTTCCGCATGTGTCGGTGAAACTGCAACGCTCGCTCTTGTCCCCGCTGCTGCCCGATGCCGAAGCCGCGCTCATGCGGCGCATATCGCCCGATAATCCGGCGATGCAGTTGCTGAAATCCTATCTCGCAAGCTATCGCGTGCTGCACGATGCCGGCCCCGCGGCTGAGCTCGCCCACCGCGCCGCCCTCCACATGGCCGATCTGGTGGCGCTGGCGGTCGGAACCGACCGGGACGCGACAGAGCTTGCTTCGCAGCGGGGACTGCGGGCGGCGCGGCTGGACGCCATCAAGCGCTGGACGCTTGCCCATCTCGTCTCTTCCGAACTCGGCATCCGGTCGGTCGCCGACGCCGCCGGTTTGAGCGCGCGGTCGGTTCAATTGCTTTTCGAGATCGACGGCGTGACCTTCACCGCCTTCGTCCTGCGGGAAAGGCTGGCGCTGGCCCATCAACGCCTGTCCATGCCGCATTTGGCGAAGCGGACGATCTCGGACATCGCCTATGGCTGCGGTTTCGGGGATCTCAGCTATTTCACGAACAGTTTCCGCAAGGCCTATGGCGAAACACCGTCGGATGTCCGGCATAGAGCGCTTGCCCGTCACCATTGACGGATTTCGTTTTCACGCAAATCGCCATTGCGCCCTAGCCCAAGACGCCCCTTCGAAGACCGTTGCAAGATAGCGGCACGCAGAGCTTGCCAATCAGGGGAGGAAGTTCGTCCGATGCCGCGATCCATATTCATGCCGCTTGCCCTAGCCGCCGCCGCGACACTCGCTGCCTGTTCGGGAGCCAAAAGCGATGCCGATCAGGGCAGCACGACGACGGGCTCCGCCGACCCGGCGCTTCCGGCCGCACTGTCGGGAGAGGCGGGCTTTGCCCTGGCCGCCGATTGTTCGGCCAAGCTGAAGTCGCTTTCCAATCTCTACAGCACCCTCGCGGCGCAAAGCAGCGGGACCGATGCCGAAGACCTGGCGAAGCGCGCGTCGCAGCGCGACACCGCCGCGAGTGCCTTCGCGCAAATTGCCGAACGCGCGGCGGGCACGATCGGCAAGACCCCCGAACAGGCGACAGAGGCGATCCATGCAGCCGACGCCGCGGTGCAGGCCGAGTTCGAGAAGCGCCCGTTCGAGGATTTCGCCACCTGGGTCGGCAACGAGGTCGACGGCAAGTGCCGCCAGGCCCTGTCCGGCCAGGGCTGATCCGACATGGCCGTGCTGACGACGGCGCTGAAGACGATCGCCGTGCTGACGTGCAGCCTGTTGCTGGCGGCCGTCGTCGGCACCATCGGCAGCGTCTTTCTCGAAGTCCTGCTGCCGCGTTTCTTCAGCGCGCTGCTGCCTTATGCGATATGGCTGGTCGTCGGCATCTATTGCGGCTTGCTCAGCTTCGGCGGCGCCGGGGCCTGGGCGTCGGGCTATGCCAGTCCCTTGGCATGGAGCAGGAAAGCTTCGCACGACGCGGAGGACTGGATCGCTCTGCCCGGCGCCAAACGGGTCGGCACGATGGTCGCCGTCGTCGCCATCATCGAACTCGTCCCGCTCGGCATTCTGTTTCACCTCACCAGCCACGACGGCCATGCGCTGACCTTCTTCGTTTCGGCGCTGATCGGAACGATCCTCGGCCGATGGTCGCTGATGCCCGACGACAGCGCGCCGCTATCCGGTAATCCGATACGATAAGGAGTTTGCCATGACCGCGACCCTTCGCCCCGGCGAAAGCACCATCGATACCTGGACGCTCTTCTATCTCCCGCCCGGCGGCGGCAAATATAACGGCAAGCTGACCGTTACCAATCAGCGGCTGCTCTATGATGCAAAGCTCGACGCCAGCCTCCTCGGCACGCTCGGCAATTACGCCGCCGATGGCGAACTGGCGATCGAGAAGACCGATATCCGGGCCATCGACGTCCAGCGCAAATTGTTCAGCAAGCGCGCGACGGTGACGCTTGCCGACGGCAGCCAGCATGTCTTCGACTATGGCGCGATGAACATCGACAAATGCGTCGCGGCCATGGAGGCCCGATGACCGCCAGGACGCGCCGCCATGCCGCGTAACGGCTTCGGGGTCGCGCTCAGCGCCGCGATCCTGATCCTGTCCCCCGACGCGGCGGCACGGCAGGCGGAAAGCTATGGCGACTGGATCGTCCAGGGGCCGGCGGACGGTGCGATCA
Organism: Sphingopyxis sp.; assembly: GCF_036261875.1. Classification (GTDB taxonomy): domain Bacteria; phylum Pseudomonadota; class Alphaproteobacteria; order Sphingomonadales; family Sphingomonadaceae; genus Sphingopyxis. The sequence continues at coordinate 137,140 of NZ_DATAJZ010000025.1, read as the reverse complement.
CCGCCAGCACTGCCACCCCGGCCGGATCGCTGTTCGGCCTGGTGTGCGACCGCACGAAATGCGACGCCTTCTTCAATCCGAAAATCGCGTGCGACGACGGGCGCGACTATCCGGTCCTGATCGGTTCGCGGACGGCGACGTTCGCGGCCACGATGCGATGCACGACGATCGGCGATTTCCGCGCTTTCGTTCTCCCCTTGGGCGGCGGACTGGCCGATGCGATGGCAGCAGGCGGGGAGCTTGGCATCGCCTTCCCGCTCGACGCCGGGCAGTTCGGTGAGGCCCGTTTCTCGCTGACCGGCGCGGCGCAGGCCGCGGCGCGAGCGCGCGAACGCGCCGAACAGGCGGGCAGCCCGGCCGCATAACCGTCGGCGGCCCGGTTCCGTCGCTATCGCGGCGCGCGCATCATTCGGAGCATATGACCGAGGCCGACAATCATCCCGAAAATGACCTGAATCAGGTAATAGACCAGCCAGGCGAGCCAGACGGCGAACAACTCCAGTCCGTACCAGCCGATTTGATAATAGCCACCGAAGATGGCGGACGGTGCCATCATCCCGATGCTGACGGCCAGCAGGCTCAGGTTGAGAAGGCAGCCGACCCGCCCGCGCCGCGCGTCGCGCGCCGCCAGGTCCACAATCGCCGCCGGCGTGAAATGATCGAGCACGCGCTGCATCGCGGCGCGATCGGCCGGCGGGACGGGGACGAGCAGTCCGATCTCCTCGACCGCATAGGCGCCGAGCGAACGCGACGAGCCCTCGAAGGTCGAAACGAACGTCAGATAGTCGGCGCCCGAACGCGGGGCGCCGCGCCCCAAAGCCCCCGGCATCACCCCGGTCAGGCTGGATGACAGGCCGCCGCGCAAGGCGAAATATCGTGCGCCGACCTGCACCCCTTCTTCTCCGACGCGAATATCGACCCCGGTAGCCGGCGCATCGAGGTCGCACAGCGACATCGCCATCTTGGAAAGACCGTCGCCATCGCCCTTGTCGCGCGCGTTACGCAAATCGCGCTGGAACTGCGCCCAGTTGGACGCAGTCACGGTCCAACCGGCGACGAGATTGGCGCTTTCAGGCTCGGCGAGACGCCGCATATAGCGCCACGCGCGCCACGCCTTGGCGATATAGGGCGGCACGATGAAGAGGCTGAGGAAAAATATCGCGCCCGAGACGGCGCTGGGCACCAACACCCATGTCTGAATCGCCGATGAGGGGGTTTTCGACGCCGCGTAATAGGAATCGATCAATCGATCCCCCAGCACGACAAATGCCACCGTCAGCATCAGGCCGATCAGCGGCACGCTGACCCAGATCAACCCCGTTCGAGTCGGATGACGCAGGCTCCACATCGGACATTCCCCTTCATCGGCCGAGACACTTTTTAAGGGGCACGCATCGCTTGTCTTGGACGGGGACGAAGAGCGATCTTGTCGAAAAGCGAATATGGGCGGCTGCGCGCCTTGCCCTTCGAAGGCGCCAGCCCCTCGCTTTTGCGACAAAATAGCGACAATATCGCGAATGATTATCAATAAACATTGACTCTGCGAACGACTCTCAATAGCGGGACCCCCGTCACGACCTTCGGACGGAAAAGGGGAAATCCATGTCATTCTTGCGTTTGCGCGAAACCATGTCGGCGGCGGCTCCGGCCTATCTGGCGCTGAGCTGCTTCGGTATCGCGGCAACTCCCGCGCTCGCGCAGGATGGACAGGAAGCGAAACAGCCGGTGCTCGGCGGCGTGACGGTCACCGATACCGCCATCGACGACGAAGGCTATAAGGTCGACAAGCCCTCCTCGCCCAAATTCACCCAGCCGCTGCGCGACACGCCGCAGACGATTCAGGTCATCAGCAAGGAACTGTTCAACGAACAGGGCGCAACGACGCTGACCGAAGTGCTGCGCAACAGCCCCGGCGTCGGCACCTTCTACGCCGGCGAGAACGGTAATACGACGAGCGGCGATTCGATCCGCATGCGCGGCTTCGACACGTCGAGCAGCATCTTCGTCGACGGCATCCGCGATCTGGGATCGGTGTCGCGCGACATCTTCAACACCGAGGCGGTCGAGGTCGAAAAGGGCCCGGCGGGCACGGACAACGGCCGCACCTCGCCGACCGGCGCGATCAATCTGGTCAGCAAGCGCGCCACGCTCGAAAGCGCGCTGTCGGGCACGCTGTCGGTCGGCGTCGACGGGCAGAAGCGGATCACCGCCGATGTCAACCAGACCCTCGGTGGCCTCAGCAACAGCGCGCTCCGGCTCAACATGCTGTGGCAGGACAGCGACGTTCCGGGCCGCGACCATGTCAATAATCAGCGGCTCGGCCTCGCCGCCTCGCTCGGCCTCGGGCTCGACACCGCGACCCGCGCCTATCTGAACCTGCTCTATGTCGATCAGGACAATATCCCCGACGGCTATGTCCCGACGATCGCCCTTCCCGGCTGGGAGCCGCAGGCCGGGCTGGAGTCGCTGGTCGGCCACCCCGTCGATTCGAAGAATTTCTATGGCACGCGCAAGGATCATGACGATGTGAAGGCGCAGATGGCGACGCTGATCATCGAGCATGATTTTTCGGACAATGTCCGGCTGTCGAACGTCGCGCGCATCGGCCAGACCGAGCAGGATTATCTGCTGACCGCTTTCATGTCGACGGGCGCCAACATCGTCGGCAATCCCGCCAACCCCGACGATCTGTCCGCCTATACGTTGACCCGCGGCAACCCCACGATCCGCGACGCGCGAAACCGCATCCTGACCGATCAGCTCAACCTGCGCGCCGATTTCGCGACCGGAGCGATCGAGCATAATCTGAGCATCGGCGCCGAACTGACCAGCGAGAAACAGGTCATCTACGGCCACAGTTCGACGGGCACGCTGCCGGTCGCCAACCTCTACAACCCGAACTGGAACGACACGAGCGACTATACCCATTCGCGCAACGGAACCGCCGGACGCGGCAAGACGAACACGCTGGCTTTCTATGCCTTCGACACTGCCAAATTCTTCGACGGGCTGCTGCTGATCACCGGCGGCATCCGCCTCGATCATTACAAGACGACCTACGTCAACACCGCCATCTGCAACAACGGCACCGGCCGCGGCGCGGTGCCGTGCGGGACCGCCCCGGTCGGTTCGATCGTCACCACCGCCGACCTGAAGGCCAAGGACACGCTGTTCAACTGGAAACTGGGCGCGGTGCTCAAGCCGGTGGAGCCGCTCAGCCTTTATGTGAACTACGCCTTGTCGCAGCAGCCTCCGGGCGGCGAAGCCTTCACCCTGGCGACCGGCAACAGCGCCAACAATCCCGACTTCGAGCCGCAAAAGGCCAAGACGATCGAGGCGGGTGTGAAGTGGGACGTGCTCGACGGCGCGCTCGCAGTCAACGCGGCGATCTTCCAGACCAAGGTGCTGAACGAGATCAACGCGACCGACCCGTCGGACATCCAGAGCGGTTCGAAGCGGGTGCGCGGCGTCGAGCTGTCGGTGGTCGGCAACATCACCGACGCTTGGTCGATCTCCGCAGGATACGCGCATCAGAAGACCAAGGTCACGAACGGCAGCGGCATCGCGGCGGACGGCAGCGAAGGCCTGACCTACTCTCCCGACGACAGCTTCTCGTCCTGGACCAGCTATCGCGCGCCCTTCGGCCTCGAGATCGCCGGCGGCGTCCGCTATACCAGCGGGATGCGGCGCGGGACCGACGGCGCGGTGGGCACGCCGCCTCGCACCCAGGGCTATACGGTCGTCGATGCGCTGCTCGGCTATGCGGTCAACGACAACGTCAAACTGCGCCTGAACGCCTATAATCTCTTCGACAAAGATTATGTCGCGGCGATCAACAAGAGCGGCTATCGCTACACGCCGGGGCAGCCGCAGACCTTCCTGTTCAGTGCCGATTTCCGCTTCTAGGGAGCCGGAACCGACCAGGGCCTGGGCGGGGGGCGCGCCTCCCGCCTTCGCCGTTTGAAAAGGATTTGAGCCGGCATGTTGCTGCATATCCCGAATGTCCTGACGCCGGCGGAGGCCTCGGAATTCCGCCGCCGTCTCGACGGCGCTGACTGGACCGACGGACGCGAGACGGTCGGTGCGCAGGGCGCGAAGGTCAAACGCAACGAGCAGGTGCCCGACGCTTCGCCGCTCAAGGCCGAACTCGGCGCCGCGGTGCTCGCGGCGCTGAAGCGCAGCCCGCTCTTCTTTGCCGCCGCGCTGCCGCGCAAGATATTGCCGCCGCGCTTCAATCGCTATGCGGGCGGCGGCGCCTATGGCTTTCACGTCGACGGCGCGGTGATGAAGCTGGCGACGGGCGAGCATCTGCGCTCCGACCTGTCGTGCACGCTCTTCCTCAACGATCCCGCCGATTATGAGGGCGGCCGGCTGATCATCAGCGACACCTATGGCGAACATGCCGTCGCGCTGCCCGCCGGCGACGCGATCCTCTATCCCTCGAGCAGCCTTCACCGTGTCGAGCCGGTGACCCGCGGCGCGCGGCTCGCATCCTTCTTCTGGATACAGAGCATGGTGCGCGACAACGACCTGCGGCGGATGCTGTTCGAGATGGACACCGCCATCCAGAAACTCACGCTCGACGGAGCCGACGACAATGCTGTCCTCCAACTCACCTGCGTCTATCACAATCTCCTCCGGCGCTGGTCCGAAACCTGAGCCCGAGACGGCAATGCGGGCGCGCGCGGCGGTATCGGCCCGCGGCGTTTTCGCGAACGCGGGCTCCGTGATGCCTGGCCGCTATGGCGAGGATCAGAGGCTCAATCTGCCCGCCGCCGCGCTCGCCGCCCTGCTGACGGCGGGGCTGTTCGCCGTGCTGCTCCACACCGGCTATCACCGCGCGCAGACCGAGGCCGCGAAGCTGGCGGTGGTCAATCTGTCGATCGCACCGCCGCCCCCACCGCCGCCGTCCCCGCCGAAGGAAGTGCCGCCGCAGCATAAGGCGCCGGTCTTCGCCCCGCGTCCGCTGGTTGCGATTCCGACCGATCAGCCGCCGATCCAGACCTCGCCCGATCCGGTTCCGGCGCCGCCAGTCCCGGCACCCACGCCGCCTGCACCCCCGGCCCCGCCCGCGCCGCCTTCGACGGTGCAGGCGAGCGATCTCGGCACGCGCATGGTATCGGGCGCCCCGCCGCGCTATCCCACCGAAAGCCGGCGGCACCGCGAGCAGGGAACGGTGGTGCTTTCCTTGACGCTCGACATCGACGGCTCGGTCGCGGCGATTTCGGTTGCGCGCAGCAGCGGCTTCGACCGCCTCGACGAAGCGGCGCTCCGCGCGGTACGCAAATGGCGCTGGGCGCCGACGATGCGCAGCGGCCAGGCGGTGAAGGTCAGGGGACTGGTCGAGATCCCGTTCGTCCTGCGCGGATAGGGCGCGCGCCTCAGCCCAGCATCGCGCGCCATTCGCGCGAGACATGTTCGCGAGTCCCAGCGACCATCGATGCCGCGAGCCCCTGCGCATCGGCGAGCGCGAGCGCTTTCTCCGGTCCCAGCACGGTCAGCGCGGTCGCCCAACCGTCGGCCATCATGCAGCTTCGGTGCAGCACCGTCACCGAGGACACGGTGCTGACGATCGGCCGCCCGGTCATGGGATCGAAGCTGTGCGAATAATGCCGCCCGTCCGCCACGAAGCCGCGCCGGTAGTTGCCCGAGGTCGCCACGGACAAATCGTGCAGCGCGATGCGCCACGGTGCGATCGACGTCGTCGGGGGCATCTCGACATCGACCCACCACGGCTGGCCATCGGGCCGTATCCCCTCGCCACGCAATTCGCCGCCCAGTTCGAGCAGGAAATGACGCACGCCCTGCCCGAGCAGCCATTCGGCGGCGAGATCGACGCCATAGCCCTTGGCGATCCCCGACAGGTCGAGCTGTGCGCCTTCGCTGCGCCGGATGCGGCCCTCCTCCAGTTCGATGCGCCGCTCCACGATAGGCTGATCGCGCGGGACGCGATCCACCGGACCCCGGCTCCCGAAGCCCCAGCATTCGGTAATCGCTCCCAGAGCAGGATCGAAGGCGCCATCGCTCGCATCCGCAATCGCCAGCGCCGCCGCGACCACATGCGCAAATTCGGCAGAAATCTCCCGCCACGCGCCCGCGGGCGCGCGATTGAAGCGCGATAAATCGGAGTCAGACTCCCACTGGCTCATCTGCCGAATGACGCAGTCGAACGCCGCCTCCACCCCCGCCGCGAGATCGGACAAGGTGGCGACCGCGTGCAGCGACCAGCTCGTCCCCATCGCTTCGCCCGACAGGATCTGGATATCCCCCGCGCCGGTTCGCGCCGCAAAGGCAGCGGGCGTCAGCGCGCGGGGGATCAGGATGCGGTCGCCGGGTTGTTCGCTCAGGGCGCCATCACCTCGAGCGTGGTGACATAACCCGCGCGACGCTGCGGCGCGGCCGATGCCGGCGGCGGGCCGCCCTCGCCGCCTTCACCACGCGCGGTTTGCGGCGTCGTGACGTTCATCCAGTATAGGCCGGGCTCGGGCCAGGTCACCGCGACCTTGCCCTCGGCATCGGTCTTGAGGTCGATCTGGCCGAGCTGGTCGCGATAGCGGATGCCGCCGGGGATCACCGTGACCGGCAGGTCCGCCGCCAGCTTGCCGTCGAGCAGGAACTGGAACGTCGCCGCCTCGCCCGCAAACAGGTCGTTGGGATGCGTCACCGGGACCATCTCGATCCCCTTGCCGGTCGGCTTGAACAACGTCGTCGTCGGCTCGCCGACCGTCACGAAAATCTCGTTGCGGTTGTTCGCCTCGGCGGTCTTCACATTGGTCGCCCCCGCCGGCAGCCGCTCGGCAAGGTTGGCGGCAGTGGTGCCGCGAGGCAAGCGCTCGGTCTTGCCGTTCAGTTCATAGCTGCCCATCAGCGAATCCGACACCGACGCGATACGATAGGTGCCTTTCTGCGTCAGATGGACGTCGAAGGTGCTGCGATAGCGCCCCGTCGCCTTATTCTCGATCGCCACCTCGCTGCCGTCGGGCGCCCACGCATGGACGGCATCGAGCCGCAGCGGCTGGTGCTCGAAATAGAAAAGATCGTTCGACACCGCGGCGTCGACCGTCACCCACACATCGTCACCCGACAGCACCGTCGACGACGGCAGCATCCACTGGCGATGCGCGCTCGCCGGAACCGCGGCCATCGCCGCCAGCGCGACCGTCGCCGCGAAACCCCAAATCTGCTTCTTCATTGCCCTGCCCTTTCGTTAAATCAGCGGAAGGCGACCGTGACGGCGCCGAGTTCGGTCTTGCCCGCGGCGCGGCCGCCGGGGCCGGCCTTCGCCGGCCAGGCGAAGGGGATGCGGAGCAGTTCGCGTCCGCCGACCTCGCGCGCCGCCTCGATCACCAGCACATAATTGCCGGGCGCGGTTGCGCCGAGCTGGGCACGGCTGAACGAGATTTTCTGCGCACCCGGCGCGCGCGTCGCGCCGGTGATGCCGTTGGCGGGAAAGGTCATCGTCCGGCCCGAGGCCCGCCACCACTGGCGCACGTCGCGCAGCCATTTAGTGCCCTCGTTCTTCTTCATGTCATAATCGTACCAGACCGCGACCGTCTTCGCCGGAGCGCCCGCCTTTTCGACCCAGATCGCTACGTAAGGCCGGTGATATTCGGCGACCTTGAGCCGCGGGATGGTGATGGTGACGTCCATCGTCGCGGGCGCGGCGGCCAGAACCGGGGCGGTCAGCACGGCGCTCAGCGAACCGCCGACCAGAAGCGTGCGCGAAGGGGACTGCATGAAGACTCTCCTTAGTGGATGAAGACGATCGCGATGGCCGCGGGAAGGATCAGGCCGGCGCCGACGAGCGGCCAGGTGCTCTTGCGCTTCGCCGAATGCAGCCAGAGCAGGACCAGCCCGGTGATCGCGAAGATCAGGCAGGCAAAGGCGAAGACATCGATGAACAGGCTCCACTCGCCGCCCGAATTGCGGCCCTTGTGGAGGTCGTTGAGATAGGAAATCCAGCCGCGGTCGGTGATCTCGCTCGACACCGCGCCGCTCGCACGGTCGATCGCGACCCACGCGTCGCCGCCGGGCCGCGGCGCGGGCAGATAGACTTCGTCGGCGGACCATTCGGCCTCGCCCGTCGCCTTGACCGGGAAATGATTCTCGACCCACGCCGCGACGGGTCGCGGCAGGACGCCCTTGCCCCCCGCCGGATCGACGCCGAGCTGGCCGAGCACCGTCTGCGGCATCTGCGCCGTCTTCTGGGCGACAACCGGCGCCGCCTCGATGTCGGCGGCGTGATTGAGCGTGAAGCCGGTGACCGCGAACAGCAGCAGGCCGATCAGGCTGATCGCCGAGCTCATCCAGTGCCACATGTGCAGCTGCTTCAACCAGAAGGCTTTGCGGCTCTTCTTGACCGGCGGGCGCGGGGCCGTGCGCGAGGATGGGGGTGCGTGCATGGGGACTTCTGGTTGAAAGCGATGCCCGCCATTATCGAGAACGATTCGCAATTACAATAGAATTACGCTCCGGCCCTGTCCCGACACCGACGATATTTCGTGGTCCTGTCGTCTGCTTATGTTAACGGGGCGCGGGTATAGATCGCGCGCCGCCGCCCGCTATCGCCGCTCGGGGAATGACATGATCCGCCTCTTCCTATCCATCGACATGGTCGGCTCGACCCAGTTCAAGGCCCGCTTTTCGGGCCAGGGAAGCCAGGGCTGGCTCGAGGTGTTCCAGGCCTTCTTCTGCAATTTTCCGTTGATCCTCGCCGGGCAGGTCGGCTTCGAATTCATCGATGACGAGCGCACGCCGTCGATCGACATCTGGAAGGCGATGGGCGACGAGGTTATCTTCGCCGCCGAGCCGCAGAGCGCCGAAGAGGCGGCGTCGATTCTGCGCGCGCTGCTCCGCGCGATGGCACTCTACGAAAGCCGTTATTTCGAGCGCATTCCGCTGCGGCTCAAGGGCACCGCCTGGCTCGTCGCCTTCGGCGAACAGAATATCGAACTCGACATCGCCGAACTGGCGGCGGGCGACGGGGCGCGGCATATCGACTATATCGGCCCCGACGTCGATCTCGGCTTCCGCCTTTCCAAATATGCCCGTCCGTCGAGCCTCGTCGTCTCGCTCGACCTGCTCGAACAGTTGCTGGGCGCCCGCAACGCCGGCGATCTCGCCTTCCACCTCGTCGGCCGCGACGAATTGAAGGGCGTGATGTTCGGCCGCCCCTATCCGATCGTCTGGGTCAGCGACGCCGAAACCGGCTTCGACTTCCTGCCGTGGGAGATCGAAGAATGCCCGCTCGTTGCCGCGGCGGCCGCTGCCCCGCCGAGCGAGCCGAAGCGGCTGCTGGACGCAATCGCCGACATGCGGCTCTATCTGCGCAAGATGCACGGCGTCGACCGCGCGCCGCTGGTGCTGCGAAGTTAGGCCTGGTCATGTTGAGGGAATCGTCATCCCGGCGAAGGCCGGGATCTCGCCGGTGCGTCAGGCCGAAACGGCGAGGTCCCGGCCTTCGCCGGGATGACGAGATAAGAACACGGAGTTTCGGGGTTTACTCGATCATGCCCTAACCGCCCCCCGCTGGCCCTTCGTAGCAGACCACCAGAATCGCGATATCGTCCGACTGCGGGATTTCCCCGACGAAGGCGCGCACGCTGTCGGCGAGGCCTTCGGCGATATAACGCGCCGATGGATTCTCGCGGCTGCGCTCCAGCGCCGCCCGGATGCGCGCGGCGGTATAGAGTTCTTCGTCCGGCCCCGTCGCCTCCGACACCCCGTCGGTGAACAGGACCACCGCGTCGCCGGGCGCCAGCGTGAAGCGATCCGAGCGATAGGCGACATCGTCGAAGATGCCCATCGCCATGCCCTGCTGCTTCTCCAGCCGCTCGACGCGGCCGTCCGCGCGCACGATGAAGGGCGCTTCGTGGCCGGCGTCGCTATAGACGACGCTGCCGTCGCGCAGGTCCAATATGCCGGCCAGCGCGGTGACGAACATTTCCGCCACATTGTCGCGTGCCAGTTCGGCGTTGACGCGCGTCATGATCTCGGCCGTCGAGGTCGCGGACAGCGCCTGCGCCTTGAACAGCGTCGTGGTCATCGCCATGAACAGCGCCGCCGGCACCCCCTTGCCCGCGACATCGCCGACGACGAAGAACAGCCGGTTCCGGTCGATCAGGAAATAATCGTAAAGGTCGCCGCCGACCTGCTTCGCCGGTTCGAGCATCGCGAAAACGTCGAGGTCGGTGCGCCCCGGAAAGGGCGGAAATTTGCGCGGCAGCATTCCGATCTGAATATCGCGCGCCGCGGTCAGCTCGCCCTCAACGCGCTCGCGCGCCGCAGTCGCGGTCTCGACCTCGATCAGATAGCGCTGCAGCCGCGCGATCATCCCCGACATCGCTTCGGCGAGGCTGCCGACCTCGTCGCGCCGCGCGCCGCCGAGTTGCTGTATCGCGAGCAGTTCGCGCTCGTCGGGTTCGAAGCTGCGCTCCTCCATCCCGCGGGTGAAAGCGGTGAGCTGCGCCAGCGGCCGCACGATCCGCCCGATCAGCAACCAGCCGACGGCGAGCGAAAGCGCGAACATGACGACCCCGACCGCGATCGACTGGATCAGCGCCTTGCGCAGGCTGGCGTCGAGTTGGTGCAGGTCGATATCGGCACCGATGACGTAGGTGCGCCCGTCGCGCATCCGCATTGGCTTGTAGATCGAGCGGAAGCGGCCGAAGCTGTCGCTATATTCGTCGAACCGCACCCGTCCGTCGCGGAAGCTCTGGCGCAGGCGGGCAGGCGCCGTGTCATAGAGCGCGAAGAAGTGCGTCTCCGTCCCCGACTGCATTTCGGCAATCGTCGCGCTGGTCGCGACGGTGCGAATCTCGGGGCCGAACTGCATATAGGTATAGGCGTAGACCAGCCCCGACTCGTTCGCGAAATGCGACAGCCGGTCCTGCACGACGTCGAATTGCCCGGGCGAGACCGACGCCGCGTCGCTGATTCCGTCGTGATAGCCGCGCGGCACGATTTCCTGCACCGCATTGGCCGCGGTGACGAGTTGCCGATCGATTCCGGCCAGTATCTCGGCGCGATCGATCGTATAAAGCACGACCGAATAGGCCGTCGCCGCGATCAGGTTGAGCGCGAACAGCAGCAACAACAGCTGGGGCTTGAGCCCGAATTTTCGTTTGCGTCCCGTCATCGCCCCTGCCGCCACCATCGCTGCTTTTGCCCGTGCTGACAACCGTGCGGCTGACTTCATCAATATTTTGTTGCTATGCGATGCGGCATTGCGGGGCGAAGGGGCGAAACATCTTGATCGACAGGCTGAACCGTCTGCTGCGCGTCGAGCCGGGGGAGTGGCCGAAACTCGCGCAGTTCGCGCTGTTCGGCTTTCTGCTGCAAATGGGGCTCGGCATCGGCTTCAGCGCCGGCGACGCCGCTTTCTTCAGCCATGTCGGCGCCGACGCGCTGCCGGTGATCTTCATGCTCACCCCGGCGGTGATGCTGGTCTACACCGGCCTGTTTTCGGTCCTGATGGTGCGCTTTTCGCTGAACCATATGGTGATGGCGACGCTGGCGATGCTCGTCGCGGGCGGCGTGATCCTGTGGGCGCTGCTCGGCCGCGCGGGCGACAGTGCGCCGCTCTATTACGTACTGAAGCTCTATCTCGCGATGTGGTATATCGCGCTCTACAGCCTGTTCTGGAACTTCACCGACGCCTATTTCGACATTCAGGACGCCAAACGGCTGTTCCCTTTGTTCGCCGCCTTTTGCGCGCTCGGAACCGCGGCCGGGGCGCTGATCGTCAATCTGCTCGCCGCCGTCGTCCCCTTACCGGGCTTCCTCCTGCTCTGGGCCGGGATCGCGCTCGCGACGATGCCGCTCGCCCGGTCGCTCGGCCGCCGCTGGCCGCAGCTCAGCGAAAGCGACACCGAGGAAAGCGGGCAACCGGCGGGGGTAGCCGAGCAGGTCGCGATGATGGCGAACAGCTTCCGCACCTCGCGCTACACGCTCGTTTTGACGGCGACCCTGTTCGTCACGCTGCTGATGACCAATCTCGCCGAATATCAATATGCCGCGGTGCTCCAGCAGGGGCGCAGCGAGGCCCAGCTCGCGGCGCTGTTCGGCGCGCTCTATGCGGCGTCGAACATCTTCAACCTCCTCGTCTGCCTGTTCGTCTTCAACCGGCTGGTGATGCGCCTCGGCGTCCGCAACGTCGCCTTCATTCTGCCCCTCACCTATTTCGCGGTGTTCGGCTTCTTCTTTCTCAGCAGCGGCTATGCGGCCGCGATCGCGGCCTTTTTCGCCTATCACGGCGTGCTGACCTCGATCGAATACAACAACCAGAATCTGCTGTTCAACGCGGTGCCCTCGGCGATCAAGCGCCCGCTCCGCACCGTGATCGAGGGGATGTGCGAGCCGCTCGCCAGCCTGATCGCGGGCGGTTTCCTGCTCTATGCCGCCAAATATCTCGACCTGCGCGAGCTTTCGGGAATCGGGGTGATATTGGGCGCGCTGCTGATCGCGACCGTCGTCCTGCTGCGCCAGTTCTATCCGGCGGCGATGGCGGGCAACATGCGGCAGGGCTGGCTCAATTTCGGCGCGCCGGTCCCGGCCCTGGCCCCAGAGGCGGAGGCACGGCTGCGCGATCTGTCGGCGTCGCCCGGCACGCCGCTCCACTTCCTTGCCGCCGGCTTGCACGGCGAAACGGACCAGTCCCGCCTCGCCGATCCGGACGCCATCGCCGATCTCCTCGCGGCGGCGCCCCGGCAAAGCCCGCGCGAACGGCGCCAAAGCGCGGCGCTGATTGCCGATTTCGGGGAGACCGCCATCCCGCATCTCGTCGCCGCGCTGCGCGATGCACGCCGCCCGCAAGGCGAGCGCGCGGTGGCAGCGCGCGCGCTCGCCAGCCTGTCGCAGGCACAGTTCGCGGCGCAATCGGACGCGATCGTCGCCGCCGAACTCGACGCCGCGCGGCGGGCGATCGACAGCGCCCGGCGGCTTGACGCGGCCGACGATGGCTCGGGCCTCGCCGGCCTGCTCGCCCGCGCCCAGCGCGAGCGCGCGGGTGCGGCGGTCGATTTCCTGCTCGAACTGCTGGCGCTGCGCGGCCTGCTGCCCGATTTCGACCTGCTGATCGTGTCGCTCCATTCCGCCAATGCCAAGGTGCGCGCCAACGCCATGGAGGCGGTCGAGACGGGCATCGGCCATGCGCTGTTCCGTCACGTCGATGCGGTGCTGCGACCGCCCGAACCGAACGCCGCCGCGCCCCCGTCCGGCGACGAGATCATCGCACTCGCCGAGGCCGCTCTCGACAGCGGCGCCCCCGTCGAGGTGGCCGTTGCACTGGCCCTGCTCCACCAGCGCCTTTCGCAAGGCGAATTTGCTCGCCGGACCGCGCCTCTGATCCGCGCGGGAATGCCGACCCCGCTGCGCCGCCAGTTGCTCGCACTGCTCGACCTGCGGCGTGCGACCGGTCCGGGCCGCGTCGCCATGATCGACACGCTGCGCCGAACCCCGAACTTCGCCGCTGCCACGCTCGAATCACTCGCCAGCCTTGCCGAAGCGGCGCGGACCGAGCCCCTTGCCAGCGCCTGGAGCGGCGTCACCGCCAGCGGCGACCGCTTCTGGATCGCACACGACGATATCGGGCGGGTCGCCGCGCGGCACCCCGACCTCGCGCTGGTGATGCTGCGCGTGCAGGACGGGCGCAACCATGCGGCGTAACCGGAAAATCGGCATCCAGACGCTGCTGCTGCGGGTGTTCCTGCCGGTGGTCGCGCTCGCGGCGCTGCTGGGGGCGATTTTCGTCTACAACCGGATCAACGCCACGATCCTGCGTCAGTTCGACGACCGGCTGATCGCGACGAGCGCGCTGACCGGCGCGCTAATCGACCCCGCCGATCACGACTGGCTGATCGACGCGGCGAAGGCCGGGCGCGATCCCGCAGCGATCGAGCAGGACATCCGCTATCGCCGGAACGTCGAGCCGATGCGCCGGATTCGCGAGCGGCTGGGGCTCACCTATATCTACACGCAGATAACGAGCGGTCCGACCGAGGTGCGCTACATCCTCGACGGCACAGAGGGCGAGGAGCACACACCGTCAGGGTCGCCCGACACCCTACCCGCGGAGACGATGGCGGGGCTCCGCGATGTGCAGCACCGGCGGGACATCTATGTCTCGCCGGTCGAATATCAGGAAAAATGGGGATTGCTGAAGACCGCGGCGGCGCCGGTCTATGGCGCCGGCGGAGCAATCAGCGGCACGGCCGGCGCAGACGTCAATGTGTCGGTCATTCGCGTCGCGACCCAGAACGCCCTGTTCCTGAGCGCAATGATCGGCATCGCCTCGCTTCTCGCCTGTCTGCTGGTCACCTTACAGATCGTGCGGCGCGTCGCGCGGCCGATCGAGCGGCTGACGCAGGAAGCGCTACGCATCGCCGCCGGCGATCATCGCCCACCCGCCGATGGGCATGCCCCGCGCGAGGTGCGCGATCTCACCGCTTCACTCGCGGCACTGAGCGCCCACGCGACCGCCGATCTCGAAAGCGCCGCTGCGCGCGCCGCGCAGCATCGGCTGGCGGCGAGCGAGGCATGGCTGTTCGGCCACGAAAGCGGAGCGCCGGTCATGCCGGTGGACGGCCCGCACGACCGTGCGTCCGAAACCCTCGCGCCGCGCGCCGCCCCGGTCGATCCCGAACGGGAGCGCGCGGCCATCCCCGCCAAGGTCATCGATCATATGGCGGCGCTGGCCTCGATCGCGCCCTTCGACCGACTGTCAGCCCGCGAGCTTCTGCTCGTCGCGCAGCACGTCCGTCCGCGATCGTCGCCACCCGGCGCGCTGCTGATCGAGCGCGGTCAGCCTGCGCAGGTGCTGCACATCGTCGTCGCAGGCTGGGCGATGGCGGGAGAAGCGCGCGCACCCTCGCTTTTCGACGTTCCGTCGCTGCTCTTTTCGCTTCCCGCCGCGCAGGATTACCGCGCGGGCACCGAAGGGATGCAATCGCTTTGCCTCGCGCGCGCGCACCTGTTCACCATTGCGCGCGAATGCCCCCCGTTCATCGTCGGTCTGCTCGACATGGAAGCGCTGCCGTCATGCGGATAAGGTCGATCATCCTCGCCGCCGCGATCCCGCTGCTGCTGCTGCTTGCGGCGGTGAACGGCGCCCTCCTCTATTTCCAGACCGAGGCCGAGATGCGACGCGGCCTCGACGCGCGCGCGCTTGCGGCGGCGATTACCACCGCCGAATTCCTCTCGGCGATGGACGATCCAGCCGCGCGGCTCGCCAATCCCGTCCGCCGAACCGCCTTGATTTCCGCGACGCGGCAGGTCGAAGGGCTCGAAGGGCTCTATCTGGTAAACGCAGCCGGACGGGCCATGGCGCTCGTGCCGCCGGATCGGCCGTGGACGCCGGATCACACCGTTCCCCGGGCCGCTGCCGAGGTCAGCCCGCTGACGAATATCGGCGGGAATCGCCACATCGTCGCGCGCGCGCGCCTCGCGGGCGGCGGCTTCGTGGCCGCCCGCATCGATGCCGAGCCGCTGTTCGCGCGGCTGGCCGACCTCTTGCGCTGGATCGTCGCGGGGGTCGCGGCGGCAGGGGGCGTCGGCCTGGCTGCCGGCTGGCACGTCGCGCGGCGAATCCAGCGCGAACTGGCGGTGAGCCGGCGCCTGATGACCGCGCTCGACACGGGCGCTCCCGCCCCCGAAACGACCGCGCTGACCATCACCGAAGCGTCCGATCTCGCGGCGGCGCTGCGCCTGCTCGACGCCAATCGGCGCGCAGCGCTTTCGGGGCTGGACAAGCGGCTGGCGCAGGAAGATCGCGACCGGACCGACGCCGCGGCGCTCGCCACATGGCGCAGCGCAGCCTTTCCGGCGATCGACGCGACGACCGCGGGCGCGCGCGTCGCGGCGCGGCTATGCGGCAATGCAGCGCCCGGCAGCTTTTTCGCGCTCTGCGAGACGCAGGGGCAGGCGGCGCTGGTGACCGGCGAATGCGACGGCGACCCTCGCGAGGCGCTGGTTCACGCGATCGCGGCGCGCGACTTTCTCGAACGCCATTGGCACGAAAGGACTCCCGATGATGCGTTGAAGGCGCTGCGCGAATCCTTCGCCGCAACGCAGCTTCGTCATCTTGCCTGGAGCGAAAGCGAACCGCCGGCCGCTCCTCGCCTGCTGGCGATCATCGATGCCGCGACTGCCGCCGAATCTTATGTCCGCACGGCCCCCGATGCGCCGCCCGCGACGACGGTCGACCGGATCGACGCCCTGCTCGAACCCGATGGCATCCTCGCCGTCGTCGGCCCGGCCTGATCAGCGAAGCGCGGCAAGCCCCGCGTCGACATCGGCTTCGATGGCAAAGATCGGCGTGAAGCCGCTGATGTCGAAAACCTCGTGAACCGCCGGGGACAGGCCGGTCAGCACCAGCCGGTGGCCGCCCGCCTTCGCCGCCTTCATCCCCTTCAAAAAGACGCGCAGCCCGGCCGAACTGACATAGGCGACCCCGGCGAGATCCATGATCGTCGCCTCATGCCGCTGCACGCGATCAGGCAGCACCGCCTCGAGCTGCGGCGCGCTGTTGCTGTCGATCCGGCCCGATGCCGCGACGAGCCACGCGCCGTCGAGTTGCTGTTCGCTGATATCCATCATTCCGTCCCATTGCCCTGCGGCGCGCGCCGCCACATACTCTTATGTAGCGATTGTGAAATTTTTCCACTCGATTAAGCTGACGTCCCGCGGGCGCAAGCCCCCGCATTATGGAACGATCGGCATCGTGGCGACCGAATTCAATTGCACCTTGTCCGATGGCGATGCCGATTTGCAGGCGATGATGGACGGCGCGGAGGCCTTTCTCGCCGAGCATGCAGTCCCCGATCGCGCCGCCGCCCAGACACTGATCGCGCTGGACGAGATCGTCAGCAATATCTTCGCCCATGGCGTCCGCGAGGGCGAGCCGACCGTCACGGTCGGCCTGCGCATTGCGGAAGGGCGAATCGCGGGCGAGATCGTCGACGACGGCATCGCCTTCGACCCGCTCGCCGCCGCGCCGCCCGACACCAGGCTGTCGATCGAGGACCGGCCGATCGGCGGGCTCGGCCTGCATATCGTCCGCGAAACGATGGACGAAATCCGCTATGATCGCGATCACGGACGGAACCGGCTACGATTCCATAAGATGTTCGCGCTAAAGGATTCGGATTAGGGGCCGCAGCGCCGCCCGTGGGGGGCACGGCGCGATCGGGGGATGTTGCATGTTCACATCGTCGCGCAAGTTCGTGGCCGATCCGGCGGCGTCCGCGCCTTTGCTCGCGGTCTGCCGCGACGCGGCGCTGGGACTTTGCGTCCGGGCGCTCGGCGCCTGCGCTGCGGGAAGCGTCATCGAACGCTTCGAGGGCGACATCGGCCCGCGCGTCTCTCAGCACAGCCTGCAGGTGCGGCCGGGGTCGCACATCGCGGGAACGCGGCATATCGGCTATCTGTCGCACGCCTGCGATCCCAACTGCCGCCTCGACATGGCGCGCTTCGAGCTGGTGGCGCTGCGCGCGATCGCGGCGGGCGAGCTGCTGTCGATCGATTATGCGGCTACCGAGGATCGGCTCTATGTCCAGTTCGCCTGCGCCTGCGGCGCGCCCGACTGCCGCCGCTGGATCACCGGACGCGACGAGCCGATCAGTGCGGCGGGAGCCCGCTATCTGGCGGCGCAGGACGGCGCCGCCGCGCCGGTCTGACGAGCAAGCCATGTCAGCGCCTTGGTGGGAACGCGACGACCTTCGCCATGACGCCGGCCGGCTGATCTTCGCCGGCCGCGACGTCGCCGCGCTCGCCGAGGCGGCCGACGGCCCGCTCTATCTCTATTCCGCCGCGCGCGTCCGCGCGAATCTCGCGCGCCTGCACGCCGCGCTCGCCGAAACCGGCCGCCCGCACCGCCTCTATTATGCAATGAAGGCCAACCGCCACCCGCCCCTCCTCGCAATGCTGGCCGCAACCGACGCGTGCGGCATCGATATCTGTTCGCCACGCGAACTGGAGCGTGCGCTGGCCTGCGGCTTCACCGCCGACCGGATCAGCTTCACCGGCACCGGCGTCGCACGCCGCGATCTCGACGCGCTGCTCGCGCACGGCGATCTCGTCATCAATTGCGATTCGATCGGCATGATCCGCCGGATCGGCGAGCGCGTGCCCGGCCGCACGATCGGTATTCGCGTCAATCCGGCGCGCGGAGTCGGCTATGGCGACAGCGAACGCCTGACCTACGCAGGCGCGCGGACGACCAAATTCGGCATCTACCGCGAACAATGGGCGGAAGCGCTGGCCGCCGCGCGAGCGCACGACCTTCGCGTCACCAGCCTGCATTTCCATGTCGGCTGCGGCTATCTCGACGAACAGCTCGCCGACTGGGAAGCGGCGCTGGAAGCGGGCCTCGCGTTCCTCGCCGACCTTCCCGACGTGGGCGTCGTCAATATCGGCGGCGGGCTGGGCGTGCCGCACCGCGCGTCGGACAAACCGCTCGATCTTGCGAAATGGGCCGCGCTGCTGCGG
The DNA here is from genome assembly GCF_036261875.1 of Sphingopyxis sp. GTDB lineage: Bacteria > Pseudomonadota > Alphaproteobacteria > Sphingomonadales > Sphingomonadaceae > Sphingopyxis. The sequence goes on along the minus strand of NZ_DATAJZ010000025.1, from coordinate 118,657 downwards.
CGCCACTTTGCCGGCTGTGCAGTCGAGATCGCAGTCGAGCCCGGCGATTATCTCGTCAAGGACGCCGGAATGCTCCTGCTCGGCGTCACCAACGTCGAACGCAAGCAGGACACGCTGTTCGTCAGCGTCGATGGCGGCTTCAACCTGCACCCCGAACCGGCCTTCTACGACCTCCCCTGCGAGCCCGTGGCCTGCGTCCCGCGCGCGTCGGACCCTGCGTCGTTCGAGCGTTGCACCGTCGCCGGCAACATCAACGAGGCGCTCGACCTCTGGGCCGAGGACGTGGCTCTACCCCCGCTCGAAGAGGGCGACGTCATCGCCCTGCTCAACGCCGGCGGCTATGGCGCCGCGATGAGTTCGGATCATTGTATGCGCGGCGCCTTCCGCGAAACGCTGCTCGACTGAGAGAAGATCAGAAATCGAACTGGGTGCGCAGGCCGAAGGCGTCGGCCGAATAGTCGCGGTCGCCCGTCACCGTACCGATCGCGGCCTTGTCGAACATCAGATGCCCGTAATTGGCGGTCAGGCGGACATAGGAAATCGGCGCCCATACCAGCGAGACGCCCAGCGTGCGCTGGCGCCCGCCGACGATCCCCGCGTCGTTGAGGTCGAGATGGTCGTAACGTGCGTTGATCTCGATAGCCCCCGGTCCGCCCTCGGTGATCGGGCGCTTCGGCGACAGCCGGTCGAAGGCGCCGTCCTTGTAACCGCGCGCATCGCCGCGCGTCAGGACATAGCCGACCTCGGCATAGCCGCCAAAGAAGGTCGGATCGGCAAAGGTGGGGCGGCGGGCGGTATGCCAATAGGCTTCGCCCGCGGCATGGAACGGTCCGCGAAGCGCCGCGCCCTCCAGCCCCAGCCCGCGTTCGCTTGACACGGTGAAGGCGCCGGTGCTGACAATGCGGGCGTCGGTGGTATGGATGAAGGGCCGGGCCGCATAGCTGAGACCGCCCGGCGCGTCGTTGATGTTGCGCCAATGCGCCGACCCACCAAGATGAAGCTGCGTGTCACCCCATTTGGGCATCCACACCACCCGACCGTCGAAACTGACGCTATTGTTCGTATCGCTCAGCAGGTCATTGGCATTGTCGCCGAATATCCCGCCCTGGAGCAGCAGCGCCTTGCCCTTATACTGCGCCGACAGGCCGACGCGGCGCTTGAAATTAAATGCCTGGGTAAAGGCGGCGCGCTCGGTAAAGCTGTTGAACAGATCGCTCGTTAGTTCGTCGAGCGACCAGAAGGGCTTGATCTGACCCGCGGTCACCGAAAAGGGACCGGGACCATAAGTCAGATAGACGTCGGCCAGTTCGACGCCGCTGTTCGCGAAGTCGGCCTCGGCCCGATAGGCGAACCCGCCCGGAATCTTGCCGTCGAACCCCAGATAGATGCGGCGGAATTCGGTGCCGACGCCGCCGCGCGCATTGGTCACGCCCGTCGGCGCGTCGATGCTCGCGACATCGACCTGCATCCGCCCGCGCGGCTTGAAGCTCCAGCCGTCGGCGGTTCTGATCTCGGGCGCCCCTTTCCAGACGATTTCGGTCGCGGGCTTCGCGGTCACCGCCGGTGCAGCGGGCGCGGGTGCCGTGACGGGCGCTGACGCCGGTTGCCCCGTCGCGGCGTCGAGCCGCGACTCGAGCGTCTGCACCTGCGCCTTCAGCGCTTCGATCTGCGCGCGCAGATCGGCGGCCTCCTCGGCGGTCATCGCCTGGGCGTGGGCGGCCTGCGGCAGGATGAACATCGTCGTCGCCAGAAAGGACGCGGTCAGAAGAGGGCGCATGAGGGAATTGCTCCGCTGTGATAGGTGACAATCTCGCGGCGCTCCTATGACCGCTACATGACAGTTGCACGTCATTTCGATGACATTTCGGTTACCGAATAGCTTTTCATTCGCCCCTTGCCTGCCCGCGATGAATGGCTAAGGACGTGCCAGCTTTCTGACCAGTTTTTACGGGCAACCTTTTCGGCGGCCCTTTCGGGAGATCATCATGACGATCAAATTTGACGGACGTGTTGCCATCGTGACCGGCGCGGGCGGCGGGCTCGGCCGCGCCTATGCGCTCGAACTCGCGCGGCGCGGTGCGAAGGTCGTGGTCAACGACCTCGGCGGCGCGCGCGACGGCACCGGCCATTCGGATGCCGCGCTCCAGGTCGTCGAGGAAATCCGCGCCGCGGGCGGCACCGCCATGTCGAACGGCGGCAGCGTCACCGAATATGACCATATGGCCGAAATGGTCGCCAAGGCGAAGGCCGAGTGGGGCAGCGTCGACATTTTGATCAACAACGCCGGCATCCTGCGCGACAAGAGCTTCGCCAAGATGGAGCCCGCCGACTTCGACCTCGTCGTGCAGGTCCACCTGCTCGGCAGCGCCAACGTCACCAAGGCGGCGTGGGACATCATGCGCGAGCAGGCCTATGGCCGCATCCTGATGACCGCCTCGTCGACCGGCCTCTACGGCAATTTCGGCCAGGCCAATTACGGCGCGGCGAAGCTCGGGCTCGCGGGCCTCACCAAGACGCTCCATCTCGAAGGCGCGAAATACAACATCCGCTGCAACACGATCGCGCCGGTCGCGGGCACCCGCATGACCGAGGACATCTTCCCGCCCGAACTGTTCGAGAAGTTCACGCCGGAGAATGTCGTCCCCGCCGCGCTCTATCTGGTCAGCGAGGATGCGCCGACGAACATGATCGTCGGCGCCGGCGCCGGCGCCTTCCACGCCGCCTATGTGACCATGACCCCCGGCATCGCGCTGCCCGAGGGTGAGCGCACCCCCGAAGGCGTCGCCGCCGCGTGGGACAAGATCATCGACCGCAATGGCGAGACTGTCCCGCAATCGGGCGCCGAGCAGTCGATGGCGGTGATGAAGGCATTGCAGGCCCTGGGCTGAGCCTGATATTCCATCCTTCCGAAGGGGGCGCCGGGGCGGCGCCCCCGGAACGGGGGAATACATGGCCGAAATGAGCTTGGCCGACGGCATCGATCTGCTTCAGCGGCGCGCGAAGATCGTCAAATTTCTGCTGGCCGGCGGATTCGTGGTGATCGCCGCGGTTCTCGCGGGGCAAATCGCCGAGCTTCTGGGATATGTGTCGCTCGATGAAAGCGTCGAACTGACCGGTGCATCGGGGCTCTACGCCATCGTCGGGATGGCCGACGGCGTGCTCACGCTTGTCACAACCGTCTTTTTCGCCATGTGGATATATCGCGCGGCCGCCAACGTCGTCGCCGCCGACGTCGCGGGCTTCGCCTACACGCCCGGATGGGCCGTGGGCTGGTATTTCATTCCCTTCGCCAACCTGTTCAAACCCTTCTCGGCGATGCGCCAGATCTGGAACGCGAGCCATGGCGAACAAGGCGAACGGCTCGACCACGCAGAGGGCCTGCTCGCGCTATGGTGGGGTTGCTGGATAGCCTCCAATATCGCCTCCAACATATCCTTCCGCATGACCTTCAACCCGTCTTCGTCGGAATCGCTCCTGATGGGGCAACAGGTGGGTCTCGTCGCGTCGGCCGTCAGTCTGGTGCTGTATCCCGCCGCCTATCGGCTGGTGGGCCGGATCACCGAAGCGCAGCGTGCGCGGCTCAACGCCGCCCATATTTTTGCGTGATATATCGTATTGCAACACTAACACAGTTTTGCTAAAAGCCCCATGGGGCAAGGGGATCGGATCCAGGAAGGACGACCCCGATGTATAGTGAAAGCGACCTGCAAGCCGCGGTCGATGCGAAAGTGCTGACGCCGGAGGCCGCGCAGGCCTCTCGGTCGCATATCGCGTCGGTGCGCGAAGCCCCCGGAGCGGACGAGGAATCCTTCCGCCTCATCACAGGTTTCAACGACATCTTCGTCAGCATCGCCGCGGTGATCCTGCTCGTCGCGGTCGGCTGGATCGGCGAATCGATCCACCCCGCCCTCGCCGGCGCTTTCGTTGCCGCATCGGCGTGGGGTCTCGCCGAATATTTCACGCGCAAACGCCGTATGGCGCTGCCGAGCATCGTCCTCGTCCTCGCCTTTTCGGCCGGGGTCTGCGCAACGATGATCGGCTTTCTGTTCAAGCATGGCGAAGCGATCTTCGGCCCACGGCTCGACGAGGCGACCGGCGCGGCGCTGATCGGTGTCATCGCCGCCGTAACGGCGGGCGCGACCTGGTTCCACTGGAAACGCTTCATGGTGCCGATCACCGTCGCCGCCGGAACCGCCGCGCTCGCCGCGACCGCGGTGGCGCTCGTGCTGGCCGCCACCGGCGTGCCCAGCCCCGACGGCACGCTGCCGATGATCCTCGTGCTCATCGCCGGCCTCGGCGTCTTCACGCTCGCCATGTGGTGGGATCGCAGCGACCGGGTGCGCCAGACGCGCCGCAGCGACGTCGCTTTCTGGCTCCACCTGCTCGCCGCGCCGATGATCGCCCACCCGGTCTTTCACCTGCTCGGTGTGACGCGCGGCGATGATATCGGCAGCGGCGCGGCGGTGCTCGTCGTCGGTATCTATATCCTGTTCGGGCTGATCGCGCTTGCGATCGACCGCCGCGCGCTGCTCGTCTCGGCGCTCGCCTATGTATTGTTCGCGATGACGCAGCTGTTCCGCACTTTCGGCGCGGTCGAACTCAACGTCGCGCTGACGGCGTTCGTGATCGGGTCGGCGCTGCTGCTGCTTTCCGCCTTCTGGCAGAATGCCCGGGCCGCGGTGGTGAGCCTGCTTCCCGACAATCTGGCGAACCAGTTGCCGGCGACGATCCGTTCGATCAGTCCCCGACCAGCTTCATAAGCTTGCGCTCGACGGGGGCGAGCACGCCCGCAAGCTCGTCCCCGCGCTTCAATATCGCCCCGGCTTCGGAGACAAGGGCCCACATGCCCTGCCGGCTCCGCAAGGCGGGGCGTTTTTCTATGCGATATTCGGGACGCTCGGCGGCGCGGCGAAAGGCCGAGAAGATCGCGGCATCGCGGTGGAAATCCATCGCATAGTCGCGCCAATGCCCCGCCGCGACCATACGGCCATAGAGGTCGAGGATGCGCATCAATTCAGTGCGCTCGAAACCGGTCTGCTGCGGTGCCGCCCGATTGCTGAACGGCAGAGGCGTCACCGTTCCCATCAGGCGCTTTTCCGACTCCCCTTGCGCTGCGGCGCGTCGGCTTCCGCTTTGAGCGCATCGCGCTCCGCGACCAGCATCGCGATCTGCTTCTGCATCTGCTCAAGCTGGCATTGCAGCAGTTCGAGTTTCTGTGTGGCGGGATCGAAGGTCTCGCAGCACGGCGTGCCATAGGGCACGAACTCGCGCGCATATTCGCTTGCGTCGAGCAAGGTCGAGCGGGCCGGGATGCCGACCATCACCGCACCTTCGGGCACGTCCTTGGTCACCACCGCATTGGCGCCGACGCGCGCCCGCGCATGGACGGTGACGGGGCCGAGAATCTGCGCGCCCGATCCGACGATCACATCGTCGCACAAGGTCGGGTGGCGCTTGCCGCCGACGCCGTTGGCGGGATCGGTGCCGCCCAGCGTCACGTCCTGATAGATGGAGACATTATCGCCGATCTCGGCGGTCTCGCCGATCACCACGCCAAAGCCGTGATCGATGAACAGGTGCCGTCCGATCTGCGCGCCCGGATGGATGTCGATCCCGGTCAGCCAGCGCGACAGATGATTGACGAAGCGCGCGAGAAAGAACAGGTCCGCCTCGAACAGCCAGTGCGCGATGCGGTGCATCCCGACCGCGAGCAGCCCCGGATAGAGCAGGATTTCCCAGCGCGTCCGCGGCGCGGGATCGCGCGCCTTGATCGAATCCAGATAGGCGATCAGCCCGTTGAACATCGCGTCTGTCCCCTGCGACCCTATTTCTGTACCGCGCAAGATAGATGTTCGGCGGCGGCATTTCCACCCCCGCGCGTGCTTTTGTCGCTCAGCGCCCGAAAAGGCCGATCCGCAGCAGCCGCAATTCCTCGCTCCGCCAGCGCCGTTCGCCATCGCGCGCAGCGATCGCGGCGGCCCAGCGATCGAGCATCAGCAGGGCCTTGTTTCCCCGGAAGGATGCGCGCGGCGGCGCGGGCCGGTCGCAGGCATCGGCGAAAAGTTGCCGCGCCTCCGCTTCGCCTCGCTGAAGCCCCGCGCCCCACAGCAATCCCCAGCGCGCGCCGCCAGCGCCGCCCGAGAGGCGGAACAGCGCTTCGCCGAACCCCGCCGCCGCGTCGCACCGTTCCGTTTCGTTTTCGGCAAGCAGCATCGCCTCGGCAGCATCGACAAGCGCATCGAGCCCGCCCTGCCCTGCCCACGTCACCTGCAATTCGGCGAGCAGCGGCTCGCCCTTCGGTAATTCGCCGGGATCGCTCGCGAGCATCGCCAACATGTCGCGCCACCAGGCGAGCTTGATCTGCCCGATCATCGGCTCGCGCGCATCGCGGAGCAGCTTGGTCAGCCGCTCGGCAAGCGCCCACAGCGCTGCGATCGCCGGCCGCCGCTCGCGCGGCACCGCCACCATCACGCGCGGGTCGCGGATGTCGGGGTAAGGACTGGCTTCGGATTCGGCGTCGCCGTTCATGCGCAGCGCGGTATCATCCCATCACCGTCATTGCGACCCCGGCGAAAGCCGGGGGAAGCAATCTCCAGCCCGCGACCCGTATGCCGATAGCTGGAGATGGCTTCGTCGCGTCGCTCCTCGCCATGACGAGGTGTTATCCCCGGTTGGTGATCGCCTTCACCGCCGCGATCACCCGCGGCGTATCGACCAGCGCCGCCTTTTCGAGATTGTCGGCATAGGGCAGCGGCACATCCTCGTTGCAGACGCGCACCACCGGGGCGTCGAGATCGTCGAAGCCCTGCTCCATCGCGACCATCGCGAGCTCGCTGGCGATCGAGCAGGTCGGCCAGCCCTCCTCGACGACAACGAGCCGGTTGGTCTTCTTAAGGCTGGCGAGCACCGTCGCGATGTCGAGCGGACGGATCGTGCGCAGGTCGATCACCTCCGCCTCGATCCCCTCGCCCGCCAGCGCATCGGCGGCTTCGAGCGCGAGCCCGACGCCGATCGAATAGCTGACGATCGTCACATCCTTGCCTTCGCGCATCACCCGGGCCTTGCCGATCGGCAGGACATAGTCGGCGACGTCGGGAACGTCGAAGCTGCGGCCATAGAGAAGCTCGTTCTCAAGGAAGACGACCGGGTCCTCGCTGCGGATCGCGGCCTTGAGCAGGCCCTTGGCATCGGCAGCGTCATAGGGCGCGATCACGATCAGGCCGGGGACGCTCGCATACCAGGGGGCGTAGTTCTGGCTGTGCTGCGCCGCGACGCGCGACGCGGCGCCATTCGGCCCGCGGAACACGATCGGGCAGCGCATCTGGCCGCCCGACATATAATTGGTCTTCGCGGCCGAGTTGATGATGTGGTCGATCGCCTGCATCGCGAAATTGAAGGTCATGAACTCGATGATCGGCTTGAGGCCGCCCATCGCCGCGCCGGTGCCGAGCCCGGCAAAGCCATATTCGGTGATCGGCGTATCGATGACGCGGCGCGCGCCGAACTCGTCGAGCAGCCCCTGCGTGACCTTGTAGGCGCCCTGATATTCGGCGACCTCCTCGCCCATCACGAAGATGCGGTCGTCGGCGCGCATTTCCTCGGCCATCGCATCGCGGAGCGCCTCGCGGACGGTGAGCTTCACCGTCGCCGTACCCTCGGGGATCGACGGATCGGCGGCGCGCACGGCGGGTGCGGGCGCCTTGACCGTCGCCCCAGCGGAAGCTGGGGCCGCTGGTGTCGGCTCGCTCTCGCTGGCGGCCCCAGCTTCCGCTGGGGCGACGTCCTTGGCGGGCGCAGGCGCAGGCGCCGCCTCTTCCCCCTCGCCCGCGATCGTCGCGATCACGGTGCCGACCTTCACATTGTCGGTGCCTTCTGGAACCAGGATCGACGCGATCGTGCCTTCGTCGATCGCTTCATATTCCATCGTCGCCTTGTCGGTCTCGATCTCAGCGAGGATGTCGCCCGACTTGACCGTGTCGCCTTCCTTGACGAGCCACTTGGCGAGCGTGCCCTCTTCCATCGTCGGCGACAGCGCCGGCATCTTCAGTTCGATCGCCATCTCAATATTGCTCCACCAGCACGTCGGTATAAAGTTCGTGAAGTTCGGGTTCGGGCGCGCTTTCGGCGAAGTCGGCCGCGTCGCTCACGATCTGGCGGATTTCCTTGTCGATATCCTTGACCTTGTCCTCGGTGATCCCGGCGTCGAGCATCAGCTTCTTGAGATGCTCGATCGCATCGCTCTTGTCGCGCACCGCCTGCACTTCCTCGCGGCTGCGATATTTGGCAGGGTCGGACATCGAATGGCCGCGATAGCGATAGGTTTTGAGTTCGAGCAGGATCGGCCCCTTGCCCGCGCGCACCCATTCGAGCGCCGCCTCGGCCGCGCCGCGCACCGCGAGCACGTCCATGCCGTCGACCTGCATTCCGGGAATGCGGAAGCTTTCGCCGCGGCGATAGAGCTGGTCCTCGGCCGACGAACGGTTGACCGACGTGCCCATGGCGTACTGGTTGTTCTCGATCACGAAGATGATCGGCAGCTTCCAGAGCTCGGCCATGTTGAAGCTTTCGTACACCTGCCCCTGGTTCGCGGCACCGTCGCCGAAATAGGCCATGGCGACGCCGCCGTCGCCGCGATATTTGTGGGCGAAGGCGAGGCCGGTGCCGAGCGACACCTGCGCGCCGACGATGCCGTGGCCGCCATAGAATTTATGCTCGACGCTGAACATGTGCATCGAGCCGCCCTTGCCGCGCGAAATGCCCGCGGCGCGGCCGGTGAGTTCGGCCATGATCACCTTGGGGTCGATGCCGTAGGCGAGCATGTGACCGTGGTCGCGATAGCCGGTGATCACGCTGTCCTTGTCGCCGTCGAGCGCCGACTGGAGCCCGACCGCAACCGCTTCCTGACCGATATAGAGGTGGCAGAAGCCACCGATCAGGCCGAGGCCATAGAGCTGCCCGGCCTTTTCCTCGAAGCGGCGGATGAGCAGCATCTCGCGATAGAATTTCTCAAGCTCCTCGGGCGTCGCCTGATAGGGAGCGGGCTCGCTCGGCTGCTCGCGGTTGGTGGCGGGCGCTGGGGTGGAAGCGGATTTTTTCGGCGCGGCAGTCTTACGCGCGGGTTCTTTGGCCAAGGCGGATTTCCTCTTGCGATTAGCCGTTACGGCAAGGCCTCCTATAGGAGAGCGACGCCCCGCTTGGCAACGCCCGCTTGGGCGGGCAGAGGGCCCGGCGTTACGTATGCATTTTCTGCAATCGGGGGCTGGGAAAGAAGCCCCTCCTCTGAAGAGGAGAGGCGGAAAGCGCCCTATTCCTTGTCGTCCATCGGAATGGCGATCTCGTCTGGATGCATGACCCCCAGCTTCTCGCGCACATATTCGTCGGCAAGATCGGGATCGACGCGGCGCCGGTCGAGCAGATTGACCCGGTTCTGCAATTCGCCCTGCTTCTTGGCGAGTTGGTTCAGCACGACGCGCTTTTTCTCGACCGACTGGCTGTAGTCGCCCCAGGCATAAAGCCCCGTCGGCCCGAAGATCGCATAGCCGATCATCGCCAGCACCGCGATCAGCGCCACCGCGGGACCAATGGCCCGATTCATCGATTTGCGGAATTTATGGCGCTGCGTCATTTCGGCCCTTGAATCAGAGTTGATTCACGGCGTCAAGGCATCAAACCGCGTTGAAAGGAAAAGGCCTCCGCTCCCGGCTTTTCCTCAATGCGCCAGCATCCGTCAGGCCGGTCGCAGGAAGACCAGCCGGAAATCGCCGCGCTCCACGTCGGCGAGCGTGAACTGGAAGAAATTCAGTGGTCCCCCCGCGGGATGGTCGAAACCCCGCGCACCGCCCTCGTGCGCCAGGATCGCCTGCCGCTCCCATAACGACGCGAACTCCGTGCTGTCGGCTCGCAGTCGTTCGACGACAGCGCGCACGCGCGGATCGGCCAGCGACCGGCCATAATCGTGGCGGAACTCCGACAAAAGGCGCTCGGCGCGCGCGTGCCAGTCGGGAAGCAGCGCGCGCGCGGCGGGATGAAGAAACATGTAATGGAGCAGATTGGGCTGGGTCTCGCCGTCGAACAGGCCGACGAACAGGGCGCGCGCCGCAGCGTTTGCGCAGCAGACGTGCCAGGCGGGGTCGAGACCATAGGCCGGCCAGGGCAGCGCCTCGACCGCCGCCGCCAGCGCGGGCGGCGCGGCCTCCGCCGGAAAGGCGGGGGTCAGGTCGGGGTCGCGCCGGTCGGCGAGCGCGAACATATAATCGCGCTCGGCGCGGGACAGGCGCAGCGCGACGGCGAGGCGGGCCAGCGTCGGCGCCGAAGCACGGACGTCGCGCCCCTGCTCGATCCATGCCACCCATGTCGTCCCGATCCCGGCAAGGTCGGCCAGTTCCTCGCGGCGCAGGCCCGGCGTCCGGCGGCGGCGCGACGCCCCCGCCGGCGCCATCGATTCGCGCCGGGCGCGCACGAAGGCGCCGAGCAGCCTGCGTTGTTCGTCCGTCTGCATGAATCAATTTATAACAGGATAATTATCTCTATTGTAACAGGGTAATTTACAGCGATCATCGCGGCGAAACCCGTTGGAGAAAATACGCATGACCGCCCACCACGACCAGATCGTCCAGGATCAGTTCGGCCCCACCGCCAACGCCTATGTCGCCAGCAGCGTCCACGCGGCGGGCGCCGACCTGGTCCGCATCGGCGAGCGCGCGGCGAGCGCGCGTCCCCGCCGCGCGCTCGACCTGGGCGCGGGCGGCGGCCATGTCGCCTATGCGCTGGCGCCCCATGCCGAAGAGGTGGTCGCGTGCGATCTCTCGCCCGACATGCTGGCCGCGGTCACCGCCGAAGCCGGCCGGCGCGACCTCGGCAATATCGCGGTCGCGGCGGCGGCGGCCGAGGCCCTGCCCTTCGCCGACGGCAGCTTCGATTTCCTCGCCTGCCGCTTTTCGACACATCATTGGCGCGACGCCGAAGCCGGACTGCGCGAGGCGCGGCGCGTTCTGGCCGATGGCGCGCCGGCCATTTTCGCCGACGTCGTCGCCCCCGGCGGCGCAGCGCTCGACACCCATTTGCAGGCGGTCGAGGTGCTGCGCGATCCTTCGCACGTCCGCGATTATGCCGTCGCGGAATGGGCCGCCATGCTCGCGCGGGCCGGTTTCTCGATCCGGGCCCTGACGCGGTCGCGACTGCGCATGGATTTCGCCGGCTGGACCGCAAGAATGCGGACCCCGCCGGTGCAGGCGGACGCCATCCGCGCGCTCCAGCAGGCCGCGAGCCGCGATGTCACGGCGCATTATGCGATCGAGCGCGATGGCTCCTTCACGATCGACGTGGCGCTGTTCGAGGCCGAATAGCCCGCGAGCCGATCAGCCGAAAATCGCCATCCCCGGATAGCGCGCCATATCGCCCAGTTCCTCCTCGATACGGATGAGCTGGTTGTATTTGGCGAGCCGGTCCGAGCGCGCAAGGCTGCCGGTCTTGATCTGGCCGCAGTTCGTCGCGACCGCGAGGTCGGCGATCGTCGAATCCTCGGTCTCGCCCGAACGGTGCGACATGACGGCGGTGTAGCGCGCGCGGTGCGCCATATCGACCGCGTCGAGCGTTTCACTGAGCGTGCCGATCTGGTTGACCTTGACGAGCAGCGAGTTGGCGAGACCGGTTTTGATGCCTTCCTCCAGCCGCAGCGGATTGGTGACGAACAGGTCGTCGCCGACGAGCTGACACTTGTCGCCGATCAGGTCGGTCAGCGCCTTCCAGCCCGCGAAATCATCCTCGCTCATCCCGTCCTCGATCGACTTGATCGGGTAATCCTTGACCAGCGCGGCAAGATAGTCGGCCATCTGTTCGGGGCTCAGCGACAGGCTCTCGCCGCTGATCTCATATTTGCCGTTCCGGAAGAATTCGGTCGCGGCGCAATCGAGCGCGAGCACGACGTCGCTGCCGAGCTTGAAGCCCGCCTGCTCGACCGAGGCCGCGATGAAATCGAGCGCGTCGCGCGTCGAGGCGAGGTTCGGGGCAAAGCCGCCTTCGTCGCCGACCGAGGTCGACAGCCCCTTTTGCGCGAGACCCTTCTTCAGCGTGTGGAAAATCTCGCTGCCCCAGCGCACCGCGTCGGCAATGCTGCCAGCGCCGACGGGCATGATCATGAATTCCTGCACGTCGATCGGATTGTCGGCATGTTCGCCGCCGTTGATGATGTTCATCATCGGCACCGGCAAGGTGCGCGCCGAGACGCCGCCGACATAGCGGTAGAGCGGCAGGCCGCGCGCATCCGCTGCTGCTTTTGCGGCGGCGAGGCTGACGCCGAGGATCGCATTGGCGCCGAGACGGCCCTTGTTCGCCGTGCCGTCGAGGTCGATCATCGCCATGTCGAGCTCGCGCTGATCCTCGGCATCGAGGCCGATCAGCGCCTCGGCGATCTCGCCGTTCACCGCCGCGACCGCCTTGGTCACGCCCTTGCCGAGATAGCGCGCCGTATCGCCGTCGCGAAGCTCGACCGCCTCGTGCGCGCCGGTCGAGGCACCCGAGGGCACCGCGGCGCGGCCGAAGCTGCCGTCTTCGAGCAGCACATCGACTTCGACGGTAGGATTGCCCCGGCTGTCGAGGATTTCGCGGCCGTGGATGTCGATGATGGCGGTCATGGAGGTCGTCCTGCTGAAGCCCGCACGGCGGGGCATTGGAGAAAGCGCCCGCCTGTTATCGGCGCCGTGCCGCTAGTGCAACCACCGCATAGGAATTTTGGGGGGCGACGTAATTTGAAAAGCTGGAAGTGATGCTGTTCCCCGTCACCCCGGACTTGATCCGGGGTCCCGCTTGTCACCGCCGCTGAGCGGGACCCCGGATCAAGTCCGGGGTGACGAAGAGGTGATTGCGCCCTTGAAAATCAAACCACGTCACCACCGAATTTTGCGAAGCTATGGAACCATTGGGCGTGCCTTGCTATATATCTGGACAGGACCAAAAAGGGCTCACGACCGGCGCTCCCCTGACGGCACGAGGCTCGATAAAAGAAGAGGATAGTGCCCCATGGCCAAAGCCGCCACTCCCGCCGCCAAGAAAGCCACGCCCAAAGCGCCCGCGAAAGCCGCCGCAACCAAGGCCGCGCCCGCGCGCAAGCCCGCCGCCGCGAAGGCGACGGCCAAGGATCATCCGATCCGCGATCAGCTCGCGGCGACGCGCGACACGATCAAGTCGGAAGCGTCGAAGAAGGCCGCGTCGCTGAAGGAAGAGGCGACGACGCTGAAGAACCAGGCATCGGCCAAGGCCCGCGACGCCGCGACCAAAGGCAAGGACAAGGCCGCCGAAGCCGTCGGCAGCCTCGCCCGGATGCTCGAGGACAGCGCCGGCACCGTCGACAGCAAGTTCGGCAAGCAATATGGCGACTATGCCCGTTCGGCCGCCTCAACCGTCGCCGGCCTCGCCACGACGCTCGACAAGAAGGATCTCGACGAGCTCGCCGCCTCGACCAAGGACATGGTCAAGAAGAATCCGGCGGTCGCGGTCGGGGCTGCGGCGGTGATCGGCTTCGTGCTGGCGCGGATGCTCAAGGGCGGCTCGAACGACTGACAGCCGCTTGCCGTCCTCCGACCCCAACCTCCCGCCCGCTTCCGGGCCGCGCAGCTTCGACGGCGTCAGCCACGGCTATGCGCCCGACGGACGGCCCGTCGCGCCGCCGCCGGTGCCGCTCGAGAAGATCGTCGATGACGTCATCGACAATCTCTCGGCGACGGCGAAGGCCGAACTGGCCCTGCTCGAAGCGCGCAGCGAGCTGGCGCTGCACGGCGCAAGCTGGACCGCGGCGTGGGGCGCGATCGCGGCCTCGGCGCTGGGTATCGCGATGCTCGCACTCGCTTTCGGAGCGATCCTGGTGCTCGCCCCGCGCATCGGCCCGCTGCTCGCGACGCTGATCGTCGTCGGCGTCCTGCTCGCCATCGCCGCCTTCGCGGGGTGGCGCGCGCAGCGCAGCTATGGCGACATCCGCACCGCACTGCGGCGCGACCTGACCAGCGAAAGGGGCGACGACTGATGCCGGGGACGCGCAACCGCCTGATCAACGCCGCGCGCCGTTCGATGCTTCAGCGCGCCGAACTGCGCCGGCGGCTCGACGTCGCCAAGGCGGCGTTCAAGCCAAAGGCGCTCCTCGATCGCGGGAAATATCGCGTGGGCGAGAAGGTCGACGATGCCGCACATATCGTGCGGCAGGAATTTCGCGACAATCGCCTGCCGATCGCGCTCGCCGCGGTGGCGGGCGTGGCATGGCTGTTTCGCGAACCGATCAAGGACCATGTGCCGAAGCTGGCGCAGAAGGCGCAGGATCTGGCCGACGCCGTCCTGGACAAATTCCGGCCCGACGCGGCCGAGCCATATCTGGAGGAAGACGATGAAGCCGCTGAGTGAAACCGCCAACGACGCCCGCGCGAAAGCGAGTGAACTTGCGGAGAAAACCGCCGAAAATGCACGCGCGACTGCCGAGGCGGCGAAGGCGCGCATCCAGGACGGCTATGGCCGCGCCCGCGCCGCGACGAGCGAGCTTGCCGCGAAAGCAGGCGAACAGGCCGATGCCGCGCGCGAAGCCGCTGGCGAGGCTTATGCAAAGGGCAAGGCGCAGGCAAAACGCGCGAACAGCAAGCTCAAGACGGCGGCCGAGAAGCAGCCGCTGGCGCTCGTCGCGGGGGCCGTCGCGATCGGCGCGCTGCTCGGTTCGCTGCTGCCGAAATCGGTTCGCAGGGATCGCGCCGACGACGAGGAATGAGCCGACTTGCCGTAGCGGCAAAGCGCTGGTAGGGGCGCCCATCCTCCCCTCCCCAGCGCTAACCCGCAAGGAAAGCTAGCCATGAGCAAATTGCACCTCGTGTTCGGCGGACGCGTCAGCGATCCGCAGGGCCTCGATTTCGTCGACCTGAACGCGCTCGACGTCGTCGGCCTGTTCCCCGATTATAAATCCGCCGAAAAGGCGTGGCGCAGCGCAGCCCAGCGCACCGTCGACGATGCCGAAATGAAATATGTCGTCGTCCACCTGCACAAGCTGTTGCAGCCGGACGCGGAATAATACCAACCTCGTCATTGCGAGCGCAGCGAAGCAATCTCCAGCTATCGTCCTTGCGCAAGGACGATAGCTGGAGATTGCCGCGTCGCCTTCGGCTCCTCGCAATGACGATTAATCAGAACTCAGCGGAAATTGTCGGCGTAGGCCTGAATCTTCAGCGTCCGGACCGGCGTCGGCGCGATCTCGACCTCGATGCCGTTCTTCTCGGCATAGGCGACTGCCTCGTCGCGGGTCGCAAAGCCCAGGCGAAGCTGGCGCCGCGTGTCGCCGCTGCCCGCCCAGCCCATCAGCGGATCGGCCTTGCGTGTCTCGGCGGGCGCATATTCCAGCATCCAGCGCTGCGTGCCGGCACGGCCCGACTGCATCGCATTCTTGGGTTTCTGGAAGATACGCGCTTTCATCGACACTCGTCCTGACAGGGTGACTCTGCCGCCGCCTTAGCGCCAAGCTACGTCCACGAAAAGAGGCCTATTGCCCATCGCGCCGCGCCTGCGCCGCCTTGGTGAGCAAAGTCGGCCGCGCGGTCGCCGGGTCATCGGGCCAGCTATGCTTGGGATAGCGTCCGCGCATCTCCTTCGCGACCTCGGACCAGCTTCCGGTCCAGAAGCTGGCGATGTCGCGGCTCGTCTGGATCGGGCGGTGTGCGGGCGAGGTCAGCGCGAGGACGAGCGGCACCGGCGGATCGCCGATTGCCGGGTGCCGCGCGAGCCCGAACATCTCCTGCACGCGCACGCTGACCGTCGGCCCGCCGTCGGCACCATAGTCGATCGCATGGCGGCTGCCCGCGGGGGTCGCATAATCGGCGGGAGCGAGCTTTTCGAGCAATTGCCGCGCGGGCCAGTCGAGCAGCCCCGACAGCGCGTCGGCGAGCCGCTGGTCGCCGATATCGCGCAGCCCGCGCGTATTCTCCAGCAAGGGCGCGAGCCAGATGTCGAGGCTGTCGGCGAGCGCGGGCGCCGACAGCGTGTCGAGCCCCGCGAACGACGCGCGCTGGCGCAGCGCCTGCGACACCGGCCCCCAGCCGATCAACCCGAGCCCCTTCTCGCGCACCGCCGCGAGGCGTACCGCGACATCATCCTCGGCGCCTTCGGTCCGTCCCGCCTGCCCGCTCGTCAGCGCGATCGCGCCGAGGCGACGCTCGCGGCGGTGATCGACGCGGTCGCTGTCCGCATCGTAGCGGCTCGCCGAGCGGCTGACGATCTGATCGGCGAAAATCGCCTCAACCTCCGCGAGCGTAATCGCCGCCGCGCCGAGAATACGGACGCCCGCCGCGTGCCCCTGCGCATCGGCGATGGCGAGCCATTCGCTGTTGGCCAGCGGATCGAGCGGATCGAGCTTGTACGCGCGGCCGCCCGCGCTCAGATAGTCGCCGCGCTGTCCCGCGCGCTGGCGCGCGACGCGATCGGGCCACGCGGTCGCGATCCAGCCGCCGACCGACCGCTCGTCGAGCGCGCCCGCATTCGCCGCCAGCCGTTCGCCAAGCCCCGCCAGCCGCCGCGCGAGCCGCCACGCGCCTTCGGCACGGTCACCCTTCAGGCCCCGCCAGCGCGAAAGCCGCGCCTCGACATCGACCCCGCGTCCGCCGAGCCCCGGCTCGGTCAGCAGGACCGCGAGCTTTGCCGCCATATCCGCCTCCCCCGCGCGCGCGGCGTCGAGCAGCATATGCGCGAGCGGCACCGGCAGCGGAATCGCCGCGAGCGCCTTGCCATGCGCGGCGATCCGCCCGTCGTCGCCGAGCGCACCGATCGCCTGAAGCCGCGCCTTGGCTTCGGCGACGGCGGCGGGCGACGGCGGGTCGAGCCAGCCCAGTTGGCGCGGATCGACGATGCCCCAGCTCGCGCAGTCGAGCACGACCGGCATCAGGTCGTTCTCGTGGATTTCGGGCGGGTCGAAGGGCGGCATTCCCGCCGTCGCCGCGGCTTCCCACAAGCGATAGGCGACCCCCGGCCCCTGCCGCGCCGCGCGGCCCGCGCGCTGGGTCGCCGATGCCTGGCTTGCGCGCTCGGTGACGAGCCGCGCGATTCCCGCGGCCTTGTCGAAGCGCGGGCGCCGCGACAATCCCGCGTCGATGACGATCCGCACGCCTTCGATGGTCAGGCTCGTCTCGGCGATACTGGTGGCGAGGATCAGCTTGCGCCCACCATCGGGATCGCGGACAAGCGCTTTGCGCTGCGCCGCCGGGTCGATCTGCCCGTGCAGCCGGTGGACGACGAGCGGCAGCCCTGCCGCCTCGACCGCCGCCGCCGCGCGCTCGATGTCGGCGGCGCCGGGCAGGAAGGTGAGCATGTCACCCTCCCCTTCATCGGCCATCGCCTGCCGCACCGCCATGAGCACGCTCGCTTCCAGTCGATCCTCGGAGCGGCGGCTCGCATGGCGGAGATCAAGCGGCCAGCTCTTGCCCTCGCTCCTCACCACCGGCGCATCGCCGAGCAGCGCCCCGAAGCGCGCGCCGTCGAGCGTCGCCGACATGGCGACGAGACGCAGGTCGTCGCGCAGCCCCTGTTGCGCGTCGATCGCCAGCGCGAGCGCGAAATCGCCGTCGAGGCTGCGTTCGTGCACCTCGTCGAACAGCACCGCCGACACGCCCGCGAGTTCAGGGTCGGCGAGGATGCGGTTGCGGAACAGCCCCGGCGTCATCACCAGCAGCCGCGTCGCCGCCGACTGCTTGCTGTCGAGCCGGGTGGCATAGCCGACGCGCCCGCCGACCACCTCGCCCATCTCCTCGGCGATCCGCTCGGCCGCCGCGCGCGCCGCAAGCCGGCGCGGCGACAGCAGCCACACCGAACCCTTGCACCACGGCTGACCCAGCAGCGCGGGCGCGACCCGCGTCGTCTTGCCCGCCCCCGGCGGTGCGACGACGACGGCATTGGGCTTCAGCAGCAGCGCCGCCATGATGTCGGGCAGCACCGCATCGATGGGGAGCGGAATTTTTTTCATGGGCGCGTTACTGGCCTCATCATCACAACGCCAACCTTGCGATATTCCAACCCGTGTCCCCGCGAAGGCGGGGACCCATCTTCTGCCGGTTCCACCTTGCACCGGCCGGAGATGGACCCCCGCCTTCGCGGGGGAACATGCATATGAGAAATGGGTGAAAAAGCCTAATAAGCGCGCGCGACCGCGAAGGCGACCGCTTCGGTCAGCGCGTTCTTCGCCTGGCTCGCGCGAAAACCGCCGATCGCATCGACCGCGCGCTGGCCGTAATGGCGCGCCCGCGCCAACGTGTCGGCGATCGTGTCGTGCTTGAGCAGCAGGCTTTTCGCATGGGCAAGGTCCGCGTCCGACGTGCGGTGGCCGACAATCGCCTGCTTCCAGAACTCGCGCTCCTCGGCGCTGCCGCGCGCATAGGCGAGGATGACGGGCAGCGTAACCTTGCCGTCGCGAAAGTCATCGCCGACCCCCTTCCCCATCGTCTCCGCGTCCGACACATAGTCGATCGCATCGTCGACGAGCTGGAAGGCGATTCCGAGGTTGCGGCCATAGGCGTCGAGCGCGGCTTCGGTCGCGTCGTCGCGCTCGGCGACGACCGCGGCGATCTTGCATGCGGCGGCGAACAGCTCGGCGGTCTTGGCGTTGATGATCGCGAGATACTGGTCCTCGCTCGTTTCGATCCGGCGCTGCGCCGAAAGCTGGTTGACCTCGCCCTCGGCGATCACCGCCGAGGCGCGCGAGAGAATCTTCAGCACCTTCAGCGACCCGTCCTCGACCATCACCTCGAAAGCGCGGCTGAACAGGAAGTCGCCGACCAGCACCGAGGCGCTGTTGCCCCAGATGATGTTCGCGGTCTTGCGGCCGCGGCGCAGGTCCGACCCATCGACAACATCGTCGTGGAGCAGGGTTGCGGTATGGATGAACTCGACCGCGGCGGCGAGCTTGCAATGGCGATGGCCCGGATAGTCGAGCAGCTTGCCGCAGGCGAGCGTCAGCATCGGCCGCATCCGCTTGCCCCCGCCCGCGATCAGATGCCCCGCAAGCTCGGGGATCAGCGGCACTTCGGACTGCATGCGGTCGAGAATGACCGCATTCACCTCGTTCATATCGGCGGCGACGAGCGCCATCATCGGGTCGAGCGAGGGCGGCCGGTCGCCGTGGAGCAAGTGGATGTCCGCAGTCATGACAAGCGCCGCCTTGGCCGTGCGCCTGCAAATTTGCAACGACTTTCGGCTTGCCTTGGTCCCCCGCCCGGTGCCAAGCGGGCCGGGCATAGGAGGAGCCGCGCATGGACGATCAACTCAGCCGTTACCGCCAGAGCATCGACAATATCGACGCGGCGCTGGTCTATATGCTGGCGGAGCGGTTCAAGGTGACGAAGGCGGTCGGCGAGCTCAAGGCGCGGATCGATCTGCCCCCCGCCGACCCCGACCGTGAGGCGCGGCAGGTCGAGCGGCTGCGCAGCCTGGCCCGCGACGCCGATCTCGACCCCGATTTCACCGAAAAATTCCTGCGCTTCATCATCGACGAAGTGATCCGCCACCACGAGCAAGCCAAAAGGGAGAGCGAGGCATGACCCATCCGATCTTCGCCAAATGGCCGGCCCGGCACCCCGACCGGCTCCAGCTTTTCGGCCTGCCGACGCCGAACGGCGTCAAGGTCAGCATCATGCTGGAGGAATGCGGCCTGCCTTATGAGGCGCACCGCATCGACATCGGGGCGAACGAAAGCCACGACCCCGCTTTCCTGTCGCTCAACCCGAACGGCAAGATTCCCGCGATCTACGACCCCGACGGCCCCGGCGGCAAACCGCTGGCGCTGTTCGAATCGGGCGCGATCCTGATCTATCTCGCCGACAAGACGGGGCAGTTCCTTCCTGAGGATGCCGGCCAGCGCTACGAGGCGATCCAGTGGCTAATGTGGCAGATGGGCGGCGCCGGGCCGATGTTCGGCCAGCTCGGCTTCTTCCACAAATTCGCCGGGCGCGACTATGAAGACAAGCGCCCGCGCGACCGCTACGCGGCGGAATCGGCACGGCTGCTCGGCGTTCTCGACGGCCGGCTCGCCGGGCGCACCTGGATCATGGACGCGGATTACAGCATCGCCGACATCTCGCTGCTCGGCTGGGTGCGCAACCTGATCGGCTTTTACGACGCGGCGGAGATCGTCGGGTTCGAACGGTTCAAGAACGTCCAGGCGTGGCTCGACCGCGGGCTGGCGCGGCCCGCCGTGCAGCGCGGACTGGAGGTCTGCGCCGCCTGACGCAGAGAGCTACAGCCGATCCATCCGGAGCCAGCGCGCGTCGCCGAGCCAGGCCTTCGACAGCGCCCTGTCGGCCGCCGCGGCTTCCAGCTTGTTCCCCTGCCTGGCCTCGCTGCGGCTTAGCCCGTACAACGCCCAGCCATTGTTCGGCGTCTGCGTCAGCGCGCCGCGAAACGCCTCGCTGGCATCGGCATAACGCCCCGCCTGAAACAGCGCCGCACCCAGCGACTGCCGGACCGGATAATACCAGTAAGCGGGCTCCTGATAGGGAATCCGCCCCTCGATCGCGATCGCCTGCCGATAGAAGGCGATCGCCTCGTCATGGCGCCGCTCGGCCGCGGCAAAACGGCCGCGCGCGACCAGTTCGGCGAGCGCCACCAGATCGTCGGCCGGCACGCCCTGATCGATCATGCCCTTCATGGCGTCCGATGTTCTGAGCCGCGCCATCGCCGCCAGTTCGCGATCGAAACCGGCACGATCGCGGAGGCGGGCATAAGCGATGCCGCGGGCATAATGGCGCATCGCGGTCGGGTAAGCGAGGCGCGTATCGGGCGCTGTCATCGCCAATATCGCTTTCGGTTCGGCAAATTGCGCCATCGCCAGATAGGGCGCCGCGTCGATCGACTGGATCCACGCGATCCGTTCCGACGTCGTGGGGTCGAGCACCGTGCCGAGCCGCTGCGCCTCGCGGATCGCGGTCGGCATGTCGCCGGCCATCTGCGCCGACGTCACGATGAAGTGGATATTGTGCGGATAATAGCCGTAGCGGACGAGGCCATGATCGCCGGCGCTGCGAATGAAGGCTTCGTCGGCGCGTGCCGCCGCGACATTCACCCGGATCGAATCGGCGTGGCGCCCGCGCAGCTGATAGATATGCCCCGGCATGTGCACGAGATGCGCCGCGCTCGGCGCACGCGGGTTCGACAGCCGGTCCGCGGCGGCCTCGGCACGCTGCGGATCGCTCGCTTCCATCAGGTGAATATAGAGATGGTTCGCTTGAACATGCGCGGGGTTGCGGCCCAGCACCGTTTCGATCAGCCGCACCGCTTCGCCGCTGCGACCCACCGGCGTCTTCTTGTCGCTCTCCCAATAATTCCACGGACTGGTGTCCATCGCGGCTTCGGCGGCGAGTACAGCGACATCGTCGTCACCCGGAAAGCGGCGCGCGACATCGAGCATCGCGTCGGCATAGGCCATGTCCAGCGCCGCGCGATCCGCCCCCGGATCGCGCGAATAGCGATGCGCGACGGCCTCGATCAGCGCCCGTTCCATGGAAGATGCCCCGTCGCGCAGCGCCATCGCCCGGTCCATCGCGTCGAGCGCCGCCGCATGGTCGCGGTCGTCCATCGGCGCGTTGATGTTCGGGCCGAGCGCCACCGCTTCGCCCCACCAGCACATGGCGCATTTCGGGTCGAGCCGCTGCGCCTCGCGGAACGAGCGCACCGCGCCCGCGTGGTTGAAGCCATAGGTCAGAAGCAGCCCCTGGCTGAAATAGCGCCGCGCCTGCGGATCGCGGGTCGAAACGGGAAACGGCGATGCGGCGAGATCGGCGAAAAGCGGAATCGGCCCCGCCTCGCTTGCCGGCGCCGCGAACGCCGAGGCGATCAGAAGCTCGCGAGCCAAGGTGGACCCTGCCTTTTCCGCCCCACAGAGCAGGGTGGCAAGACGGCTGGGATCGAGAGCCTCCAGCGCCGCGGCCGAAAAAACAGGCAAGGTCGTAGAGCTTGAAAGCGAAAACCCGATCCCGAAGATCGCGGCTAATTTGAAGGCCCCGTGCATCATAATTCCCCCTTCCCCAAAGGTGAACCACAAACAGCGCGGGGAAGGTAGCATGGAGACCAGTTCATCCAAAGCGCGATGATTTCGGTTGCGATAACCGGGACGGAAAATGTCCTGAAACGAGCGATTGCGGACGTGGGTAAGGATCCTACTCTCTCCCCTTGAGGGAGAGATACGAAGGCTTGGCAGCTTGCTGCCTAGCCGAAGTTGAGAGGGGGTTTTGCGTCCGCTGGCGTCGTCCCCCTCTCCAAGCTTCCTCAAGGGGAGAGGAGACTACGGCCGCTCCCCACCCCAAAGCCGCCTATCCCGCCGGCAGCCTGAGCCGCACGAGCAGCCCGCCCAGATCCTCGCTCTCTTCCAGCGCGATGCTGCCGCCGTAAATCTCTGCCACATCGCGGACGATCGCGAGCCCCAGCCCGGTTCCCGGCTTGCCGCTGTCGAGCCGCACGCCGCGGTCGATCACCCGCTCGCGATCGGCGGGCGAGATACCCGCGCCATCGTCCTCGACCAATATCTCGGCCATATTGCCGTCGCGCTGGATCGTGACGAAGACGCTGCCACCGCCATATTTGGCCGCATTTTCGAGAAGATTTCCAATCAACTCGTCGAGGTCCTGCCGCTCCAGCCGCGCGACCAAGGTGCGGTCGCCTGCCGCGTCGAGGCGGACATCGGGATAGAGCAGTCCAACCGCGCGCGAGACGCTGTCGACGCTCTCGCGGACATTGGCGCGCGCCTGCGCCGCGCCGCGGCGGCCGACCGCGCGCGCGCGCGCGAGATGATGCTCGACCTGCCGCTGCATCGTCGCCGCCTCGCGCCGCACCGTGTTCGCGAGGTCGCTGTCGGAGCCGGTCGCGCTGTTTACCAGCACGGTCAGCGGCGTCTTGAGCGCATGGGCGAGATTGCCCGCGTGCAGCCGCGCTTCCTCGGCCTGTTTTTCATTATGCGCGAGCAGCGCGTTGAGTTCGTCGACCATCGGCTGCACCTCGAGTGGCAGCGGCGCGGTGACGCGGCGGTTCTGCCCGCCGCGCATCGCCGCGATCGCGCGGCGGATATGGCGCAGCGGCAGCAGGCCATAGAAAGTCTGGAGCGCCGCGAGGATGATCAGCCCGAGGCCGAGCAGCGCCAGGCTGGGGATCAGCGTCGCGCGCACCGCGCGGACCTGAAGGTCGAGCGCGTCGCGTGACTGGGCGATCTGGAAGCGCCAGTTGGTCTTGCTGCCCGGCAGGATGACGTTGCGTTCGAGGACGCGCAGTTCCTCGTCGGGAAACTGATTGCTGTTATAGGTGTGGAGCGCCGTATCGACATGCTCGCGCGGCGGCCGCAACGTGCGCTCCCATAAGGAACGCGAGCGATAAGGCTCCTGCCCTGCACCGCTGATCTGCCAATACAGACCGCTATAGGGCTCGAGAAAACGCTGATCGCCGAGCGGCTCGA
Organism: Sphingopyxis sp.; assembly: GCF_036261875.1. Taxonomy (GTDB): domain Bacteria; phylum Pseudomonadota; class Alphaproteobacteria; order Sphingomonadales; family Sphingomonadaceae; genus Sphingopyxis. Next base: position 95,214 of record NZ_DATAJZ010000025.1, on the reverse strand, counting down.
TCAGCCGCACCTCGCCGTCGGGGCCGATTTCGGACGAGCGGATCATCGCGATCAATACATATTCGAGGCTCGAATCGAAATTGCGCGTGATCGCCCCGGTCAGCACCCGGTCGAGCGCGAAGCCGCCGCCGATCAGCAGCACCGAAATCCAGATCGCCGCGATCGCGATCATGCGCCGCGCAAGGCTGCCGGTGACGCGGCTGGTCAGCGCCGCGGGCCGCGGCGGCGTTTCGGTCACGGCGGCCGGGGCGGCGTCCGCCACGCGCGGATCAGCCCTGCGGATCGTCGAGCTGGTAGCCGAGGCCGCGGATCGTGGTGATGATGTCGGCGCCCAGCTTCTTGCGGATGCGCGTCACGAACACCTCGATCGTGTTCGAATCGCGGTCGAAATCCTGATCGTAGATATGCTCGATCAGCTCGGTGCGCGACACGACCTTGCCCTTGTGATGGAGCAGATAGGACAGCAGCTTATATTCCTGCGCGGTCAGCTTGACCGGCTCGCCATCGAGCGTCACGCGGCCCGAGCGGGTGTCGAGGCGGACCTTGCCCGCGATCAACTCGCTCGACGCATTGCCCGAGGCGCGGCGGATCAGCGCGCGCAGGCGGGCGATCAGTTCCTCGGTCTGGAACGGCTTCGCCAGATAATCGTCGGCGCCCGCGTCGAGCCCCGCGACCTTGTCCGACCAGCTATCGCGCGCGGTGAGGACGAGCACGGGGAAGTTGCGCTTCTCGCGCCGCCAGCGGTCGAGCACCGTCAGCCCGTCGATCTCGGGAAGCCCGAGGTCGAGGATCGCCGCGTCGTAATTTTCGGTCGAGCCGAGGAAATGGCCGTCCTCGCCATCGGTCGCGAGGTCGACGGCGTAACCGGCACCTTCCAGCGTAGCCTTGAGCTGCGGGCCCAGCGTGGGCTCGTCCTCGACAATCAAAATCCGCATTCAGGCGCCTTTCCTTTGCGCACCGGCATTCCGGCCGCCGTGTCACGACTGTGTATCAAGTCCGAACGATCATCGCAAAATGTCGTTGCGGTCCTCGTTCGGTAAAGGGGTGTCAGGGTTTGCGGCCGACGATCCGGCCGGTGCGGGCGTCGACATAGACGATGACGACCTGCGAGCCGTCCATGAATTTGAGCGCATAGATCATCCGGCTGGAGTCGAACTGCGGCCCGCCGAGATAGGTCATGCCGTTGTAGGGCGGCCGCGCCTTCACTTCCGCCACCAGCCGGTTGAGCGGAATGACCTGCCCCTGCGCCGCGGCGTCGCGCATATTGTCCTGATCGCGCTCGACGCGCGCCGACGCGGGCGAAGCGGCAAGGAGCAGGACGGAAGCGAGCGAGAGGAACAGGGTGCGGATCATGGCCCGTGCTTCTAATGCGAACGCATTGAATAAGCGATGAATGAAGCGGTCAGCCGATATTCGGCCTCTGCGCCGCGCCGGTCGGGTCGGGTCGGGGGAATGGTGGGCGCGACAGGGATTGAACCTGTGACCCCACCCGTGTGAAGGGTGTGCTCTACCGCTGAGCTACGCGCCCATTCCATGCCGACCGAAAAGCCGACGGCTTCCGAAAGCCGGCCGTCCATAGCCGCTCGCGCAGGTAATGCAACGCCCATTCGACATCGATCGTGCGGGATCGCCCGGAATCAAATCGGGCCGCGGCTTGCGCCACGGCCCGAAATGATGTCACCCAAAGGCGCGGTCAACTTAGTTGACGGCATCCTTGAGGGCCTTGCCGGCCTTGAACTTCGGCTGGTTCGACGCCGCGATGGTCATCGTTTCGCCGGTGCGCGGGTTGCGGCCGGTCGACGCCTTGCGCTTGCTGACCGCGAAAGTGCCGAAGCCGACGAGACGGACTTCGCCGCCCTTCTTGAGCGCGCCGGTGATCGAATCGAACACGGCTTCGACCGCCTTGCTCGCATCGCCCTTGGTGAGGCCGCTCGAGTCAGCGACGGCGGCGATCAGGTCTTGTTTGTTCATGCCTAAGGAACCCCTGCATAGGTGGATAGAATGATTCATGGCCCGAAGCCATGGCGCGCCACTAACGATGTTTCACATCGGGTTGTCAAAGCAAAAATCGCAGAAAACCGCTCCAAAACGCCAATTTTGCGACGAATCAGGATGAAATGAGGCCCATCGTCGGTCGATCAGTGGCGAATCGCCCTGTCGGGATCGCCGCCGGCCACGATCGGGGGCGACGCGGCAAGCTCATCGGCTTCGGTCCACTCGATCGGCTCGACCGGTGAGACCAGCGCCTCGGCCAGCACCTGGTCGACGTGGCTCACCGGAATGATCTTGAGCTTCGCCGTGATGTTTGCCGGAATTTCAACCAGATCCTTTTCATTCTCTTCGGGAATGAGGACGGTCGTGATCCCGCCGCGCAGCGCCGCGAGCAGCTTTTCCTTGAGGCCGCCGATCGCGAGCACGCGGCCGCGCAACGTGACTTCGCCGGTCATCGCGACATCCTTGCGCACCGCGATCCCGGTGAGCGTCGACACCATCGCGGTGACCATGCCGACACCCGCCGACGGGCCGTCCTTCGGCACCGCGCCCTCGGGCAGATGGATATGGATATCCTTGCGCGCGAACAGGCTGGGCTTGATGCCATAGGCCGGCGCGCGCGCCTTCACGAAGGACAGCGCGGCCTGCACCGACTCGGTCATCACTTCGCCCAGCTTGCCGGTGGTGCGAACCTGCCCCTTGCCTGACGCGGTGACCGCCTCGATCGTCAGCAGTTCGCCGCCGACCTCGGTCCAGGCGAGGCCGGTGACCGCGCCGACCTGATCCTCGCCGTCCGAGACGCCGTGGCGGAATTTCCGCACGCCCGCGAACTCCGACAGATTGTCCGGGGTGACGACGACGCTCTCCGCCTTGCCCTCCAGAATCTTGCGCAGCGCCTTGCGCGCCAGCCGCGCAATCTCGCGCTCAAGCGTGCGGACGCCCGCCTCGCGGGTATAATAGCGGATGAGGTCGCGCAGCCCTTCGTCGGTCAGCTCGAACTCATGCGGCTTCAGTCCGTGCGCCTCGATCTGCTTCGCGATCAGGTGACGCTTCGCGATCTCGACCTTCTCGTCCTCGGTGTAACCTTCGAGGCGGATGATCTCCATGCGGTCGAGCAAGGGCTGCGGCAGGTTCAGCGAATTCGCGGTGGTAACGAACATGATGTCCGAAAGATCGACATCGACCTCCAGATAATGGTCCTGAAACTTCGCATTCTGTTCGGGATCGAGCACTTCGAGCAGCGCCGACGCCGGATCGCCGCGGAAATCCTGGCCCAGCTTGTCGATCTCGTCGAGCAGGAACAGCGGGTTCATCGTGCCGGCCTTCTTGAGGTTGGTCACGATCTTGCCCGGCAGCGAGCCGATGTAAGTACGGCGGTGACCGCGAATCTCGGCCTCGTCGCGCACGCCGCCGAGCGACTGGCGCACGAATTCGCGGCCCGTGGCTTTCGCGATGCTGCGGCCGAGCGAGGTCTTGCCGACGCCCGGAGGGCCGACGAGACACAGGATCGGGCCTTTGAGCTTGTTGGTGCGCGCCTGCACCGCCAAATATTCGACGATCCGGTCCTTGACCTTTTCGAGCGCATAATGGTCGTCGTCGAGGACGGCCTGCGCCTTGGCGATATCCTTCTTGAGCTTCGACTTCTTGCCCCACGGCAGGCCGATCAGCGTGTCGAGATAGTTGCGCACCACCGTCGCCTCGGCCGACATCGGCGCCATCGCGCGCAGCTTCTTGAGCTCGGCGTTCGCCTTGGCCTTGGCCTCCTTCGACATTTTGAGGCCGTCGATCTTGATCTGCAGTTCGCCGAGGTCGCCGCCGCCCTCACCGCTGTCATTGCCGAGTTCGCGCTGGATCGCCTTCAACTGCTCATTGAGATAATATTCGCGCTGGCTCTTCTCCATCTGCCGCTTCACGCGGCCGCGAATCTTCTTTTCGACCTGCAGCACGCCGAGCTCGCCCTCCATGAAGGCGAAGACCATTTCGAGCCGCTTCGCGGGCGCATCCTCGACGAGCAACGCCTGCTTGTCGGACACCTTGATGTTGAGATTGCCCGCGACCGAGTCGGCAAGGCGCGAGGCGTCGTCGATCTGCGACAGCTGCACCGCGGTTTCGGCGGGCATCTTCTTGTTGAGCTTGGCATAGCTTTCGAACTGGTCGACGACCGAACGCATCAGCGCGGCGGTGTCGACGCTGTCGTCGATCGCATCGGCGACCGGCTTGACGCTTGCCATCACCGCCTTGCCGTCATCTTCCAGCTTCAGCAGTTTCGCGCGCTCCTTGCCCTCGACAAGCACGCGGACGGTGCCGTCGGGCAGCTTCAAAAGCTGCAGCACGGTGGCGATCACGCCAGTGTCGTAAAGGTCGTCGCGCTGCGGGTCGTCCTCGCCCGGATCGAGCTGGGCGACGAGGAAGATTTCCTTGTCGGCTTCCATCGCGGCTTCGAGCGCGGCGACCGAACGGTCGCGGCCGACGAAGAGCGGCACGATCATGTGCGGGAAAACGACGATATCGCGCAGCGGCAACAGGGGAAAAGATTGCGTCATTACGGCTCCTGAGCGAGCCCCGGCTTCGGCGGCTCCGCCCTTCTTATAGGGTGTTCATCGCTAATATGGCGTAACTTGCCGCGCATTCAATGACGGTGGGGTGAATGGACGATCCACTCGTCCCTGTCGCGTAGCGATGGGGAGGTGGCAGCCCTAAGGGCTGACGGAGGGGCCGCGAGCAAAGCGAGCGCCCCGCGTTATACCCCTCCACCCCCGCTTCGCGGCGGTTCCCCTCCCCACGGCTACGCCGCAGGGAGGATCAGGTGGTCAAAACGGCAATTTGAACCCCGGCGGCAGCGGCAGGCCGCTCGTCATCTTGCCCATTTCCTCGTTGCTCAACGCATCGGCCTTTTCGCGCGCATCGTTGAACGCGGCGGCGAGCAGGTCTTCGAGCATCTGCTTGTCCGACGGAACGATCAGGCTGTCGTCGATATGGATCGCCTTGATGCGTCCCTTGGCGGTCGCGACGATCCTGACGAGGCCGCCGCCCGAAACCCCCTCGACCTCGAGGGTGTCGAGCTTCGTCTGCGCCTCCTGCATCTGCGCCTGCACGGTGGCGGCGGCTTCCTGAGCCGCCTTCATCATTTCTTCGATCGATTTCATGGATTGGACCTATGATGGTTGTTGTCGTCTTCGACAAGCCTCGCGTCAGGAAAAGCCGCCAGAGCGGCCTTCACGACGGGCAGTTCGCGGATGCGTGCGTCATTATCGGCCAGTTTCGCGGCCTTCATCTGTCCCAGGCTCGGGCGGGCGTCGCCTTCACCGGTGCGAACCTGCCAACGGCTCCCCGTCTGGGTCAGCAGTGCTTCGCCGAGCTTGCGCGCGAAATCGCCGTCGAGCGCGGGCGCCGCGGCATAGACGATCAAGCCGGGTTCGAGTTCGACAAGCTGGAGATGATCGTAGACTTGCAGCGCAAGCTGATGATTTCCTGTGCTTTCGAGGAGCTGGTGAATCTGCGCGATGGTCAGCGACGCGGGCGCTTCGCTGTGAGGCGCCGCCGGGGCTTCGGCAACCGGTTCGGCCGCCGCGTGCTCCGTCCCGCCCGGCGCCGGCGGCGCGGAAAGCGGCTTCGTCGGCACGCCGCCCTTTTCGAGCAGCTTCGCCAATTCCCCCGGATCGGGCAGCGACGCGGCGTAGATCACGCGCAGCAGCAGCATTTCGAGATGTTCAAGCGGATTGTTCGCGCGCAACACCTCGTCATGCCCCTTGAGCAGCAATTGCCAGAGGCGGTTCAGCGGCGCGAACCCCAGCTTCTTCGCCCAGTCGCCGATCCGCTCGCGATCAGCCTCGGCCAGCGCGGGATCGTCGTGGCGCGACACCTTGGCGAGCGTGACCGCATGGGTCAGGTCCATCAGCCCGCGCACCATCGCGACCGGCTCGATCCCCAGCGCATATTGCGCGCGGGCGAGGTCGATCGCGCCGCCGCTGTCGCCTTCCAATATCGCCGCCATCAATTGCGCGATCGACGAGCGATCGGACAGACCGAGCATCGCGCGCACCTGTTCGGCGCCGATCCTGCCGCCGCCCCCTCCTCCAGCTTCCAGGTCGGCATGGGCAATCGCCTGGTCGAGGATCGACAGGCCGTCGCGCACCGATCCTTCGGCGGCGCTCGCGATCAGCCAGACCGCGGGCGCCTCGGCCTCGACGCCTTCCTTTTGCAGAATGGCGCTGAAATGCGCGAAGAGCATGTCGGGGGTGATACGGCGAAGATCGAAGCGCTGGCAGCGCGACAGCACCGTCACCGGCACCTTGTTGACCTCGGTGGTCGCGAACAGGAATTTGACGTGCGGCGGCGGCTCTTCCAATGTTTTCAGCAATGCATTGAAGGCGTTGCGCGACAACATGTGCACTTCGTCGATGATGTAGATCTTGTAGCGCGCCGACACCGCCGCATAGCGCACCGCCTCGATGATCTCGCGCACGTCATCCACGCCGGTGTTCGACGCGGCGTCCATCTCGATCACGTCGATGTGGCGGCCCTCGGTGATCGCGCGGCACGGCTCGCAGACGCCGCACGGGTCGATCGTCGGCCCGCCCTGCCCGTCGGGGCCGATGCAGTTCAGCGCCTTGGCGATCAGCCGCGCGGTCGAGGTCTTGCCCACCCCGCGCACCCCGGTCATCAGGAAGGCGTGCGCCAGCCGGTCGCGCGCGATGGCGTTGCCCAGCGTTTTGACCATCGCATCCTGGCCGATCAGCTCGGCAAAGGTCTGCGGGCGGTATTTGCGGGCAAGGACGCGGTACGGCCCGCTCGATGCGGGCGCCGGAGTCTCCGGCAAATCCATCCCCAGTATGGGGGTATCGTCGTCGGCGGAATCGCTCATGGGGTCCGTCTTAGGGGGGCCAGGGACGCTTGTCGAAGGGGAATGCGGACGGCCAACCCAATCCCTCGTCACCCCGGACTTGATCCGGGGTCCCGCTCAGCGACATCGACAAGCGGGACCCCGGATCAAGTCCGGGGTGACGGTCGACAATAGATGGCTTGGAGGTGGGAGCCGGAACGACCCGCAGCGAATTCGTTGCGGCTGCTTCCTTCCGGACCTGACCGGGTTGGCGAAGACTGCGTCCGCCCGACTCCCGGCGCGCATATGGCGGCGGCGGCGCGGAAATGCAAGCCGCGCGGTCAGACGAACGGATTCTCAACAATCGCGCGGGCCACATCGGCAAGGATCGCGTCCGCGGCGTCGCCGTTCACCGTCGGACGGTCGAGATAGGCGGCGACCATATATTTGTTGCCGTCAGGCGCCTCGACGAAGGCGACGTCGTTATAGGCGGTGCCGCATGATCCGGTCTTGTCCCCGGCGATCCACGCCGGCGGCAGCCCGGCGCGAAGGCGCGCGCGGCCGGTCCCGCTGCCGATCAGCCAGCCGCGCAGCGTTCGCCGGTCATCGGCGGTCAGATGATCGCCATAGACGAGCATCGCCCCGCTTTTCGCCATCGCCGCGGGGCTGGTGGTGTCGCGCGCATCGCCGGGCACGTTCTCGTTGAGTTCGGGCTCGGTTCGGTCGAGCCGCGTCACCGCATCGCCCATCGCGCGCATATGCTGGGTAAAGCTCGCGGGCCCGCCCGTCGCCTTGAGGATCAGATTGGCCGCGGCATTGTCGCTGATCCTGACGCTATGTTCGGCGGCCGCCCCAAGACTGACTTCGCCCGCCGCGACTTGGGTCTCGCTATAGGGCGAATGCGGCAGCAGATCGGCGCGGGTCAGCGGCAGCGGCGTGCGCAGCGGCAGGCCGCCGCTCGCCGCGCCGCGCAACACCTGCCCCGCGAGAAGCAGCTTGAAGGTCGAGCACATGGCGAAACGTTCGTCGGCGCGGTGGCCGAACAGCAGCCGACCGGTGGTGTCGGTCACCGCGACGCCCAGACGCCCGCCCGAACGGCGCTCGATGTCGGTGAGTTGCCTGGCGAGAAGCACCGAATCACCCGTCGGCTCGCGCACCGGAGCGGACGCGGCGGAACAGGCTGTCAGGCCAAGCAGCACGGCGACGGCAACGGCCGCGCGCATCAACGCGGCCCCTGCATATTGCGGCTCTCGGACGGGATATGGACGGTCAGCCCGTCGAGGTCGTCGGTCAGGACGATCTGGCAGGCAAGCCGGCTGGTGCGGCGCACCCCGGCGGCAAGGTCGAGCATATCTTCCTCCTCCTCGCTCGCGGGCGGCAAGCGGTCGAAATCCTCTTTGGCGACGATAACGTGGCAGGTCGAACAGGCCATCTGCCCCTCGCACGTCCCTTCGAGCGGCATCAGATGCGCCTGCGCGACGTCGAGCAGGATGTCGCCTGCGTTCGCTTCGGCCTCGGTGCGCCCCTTGCCGTCGGCGTGGATGAAGGTGACGCGCACTCAATTGACTCCCTGAAGCCGCGCCGCATCCCTGATCGCGGTCAGCCCGGCGCGCAATTCCGCTTCGCTGGTATAGCGTCCCCAGCCGAGCCGGATCGAGGCGCGGGCGTCGGCCTCGCTCACCCCCATCGCGCGCAGCACATGGCTGACCTTGCCCGACCCGCTGCCGCACGCACTGCCGAGCGAGAAAGCGACATTGCGCGCGTCGGACATCAGGCGAAGGCCATTCACCCCCTCGCGGCGGACATTGAGATTGCCGTGATAGCGTGGGGTTACGGCGCCATTGAGTGTCCATTCGGGCAGCATGTCCATCGCCAGCGACCAGAGCCGCTCGACATGCGCGGCGTCCGCATCGAAGCGCTCGGCCGCGAGCGCCGCCGCCGCGCCGAACCCGGCGCACAGAGCCGGGGAGACGGTGCCCGACCGCATTCCCTGTTCCTGCGCGCCGCCGACCATCAGCGGTTCGAGGTCGACACCGTCCTTCACCCACAGCGCGCCGATCCCCTTCGGCCCGTGAATCTTGTGCGCCGAAAGCGCGATCAGGTCGGCGCCGTCGGGGATGGTAACGCGGCCGTACCCCTGCACCGCGTCGCAGAGCAGCAGGCTCCCCTTCGCGTGCGCGGCGGCGGCGAAAGCGGCGACCGGCTGGATCGTCCCGACCTCGTTGTTCACCAGCATCGCCGCGACAAGGCCGTTCTCGGGAATCAGCGCGTCATCGGGCGGCAGCGCGACCCCCGCGCCATCGACCGGCAGGATCGTCGCGTTCAGCCGCTCGAGGCATTGCAGCGACGCGGCATGTTCGATGCTCAGCCCCGCGACCCCGCCCGGTTTCGCCTCCGCGCCGCGCAGCAGCGCCCAGTTGAGCGCCTCGGTCGCGCCCGAAGTGAAGAAGACGCGTCCGCCCCCCGGCAGCATCGCCGCGACCTGATCGCGCGCGACCTCGACCGCCGCCGCCGCGGCGCGGCCCGCCTTGTGCGTGCTCGACGGGTTGGCATAGCCGTCGCCCTCTCCCGGCCCTTCGAGCCAGCGCAGCATCGCCGCGCGCGCCTCGGGAGCGAGCGGGGTCGTGGCTTGGTAGTCGAGGTAAATCATTCGCGGCATTTGCCCGCTAATCCCTTTGGTGTCGAGCGAAGCTCTTTATCATCGTCATCCCGGACTTGATCCGGGATCCATGATTCCGGCGCTGCGAGAATGGATCCCGGATCAAGTCCGGGATGACGAACCGGGATTGAGCGCCCCTTATTGCGAACGATTCGCAAAAGTTGCAAGTCGAGACCTATTTTCTATATAGGCGCGCATCCAGCTCCGCCACCCCGCCGTCCGGCGAATCGGTGACCAGCCCCGAACCAAAGAAGGTGCGCCCATGCCCGACGTTATTTTCCCCGGCCCCGAAGGCCGTATCGAAGGCCGCTTCTCGCCCCCGCCGCGCCCGCGCGCGCCGGTCGCGCTGATCCTCCACCCGCACCCGCAGGGCGGCGGCACCATGAACGACCGCATCACCCAGGCGATGTACAAGAGCTTCGTCGCGCGCGGCTTTGCGGTGCTGCGCTTCAACTTCCGCGGCGTCGGTCGCAGCCAGGGGACGTTCGACAACGGCATCGGCGAACTCAGCGACGCCGCCTCGGCGCTCGACTGGGTGCAGTCGATCCACCCCGAGGCGCAGACGACCTGGGTCGCGGGCTTCAGCTTCGGCGCGTGGATCGGGATGCAGCTTCTGATGCGCCGCCCCGAGATTCGCGGCTTCCTGTCGGTCGCGCCGCCCGCGAACATGTACGACTTCAGCTTCCTCGCCCCCTGCCCTTCGTCGGGGATCATCGTCGCGGGCGGACAGGACGAGATCGTGCCGCCGCCCGCGATCCAGAAGCTGGTCGACAAGCTGCGCACGCAAAAGGGGATCACCATCCACCACGACGAAATCCCGCGCGCGAACCACTTCTTCGAGCATGAGCTCGATCAGCTGATGAAGTCGCTCGATAATTATCTGGATATGCGCCTCGCGCCCGATTCGCCGATTCGCTGATTGCCTGTCATTGCGAGGAGCCGAAGGCGACGCGGCAATCTCCAGTTCGCGATCATCAGGTCGATCGCTGGAGATTGCTTCGTCGCTACGCTCCTCGCAATGACGGAGCCTATTTCGTCGGCACCAGCCAGATCGCGATATTCGCGAACATCACCAGCGCCGCGACGAACATCAGCAGCGCGCGCTTGCGGTCGCCGGTGCGGAAAATATAGATCGCGCCGCCGGTCAGCGCGACCCCGGCGAGCATCAGCAAAGACATGATCGTGTCGGACATGGGGCGGCTTTATCGCCCGCGTCACAAATTTGCCACCTGGCTTATGGTCAATTCGGGCGGCTTCGCCTAAAGCGCGCTCATCGATTCCCTGTCACCCCTGCGGGAGCCGCCCCGATGCGCATTGCGATAGCCTCTGACCATGCCGCTTACGAGCTCAAGGCCGTGCTCGCGGCCTGGCTGCGAGACCTCGATCACGACGTGCTGGACCTCGGTCCAGCGACGGCGGACCGGGTGGATTATCCCGACTTCGGCTACAAGCTCGCCGAGGCCATCGCCGATGGCCGCGCCGAACGCGGTATCGCGCTCTGCGGTTCGGGGATCGGCATTTCGATCGCGGTCAACCGCCATCCCGCCGCGCGCTGCGCATTGGTGAGCGACCCCTATTCGGCGGCGCTCTCCCGGGAGCATAATGACGCCAATGTGCTCGCAATGGGCGCACGGCTGATCGGCGAGGATATGGCAAAGGCCTGCGTCACATCCTTCCTCGTCGGCGCGTTCGCCGGCGGCCGCCATGGCCCGCGCGTCGATAAACTGTCCAACCCGCCCCAACTGGAGACCAGCCGATGACCACCGAAACGCTCGACAAGCCCATCAAATCGGCCGGCTATTTCACCGACGGCGTCGCCGCGACCGACCCCGCCGTCGCGGCGGCGATGAAACATGAACTCGACCGCGAGCAGCATCAGATCGAACTGATCGCGTCGGAGAATATCGTCTCCAAGGCGGTTCTCGAAGCGCAAGGCAGCGTCTTCACCAACAAATATGCCGAAGGCTATCCGGGCAAGCGCTATTATCAGGGTTGCGGCCCGTCGGACGAGGTCGAGACGCTGGCGATCGACCGCGCGAAACAGCTGTTCGACTGTAATTTCGCCAACGTCCAGCCGCATTCGGGCGCGCAGGCGAACGGCGCGGTCATGCTCGCGCTGACCAAGCCCGGCGCGACGATCATGGGCATGAGCCTCGATGCGGGAGGTCATCTGACGCACGGCGCGGCGCCCGCGATGTCGGGAAAATGGTATAATGCCGTCCAATATGGCGTGCGCGCCGACGACCATCTCGTCGATTTCGACCAGGTCGAGCGCCTTGCGAAGGAGCATCGCCCCTCGCTGATCATCGCGGGCGGCTCCGCCTATCCGCGCACCCTCGACTTCGCGCGCTTTCGCGCCATCGCTGACGATGTCGGCGCGCTACTGATGGTGGACATGGCGCATTTCGCAGGGCTGGTCGCGGGCGGCGCGCATCCCTCGCCGATGGAACATGCGCATGTCGTCACCACGACGACGCACAAGACGCTGCGCGGCCCGCGCGGCGGCATGATCCTGACCAATGACGAAGCGATCGCGAAGCGTATCAATTCGGCGGTCTTCCCCGGTCTCCAGGGCGGCCCGCTGGTCCATGTCATCGCTGCGAAGGCGGTCGCCTTCGGCGAAGCGCTGCGCCCCGAGTTCAAGGCCTATGCCAAGGCGACGATCGCCAATGCGCAAGCGCTCGCGAACCGGCTGAAGGCGCGCGGCGCCGACGTCGTCGCGGGCGGCACCGACACGCACCTCGCGCTGATCGACCTCCGTCCGCTCGGCATCACCGGCCGCGATGCCGACGAAGCGCTCGAACGCAGCGCGATCACCTGCAACAAGAACGGCGTCCCCTTCGATCCGCTGCCGCCGGTCAAGACCAGCGGCATCCGCGTCGGCTCGCCCGCGGGCACGACGCGCGGCTTCGGCATCGCCGAGTTCGAGGAGATTGGCGACATGGTCGCGGACGTGCTCGAAGCGCTGCGCGACAAGGGCGAGCATGGCGACGCCGATGTCGAAGCCGACGTCCGCGGCCGCGTCCGCGCGCTCTGCGAGCGCTTCCCCATCTATCAGGGCTGACGACATGGCGCGGCAGCACCCCGAGGAACCGACGCTGGTCGAGCTGACGATCGAAGAGGTCAAGGCGATGGGCAAGCAGGGCATGGCCCATCCCTCGACGCGCCCGGTGCTGATCGGCGGCGGGCTCGGCGCGGTCGCGGGGCTTGCGCTGCCCGTCCTGACGTGGCCGGTCGGCCTGTTCGCGGGCGCGGCCATCGCGCTGCTCAGCCGGGTGAAACGCTGACCGATGCGCTGCCCCTATTGCGGACATGAAGACAGCCAGGTGAAGGACAGCCGCCCGACCGAGGACGGCGCCGCGATCCGCCGCCGCCGTCAGTGCGAGGACTGCGGCGCGCGCTTCACGACGTTCGAGCGCATCCAGCTTCGCGACGTCGCGGTGCTCAAAGCCGGCGGCACCCGCGAACCCTTCGATCGCGAGAAATTGATGCGCAGCGTCCAGATCGCCTGCCGCAAGCGCCCGATCGACGGGGCGCGGATCGAACGGCTCGTCTCGGGCATTCAGCGCCAGCTCGAAACTTCGGGCGATAACGAGGTGCAGGCGTCGCAGATCGGCGCGATGGTGATGGAGGCGCTGAAGGGCTTCGATAATGTCGCCTATATCCGCTTCGCCAGCGTCTATCGCGACTTCACCGAAGCCAAGGATTTCGAAGAGTTCGCCTCGTCGATCACCGAGGCGGCGCGGCCCAGCAAATGACCGCGGCCGCCCCGCCCCCCGTCATCGTTCTCGTCCGTCCGCAACTTGGCGAAAATATCGGCAAGGCGGCGCGCGCGATGCTCAATTTCGGGCTCACCGAACTGCGCCTTGTCGCCCCGCGCGACGGCTGGCCGAACCCCGATGCGGGTCCGGCAGCATCGGGCGCCGACGTCGTGCTGGCCGAGGCCAAAGTCTACGACAGTCTCGCCGAAGCGGTTGCCGACTGCACGACCATCTATGCCACCACCGTGCGCAAACGCGGGGTGACCAAACCGGTGCTGACGCCCGAAGCGGCGGCGAAGCAGGTTCACGCGAGCGCGGGCCGCTCGGCCTATGTCTTCGGACCCGAGCGGTCGGGGCTGGAAACCGACGATGTCGCGCTGGCGCACGCCATCGTCACCGTGCCGATCAACCCGGAGTTCGGGTCGCTCAATCTGGCGCAAGCGGTGATTCTGCTCGCTTATGAATGGTCGAAGGGTGTCGCGCTGGCGAGTCCGCCCGACGTGCCGCTCGATCCGCCCGCGCCGCAGGGCGAACTCGAACAATTGATCGAGCATCTGAGCCGCGACCTCGACGCCGCCGGCTATTTCTTTCCGCCCGAGCGGACCGAGGCAACGCTGCGCACCCTGCGCACCGCGCTCACCAAGGCTGGATGGTCCCATAATGATATCCGGATGATGCATGGCATCATAACGGCGCTTGGCCGGACGAAGAAACCGTCCTAGGGACTCGCATTCTTTCAAAAGCGAGTAATATATGATCTCTACGATATTGTCCCTGGCCCTGGCCGCGACCTCCGCCAACGCGACCGGAGACGCTCCTGCGAAACCCGCCAAGCCCAGGAAGATTTGCGAGAAGGTAGAGGTTACCGGCAGCCAGGTGCCGAAACGCATATGCCGAACGGTCGAAGCGCCGAAGCCGAAGGATGAAGCAGCGCAGACCAGCACCGAAAAGACGGCGACCACCGAGACCAATTAGGATCGGGGCCCGTACCGGCGATCAATCGTCGGCGCGCAGCCGATCCCATTTGACCGCTTCATAAGCGATCGACTGTTCGACCAGTTCGTTCCACACCGCGCGAAGCCGCTCGGGCTCGAGGCCGGCGGCGGCGGCGGCGGCGGCGACATTGTCGAGCACCTCAGCCTTGCGCGCTTCGTCGCGAACGGTGCCGCGGTCGCTCTTGATGCGCGCGGCGGCGTCCATGTAACCGAAGCGACGGACGAGCAGCGCGACCAGCGCGAGGTCGACCTCATCGACTCCGATGCGGACTTCGGTCATCGTTTCGCACTGCTCGGGAAGTTTGGCGGAGGTCATAGGCGCTGCCTTTAGCGGCTTTTTCCGCGCTGTCGAGGCATCGCGCCGATGCACGCGCCGCGCTTGACTTTCCGCGCTTCCCCGTCTAGTCGCGCGCCTTCGCAATGGACCCCGCACCCCGGTGAAGCGGCGGTCGCATATGGAAATCTCCATATGGTGCGACCCGGGAACCGCCGAAATCCTTCGGCACACAGCATATTGGAGACGACAATGTCGAAGCGCCAGAGCGCCAAGTATAAACTCGACCGCCGCATGGGCGAGAATATCTGGGGTCGCCCCAAGAGCCCGGTCAACCGCCGCGAATATGGCCCCGGCCAGCACGGTCAGCGCCGCAAGGGCAAGATGTCGGACTTCGGCATCCAGCTCCGCGCGAAGCAGAAGCTGAAGGGCTATTACGGCGACATCACCGAAAAGCAGTTCAAGAAGAACTATTTCGAGGCTTCGCGCATGAAGGGCGATACCGGCCAAAATCTGATCGGCCTGCTTGAGCGCCGCCTCGACGCGGTCGTCTATCGCTCGAAGTTCACGCCGACCATCTTCTCGGCGCGCCAGCTCGTCAGCCATGGTCACGTCTATGTGAACGGCGTGAAGTGCAACGTCGCCAGCCGTCTCGTGAAGCCGGGCGACGAAATCACCCTTGGCAAGAAGGCGCAGGAAATGGCGCTGGTCGCCGAAGCGCAGAGCCTGCCCGAGCGCGACCTGCCCGAATATCTGTCGGTCGACGGCACCAAGACGACCTACGTCCGCGTTCCGACGCTCGACGAAGTGCCCTATCCGGTGAAGATGGAACCCAATCTGGTCGTCGAATTCTATTCGCGCTGATCGGTTCGATTGCGAAATTACGAGGGGCGGCCCGGAAACGGACCGCCCCTTTTTCGTTCAGTGCGGCAGGAATCCGGTGATCCGCGCAAGCATCGCAGTCCGCGTGTCGCTGTCGCCCAGATTGTGCGCCAGCCCGGGATATTCGATCAGCTCGACCTTCTTTCCTGCCGAGAGCAGTGCCCCGCGCATGATCCGCGCCTGGTCGATATCGACATTCTGGTCGAGCGTGCCGTGGAACATCAGCACAGGCGCCGCTATGCGGCCGGCATTTCGCGCCGGCGATCCCTCGAGGATATGCGGACCCGAACCGATGAAATCGCGAATGATCGCGCCGCTGGTATAGCGCGCACTTTCGGTCTTCAGCCTGCCGAGATCGGTTACCGGCGCAATCGCAACGATGGCGCGAAACAGGTCGGGCGCGACAACGCCCGACTGCAACGCGGCATAGCCGCCATAGGACCAGCCCACGATCGACAATTTGGCGGGGTCGGCCCCTTGCGCCAAGATCCAGCGGCCCGCGTCGTTCACGTCGCCGATCGCAACCTTCCACGACTGGAAACCGTTGTTCTGATACCATTGGTCACCATAGCCCGACGAACCGCGGTAATTGGGCTGGACGACCGCAAAGCCCGCCTGGGCGAAATATTGCGCGAGCCAGTCGAACCCCCATTCGTCGCGCGACGAAGGTCCGCCATGCGGCATCACGATCGCCGGCAAACTCTTGGCATCGCTGCGCCCGGGCGGAAGGGTCAGATAACCGGGGATCATCGTGCCGTCGGACGCAGGATAGCGTATCGCCTTGACCGGCGAGAGCGTCAGTTCCGACAGCAAGGGCCGGTCCTCGAGCAACGGCCGGAGTTGCTTCGCCGCGGGCGTATAGCGATAATAGCGCCCCGGATCGACGTCCGATCCGGCCCATAGCAGCCACTGGGACTCGTCGGCCGACGCATCAATGAAATAAACCTGCCGACCGCCGAGCGCGTGCGACAGCGAACTGGCCATTGCCGCGACATGCGTGTCGGTCGTCACCATCTGGCGGCGATCGGTGGCATAGGTCGCGCCCACGACGCGCTGATCGCGGCCGACGCGAACCAGTCCGTCGACATCGACTTCGGGATGGCGATAGAGCGTTTCGCCCCTCCCTGTTCCATCGAGCTTGACCGCCATAACGGCGAGACGCCCGTCGATCTTGCCGAAACCGATCGCACGGTTGGTTGCGGCATCGACCGCCCACGGCTCGAATCCTTCACGCGACAGCGTGTCGAGCGACGACAATTGTTGCCAGTCGCCGCCATCCGCGGACTTATAGAAATAACGCACGACAGGACTGAGGTTGTCCGTCCGCCCCGTCATCGGCTGGGTGCCCATGATACGCACCTTGCCCTTGCCGTCGGTAATATATTCGATGGTGTCGCGTCTCGGTTTCTCGACGATCTTCACCGACCCTTCGACCACATTCACGAGATCGACGCCCATTCCCTCCTCGTCCTTGGTGATCAGCGAGGCGGTATGGCGGTTCGCTTCGGGCACGTGGCTGCGCATCATCAATACGCTGGCGGGCGGTCCCGGCTGCCAGTCGATGATACTGCCGCCGCGAAAATCGAAGCCCAGCGCGTTTTCGCCCCGCCGCGTGCTCAGCGTCTTGACGTTGCCGCCCGCCGCATCGACGGCGAGCAGGGAAGAAAAGCCATAGATGAACTCGCCGACCTTTTGCCGGCCGCCGATCTGACAGATCAACCGTGCGTCGGTCGCCCATCTGCACCATCGCAGAATTTCGGGATCGCCGCTGGCACGCAGGATGCGGCGGGGAGAGGCGCCATCGGCAATGTCGACCACAAACAGGTCGTTTGCCTGCCCCTTGTTCGGCGCGAGAAAGGCCAGACGCTGCCCGTCGGGGGACAGGCTGACCTGCGTGACGCCGTCGAGCGTGCCGAAGCGGCGCGCGATGTCGCCTTCCTGCGCCTGCGCAGCCCCCGCCACGATCCCCAAACCGAGCAAATATAGTCGGTGCCCCCGCATCTCTATCCCCCTGTTATTCAATTCCCTTTCTCTTCCCTAAAGCCCAGCGTCCACTTTTCCAAGCGCCGGGAAGGGGCAAGCGACGCTTGCGCCTTCAACGCCGGGCTGGCACAAGTCCGCGATCGAATACCAAGCCTGAGGAATTTCCATGCTTCGCTTCCCCCGTACCGCCGCGGCTTTCGCGGTTCTTCTGTCCGTTGCCGCATGCAGCGGCTCCGACAAGGCGGCCGGCCCAGACGCGGCTTCGCTTCCCGACGTCCAGTTTCCCGAGTTGTCGCTGCAGACGCTGCAGGACGTGACCAAGGAATTGTCGTCGGACGCCTATGAGGGCCGCGCGCCGGGCACCGCGGGCGAGGAAAAGACCCTCGCCTATCTGATCAAGCAGTTCGAGGAAGCGGGGCTCAAGCCCGGCAACAACGGCAAGTGGACGCAGGACGTGCCGCTGGTCGAGATCACCGCGAAGAATGCGACGCCGCTGAGCTTCACCGGCGGCAAGGCGCCGGTCACGCTGAACTACGGCAACGACTATGTCGCCTTCAGCTATCGCGTCCAGCCGAAGACCGAAGTCAAGGATAGCGACGTCGTCTTCGTCGGTTACGGCATCAACGCCCCCGAAAAGGGCTGGAACGACTATGCCGGACTCGACGTCAAGGGCAAGACCGTCATTATTCTCGTCAATGATCCCGACTGGCAGACCCCCGAAGCCAAGGGCGAGTTCGGCGGCCGCGCGATGACCTATTACGGCCGCTGGACCTATAAATATGAGGAAGCGGCGCGCCAGGGCGCGGCCGCGGCGCTGATCGTCCACGACACCGAACCCGCCGCCTATGGCTGGAACGTCGTGGAAAGCAGCAACACCGGCACCCAATATCTGGCCGAGACCAAGAACGGCGGCGCCGACCAGACCGTAGCGAACGGCTGGATCCAGCTTGCGAAGGCGAAGGAACTGCTCGCGAGCGCCGGACAGGATTTCGACAAGCTGCGCGCCGCGGCGGGCAAGAAGGGCTTCAAGGCGGTGCCGCTGACCGGCGTGAAGGCCTCGTTCGGCTTCGACAACCAGATCGCGAAGAAGATGTCGCATAACGTCGTCGGCGTGCTGCCGGGGGCTAAGCGCCCCGACGAATATGTGCTCTATACCGCACACTGGGATCATCTCGGCCGCTGCACGCCGGTGAACGGCGACGATATCTGCAACGGCGCGGTCGACAATGCGACGGGAACCGCCGCGCTCGTGACGCTGGCGCAGGCCTATCAAAAGGCCGGGGCGCCCGATCGCAGCGTCGTCTTCCTGGCCGTGACGGCCGAGGAATCGGGCCTGCTCGGCTCCGAATATTATGCGGCCAATCCGATCTTCCCGCTCGCGCAGACGGTCGGCGGGGTCAATATGGACGCGCTCAACCCGAACGGCCCGGCGAAGGACATCGTCGTCGTCGGCCGCGGCAAGTCCGATCTCGACACCTATCTGGAAAAGATCGCCCAGGCGGCAAAGGTCACGATCGTCGATGAGCCGACCCCCGAAAAGGGTTTCTATTACCGCTCCGACCATTTCAGCTTTGCGAAGCGCGGCGTGCCCTTCTTCAACTTCGGCGCCGGCGAAGACCTGGTCGATGGCGGCAAGGAAGCCGGCAAGAAGGCGGCCGAGGATTATGAGAAGAACCGCTATCACGCCCCCGGCGACGAATATGCGGCGATCAAGAATTGGGACGGCATGATCGCCGATCTCAAGCTCTTCTATGCCGCCGGGCGGATGCTCGCCTCGACCGACGCCTGGCCGAACTGGGTGAAGGACGACGAGTTCCGCGCCGCGCGCGACAAGTCGCGCCCCGCGAAATAATCGGACGGCGCCCATGACGCTGCGCATGTTTGCCGAATGGGCGCCGCACGAAGCGGTATGGATCGGCTTTCCGCACCTCGACGAGGAGTGGGCGGGCCAGATCGACGCGGCGCGCGCCGATGTCGCCGCTTTCGCGAACGCCATTCACGACGGCGGCCGCGGCGAGGAGGTGCGGCTGGTCGTCAACGATGCGCGCCAGGCGGCCATCGCCGCCGGGCTCGTCGATACGGGGGTGCGCATTCTCGTCCAGCCGCTCGGCGACATCTGGCTGCGCGATACCGGGCCGATCGTCGCGGGCGCCGGCACAGCGCGGCGCGCGCGCAATTTCGAGTTCAACTGGTGGGGCGAGAAATTCGTCATGCCCGGCGACCGGGAAATCGGCGCGGCGCTCGCGGCGGCGAGCGGGCTTCCGGTCGACGATCAGGATTGGGTGCTCGAAGGCGGAGCGATCGACGTCGACGGCACCGGGCTCTGCGTCACCACCGAGGAATGTCTGCTCAACAGCAACCGCAACCCGACGCTGACGCGCGAGGACATCGCGGTCAGGCTGCACCAGTCGCTCGGCATCGGGCGGCTGCTGTGGCTCGGCAAGGGGCTGATCGGCGACCATACCGACGGCCATGTCGACAATCTGGCGCGCTTCGTCGGCGAAGGCCGGCTCGCGATCCCGGTCGCGGCGGGCGATAACGATCCCAATGCCGAAATCTATGCCGATGCGCGCGCCCGCGCCGCGGCGTTCGGGGGCATCGAGATCATCGACCTCCCCTCGCCCGGCCGCGTCGAAGTGGACGGCGAGCTTGCGGCGGCGAGTTATATGAACTTCTACATCGGCAACAGCACGGTCGTCGTGCCGACCTATGGCGTACCGAACGATCGGGCGGCGGTCGATGCGCTCGCCGCGCTCTTTCCCGATCGCCGCGCTGTCGGCGTGCCGGCGAGCGGGATCATCGGCGGCGGCGGCAGCTTCCACTGTTCGAGCCAGCAGCTTCCGGCATAATCACCTCTAACGGTCATCCCGGCGAAAGCCGGGTTGACGGAAATGGAGCATCGGCCTTGGCTTTTGCTCTGGCAAGATACGCCGCCTCGCCTATATCCGCTCCATGACCCGCACGATCTCCGTCGCCGCGCTGCAGCTCCCCCTGCCCGGCCCCGTCCAGCCGAATATCGACGCGGTCACAGCGCTCGTCGAGGAGGCGGCCGCGGAAGGCGCGCAGATCGTCCTGCCCCCCGAGCTCTTCGAAGGCCCCTATTTCTGCCAGGTCGAGGAGGAAGAACTCTTCGCCAGCGCACGGCCGACCGCCGAGCATCCGAGCGTCATCCGGATGCAGGCGCTCGCGGAAAAGCTGAAGGTCGCAATCCCGACCAGCTTTTTCGAAAAAGACGGCCCGCATTATTACAACACGCTCGCGATGATCGGCCCCGACGGCGCGATCATGGGCACCTATCGCAAGAGCCACATTCCCGACGGCCCCGGCTACGAGGAAAAATATTATTTCCGCCCCGGCAATACGGGGTTCAAGGTCTGGGACATCTTCGGGACGCGGGTCGGCGTCGGCGTCTGCTGGGACCAATGGTATCCCGAATGCGCACGCGCGATGGCGCTGATGGGGGCCGAACTGCTTTTCTATCCGACCGCGATCGGATCGGAGCCCTATGACGCCGATCTCGACACCAGCCGCATGTGGCGCCGCGCGATGCAGGGCCATGCGGTGTCGAACTGTATGCCGGTGATCGCGGCGAACCGCATCGGCGCCGAGGGCGAGGCGAATTTCTATGGCCACAGTTTCATCACCGATGAATGGGGTGATCTGACGCACGCATTTGGGGCGAGCGAGACCGGCGTTCTCGTCGAGACGATCGACCTCGATCGCGCGGCGAAACATCGCGCCGGCATGGGCTTTTTCCGCGACCGCCGGCCACAGCTCTATGCGCGGTTGGCCGAAGATATCTGACAGACCCAAGGGGGCAGCATGGACATACCCAAGGACATCTTCACCGAGCCCGAGGACGTCGATCCCGATACGCTCGCCAATCTCGGCCCGCTGCGGCGGCTCGCGGGCGTCTGGGAAGGGACGCGCGGCGTTGACGTGAATCCCAAGGCCGATGGCCCCGAGACGCGCAAATATTACGAACGGATCGAGATGCATCCGATCGACCCGCAGGCGAACGGTCCGCAGCTTTTCTATGGCCTGCGCTACCACGTCCATATCAACACGCCCGAGGAGGACATCGCCTTCCACGATCAGGTCGGCTATTGGCTCCATGAGGTCGCAACGGGGCTGATCATCCAGACGCTCGCCATCCCGCGCGGCCAGATCGCGATCGCGGCGGGGCACGCCAAGCCCGATGCGAAGCAGTTGATCGTCAAGGCGACACGTGGGCAAACCGAATATGGCATCTGCTCGACCACCTTCCTCGAACAGGCCTTTCGCACCGACAGCTATGAACTGACCGTCGACTTCCACGACGACGGGTCGTGGAGCTATGTCTCCGACACGATGCTGATGGTGAAGGATCAGGGGCTGTTCCGGCACCGCGATCACAACCGGCTGAGCAAGATTGCCGAACCCGATCTCAACCCCTGGGCCAGGATCGTGAAGGGCGCGGCCTGAACGGTCAGTTCTGAAAGCGGCGGATGCTTTCGAGGTCGGCGCGGTCGAGCGGCTGGGTCAGCCACAGACCGCCGCGCGTCCCGCGCGACCAGCGCACGATCGCCTTGCGGCGGATGCCGCTCGCGAGGACGAGATCGAGTTCCTTGCCGACCTCCAGATGGCCGTCGTGGATGAAACCCGCGCCGCTCTGCGACAGGTCGACGAGTTCGATCTCGCTCGTGCCTTCGTCGGTCACTACCTGCGCGCTGCTGTGGACGGGAAGCCGCGGCTGGCGATAGCCGCTCGCTCGCTGTTCGGCGGCGAGCTGCTTGAGCACGTCGGCGACGTCGACCTCCTCGTCGAACGCGACGCCGCAACGGCCGCCTTCGGACCACACCACCTTGCCGCGCACGGTCACCGCATCCGAAAGCGCGATTTCGAGCTGTTCGCCGACCGTGATCGGCACATCGGCGGCAAGCATCATGCCATTGTCGGACATGTTGCGCACGCGCCACAGGCCGACGTCGCCATCGCGCGTGACCTTCGCGATGCGCCACACGGTGCGATAGCGGTCGGCGCCGCGGCGATCGGTTTCGCCGGGCGATAGCGGCTCGGGCGTCGCGTTGGAGAGGAGCGGTTTCTTCATGCCATCCTCGTTGAAAGCAGCACCGGAAGAAGGAGAATATGTCATACGATACTCAAAACATCTCGATGCCGGTGCCGAATATTAGCGAAATTCCGTATAATATTCAATGGCACTAGAAATCGCAGTTAACATAAATTCAACGAACTGGCCTTCGCTCGAACAATCATGGCGGGCGATTATGAATAAAATCCCCAATTTGCAGAATTTAACGGCACCATAGTGGCAGCATTAAGCGATCACGGTCGCGGCCCGTCGAAAAGCGCCGGGGCGGATCGGCCGAGCCCGAAACGACCTCAGCCGCGATAGATTTTCGGATCGATGCCGTGGCGCGCGATCTTGTCATAGAGCGTCTTGCGCGGGATGCGGAGGAACGCCAGCGTCGCCGCGATATCGCCGCCCGCGCTCGCCAGCGCGTCGCGAATGGCGTGCGCCTCGAACTGCGCCACCCGCTCGGGCAGCGCCGGTGGCACCTCACCCTCGCCCAGGGCCGGCGTATCCAGTCCCAGCACCTCGCTATAGGCGAAATTGCGAAGCTCGCGGACATTGCCCGGCCAGTCATGTTCGATCAGGTGGCGGCGCGCCGCATCGCCCAGGGTGAAATCCCGCGCGCCCATGCGGCCGGTCGCTTCCTCGACGAACGACGCGAAGAGTTGCGGGATGTCGGTCTTGCGCTCGCGAAGCGGCGGCATCCGCAGCCGCACGACGTTGATGCGGTAGAAAAGATCTTCGCGAAACTCGCCGGCGCGCACCGCCTCCTGCAGGTCGCGGCGCGACGATGCGATGATGCGCAGATCGACCCCGCGCGGCTCGCTCGCGCCGATCGGCCGGATCTTGCGTTCCTCGACGACGCGAAGCAGCATCGACTGGATCGCGAGCGGCATATTGTCGATGCCGTCGAGGAACAAAGTGCCGCGATGGCTCTGCTCGATCCGTCCCTCGCGCGCGATCGGGCCATAGCCGGGGGCGCCGCGGTCGTGGCCGAACAGCTCGACCTCGGCCAGCCCTTCGGGAAGCGCGCCGCAATCGACTGCGACGAACGGGCGGCCCGAGCGCGGCCCCTTGCGATGGAGGAGCAGCGCCGCAAGCTCCTTGCCCGTGCCCGTCTCGCCTTCGACGAGCACGTCGATGTCGGCGCGCGCGATCTGGACGATCGTCGCGCGAAGCTGCGCCATGACCGGGCTGTCGCCGATCAGCGGGCTGTCGACGCTGGTTTCGGCGGCGGCGCGCAGCATCCGATTGTCGAGA
The DNA here is from genome assembly GCF_036261875.1 of Sphingopyxis sp. GTDB lineage: Bacteria > Pseudomonadota > Alphaproteobacteria > Sphingomonadales > Sphingomonadaceae > Sphingopyxis. The sequence goes on along the minus strand of NZ_DATAJZ010000025.1, from coordinate 71,512 downwards.
ATCAGGCGCCGCGAGGTGAGCGCCTTGCGAACGGCGGCGATCAGGTGATCGGTCGCATAGGGCTTGGCGAGAAAGTCGAACGCCCCGCCCTTCAGCGCCCCGATCGCCATCGGCACGTCCGCGTGCCCGGTGATCAGGATGACGGGGATTTCGGGATCGATCGCCCGGATGCGCGCAAAGAATTCGAGCCCGTCGAGGCGCGGCATACGGATATCGGTGACCACCGCGCCGCTGAACGCATCGTCGATCGCCGCGAGTGCCGTCTCGGCATCGGCGAAGGCCCGGACCTCGATATCGGCGAGTTCCAGCGACTGCACCGTCGCCGCGCGCAGGGCGTCGTCGTCGTCGACGAAAATGACCTGCTGGCGAGTCACGAATTCGCTCATGCGCGGCGAACCTCCAGCCGAAAGGCCGCACCGCCCAGCGGTGAGGCGACGCTGTCGAGCGTGCCGCCGAATTCGCGCGCGATATCCCGCGCAATGCCCAGCCCGAGCCCGAGCCCATCAGCCTTTCCGGTGACGAAGGGCGTGAAGAGATTGTCGGCAACGTCGGGCGCAATCCCCGGCCCGTTGTCGGCGACGGTGATCGCGATATCGCCCTGCTCTCGCGTTTCGATACGGATGCGCGGATCGGGGCGGCCAGTCAGCGCGTCGAGGGCATTCTGGAGCAGATTGACGAGAATCTGTTCGAGTCGCACGCGGTCGGCGATGCAGCGCATTCCCGGCACCTCGCCGACGCGCTCGACCGTGACGCCATGTTCGCGGATACGATCGCCGACGAGCAGCAGCGCGCCGTCGATCACCCGTACAATCTCGACCGGGCCGAGCGCGGGCGTGCTGCGCCGCGCGAAGCTGCGCAGTTCGGCGATGATCGCGGCGATCCGCTCGGTCAGCGCGACGATCGTGCCGATATTGTCGCGCGCCTTGCCCGGATCGCCGCGATCGAGAAACGTGCCCGCATTTTCGGCAAAACCCCGGATCGCCGCGACCGGCTGGTTGATTTCGTGCGCGACACCCGCGGTGATCTGCCCGATCGTGCCGAGGCGGCTGGCCTGCGACAATTCCTCGCGCGCGGCGCGGAACCGCCGGTTCGCCTCGACCAGGTCGGCGGTGCGCGCCGCAACCTCGATCTCCAGCATGTGGCGTGCTTCCTCCTGCAACCGCTGCTTCTCGCGCGAGCGGAACACCCAGGTCAGCAGCGCGGCGAGCAGGATGAAGGCGATCAGAATCGCGGTGCGCGCGGTCGCATTGGCGCTCGCCTCGGCCGGCGCCAGCGGCTGGAAGGCGTGCAGCCGCGCGCCCGCCATCGGCACCGGAACCGCCGCTTCGCGGTAGCGCGCGTCGCCGTTCGCCCAAGTCGCTCCGTCTTTCGCGAGAGGGAGCGGCGTGAGCGGCAGATCGCCGAATTGCAGCACCGCACGAATCGCCGCGCGCGTCCGCTCGTCGATCGGCGCGAGGGTATGAAAGCGCCAGTCGGGGCGGCTGGTGATGATGATGACGCCATGATCGTCGGTGACGAAGGTTGCGAGCGGCTGGCGCGCCCATTCGGCTTCGAGGCCGCCGAACTCGACCTTGACGACGATCACGCCGAGCGCCCGGCCGCCTTCCTCGACGCGGCGGGCGATGAACAGGCCGGGCCGGCCACTGACGGTGCCGAGCGCGAACAGCTCGGCGCTGCCCTTCGCCATGGCGTCACGAAAATAGGGGCGAAAGCCGTAGTTCTGTCCGACGAAGCTTTGCGGGCGGCGCCAGTTGCTCGCGGCGATCGTCCGGCCATCGCGCGCGATCAGATAGATGACCGCGGCGTCGGTGCGGTCGGCGAGCAGTTCGAGCTTGTCGTTCATCCGCCGCGCCGCCCCGGCATCGCCGCTGCCCAGCACGGTGCGGACGTCGGGATATTCGGTGAGCACCAGCGGAAGCAGGCGGAATTTCTGAAGCTCGCCCGCCAGGCGGCGCGACGCGCTTCGCGCCTGCTGCTCGGCGGCGGCGTCGGATGCGACGCGCGCATGGCCCGCCGCCCAGCCGAAGGCGGCGACCGCGATCATCGCCAGCAGCAGCAAGGCGAGCAGGGCCGCCCAGATCAGGCGCCGCCCAGCACCCGGCGCGTGCGAATCATCGAGGATGACCGGAGTCGTCATATGTGCGGATTATCGCACATATTAGTTCATGATAAGCGGAAATTCGCACGTTTGAAATTGGGGAATATTGCCGTCCTCTCCGCAATGGCCTTATTTTCTGCCGTTTTTCGGATAATGCGAAGTTCGTGGACCGGCGATGGGGCCGGCCATAATTTTAGGGAAGCAACGGCGAAAGGCCGTGCTCGGGAGGATGTACGTGGCAGCCATCATAATCGACGAGACCGGACGGGCGCCGGCGGGAGCGACACCGCTTTACCGCCACCTCTATGTCCAGGTGCTCGCCGCCATTCTTCTGGGCGTGATCATCGGCCATCTCTGGCCCGCGACGGGCGAGGCGCTGCGGCCGCTCGGCGACGGCTTCATCAAGCTCGTCAAGATGATCATCGCCCCGGTGATCTTCATCACCCTCGTTACCGGCATCGCGGGGATGACCGAATTGCGTTCGGTCGGCCGCGTCGCGGGCAAGGCCTTCGCCTATTTCCTCTTTTTCTCGACGCTGGCGCTGATCGTCGGCCTGATCGTCGCCAACACGGTGCAGCCGGGTGCGGGCATGAACATCGACCCGGCGACGCTCGATGCCGGCGCGGTGACCGGCTATGTCGAGAAGGCGAAGCACAGCGGACTGGTCGATTTCGTGATGTCGGCGATCCCGACGACGCTCGTCTCGGCGCTCACCGGGGATTCGCTGCTCCAGGTTTTGCTGGTATCGATCCTGTTCGGGATTTCGCTGTCGATGGTCGGCGAACCCGCCGCGCCGGTGCGCGATCTGTTCGAGCGCGTCGGGCTCGTCATCTTCCGGCTCGTCGCGATCCTGATGCGCGCTGCGCCGGTCGGGGCGTTCGGCGCGATGGCTTTCACCATCGGCAAATATGGCGTCGGATCTCTCGCGAACCTCGCCGGACTGCTCGCGACCTTCTACCTCACGTCGGCGATTTTCGTGGTGGTCGTGCTCGGCATCGCGGCGCGGCTCGCGGGCTTTTCGATCTTCAAGCTGATCCGCTATCTGCGCGCCGAGCTGCTGCTCGTGCTCGGCACCTCCTCATCCGAAAGCGCGCTGCCCAGCCTGATGGAAAAGATGGAGCGCGCCGGCTGCGCGAAGTCGGTCGTCGGGCTGGTGGTACCGACGGGCTACAGCTTCAACCTCGACGGCACCAACATCTATATGACGCTCGCCGCGCTGTTCATCGCGCAGGCTTGCAACGTCGACCTGTCGCTCGGCCAGCAGGTCGCGCTGCTGCTCGTCGCGATGATCAGCTCAAAGGGCGCGGCGGGCGTCACCGGCGCGGGCTTCGTCACGCTGGCCGCGACGCTGTCGATCGTGCCGTCGGTTCCGGTCGCGGGCATGGCGCTGATCCTCGGCATCGACCGCTTCATGTCGGAATGCCGCAGCCTCACCAATTTCATCGGCAACGCGGTCGCGACGGTGGTCGTCGCCCGCTGGGACAATGCGCTCGATCGCGATCGGCTGCGACTGGCGCTGGACGGCGGCGCACCGTCTCCGCTGGCCGCGCCGCCCGTCGAACAGGACATGGATTGAAAGCAAAGGGAGAAGGATAATGAGGGGTTCCACATCGGCATTGCTGCTCGCGAGCACGGCGATCTGCCTGTTCGCTGGTGCTCCCGCCCGGGCGCAGGATAACGCACCCACCGCGCAGGACGACGCGGCCGATGGCGAGAGCCAGGGCGGCGACAGCTCCGACATCGTCGTCGTCGGCACGCGGATCGAGGGCGCGCGCGTCACCGAGGCGCTGCCGGTGGTGGTCTTTGATCAGGACCGGATCGACGCCGCCGGCGTGGTCAGCGGCGACGAACTGATCCGCAGCATTCCGCAGATGGGCGACGTCAGCTTCAACCCCGGCAACAATGCGCAGACGAGCAATGCGGCGCGCGGCGACGTCGGTTCGGTCAATCTCCGCTCGCTCGGCGTCGGCAACACGCTGGTGCTGCTCAACGGTCGCCGTATCGTTACCCATCCCGCCAGTCAGGGACTGTCGGACACGGGCACCGTGCCGGTGCTGAGCTATAATTCCAACGCGATCCCGACGACCGGGCTCCAGCGGTTCGAGGTGCTGCTCGACGGCGCCGCGGCGCTTTATGGCTCGGACGCGGTCGCGGGCGTCGTCAACACCGTGCTCAAGGACAATTACGACGGCCTCAGGCTACAGGCGCAATATGGCGGCGCCGAGGGCACCCATTTGCGCGAGTTTCAGGGCAATATCCTGGCGGGCAAGAGCTTCGATCGCGGTAACATCACCGTCTCGTTCGAATTTACCGATCGCTCGGCCCTGCGCGCGGAGGATCAGGATTTCACCGCCTCGGCCGACCTCCGTCCGCTGTTCGCCGACTATCCCGATTTCGCCGGTTCGACGACGCCCGACGGACGCGCGACGCGCGGCCCGTGGCCCGCTCTGCAGGTTCAGATCGCCGGCGGCCGGCCGCGCCTCGGCTCGACCAACATGACGACGGCGGCCGGCTCCTTCACCGTCCGCCCGCCGAGCTTCGGCGGCTGCACCTATCAGCTTTCGCCCGACCTCTGCCTGGTGAACACCTCGCTCGCGACGAACAATACGTTCCGCAACCTGCGTTACGACACCGCGATCGGCACCACCGTCATGCCGCGCGTCAAGCGCTACAACGGCTTCGCCAACGGGCATTACGACCTGACCGACACGCTGACCCTGTTCGGCGAATTCGGCTATTATTATTCGGATACGCTGCGGGGCCAACCGGCGGTGATCAACCTCAATCAGATCTGGATTCCGGCGACCAACTATTACAATCCCTTCGGGCCTGTCGGCAGCCCCAACCGCATCCCGGGGCTGACCAACGTCCCTGACGAGGGGCTGCCGGTGCTGCTCACCAACTACCGCTATGTCGATGCTGGACCGCAGACGGTGCATGTCACCGGCGAGCAGCTTCGCGCGCTGCTCGGCATCCGGGGCGAGACCGCCGGTTTCAAATGGGACAGCGCCTTCACCTATTCGGAGGCGAGCGCGCACGACAGCAGCTTTGCGGTGCGCAGTTCGGCGCTGCAGCAGAGCCTCGCGCTGTCGACCCCCGACGCCTATAATCCGTTCAACGGCGGCTGCGCGACGGCGACGACCTATGGCGACTGCACGCCCAGTTCGCAGGTCGCGCTCGATGCGATCGGCTTCCAGCTTCAGCGCCGGTCGAAGACGACGCTGACGATGGGCGATTTCCGCGCCTCGCGCCCCGACCTGTTCAAGCTGCCCGGCGGCGATGTCGGCGTGGCGTTCGGCGTCGAAGTCCGGCGCGAGACCCAGCGCGACGACCGCGACGCCGCGGTCGACGGCTCCGATCCCTTCGTCGACATGGTGTCGGGCGCGATCACGATCAGCGATGCCGCCGCGGTCAGCGACAATCCCGACACCTATGGCAAGCGCACCGTCGCCGCCGCTTATGCCGAACTGGCGGTGCCTTTGGTGTCGGAGGATATGAACATCCCGCTGATGCGGCGCTTCGACCTCCAACTCGCCGGCCGCTATGAGCATTACAGCGATTTCGGCAGCGTCGCGCGGCCGAAGATCGCCGCGGCGTGGGACGTGTTCGACGGTCTCCGCTTTCGCGGCTCCTTTTCGCAAGGCTTCCGCGCGCCGAACCTCGAACAGGTCAACGCGGTCGAATATGCCCGCCTCGCGACCAGCCAGGATTTCCTGCGCTGCGAGGTCGACCTGCGCGCCGGGCGGATCGACAGCTTCACCGCCTGCGGGAACAATGTCGGCTATTCGCGCCGCGTGTCGGGCAACCCCGACCTCAAGCCCGAAAAGAGCACCAATTACAATCTCGGCGCAGTGTTCGAACCGACCTTCCTCCCCGCCGACCTCGGCCGGGTGACCTTCACGGTCGACTATTGGTCGATCCGGCAAAAGGGCATCGTCGGCATCCTCGGCAACGACACGGCGATCGCGCTCGACTATCTGCTGCGTCTGCAAGGATCGTCGAATCCCAACGTCGTCCGCGACGCCGCCAACGCCGACGATGTCGCGGCCTTTGCGGGAACCGGCATCGCGCCGGTCGGCCGTATCCTGACGGTGCGCGACCAGTTCATCAACCTGTTGCCGCAGACGGTGCGCGGGCTCGATTTCGCTTTCTATTGGCAATCGCCGAAGACGAGCATCGGCAAGTTCAACCTCGCTGTGAACGCGACGCGGCTGCTCAAATTCTCCCGCGCGCCGGGCGACGCGGTCGACATGCTCGTCGCCGCGCGCGAGGCGGGCGACATCAACGCCGCAACGCCGCTGCCCGAGACCGAGGATCTGATCGAGGCCAACGGCCGCCCGAAATGGCGCGGCTCGGCATCGCTGACCTGGTCGCTCGGCCAGTTCCAGCTCGGCGCCTTCGCGCGCTACACCGGCGCGGTCGATGAAACCGGCTTCGTCGATGCCGACGGCAATCCGTGGCGGGTCAAGTCGCAGCTTACCGCGAACCTCTATGCCCAGGTCCGCATCCGCGACCGGGACGGGATCGGCGGCGACATGCGCTGGCGCGTCGGCGTCCGCAACATCGCCAACAAGAAACCACCGCTGTCGTCGGAGGGCTATCTGGGGTCGCTCTACAGCCCCTATGGCCGCTATTGGTACAGCTCGATCACCACGGAGTTCTGACGATGAAACACGGGTCCGGTATCTGGCTCCTGATTGGCTGCGCCGGGCTCGCCGTCGCGCCGGCGGTCACGGCAAAGGAGAGCGCGCCCGCGCCAACCGCCGCCGGCGCGACTTCCCCCGCCTCGCAAGCCCCTGCACCAAAAGCGGCGCCGCGAACGATCCTGTTCATCGGCAACAGCTTCACCCAGGGCGCCCATTCGGCGGCGCGCAACTGGCACGCGGACACGGTCACCGACCTCAACGGCGCCGGCTTTGGCGGGGTTCCGGCGCTGTTCAAGGCCTTTTGCGAGCAGATGGGGCTAGACTACGCCGTCAGCCTCGAGACGCAGGGCGGCAAGTCGCTCGGCTTTCATTATGACGAGCGGCGCGCGCTGTTCGACAAGCCGTGGGACGTCGTCGTCCTCCAGGAATATAGCGTTCTCGACCGCGCCCGGCCCGGCGATCCGGCGGCCTATGTCCGCGACGTCGGCCGGATGGCTGCGTTGTTCGAAAAGCGCAATCCGGCGGTCGACATCCGGCTCGCCGCGACCTGGACGCGCGCCGACCAGACCTATACGCCCAAGGGGCATTGGTACGGCAAGCCGGTGAGCGCGATGGCCGACGACCTGCGCGCCGCCGCCGAACAGGCCCGCGCCGCCAACCCCGGCGTCCGGGGCATCTTACCCGTGGGCGAGGCGTGGAACCGAGCGATGGCGACCGGCGTCGCCGACCCCGACCCCTATGACGGCATCGCCTATGGCCAGCTCGATCTTTGGACCTACGACCATTATCACGCGAGCGTTGCGGGCTATTATCTGTCGGCGCTGGTCACCTTTGGCGCGATCACCGGCATCGATCCGACCGGCCTTGGCGCTCACGAAAAGAGCGCCGATGCGCTCGGCCTGTCGGACGCGCAGGCGGCCGCGTTGCAGACGGTCGCGCGCGACGAACTGGCGCGATTGAAAACCGCGCGCTGACCGCTACGCGCGCCGCGCCGCTTCGAGCTCCGCCGCCAGCGCCGCGACGAGATCGGCCGCCGACATCGCGCGCGCCAGCGGCGCGCCCTGCCCCGCCCATTGCGCCCCATACCCATGCTCGCCCCGCGCCTTGGCGGCGGCATGCAGCGCTTTGCCCAGATCATAAGTGATCGGATAAGCCGGCATTTCGTTCGGATCGATCGCGACGTCCTGCGCCGCGAAGCGATTGGACAGGATACGCGCGGGCCGGCCCGAAACGGCGCACACCATCGCGGTATGACGCGCGGCCTCGCCGAGCAGCGCGGCGCGGTAAGCGGCATCGGCCAAACTCTCGTCACAGGCGACGAAAGCGGTGCCGAGCTGCGCGGCGGAGGCGCCAAGGCTGAGCGCGGCGGCGATGCCCGCGCCGTCCATGATCCCGCCCGCCGCGATCACCGGCCGGTCGAGCGACCGCGCGAGCAGGCGGGTGAGCGCCACTGTCCCGAGCCGGTCGTCGCGCGCATCGGGGTCGAACATCCCTCGGTGGCCGCCTGCCTCCCATCCCTGCGCGACGATGGCGTCGATTCCGGCCGCCGTCACGGCCTCTGCCTCGGCGAGGCTCGTCGCGGTGGCGAGCAGGACGATCCCGGCGGCACGCAACGCCGCGATCGCTTCGGCCGTGGGCAGACCGAAGTGGAAGCTGACGACCGCCGGGCGCTCGTCGATCAGCATTTTCAGCATCGCGTCATGGCCGACGAAGCTGCGATAGATTTCACCGAGGGTCTCCGGCGGTTCGGCATCGAATTCGGCGAACAACGGGCGGAAGCGTTCGATCCACCGGCGCTCGCGCCCGGTATCGGCGATCGCGGGCCGGTGGCAGAACAGATTGACCTGAAACGGCCGCGCCGTGCGTGCGCGCACCGCGGCGATCATCCCCCGCGCCCCATCGACATCGCTCGCGCCGACCCCGATCGACCCCAACGCCCCCGCCTCGCTGACTGCCGCCGCCATGTCGGGCGACGACACCCCCGCCATCGGTGCCTGGACGATCGGCAGATCGATGCCGAGAAGCGAGAGGAGATCGTGGCGGGCCATGGGCGAGCCCTATGACCGTTTTGGCCGGACTTCAAAAGCAAAGGTGTTGGGAAAGGTGGCGGAGACGGAGGGATTCGAACCCTCGGTACCGGATTTACCAGTACGACGGTTTAGCAAACCGTTGGTTTCAGCCACTCACCCACGTCTCCGCATGGTCTGCCGCGCTAACGGCAGGCTGGCTTAGGCGGGTCGCTATAGCCATGCGCTTCGCGCCCCGCAACGCCTAACATTGCTCCCTTTCGACCTTATTTTGACGGCTTCACGGCAAAAAGGATTCGGTCCAACGCAAAATCGACTCAAGTCATCGCCCGTTCATTGCCCGCGATTCACAGTCGGAGTCATGGTTAACCCGTCCGGCGCATCAGGCGCCGACCGATTTGGGGGACATATGCGTAAGACGCTTGCCACTTTTGCCGCCACCACCCTGGCATCGATCGGGCTGATGCTCGCGCCGGTCGCGGCGAATGGCCAGATGACCTCGGTCGACCCCAACACCGCGATCGATTCCGATCTCGACAACCCCCAGCCCGTGACTCCGGCGCCTTCGGTGAACGATCCGGCACCCGCCGATCCGACCCTGAACAGCGACCTTGCCACCGGCGACGAACAATATTCGACGGCGCCCGACACCGGTGCCGCGACCACCGCCGCCGATGGCGCGACGACCGCCGCCTCCGATGGCTCGACCTACAAGAAGGACGACCTGATCGGCGCCGCCGAAGGCGTGTTCGGCAAGGGCGCGCAGGGCTTGGCCGGACTGATCGAGGACATCCTCAAGAAGCAGGGCGAGCCCAACGCCTATATCGTCGGGCGCGAGGCCGGCGGCGCGCTCGGCATCGGCGTTCGCTATGGCTCGGGCACGCTCCACCACAAGATCGAGGGCGAACGGCCGGTTTACTGGACCGGCCCGTCGATCGGCTTCGACGCGGGCGCCAACGCGGGCAGCACCTTCGTCCTCGTCTACAATCTCTTCGACACCGAGGATATCTACAAGCGCTATCCGGCGGGCGAAGGGGCAGCCTATCTCGTCGGCGGTTTCAACGCGAGCTATCTGCGCCGCGGCGACGTCGTGCTGATCCCGATCCGGGTCGGCGTCGGCGCGCGACTGGGGGTCAATGTCGGCTATATGAAGATCCGCAAGAAGCAGAATTGGGTGCCCTTCTAAGGCCCCGAGAGCTTGCCAAGGGGGCGAGCATAGCCCGCGCTTCGGCGCGGGCTTTTTCTTTGCCTGCGGCATCTAACGACCGGAAGCGGACCTAACTTGCATCGTCATCCCGGACTTGATCCGGGATCCATTCTCTCAGTGCCGGGTGAATGGATCCCGGATCAAGTCCGGGATGACGAGAGATTATAGGCGGCACGGGAGCGACAGCTTTCATCCCTTGCCTTCGTCATTCCCGCTTTTGCGGGAATGACGAAGGTGGGCAGGGGCAGCTTCCCACCCCAAAACGGCCGTCGCCTTCAAATAGGCCTTTCCTACATTATGCGGCTGTGTCAGCCTTTACCCGGCTCTTTCAACTGGTCGATAAGACGGATGCAGCGTGGCTTGCCGGACGCGGCCACATCGAGGCGTGCTGCGCGCGTCCAACACGCCGCAAGCTCCAAACCGGCGCGCGCGTTGGGCTGAACTTTCCTGAACTTTGGAGGTGGCAACTCGTTCTTCAATCCAAAGCCGGCATCACCCTAATCGCCATCGAAAGCAATCAACGTCTCGCAAGCAAGGCCTGCCGCTTCAAGTCGCTGCGACCCGCCAAGATCGGGCAGATCGATGACGAACAGCGCCGCCGCGACCTCGGCACCTACGCTCTGCATCAGCTTCGCGGCGGCAAGGATGGTCCCGCCCGTCGCCAGCAAATCGTCGACGAGCACCACGCGACGCCCCGCGGTTACCGCGCCCTCGTGCAGTTCGAGGCGATCGACGCCATATTCGAGTTCGTAATCGACGCCGATCGTGACGCCGGGCAGCTTGCCCGCCTTGCGGACCGGGACCAGCCCGATCCCCATCGCGGTCGCCATTGCGGCGCCGAACAGGAAGCCGCGTGCTTCGACCGCGACGATATAATCGGGGCGATGGGCGGCCGCGCGCACGGCAAGGCGGCGCACGCTTTCGGAAAAGCCCGCCGCCTCGCCTATTAGGGTGGTGATGTCGCGAAACTGGATGCCCGGCTTCGGAAAGTCCGGGATCGTGCGCACGAGCGACGCAAGGTCGAGCTCGGGCCGAGGCGGGAGGGCGATCATCGTGACAATCGCCATCCCCCCAGGAAACCCTCGGCTGTCCTCAATGCTTCTTGTCGGCCCAGATGTTCCGGTACGACATATAGGTCAGGCCGGTGAAGATGAGCAGGAAGATGAAGGCTGCCCAGCCCACCTGATGGCGCTTCACCAGCTTCGGCTCGGCGGTCCACACCAGGAAGGCGGCGACGTCGCTGGCCATCGCCTTCACATCGTTCGGCGAACCGTCGGCGAAGGTCACCTGGCCGTCGTGGAGCGGCGGCGCCATCGCGAGGTTGAGGTTCGCGAAATAGGGGTTGAAGTGCAGGCCCGTCGGCGGCTGCAGCTCCTTCGGCAGGTTCGCCGGGGGATTCTGGAAGCCGGTCAGCAGCGAATAGACATAGTTCTTGCCACCTTCGCGCGCCTTGGTGATCAGCGACAGGTCGGGCGGCAGCGCATTGTTGTTCGCCGCGCGCGCCGCGGTTTCATTGGCATAGGGCGCCGGGAAATGATCCGACGGCAGGCCGGTGCGCGTCGACGGTTCGCCGGTGTCGGGATTGACCGACGGGATCGTGTCATAGCTTTTGGCGAAGCTCTTCATCTGCCCCTCGCTATAGCCGAGATCCGCGATGTCGCGGAAGGCGACGAGGTTCAGGCTGTGGCACGCCGAACAGACTTCCTTATACACCTGCATCCCGCGCTGCAGCTTGGCCTTGTCCCAATGCGGGAGCAGGCCGTCGCTGGACAGCGCCAGATGCTTCGGCTCCTTGTGGAATTCGTGCGAAGCATTGGCTTCATTCGAGAGCGGTGTCGTGAAGATCGCGCACAGCAGGGCTGCGATGAAACCCAGACCGACGAGAAAACCGAGCGGACGAACCATGGCTGTATCAGCTCCTATTAAAGTCCGGCGCTCAGGCCGTGGCCGCCGACGGTTCGTCGGCATGCTTTGCGAGGACCGCTTCCGTGATCGAGTTCGGCATCGGCAGCGGCCGTTCGATCCGCGAGACGATCGGCAATATGATCAGGAAGTGCGCGAAATAATAAGCCGCGGCGAGCTGGCTCATGATCACGTACGGCTGTTCGGCCGGGCTCTTGCCGCAGAAACCCAGGATCAGCACGTCGACGACGAGGACCCAGAAGAAGATGCGGTTGAGCGGACGATAGTTCGACGATTTCACCGGCGAGCTGTCGAGCCACGGCAGGAAGAACAGCAGCGCGATCGCCGCGAACATCGCGATGACGCCCCACAGCTTCGCGTCGATCCACAGGAAGTTGAAGGTGAAGGCGCGCAGGATCGCGTAGAAGGGCCAGAAATACCATTCGGGCACGATGTGCGCGGGGGTCGAGAGCGGGTTGGCGGGGATATAGTTATCCGCGTGACCGAGCAGGTTCGGGCTGAAGAAGGTCAGCGCGACGAAGACGAGCAGGAACACGCCGACGCCGAAGCCGTCCTTCGCAGTATAATAGGGGTGGAACGGGACGGTGTCCTGTTCGTCCTTCACCTCGATGCCCGTCGGGTTCGACGACCCCGGAATGTGCAGCGCCCAGATGTGCAGGATGATGACCCCCGCGATCACGAACGGCAGCAGATAGTGGAGCGAGAAGAAGCGGTTGAGCGCGGCATTGTCGGGCGCGAAGCCGCCGAGCAGCCAGACGCGGATCGGATCGCCGACGACCGGAATCGCCGAGAAGAAGCCGGTGATCACCTGCGCGCCCCAGAAGCTCATCTGACCCCAGGGAAGGACATAACCCATGAAGGCGGTCGCCATCATCAGGAGGAAGATCACGACGCCGAGCAGCCACACCATTTCGCGCGGCGCCTTGTACGATCCGTAATAAAGGCCGCGGAAGATGTGCAGATAAACGACGATGAAGAACATGCTCGCGCCGTTCATATGCGCGTAGCGGATGAACCAGCCGGCGTTCACGTCGCGCATGATATGCTCGACCGAGTTAAAGGCGACGCCCGCATTGGCGGCATAATGCATCGCCAGCACGATACCGGTGACGATCTGGATGACCAGCGCGGCGCCCGCGAGGACGCCGAAGTTCCAGAAATAGTTGAGGTTGCGCGGAACCGGATAGCCGGGACCGGTGGCATTGTAGACAAGCCGCGGAATCGGCAGCTTCTCGTCCATCCACTTCATCAGCGGATGCTGGGGTTCATATGGCTTGGCCCAGGGAAAGCTCATCTTATCTCGCTCCTCAGCCGATCGTCACGACGGTGTCGCTGTTGAATTCATAGGGCGGCACAGCCAGATTCTTGGGTGCCGGGCCCTTACGGATGCGCGCCGCGGTGTCGTAGTGCGACCCGTGGCAGGGGCAGAAATAACCGCCGTAATCGCCGCGATTCTCGCCCTCGGCGGCGCCGAGCGGCACGCAGCCGAGATGGGTGCAGACGCCGAGCGTGATCAGCCAGTTTTCCTTGCCGGGCTTGGTGCGCTCGTCGATTGTCTGCGGGTCGCGCAGCTCGCTCAAGGGAACCTTCTTCGCCTCCGCGATCTCGACCGGGGTCAGGTTGCGGACGAACACCGGCTGCTTGCGCCAGCTCGTCTTGATCGCCTGCCCCGGCTGAATCGCCGAAATGTCGATTTCGGTCGACGACAGCGCGAGCACGTCGGCGGAAGGATTCATCTGGTTGACCAGGGGAAGCACCACCGCGGCCGCACCGACACCGGCGAAACTGACCGCCGCGATATTGATGAAGTCCCGGCGCCGCACGCCATCTTCGATGCCGGCGGTAGTTTCGGTTTCACTGGCCATTCGACTGCCCTTGCATGGGTGAACTGACAAAGTTCCCGAAGAAGGATGGCCCGCCCCGTTGCGCGCGCACAAAACGGCGCAGCCCGGCGGCCCCTCCGGGAATTGCGGGCCTGATAGCCGCACAGTCCGGGCTTGCCAACAGGCAATTTCCCCTTCGTCCCATCGATCGGCCCTTCGGACCCTAAGCTCTCGATTCCTTCGCCCGCCGGGACTATGGCGACGGCATGGAAATCGCCCTGTTTCAGCCCGATATTGCCGGCAATGTCGGCACGATCCTGCGCACCGCCGCCTGTTTCGGGGCGCCCGCGCATATTATCGAGCCGTGCGGTTTCCCCTTCGGCGACGCGGCGCTGAAGCGCGCCGGAATGGATTATGCGGTGCGCGCCAATGTCCGGCGGCATCCCGACTGGGACGCGTTCCGCCAATGGGCACAGATCGGCGGCCAACGCCTCGTCCTGCTCTCGACCGCAGGCGCGACTCCGCTTCCCGACTTTGATTTCGATCAAGGCGATGTGCTGCTCTTCGGATCAGAGAGCGCCGGCGTTCCGCACCATGTCCACGAGGCCGTCGCCGCGCGGGTCGCGATTCCGATGCAGCCCGGCTTTCGCTCCTTGAATGTCGCGGTCGCGGCTGGCATCGCGCTCGCCGAGGCGCTTCGCCAAACGAAAGGCTTTTCCGTATGATCTCGCTCGATCCCCAGCAACAGGCGGCGCGAGGCTGGTTCGAGTCGCTGCGTGACCGCATCTGCGCCGCGTTCGAGACGATCGAGCGCGAAGCCGGCAGCGACGCGCACTTTACCTACACGCCATGGGACCGCGAGGCCGAAGGGGTCGCGCCCGGCGCGGGCGGCGGCGGCGTGCGCGCGGTGATGACGGGGCAGGTCTTCGAAAAGGTCGGGGTCAACGTCTCCACCGTCGGCGGCGAATTCGCGCCCGATTTCGCGGCGTCGATCCACGGCGCGGGCGAGGATCCCAGCTTTTTCGCGACCGGAATCAGCCTCGTCGCGCATATGGCGAACCCGCATGTGCCTGCGGTGCACATGAACACGCGCTTCCTCGCGACGACGAAGCGCTGGTTCGGGGGCGGCGCCGACCTCAATCCGCCGATCCCTTATCAGGAAGACACCGACGCCTTTCACGCGCGTTTTCGCGCCGCCTGCGCGCCCTATGGCCCCGACGTCTACGAACGCTATGCCAAATGGGCCGACGATTATTTCTATATCCCGCATCGCGGCGTGCATCGCGGCGTCGGCGGCATCTTCTACGACCATCTCGAATGCGGCGACGATGCCGAGTTCGACCGCAATTTCGCTTTCACGCAAGGAGTCGGCGAAGCCTTCCTCGACATCTTCCCGCAGGTCGTGCGGCGGCGCATGGGCCTGCCCTTCACCGACGCCGACCGCGAGGAACAGCTCGTCTGGCGCGGGCGCTATGCCGAGTTCAACCTCGTCTACGATCGCGGAACCTTGTTCGGGCTCAAGACCGGCGGCAATATCGACGCGATCCTGATGAGCCTGCCGCCGCTCGCCAAATGGAGCTGACGGGAAGAAGGGCGCCCCGCCTGCGGAGCGCCCTTGTTTCGGATTAGCGCCCGGTCAGGCGAAAACGCCGGCGTTGCTGTCGGTATTGACGCAGCGATAGATCGCTGCCGGCGTCGCAACCGACAGCAGGATCAGCGGAACATAGATCAGCAGGCCGAAAATGACGGCGAACAGGATCGTGCCCGCGCCCGCGCCGGGGCTGCCCATCGCGCCGAAGATGCCCCCCGCCGCTCCCGCGATGCCGCCGAAGATCAGGTTGGCGACCATCAGGAAAACGAACGACAGGATCGCGATGATCAGGTTGAAGCCGACGATCGTCCACTGCGACGCGCCGGTCAATTTCCAGGACGCGCCCAGGGCAGCGAACGGGTTCGACCGGCGGTGCGCCGCCATCCACGGTCCCGCGACCCCCAGCCGCCCGAACAGCCACAGGAAAAAGACGATGATCGCGATGTAGACGATGATCCCAAAGACGATCAGTCCGCCCGACACGCCGCCGTTCATGAAGATTTCGGGCGACAGGCCACTCACCCCGAACAGCGCGACCGCGAACAGTCCGACGATCAGGAGGATGATATACATGGCGATGACCATCCCGATGTAGAGGATGAACAGCGCCCCGACATAGGCGGCCCCGGCGCCGAGCGACCAGCCGATGTCCGCGGCCGGATCGCCGCCGACCAGGCCGCTGCGCCAGACGAGAAGGCTCGCGGCGAACATCGCCGCCCCTGCGATGATCGCAAAGAAGAAGATCTTGCCGAAGATGCCCAGCACCATGGAGGGATCATTGGGCGACGCCATCATCGACGCGAAGGTGCTGCCGAGCAACAGCCAGCCCAGCAATGCGATCGCCACCAGCGCCCCGCCCAGATACAGCAGCATCCGCGCCCAATTGGCGCTCAGAAAGGCGAACGTCTCCGAAAAAGCCGCCCCTATGCTCATTTTGGCCATGTCTCTTCCCCTGTTGTTAACCCCGACTGCCCTTTACATCTTTCGTCCCGATGGGACGGATTATTGGAAAATATCCCCCGCGCCCCGCACCGCCAATTGCCGATAGACCGATGCGAGCACCGCCGTGTTGAGCAAGCCGAATCCCGCGGACACGGCCGAATTGATCACGCTGCCGATCAGATAGCCGAAAGAGCCGCGGGCACCGAAGATGCCTGTCACCTGCTGAACGATCAGCGAAATGACGATCAGGACGATCAGGAACAGGAAAACGAAGAAGGCGACCCGCCAGCCGTTGCCGCTCGTCAATTGCCAGCTACCCATCAAGGCCGCGAACGGATTCTTGACATTGCGGTCCGCCAGCAAGGGATAGGCGGCAGCGAGCCGGCCAAAGAGATAGATCGCCGGCACGATCAGCAGCAGGAACGCAATCGCCATCAGCGCCGATTGCACCACGAACATCGCGATCATCGTCGGGATCATCGCCAGCGTAAAGAGCAGCGCCTCGCCGACGCTGGTGCCCGCCCGGGCAAGCCACAGCCGCAAAATAGCAAGCGAACCCAGCGTCGATGCCATGGTGATCGCCAGAAGCCACGGGAATTGTTGCCGCAGGTCCGCCATGAGCATCGCATTGAGCTGTTCGGGCGTGACATTGCCGGGCGGCGAAAGCGGCGCGGGGCCGAGCAGCGCCATCATCATGCCGGGCAGGAAAAAGAACAGCCCGGCCAGCACGCCGGTCAGCGGCAGGTGCGCGCGAACCAGCATCGTCGCATCGTCCCAGGCCGCGCCCATGTCGAATTTTGTCATTGATACCCCATCATTTTCTTTTCCCGGTTGCGGTCGAAACTGACGGCCTTCGTCCCCAATGTCCAGCCTCTTGCATCTGCGCCCGCGAAGCGGCACTTACCCCTCGCAATGACCCGGCTTTCCACCCCCGAATGGACCGTCGCACGCGGCCAGACCGATTATGCCGCCGCGCTCGCCGACATGGAGGCGCGCGCCGCAGCGATCCAGGCGGGCACGGGGCGCGAGCGCGTCTGGCTGATCGAGCATCCACCGCTCTATACCGCCGGGACCAGCGCCGATCCCGCCGAACTGCTCGACCCGCGTTTTCCGGTGTTCGATGCCGGGCGCGGCGGCCGCTATACCTATCACGGCCCCGGCCAGCGCGTCGGCTATGTCCAGCTCGACCTGGCGCAGCGCGGGCGCGACGTGCGCGCCTATGTCTCGGCACTCGAGGGCTGGGTGATCGACGCGCTCGCGCTGCTCGGGGTCGCCGCGCGCCGCGCCGAGGGGCGCATCGGCATCTGGACCGACGACCTGAGCGGCCGCGAAGCCAAGATCGGGGCGATCGGCGTCCGGGTGAAACGCTGGGTCACGCTCCACGGCTTTTCGCTCAACGTCGATCCCGACATGACGCATTTCTCGGGCATCGTGCCGTGCGGAATCGCCGAGTTTCCGGTCACCAGCCTCGCGATGCTGGGAAAGCAGGCGTCGTTCGCCGAGGTCGACCGCGCGCTGGCCGACGCCTTCCCCGCCTTTCTCGACAAGCTGCGGGCGAGCGACTAGGAACGACGCCATGACGCGGATCATCCTCAGCTCGCTCCTCCTGCTTTCGCTCGCGGCCTGCGGCAACGAGCCATCGGGCAAATCGACCGCCAAGCTCGACGCGGTCGAGGTTCAGCCCGGCTCGATCAGCGATTCGATGATCATCCTCGACAATGCGGCGGGCGACGGGACCGCGGTCGACAACAGCGTCCCCGACGACGGCGCCAAAAAGGACAGCACCAAGCCCGCGACCGACACGGCCGAAGGCGACGAGGTCGCATCGGACAATCCCGATGCCGTCGAGGCGCCGGTGGCGAAGAAAGCGGTGACCGCCGACAGCGCGGCGACGAAGGCCGAATAGTCCGTCACATTTCGTCATTGCGAGGAGCGCAGCGACGAAGCAATCTCCAGCTATCGGCCTTACAAAACGCCGATAGCTGGAGATTGCTTCGCTTCGCTCGCAATGACGCCGTTAGCGCAGCCCGAGCGATTTGTGCGTCTGCAGCGACAGGCGCCAGCGCGGATCGGCCATCACCAGATCGATGCACGCCTGCACATTGGCCGCGGCATTCGGATCGTCGAGCGGCTGGATCAGTCGATGCGCGAAATCGAGCTCCGCGAGCGCCGCGACGTCGCTGCCCGGCTGCGGCCAGACGAGCTTCAGTTCGTCGCCGCTTCGCTGGACGAGCTTGCTGCCGGCCTTGGGGCTGACGCAGATCCAGTCGATGCTGCGCGGCACCGCGTGGGTGCCGTTGGTTTCGATCGCGATCGTGAAGCCTTCAGCGTGCAGGGCATCGATCAGCGGTGC
This sequence comes from Sphingopyxis sp., assembly GCF_036261875.1. GTDB lineage: Bacteria > Pseudomonadota > Alphaproteobacteria > Sphingomonadales > Sphingomonadaceae > Sphingopyxis. The sequence goes on along the minus strand of NZ_DATAJZ010000025.1, from coordinate 52,902 downwards.
ATCGACCTGCAGCATCGGCTCGCCGCCGGTCAGCACGACGTAGCGGTCGCCCGCCCCGTCGCCCCAGCTTTCGCCGATCACCCGCGCCAGCGCCGCTGCATCGGGATATTTCGCGCCGAGGGTGCCGTCGGTGCCGACGAAATCGGTGTCGCAGAATTTGCAGACCGCTTTCGCACGGTCCCGCTCGCGCCCGGTCCACAGGTTGCAGCCCGCGAAGCGACAGAAGACCGCGCGGCGCCCCGCCTGCGCGCCCTCGCCCTGCAGGGTCAAAAAAATCTCTTTGACGGCATAGGCCATCGGATCAGGCGTAGCGCGTCGGGTCGACGAGCCCGGCCTCGGCGAAGCCCTTGCTGCGCAGCCGGCAGCTGTCGCACGCGCCGCAATGCAGGCCATCCGGGGTCGGGTCGTAACACGACCAGCTCATCCCCGCGTCCATGCCGAGCCGCGCCGCTTCGGCCGCGATATCGGCCTTGGTCATATATTGGAGCGGGGCCTGGATGCGGAAGGCGACGCCCCTGTCGCCGTCGCGCGTCGCCAGCGCCGCCAGCTTCTCGAAGCCCGCAATGAAATCGGGGCGGCAGTCGGGATAGCCCGAATAGTCGAGCGCATTGACGCCGATCATGATGTCCTGCGCCTGCCGCGCCTCCGCCAGCCCGAGCGTCAGCGACAGGAAGATGAGATTGCGCGCGGGCACGTAAGTGACCGGAACCTCGTCCCCCACCCCGTCCTTGGGCACGTCGATGTCGGCGGTCAGCGCCGATCCGCCGAAACGGCGAAGGTCGAGCGGCAGCACGATATGCTCGGCCGCGCCGACATCGGCGGCGATGCGCGCCGCCGATTCGAGCTCGACGCGGTGGCGCTGGTTATAGTCGACCGTGAGCGCGACGATGCGCGCGCCGGCTTCGCGCGCCAGCCCCGCGCAGACCATCGAGTCAAGCCCGCCCGACAGGAGGACGATCACCGTCTTTCCGGAAAGATTTTGCATCGGCGCCAGATAGGCCCCTGCCCTCGCAGGCGCAAGTGTTGCGGCGCACCAAAGAAATGGGCCGCGCGGCGGTTGCGGCACGGCCCAGTTCGGCACGAAGCCGTTAGGGAGAAGGACACACATCAGTGCGTCGCCTCTCCCGATTAGCAGGGCGTGGTTAACAAGCCGTTACCGGCACGGATCAGCAGCCACCCGTGCGCCGCGCCTCGATCGCCTGCGAGAAGGGGCGGCCTTCGGCGATTCCCTGGGTGTCGATCTGGACCAGCCGGTTGGTCTCGCTGCGGATCGTCGTGCGGCCGTGCCCGGCGCCCGGACAGGTGTAATGGACCGTCACCGAATTCGGCGTATCCTCGATGATATAGCGCGAGCAGTTCGCGCGCGGATGCTCGATCTGGATCATCCGCCGCGCGTCGCCGAGGCACATCGTCTGCAATACCGCGTCCTTGCCGCGCTCGCGGAGTTGCCAGCTTCCTTTTTCGAGCCGGTCGAGCATTGCGAGCGACGGCGCCTGCGCCGGAACCGCGGTCGCTGCGGCAAGGCCGAGCGCCGCGAGGGACATTCTGAAAAGGGGGGAAAAGATCGCCATATTTCCTTCCATCTGGTCGTCCTTCATGGACGGAAATGCGACCCCATCGAGCAAGAGGTAGCAACGCAGATGATGGATTTCAACCGCTTGGCGCTGATTTGCCCCGTTTCACCGTCAGAGCGACCCGGAAAGCGGCGCTAAGCCGCCGATCCATGCGCGGCGATCTCGTCGAGCGAGATGGGGAAGATGCGCGAGCAGAAGGCGCAGTCGACATTGACCAGCCCCGCTGCGTCGGCCATTTCGCCGCGCTCGACTTCGGGAAATTTCGACAGCACGCCGGCGAAATAATCGGTGCTGCAGCGACAGCCGCGCGAAACGAAGCGCCCGGATTCGACGCGCACTTCGTCCTCGTGGAACAACCGCCACGCCAGCGTCTCGAGCGAGGTCGCAGGGTCAGTCAGTTCCTCACCCTTCAACGTCTCGGCGATCGTGCGCGCATGGTCCCATTCGGGATGGTCGTGGCGGACGTGCAGACGATCGCGCCCGACCTCGCCCTCTGGAAGATGCTGGAGCAGCAGGCCGCCCGCGACGCACCCCGCCTCCGCATCGTGGCGCGCTGCGAGCTTGATCAGGCTGGGGATCTGTTCGGACTGCTCGAAATAATGTTCGGCGGCGTCGCCGATCGACGCGCCTTCGAGCGGAACGATGCCCTGATAGCGCTCGGCGCTCGCCGCCTGATCGAAGGTGATGGCAAGGAAGCCCTCGCCGAACAGTGCGAACAGGGTGGGATCGGACCCCACCTCGGCCAGCCGCTCGGCATCGAACTTCAGATAACCGCGCAGCTCGCCGCCCTTGTAATCGCAGACGAGCAATTCGACGGGCCCGCCGCCGGTCTGCGCCTGCAGGGTGAGTTGGCTCTCCTCGCCCTTCAGCGTCGAGCCGAGCAACGCGGTTAGCACCAGCGCCTCGGCGAGCAGTTTCTCGGCGACGGGCGGATAGCTGTGCGCCGCCATCACCATGTTCAGCACGGGGCCGAGGCGGATCAGGCGTCCGCGCACATGGCGATCAGCGATCGTAAAGACCAAAGGCTGGTCGAACCAGGTTTCCGGGGTTTCGCTCACAGCTTGCCGAGCGCCCACAGCAGGACCGATTTCTGCGCATGGACGCGGTTCTCGGCCTCGTCCCAGACGCGCGACTGCTGGCCGTCGATCACCGCGTCGACGACTTCCTCGCCGCGATGCGCGGGCAGGCAATGGAGAAAGAGCGCGTCGATCTTCGCCGCGCCCATCAGCCGTTCGTCGACCTGGAACGGCGCCATCGCCGCGAGCTTGTTGTGCGCATGGTCCTGCCCCATCGACACCCAGGTGTCGGTGACGACAAGGTCGGCACCGGCGACCGCTTCGCGCGCATCGCGGACAATGTCGATGCGCGCGCCGCGCGCCCGCGCCGCCTCAACGAAGCTGGCATCGGGTTCATAACCCTGCGGCACCCCGGCGCGGACGTTGAAGCCGAACAGCCCCGCCGCTTCGATCAGCGAGGCGAGGACATTGTTGCCGTCGCCGAGCCATGCAAGCTCCAGCCCCGGAAGCGCCTTGCCGCTCTCGACGATCGTCAGCAGGTCGGCGACGATCTGGCACGGATGCGACAGGTCGGTCAGCCCGTTGATCACCGGAACATCGGCATGTTCGGCCAGCTCTTCGATCTTGTCATGATGGTCGGTGCGGATCATGATCGCGTCAGCGTAGCGCGACAGGACGCGCGCCGTGTCGGCGATCGTCTCGCCGCGGCCGAGTTGGCTCGTCCCGGCGTCGAGGATCATCGGCACCCCGCCGAGTTGGCGGATCGCGATATCGAACGAGCAGCGCGTGCGCGTCGAATTCTTCTCGAACACCATTGCCAGCACATGGTCGGCGAGCGGCTTGTCGGCGTCGGGCCGCGCCTTCGGCCAGCTAGCGCGCGCCGCCTTGCGGTCGATCGCGTCGGCGAGCATCGCCGCGACGGCGTCCCCGCCCGCATCGGACAGGTTCAGGAAATTAGGCATTAGGCGTCCGGCGGCGTATAGCTCGCCGCCCCTGCCGACAATTTCTCGATACACTCGTCGATATGGCCCTGCTCGATGTTGAGCGGAGGCAGGATGCGGATGACATTGTCGCCCGCCGCCACCGTCAGCAGCCCGTGATTGTCGCGCAGATGCGCGACGAAGGCGCGGCTGTCGGACTTCATCTTGATACCGAGCATCAGGCCCATGCCGCGCACGCTTTCGAACAGGCTGTCATGGTTCGGAATAAGCTGTTCGAGCGCGCCGCGCAGCCGTTCGCCGGTCGCCTTGACCTGATCGAGAAAGCCGTCTTCGAGGATCACGTCGAACACCGCCTGCCCCGCCGCCATCGCGAGCGGATTGCCGCCATAGGTCGAACCGTGGGTGCCGATGGTCATGCCGCGCGCCGCCTTTTCGGTCGCGAGGCAAGCGCCCATCGGAAAACCGCCGCCGATGCCCTTCGCGCTCGCGAGGATGTCGGGGGCAAGGCCATATTGTTCATAGGCGTAGAGCGAGCCGGTGCGCGCGACGCCGCACTGGACCTCGTCGAAGATCAGCATCAGGTCGCGCTCGTTGCAGATGTCGCGCAGCCCCTGCAGGAACGGCTGCGATGCGGGGCGGATGCCGCCCTCGCCCTGCACCGGCTCGACGAGGAAGCCCGCGGTGCTGTCGTCGACGAGATCGAGCGCCGCATTGAGATCGTCAAAGGGCGCATAGGCGAAGCCGGGCAGCAGCGGATCGAAGCCCTTGCGCAGCTTTTCCTGATTGGTCGCCGAGATGGTGCCGAGGGTGCGGCCGTGGAAGGCGTTGTTGAAAGTGATAAGCGTATGCTTGTGCGCATTGCCCGCGCTCGAATGATAGGCGCGCGCGGTCTTGATCGCGCATTCGACCGCTTCAGCGCCCGAGTTGGTGAAGAACACCGTGTCGGCGAATGTGTTATCGACGAGCCGCTGGGCAAAAGCCTCGCCCTGCGGGCTGCCATAGAGGTTCGACACATGGATCAGCGTCGCCGTTTGATCCTGAATCGCCTGGGTCAGATGCGGATGGCCGTGGCCGAGCAGATTGACCGCGATGCCGCTCGCGAAATCGAGATAGCGCTCGCCGCGCTCGCCGATCAGATAGGCCCCTTCGCCTCGCACCGGACGCACAGCGCACCGGGGGTAAACGGGCATCAGCGGCGTGATCGACATGTCAGGCACCTTTCCAGACGGATAAAGGAAAAAGGCGACCCCGAAATGGGCCGCCCTCGTTCGGGCCGTCCCTATACTGCCGCGGCCGGAGCCGCGTCAACATGGGGTTAGAGCGACTTCGCCGCCTCCATCGCGAGCGCGACCGAGCGTTTGCGCGCCGTATGGTCGTACATCGACGACGCAATGATGATCTCGTCGGCACCGGTGCGCGCCTGAAACGCCTTGAGCCCGGCAGCGACATCCTCGACGGTGCCGACCACCGAGCATTGCAGCACATGGTCGAGGATCGCGCGCGCATTGGGCGGCAGGCTGTCCTTATAGCCCGCGAGCGGCGACTTCATCTTGCCCGGATTGCCGGTGCGCAGCGCAACGAACGCCTGCTGCTGCGACGAGGCGAGCAGTTCGGCCTCCTCGCGTGTATCGGCAGCGAAGACATTGAACGCCGCGGCGGCGTAAGGCTCCGAAAGCTGCTCCGACGGCTTGAACTGGCGGCGGTAGATGTCGAGCGCTTCATCGAGCGCATCGGGGGCGAAATGGCTCGCGAAAGCGTAGGGTAGCCCCAGCATCGCCGCGAGTTGCGCACCGAACAGGCTCGATCCCAAAATCCACAGCGGCACCTTCGTCCCCTCGCCCGGCACCGCGCGGATGCCGAGACGATCGTCGCCCGCCAGAAAGGCCTGCAACTCGACGACATCCTGTGGGAACTGCCGCTCGTCGCTCGCGAGGTTGCGGCGCAGCGCCCGCGCGACGACGCCGTCCGAGCCGGGCGCGCGGCCAAGGCCGAGGTCGATGCGGCCGGGGAACAGGGCCTCCAGCGTCCCGAACTGCTCGGCGATCACCATCGGCGCATGATTGGGCAGCATGATCCCGCCCGCGCCGATGCGGATCGTCGACGTTGCCTGCCCGATATGCGCGAGCACGACCGACGTCGCGGCACTCGCGATCCCCGCCATGCCGTGATGCTCGGCGACCCAGTAGCGCTCGTAGCCCAATGCCTCGGCATGGCGCGCGAGATCGGCGGCGTTGGCGAGCGATTGCGAGATCGTGCCGGTGTCGGTGACGGGGACGAGGTCGAGGAAGGAGAGTTTCACCATGCAACGGATATGCGGTGGGATGGCGGGAGGTTCAAGCACCCAACCTCGTCATCCCCGCGAAGGCGGGGATGACGGAACAGGGTAAAGCAAGGTCAGGCCCGCTCGTCCTTCGGCGAATCCATCAGCACATAGGTGGTGATCGAATGCACCTGCGGCAACACGCCGAGCACCTCAGTGTGGAAATGCTTGTAGGCCGCCAGATCCGCCGTCTCGACGCGGAGAAGATATTCGATCGTCCCGGTGATGTTGTGGCATTCGCGCACCTCGGGCGCCTCGGCCATCGCGGCCTCGAAACCCGCTTGCGATTTCTTGGTATGCGACGACAGGCCCACGGTGACATAGGCAAGGAAGGTCAGGCCGCGCTTCGCGGGATCGATCACCGCGCGATAGCCCTTGATCACCCCGCTGCGTTCGAGCTCCTGCACCCGGCGCAGACAGGCCGAGGGCGACAGGCCGACGCGATCGGCCAGCTCGATGTTCGAGATTCGCCCGTCGCGTGACAATTCCTGCAATATATTGCGGCTTATTGCATCAATTTTGCTCATAGGTTGCATCATATACAGAATTTCGGTTCAACTTTGCAATCCGGCGTTCTGAAAGCCCGATATATTGCGTGCATGGAACAAACCGCCCTCGCTGCGCTCTCCGCCTTTGCCGTCGCCACCTCGATCACGCCGGGGCCGAACAATATGATGCTGATGGCGTCGGGCGCCAATTTCGGTCTCCGCCGCACCGTGCCGCATGCGCTCGGCGTCGGCATCGGCTTCACGCTGATGATCGTCCTCGTCGGCGTCGGGCTGATGGAACTGTTCGACCTGTTTCCGGCTCTCAACACCGCGCTCAAACTGGTCAGCGTCGTCTATATGCTCTGGCTCGCGTGGAAGATCGCGCATGCCGCCGCGCCGAGCGACGGCGAGAGTCCGCAAGGCAAGCCGATGAGCTTCTTCCAGGCGGTACTGTTCCAGTGGGTCAACCCGAAGGCCTGGTCGATGGCGCTGACCGCGATCGCGCTCTATGCGCCCGACCGCAATCTGGCCGCGGTGCTGCTCGTCGCGCTCGTCTTCGGAATCATCAACCTTCCCTCGACCAGCCTGTGGGCGGTGATGGGCGTGTCGCTGCGCGGTTGGCTGTCGAATCCGGGGCGGCTGCGCGCCTTCAACTGGACGATGGCGGCGCTGCTGGTGGGGTCGCTCGCGCTGCTTCTCTGACCCGATTGCAAGGTTGCGGATCGCAACCTAAAGACGGCGCTCCCCTCACAGGAGAAGAGAGCCATGCAAAGCCGCCGCCTTGGTAAGAGCGCCATCCACGTCTCCGACATTTGCATGGGGACGATGACCTTCGGCAGCCAGACCGACGAGGCCGAAGCGCATCGCATCCTCGACCGCTGCTTCGACGAGGGGATCGATTTCTACGATACCGCCGAAGGCTATCCGGTGCCGCCCGACACCAAATGGGTCGGCCGCACCGAGGAGATCGTCGGGCGCTGGTTGAAGACCAAGAAGCGCGACGCGATCATCCTCGCGACCAAGGTTTCGGGGCCGAGCCACATCTGGTTCAAGTCGCCGTGCCGCGGCGGGATGACGGCGCTCGACCGCCACAACATCCGCAGCGCGATCGAGGGCAGCCTGACGCGGCTGCAAACCGACTATGTCGACCTTTATCAAACCCACTGGCCAGACCCCGACGCGCCCTATGACGAGATGATGGACGCGCTCGACGAACTGGTCCGCGAGGGCAAGGTGCGCATTCTCGGCTGCTCGAACGAGACGAGCTGGGGGCTGATGAAATCGCTCGCTGCGTCGGAGCGGCTCGGTGTGGCGCGCCATCACACGATCCAGAATAATTTCAGCCTCAACAACCGCCGCTTCGAGGATGAACTGGCGCAGGTGTGCCGGCAGGAAGGCGTCAGCCTGATCCCCTATTCGCCGCTCGCCGGCGGGGTATTGTCGGGCAAATATCAGGGCGGCGCCCGGCCCGAAGGCGCGCGCTTCTCCCGCTATCTGGCGATGGAGGGCCGGCAGGCGGCGATGGGACGCCGCTTCGTCAACGAACGGAGCCTCGCCGCGACCGAACGCTATCTGACAATCGCCGAAGAGGCCGGGCTGCACCCGGTGACGATGGCGACCGCCTGGTCGAAGCAACATGACTTCGTCGCGTCGACGATCGTCGGCGTCAGCGCTTACGATCAGGTCGAGCCGATCCTCGCGGCGAAGGAACTGGTACTCAGCGACGATCTGATGAAGGCGCTGAACAAGGTCGGCAGGGATATCCTCTACCCGATGGGGTGATCGATCCGGCGGAGCGTCGGCCATTCGAGGACGAGCGCCTCGCCGACCTTCAGCGCACGCCAAACCTTCGATGCCGCGTCGAAGGCTGCGAATATATCCGCTTGGGCGGCTTCGAACCGCGCACGCTCTTCGCCGCTAAGCGTCGCGCGCACCCGCGCCGCCTCGCCGAGCGCCGCCTGCTGCGCGGCGCTGCTGGCACGCGTCTCGCTGCGCCAGCCGATATCAAACAGGAAGGCGGCAAGCTCCGACAATTCGCCTTCGCGCCCCTGCGCCTTCAGCAGCGCCGCCCCCTTTGCGGCCTGCTTGCGCGCCGCGCGGCGATGGTCCTTGGCATCGGCGCCTTGGGGTCCGCCGATATGAAACGAGCCAGCATTGCCGCCCGCCGCAATCTGCCCGAACACGCCGCTCTTCAACCCGAGCACCGCCTCGACGACGAAATGCACCATATCGTGCGGAAGGTCGCGATCGAAGCCCGGCGCCGGGTCCATCTCCAGCATCGGCCCCGAGCCCCGCTCGATCCGCATCGCATAGCGTCGCTCGCCCGACCGGATGAAATGCACCTTCATCGCAGCATCGGTCTCAGAGACTCGCCTTGAACAGTTCGCGCATCCGCCCCCACGCCTTCTCTGCCGCCGCCTCGTCATAGGCGCGGCCGTCGGGCGGACACCAGCCGTGCATCGCACCCTTGTAGACCTCGACCTCGTGCCATTCCGGGCGCGGGTCGAGCACGGCCTTGAGCCGGTTCTTTTCTTCGGGATCCTTCTGGTCGTCATTGTCGGCGATGGCGAAGAGGAAACCCGCCCGCGTTTCGGGAATCAGCAGATGCGGGCTGTCGGGCTTGTCGGTGCCGACCGACGCGCCGTGGAAGCTCGCCGCTGCCTTGACCCGCGCCGGGCTGAGCGCCGCGGTATAAATGACCATCGGCCCGCCCATGCAATAGCCCGCGGTGCCAAGCCCTTTCGCGGTATCGACCTCGGCCTGGGCGTCGAGGAAGGCGAGATACGCTTTGGCGTCGGTCTGCACGAGCGTGCGGTTCAATTGCTTGAGGTAGCTGAACAGCGTCTCGCGCACGCCCGGATCGTCGAAATCATGCCCGGCATGGACGACCGGCGCCTTGGCCCAGCGATAGAAGGGGTTCACGCACAGCACCGCATAGCCCTCGCCCGCCAGCCGTTCGGCCATCTGGCGAAAGGCGGGGCGCAAGCCGCGGATGTCGGGCCAGATCAGCACACCGGGATGCTTGCCCTCGGCCGGCGCGACGAAATACGCATCGACGGTCCCATCGGCGGTCTTGATTTCCACGTCGCGGCCCTTGACCGACCCGGCGGCGCAGGCTGCGGCGGGCAGGATCGAGGCGATCGCTCCCGCGCCGACCAGCGCCCCGAAATCGCGGCGGCGGACGGGGATGCCGGCGCGGTCCAGATCGGCTTCGGTGATGTCGTCGCACATGGGCTTTCTCCTCTTTCCGGCATCGATACGCGGCGGAATGCCAAAGGCTGCGACCGTGAAAGGCGATTCGAGGAAAGGCGCGGAAAACTGCGCAACTTTACACTGGAATCGCCCGGGCGATGCCGATGCCTATGAACCAGCTAAGCACGGCCAGGCATAATAGGAAAGGCCTTCCCCTCCTCTCCTGATCACCCCGTTTCTTCCTCGTCATCCCCGCGAAGGCGGGGATGACGAGGAAGAAACGGGGATGACGAGAAGCAGGGTCAGCGGACGGCAATGAGATCATCGTAGCTGTGCGCAACCTGATGCACGCCGACCTCGCGCAGCTTCGCACCATGCGCGATGCGGTCGAGGATATGGCCCGCGCCGCAGAAACCGATCACCGTCATTCCCGCCGCCAACGCCGCGCGGGCGCCGATCGGCGAATCCTCGATCGCGAGGCAGGCCGCGGGATCGAGACCGAGCCCCTTCGCCGCGGCGAGGTAGATGTCGGGGTGCGGCTTGCCGCGCTCCCAGCCATCGGCGCTGTAGACATGCCGCCCGAAATGATGCGCGAGCCCGAAGCGATCGAGCGATGCCGCAATATAGGCGGGGCCGCTCGACGACGCGATCGCGCGCGGCCGGTCGCCGAGCGTATCGAGAAACGCCGGTGCGCCGGGGACCGGCGAAAATCCCTCGGCGAAACGGATCTGCGCCCGCGCACGATGCTGTTCGCGAAAATCGGCGGGCAACGGGCGCCCGAAGCGGGCGACGATCCGTCGCTCGGTCTCCTGCCAATTATGCCCGCAATAGTCGCGCAGGCAGTCTTCATATGTGGTCGGCAGCCCGATCGCGGTCAGGCTTTCGGCGAGTGTCCGGTTCGCGCGCACCTCGCTGTCGGCGATAACGCCGTCGAAGTCGAAGATGATGGCGGCGGGGGTCATCAGCGCCGCCTATCGAGGAAATCGAACAGCTCGCCCGCCCATTTCCGGCGCTGCTCGATGAGGGCGACATAGGCCTCGGGTCGCCACGCCTGCAGATCGGCAATGACGTCCGCCAGCGCCACGATATCGTCAAGGCCCGTTTCCGCCTTCGTGCTTGCACGACCGCCGGCATCCACAGCGCCCCAGATCAGGATAGCGCCATCGACCGGCTGCGCCGTCCCTTTCAGCGTCACCTGCAGGCGCTCGCCCCGCGCCGCAGCGAGAAAGGCGGCAAAGGCCGGTTTGCGATGATGGTCGAGCTGCCGCGGTTCGGTCAGGGTCAGATAGCGATAGCCCTGATATTCGATCTCGCACTTCTGTTCGACGACGTGGATTCGCCCGGTGCGCCGGTCGCGAAAGAGGAAATCAAGCGTGTGCCGCTTTCCGTCATGATGCACCGTCGGCCGCCCCAGATTCTCATAGGGAGAGCGAGCATCCCGACACCAGAGATCGACCAGCGTTTCAGAAAAAATGCCGAACAGACGTGCGAGATATTTGCCCCGCGCCGCCTCCGCATCGTTCTGACGAAATACCGCCTGAAAGGGGAGCGCAGCGTCCGCGCTCACTCCACCGTCACCGACTTGGCGAGGTTGCGCGGCTGGTCGACGTCAGTGCCCTTGGCGACCGCGACATGATAGGCGAGTAACTGCACCGGCACCGCATAGACGAGCGGGGCGATCAGCGGGTGGACCTTGGGCATCTCGATCGTCGCCATGCAGCCTTCGCCCGCTTCGGCGAGCCCTTCCGCATCGCTGATCAGCACCACCTTGCCGCCGCGCGCCATCACCTCCTGCATGTTGCTGACGGTCTTTTCGAACAGCGGGCCGCTCGGCGCGAGGACGATCACCGGAACCGCCTCGTCGATCAGCGCGATCGGGCCGTGCTTCATTTCGCCCGAGGCATAGCCTTCGGCGTGGATATAGCTGATTTCCTTGAGCTTCAGCGCGCCCTCGAGCGCGAGCGGATAGTCGGGGCCGCGCCCCAGATAGAGCACGTCGCGCGCCGGGGCGACGAGGTGCGCCATCTTCGCAATCTCCTCGTCGTGCGCAAGCGCGGCGTTGAGCGCGGCGGGCGCCTCGATCAGGTGGCGGACAATTTCGCGCTCCTCGGCCTCGCTGAGCTTGCCCTTCTTGAGCGCGAGGTGTGCGGCGAGCGCCGCGAGCACCGCGAGCTGGCAGGTGAAAGCCTTGGTCGAGGCGACGCCGATCTCCGGCCCCGCATGGGTCGGGAGCAGCAGGTCGGCCTCGCGCGCCATGCTGCTCGTCGGCACGTTGACAACGACCGCGATCGTCTGCCCGTTCGCCTTGCAATGGCGCAGCGCCGCGAGCGTGTCGGCAGTCTCGCCCGACTGCGAGATGAACAGCGCGAGCCCGCCCGGCTGAAGCACCGGGTCGCGATAGCGGAACTCCGACGCGACATCGATGTCAACGGGGACGCGCGCGAACGTCTCGAACCAATATTTGGCGACCATCCCGGCGTAGAAGCTGGTGCCGCAGGCGACGATGGTAATGCGTTCGATCTTCGACAGGTCGAAATCCATCTGCGGCAGCGCGACCGTCTGTTCGAGCGGGCGGATGTAGGAGGAGAGCGTCTGCGCGACCACGGTCGGCTGCTCGAAAATCTCCTTCTGCATGAAATGGCGGTAATTGCCCTTCTCGACCGCCGCGGCGGTGACGCCCGACGTCGTAATATCGCGCTCTACGGGATTATTTTCACTATCAAAAATCTGAGCGCCCTTGCGGGTGATGACGACCCAGTCGCCCTCCTCCAGATAGGCGATCTTCTGCGTCAGCGGCGCGAGCGCAAGCGCGTCGGAGCCGAGATAGGTCTCTCCATCTCCGTAACCGACGACAAGCGGCGAGCCGAGACGCGCGCCGATCAGCAGGTCGGGATGCTGACGGAAAGCGATGGCGAGCGCGAAGGCGCCGCGAAGCTGCGGCAGCACTGCTTTCACCGCGTCCGCGGGCGACTGACCCGCCTCGACCTGTTCGGACACGAGGTGCGCGACGACCTCGGTATCGGTCTCGCTCTCGAAGCTGCGGCCGCGCGCCTGCAAAGCTTCGCGCAGCGGCTTGAAATTTTCGATGATGCCGTTGTGGACCAGCGCAATCTCGCCGGTCGCGTGCGGGTGCGCGTTGCTCGTCGTCGGCGCACCGTGCGTCGCCCAGCGCGTGTGTGCGATGCCGACGGTGCCGGGCGCGGGATTGCCCGAGAGTTCCTTGACGAGATTGTTCAGCTTCCCCTCGGCGCGGCGACGGATGAGCCGGCCGCCGTCGACCGTGCAGACGCCCGCCGAGTCATAGCCGCGATATTCCATGCGCCGAAGGCCGTCGACGAGACGATCCGCGACCTGGGTCTTGCCGATAATTCCGATGATTCCGCACATAGTTGGCTGGCTTTCTTCAGAGTGTGTAGGGGACACGGATGCCCGGCATCGACGCCGGGAAATCCTTGGTATTCCGGGTAACGAGCACGCGCCCGCGCGACTGGGCGGTGGCAAGGATGATGGCGTCGGGCGATTTCAGCCCGGGCCGGTCGCGGCGCAAGGCGGCCGCGCGCCCGGCAATTTCCTCATCGACTTCATCGATACCAAAGCCGGACAGCAATATCTGGGCGCGGCGCAACCCCTCCCCTTGGCCCTTGGACATGACCTCGATCCATACCATTCGGCTGACCCACAGGCGTCCGCGCTGAAGGGCGCGCTCGATTTCGCTTCGCGGCTGGGGAAAGCCGCGCAGCGTGTCGATCAATATATTGCTGTCGAAGGTGAAACCGCTCACTTGCCCGCTTTTTTCTTCTTCGGTTGCGCACTGGCCTTGCCAGACGTCGCCCTTGCCGCGGCAAGGTCGGGATAGGCTTCGCCCAATTCAATCCCGTGCTCGGTGGCCCAGGCTTTGTGGATTTCATGCTCGCGGTCGTCCTGTTCGTCGAACAGGTCGGGAAATTCGGCGCGAACCTCCTCATAATCGGAGTCCCAGGGCCGCGTCCAGGAAGCGCGTTCGCGCCGCTGCCATTCGACCGCATCGCCGATATCGGTGCGGTCCTTCCACGCCCCGAACCCGACCTCCAGCCAGTCGCTGGGCGCTTCCGCACGATAGGATGCCACCGCCTCGCGCAAGATCGACGCGCGCGACTTGCCCTGCTCCGCGGCAAGCTGGTCGAGCCACTTGATGTCCTCATCGGGAAGGTCGGCGAGAATGCGAGTCATGATATACTGATATCATATCATGATATCATGTCAATCGAAGAGCTTTCGATAGACGAGAAAGCCCGGTTTTTCGGCGATCCGGTCATAAAGCTTCATCGCGGTCGCGTTCGTCTCGTGCGTCTGCCAATAGACGCGCGACAGCCCTTGCCCGCGCGCCGCGGCATAGACCGCCTCGATCAACGCGCGGCCGACGCCCTTTCCGCGCGCGTCGGCCGAAGTGAACAGGTCCTGCAAATAGAGCGACGGCAGCAACGCCGTGGTGCTGCGGTGGAACAGATAATGCGTCAGGCCAAGAAGCGCGTCGTCCTGCTCGGCGACGAGCGCGAACATCGGCTCATAGGGATCGAAGAAGCGCTCCCATGTCGCCGCGGTAATTTCGGGCGCCAGCGCAGCCGCGCCGGTGCGCCCGTAAAAGGCGTTGTATCCGTCCCAGAGCGGCAGCCAGCGGTCGTAATCGGCGCGCTGGACGGGCCGGACGATCATCCCGCCGGCCATCTCAGACGCGCCCGAAATTGCGGTCGACGAAGGTCATCGCGAATTGCGCGGGGTCGGCGGGGCGGCCGTTGCCGGCCTCGAACCGCAGCTTGCCCTCTTCCCAGATCTTGCGGATCTGCGCGGGCAGTTCGGGCGGGAATTTCATCTGCTTCGCGACGATCTCGGTCCAGCTTCCGGCCTGCCCCAGGCTCTGGCGCAGCGTCGGCTCCATCGCCACGCAATAGGCGCGCGTCGGCTCGTCGAGATGGCCGATCGCATTCAGCACCCAGGCATCGACATAGCGCAGGAAGGGCTTGTCTTCGTATCGGTCGCTCACGATGTCTCTCTGCTTGCAGCTTACGTCGGGGAGCTACTGAACAGCGATAGCCGGCAAATGCAAGGCTCGCGCAATCCCTGCACCGCTAAAAAATTGCCTCCTGCGCGCACCGCGCTATCTATGAGGTCTTCGAGGGAGGGAACGACCATGTTTCAGCGATTTGCCTGGGCCCTGGCCGCAGCCGCTTGCTTCTAGATTCAGCCCGCCTTCGCCGAACCGGATGCCGACCCCGATGCACCGACGCTTCGGCAGGGTTTCGACGCCTTGGCGGCAAAGGATTTCGACGGCGCGGTCGTGAAGGCGCAGGAGATCATCACGCGCTTCGAAACCGGACGAAGACCCGACGCGGTCTATCTCTGTGCATCGGGCGGGCCCGATACGCTGACCCAACTCTTCGGCGCCGCACTGTCCAAAGACAAAGGAAATGGCGGGGAGCCAGCGACCACCGTCGCGGTGTCGTCCAATATCTGCGACGCCTATTTCCTCAAGGGTTTTGCTCTCGTCGACCTGGGTCGCCGCGCCGATGCGCTACCCAATCTCGAAACCGCGATCGCGATGGACCCCGACAACAGCCATTATCTCAATGAACTGGGCGAATGGTACAAGACCGGCCGCCAATGGGAGAAGTCGCTCGAAGTCTTTACCCGGGCGAGCGAGACCCGCGATCTTTCGCTCGACTATCTCGACAACAAGGCCGAGGCGAAGCGCATTCGCGGCGACCGGCTTTGCCGCTCCTATCGCGGCATTTCCTTCAGCCAATCCGAACTCCGTCGCTGGGACGACGCGCGTGCCGCGCTGCAGAAATGCCTGACGATCCATCCGAACGACCCCGGCTCGCTCAATGAACTGGCCTATATCGCCGAACAGAGCGGCAAGGACCGCTGAACCGGGCAGGCGCTATTTCTTCTCCGCCGCCTTCTTCTTGCGCATCGCGTCGTGGAAGCGGTCGGCCCAGCCGGGCTTTACCGACTGCTCGGCGCGGACGAGGCGAAGCTCGCCGTCCATCACGTCGGCCGTCACCGTGCTGCCCGCGCCGACGATCGCGTCGCGGCCGATCCTGACCGGCGCGACGAGCGCGCTGTTCGACCCGATGAAGGCATTGTCGCCGATCTCGGTCCGGTATTTGAAATAGCCGTCGTAATTGCAGGTGATCGTCCCCGCGCCGATGTTGGCGCCCGCGCCGACGCTGACGTCGCCCAGATAAGTGAGGTGGTTCGCCTTGGCGCCCTTGCCGAGCACGGCTTTCTTGGTCTCGACGAAATTGCCGATCTTCGCCTTCTCGCCGAGCACGGTGCCGGGGCGGAGGCGCGCGAAGGGACCGACCTCGCAGCCCTCGCCGATCGTCGCCCCCTCGATGTGGCAGTTGGCGCGGATCGTCACCTTGTCGGCGACTGTCACGCCGGGGCCGAAGAAGACATTGGGTTCGATCGTCACGTCGCGGCCGAGTTCGGTATCCCACGAGAACCAGACGGTATCGGGCGCGCGCAGCGAGGCGCCGCCCGCCATCGCCTCCTCGCGCTTGAAGGCCTGCCACTGCGCTTCGGCAGCCGCGAGTTCGGCGCGGCTGTTGATGCCGGCGACATCATCGGGGTCGGTCTTGACGACCGCGCAAGCCCGGCCGTCGGCATTGGCGATGTTGACGATATCGACGAGATAATATTCCTTCGCCGCATTATCGTCAGTCACGCGCGCGAGCAGCGCGAACAGGTCGCGCGCCTTCGCCGCCATCAGCCCCGAATTGCAAAGCCGCACCGCGCGCTCGGCGTCGGTCGCATCCTTGTGCTCGACCATCTTCACGACACGATCGCCTTCGGTGATGACGCGGCCATATTGCAGCGGATCGGCGGGCTCGAACGCGAGCACGACGACCGCGGGGGCATCGGGGGCGCCGAGCCGTTCGATCATCGCCTGCATCGTTGCGGCCGGTACGAAGGGCACGTCGCCATAGAGGATCAGCACATCGCCGTCGAAACCGGCAAGCGCGCTCTCGGCCTGCTGCACGGCATGGCCGGTACCGAGTTGCGGCTCC
This sequence comes from Sphingopyxis sp., assembly GCF_036261875.1. Lineage (GTDB taxonomy): Bacteria > Pseudomonadota > Alphaproteobacteria > Sphingomonadales > Sphingomonadaceae > Sphingopyxis. The sequence continues at coordinate 36,322 of NZ_DATAJZ010000025.1, read as the reverse complement.
TGTACTGCAAGCGCGGCGCTGCCCGCGAGCGCGGCCTCGATCTGGTCGGCCTTGTCGCCGACGACGACGACCTTCTTCGCAGGGGTCAGCGCATCGACGCTCGCCATCAGGTGGAGCAGCATCGGCCGCCCGGCGATCGGGTGCAGCACCTTGTGGAGGTCGGACTTCATGCGGGTGCCCTTGCCCGCGGCGAGGATGATGGCGGCGATCTGCTTGGTCATGTCGCGCGCCATGCCAGCAAATCATTGCGGATTCCAGCCCGTCGCGCCATGCGGACCGATATGAGCGATTTCCCCTTCCGCGTCGTAGGCTTCGACCTCGACGGCACCCTCGTCGATACCGCCGCTGACCTGACTGCCGCCGTGAACCATGCGCTGTCGCTGATCGACCGCGCGCCGCTGAGCGAGGCCGAGGTGCGGCCGATGATCGGGCTCGGCGCGAAGCATATGCTCGAACAGGGGCTTCGCGCGACCGGCGGCACCGAGGACGGCCTCGTCGAGCGGCTCTATCCCGACCTGCTGCGCTATTATGAAGCGCATATCGCCGTGCACAGTCGGCCTTTTCCCGGCCTGACCGCCGCGCTCGACCGGCTCGATGCGCTCGGCGTTCTCACCGCGGTCGCGACCAACAAGGCCGAGGGGATGGCGCGAAAGCTGCTTGGGGAACTGGGGCTTGCGAACCGCATGGCCGCGATCGTCGGCGGCGACACGCTTGCCGTCCGCAAACCCGCCGCCGAGCCGATCCTGGCGATGATCAAGCAGAGCGGCGGCGGACACGCCGCGTTCGTCGGCGACAGCATCTTTGACGTCATGGCGGCCAAAAATGCCGGCGTGACCAGCGTCGTCGTCCGCTTCGGCTTCCTCGACCGGCCGGCCGAGGAACTGGGCGCCGATCATGTCATCGACCATTATGACGAGCTGGTGCCGTTGCTCGCAGGGCTTTAGGGCAAGTGACTTTAGATTGACCCACTCCGTCATTGCGAGCGAAGCGAAGCAATCCAGAGCGGTTTGCGCGACTCTGGATTGCCGCGTCGCCTTCGGCTCCTCGCAATGACGTTGCTTGTCGAGGTTCGCTTTCAGCGTTTCCGCCACTTGGTCCACAAATGCCGCGACAGCATCAGCGGCGGCATCCGCAGCCAGTGCGAGCGGATGTAGAAGGCCTGATGCAGCATGAACTGCGTCGGGCGCCCCCAATCGTCGCGCGCGAGCAGACGGCGGATGAACAGGCCGTCTGCCCGTTCGGGCTCGAAACGAAGCCGAAACGGCGCATCATATTCGACGAGCGGCGTGCCATAGAGACGGTTCGACAGCCGCAACGCGCGAAGGACAACCGTCCAAAGACCGTGGAGGTGCGCCTCCTCCATCAACCTCAGGTAAAACTCCGGGTCATCGTTCAGAAAATCGACCACCAGCTGGTGGAAATCCCATAAATTGCGCAGCCCCCCTTGCAAATCCCCGTCGGCGAGCAGGTGCGCGGCACAGTGACAGACCATCGCGGGCGGACTGAGGACGCGAAAGCCCGTCGGCGTTTCAACGGCCTCCGCCATCAGGACCAGCGGATCGGGAGTGACCCGGTGGGTGCGCGGCAAAATCGTGTGATGCACGTCGATCATGCGGTCGCGCGCCTTGTGGATCAGCGGCGGCAGTTCATGCATATGCTCGCGGTAATAGGCGTCGTCATAGGGGTCGGACTTGACCCACTCCCACCCCGCCTCGAGCAGTTCATTCTCGGCGCGGCCGATGTCGCTGACGAGGACGAGGATGTCGAGGTCGCCGATCTGCCGCCCCTCGGCGCAGGACAGGCCCGCGGCGGCATAGGCGGTGCCCTTGAGCAGCACGAACTCGATCCGCTCGCTCGCAAGCGCGCGGCGCGCCATTTCGGCCTCCCACAAGGATTGCGCCCGCGCGACCGCCGCCGCCGCACGCTGGTCGGCGAACAGTGCGGCGACGGTGGGCGGCAAGTCGGCGCCCTCCAGCCGGTGCGCGAGCGTCGCCAGCATCGCCTCCGCCCGCGCGACCGAGATCACACCGTCCCACTCGCGCGGCGCCAGCGCCCCCGCCTCGCGCCGCCCGGCGAGCAGATCGACGAAGGTGCGGATGGCGCTCACCGGACCGCCTCGGCGAAAAGCTGCTCGACCAGCGCCAGGCCGGTCGTGCTGTCAGGGTAGGAGATGCCGAACGCCGGCGTCTCGCGCACCAGCCGCGTCAGCGCTGCGAAACCCGCTTCGCCGAGCGCGACATAGTTGGTCGAGGCTTCGGTCAGGCGAACGAAGGCCTCGCCCTCCCCCATCGGTTCGATCCCGGCTTCGCCGCCGAAGCGCGGGAAAAGCAGCAGCACGGGGCGCGCGGGCTCGTGCATCGCGGCGATGGCGTCGGCACGCGGAATCAGGTGACGGATATCGCCCTTCGGTGTTCCCGCGAGCAAAGGGCCGAGCCGTGCGGCATCGACCCGCGCCGCGACCTCGGCGATCGCCGCATTCTTGAGGCTGACCGCGCGCGGGAACGCCAGCGCGTCGCCGCCCGCCGGGTCGATCAGCGTGAACTCGTCGCCCATCAGCCGCCAGCCATCCTCGCCGAGCAGCGCCGCGAGCGTCGATTTGCCCGACCCCGACTCGCCCGACATGATGACGGCGCGCCCGTCGCGCGCGACCGCGCTCGCGTGAAGCAGCAGATGCCGCCGCCAGCCGAGCGCGACCTGCAAATTCATCCCCATTTCGGCGGCGAGCAGTCCCATCGAGAGTGGCAGCGGCAGAGCGTCGGGCACGGTGAAATCGCCGCCGATCTCTACCGAGGGACGCAGCCAGCGCCGCCACGGGCGCGCCGCGAACAGCCGCACCGTCGCGTCGGCGGGCCGCGCCGTGTCGCGCGGATAGCCTGCATAGAGCCGACCCAGCGCCGCGACCGGGGCGCGCCAGTCGCTGCCGATGCGAAACTGGACCGGGCCGACCGCGATGCGCGTGCTGTGCCTCACGCCTCCGCCACCAGTCCCATCGCCGCGAGTTCGGCCAGCCGCTCGGCAATCAGCGGCGTCGGGTCGCCGCCGCCGCCCAGGTCGAAGCGCGCCGCCAGCCGCTCGGCAACCGTCGCCGCATTGCAGGGGTCGCCGGCCATCACGGCCAATATCTCGGGCATCGGCTGAGTCATCAGATGCGTCTGCATCGATCGGCGGTCGAACAGCACGGTCAGCTCGCCGAGCGCCTCGATGCGCAATGTCTCCGGCGGCGCCGCGCGATAGACGCGGTCAGCCATAGTCTTCGGCGGCCGCGGTCAGCTTCGCCAGGATCGCCATCAGCGTCGCGCGCTCGCTGCCGCTGAGGTTCGATTCGAGTTGCGCCTCGCTGGCGAGCGCGGCGGGCACGATGGCGTCGTAGAGCGAGCGGCCGGTGTCGGTCAGTTCCAGATGGTGCGAGCGCCCGTCGGCCTCGTGCGCCTGACGCGCGATCAGGTGCCGGTCGGCGAGCGCCTTGGCCGCGCGGTTGACCGTCACCTTGTCCATCCGCGTCGCAGCGACGAGCTCGCGTTGCGTCTTGGGCTTGCCTTCGCCCAGCACCGCCATCAGCCGCCATTCGGGAATCTTGAGCCCGAAGCGGTTCTGATATTCGGCGGCAATCCGGCTCGACAGCGTGTTCGACGCGATCGACAGGCGGTAAGGCAGGAAATTGTCGAGATTCAGCTTCTTCGCGGCCATGCCTTCAAAATCCCCAACGCTGGTCCCGGTGCGGCCCATCCTATCGCCTGATTTCGCGCTGTGAAGCCTTCAGAAGCCGAGCCGCGCGCCGATCCAGAGCGTGCGCGGCGTCGCACGCTCGACGATCCCCGCCGACGAAATCGCCGCGGGCACGAGGGTGTTGGTCAGATTTTCGCCCCGCGCCTCGATGCTGACCGCATCGGTGATGCGCCACGACAGGCCGGCATCGAGCGTCAGCGCGTCGTCCAGCACCTGAAGTCCGAGGTCATCCTCATTCTGCTTGCTGATATAGCGCAGGGTCGCAAAACCGCCGAACGGGCCGCTCGCGGTCGACCGCAGCGACACGCTGCCGCTGTTCTTCGCGATCTGGGCCGGGCGGCGGCCGTCGAGGCTTGCCGCGGCGCCCGCGGCGTCGACCTTCGCATCGGTGAAAGCCCAGGTCGCGCGCAGCGCCACCGGGCCAAGCTGCTGATCGGCGGCGAATTCGATCCCCTTGCTGTCGATCGCACCCAGATTCTGCCGCTGGCTGAGATTCGGCGCGAGCGTCACATTGGCGATCGCATTTTCGAGCCGGTTGGCGAAGAAGGTCACCGACAGCCTGGTGCCGTCGCGGCTCCAGTCCGCACCGACCTCGCCGCCCCACAGCCGCTCGGGCTTGAGCAATTCGTTCGCGGTGGTCGTATCGGCGCCCACCCGGAACGGGCGATAGAGTTCGTTGAGAGTCGGCAGACGCCAGCCGCGATAGGCCGCGGCGCGCAGCGCGAAGCCACCCGAGGTCCAGCGCACGCCCGCGCGGCCGCTCCCTTCCCAGCCGCTTCGCGCCGGAAAAGCGAGGTCGGTGATCAGCGATCCACCGATATTGCGTTCGAGCCGATAGCCGGTGCCGAGCCGCCAGCGATCGAGCCGACCGCCGAGCGTCCAGAGAAAGCCTTCGTCCGCGTCGCCCGAACTCCATTCGGCGAACGCACCGACCGTGTCGCTGCTGCCCCCGGCGATGCGGTGGCGGCTCGGAGTGCCGCCGGAAAAGAAATAATCCTCTTCGGTGCGCCCGGTGGTGCGGCGCCAGTCGACGCCGACGCGGAGCGGATTGGCATCGCCGATCGCGGGCCGCACCTCGACCCGCGTGCCGATCCCGGTCGCGGGAACGCTTTGAAAGAGCGCGGGCGCGATGCTGTTCCGCCCCGCCGCGATGCTCGCGAAGCCGCTGTCGAAATCGCGAAGCTGGACGTAGGCGAGCGCAAGCCACTGGGTCGCGCCCCACGGATCGTGGACGAAACGCAGGCTGGCGTCGATCCCGTCGAACTTGCTCGTCGTGTAATCGGTGCCGCGGTCGCGCCGATCCGAGAAACCGCGCAGGCTCGCCTCGATCCGGCTGTCGGCGCCGGCGTCGAAGCGCAGGCGGATGCCGAGCCCGCCCTGCTCATAGGGCGCGGCGCGATCGACCGCGCCGCGCTGGCTCTTCACGATCGGAACGAAGCCATCGCCGCGGCTGTAGCGGCCGTCAATTGCCACCTGCCCATTGCCGAGATTGCCTCCGGCGCTGGCCGAAAAATCGAGGCTGTCGCGGCTGCCGTAGGCGGCGCTCGCTTCGGCGCCGTCGGTCATCGTCGAATAGACGCCGATCGTCCCCGCCAGCGCGCCGGGCCCGTCGACCCCGCTGCCGCCGCCGCGCGTGACGATGATACCGCCGAGGTTGATCGCGTCATAGGCCGACCAGGCGACCCAGCCACCGAAGGGATCGGCCTGCGGCACCCCGTCGAGCGTCACCAGCGCGCGGCTCGACGCATTGCCGCCGAGTCCGCGCAAGGTGACGCCCTGGCTCGTCGGATGCGCGGTGCGCCCGTCCGAGCGGCGGAACTGGACGATCCCCGCTTCGTCGCGAAGGCGGTTTTCGATGCGCGCGCCGAGACCGGGATCGAGGTCGCGGAGGATGGCCGAAGCCTGCACCTGATCGCCTTGATTGGATCGAAGGAGCCCGCCAAGAACGACTATCTCACGTGGATCGGGTTTGCTGAAGCTGCAATGGCATTCGGCGCAACTCGCACAAATTCCTGTTTCGTCGCTAGTCTGCGCCATCACGGCCGCCGGCAGCGCCAGCGCGGCGGTTCCGATCAGAAAACGGATCACGCCGCTTTCACCGCATCGGGATGCGCCTTCCGAAACGCCTCCAACTCCATGCACGCGGCGTCGATCTCGATCAGGCGCGGATAATGGTCGATGGGCACCTCGAAGCGCCGCGCATTATACATCTGCGGCACGAGGCAGCAGTCGGCGATCCCCGGCGCGTCGCCGCCGAGATAGGTGCCTTCGCCCGCCATCGCTTCGAGCGCGTCGAAGCCCTGCAAGATCCATTCGTGAATCCAGCGATCCTTGGTCCGCTCGTTCAGTCCCAGATCGCGGGTCAGATATTTGAGGATGCGCAGATTGTTGAGCGGGTGGATGTCGCAGGCGACGACATAGGCCTGCGCGAGCGCGACCGCGCGCGGCATCGCTTCGTCGGGAATCAGCCGCGGCTCGGGAAAGGCGCGGTCGAGCCAGTCGATGATCGCGAGGCTCTGGATGATCGCCTCCCCGTCGGCGACCAGCATCGGCACGAAGCCCTGCGCATTCTGCGCCAGATATTCGTCGCTCTTCTGCTCGCCCGCGATCAGGCTGACCTCGACACGCTCGTAAGCGAGCCTTTTGAGGTTCAGCGCGATGCGGACGCGGTAGCTGGCCGAGGAGCGGAAATAATCGTGGAGGACGAGAGAGGTCATGCGCGGACCTACGATCAGTTCAGCCCTTTTGGCAAGCGCCCCACAAAGGCAGCGTCATTGCGAGCGGAGCGAAGCAATCTCCAGTTCGCGATCTTTCAGTACGATAGCTGGAGATTGCCACGTCGCCTGCGGCTCCTCGCAATGACGGTCCATGGGGTGGCGCGACCGGCAAAGCTCCGTCATTGCGAGCGGCAAAGCCGCGCGGCAATCCAGAGCTTGCGTAAACCGCTCTGGATTGCTTCGCTCCGCTCGCAATGACGAGATGGGGAATGAAACGCCCCGCCATCACTCGCTCTTCGGCATCTCTGCAATCCATTGCCGCAGCAACGCCGCGCCTTCCTTGTGCACCGTCGAGCGCCCGAGTTCGGGCATCGCGATTCCGGGGTCGAGGCTTTCGAGGCGATAGATGAGGAAGCTGTGGTTGGGGTCGCCCGGTGCGATCGCGAAATCCATGCCCCCGCTGCCGCGCCCCGCCGCGGTGGGGCGCTTGCCGATGCCGTAGTTGACCCCGACCGGGTCGGTCCAGCGCAGGAACAGGCCGCTGTTCGACGCGCTGCCTTCCGGATTGTGGCAATGCGCGCAATTCGCCTCCAGATAGGCGCGGGCGCGGTCCTGAACCGTTCCGCTCTTCGGGTCGTCCCAGCGTGGCATGATCGGCTTCAACGCCTCGGGATTATCGAAATAGAGGTGCCTTGCATCATCCGTCATCGCGGTCGGCAGCACGAGGTTGCGCGCCTTCGGGCCGATCGGCTCGATCGTTCCCGCCAGATTGTGGCATTCCTTGCACTGGTTGCGGTTGGGCACGCCATACTGGATGCTGTGCGCCTCGCCATCGGGGCTTTTGAACGTCACCGGCACGCGGCGCCCGGCGATGGCGAGCGAGGCGTCCTTGCCATCGGCGTCCCATATATAGGGGAGCGCGGTCCAACCCTTGGCGCGGTGGATCAAAAGCCGCGTCTCGACCGGGCGGCCGCCGTTCCAGTCGGGCCAGCCGAAACTCTTGACGATGACCGTACCGACCGGAAAATCGATCGTCCCGTCCGCGCGCACCTTCGCCTTCTGCCCCGCGGGGATCGAGACGAAGCGATGCTTTTCGGCATAGTCGCTGAACAGCGGCGTCTCCAGCGTATAGGCAAAGCTCGCGACGGGGCGCGCGGGATCGTTCGCGGCGAACAGCCCGAACGCCGACAGCTTCGGCGGCATCGCATCGCCGTCGATCAGCGCCTGATCGACATGCGGCGGCGCCCCGCCGCTTGCGCCACTGGCGCATAGCAGCGCCGCCACCAGCGCCGCGACCGCGCGTTTCACTGGACCTTCGCCTCCATGGCTTCGGGCAGCGTGATGCCGGGGAGCGGCGCGGGCGGCGTGCCCTTCGACAGGTCGGCGGGCGCCGGCTTCGCTTCGCTCTGCGGCGTCGTCACGTCGGGCAGGCCCAGCGACAGCACCCCGACCTTGTCGAGCACCACCGCGTCGCCCGCGCCGTCCCACAGGATCGGCGGAATCGCGCCGCCCAACGCCGCCGCGATCTCGGCGCCGCCCGCGAAGGCGGGGGCATAGCCCGCCTTGCCATGCTGGTTATCGCGCACGACGATGCCCTTCGGCAGCGGCTGATATTTGGGGTCCTTCTGATCGTAGCGATAGCCGACGATCATCACATTCGCGGTGCCGTTCTGGTCGAAAGCGTTGCCGAACACCTCAACATGGGTGTTCGCCATCACCAGCACGCCGGTGCCGGTCGGCACGCTCGCGACGATATTGCCCTTCGGCGCGAAGTTCGGCGTGCTGTTGTCATTGACGATATTCTCGAACACCCGGACATTATGCCCGCCCTGCTGCGGCAGGTTCGGCAGGTCGAACACCAATATGCCGCCGGTGTTCTTCGTCGCGATATTGTCGTGGACGTCGGCGTCGAAGCTGTTCTCGATCTCGATCCCCGCGACATTTTCAGTCGCGATCGAATCGCGGACGACGATATTCTTCGACTGGCCGACATAGATGCCCGCGTCGGAGGCGCCGCGGACATAGACGCTGTCGATCAGCACGTCGCTGCTCTCGACCGGATAGACGCCATAGGCGCCGTTGGTCGCCTTCGGCCCTCCGGTCCATTCGACGCGAAGCTGGTGATAGACGATGCGGTCAGCGCCCTTCGACTTGATCCCGTCGCCGCGCGTGTTGAGCACCGCGAAATCGGTCAGGAAAACATCGTCGGAGGTGACGAGCAGCCCCTCGCCCGCGCCCTGCTGCCCCGAAAAGTCGAGGATCGATCCCTCGCCGTCCTTGGTCCCCGCGCCGCGCACGGTGACATTGTCGACATCGAGCGACAGGCCGTCGGTCAGCTTCCATACCCCTGCGCCGAGTTCGACCGTGTCGCCGGGCTCGGCGAGGATCAGTGCCTCCTGCAGCTTTTCATTGGCGTCGGGCGTATCGGCGCTGACGCTGATCGTCTTTGCCGCCACCGGGCTGGCGATAAAGGCCGCGACGAGGGCAAGCGTCGCCGCGTGGCGAAAGCCGTGGAATCGCATAGGTCTCTCCCTTGTTTGGGGGGATCATGCGGCAAGACTTGACGGATGCCAAGCAGGTTGCTGACATGACTGTAGCTAATAAGCCGGGGAGAGGTCGCAGTGGTTCAAAGAATGATGTGGGCGCTTGGCGCCCTGATCGCCGTTCCGTCCGTAGCCGCCGCGCCCGCGTCGGTCGGTGGGCGCTGGAAGACCGACGACGGGAAAGCCATCGTCGCGATGGCGCCGTGCGGCGCGAAGATGTGCGGGCGGATCGAGCGCCTGCTGATCAAACAGCCGGCAGGCGGCCAGCTCGACGAGCGCAATCCCGACAAGGCGAAGCGCGGCCGCGCGGTGACCGGGCTGCAAATCTATTGGGATCTCGTGCCGAGCGACGACGGCTGGCGCGGTCAGGGCTATAGTCCGGAGGACGGCCGCTATTACAAGGCCCACCTGCGCGTCGCGGGCAACAAGCTGACGATGAAGGGCTGCGTCGCGGTCTTCTGCCGCACGGTAACGTGGACGCGGATCGGTTGACACCCCCCTCCCTGAAAGGGAGGGGAACCTTTAGGGTGCATCCCCCAGTATCCAGTCCACCCCCGCCGCGACGTGGATGCGCGTCGTGTCATAGATCGGCAGGACATTGGCGTCGGGATCGACGAGCATCACCAGCTCGGTGCAGGCGAGCACCAGCGCCTGGACATCCTGCTTGGCGATGTCGGTGATGAAGGTTCGCATCGTGCGGCGCGCGTCTTCGGTCACCTTGCCCTGCATGAGCTGGTCATAGATGATATCGTCGATCACCTCGGCGCGCGAGGCGTCATAGGGCGCGAGGGTCAGCCCGTGGCGGACGAGGCGCTGGCGGAACCAGGGTTCGGCCATCACATTGCGGGTGCCGATCACCGCCGCCGACCTGATCCCGTCGGCCTTCATCTTCTCGCCCGTCTCGTCGACGATGTGGAGCAGCGGGATAGAGATCGCCGCCGCGACATCCTCGGCGACCTTGTGCATCGAATTGGCCGCGATCATCAGCGCGGTCGCGCCCGCATCCTCCAGCCGCTTCGCCGATGCGATCAGCACCTCTTTCGCATGGTCCCATTGCTCGGGGGTCGAAAGGCGCGAAAGTTCGCAATAGTTGAGGCTTTCGAGCAGGATCGGCGCCGAGCACGACGTCCCGATCCGCTTCTGCACTCCCTTGTTGAGATGGCGGTAATAAAGCTCGGTCGAGGCCCAGCTCATGCCGCCGATCAGGCCGATTTTGCGCATATGATCATTTCCCTGGTTCGAATTTTTGCCTGCCTTACCGGCAAGTTGCCGCCCGGTCGAGGCGCAGCTTGACCCGCCGCGCCGAATATCGTTCATCTGGGACGAAGGGCGGACGGCGTGCGCCGCGCGGAAGGAGGAGCAAGGCGATGGACCCGATACGCAGATGGGGCTGGATCTATTTCGCCGCGCTCGTCGCGGTGGTGATCGTCGGCTATGTCCCTGCGTTCGAGGATGCCGACGGCAATCTTTTCGGCCTGTTCAAGCTCGATCTCTATGACGACGCGCTCCACCTCGCCTCGGGCCTGTGGGGCGGGATCGCCGCCTGGCATTCGCGCCGCGCCGCCGAACAATATTTCCGGGTCTTCGGCCCGCTCTATTTCCTCGACGGGGTGCTCGGGCTCGTCACCGGCATGGGCTATCTCGACGGCGGCATCTTTCTCTACGGGCCCGTTGACCTGCCGCTGATCACCCGCTTCTTCGCCAACCTGCCGCACCTGATCCTCGGCGGCTGGGCGGCGTATGTCGGCTATGCGATGGCGCGGAAGACCGCGTGACCGGAAAGCAGAAGCGCCGCTTCAAAAAGCGCTACGCGCTGGCGCTGCTGCTCTTCGCGCTGATCCTGTGGCCGATCCTGTATATCGAGCTCGGCTGCGGGCCATCGGCGCAGGCCGCCGCGCCTTACCGGCCGCTGCTCGCGAACGCGGCCGACCGGCGGCCCGAGGCCCGCACACTCCTGACCTATCCCGAATGGCACATCGTCTATTCGGCCGAGAGCCTGGGCCGCCACCTCGCCGACAGGCCGCCGAGCGGCTATCGCTATCTCCGCGACATTCGCAGCTTCTGGTCGAGCTATTGCGCGCTGAATCGTGCCGCCGACCCCGGCGATGCGGGCGACGCAAAGCTGATGCTCTATACGATCGGGATCAGCTTCAGCGCCGAAATGGCGGTGAAGGCGGCGTGGGAAAACACGATCGGTCGCGCCTTCGAATGGATCGGCGGCTATCGCAGCGCCGAGGATCGCTATGCTGCGGGGGTACAGCAGCGTTACGGCGCCTTCATGCACGAAACGCCCTGGTATCGCTTTCCCTTCGGGCAGGCGTTCACCGGTCTCTGGCGCACCGATTTCGGCGGCGTGCGCGGGGTCGAGCGGCGGGTCGCGCTCAGCCTCGAATATGGAGTGAAGACGGGCTATGCAAAGCTCATCGGCTGGGCGAGCGGCACCGCGCTCGGCGCCGACGAGGTGCGGATGCGGCTGGTGCTCGATGCAACGCCCGAACAGGTCGCGGCGATCGACCCGCGACTGAAGGTCATTTCGTCCGGCGCGCAAGGCACCGTCGTCGATACGCCGCGCTATGCGCAATTCACCGACCTCGCACAAAAGACCGCCACCGCGGGCATCGCCTTCCGCGAGATCGCGGGCAATGACGATATTTTCATCACCGTCCTCGCGCCCGCATCGACGCCCGCAGGCAAGCCGCTGCTGTCGATGGCACTCGGCGACCGGCCGGGCTGGGAACGGCGCGGCTATCTGGTCAAGGTGTCCGCACTGTCGGCGAAGCTCGCCGCGCTGCCCGCCGAGGGTGCGACCCTCGAACATATCTACGACTACTGATGAAGCGCACGCTGATCGGCGCCGTCCTTGCCCTGCTGGTCTGGGCCGCGATCATGCTCGCCCTGCCGTTCGTCGGCCCGTCGGGGCGGCAGGTCGCGGTCGTGGGCGATACGGGCAAGGCATTGCGCACGATCGCCGATGCCGGCGGGCGCGTCGTCGCGGTGCGCAAGAATGCGGTGATAGCGGTCGCGACCGACGATCGGGGGTTCGTGTGGCGCCTCTACCGGAACGGGGCGCCGCTGGTGATCGAGGGCCGGATCGCCGCGGCCTGTTTTCCGGTTGCTACGCGCTAGGCGCGTAACGATCATACCACCGGTTCCGGAACAGCTCCTCCGGGTCCCATTTCCTCTTCTCGGCGACGAACGCATCGAACTCGGGATAGGCCCGCCGGAGTTGCTCGCCCGAATAATGAAGCTGGTAGGGCAGAAAGAAGCGCCCGCCATGCTTCGCCGTCAGGTCGATCAGCTCGCGGGTCAGCCGGTCCATCTCCGCATTTCCTGCGGCATCGGTCGGCTGGTTGATATAGAGAACGACCGAAAACGCCCGTTCGGGGGCATAGCTCAGCGCATTCTCCTCCTTCTCGACCGCGCGGATCGAGGCGTTGAGCAGGTTGGTCCTATGGCGCTTGAAGGCGGCGCGCAGGTCGGCGACGAACGGCAGCAGCGCCGCGCGCGGCACGAAATATTCGTGGAGGATGTCGGTCTCGTCGCGAAGATCGTTGTAAAGATAGGGCACCGAGTCATGCATCGGGTCGTTGCGCGACACGAGGCACGCTTCGCCGTCCTGCATCGCCTGTGCCCGCGTCACGGTGCAGCTTTCGATGCGATGCTCGACATTTTTCTCGGTCCACCATTTGAGCGATTTGAGCCAGTCGGCGCGCTTCGACATGTTGACCGTCAGGCGGCGCAACTTGACCGCGCCGACCTCCGCCAACGGCGCGCGCTCCAGCCCCGCTTCGTCGGGCACCTTGGTGTAGCGATAGACCAGCGCCTCATCGAGCAGGCTGCCCGGCGCGGTCGATAGATGGGTGTAGGTCAGCCCGACCTTAGGATCGGCTTCGAGCGCCGCGAAGGTCTTCGGGAAATCCTTCGTCGCGATCACAGCGCGGCTCGATTGGTAGATGGCGTTCGGAACGACGTCGAGCGTTGCCTCGGTGACGATTCCGAGCAGGCCGTAACCGCCGACGACATGGCGAAAGAGATCGGGATTCTCCGCGCGCGACGCGGTAACGACGCGCCCGTCGGCGAGCATCACGCGCAGCGCGCGGATCGATCCCATCATCGCCCCGGCGCGGTGGTCCATGCCGTGCGCGTTGACCGCGATCGACCCGCCGACGGTGAAGACGTCGGTCGACTGCATCGCCTTTACCGCATATTCGGGATGAATCCGGTTCTGGATATCGTGCCAGCGCGCACCCGCGCCGACGGTGATCGTTTGCGCTTCGCGATCAAGTTGAACCGCATTCATCCGCCGCATGTCGACGACGACACCGCCCTTGGCGAAGGCTTGCCCGCCCATGCTGTGCTTCGCGCCCGCCGCGGTCACCGGCAGCTTGTTCGCGCGCGCATAGGCGAGCGCGTCAGCAAGCTGCGCTTCGGTCGCCGGGGCGACGATGCCGCGGATCGCGGTGCGGTTGAGGCAGCTTTCGTCGTTGATCGTGCCGCCCGCCTGCGCCCAGTCGGGCTCGGCGGCGGCATCGGCCTGTGCCTTGCCGAAAGCGAGCTTCGCAACGTCGGGCCCGCAGTCCTTGACGCCGTCGGGGTCGGCGGCCAGCGGCGCGGCCCAGATCGCCGCGCCGGTCGCCGAGGCCGCGGCGACGCCGCCGACGACCCAGCGCTTTCTGACCACCTCGCCGCGGCCCTTAGTGTCCGCCGCCGTTCAGCGCCTTGACGATGTCATCGGCCATCTTCTTGGCGTCGCCGAGCAGCATCATCGTGTTGTCCATGTAAAAGACGTCGTTGTCGACGCCGGCATAGCCGACCCCGCCCATCGAACGCTTGACGAACAGCACCGTCTTCGCCTTTTCGACGTCGAGCACCGGCATGCCGTAGATCGGCGAGGTCTTGTCGGTCTTGGCCGCCGGGTTGGTCACGTCGTTGGCGCCGATCACGAAAGCGACGTCGGCCTGCGCGAACTCGCCGTTGATGTCTTCCAGCTCGAACACCTCGTCATAAGGCACGTTCGCTTCGGCGAGCAGCACGTTCATATGGCCCGGCATACGCCCCGCGACCGGGTGGATCGCATATTTGACGTTGACGCCCTCTTTCTTGAGCACGTCGGCCATTTCGCGCAGCGCGTGTTGCGCCTGCGCAACCGCCATGCCGTATCCGGGGACGATGATGACATTCTCGGCCTGGCTCATCAGGAAGGCGGCATCGTCGGCACTGCCCGGCTTCCAAGGGCGCTGTTCCTTGGCTCCGCCGGCCGCCGCGCTGGAATCGGCGCCGAAACCACCCGCGATCACGCTGATGAAGCTCCGGTTCATCGCGCGGCACATGATGTAGGAGAGGATCGCGCCCGACGATCCGACGAGCGCGCCGGTGATGATCATCGCGGTGTTGCCGAGAGTGAAGCCCATCGCCGCCGCCGCCCAGCCCGAATAGCTGTTGAGCATCGACACGACGACCGGCATGTCGGCGCCGCCGATCGGAATGATCAGCAGGAAACCGATCAGGAAGCTCAGGGCCGTGATCGTCCAGAACACCGCCGGCGACTGGTCGGTCAGGAAATAGCCGATCAGCCCGAGGATCGCAGCGAGCGTCGCGAGATTGATGACATGGCGGCCGGGCAGCATGATCGGCGCGCCCGACATGTTGCCGTTGAGCTTCAGGAACGCGATCACGCTCCCCGAGAAGGTGATCGCGCCGATCGCGATGCCCAGCCCCATCTCGACGCGGCTGACCGTGAAGATCTGCCCGGCGGCATCGGCGATGTGGAAGGCGCCGGGGTTGAGATAGGCCGCCGCCGCCACCGCCACCGCGGCAAGACCGACGAGGCTGTGGAAGGCCGCGACGAGTTGCGGCATCGCGGTCATCGCGATCTTGCGCGCCATGACGATGCCGATGATCGCGCCGATCGCGATCGCGCCCAATATCTCGGCCATCGCGACGGCATCGATGCCGACATAGCTGTTCGCGGCATCGCCGCTTTTCCACGGCGCATGGGTGATCAGCGTCGTCACGACCGCGATGGTCATGCCGATCATGCCGAAACGGTTGCCGCGCCGCGACGAGGCGGGGCTCGAAAGCCCGCGCAGCGCGAGGATGAAGAGGATGCCCGAGGCCAGATAGGCCAGCGCCACCCAGGGATTGATCGGTGCTACTTCGTGCATGTGAAACTCTTCCCCCTGCCCGTCATCCCGGCGAAGGCCGGGTTCTCATCGCCGCGTTCGATCTCGACGGCGAGACCCCGGCCTGCGCCGGGGTGGCGAATGAACCAGCGCCTCAGCGCTCCTTCTTCTTGTACATTGCCAGCATCCGTTCGGTGACCGCGAAGCCGCCAAAGATGTTGATGCTCGCCATCACCACCGCGGCGAGGCCCAGCCATTTCGACGAGGCCGAACCTGCGGCGGCGCTGGCGATCAGCGCGCCGACGATGATCACCGACGAGATCGCGTTGGTGACGCTCATCAGCGGCGTGTGCAGCGCCGGGGTCACCGACCAGACGACGAAATAGCCGACGAAGCAGGCCAGAAGAAAAATCGAAAAGATGGAAATGAAGTCCATTGCGTATCTCCCGCTAGCCGCCGGTCAGGCGAGCAGCCGTTCGTTGACGACCTTGCCGCCCTGCGTCAGGCGCACCGCATTGCCGATTTCCTCGTCGAGCACGGGCTTGCCCGCTTCCTTGTCCCAGAAGGCCGAGAGGAAGTTGAACAGGTTGCGGCTGAACAGCGCGCTCGTGTCGGCGGGCATCAGCGCGGCGATATTCTTGGCGCCGATCACGGTGACGCCGTGAATCTTCTTCGCCTCGCCCGACACCGATCCTTCGACATTGCCGCCGCTTTCGGCCGCCATGTCGACGATCACGCTGCCGCTGCGCATCGTCGCAAGCTGCGCGTCGGAGATCAGCCGCGGCGCGGGGCGCCCGGGGATCAGCGCGGTGGTGATGACGATATCCTGCTTGGCGATATGCGACGACACGAGATCGGCCTGCGCCGCCTTATATTCGTCGGACATTTCGGTGGCATAGCCGCCCGTGCCTTCGCCCTCGATCCCCGCGACCGTCTCGACGAAGATCGGCTTGGCGCCGAGGCTGAGAATCTGTTCCTTGGTCGCCGCGCGCACGTCGGTCGCGCTGACCTGCGCGCCGAGGCGGCGCGCGGTCGCGATCGCCTGCAGACCCGCGACGCCGACCCCCATGACGAACGCCTTGGCGGCGCTGACCGTGCCCGCCGCGGTCATCATCATCGGAAAGGCGCGGCCATAGGCGTTCGCCGCCATCAGCACCGCCTTGTAGCCCGCAAGGTTCGACTGGCTGGAAAGGATGTCCATCGACTGCGCGCGGGTGATGCGCGGCATGAATTCCATCGCCAGCGCCTCGATCCCGAGCTTGGCATAGTCATCGACCCGCGCGCGCTCCCCGAACGGGTTGAGCCCGGCGGCAAGCCAGGCGCCGTCGGCAAAGCCCTTCAGCCCCGCAGGGTCGGGGCCCTGCACGCCAAGGATGATGTTCGCGCCCTTCAGCACCTCGGCGCGGCTGCCGACCGTTGCGCCTGCGGCGACATAGTCGGCGTCGGCGATCGAAGCGGTTTCCCCTGCCCCTGTCTCGACGGCGAGTTCGGCGCCCAGCCCGATGAATTTCTTCACGGTTTCGGGAGTCGCGGCGACGCGGGTCTCGCCGGGGGCGAGCTCCTTCAATACGGCGATGCGCATGCCGGAGGGCCGGTCAGGAGATCAGAAGGACGACGATGACCGCCGCGATCGCGCTTGCGATTGCGCCGACCTTGAACAGGCTCAGGAAACCCGCATAGGTTTCGTTCGCTGCCTTCATTTCCTGCTCTGCCATGACCTGTCCCCTTTGCCTTTCTGCCCGAAAGGCACGCGCCCGCGCGCCCAGAATCGGAATATCGCGCCGGTCTTAGCCACGCCGCCCGCGATGCTCAAGGGCGCTTTGTCCAAATCGGCGCGCGGCAAAAGCCGAACGGCCTTAATGCCCCTTTTACCCCTTACGGCTACATCTTGGCGCCACCGCGGAATCCGGCATGGCAAATGTCGCCAAAAGGGGGCAGAATCAGAACGATGGCGAATGCGCGCGACACGCGAATGGTGATGATCGTCGATAGCGAGCCTGCTCAGCAGCGCTTTCTGTCGGCCCTGGTCTCGCGCGGCGGCTGGCGCAGCGTCGTCGCGGGCGATACCGACACCGCGCTCGCCAAGCTCGGCACCCAGGAAGGCATGGCGCTCGACGCGGTGCTCGTCGACCAGGGCACGCCGGGGATGCCGATCGCCGAATTCGTCGCCGAACTGCGCCGCTGGCGCCCCGCGCTGCCGCTGATCGTCATCACGATGCGCAACGGGGTCGAGATCGCGGTCGCGTCGATGCGCGCGGGAGCGAGCGATTTCGTGCAGAAGCCGATCGCCCCCGACCGGCTGCTCGGCGCGCTCGACCGCATCGTCGCCCCGAACGGCCCGCAGGGCGAGCTTCGCCCGCTCACCGAGAAACTGCGTGCGCCGCTAGCGTTCGAGGAGATCATCGGGTCGAGCCCCAATTTTCGCAGCGCCCTCGCCATCGCCGCCAAGGCGGCACGCGCGCGCGTCCCGGTGATGATCAACGGCAAGCCCGGCACCGGCAAGGAGGTCTTCGCGCGTGCAATCCACAGCGCATCCCCCCGCGCCCGCGGCCAGCTCGTCATGGTCGACTGCTCGGCGGTGTCACCGGGGCTGATCGGATCGGGGCTGTTCGGCCACGAACGCGGCGCCTTCCCCGGCGCCTTCGACCGTCAGGTTGGGCGACTGGTGCAAGCCGACGGCGGCAGCATCATCATCGACCATGTCGAATGCATTCCGCTGGAAACGCAGGCAAAGCTCGTCGAATTCTTGAACAGCGGCGAGGTCCAGATGATCGGCGGCAGCATCCGTCAGAGCGTCGACGTCCGCATCATCGCGACGAGCGCGAGCCCGCTCGACAAGCTGATCGAGGCGGGACATTTCCGCGAGGATCTGTTCTACGC
Source organism: Sphingopyxis sp. (assembly GCF_036261875.1). GTDB lineage: Bacteria > Pseudomonadota > Alphaproteobacteria > Sphingomonadales > Sphingomonadaceae > Sphingopyxis. The sequence continues at coordinate 18,334 of NZ_DATAJZ010000025.1, read as the reverse complement.
GCTGTCGACCGCGCAATTCACTTTGCCCTCGCTCTCGGAGCGCCGCGGCGACGTCGGCCCGCTCGCGCGCCACCTGCTCGCGCGCATCGGCGGATTGCCCGGCATGGGGCCGATCGGTGTCACCGATGACGCGCTGCGCCTGCTCGCCGCCTATGCCTGGCCGGGCAATGTCCGCCAGTTGCAGGACGTGCTGTTCCGCGCCGCGACGTCGAGCAAGACCGACGTCCTCACCAGCGCCGATCTCAAGGCGATCGAGGCCGCGCTCGGCGGCGGCACGCCGGGGGGCGAAGGCGATGTCGCGATCAACGGCGAAGCGATCGGCATCACGCTTTACCTGCCCGACGGCAATTTGCGGCCGCTGGAAGAAATCGAGGCCGACGTCATCCGCCTCGCGATCGGCCACTACCGCGGCCGCATGAGCGAAGTCGCGCGGCGGCTGGGAATCGGACGCTCGACGCTCTATCGCAAGCTGAGCGATCTGGGGATCGATACGGCGGCTTGAGCCCCCCTTATCGTCATCCCGGCGAAGAGATCAGGCCGTCAGCGCCGCATCCCTAAGCCCGCGCCACACGCGTAGCGCCTGCCGGTTTTCCGCCACGTCGTGCACGCGCAACAACTGCGCGCCCTGCGTCGCTGCCTGATAATGCAGCGCCACGCTGCCCCCGAGCCGCGCGTCGGCGGGGGCTTCATTGTCGAGCGCACCGATCATCCGCTTGCGGCTCGCACCGAACAGCAGCGGGCAACCGAGCGTATGGAACAGCGCCAGCGCGTTCACCAGCGCCAGATTGTCGCCGATCCCCTTGCCGAAGCCGATGCCCGGATCGACGATGATTTTCGCGGGATCGATCCCCGCCGCCCTGCACGCCGCGACGCGCTCGGCGAGCAGGTCATAGACGTCGAAAACGGGGTGCGCATAGGTTCCGCCCTCGTGCGGATCGCTCTTGGCCGACGGTGCGTGCATCAGCACGACGGGGCAGCCAGCCCTGGCGACGACCTCCATCGCGCGCTCGTCATACCGCAGCGCCGAGATGTCGTTGACGATCGTCGCGCCCGCGGCAAGCGCCGCTTCCATCACCGCGGCCTTGCGCGTGTCGATCGACACCGCGACGCCGCCCTTGGCGAGCGCCGAAACGACGCCCTCGATGCGTTGAATCTCGTCGCCTTCCCATACCAGCGGCGCGCCGGGGCGGGTCGATTCGCCGCCGACATCGACGATCGCCGCGCCCGCCGACGCCATGGCGAAACCCGCGTCGATCGCCGCCGCGGTGTCGACATGCTTGCCGCCGTCCGAGAAGCTGTCGGGGGTGGCGTTGATAATGCCCATGAGCTGCGGCTCGCCAAGCCGCACGACGCGCTCGCCGAGCTGAAGATTGCCGCGCGGACGCGCCACCGCGGCGCGCTGCGCCGTTGCAGCTTCGGCGAGCCGGTCGGGCATCGCCGCGATCCACGCGTCGAGTTCGGGCACCGGGACGATCGCCGATTTTACATTGCCGTCGTCGCGCAGGCTGACGTGCCACGCCGCGAACCAGACCATCGTATCGGTAAGGCGCAGGCAGGCATCGTCGAGTTCGTGCGGCCGATCGACGAAGCAGGCCGGGCGGAGGTATACGCGGGCGTCTTCCCACGTCGTGCCGAGGACGGGTTTGGTTAGCGGGGCGAACATCGTCATCCCCCTATCCGTTCGTGCTGAGCTTGTCGAAGCACCGTTCTTCCTTTGCGACGTTGAAGAGAAGGACAGCCCTTCGACAAGCTCAGGGCGAACGGATTTCGATGGTAGCTACGCCTCGTTCGCGAGCAGCCAGTCCTGCCGCACCGCGTCGATCACGCGCAATTGCTTGCCGTCGTCGATGTGCCAGAAGGTCCAGCCGTTGCAGCTCGGCGCGCCCTGCACGCCCGCGCCGACCTTGTGGATCGATCCCGCGTCCTGCCCGGCGCAATCGAGCGAGCCGTCGACGCGCACCACCGCTTTCCAGCGGCGTTTTGCGTCGGTGAGCACCGATCCCGGCGCGATCATCCCGCCTTCGACCAGCGTGCCGAAGGCGACGCGCGTCGCGGCTTTCGGCGCCATCATCGTCTTCACCGTGCTCTCGTCGAGCGGCAGCGCCATCTCGATGCGTTCTTTCGCCGCCGCGATATAGTCATCCTCGCGCTCGATGCCGATGAAATGGCGGCCGAGGCGCTTGGCGACCGCGCCCGTCGTGCCGGTGCCGAAAAAGGGATCGAGGATCACGTCGCCGGGGTTCGAGCAGGCGAGCAGGATGCGATAGAGCAAGGCCTCGGGCTTCTGCGTCGGGTGGACCTTGTGCCCGCCCTTCTTGAGTCGCTCCTGCCCGCCGCAGATCGGAATCAGCCAGTCGCTGCGCATCTGCAATTCGTCATTGAGCGTCTTCATCGCGCGATAGTTGAAGGTGTAGCGCGCCTTTTCGCCCATCGAGGCCCAGATCAAAGTCTCGTGCGCGTTGGTGAAGCGCGTGCCCTTGAAATTGGGCATCGGGTTCGCCTTGCGCCACACGATGTCGTTGAGGATCCAATAGCCTTGATCCTGCAAGGCAGCACCGACGCGGAAGATGTTGTGATAGCTGCCGATAACCCAGATGCTGCCGCCGGGCTTCAGGATGCGTTTCGCTTCCTTCAGCCAGGCATGGGTGAAGCGGTCATAGGTCGCGAGGCTGTCGAACTTGTCCCATTCGTCGTCGACCGCATCGACCTGGCTGCCATCGGGGCGATGCAGGTCGCCGCCGAGTTGCAGATTATAGGGCGGATCGGCGAAGATCATGTCGATCGAGGCCGCGGGCAGCGAACGCATCATCGCAATGCAGTCGCCCTGCAGGATGCTGTCGAGCGGCAGGTCGGCCGGGACCGCCTTCGGTGCCCGCTGCTTCGCCGCCGGGGCCTTGACCCGTTCCATCACACCCATGCCGCTTGCCCCTGTTTCCATTGCAAAGAAGGCCTTGATGAGTCCGGCGGAGTCCGCCGTCAAGCCCGGGACTCTAGGGATTCCGCGTGTCCAAATGGTTAAAGGAAGGAGAACGAAAGGAGTCTGCCACGACATATGGAGTCTGTTGCGACTCGCGGACTCAACCACTGGTGGTGTGACGATCGGGACTCACTCGCGGAAAAAATTTCGCGCAGCGATGGCTACCAGCGGTTCGCGACCTTCTCGGCGAAACCCGGCAGGCCCCGCACCGTCAGTGCGGTGCCGTCGTCGAGGACCGCCCGGCCGGAGAAATAACCGAAGACCTGATCCTGCTCGGTCTGGACCATCCCGGCATCGACCTTCGCCCAGCGGTTGACCGCGGGCGCGAAATCCATCTCGAAGCGGCCGTCGTTGCTCGTGAAGCGCCACGGAGCGCTGTCGGGCGCGCCATCGGGCATGTGGAAGATCACCTGATCGAGCTTGTGCGCGCGGCCGTCGACGAACAGCATATTCTCGCTCGCCGCCGAGGTGTCGCCAAAACCGTAGCCGATGTTGAAACCGAACGGGCGTCCGTCGACCAGCCCCGACGCCGATCCCCAATACCAGACATTGTCATAGGTCCAGACGCCGCGCCCCCAGTCGAGCACCGCAAAGGCCGTTTTCGGCACGAAATCACGCGCTTCTGACCCGACCTTTACACGCCCCTGCGCTGCCATGCAGTTGATCTTCTGGTTGTAGTAAAAGGCCTGCATATCGTCGGCGAAGGGCGTTGCGATCACCATCCGGTCCATCGCCGGCTGATCGAGCCATATCTCGCCCGACAGCCCGCGGCCCTCGTCGAAGCCCGGTGCATGGACGGTCAGCCGCCGTCCGCCGGGCTCGTGCCGGAAAGCGAGTTCGAGCCCGTCCTGCGCCTGAACGATATCACCGCGATCGGCGCTCGGCGGCAGCGCCATGCCGCCCATCGGCTCGGTGACCAGCGCGCCGTGATTGACGAAGCTCCGTCCCCGCAAATCCATCCACGACACGCCGAGAAAGCCGACATAGCCATTGTCGGCGACGGTCAGCGCGAGCCCGAAATCGGCATCGAGCACGCAATAATAATCCCATTCCTTGATCCGCGCCGGATCGGCGGCGATCGCGGCGCGGTCGTAGCGGCGCACCTCGCGCGTCGCATAGCCGGGGTCGATCAGATGCCCGGCGGCATCGTGCAGCGGCCCCTCGCCCATAAGATGCTGCGCCATCCCCCGCGTCCCTTTCACAGCCCCGGATCGACGCCGGTAAGGTCGATCGAGCGGTTCCACAACTCGCGCGCCGGTTTCGGGTCGCGCGCCTTGCCGCTGGCGCGCGCCGGGCCCGAACGCCCCGATATCTCGCCCAGACCCTGCGGCCCCAGATAGTCGCCGCCCTGCACATGCGCGCCGGTCGCCGCCTGCAAGGTCGGCCAGGCGCCCTGCGCCGCGCTGTTGAAGAAGGGCGTCGCGAGCGGCGTCATGCCGCGCAGCGGGAACGGCAGGTGCCGCGTGAGCTCGGTCAGCGCGACGCCCGGATGACAGCCGATCGCCTGCGTCGCGCGGCCCGCGGCGCTGAGCCGACGGTCGAGCTCGAACATGAAGAGCAGGTTCGCGAGCTTGCTCGTCTGGTAACGCTGCCAGTGATGATAGCTGCGCTGCGCGCCAAGGTCGCTGTAATCCATCGTCCCGCCCTTGTGCGCGAGGCTGGCGGTGACGACGATGCGGTCGTCTACATGGCCGTGGACCAGCCCGGTGAAGGCAAAGGTGCCGAGGTGGTTGACCCCGAATTGCAGTTCATACCCCTGCTTGGTCAGCGTCCGCGGCGGGATCATCACCCCGGCATTGTTGATCAGCCCATCGATGCGCGGCCCCGCCAGCACCGCCCCCGCCGCCTCCTTCACCTGATCGAGATCGGCGAGGTCGAGCGGCTGGAACGACAGGTCGGCGGCGGGCGTATCGGCGCGGATGCGGCCCATCGCGGCCTCGGCGCGGCCCGCGTCGCGGCAGGCGAGCACGACATGCGCGCCGCGCGCCGCCAGCAGCTTCGCCGCCTCGAAACCAATCCCGGCGTTGGCACCGGTGATCAGGAAGCGCCGTCCGCTCTGGGTCGCAACGTCATCGGCCGTGAATCCGCTGCGCATCGCCCTCTCCCGTCCGTCAGATCAGCATGAGCTGCGCGACCGGCGCAAAGCTCGCGCGGTGGTGCGGCGTCGGCCCATGCTTGCGCAGCGCCGCCATATGTTCGGGCGTGCCATAGCCCATATTCCGGTCCCAGCCAAAGCCCGGATAGTCGCGCGCCGCGGCGACCATGAAGCGGTCGCGATGCTCCTTGGCGATGATGCTCGCCGCCGAAATGCACGGATGGAGCGCGTCGCCGCCGACGATCGCACGCGCGCTGTAGCGCCATTTGGGCAGGCGGTTGCCGTCGACCAGCACCTCGTGCGGGTCGAAGCCCAGCGCCTCGACCGCGCGTGTCATCGCGAGGAAGGTCGCCTGCAATATGTTGATGCGGTCGATCTCCGCAACGCTCGCCTCGCCGACGCCCCAGCGGCAGCGCGCCTTGATCAGAATCTCCAGCTCGCCGCGGCGTTTCGCGGTGAGTTTCTTGCTGTCGTCGAGCCCGGCGATGCCGCCCTCGCACAGCAGCACCGCCGCCGCGACGACCGGCCCCGCGAGCGGCCCGCGCCCGGCTTCGTCGACGCCGACGATCAGCATGGGCCTCCTCCCGACTTCAAGGAGGCGCTTTGAGATGCGGCATCGATGCAACTTAAAATATCCCGTTCGCATCGAGCGAAGTCGAGATGCCCATCAGTGAAGCGCCGACCCGATGGGTGTCTCGACTTCGCTCGACACGAACGGCCAAATTGGCGGCCTTTTCCGGTCAAATCCGCCACGGCGGATACCTCCGATATTCGCCCGCCTGATAGAGGCAGAGGCGATTGCCGGCGGGGTCAGTCAGCCGCGCCTCGCGCCAGCCCCATTCCTCGTCCTTCGGCATCTGCTCGAACTGCACGCCGCGCCGCGCGAGATAGGCGACCCAGGCATCGAGCGCGCCGCTTTCCAGATAGGCCGTCGCGCCGCCTGCCGCGCCGTCGCCGACGTGGATCGACAGGGTGACGCCGTTCGCGGCCTCGAAGCGGGCGTATCCCCCAAGGCCTTCAGCGCCCGGACTATCGACGATCTGTGTCAGGCCGAGTTGCTTGTAGAACGCCACCGACGCCGCATAATCCGTGGCGGGCAGCGTGATCTGGTTGAGCGCCGGTCCGGTGAACAGTCCGTCGTTGCGCACCGCCTGCTGCCCCATCGGGCCATGGCCGCTCCCCAGCCCCGGCGCGTCGAGCAGCGACAGCCGCACGAAATCGCGCGCGCGCGCGATCGCGGGTTCCAGCGGCATACCCTGCGCCAGCCCGGTCGCGATCGCACTCGCCAGCGTGCAGCCGGTGCCGTGGCTGTGCGGCGTGTCGATCCGCGGCGCCTCCCAGCGCGCGACTTCGCCCTCGCCGGTTTCGAAGAGGCGGTCGATCACCGTCTCGCCCTCGGCATGGCCGCCCTTCACCAGCAGCGAGCAACCATGCGCGAGCACCGCCTCCTCGCCGCCGAGCGCCTCGAGTTCGGGCAGGTTCGGGGTCGCGACCATCGCGCGATTCAGCAGCGCGCGAAACGCCGCGATCGTCGCCGTATCGGCAAGCACCGATCCGCTCGTCGCGATCATCACCGGGTCGAACACCACCGCTGCCTCGGCCAGATCGGGCCGCGTCAGCCGCTCGGCGACCGCCGCCGCCGTCTCCGCGCTGCCGATCATGCCGATCTTCACCGCATCGACGCCGATGTCCGATGCGACGCTGTCGATCTGCGCGAGCACCATCTCGGTCGGGATCGCATGGACGCCCTGCACGCCCAGCGTATTCTGCGCGGTGATCGCGGTGATCGCGGTCATCGCATGGCCGCCGAGCATCGTCACCGCCTTGATGTCGGCCTGGATGCCCGCGCCGCCGCCGCTGTCCGAGCCGGCGATAATCAGGACGCGTGCGGTCAACGCTTGAACTTTCGCTCCGTCGAAGCGGGGAATTTGGCGAGCGCCGCGCCTTCGCGCAGCGGCCGGTCGAGCAGATCGCCGCCGCAATTGGGGCAGCGCTCGTCGAGCTTGTCGGCGCAGGTCGCGCAGAAGGTGCATTCGAACGAGCAGATGAACGCGCCGTGGATATCGGCGGGCAGATCGCGGCCGCAGCGTTCGCAATCGGGTCGCATTTCAAGCATTTTCAAAACTTCCTTCAAAATCGGTGGTGAGGCCGTACGGCTTCCGAAACCTGCCCTCTTCCGTCACCCCGGACTTGATCCGGGGTCCCGCTTTCCGGCGTCGCTGAGCGGGACCCCGGATCAAGTCCGGGGTGACGAGAGGATAATCACGCCTTGCTCTTCAACTTTCAATCCGTTCGTGTCGAGAGGGGCAGTCAATTCGCCGCCGCGACCCGCACCGCGTCGCAGATCATGTCGACGACTTGTTCGACCTGCCCGGCATCGTCGCCTTCGGCCATCACCCGGATCACGGGTTCGGTCCCCGACGCCCGGATGACGAGGCGGCCGCGGCCGTTCAGTGCCGCTTCGCCCTCGGCGATCGCCGCCTGAACGTCGCCATTCTCGAGCGGCTTGCCGCCCGCGAAGCGGACATTCTTCAAAAGCTGCGGCACCGGATCGAACTGGTGCAGCAGCTCGCTTGCGGGCTTTTCCGACCGCACCAGTTCGGCGAGCACCTGCAGCGCCGCGAGCGTGCCGTCGCCGGTCGTCGCATGATCCGACAGGATCATATGCCCCGACTGCTCGCCGCCGACGTTGAACCCGCCGCTCTTCATCCGTTCAAGCACATAGCGGTCGCCGACCTTGGTGCGTTCGAGCCGCAGCCCCTCGCCCTCCAGAAAGCGTTCAAGCCCCAGGTTCGACATCACCGTCGCGACGATCCCGCCGCCTTTCAGCAGCCCCTGCCGCGCCCAGCTCGCGCCGATCAGCCCCATGATCTGGTCGCCGTCGACGATCGCGCCCTTTTCGTCGACGACGATCAGCCGGTCGGCGTCGCCGTCGAGCGCGACGCCGATGTCGGCACCGCTCGCGACCACGGTTTCCTGCAGCAGGCCGGGCGCGGTCGAGCCGCAGCGGTCGTTGATGTTGACGCCATTGGGCTCGACCCCGATCGCGACGACGTCGGCCCCCAACTCCCAGAACACCGTCGGCGCGCTGTTATAGGCGGCGCCGTTGGCGCAATCGAGCACGATCCTGAGGCCGTCGAGCCGGACCGATTCGGGCAGGCTCTGCTTCACGTCGTGAATATAGCGGCCGCGCGCGTCCTCGATGCGCTTCGCACGGCCCACATGCGCTGGCTGGGCGAGCGCCGGTTCCTGCGTCAGCCGCCGCTCGATCTGCGTCTCGTCCTCGTCGGACAATTTATAGCCGTCGGGGCCGAATAATTTGATGCCGTTGTCGGCATAGGGATTGTGGCTCGCCGAGATCATGACGCCCAGGTCGGCGCGCATCGATCGCGTCAGCATCGCGACCGCCGGGGTCGGCATCGGCCCGACCTGGACCACGTCCATGCCGACGCTGGTGAAGCCCGCGACCAGCGCATTTTCGAGCATATAGCCCGACAATCGCGTATCCTTGCCGATCACGACGCGGTGCTTGTGGGTGCCGCGCAGGAAATGCGCGCCCGCCGCCATGCCGACGCGCATCGCGACCTCCGCGGTCATCGGAACCTGGTTGGTCAGTCCGCGAATCCCGTCGGTTCCGAAAAACTTGCGCATGGCACCTCTGCTACTTAATCCGGGTCGCAGGACAAGAGCCGACCCCGGCATATAGGGAGGCCCTAGGTCACCCGTTTTTGCTTGGCAAGCTGGGCTCTCTTCCTTTGGGGGATTTGAACTTGAAATCGGCATGGATCATCCTTTCGGCGCTGGTCGCCGGCATGTTGCTCGGGATCGGGATCGAGATGGCGTCTCCCGACACCGGCACCGCCTCGCTGCCCTTCATCGAGCCGGTCGGAATCCTGTGGCTGAACGCGCTCAAGATGACGATCGTCCCGCTCGTCGTCGCGCTGCTCGTCACCGGCATCACCGCCACCGCCGACGCCGCGCGCGCGGGCCGGCTCGCGGGGCGCGCGGTTGCCACCTTCATCGGCGCCAATATTCTCGCGGGACTGATGACGCTGCTGCTGCTGCCGCTTCTCCTGAAGCTCTTTCCGCTTTCGTCCGCCGCCGCCGAAGGGCTGCGCCACGGGCTCGGCGGAACCCCCGGCACGGGGCCGTCGCCGAGCTTCGCCGACTTCCTGCTGTCGCTCATCCCGACCAATCCGATCGCCGCCGCGGCGGAAACCGCGATCCTGCCGCTGATCGTCTTCACCACCATCTTCGCTTTCGCGATTACCCGCGTCGGCACCGCCGAGCGCGCCATCCTGTCGGGCCTGTTCAAGGCGCTCGGCGACGCGATGCTCGTCGTCATCGGCTGGGTTCTCGCGCTCGCGCCGATCGGCGTCTTTGCCCTGGGCTATGCGCTCGCGGTCAAGGCCGGGGTCTCGGCCTTCGGCGGGCTGCTCCATTATGTGCTGATGCTCTCGGCGATCGGCACCGCGACGATCCTGCTCGGCCTGTTGCTCGCGGTGCTCGCCGCGCGCATCCCCCTGCCGCGCTTCCTCCGCGCGATGGTGCCGACCTTCGCGGTGGCGCTCAGCACCCAAAGCTCGCTCGCCAGCCTGCCCGCGATGCTGCGCGCGACCGCCGATCTGGGCGTCGATCCCAAGAAGGCCGATGTCGTGCTGCCGCTCGCGGTCGCGCTGTTCCGTTTCACCAGCCCGGCGATGAACCTCGCGGTGGTCGTCTATGTCGCGTGGTTGTTCGGCATTTCGCTGTCGCCGTGGGCGATGGCGGTCGGCCTTGCGGTCGCGCTGGCGGCGGCGCTCTCTTCGGTCAGCCTGCCCGGGTCGATCAGCTTCGTCACCTCGATCGCGCCGATCGCGATCGCCATGGGTGTGCCCGTCGCGCCGTTGGGGCTGCTCGTCGCGGTCGAGACCTTTCCCGACATCTTCCGGACCATCGGCAATGTTATCGCCGATGTCGCCGCCACCAAATTCGCCGCCGATGGAGTCGGCAGCGACAGCACAGGAGAAACGCCATGAAATATCGCAAGCTCGGCCAGGGTCTCGAAGTCTCCGCGATCGGCATCGGCTGCATGCCGATGATCAAGGGCGGCAATATCCTCTATGGCGAGGCCGCCGACATGGACGAGGCGACGCGGACGATCCACCGCGCGATCGACCTTGGCGTCACTTTCTTCGACACCGCCGAAATCTACGGCCCGTTCAGCAACGAGGAATTGCTCGGCGAGGCGATCCGCGGCAAGCGCGAGGGGCTGGTGATCGCCACCAAATTCGGCTTCAAATTCGACGGCAAGCAGATCGTCGGCGTCGATGGCTCGCCCGAAAATGCGCGCCGCGCCTGCGAGGGTTCGCTCCGGCGGCTCGGCATCGACACGATCGACCTCTTTTATCAGCATCGCGTCGACCCCTCGGTGCCGATCGAGGATACGGTCGGCGCGATGATGGATCTCGTCAAGGAAGGCAAGGTCCGCCACATCGCGCTGTCCGAAGCCGGCCCCGAAACGCTGCGGCGCGCCGCCAAGGCGGCGCCGATCACCGCCTTGCAGAGCGAATATTCGATCTGGGAGCGCGACGTCGAGGCCGAAATCCTGCCCGTCTGCCGCGAATATGGCATCGGTTTCGTCCCCTATTCGCCGCTCGGCCGCGGCTTCCTCGCGGGCGCCGTGCGCAGCCGCGACGAGCTGCCCGAGAACGATTGGCGCCGCAACGACCCGCGCTATTCTGAAGAGAATTTTCCCGCCAACCTCGCGATCGTCGATGCGATCGCCGGGGTCGCGGCGAAGCATGGCGTGTCGAACGCGCAGGTCGCGCTCGCCTGGTTGCTCGCGCAGGGGGACGACATCGTGCCGATCCCCGGCACCAAGCGCCGCGCGACGATGGAGGACAGCGTCGGAGCGGCCGACGTCACCCTGACCGCCGACGACCTCGCCGCGATCGAAGCCGCCGCGCCGGTGGGCGGGACGAGCGGTCCGCGCTATGGTGAGATGGGAATGCGGATGGTGCGGCTGTAGGGTTTCCGGGTTTCGATCGGAAGCGGACCTATCTTGCATCGTCATCCCGGACTTGATCCGGGATCCATTCTCTCAGCGCCGGATGAATGGATCCCGGATCAAGTCCGGGATGACGAGAGTTAGGAAGGAGCTGCTCCCCACCCCAAAGCCGCCGCCCTACCCCCTCCGGTCCAACCGCTCGCATAGTTCCTCAACCTTATCCCGAAGCTCGTGAAACCGCATCTGATCAAGCTTTTCGTGCAGCCTCATGATCTCCAGCTCGGCGCGCAGGTTGATCTCATAGTCCAGTTTCTCGGTCAGCCGGTCCTTCGCCGCCTGCCGATTCTGGCTCATCATGATCACCGGCGCCTGGATCGCCGCCAGCATCGACAGCATCAGATTGAGGAAGATGAAGGGAAACGGGTCGAAGCTGAGCCCCAAACCCTCAAGCGCTTTCGAATTGATCAGCATCCACGCGAACAGCACGATTGCAAAGCCGATGATGAACCCCCACGATCCGCCAATCGCCGCAACGCGGTCGGCCAGCCGTTCGCCGAAGCTCGTCTGCGACGGATCGGCGTCGTCATCGCTGCCGTCCGGACTGCGGCTCGTCGGCGCGCGTTCGGCGATCGCAAGAATGACGCGCTGCTCGCCCCCGTCGAGTTGATCGTAAGCGCGGCCGAGCAGGCGCAGCGACAGATCAGCGACTTTTTCCTCGTGATTCATCGGGCTCTATCCCACCCAGCGCCAGATCCCCGCGACCATATAGCCGAGCGCGCCATGCGCCCAGGTCGCGGCGAGCCACAGCACTATTCCGCCGAGCAAGGCGTGTCCGCGCGGGATCGTGTCGCCCCATGGGGTGGTGCCCGCGACCTGCCGCGCGAAAGGGATGAAGCTCGTCCGCGCGGCCCAGTGCCGCCACGCATCGCCCATCAGCCGCGCCTTCTTCGCGTCCTGTCCCGCCGATCCGACGAGCGCGAGGAAGGCGATGATCGCCGACAATATAATCTGCCCCGGCGTCGGCATCACCAGCCCATGCGCGAGCGCCCAGAGCGCGAAGCCCCACATCATCGGGTGGCGGGTGATCGCGAAGACCCCGCGCGGCGCGCCCTGCGCGCTCGCCGCCGCGCCCGGCGCGGGCAAAGCGGGATTGCCAATCAGCGACCCCATGAACAGGATGCTGGCAAACAGCACGAGCAGCGAAGCGACCGCCCACAGGGGATCGCCGACGGTCCAGAGCGGCGGCTCGGGCGGCAGGCCGCGAAACGCCTGCACCATCAGGACGAAGGTCGCGATCGCCACGACCGAATAGACGATCAGGAACCCGCGTTCGCCAAGTCCCCGCGAAAGTCCGTCACGCAGCGGATGCGACAGGGCGAAGTGCGTGCCGACGAACAGCGCGCCGGTGACGACAAGAAGCGACATGGGTTGCATCGGAGTCCTCTCCTCCCAGCGCCGCCCTCCATTTCTTTGTCATCCCGGCGAAGGCCGGGATCTCACCCGAGCGTAATATCGCTAGGTCGAGATTCCGGCCTTCGCCGGAATGACGAAATGGGAAAACAAACGCTGCCATCACCTATAATCACCGATCATACGCTTTCGGCAGCGCGCCTTCCTCGGGCGTCAGATAGCGGTCGCGCAGGCGGTCCTGGCGCGTGGTCAGCGACTGGCGCTTGCCGTCGATCCAGATCTGGACCGGGCGGCTGCCCAGTTCGAGCGGATCATGGTCCCAGATCACGACGTCGCCGACGCGCCCCGGTTTCAGCGAGCCGATGCTGCCCTCCATCTGGGCCGCGCGCGCCGGGGCGCTGGTGATCGCGGCGAAGGCCTGATCCCACGTCAGCCCGCTCGCGCCCGGCAGCTTGGTCAGACCGACGAGGTTGCCCGCATATTGGGTGGTATAGCCCATCTTGTGCGCGTCGTCGTCGTCGAACACGCCGACCGAGACATCGACCCCGGCCGCCTCCAGCCGCCCAGCATTCGACTGGGTCGCGCCCAGCCGCTCGAAACTGTCGGGCAGGTCGCTGAGCGGCGAGACGATCGCCGGCACCTTCGCCGCCGCAATCTCGCGCGCGACGAGCCAGCCTTCGGTCGCGCCGACGAGGACGAGCTTGAGCGCCGGAAAATCCCCCTTCAGCTTCAGCACGTTCAATATGTCGGCAGCGCGGTCGACGCGCACGAACAGCGGCGTCGTGCCGTTGATGACGCGCACCAGCGCCTCGGCATCGGCGCGCTGGATCATCGCGTCATTGCCCCATTCGGCAAGCGTCGCGGGGTTGCGGGCATAGCTGCGCGCCGCGAGCAACTGCTCGCGGAACAGCAGGAAGGTCGCGGCGCGGCTACCGCCCGCTTTCGCCGACCCATCCTCGCCAAAGGCGACGAACTGCAGCGCGCGCGGTTTCGTCACCATGTCCATGTCGTCGGCAAGGTCGACGACCGCGCCCTGCCCGGCGAACAAATTGCTGCTCGATCCCGGTGCGACGATCGCGCGGGTGACGCCCGCCGCACGATTGACCGCGACCGGCGAACCCATCGGGTTGAGCGCGGGCGCGATGTCGAGCCCCGCCGAAAAGCGCGACCGGCTTGCCGAACGGTCGTTGCTGCCCGCCACCGAATCGACCTCGACGAGCCCGACACGGCTGAATGCCGCGACGATGCCGGGGGTGACGTAACGGCCCTCAGCATCGACGCTTTCGACGCCCGCGGGCACCGCGACGCCGCGCCCGGCGGCAATGACCTTGCCGCCGCGCACGACGACGGTGCCGCCCTCGATCGGCGCGCTGCCGTCACCGATGACGAGCTTCGCATTGGTGATGGCGACGTCCTGCGCGGCGGCGGGAAGCGCGATCAGCGCGGCGGCGGAAAGAAGAAGCGTGCGGATCATTTCACATCCCCTTCGCCCGGCTGCCCCAGTTCGAAGTCGGTCACGGGCCGCCGTTTCGGATCATTCGCGTCGAACATCAGCGCGCCATCAATCCAGACCTTCTCCGGCCGCGTATAAACGCTGAACGGATTGCCGTTCCACAGCACGACGTCGGCCATCTTGCCGGGCTTCAAGCTGCCGATCTTGTCGGCCAGTCCGATCGCTTTTGCTGGGTTGATGCCGAGCCAGGTCCAGGCCTGTTCGTCGCTGATCTGCATCCCCATGCGGCGCCCGGCGGCGAGCGCCTTGGCGGCTTCCTGATTGAGCCGCTGAATCTGGTTCGCGTCGTCCGAATGGACGATCGTGCAGGCGCCTTCCTTGTACACAAGTGCGATATTTTCGGGCACCGAATCATAGGCTTCCATCTTGAAGCCCCACCAGTCGGCCCACATCGCGGCGCAGATGTCTTCCTTCTTGAGCAGGTCCGCGATCTTATAGGCCTCGACCGCGTGGTGGAAGGCCGAAACCTTGTAGCCGAACTCGTGGCTCATATCGATGACCTGCGCCATTTCGTCGGCGCGGTAGCAATGGTTCTGGATCAGAATTTCGCCCGACAGCACGCCCGCGAGCGTTTCCATCGCTAGGTCGCGGTCGACGGCTTTCCCCTCGTCGAGCTTCTTCTTGTAGGCGACCGCTTTCGCCCAGGTCTGGCGGTCGACCGCCATATTGCCCATGCGGGTCGAGGGCATCCGGCCCTTGTTGCCATAGACGCGCTTCGGATTCTCGCCGCACGCCATCTTGAGGCCATAGGGCGCGCCGGGGAATTTCATCCCCTGCACCGTGCGTGCGGGCACATTCTTGAGCACCACCGAGCGGCCGCCCATCAGGTTCGCGCTGCCCGGCAGGATTTCGAGCGTGGTGATGCCTCCGTTGGCGAGCGCGCGGGTAAAGCCGGGGTCCTGCGGCCAGACGCTATGCTCGGCCCAGACTTCGGCGGTCACCGGCCCGGTCGCTTCATTTCCGTCCGAAAGGCCCTCGACACTCGGGCTCGGATAGTCGCCGAGGTGGCTGTGGATGTCGATCACGCCGGGGGTCAGATATTTGCCCGTGCCGTCATAGACGTCGGCGTCGGTCGGCAAGTCCATGTCGGGGCCGCCGAGCGACAGGACCTTGCCGCTCGACAGGACGATCGAGCCATGGTCGATCCGCCCGCCCTCGCCGTCGAAGATGGTGACGTTCTTCACCACCGTCAGCCGCGAGGGATAGGGCTTGTAGGTCGAGGGATAGGGGTTCTTGTCGAACCGCGCCGGCCGGTCGGCCGACGCCGTCGCGGCGGGCTTGTCGCTCGCCGATTTCGCTTCAGTGCCCGTCGCCGCGCAGCCGACGAGCGCCAGCGATACCGCGGCGAGCAGGCCGCCCTTCACGCCCTTCATCATCTTCACGCCCCCTTGGGTTCGGGATGGACACCCGCGGCCTGCGCTTCGCCAAGCTCGCTCTCGCCCGCCACCGCATCGTCGCGGTCGCGCAGCGTGTCGAGGTGCATCCATTTCTTCACGATCGGCGACAGCGCCAGCACGACGATGCTGACGCCGATCGTGATCAGGCCGATCTCCTGATAGATGGCGAGCGTCGCCTCCTTGGTCATGTTGCCGCTTTCGCCGCCGGTCGCTTCGCCGATCTTGCCCGCGACGAAATTGCCGACCGCGGTCATGTAGAACCACGCGCCCATGATCAGCGAGGCGAGGAAGCTCGGCGCCAGCCGGTTCATCGCGCTGAGCCCGACGGGCGACAGGCAAAGCTCGCCGGTCGTGTGGAGCATATAAAGCAGAAAGACGAAGAGCACCGGCGTCGCCACCTCGGGTCCGACGCTGTTCGCGCCCCAGACGAAGACGAGAAAGCCCGCGCCGACCTGCGCCAGCGCCAGCGCGAATTTCGCGGGCGCCGACGGCTCGAGCCCACGCTTGCCGAGCCATTGCCACAATGCGGCGAACATCGGCGCAAACAGGATGATGTAGATGGGATTGATCGACTGGAACACCGACGCGGGCACGCCGCCCTTGTCGACATAGCGGTCGGTATAGAGGTTGAAACTGCCGCCCGCCTGCTCGAACAGTCCCCAGAAGAGCGGATTGAGCGCGATCAGGAAGAGGATCGCGAACATGCGCTCGCGCGGTTCCTTGTCGAGCTTGAAGCTTTCGTAGAGGACATAGCCGAGCAGCGCGACACCCGAGACGATCAGAAGCGTCTGGATGACGTCCTGATATTGGACGAGCGCCCACATCACCGCGACCGCGGCGAGGCCGACGCCGTAGATCGCGAATTCCTTCTGCCGCGCGAGCGGCGCGGGGGCTTCGCCGGCGCCGAGCAGCACCTTCTTGCCGAGCACGAAGACGATCAGCCCCGCGACCATGCCGATGCCGGCAAGGCCGAAACCATAGGACCAGCCGATCTTCTGCCCGAGATAACCGACGAGGATCGTGCCGAGCGCGGCGCCGACGTTAATCCCCATGTAGAAGATGGTGTAGGCGGCGTCGCGGCGCAGGTCGGTCAGGCGATAGAGCTGGCCGACCATCACCGAAATATTGGCCTTGAGGAAGCCCGAGCCGACGATGATCAGCGCCAGCGCGAGCCAGAAGATGTTGATCGCGCCGTCGGCCTGCTTGGTCGCGGCGTCGGTGATCCCGTGATCGCCCTCGAACGCCATGAACAAATGGCCGAGCGCGAGCAGCACGCCGCCGAACAGCACCGCCTTGCGCTGCCCCAGATAACGGTCGGCGAGATAGCCGCCGAGCACCGGGGTGATATAGACGAGCGCGGTATAGGCGCCATAGATCAGGTTCGATTTGGAATCCGAAAACAGCCAGTGCTGCGTCAGATAGAAGATCAGCAGCGCCCGCATGCCGTAATAGGAGAAACGCTCCCACATCTCGGCGAAGAAGAGCATGTAGAGGCCCTTGGGATGACCCGCGAATTCGGGTTTCTTGCTCCCGGCGATCAGCGCGCCGATGCTGAGGAATACCGCGAGGAGGACGAGCGCGATGACCGCGATCCAGTCCCCTTCATTCCACAAGGCCATGTCTTTCATGCGATTGCGTCCCTTACCCCGATTGTCGTGTCTGCGGCTTTTTCGCCGCGCATATCGGGCAACCTAGCGCGAAAATTGCGCAAGGGAAGAATCTAATTGCGCGTGAAACCATGTCGGCCGCCGCGAATTTATTGCGAACCGTTCGCAACACTTGCGTCGCAACGGAAAGACGCCCAAAGGACGCCCCATGTTCAACGACATCTCCTCGCTCCGTTCGCATCTCGCCACTCGCCGCTCGGGCAAGGCGCGCGACATGGTCGCGCCCGGCCCCGACGCCGCGACGCTGCGCGCCATCATCGCGCTGGCGCTGCGCACCCCCGATCACGGCAAGCTCGCGCCGTGGCGGATCGTGACGGTCGCCGACGACCAACGCGATGCATTCGCCCAATTGCTCAAGCGGGCGTGGGTCGATGAGAATCCCGGCGCCGCGGGCATGGACCTG
This sequence comes from Sphingopyxis sp., assembly GCF_036261875.1. Taxonomy (GTDB): domain Bacteria; phylum Pseudomonadota; class Alphaproteobacteria; order Sphingomonadales; family Sphingomonadaceae; genus Sphingopyxis. The sequence goes on along the minus strand of NZ_DATAJZ010000025.1, from coordinate 883 downwards.
TCGGCGCTCGACCAGTTCGCGCATCAGGCGCCCACGCTGCTCGTGTTGCTCTCGACCCCCGTCGCGGACAGCAAGATCCCGCTGTGGGAGCAGCAGATGTCGGCGGGCGCGGTCGGCATGAACCTGCTCCACGCCGCGCACGCGCATGGTTTCGTGGGAAGCTGGCTGACCGGCTGGGCGGCCTACAGCCCCGCGGTCGTCCGGGCCTTCGGCGCGCGCGCGGGAGACACAATCGTCGGCTATTTCTTCCTCGGCACGGCGGGCGCCGATCTCTCCGAACGGCCGCGCCCGGAATATGACGATGTCGTGAGCACCTGGGACATATAATATCAAACGAGGCCTCTGTTACCTAATATCCTGATTTGACTGTGCTGCTGTCTTATGGCATTAAAGCGCCATGCTCGATCAATCCAAACCCGTGTATCAACGCCTGCGCGACACCATCGCCAACGCGATTCTCGACGGCACCTACCGCGACGGCGACATGCTACCCTCGGTGCGGTCGCTTGCCGCCGAAGAAGGCGCCAATCCGCTGACGGTCGCCAAGGCCTATCAGACCTTTCAGGACGAGGCGCTGGTCACGGTGAAACGCGGGGTCGGCATGTTCGTCGCCGAGGGCGCGACCGACCGGCTGCGCGACCTGATGCGCGAGGACTTCCTGACCAATATCTGGCCCCCCGTCGCCCAGCAGATGCGCCGCATCGGGTTGGATGCGCGCGAATTGCTCGACCTGAGCGAGGCGTAAGCCTAACGGCGGGTTTCGACCGATTGCTGACAAGATATCCTCCCCGGCACGGGGAGGGGGACCATGCGAAGCATGGTGGAGGGGCACCCTCGGTTTACGCTTCGATCCAGAAAAGGCGCGCCATGACGCACCTGCCCC